>NZ_JANKZG010000009.1 GCF_027568475.1 Acinetobacter sp. HY1485 | reverse complement strand
TTGTGCTGGCGACCATAGCAAGAGTGAACCACCTGATCCCTTCCCGAACTCAGAAGTGAAACCTCTTTGCGCTGATGGTAGTGTGGGGTTACCCATGTGAGAGTAAGTCATCGCCAGCTCATTATTCTAAAGCCCCTCAATGAGGGGCTTTTTTTATGCCTATAATTTAAATAAATTTAAAGAGTTTGTTATAATTCTTAACTAAAACTATTTTTATGAGAGAAAGAATGACTAAATCAGATAATTCAATGGAATCTCTACATTGGTTTCGTCATTCAGCACCTTATATAAATGCACACCGTCAAAAGACTTTTATCATCATGATTGATGGAGAAGCGATTGAACATCCAAACTTTAGTACAATTATTCATGATATAGCTCTGTTACATTCTTTAGGTATCCGTTTAGTTCTTATTCATGGCGCAGAACCTCAAATTAATAACTATATAAAAATTAGTAACTTAGAAAATAATTTCATTGATGGTCGTAGGCTTGTTAAAAGATCTACTTTACCTAGTGTTATGAGTGCAATGGGTTCTACACGTATGAGAATTGAAGCACTATTGTCTATGGGATTAGCTAACTCACCCATGTTTGGTTCTAGAATAGATGTAGTATCTGGAAATTTGGTAACCGCTAAACCTTTTGGAATTCATAATGGAATTGACTTTGAGTTATCGGGAGAGGTGAGGAGTATTGATGTAATAGCAATTACTAAACTATTAGATGAAAATAATATTGTTTTAATAAGTTCTATAGGTTATTCAACTACTGGAGAAATTTTCAGTTTAATTACTGAAGAAGTCGCAACAAAAACTGCTATAAAAATAAAAGCAGATAAACTAATTTTCTTAAATAAAGAAAATGTTTTAAAAGATGCTAGTGGCATGTTAATTAAAGAGATCTCACCCGCTCAATTTGATCATTATAATTTTTTAAATTTAGCCCCATGCTTTGAAGCAGCTAAAGAAGCAGCATTAAATGGTGTAAAACGCGTTCATATTTTGCCATTTCAACAAGATGGTGCATTGATTCAAGAGTTATTTACTCGTGATGGTATAGGAACAATGATCACGGATGCCCATTATGAAAATGTAAGAATGGCAAGTATTGAAGATGTCGGTGGTTTAATGAATTTACTGCGTCCTTTAGAGGAGCAAGGAATTCTAGTTTATCGATCACGTGAAAGATTAGAACAAGAAATAGAGCAATTTGCAGTGATAGAGCGGGATGGAACGATTCTTGCTTGCGCGGCCTTATATCCCATCGAAACTTTAAAAAATGAAGTAACGTCTTCTGAGTTAGCATGTGTTGCAGTACATCCTAATTATCGAAAATCTAATAGAGCTGTTCAAATTTTAGGATTCTTAGAAGATAAAGCCAAACAACATGGTATACAGCAACTTTTTGTGTTAACAACGCGCACAGCCCATTGGTTTTTAGAACAAGGCTTTCAAGTATCTTCAGTGCATGAGCTCCCCAGCGCAAGACAAGCACTATATAACTATCAGCGTAATTCCCAAGTATTTAAAAAATTGTTATAAAAGACTTTACTAATACTCTGTATTTAAAACAATAGATTTGCTGATTTGCTGATTTGCTGATTTGCTGATTTGCTGATTTGCTGATTTGCTGATTTGCTGATTTGCTGATTTGCTGATTTGCTGATTTGCTGATTTGCTGATTTGCTGATTTGCTGATTTGCTGATTTGCTGATTTGCTGATTTGCTGATTTGCTGATGAAAATAACTTAAAATTTTATATGCAAAACTCATTAATTTTCTAATAAAATCTAAACTATATTTTTAATTTAGGTTACGCATATGGAGCTTAAGAAAAGTACGCAAAAACGTAATCAACTTTTAAATGCAGCATTAGATGTATTCTCTGTATATGGTTTTGCTGGGGCAAGTTTAGATGAAATTGCTCGGCTTGCAGATATGCATAAGTCGAATATATTTTATTATTTTGAAAACAAAGAGGCACTTTATATAGAAGTATTAACCTCTGTTTTACAAAAATGGTTAGAGCCTCTTCAAATATTTAATGTTGAAGCAGATCCTGAAGAAATGCTGACGCATTATATTGAACAAAAAATTGAATTTTCTAAGCAGAACCCTAAAGCATCTAAACTTTTTGCCTTAGAAATTATTCAAGATGCACCTTATATTCATGACATCATTAAAGGTTCAATTAAGAAACATTTTAAACGTAAACTTAAAGTGATTGTACAGTGGCAAGAACAAGGCAAAATTTCGATAGATATTGACCCCGAACTATTTGTTTTTAATATTTGGGCAATTACACAAAGTTATGCGGATTTTAGCGCGCAATTTGAAGCATTAACGGGTAAGACACTAAAAAATAAAAGCTTTCATCAAAGAACTTTAAAGCATACAGTACAAATGCTATTAAATGGTTGTTTGCCAAAATAACTGAATCTACAACATAAAGTAATACGTTTTTTACAAACGTATCTTACTTTATGCGCCTTTAATAAAAAAACAACGTCAGCACAAAAATATGGCAAAATATAACGCTTACTATCTTTGAGGATTGCTTTAATTTCCATGAAATTACTTCGTTTGAATGCCCTCTGTACATTAAAAGGTTTACCCCAAACAGCCGTAACAATTGGTAATTTTGATGGTGTTCATCTTGGGCATCAGGCTATGATTAAGCAACTCCAAAAAATTGCAGCGCAAAAACAACTTAAAACCTTGGTCATGATTTTTGAGCCACAACCACTCGAGTTTTTTAAAGGTTATGATGCGCCACCTCGTATTAGTTCTTTACGTGAAAAAGTAGAGTATTTAAAAGAGCTTGGTATTGATTATGTTGCAGTTGCTCAATTTAATGAGCAATTTAGAAGTCAAACAGCAGACAGTTTTGCAAAACTTTTGAAAGAACAACTAAATGCAAAAGATTTAGTATTAGGCGATGATTTTCATTTTGGTAAAGATCGACAAGGTAATAGTAAGTTTTTAAAAGATTTTGGCTTTAATGTAACGAATATTAAAACGGTCACAATTAATCAAGAACGTGTAAGTTCAACACGGATACGTAAAACATTACAGCAGGGCAATTTACAACTTGCACAAAAACTTCTTGGACGTCCGTATAGTATTATTGGGCGTGTGCAACATGGTGATAAACTTGGTAGAACCCTTGATTTTCCAACGATTAATGTGGCATTAAACCGTCATAAGCCTTGTTTAAATGGGATTTATGGCGTTGAAGTGATTTGCGAAACAGAATCTTTGCTTGATAAAGTACAACAACACCCACATAAAAAAGGAATTAAAGGATATACCGTGGAGAGTGTATTTGGTGCTGGGCATGTAGGTACACGTCCTGCCATTCAACAAGAATATCCTGAGTGGCGTTTAGAGGTACATTTTCCTGATGTTTCTGCTAATCTGTATGGTTTACTAATGCGTGTGACATTTTTGAACTATTTACATGGTGAAAAAAATTATCCTTCACTTGAAGCATTAAAAACAGGAATTCATGATGATGTAGTGCAACTTTGCGAATTTCGTAAACAACACAAAACATCACCTTTAAATCAAGATTAATTTAACGAGTCACAGACTCATTTGCCGATATTGGAAGCAACTTGCATGAGCGATAAGCAAACCCCTGAAAATGCAGTGGACTATAAAGCCACGCTAAACCTACCGGGTACTGAATTTGCAATGAGAGCAAATTTAGCAGTACGTGAACAAAAATGGTTAGAAGAGTGGTACGCAGATAATATTTATCAGCAAATTCGTGAGTCGCGTATTGGCAAGAAAAAATATGTATTACATGATGGTCCTCCGTATGCAAATGGACAAATTCACCTTGGACATGTCGTTAATAAAGTACTTAAAGATATTATTGTAAAAAGCCGTACATTAGATGGTTTTGATGCACCTTATGTACCAGGTTGGGACTGCCATGGGTTACCAATTGAACTTAAAGTAGAAGAAAAAATTGGTAAAGTGGGCGATAAAGTTGATGCAACGACATTCCGTAAGCATTGCCGTGAATATGCGTTAGAACAAGTTGATTTACAGCGCAAAGATTTTAAACGTTTGGGTATTTTAGGTGATTGGGAAAACCCATACCTAACGATGAACTTTAAGCAAGAAGCCGATATTGTTCGTGCATTAGGACTAATCCAAAAAAACAGACACATTCAGCCGGGACTTAAACCTGTTAACTGGTGTTTAGACTGTGGTTCTGCACTTGCAGAGGCAGAAGTAGAATACGAAGACAAAAAATCAGACGCCATTGATGTTGGTTTTGGTGTGATTGACTTAGCTGATTTATCTGCACGTTTAGATGTAGAAGTTAAAGACGCAACTGATATTGTAATTTGGACAACCACACCTTGGACAATGCCTGCTAACCAAGCCGTATCTGTACATGCAGACATCGAATATCAATTGGTACAAGTTCAAACAGACCGTGGTACGCACAACTTAATTTTAGCTAAAGATTTGGTTGCATCTGCTTGTGAGCGTTACAAATTAGAAAATCCTGTAGTTTTAGCTGATTTTACAGGCGATAAAATCGAAAAATTATTGCTTCAACATCCATTGATTGCAGAACGTCAAGTGCCTATTATTTTGGGTGAGCATGTGATTGCAACAAGTGGTACGGGTGCAGTACATACTGCTCCTGGTCATGGTGTAGACGATTACAAGGTTGGTTTACAGTACGGTTTAGCGGTAGAAAACCCTGTGGGCTCTAATGGTGTTTATTTACCAACATCGCCATTATTTCCAAATGAGCATATTTATAAAGCCAATCCAAAAATTATTGCTGCATTAGGCGAAGCAGGGCACTTATGGGCGCATGAACCAATCCGTCATAGCTACCCACATTGCTGGCGTCATAAAACGCCTATTATTTTCCGTGCAACGCCACAATGGTTCATTAGTATGGATCAAAATGGGTTGCGTCAGGGTGCTTTAAATGCCATCGAAAATGATGTGAAATTTGTACCCGAATGGGGTCAAGCACGTATTGAATCGATGGTGGATGGTCGTCCTGATTGGTGTATCTCACGCCAACGTACTTGGGGTGTGCCAATTCCATTTTTTGTGGATAAAGACACCAATGAGTTGCACCCACGTACTGCCGAATTAACGGAAGAAGTGGCAAAGCTGATTGAACAAGAAGGGGTTGATGCGTGGTTTACACGTGATGCCAAAGATTTCTTAGGTAAAGATGCAGAGCAATACCGTGCTGTACGCGATACATTAGATGTATGGTTTGATTCGGGTACAACACATTATGCTGTTTTAGAACAACGTGAAGACTTACAAAGCCCTGCTGATTTGTATTTAGAGGGTTCAGATCAACACCGTGGTTGGTTCCAATCTTCGTTACTCACATCTATGGCAATTCATAACCGTCCACCGTACAAAACTGTGTTAACACATGGCTTTACGGTAGATGAAAAAGGACGCAAGTTATCTAAATCTTTAGGCAACTACATTCCTTTAGAAGAAATTATTAAGCAATTAGGTGCTGA
Source organism: Acinetobacter sp. HY1485 (assembly GCF_027568475.1). Classification (GTDB taxonomy): domain Bacteria; phylum Pseudomonadota; class Gammaproteobacteria; order Pseudomonadales; family Moraxellaceae; genus Acinetobacter. The sequence goes on along the minus strand of NZ_JANKZG010000009.1, from coordinate 69,338 downwards.
TGGTTTACGTTTATATGTGGCATCAAGCGATTACCGTTATGAAATTGCAGCGTCTAAAGAAATCTTTAACCGCGTAAGTGATAGCTATCGTCGTATTCGTAATACGGTACGTTTTTTACTTGCCAACTTAAATGGCTTTAAACCAAGTACAGATTTAATGCCTGCAAATCAATTGATTGCCTTAGATCAGTACATTTTAAAACGTGCCAATGAAGTTCAAGCGGTGATTGTTCAAGCATACGAAGATATGAACTTCCATGCAGTATGTAGTGCATTAACTAATTTCTGTATTAACGATTTAGGTGGTTTCTATTTAGATATCATTAAAGATCGTCAATACACGACAAAAGCTGACTCGCAAGCACGCTTATCTGCACAAACAGCGTTGTACCATGTGGTACAAGCATTTGTACGTTGGATGAGCCCAATTTTAAGCTTTACTGCACAAGAAGCGTGGGCACTCATTCCTGAGCAGTCACAAAAATATGTATTTACGCAAGAATGGTACGATCTACCAAAAACGCAAGAAAACAGTATTACAGATGCAGATTGGCACGCATTGCTTAGCGTAAAAGCAGCGGTAAACAAGCAAATTGAAGTTGCACGTAATGCTAAAGCAGTGGGTGGTAATTTATCTGCGAAAGTAGAACTTTGGGCACAGCCTGAACTGCAAACAGTACTTAATAAACTTGAAAATGAATTACGTTTTGTATTGATTACATCTCAAGTAGAAGTAAATGCGTTTGCTGAAGAAGGCGAAGCAACAGATGTCGAAGGTTTGCGCGTACGTGTAACAGCAGCTGAAGGTGAAAAGTGTGCACGTTGCTGGCATGTTTTACCAGATGTAAACACACATGTAGATCATCCTGGCTTATGCTCACGCTGTATCGTCAACGTAAGTGGCGCAGGTGAAGAGAGAAAATATGCCTAACCAAACTAAAGGCAAATTTAGTTTATCAAACACAATGTGGCTTGGGCTTTCTGCCCTTGCCATTGTGATTGATCAATGGACAAAGCATTTAGCAAGTACCCATCTAAACTATGCCGATCCTGTTGCAGTCTTGCCGTCATTAAATTGGACACTGTTGCATAACTATGGTGCTGCATTTAGTTTTTTATCTGATGCAGGTGGTTGGCAACGCTACTTATTCATGGGACTTGCAGGCGCTGTATCTTTAATTTTTGCGTTTTGGCTAATTCGTATGCCAAAAACATTGAAAGTACTGCCTGCAGCAATTGCACTTATTTTAGGTGGTGCATTGGGTAATTTAATTGATCGGGTGTCTTTAGGGTACGTAGTCGATTTTATTCATGTGTACTATCAAAATCATCATTTTCCTGCATTTAATATTGCAGATAGTGCCATTACAGTAGGTACTATTTTATTGTTAATTGATACCTTCTTTTTAGAAAAAAAGCGTAAACAGGGTAAAGTGGATGAGTAATATTATTTCTCCAAATGAAGAAACCCGCATTACACAAGGTGCAAAAGTTGATTTACATTTTTCTGTTGCGATAGAAAATGGTGTTGAAATTGACAATACACGTAGTCGTGAAACACCTGTAAGCCTTGTGGTAGGTGACGGTAGTTTATTGCCTGATTTTGAAAAAGCACTATTTGGTTTACGTGCAGGCGATCGCCGTACAGTCCATTTATCGCCCTCTGAGGCGTTTGGCGTTTGGAATGCTGAAAATGTACAACGTTTTGATACGGTAAAATTTGAACAGCGTCCAACCATTGGGCATATGATTGAATTTGAAGATAAAGCAAAATCTAGCTTGTTTGGTGTTGTAAAATCAGTAAATGATGACACTACAGAAGTAGACTTTAATCATCCCTTGGCAGGTAAAAATATTACCTTTGAAGTTGAAATTTTTAAAGTTACTCCTGCAGGACAACAAAGTATTCAATTATCTTAAAAAGCACTCTAGGGTGCTTTTTTAACCTCAATAATGATGTTCTCTTGATTAATTAAAATGCACGTGTGTTGCACATAGTACCAATCTTTTGGTTTTTCAAACAGTCGTCCCGTATTTTGCGCTTTTATTTTGTAATGATCATTTCGATAATGTTGCGGTAAAATAAACCCAACTCGCCATTGAAATGTTCTTAATCTTGCTAATCCTTTTTGTTGTTCATCAAATGGTATAACCATCTGTGTGGATTCAGCAAAGGCATGACTAAATATAAATGCTAATACAGAGATTAACATTTTGGGCATGTGGCACCTTAACTTAAACGTATTAGTACCACTTTATATAAGAATTAAAGAGAAATTGTGGAGATTATTCAATTCAGTTTATTTATATTTCAATTGTTAAGTTTATATATTTAATCAATTTAATTATAAAATAGGTCTTAATTTTGAGCATCCAAACTTTGTCCATTAAGATGTAAGCTATCTTCACCCATCAGATATAAATAAGCAGGCATAATTTGTTCAGGTGTTGGTAGAGACAGTGGGTCTTCTTGAGGATAGGCTTTGGCACGCATAGCGGTACGTGTAGCACCGGGATTAATGCAGTTAAAGCGGATATTTGGATGTGTATTTTCTTGAGCAAAAATTTGATTGAGTGCTTCTACGCCAAATTTAGAGACACTATAAGCACCCCATAAAGCACGTGCTTCACGTCCCACACCAGAGCTTGTAAAGATTACAGACGCTTGAGTAGATTTTTCCAATAAGGGCAGAAGGGCTTGAGTAAGCGCAAACGGAGCGCGTAAATTTACAGCAAAAACCTCATCCCATGTTTGTAGGTCATAGTCTGCTAAAGGGACACGGTCACCTAAAATTCCTGCATTATGCAGTACACCATCTAAACGTCCAAATTGTTGCTCAAGCGTTTGTACTAAAAATTCATAATCACGCTGAGACGCACTTGAAATTTGTAATGGTAAAATAGCAGGTTGAGGCGCACCTAGACTTTCAATCTCATCATAAATGACCTCAAGTTTATTTAAAGAGCGCCCATGTAAAACAACGGTTGCACCGTGTAAGGCATAGCTTAGTGCAGCAGTTTTTCCAATTCCATCTCCCACACCTGTAATCAAGATAACTTTATCTTTGAGCAGGTCTGAACGAGGTTGGTATTCTGATAGTTTCATATGGGACACCTCTTTATTGTTGTATTAATTTTTTAGCATAAATATGTACAAATTTCATCGTGTAATTGTTGAACATTATGTACAATTTTATTGGCTTGCCATGCTTGTAAATTATCTTTTGCATCAGGTGGTAAGTAGCCGTAAGCAGCTAAAATAGTGATCATATTGGCACTGCGTCCTGCATCAATATCACGCGGATGATCGCCTACATAAATAATATGTTCAGGTGCAATATCAATCTGTTTTGCAGCTAAAAACATAGGTTCTGGGTGTGGCTTAGCTTGTTTTACATCTTCAGGGCAGACCAATACTGCACAACGCTCATCAAGTTGCAATGCTTTTAATAATAGTTCGGTAAGGTGTCGTGGTTTATTGGTCACAATACCCCATGGAATTTGACGTTGCTCTAAATCTTGTAAAAGCGTTTCCATGCCTTGAAATAACGCCGTATCCACTGCCAAGTCTTGTTGGTATAGGTCTAAAAAACGCTGACGATGAGCTAAAAATGTTTGGTCATCTGTTGTAAGTTCAGGATAAACCAATTTGACCATGGCACGCGCGCCTTCAGAAACTTGGCGGCGGATGGTATCGGCATCTACAACGGGTTTGTTTTCTTCACGGCACATGTTTTGAATGATGCGTACAAAGTCGGCAGCGGTATCAATAAGTGTTCCATCTAAATCAAATAAAACAGCTTTCATACATCACCTTTTTGCGTATACACCATATAGTTCACATCAACATTTGGGGCAAGCCAATAGTGTTTAGTCAGTGGGTTGTAATGTAAGCCTGTCATGTCTTTTAGGGTTAAGCCTGCTTGGCGTATATCGTGTGCAAGTTCTGATGGGCGAATAAATTTATGATAGTCATGTGTCCCTTTAGGAAGCATACGCAATACATATTCTGCACCAATAATGGCAAACAAATAAGCTTTTGGATTACGGTTAATGGTTGAGAAAAATACCAATCCGTTAGGTTTTACTAATTTTTTGCATGCTTCAATGATAGAGGCAGGATTAGGAACATGCTCAAGCATTTCCATACAGGTCACAATGTCGTATTGTCCTGCTTGTTCTTCTGCAAGTTCTTCAACAGGGATTTGACGATACTCAATATTGCTAACGTTTTCTTGTTCGGCATGTAAGCGACCAACTGCAAGAGGGGCTTCGCCCATATCAATCCCTAAGACATCTGCACCACGGCGTGCCATGCTTTCTGCCAAAATACCACCACCACAGCCGACGTCTAGGATTTTTTTATTGGTGAGCCCTTGTGATTTTTCATCAATCCAATTGAGACGCAATGGATTGATTTGATGTAGGGGACGAAATTCTGAATGTTGATCCCACCATTTGGCTGCGAGGGCTTCAAACTTAGCAATTTCTTGAGGATCAACATTAGGTTTTGACATCTATTTCACCTTGATTGTATATTTTATTTTAAGTTTTCTAGTGTAGCGTGTATTACAATAAAAGTGATAAAAGCTGTAAAAAAGTTCACATAAACAAGACGTTTCTGCGCTAGATATTTTATATTTATGCGCTAGGCTATATAGGCTTGAAAAAGGAAAAAAACAGTTCATGAAAAAATTTATGATAAGTGGGTTGGCTGCAACAGTTATGGCATTTTCTGCTCCTTCAATGGCAGAAGATTTTGTAGCAGGGAAAGACTATACCGTAATTAAAAATCCTTCACCTTCGCCTGCGGGTAAAATTGAGGTGCGTGAATTTTTTTGGTATGGCTGTCCACATTGCTTTTTATTAGAACCACATATGCAAAAGTGGTTAAAAAGTATGCCAAAAGATATTACATTTGTTCGCTCTCCTGCGGCAATGAATCCTGTTTGGGAGTCAGGTGCACGAACTTACTATGCTTCTGAATTGTTAGGGGTACGTTCAAAAACACATATTCCATTATTTCATGCGATTCATGTTGAAAATCAGCAAATTTTTGATCAACAGTCGGCAGCAAAATTCTTTACTAAATATGGTGTATCAGAAAGCCAATTTAATAATGCTTACAATTCTTTTGCCGTGAGTACTAAAGTTGCAGAATCGAACAAACTTGCACAGCAGTTCCAATTATTGGGTGTACCTGCAGTTGTGATTGATGGAAAATACATGGTGCAAGGTGAAAATGAACGCGTTGTAAAAGTCATGAACTATTTAATTGATAAAGAACGTAAAGAAAAGAAATAATGAGTGAGCACATCAATTGATGTGCTTTTTTTATGTTGTGGCATTGAGTGCATTTTTTAAGAACGTAACTTTTTGCGAACAGTTTTGAACAAAGCGTTTTTTCTTTTTTAAAGCGATTGGTGTTTGCTCTGTACGACACAACTCAATCCAATCCATTGACCATGTAAAACATAGTTGCAATACCAATTCTGCATACATATTAATATCGTGTGCAGGCACATTTTGGTAGTCAGGTAAACGGTTGAGGTCTTTAATAAAATCATTCATTAAATCAACCGCATCGAGTTGAATAATTTCCTCTAAAATAGTGTAACCACCCCAACGCTCTGCAATAAAAAAATGCCAATAAGCCGCATTACTTTCGATGACGCCAAAAAACATAGCCATCCGTTGTTCAGGTGTTTCGTTAGGATCAGAAATAAACCGTAAACGGAACTGAAATAAGGTACTTTTGATGAGTAAACTCACATGGTCAATGAGTACCTGTGCAAGTTCGTCTTTATCTTTAAAGTAACGATAGAGCGCACTGGGAACGACGCCAATTTCGCGGGCAAGTTGTCTTAAACTAATGTTGCTAAAAGATTGCCCATGAAATGTCAGCTCTAATACTTTATCAACAATGGCTTGCCTAATTTGTGTTTTACGTTCTGTACGTATCGACATAAAAAATGCATCCCGTTCTTATTAGAGTCATGAAATGAATTTCGTTTTTGGGTTATAAATTGTATAAAAAAATGAAAAGTTTCTCTAAAAACTACGACCTTATATAGATAAGGTCGTAGTGTAGCTTTTTATTTTTGATCTGCTAAGTAGTGTTTTGCAACATTTAGAGAAAAATCTTGGCATGCATTGCCTGTATTAGGGTTATAAGCACCATTATTTGTTAGGTTATTTGAGAGTACGCGAATACCAATAAAGGGTACCTTGTATAGCATTGCCACTTGTGCTGCTGATGCTGTTTCCATTTCTTCTACTGATGTTTGGTAATTTTGATGGAAGTAGTTAATACGATCAATCTCATTGTTCCAAACATCGGCAGAACCAATAACACCTTCTACCACACGACCTTGTGTATAGTTATTTTTAAGTTTTAAGGCTGTATTAAGCAGTACAGGGTCTGCTTTAAAACGAACATGCCGACTTTCTTCTTCAGGAGTTGCATTTTGCGGTAAGACATTAAATGATTTTTTCCATGTTAATGAATTAGATCCTGCACCTTTGGGTTGATTTGGCGTGATAAATGCGCCAATATTTTCTGACTCTTTACCAAGCACAATATCAAATACATTGAGCTTAGGGTCATGACCGCCTGCTGTTCCTTGGTTGATAATTGCCGCAGGGTGGTAATGTTCAATAGCAAGCGCCGTTGCAGCAGCAGCATCTGTCATTCCCATGAGGGTACGAGAGACCACAATTGGATAACCTTGGTATGTTCCTTCCCAAAATTGCCAACCACCCAATTTTTTCATTTTGACATCTTTAAGTTGGCTCACCATATGGTCAGTTTCGATATCCAAGGCACCTTGAATGACCACAGGTGCTTGAGCGTAAATATGCGCCGTACAGGCAAATAATGTACAAAGTAAAATTGGTTTTAGCATAAGGGGAGTGTCCTATTTAAGGGCAGAAACGTATTGAATAACCAGTTTAGATGAGTTTTTAGCCGCAAGTTCAAAGAATGTACCTTCTTCATTTTCACCTGCGCCACCGCCTGCTAAGTCAGATAAAGAACGAAACACAATAAAAGGAACTTGGTTGGTGTATGCCACATGCCCTACGGCTGCAGATTCCATATCGACAACATTAGCATTGAAGGTTTGATGGACATATTGGCGTAATTCGGCATTGTCCATAAAAGATTGCCCAGAAACACCGTTACCACCTAAGACAACTTTAGGGGTATGGCTTAAGCAATGTTGTGTAGATGTACAACGATCTAATTTTGTATTGGCGAGAAGTTGCTTCGCTTGTGCCATTAGGTTTGGATCCACGTGGAACCAAAATTTTTGTTCGGGTGCTTGGCTACCATTGGCAATTTGGACATTTTGTGGAAACATCATGCCAAAATTTGGATAAGGTGTAGATAAAAATGTTGGTGGGACAAATTTACCATTGCTTTGGCGTGCCATAATAGATTCTAAATACTGTCCCCATTGCTCAGGTACAGACACATCACCAATATTAAGCTGTGGATTTACACCACCTGCAATGCCTGAAAAAACGATATTTTTAATATTAAAGTGATCTAAAGCAAGTTGTGTCGTCATCGCTGCGTTAACCATCGACATCCCTGATAAAAATAACACCACATTTTTATTACCAATTTGACCTGTTATAAATTGTGTACGCCCAACAGTCTCAATTTTAGGGTTTTTAAGTGCTGCTTTAAGCTCAGGAATTTCGGGCTGAAAGGCACACACAATTGCAATTCGTTCAACCGAATCAAATGCAAGGGCATAGCTACTTAAAATACATGACATTAAAAATGTGAGAATTCTTTTCATAGATGCTATTTCCTTTGTTAACGCAATTAATATGAAAAAGACCTTCGATTCTAAAGCCAATCTAAATAAATAAAAAGAGAAAAAGCTCATTTTATTAATCAGAATTTTAGGTTAAAGAAAAGAGGATTTTTGTGTATAAATGAAATAAAATAATAACTTAATTTTAATGACGATACGTTTTTAAAATATAAAAATTGATTTTGAGTAAGGCATTGGCATAGTCCTTGCAATTAAAAAATTAATTTTATGAATTACTTATATACGCAAAGAACGTAGCATTTTTAATGCCAAAAATGTTATTGCGTTGGAGCAGATGAATCATGTCTATCAAATATGCCCTTGCAGCCCTTGCCACTTGTTTAACAGTGTCGGCAACACATGCAGACGTAAATGCAACCCTTTGGGGAATTTACAGTAATAATGTCATGTTTAGTCCAAAGCCTGTAGAGAATGGCTATTTAGAAGTGGAATACTATGGACAAAAAGGTGCAATTGATTGGTACGGTTATGTAGATGCACCAAAATATTTTGGTGGTAATCGCAATATTAAAGGAATTTGGGATCAGGGCGATACGTCTTATGTGTTTATGGAACACGAGCCTAAGGTTTCTTTAAACCGTTTAACAGGTAAAGATTTGTCTGTTGGTCCATTTAAAGATTGGTTTGTAGCAGCAGATTGGATTGTTGATGGTGGTAATGCTGCTCTAACACGTCAAAATACGTTGTACTATGGTTTAGGTACATCTATTGATACGCATACTAAATTGGGTATGAACGTAAACGTGTATGCACGCCAACAGTTTGAAAACTATGGCGCTGCCAATGCCTACTCAAATGATGGCGGACGTTTGCAAGTTCAGTTCTTCTACCCACTTTATAGTTTTGGTAATGGTGCTGCGCTTAATTACTTTACCTTTTCCAACTATGATTTTGGTTCAGATTTAGGTGATAAAACCAATGCGCAGGGTGGGTATCAAAATACGCGTACCAATGAAGCATTTGTGTCTACACATGTGTTTTCTTATAACTTAAAGCATTTCCGCGCTTATACGGCTGCTCGTTATTTCCATAACGGTGGACAGTTTAAAGATGGCGCTAAAAATAATTGGGGCACAGAATTTACCCAAACTAGCAATGGTTGGGGATATTACGTTGGTCTTGGTTACCAATTCTAAAAAAAATAAAAGCACGGTACGCCGTGCTTTTTTATGGTCTGTTATAATTTATAAAACTTAACACTCCAAAAGGAAAATTTATGCGTATTGACCAACGAGCATTTGACCAATTACGTGATGTAAAAATTACGCGTAACTATACACGTTATGCAGAAGGTTCTGTTTTGGTAGAATTTGGTCATACCAAAGTGTTATGTACAGCGAGTGTTGATCATAGCGTACCGCGTTTTTTAAAAGGTAAAGGACAAGGTTGGATTACAGCAGAATACGGCATGTTGCCACGTTCTACTCATACGCGTTCTGACCGTGAAGCAGCGCGTGGTAAACAAAGTGGACGTACGCAAGAAATTCAACGCCTGATTGGGCGTAGCTTACGTGCAATGGTTGATTTACAAAAGCTAGGCGAAAATACCATTACCATTGACTGTGATGTTATTCAGGCAGATGGTGGTACACGTACCGCATCTATTACGGGTGCAGCAGTGGCATTGGTTGATGCGGTAAACGTACTACTTGAGAAAAAACGGATTAAGCAAGATCCGCTTAAAGGTTTAATTGCAGCAATTTCTGTAGGTGTTTTCCAAGATCAAGCGATTTTGGATTTATGCTACGAAGAAGATTCAAATTGCCAAACAGATTTAAATGTGGTGATGACACAAGCTGGTGAGTTTATTGAAATTCAAGGAACAGCTGAAGATAAACCATTTACACGTGCACAATCAAACGAAATGCTCGAACTTGCAGAAAAAGGGATTAAAGAGTTAGTCCAAAAGCAACAAGAAGCATTAGGTTGGTAAGATAAGAGAGCCCCATTTGGGGCTTTTTATTTGAAAGGATCATCATGAAAAAAATTCTAACAATTGCTTTAAGTGCAATCGTGACACCTGTTTATGCAACAGACTATGCACAACAACGTATTGCTCATTATTTTGATGAGGCACATACAACAGGCGTTTTGGTCATCAAACAAAATAATCAAACCATGGTATACGGTAATGATATAAAAAGAAGCAAAACCGAGTATGTGCCTGCGTCTACTTTTAAAATGCTCAATGCTTTAATTGGGTTAGAAAATAATAAAGTAAAAACAACCGAAATATTTAAATGGGATGGTCAAAAGCGTGCTTATCCAACGTGGGAAAAGGATATGACGTTAGGCGAAGCAATGAAGCTTTCTGCTGTACCTGTATATCAAACTCTTGCACGCCGTATTGGACTCAAACTTATGCAAAGTGAGGTGAAGCGTGTTGGTTTTGGTAATGCCAATATTGGCACACAGGTCGATAATTTTTGGTTAGTAGGTCCGTTAAAAATTACGCCAATGCAAGAAGTTAATTTTGTTGATCAGCTTGCACATCAAACATTGTCATTTAAACGTTCTACCCAACAGCAAGTAAAAAATATGTTGCTGATAGCCAATCAAAATGGCAGTTCAATTTATGCTAAAAGCGGTTGGAGTGCATCGCAAGTAGGATGGTTAACAGGTTGGGTTGAACAGCCAAATGGTCGCATTGTTTCTTTTTCTTTAAATATGCAAATGCAAAAAAATATGCAACCCACTATTCGTAATGAAATTGTGATGAAGTCTTTAGAAGATTTAAATATTTTACCTAAAACAACACAATAATAATCCATGTAATGGCAATCATACTTAACGCGACAAATTGAGCCGCGCTGCCCATATCTTTTGCATTCTTCGCTAATGGGTGGCGTTCTAAAGAAATACGGTCGACCACAGCTTCAATTGCCGAATTAAATAGCTCAACAATCATGGCAAATAAGCAGACTAAAATAAGAAGTATATGTTCTGCTTTGGTGACATCTACAAAAAGGCTAATCGGGATTAAAATAACATTAATGATAATAATTTGTCTAAACGCTGCTTCGTTGATGAATGCCGCCTTAAAACCATCAATAGAATAACTAAACGCATTTAAAATACGTTTAATTCCATTTTTACCTTTAAATGGTGATTGTTGTTCCATAATCTTATTTGATTAATTTATTCTTTTGTAGTTTATGAGAAATACTGACAAAAGTAAAAAGACTTAGATCGTGAAAAAGAATCATACTGAAATAAGCTAAACTTTGGTTTAAGTCGATTTTACTGATGGCACATATTTTTTAAATCTAATTATCTCAATAGATTTCTTGCATAAATTAAAAAATAGCCATGTTCTTGGTTGTTTTGCATAGTCCAATTGCAGTTAAAACGCTACTTTCTCGTTCTGACGGGTGGTCAAAAAATGACTTTTGAATATTTAAACCCAAATTGAGAGCAAAGACTCGATATAAATTTTTATAAAAGATTGATCTTTTGTATATCACAGATAATTTTCTCTAATTGAAGAATTAAAAAATAAACGCTCTAAAAATATTTTTTTGATAAAACTGTTTTGAAGTTTTGATTTTAAGAAAAAGAATTGAGTAAAACTTAATAGGATCATCTAACGTCAATCTAGTTTGAATAAATTTTTTATAAAAACCTTAGGTTAGTTTTACTATATAGAGTTTAAAAAAATTTCCTAAAATTAAAGATTTTTATTTATAAAATAGGGGGATATCAATTTAGAATGAAATATAAAATTAGTTTTATATTAGAGCAAATTTTTTTATACAGATGAGTATAAGATCTATTTGTTATTGTGTTTTATCTAAAATATAAATACGTTTTTCAGGTTATGATAGCGTTAAGTAATTGATGATGATGTAGCAATGACGCAGTTTAACGTGGTAAATGGTATGTTGCAGGGTGCCAAACAAATACCTTCTCCTAATTTTAATCAACGTCCGAAAAATACAGAGATTCAATTAATTGTAGTACATAACATTAGTTTGCCACCTTCTCAATTTGGTGGTGGATATATTCAACAATTCTTTCAAAATCAACTGGATTGGAACACTCATCCATATTTCAAAGAAATTGAAGGCATGCAGGTCTCTGCTCACCTTTTAATTCTTCGTACAGGACAGGCAATACAGTTTGTCAATTTTAATGACCGCGCTTGGCATGCAGGACGTTCAAGTTATTTAGGTTTACAAGAATGTAATGATTACTCTATTGGTATTGAGCTTGAAGGTTCGGATGACTCACCTTTTGAAAGTGAGCAGTACCAAACATTAGCTAAGATTATTAAACAGTTACAGCTTACCTATCCTAAAACACAGCATCATATTGCAGGGCATTCTGATATTGCACCTTTAAGAAAAACCGATCCAGGCCCTTATTTTGATTGGGTATATATGCGTACACTTTTGTCACAACAAAAAAATTATAACGAAAATTTAAGCACTTTTGATTAGAATAGCCGCTTTAAAAGAAATATAGGGTAAAGCAATGGCACTTTGGCGATCGACATTTGTCGTAAGTGCAATGACGATGTTATCGCGAGTTTTAGGACTTGTACGCGACATGGTGTTGCTCAACGTATTTGGGGCAGGGAAGGAGTTTGACGTTTTTGTTGTTGCCTTTCGTATTCCTAACTTTTTTAGGCGATTATTTGCCGAAGGGGCATTTTCTCAAGCGTTTATTCCTGTTTTAACCGAATACAAAACAGGGCGTTTACATGCAGAAGTACAAATTTTAATTAGCCGTGTATTTGGTTGTTTACTCATGCTGATGTCAACCATAACGTTGATTGCCATGATTGCCGCACCTACCATTGTGTATGTTTATGCCCCAGGATTTCATGATCATCCTGAAAAATTTGCGCATGCTGTACAAATGTTTCGTTTGACTATTCCGTACTTAATGTTTATGTCGTTAACGGCATTTGCAAGTAGCATTTTAAACAGTTACGGTTCTTTTTTTAGTCCTGCTTTTTCTCCTGTCCTGCTTAATATTGCCATGATTGCAGGTGCATGGTGGCTTACGCCGTACATGGATACGCCAATTTTATCGTTAGGTTGGGCAGTTATAGCGGCAGGGATTATTCAGCTTGCGATTCAAATTCCTGAATTGTGGCATAAAAAATTGCTGATCCCACCAAAAGTTGATTTTAAACACGAAGGCGTTCGCCAAATTTTAAAGTTAATGTTGCCTGCACTATTTGGTGTATCTGTTACGCAAATTAATCTATTACTTAACACCATTTGGGCATCATTTATGCAAGATGGTTCGGTATCTTGGCTGTATAGTGCCGAACGTATGACCGAGCTTCCTTTAGGTTTAATTGGTGTTGCAATTGGTACAGTTATTTTACCTTCTTTATCGGCACGCCATGCAGAGCAAGACACACAAAAATTTAGAGCGATGATTGATTGGGGCGCACGTGTCATTATTTTGGTGGGTGTTCCTGCAAGTATTGCACTATTTATGCTTTCAACCCCAATTATTCAGTCGTTGTTCCAACGTGGTGAATTTACCGTACAAGATACCCAAATGACGGCATTGGCATTGCAGTGCATGAGTGGTGGCGTTTTAGCCTTTATGCTTATTAAAATTTTTGCACCAGGGTTTTATGCTCAAAAAGATACAAAAACACCTGTAAGGATTGGCTTAGCGGCTGTTGCAACTAATGCCATTATGAATGTAATACTCATTAGTATTTTTAAACATATCGATTGGTATGCACCGCATATGGCGTTAGGCATTTCATCTTCTACATCTGCATTGGTGAATGCAGGGCTACTGTATTACTTTTTGCATAAGCGTGGCATTTTTAGCTTTGGTTTACATTGGAAAAAAATTGCCGTGCAATACATGGTGGCTAATTTAGCCATGGTGTTTGCACTGGCTGTTGGCCTACATTTTTATGATGGCACGCTATCACAATGGTTACGTATTTCTGAGGTAGTGGGATTATGTTTAATAGGTACGTTAGCTTATGCAGTCGCATTGTTAGCAACAGGTTTTAGACCACGCCATTTACGTCCATAAAAAAAGCACTCTCAGAGTGCTTTTTTTATTATTTATTTACTTTGATCAGTTCAACATCAAAAATAAGGGTAGAGTTTGGCTCAATCACATCACCTGTTCCAATTTCGCCATAACCAAATTTTGCCGGAATAAAGAAACGCGTTTTACCACCTTCTTTCATAGTGGCTAAACCTTGCTGTAAGCCTAGCACTAAATCACTCATATTAACGTTAACCTCTTGTTGGCGTGCAATTGAACTGTCAAATACCGTGCCATCAATTAAACGACCTTCATAATTAATCGTGACATTGCTATTAGGCTGCGGTGTAATCCCTTTACCCATTTGTAAAACTGTATATTGCACGCCTGAAGCGAGCGTTTTAATATCTGGCTTTTTAGCATTTTGGCTTAGAAAAATACGCTCAGCATCACTATTTTTTTTCGCTTGCTGTTGTAGTTTAATAAATTCTTGATTTTCTGCTTGTTGGCGGTAAGTACCAATCGCTTGTTTCATCTGTTGTTCAGAAAGTACGGGTTGCTTTTGCTGCGAAGCTGTTACTATTCCTTGAATAAAAGCATCTAAATCTAAACCACGCATGGCGTCAGCATTATTTTTAGCAAGTAGATACCCTAAACTATAACCTGCTTGATCGCTCAAACTGCTTTGCGCGTTAATTGTTGGTGCTGCCCACAGTGCACTTGATAAACAAGTGACAGAGCAGAAAAGTGCTAAGCATTTTTTCATTATTGTACCTCACTGAGCAAGAAATGCCTGAACAGTGTCAGGCAGTTTTCTTGAATATACTGTACTTTAAAATAAATTAAAGTATGGAAAGCGTAATCTTATTCTACTTTTAAGAGTTCCACATCAACAATAAGAGTACTGTTTGATGGTACGTTACCTGTGCCTGCTTCACCGTATGCTAAGCGTGAAGGAACAAAGAAACGAGTTTTCCCACGTTCACGCATCGTTTGTAAGCCTTCTGTTAAACCTTCAAAAAAACGACTCACACGTATCACACGGTCTTCATGTTTTTCAACAACACTATCATCAAGTAAACGTATTTCATATGAGACTTTAACATTATTGCTACTTTGTGGCATACGTCCTAAACCTGCTTTGAGGACCTTATACTGCAAACCTGAAGGTGTTGTAATCATTCCTAACTGACGTTCATTCTCGTTAAAAAATGCTTTTTCTTTAAGATTAGTTGTACTCATTGTATTGTTTGCGTACTGACGATTATCATTACGGGTATTTTGTGTTTGCTCACTACGATTATTTATCGCTTGATTATCATTACGAGTATTTTGTACTTGCGTAGTATTGTTACGACTACTTTGTTGCTGTTCAGCTAAGCGATTATCTTGGGTAGATGCAAGAACACCTTGAATAAATGCATCTGCATTTTTATTGCTTTGTGCTGCTTGATAGCCTTTTTGATATGCGTTCTGTTCGTTGCTTTGACCATTTGCTGAAAAAACGGCAGTAGAAAAACATGAGATTGTACATGCAAATACAAACATCTTTTTCATAGGATATTGTTCCTAAGTGGGGAGATAAAATTATAGATATATAAAAAAAGTTTACCTTCAAAGAGAAGTAAACTGTATGCAGCAAAACTGCAAACTTAAATAAAAAGTATACTGTTTTAGTAAACTTTTAGTTGGTAAATTATAAGTGTACTATTTTTAGATGTGTAGGATAAAAAATAAACTTTTTGTAAATTAGTGAAAAAGATCACATTTTATTCATAAAAATAAAGCATTTTTATAGTTTTACATCAATTAAAAAGGGAGCATATTGCTCCCTTTATTTTATTTTACTGAAATTAATTCAATTTTGAAGATTAAAACACTATTTGCAGGAATACTTCCTACACTTTGCTCACCATAACCAAGTTTTGCAGGTACATAAAGCATCATACTACCGCCTTCTTTAATTAAAGGTAAGCCTTCAATCCAACCTGGAATCGTTGAACCTAATGGAAGCTCAACTGGTTCTTTACGTGCAAAACTACTATCAAATACCGTACCGTCTACCAACTTACCTTCATAGTTTACTTTAACAGTAGATTGAGCCGTTGGTGTTTTGCCTGTACCTTCTTTTAAGATTTGGTACTGTAAGCCTGAAGCTGTTGTTTTAATTTCAGGTTTTTTAGCATTATCTGCTAAAAACTTTTCGTTTGATTTACCTTGATTGGCAGCTTTTTCTTGCAGTGTTTTTTGATATTGCTCAGCTGCTTTTTTAATTTCTGCTTCTGAATAAATTGGGTCTTTATGGGCTTGGCTATCACGCATACCGTTTGCAAGTTGGTCAATACTCAGTTCCGCTGGAATTTGAGCCCCTGCTTGGTACCCTTGTGCATAGCTTAAAATTGCCATGGGGTCAGAACTTTTCGCTGGTTTTTCTGCTGAGTCATTGTGTTTAGAACATGCAACAGGAACTAATGCTAAACCTGTTAGTAATACAGCAACAGAAAGTGGTAACGCTTTACTCATAAGAACATCCAAATCGTTATCTAGATATGACGATAAAATCACATAAAAAAGAATACTGCCAAAATACTGCTAAATCACGATAAAATATATGATCACTATGTAAATATGGCGTACTACGCTGTATTGTATATGAAGTACAACAACATTTTTGATGTTGGCACTTTTCTGTTGTTTTTCTTTAGGATCAAACGCATGATGTTGCAACTCGATCAGCTTAAAATTGCAATTGTAGGACTAGGTTATGTGGGTTTACCCCTAGCTGTAGAGTTTGGTAAAAAAGTTGTAACAGTGGGTTTAGATATTCATGAAAAACGTATTGAAGCACTCAAAGCAGGCAATGATCATACGCTTGAAACTTCAAGTGAAGAACTCAAACAGGCAACATACCTAAGCTATACAACAGATATTCAAGACATACGAGATTGTAATTTTTATATTGTGACAGTACCCACGCCAATAGATGAATACAAACAACCCGATCTAACACCTTTAATTAAAGCCTCAAACAGTATTGGGCAGATACTTAAAAAAGGTGATGTTGTGGTATATGAGTCGACGGTTTATCCGGGTGCAACCGAAGAAGTATGTATTCCAATTTTAGAAAAAGTATCGGGTTTACGTTACAACCAAGATTTTTTTGCAGGCTATAGTCCTGAGCGTATTAACCCGGGTGATAAAGAACATCGTGTAACTAATATTTTAAAAATTACATCGGGGTCTACACCTGAAATTGCAGACTATGTAGATGCTGTTTATAACCTGATTATTAAAGCAGGCACACATCAAGCAACATCTATAAAAGTGGCAGAGGCTGCCAAAGTCATTGAAAATACGCAACGTGATGTAAATATTGCCCTCATTAATGAGCTTGCACTCATTTTTAATAAAATGGGTATTGATACAGAAGAAGTTTTGCAAGCAGCAGGTACAAAATGGAATTTCTTACCGTTTCGTCCGGGGCTTGTAGGTGGGCATTGTATTGGGGTAGATCCGTATTATTTAACGCATAAAGCACAAGCCATTGGTTATCATCCTGAAATTATTTTAGCAGGTCGCCGTTTAAACGATAGCATGGGGGCTTACGTCGTCACGCAACTTGTAAAAACCATGGTTAAAAAACGGATTCAGGTTGAAGAAGCAAAAGTGTTAGTTTTAGGCTTAAGTTTTAAAGAAAACTGCCCAGATGTGCGTAATACCAAAATTATTGATATTGTGAATGAACTTAAAGAATATCATATTGATGTAGATGTTTATGACCCATGGGTTGAGCCAAGTGAAGTACAGCACGAATATGGTATTGATGTAATTTCATCACCTAAAAAAAACTATTACGATGCAGTGGTCATGGCAGTAGCACATCAGCAATTTAAGATATTAAACCGTGCTGATATTGCAAATATGGCAAAAGAAAATTTTGTTTTATATGACTTAAAATATGTGATGGATAAGCAAGACGTTGATATTCGTTTGTGAGAAAGGTTTATCTTAATTCGTTATGGATGATGTCTGAAAAATTACTGTCCATTTTTGGCTTAATTTTTGTGACATCATTTGTAGCACGTTATATCGGACCTGAAAATTTTGGTAAGCTTACGTTTGCTACGTCCATTTTTGCTATTGTACAAACATTAGCAATGTTTGGTTCTGACAATATTATTTTTCAAAAAACCAGTAAAAATAAAAAAACAGGTGAGCGAATTATTCACGCTACCCAGCAGATCCGTAATGTGTTGTATGCCATATTTGCAACGGTTGTTTTGGCATATTTATATTACAGCGTAGACCAACTCACATTTATTTTTTCGGTGGCTTCATGTATTGCGGTTTATTTTGCATTACATGATGTTTATAACATTTATTTTAATGCTACCTTGCAGTCGTATATCAATACCATCTGTAATGTAACAGCGATTTTAGTCAGTTTAGTGGTTCGCTACTGTATTGCAAAACTTCAGCTACCTGTGGCTTATTTAAGCTTACCCATTGTCCTCATTACGCTCATTCCTTTTGTAATGCGTTGGTTTTTGTTTAAACATAAAGCTATTACACCTAAGACATCTCATAAAATACAGTACTACCGCCGTTATATGTTAGCGGTGGGTAAAAAACTAGTGTTGTATAGTTTATCGATTGCTATTTTTACTAAAACCTCGCAGTTGTTTTTAGGCTTATCTTCACAGCACGATTTAGGCATTTATACCGTTGCGATGACGTTGGGGAGTAGCTTTTATTTTGTACTCAATGCGCTTATTTCGTCTTTCTTAACTCAAATTTATGCCCAAAAAGATATGGAACAAAGCCAAAACATGGTGGCAAAACTCAGTGCTTTAGTGGCAAGTATTGCACTTATGGCAGGTGGTTTTTTTCTTATTTTTGGACATTATATTATTGATTGGTTGTACGGTTCGGCTTACCAACAAGTCAACCAAATTTTATTACTTGCCGTAATGGTTACGCTATTTTCGGGTATGTCTACGGTGGCAGAGAAATACTTAATTAAATTTAATGCATATGATTATTTGCATAAAAAGACGATGGTTTTGGTGCTGTTTAACGTTATTTTAACTTATGTTGCTGTACATTTTTATTCATTATATGGTGCAATTTTTGCTATTCTTGCCACGGAAATTTTATCACTGACGGTGTTTAATTATTTCTTTAAAAATGGGCTTATTTTAAATGCTCATCTGCGTATATTTAAACCCTCTACTTATCGCCGTAAACCATGAAAAAAATCAGCTTGATTGTGCCTGTTTATCGGGTTGAGAAATATATTACTGCTTGTTTAGAAAGTATATGTGAACAACTGCCTGAGCCAAGTATCGAAATTATTGTGGTCAACGATGGTACGCCCGATCAATCTATGCAGATGGTAAAACGCTTTTTAGCACGCCAAAATATAGCAGTTGCACAGCAGTTTATTTGTATTGATCAAGAAAATTTAGGGCTCAGTGGTGCAAGAAATACAGGCTTAGAACAGGCACAGGGAGAATATATTGCGTTTTTGGACTCTGATGACATTTTAAAATCCAATTATTTTAAAACGTTACTTAATATTCTAGCCAAGCAATCGCCCGATTTAATTCAGTTTTGTGCAGAACGTATTGATGATGTAGGGCAAACTTCTGTATTTTTAAAACCAATGCCACAAGAAGGTTATTTAACTTTAAATGAACCACAACGCTTAGAAATTTTTAACCGTTCTGCTTGGTTTTCTTGGTTAAGAATTTATAAAAAACAATTATTTGATGGTATTCGTTTTCCTGTGAGGAAAAACTACGAAGATGCTTACACGACTCCTTTTTTATTTTTAAAAGCACAGTCTATTTATATAACCAATCAAGTGTTACTGCAGTACCGTATTAATTTACAGGGTATTACGGCAACCAAATCTAAAAAGAATATTGATGACTTAGGTGGTGGGGCATTGTGTTATTTACAGCATATTAAAAAGTACCCTATTTTAACGCCAACATTGGTGTCTATTTCACAATCTTATATTTACGATAGCCTAAATGTAGAAGGTTTTAAAACAGCATATGAGCGTTGTAATAATTTAAATTTAAAGGCTTATCATTTAGATGAGCACCTCATTTTAAATCGGGGTAACCGTTTATTTTTTAAATTTGGTATTTGGTTTTTATTACTTGATAAAATACTTAGAAAGCTTGGTATTCAAAAATGAACATCTGTTTTTTAGTGGGTAATTTAAATTTAGCAGGGGGTACAGAACGTACCACAATACTGCTTGCCAATGCATTATCTCAGCATCATGAGATTTTTACCCTCAATATTCAGCAAGGTGAAACCCCTTTTTTTACCCTGCAACCTAATATAAAAAATGCATATTTATTTGATCATCCTGTATCAATGAAACGTTATGCCATTTCAACTATTTTAAAAATTAGAGCATTTATAAAAGCCCATCAAATTGATTGTTTAATTGTGGTAGATAGTATTTCTTGTGTCTTTACTGTGCCTGCTTTGATGGGGTTAAACGTCAAGCATATTTGTTGGGAGCATTTTAATTTTGATATTAATTTAGGCACACGGTTACGTGATTGGGGTAGAAAACTAGCAAGCCGTTACTGCGATGCAGTGGTAACACTGACAGAGCATGATGCCACACATTGGCAAAATGCGTTGCCACATCATCACGCTAAAATTATAGCAATTGCTAATTTATCTGCTTTTAATATTCAAACTACGAATCCAACACAAGTCAATAAAACCGTACTGTCCGTAGGGCGGTTACGCCATGAAAAAGGCTTTGATTTGCTTATTCAAGCATGGCAACAGGTAGTTAAACAGTACCCCAATTGGCAACTTAAAATTATTGGTAGTGGCGAACAGGCAGATCAACTTAAACAATCTACAACGGTTGTGGATAACATTCAATTTATCCCCAATACCGCAGATTTAACACTAAGTTATCAACAGGCATCTATTTATTGCTTACCATCTCGTTTTGAAGGTTTTGGTATGGTATTGGTTGAGGCGATGTCGTTTGGGCTACCGATTGTGGCATTTGACTGTAAAATTGGACCGAAAGAAATTTTAAAAAATACGCTTAATACATTAGTTGAAGCTGAAAATACGCAAGCGTTGGCAGATGCTTTGTGCAATATGATTGCCATGCAAGCCAAACAGTATGACGCGATTGTAGTGCAAAATAAAAAACATGCTCAGCAATACCAAGCAGATGCTATCTTGCCACGTTGGCTAGAACTCATAAACGCATGAAAATTCTATTTGTAATTACAGGGCTTGGGTTAGGCGGAGCAGAGCAAGTGGTGGTGACGCTTGTCAATCAGCTAATCGCAAGAGGACATCAGGTTAAAATTGCTTATTTACGAGGCGATGTCATTGTTCGTCCGCATCAAAATGTTGAGCTAATTCATTTAGGTTTTGATGGTATAAAAAACTTTATCAAAGCGTGTAAAAATTTAAAAAAAATTATTCAAGAATTTAAACCCGATGTGGTTCATGCGCATTTATTCCATGCGTGTTTATTGGCACGTTTGGTGCGTATTACTCAGCCGATGCCACGTTTGGTGTGTACAGCTCATAGCAAAGCGATTGGGGGTAAAGCACGAGCATGGTTGTATCGTGTAACAGATGATTTATCTGATATCAACACCAATGTAAGTGAAGAAGCCACAGCTTATTTTATTGAACAAAAGGTTTTTTTAAAACAGCGCAGTTGTACGGTAACCAATGGGATTGATACGCCGAAATTTAAATTTGAGCCAAACCAACGCATAGAACTAAGACAAAAATTTGGTTTAACAAACGAAACTGTTTTTATGGCAGTAGGGCGTTTTAATGAGGCAAAAGATTACCCCAACTTAATTGATGCTTTTTTGCAACTTAAACAACAAAACACTATAAAACTTTATATTATAGGCGATGGAAAACTAAGATCTCAGCTTGAAGCAAAAATTCAAGGGCATTCTAATATTACATTGTTAGGTGCGCGTGATGATGTCGCACAACTATTGTGTATGAGCGATATATTTGTGCTGTCTTCTGCGTGGGAAGGTTTTGGTTTAGTGGTTGCCGAAGCCATGAGTTGTGAACGAGTGATAGTTGCAACAGACTGTGGCGGTGTAAAAGAAGTGCTTGACCAACCTGAATGGTTAGTACCACCTCAAAATAGCAAATTGTTAAGCGAAAAAATGCAACAAGCAGTACAATTATCTACGCATCAAAAACAACAGATTGGACAGCAAAATCGTGAACGAATAATTAAACATTATTCAGTAGAACGCATGCTTAACCAATGGTTAGAAATTTATACAAAGGCAAACAAATGAACCAATATCAACAATGTTGCGAGACGCTTTTACAACAACCTAAAACATGGCTAATTACAGGCGTGGCGGGTTTTATTGGTTCTAACTTGCTCGAAAAACTATTACTACTGAATCAAAACGTGGTGGGTTTAGATAATTTCTCAACAGGTTTTCAGCATAACTTAGACGAAGTAAAAGCCACAGTTTCTGCTCAGCAATGGCAAAATTTTAAATTTATCCAAGGCGATATTTGTAATTTAGAAGATTGCAAAACAGCGTGTATAGATGTGGATTATGTGTTGCATCAAGCAGCATTAGGGTCTGTACCACGCTCGGTGCAAAACCCAATTGCAACCAATGCCAGTAATATTGATGGCTTTTTAAATATGTTAGTGGCAGCCAAAGAAGCCAATATTAAAAATATGGTATATGCAGCGAGTAGCTCTACTTATGGCGACCATACTGCACTCCCAAAACAAGAAGATATTATTGGCAATCCACTTTCGCCCTATGCTGTCACAAAGTATGTCAATGAGCTATATGCCAACGTGTTTTATCGTTGTTATGGTTTAAATACCATTGGTTTACGTTATTTTAATATTTTTGGTAAACGCCAAACCCCCGATGGTGCATACGCTGCTGTTATTCCAAAATGGACAGCGGCAATGATTAAACACGATACGGTTTATATTAATGGCGATGGTACAACAAGCCGTGATTTCAATTTTATTGAAAATGCCGTACAAGCCAACTTATTGGCTGCCACCACACAAAATCAAGATGCTTTGAACCAAATTTACAATGTTGCTGTGGGTGGGCGTACAGATTTAAATACATTATTTGAGATGTTAAAAACTAACCTTGCACAACACAATATTGATTACTCACAATCTGCCATCTACCGAGAGTTTAGAGTGGGTGATGTAAAGCATTCGCAAGCTGATATTTCTAAAATTGAGCGACGCTTGGGATATGCTCCTGAATTTACGATTGCACAAGGGATTGAAAAAGCAATGCCTTGGTATGTACAGCATTTAGAAAGTGAATAATACATGAAACGTTTTTGTATTATCTCCAATGACTTACATACGGTTTATAACTTTAGGGGCGAACTATTATTAGAAATTGCCCATCAAGGCTATGAAGTACATATTTTGGCACCTAATATTGAAGTATGTTCTAAAGATGCATTATTTTTTGAAGATCATGGTTTTACACTTCACCATTTTTCTATGCAAAAAATGGGAACAAACCCATTTGTAGATTTAAAGACCCTTTGGACTATTTATAAAATTCTAAAGAAAATTAAACCTCAAAAAATACTAAGTTATACCATTAAGCCTGTGATTTACGGCACATTGGCTGCTGCATGGGCAAAAGTACCCGAGCGTTATGTGCTACTCAGTGGTTTAGGGTTTGCATTTCAAAATGAGAAAGCACAAGGTAAATTCAAATACATTAAAAAAATTTTTGACCAACTGTTTCGTTGTGCAATCAAGCAATCGCATAAAGTTATTTTTCAAAATGAAGATGATTTAAAACTGATTCAACAGCTTGGACATTTAGAAAAGATTCCAACGGCAGTGGTCAATGGTTCAGGCGTTGATATACAAAAGTTTCAAAAAAAGTCTTTAGTTCTAGATGAAACACAACAACCTCAACCCATTTTTATCATGGTGGCGCGTTTACTTAAAGATAAAGGTGTTCACGAATATATTGAGGCGGCTAAACATGTCAAACAGCAATATCCACAAGCTAAGTTTCACTTAGTGGGTTGGATTGACGAAAACCCCGCTGCGATCAAAAAAGAAAATTTAAATCGTTGGATTGATGAAAGATTAATTAATTTTTGGGGAAAGTTAGAAGATGTTCGTCCAATTTTAGAGCAAGCGAATATTTTTGTTTTACCCTCATACCGTGAGGGAATACCACGCTCTGTTTTAGAAGCAATGGCAATGGGGCGAGCTGTGATTACAACGGATGCACCTGGTTGTAAAGAAACAGTGAATGAGGGCGAAAATGGCTTCAAAGTTCCTATTCAAAATAGTCAAAAGTTAGCTGAAGCCATGATTAAACTCATTCAAGAACCTAAATTAATAGAAATGATGGGGGAAAGATCACACAGTATTATCTTAGAAAAATATGATGTGAAAAAAGTAAATACACAGATGCGAAAAGAAATTCTATAATATCAAAATTGTTCAATAGCCCATGACGTTGTGTCAGCTTAATACCTGAGTAGGTTGAGTTATGCTAAAAAGATTATTAGATATTTCCATTGCCTTACTCGCACTTTTAGTACTCTCTCCTGTTTTTTTCTATACTTTAATCAAAGTAAGAAGAAATCTTGGTGCGCCTATATTTTTCTATCAAGAACGTCCAGGAAAAAATGGGCAGCTTTTCAAAATGATGAAATTTCGTTCAATGAAAGATATATGTGATATTCAGGGTAATCTTTTGTCAGATGAAGAACGGATTACACCATTTGGACAAAAATTACGTTCCACAAGTCTAGATGAAATGCCACAATTACTGAATGTGATTAAGGGTGATATGAGTATTGTGGGTCCACGTCCAATGTTAAAAGAATTTATTCAGCATTACACACCTGAACAGGCACGCCGTTTAGAGGTTAAGCCAGGTATGACTGGACTAGCTCAAATTAGCGGACGTAATGAACTAGACTATGAAAAACGTTTTGAGCTTGATGTATGGTATGTCGATCATCATAATATTTTTATCGACCTTAAAATAATGTTTAAAACAGTTTCTGTAATGTTAAAAAAAGAAGGAATTAATGCACCTGGGCATGTTGGACCTTCTATTTTTAAAGGCAATCATTCAAAAGATTCTAAATAAGTAGTGATGAATATGATTAAAAAAGCAATTCTTCCTGTAGCAGGTTTAGGCACGCGTTTTTTACCTGCAAGTAAGTCCATTCCAAAAGAGATGGTCACAGTGGTTGATCGTCCTGCAATTGAATATGTGGTGCGTGAAGCAGTAGAAGCAGGTATTGAGCAAATTATTTTAGTGACGCATGCGTCAAAAGCATCGATTGAAAACTACTTTGACCGTAATTTTGAATTAGAAACGACACTTGAGCAAAAGAAAAAATACGACTTATTAGAAGCCATCACTAACATTGTGCCACCGCATGTGAGTATCGTGAGTGTTCGACAGCCACAACCATTAGGGTTAGGGCATGCAGTTTTATGTGCAAAAGATATTGTAGGTGATGATGATTTTGCGGTTTTACTTCCTGATGTGTTGGTAAAAGAAAAAACAGAATTAAATGATTTACAACGTATGATTCAGCGTTTTGATGAGGTAGATGCCGCTCAAATTATGGTAGAGGCAGTGCCTGAAAACTTAGTCAATCAATACGGTATTGTGGATGTTGCGCAAAACCCAAATGAAGGCGAAAGCATTAAAATGGAGGGTATTGTAGAAAAACCAAGTATTGAAGATGCGCCAAGTAATTTGTCAGTAGTTGGACGTTATGTTTTACCTAATCAGGTTATGAAGCTATTAGAAACCACACCAAAAGGTGCAGGCAACGAAATTCAGCTGACCGATGCCATTGCAACTTTACAACAATCAAATACAGTTGAAGCTTATCGTATGCAGGGTCAAACTTTTGATTGTGGTAGTAAGTTAGGTTATCTAAAAGCAGTTCTACATTATGGTATTGCACATGAAAAATTAGGCACAGATTTTAAAAATCTTATTAAAGAACTTGATCTGTAAATAGGAGTTGCCATGAAAATCGCAATCTATGGAACAACATTAAATGCAGGTGTCATGGCAGGCTTATTTGCTGAATATGGACACCAAGTCTATTGGTGTCTTGATTTAATCAATCAAATTGAGTACCAAGATCGAGAAGTTAATGATTTAATTGATAAGCAGATCAAACAGCAATCTCTCATTATTTGTGCATGTTCAGATATTCCCTCTTCAGAAATTGAGAGTCATTTTTTTGCATTTAACTCACATGAATATCATTTAGCACAAGACATCTTAGAAGGGCTGAGTCAACAACCTATTATTCATCCTAAATTGATGATTAACAGTTCAAACTTTGATCTAAATGGTACTTTAAAATTACAACAGCAAGCACCAAAAGATGATTGGTGTTACTTGCCTGATATGATTCAAGAAGGTAATGCTTTAAATAGTATCTTGCACGTTAAGCATGTTTTAGTAGGGGTAGATGCACTGTGTGTACAGCCTAAAATAAAAGAACTATTACGTCCTTTTTACCCTGCGAATCATGATTATGTATTTATGCCAATTTTGGATGCTGAGTTTACTAAATTAAGTATTTCAGGCATGTTAGCCACACGTATTAGTTTTATGAATGATTTAGCACAAGTGGCTGAAAAACTTAATATTGATATTGCAAATGTACGTTTAGGTTTGGGTGCAGATACACGCATTGGTGATGCATATTTAGCCCCGGGTGTTGGTTTTGGTGGTGCAAATTTCTCTCATGATGTGCTGACATTAACCGATACCATTGCCGATGTCGGTGTAAAAAGTGAGTTACTTGAACAAGTTTGGCAAATTAACGAACAACAAAAAGAGATTTTATTTCGTAAACTTTGGAATTATTACCAATGCGATTTAAAGGGTAAGGTGATTGCAATTTGGGGTGCTTCTTTCAAAGAAAACACACCTCGAATTCATTATTCACCTATTCATACCATGCTCAAAGCATTATGGGCACAAGGGGCAATTGTTCAATTACATGACCCGCAAGCACTTCCTTTTATTTTAGAACAATATGGCGAACGTGCAGATCTTATTTTATGTGAAGATCGTTACCAAGCAGTAAAAGGTGCTGATGCGTTGTGTTTACTAACTGCTTGGAAAGAATACTTAGGACTTGATTATCAGTATTTACACCAATTAATGAAACATCCACTGATTTTAGATGGTCGTAATGTTTACGATGCAGCATTTGTAAAATCTCAAGGCTTTGCCTACGAGGGAGTAGGACGTATATGAAAAAATTACAAGACTGCGCCCAAACATTTGCTCATCTACATTTAAATGATTTATTTGAGCAAGATCCACAGCGTTTTGAACATTACTCATTTGAATTTCAGCACCTTCTTTTTGATTATAGTAAACACCGTATTGATCAAAATGTGCTTAAAGAGTTAATGAGTTATGCTGAACAAAAACAATTAAAACAGTGGATAAACACGTTATTTTCTGAAGAAGAGATTAACTATACAGAGCACCGTGCGGCAATGCATTGGGCGTTACGTTTACCACAGCATGGAAGTCGGCATACTACACTTGCCCAACAAGTACATCAACAGCTTGAAAAAATGTATGCGTTAGTAGAAAAAATTCATGCAGGGCAATTCCGTGGTGCAACGGGCGAAGTGATTCAAGATGTGGTTAATATTGGCGTGGGTGGCTCAGATTTAGGTCCACTCATGGCAAGCCATGCACTTTCAGACTTTAAATTAAAAACAGAAAAACCCCTACATATTCATTTTGTATCTACAATGGATGGCAGTCAGTTATCCGATTTACTTCATCAACTGCGCCCCGAAACAACACTGTTTATTATTTCTTCTAAATCATTTGGGACAATTGATACCTTGTCCAATGCGCAAACCGTTCGTTTATGGTTAGAAAAAGCATTAGGTAAACAAGATAAGGTGATTAAAAGTCATTTTATTGGTGTGTCCACAAAACCTGAAAAAATGGCAGAGTGGGGCATTGCTGAAGATAAGCAATTATTATTGTGGGATTGGGTAGGGGGACGTTACTCGCTTTGGTCTTGTATTGGTTTACCGATTGCACTGACCATTGGAGTTGAAGGATTTAAGCAATTTTTAGCAGGTGCTTATGCTGTGGATGAGCATTTTCAAAATGCGCCATTTCCCCAAAATATTCCTGTCTTAATGGGTTTATTGGGGGTTTGGAATACCAACTTTTTGAATATGCAGACCCATGCAGTGTTACCTTATGACGGTCGTTTAAAATACTTTGCAGCATATTTACAACAACTTGAGATGGAGTCTAATGGGAAATCTACCCAACGAGACAGCCAGAAAGTAACGTTAAGTACCTGCCCGATTGTATGGGGAGAGGTTGGGCCCAATGCGCAACATGCGTTTTATCAGTTACTGCATCAAGGAACGCATTTTGTAAGTTGTGACTTTATTGCACCTGTAAAACGTTATAACGCTAAACAATTTACATATGCCGAAAATGCAGAAGCTTTAGTGGAACAACATCACTTAGCATTGTCTAACTGTTTAGCACAATCACGACTTTTGGCATTTGGTAATAAAGCCATTGAACAAACCTTGCCTGAATATCAACAATACGAAGGTAATCAGCCAAGTACAACTATGCTGATACAGGAACTTAACCCTTATACGTTAGGGATGTTGATAGCACTGTATGAGCATAAAGTATTTGTGCAATCTGTTATTTGGAACATTAATCCATTTGACCAGTGGGGGGTTGAAAAAGGCAAAGAAATTGCCAATCAACTCTTACCAATTCTAAATGGACAACAAGTGAATACCGATGCATTAGACACTTCAACGCAAGGTTTACTTGATATTTTGTTAGGAAAAAAACGTGGCTAATATTTTAGTAACAGGTGGCGCAGGCTTTATTGGTTCACATACATGTGTAGAGCTGTTAGATGCAGGGCATGACGTTATCGTTTTTGATAATTTATGTAACAGTAGTGTTGAATCTTTACAGCGTGTAGAACAGCTGACACAAAAGAATATTATTTTTATTGAAGGCGATATTCGCAAGCAACAGCAACTTGATGAAGTTTTCCAACAACATCAAATTGATGCTGTGATCCATTTTGCAGGCTTAAAAGCAGTGGGCGAAAGTCAAAAAATTCCACTAGCATATTTTGATAATAATGTTGCAGGCAGTACTACCTTATTTAAAGCAATGGAAAAAGCGCAGGTGTTTACATTGGTGTTTAGTTCATCTGCAACCGTATATGGTGATACTCATCCATCGCCACTTAAAGAAACCATGCCAACGGGAATGCCGAACAATAATTATGGCTATACCAAACTAATTGTTGAGCAAATGTTGGAAAAACTTGCTGAGGCTGATGCTCGTTGGTCGATTGCTTTACTGCGTTATTTTAACCCTGTAGGGGCACATGAAAGTGGTGAAATTGGCGAAGACCCACAAGGGATACCCAATAATTTAATGCCTTATGTGACTCAAGTTGCGATTGGTAAACGCGAAAAATTATCTATTTTTGGTCATGATTATGACACGGTAGATGGAACAGGCGTGCGTGATTATATTCATGTTGTAGATTTAGCCGATGCGCATTTGTGTGCGTTAAATAATCGTTTAAAAGATACAGGATGCCGTGCTTGGAACATTGGAACAGGTAACGGTTTTTCAGTTTTACAGATTCGCAATACCTTCCAAGACATCAATCAGGTTGATGTGCCATTTGAATATTCTGCACGCCGTGAAGGTGATGTTGCAACCTGTTTTGCAGATAACCAACGTGCTTTAGATGAGTTAGGTTGGCAGCCTAAGCGTGGTTTAAAAGAAATGCTGAAGGACAGTTGGAATTGGCAGAAAAAAAATCCACAAGGTTATCGTTCCACGTGAAACAAAAAACTCGGTCATTGACCGAGTTTTTTTAGATTATGTTACAGAGAAAGTTTAAATCGAATTATCTCTTTTAAGAAAAATATTTTTCCATGATTTGGATTCAATTATTTTCTGTTTTATAAACTAAGCTGTGTTCATAAACAAAATTATACGTTTGTAATGAGATTAGATACTTCATCAACATAAAATTGTAAGGGTTGCTGAGCCTCACTTGCACGAATTTCGATATTTAAGCGTAAAAGTGGTTCTGTGTTAGAAGCACGCACATTTAAACGCCATGCACCAAAATCTAAACTTACGCCGTCAGTACGGTCAATTTGTGGTTGTTGATCTGCATAGAAATCAAAGATTTTTTGAATAGTGACTTGCGTATCTGTAACTTTAAAATTGATTTCGCCACTACATGGAAATTTTGCAATCATATTTTCTACAAGTGTAGAAAGCGACTGTTTTGTTTCAGACAGTAAAGCAGTGACCAATAACCATGGAATCATACCGCTATCACAGTAGGCAAAATCACGAAAGTAATGATGTGCGCTCATCTCGCCACCATAGACTGCATTTTCTTCACGCATAATTTCTTTGATGAAGGCATGTCCAGATTTTGATTGAACAGTAATACCACCATTTTGTTCTACGATATCAAGCGTATTCCAAACTAAACGTGGGTCATGCACAATTTTTTCGCCTGATTTTTGAAGTAAAAAGGCTTGGGCAAGTAAACCGACAATATAGTAACCTTCAATAAATTGTCCTTTTTCATCAAACAAGAAACAACGGTCAAAGTCGCCATCCCAAGCAATACCCATATCTGCTTGATGTTCAATGACAGCTTGGCGGGTACTGTCACGGTTTTCTACTAATAATGGGTTAGGGATACCGTTTGGAAATGTACCATCTGCTTCGTGATGAATTTTAATAAATTCGACAGGAACTTGAAGTTGTTTGAATTTGTCTTCAAGTGCATCAATGACATGTCCTGCTGCGCCGTTACCCGCATTCACCACAAATTTAAGCGGACGAATTTTGGTTATATCAATGTAAGTCAGTAGATGGTCTACAAATTCAGGCACAATATTATAAGATTGCGTCGTTCCTTTTTTTGCTACGTCTAAAAATTCTTGGCTTTGTGCCAAAGCTTGGATTTCTTTTAAACCTGTATCTGCACTAATTGGGCGCGCATTTTCACGAACAAGCTTCATACCGTTGTAATCCATAGGGTTATGACTTGCTGTAATTTCAATACCACCTTGTACATCTAGATGAAACGCACCAAAATAGACCTCTTCTGTGCCTGTCATGCCCAAATCTAGAACATCTACACCTGCATCATTTAAGCCTTGAATAGTGGCTTGTTTTAAGCTTTCACTGCTTTCACGGATATCACAACCCACCACAATGGTTTTCGGTTGATAAATTTGTCCGTATGCACGTCCTACGTTATAAGCAATCGTTTCATTAAGTTCTGTGCCTAGTTTTCCACGAATGTCATATGCTTTAAAACAGGTCAGATTTGTCATTTTAGGTTCTACACTCAAATAATTTATTATAACGATCTTTTCTTCAATCATTAAAAAAGATGTAAGCAAATACATCAAGCTTTTTTTGAACAGTGAATTTTATTATTAAGATATTGTATTTTAAATATTTATTTAAATTAAATGGATCTCACATTTAGCATAATTTTGACTAAAGTGGTATGGCATTTGCTAGGTATTAAGTGTAATTTTATGTTGACGCATGAATAAGCGGTTAGTACATTAGTTCGGTTTTTAGCAGAGCACTTTTGAAATCTAACCTTGAGATTTCATGCTTTATCTTTCCATTTTCCCCTAGTGCGGTTTGTATTTATTCTTTTGCATCTAGTTGGATTCAATAGGGTTTTTTAGCCTATGAAAAAAGTAAAGATTAGTCTTGCTTGGCAAATCTTAATTGCTTTAGTGTTGGGTATTGGGTTTGGTACATTTTTACATAACCACCCCGAACTACAAGCAAATATTATTAAAGATTACTTAAAACCTGCTGGTCAGATTTTTATTACCCTGATCAAGATGATTGTTGTTCCAATCGTAATATCTACTCTTATTTTAGGGATTGCAGGCGTTGGTGACTCTAAAAAGCTAGGTACGCTTGGCGTAAAAACAATTGTATATTTTGAAATTATTACAACTGTTGCCATTGTGGTTGGTTTAGTACTTGCAAATGTATTCCATCCAGGTATTGGTGTGGATATGAGTGCGCTTCATGCTTCAGATATTAGCCAATATCAGCATACAACCGAAAGCGTTCAAGCCGAATCTCATGGTATTTTCCATACCATTTTATCGTTAATTCCATCCAATATGTTTGGTGCGATGGTCAACGGTAATATGCTACAGATCATCTTTTTCTCTGTATTTTTTGGTATTGCACTTGCATCTTTACCTGTTGAGAAAAAGCAACCACTGTTAAACATTTTAGATGCTGTTGCTGAATCAATGTTTAAAGTGACTAACACCATTATGATGTATGCACCTGTTGGTGTATTTGCACTGATTTCGGTAACAGTGGCAACATTTGGTTTTGCATCCCTTATTCCATTGGCTAAGTTGGTTGGTCTTGTTTACTTTGCCATTTTGTTCTTTGGTATTATAGTGTTGGGTGGTGTTGCAAAATTCTGTAACTTAAACATCTTTACAATTATTAAAATTTTAAAAGATGAGCTCATTTTAGCATTCTCAACGGCAAGTTCTGAGACAGTATTGCCACGTATTATGCAAAAAATGGAAGCTTATGGTGCGCCAAAAGCGATTTCAAGTTTTGTTATTCCAACAGGTTATTCATTTAACTTAGATGGTTCTACGCTTTATCAAAGTATTGCAGCAATCTTTATTGCACAGCTTTACGGTATTGATTTAACCATTACACAGCAAGTCACTTTAGTATTTACCTTGATGGTAACGTCTAAAGGGATTGCAGGTGTACCAGGGGTATCATTTGTTGTATTGCTTGCAACATTGGGTTCTGTGGGTATTCCACTAGAAGGCTTAGCATTTATTGCAGGTGTAGATCGTATTTTAGATATGGCACGTACCGCACTAAATGTGATTGGTAACTCGCTTGCGGTACTTGTGATTAGTAAGTGGGAAAATCAATTTGATGAAGAAAAAGCTCAACAATATGAGCTGTCATTGAAAAAATAAAAAAAACGGTTCTTTTTAGAACCGTTTTTTTCGTGAGTATAAAAAGATCATCAAGCCAACGGCATATAAAACGCCTGATAACATCAGTAAAGAAAGTCCTGCTGCATAAAGAAGCCATACGGCATAGATCGTTGCAACTGAAGCAATGGCAATGTGCATTTGGCGTTTATGCTGTACAGAAGATTTTAAGTAAAATGCCGAAACTAAAAAGTAGGGCAATAAAATCATAACCGATGAGATCATCAAAAGTTGCGTGTAATTTTTATTAAAAAAACAGACAGCAATTAAGCAAATTTGTACCACAATAGATGTAAGCCATAATGAGCTGATTGGTACGTTATTTTCATTAGTTTTTAAAAAACGTGCGGGAAAGGCATTGTTTTTTGCTGCTAAAAATGGAATTTCTGTGGCAAATAACGTCCAACTTAAATAAGAAGAGGTCACGGAAATAATCAGACCCACAATAATGACAATGGTACCAGGTAAGCCAATCAGTTGCGTTAAAATGGTTGCCATAGATGGATTGTGCATACCTGCAATATCTGCACGGCTTGCAACACCATAAGACAAAACAGTCACCATAATGTAAAAACTGAGCGCGAGTAATACGCCAAGTACCGTTGCTTTGCCAATATCATTACGGTTTTTAGCACGCGATGATAAAACAACAGCACCTTCAATCCCTGTAAATACCCACAACGTGATGAGCATTAAATCTTTGACTTGTTGCCAAAGTGGAACACCT
Source organism: Acinetobacter sp. HY1485 (assembly GCF_027568475.1). Classification (GTDB taxonomy): domain Bacteria; phylum Pseudomonadota; class Gammaproteobacteria; order Pseudomonadales; family Moraxellaceae; genus Acinetobacter. The sequence continues at coordinate 35,635 of NZ_JANKZG010000009.1, read as the reverse complement.
AACGAAAAGTCATGAAAGTTGAGTTTAAACAGCTCTAACTTAAAGGCAATGATGGTAAAAAAGATAAACACGACCATAGGCACAATTTTACAGATGGTCGCAAGTAGGTTCACAATTGCGGCTTCTTTGATGCCACGACTGACCACCCAATGTACCAGCCATACAAATATAGACGAGCCTAAGATGGCGTATGGTGTATTACCTTCACCAAAAATGACATGATCGGGCGTATCAAACAGCATACCCAAAGCAGAAAAGGCAACCACCACATAGCCTACAATACCAATAGTGGTACAGAGCCAATATCCCCAAGCAGAGAAAAAGCCGATAAGTTCGCCAAAACCTGCACGGGCGTAATTGTAAATACCACCATCTAGTTCAGGATGCTGACGGGATAAAAACAATAAAGAAAATGCCAAAAATAGGATACCCACGCCTGTAATGAGCCAAGCTATGAGTAATGCTGCGCCATTAGAAACAGCTGCCATATTTTGAGGCAGGCTAAATACGCCTGACCCCACCATAGAACTAAAGACCAATGCCGTTAATGACAATAGTCCAATTTTGTTGCTAGACATCTATGCTTCCTTAAAAAAATGAGAAAGCGTTTGGATATGTGATGGTGTAATACCACAACAGCCACCAATAATAGTTGCCCCTGCATCTTGCCATTGTTTAGCAAAAGCAAGATATGCATTTTCATCTAATTCTTTACGAATTTCGTCTAGCCCATCGTTTGCGGTTGCATTTTCATCTTGTGGCGGAAATGCATTTGCATAAGCACCAATCTCAATTTGCGGTAGGTGAGCTTTAATGTATTTAATGGCTTGTAAAATAACTTCAGGCTGACAGCAATTAAATAACACAGCATCTGCTTTAATTTTTTGAAGTGTTTTGACAACTTGTGCCATGGTTTCGCCCGAACGTAAAAGTGGTTCATCTAATTGGACATTGTCTTGAAGTGTAAAAGACACCCAATAGGCTTTATTGTCTTGAGGTAAAAGAGCATGGACTTGTTCTACTTCTTCTAAACAAGATTGCGTTTCTGCCAACCAAAAATCAATATGAGGGGTAAGCGTATCAATAATTGGATGTGCAATTTTTTTAAGTTCAGCTTTATGTTCTTCAAACAAATCTGCACGATATGAACCAAACAAAGGCGGTAGCGAACCTGCAATCTTAACGTCTTTTTGGCTTCCTTCTATGGCAAGTTTTGCCTGTGTAATACTTACTTCAATCAGGTGACGTGCTTCTTGGTCAAAGCGTTGTTGTCCAATATGAAAAGGTACAACAGCATAATTGTTTGTTGTAATTACATCTGCACCTGCTTGAATAAAATCAAGATGCACCTCTTTTACAGTATTGGGTGCTTCCCAAAGTGCCAAAGCTGACCACTCGGGTTGTTTAAAGGGTGCACCACGGCGTGCTAATTCTCGACCTACACCACCATCTAAAATTTTCATTTGTAGATCCTTCTGATTAAAACATATCAGTATATCGAATTGCTTTAATGACTCTATGCTGAAAATTATTCATTTAATGATGAGTGTTTTTCACAATGCACCATATTTTTGCCATGTCTCGCCAGAACTATCAGATGTTATAAACGAGTGTTGATAATACCCTTGGGCAATTGCAAGGCTAACTAACAGTATCCACTGTGGTAGTGATTTAGATACACAAAAATATGCAATCACAGCAAGAGGGATAAACCAAAATGCATGTAGCAAACAGAGTAAAATAATTGCAAGTACCATAATCAGTTTTTTGTACTGTATAAAAGCTTGCATAAATAAAAGAGCAAGGCTAACAATTAGAAAACCCGCTGTACCATCAAAAATAACCAAGTACAGTGATTGTAAAATAAGGAGAATGGTAACAATGATGTGTTTAGTCATAATCAATATGGCGTGTTTTTTTATGAGTGAGAAAAACAGTGAGTAAAGAGAGTGTACCACCAATGAGCATTGCAGGAACAACCGTCACAAATCGTGCTACAACACTTGATTGAAACGCACCAAGTTCATTACTTGAAGTCACAAAAATACCGTTAATTGCAGCCACACGCCCAAGCAGATGTTGCGGTGGAATCAACTGTAATAAATTTTGTCGTATTACAATACTCACGCTGTCGCATGCACCCATAACAAACAGTACAAGCATAGATAAATAAATTTGCCGTGTAAGTGCAAACATGAGCGTGCAACATGCAAAGCCTGTTACTGCCCATAACATGGTACGCCATAAGTTTTTTTGTATAGGATAACGGACTAAAATGCTCATGGTAATTAAAGAACCAATCGCAGGCATTGCCCGTAATAAACCAAAACCATCGGCTTGTAGGTGTAAAATATCTTGAGCAAAAATGGGAAGTAGTGCAACAATACCACCAAAAAACACAGAGGCTAAATCTAAAAAAATTGCCCAAAATATAATTTTAGTTTGATAAATAAATTGAATCGCTTCTTTTAAACTTGATAAAACAGAAGTAGCAACACTAGCAGGGAAAGTACGTTGGCTCATACACCATAAAGCCAAACTACCCATCATAAATAAAACAAAGATTAGTCCGAAGGTACTATTTAAACCTAAGTAGCTTAAACAAAGCCCACCCAATATAGGTGCCAATACACCGCAAACTTGCCAACATAAACTTGTCCAAGTGGCAGCCTGTGCATAAAGTAGCTTAGGCACTAAAAATGGACGCAGTGAATTAAAACAGGGGCTATAAATACCACGTATACAACCAAACAAGAATAAAACTGTGTAAATTAAAATAATGTATTGTTGGTCGGTACACCACCATAACAAAGCAGTAAGCGGCATAGATAAACTAAAGCAAATTTGCAAAATACGTTGGCGGTTGAAACGATCGGCAATATAGCCACCCCATAAAGAAAACAATACAAATGGGATAAATTCGGTTAATCCAACTAAACCTAAACTCAACGGATTTTGAGTAATCGTATAAAGTTGGAAGGCAATAATCACTTCTTGCATCACAATTGCAAGTGTTAAACAGCATTGGTTAATGGTGAGTAACTTAAAATCTTGATATGAAAAAATGGTCATTGCATTCAAACTTCTTAAAATAAGAAAAGGGATGAAAAATCATCCCTTTTCAAAATTAGCTCAGAACTTATTTTTGAGCTTCTGCTTTTTTAAACGCTTCAGGTGTTGTGTAATTTAAACCTAAAGTTGAGCTTGTATAATGACGGGTTTGATCAAGCAATTGTGGATCATTACTTAAATCTTGGCCGTAAGAACGTACAATCTCATGAAGTTTAGGATTCCATTCACCTTTCACTTGTTCAGGGAATGCTTTCTCAAGTACGTTTAACATTGTGTACGGAGAAGTAGACGCCCCTGGAGAAGCACCAAGTAACGCACTTACAGATTTGTCTGAAGATGTGAAAATCTCTGTACCAAACTGTAATTTAGCGGGTTTTCCTGGCTCTTTTTTGATGATCTGAACACGTTGACCACCTTGGTTTGCATGCCAATCTTTTGCTTGCGCTTCAGGGTAGTATTTACGTAATTCATTCATACGGTCTTCGTCAGACATCATCACTTGGCTGATAAGGTACTGAACAAGATCCATGTTTTGTAAACCAATAGCAGTCATTGGTAATACGTTATTTTTGTTGGTAGATGCAACAAGGTCTAACTGAGAACCATTTTTAAGGAACTTGTTTGAGTAGGTTGCAAATGGTCCAAACAATACATACTTTTTACCGTCAATATAACGTGTATCAATATGTGGTACAGACATTGGAGGTGCACCAAGATCAGCACGACCATAAACTTTTGCAGTGTGTTTAGAGGTAATTTCAGGATTATCTGTAATTAAGAACTCACCACCTACAGGGAAGCCGGCATATTGTTGTGCTTCTGGTAGACCAGTCATTTGTAGCATTTTAATAGCTGCGCCACCTGCACCAATAAATACAAAGCGAGTTTTTACATGGCTTGTTTTGTTCGTTTTTAAATCTTTGAACTCTACTGTCCACGTTTTATCTTCGTTTTGGCTGATGCCTGTTACTTCAGTTGAGTTTTGTAACTTAAAGTTAGAATGCTTTTCTAAGTTACTTACTAGCTGAGTGGTGATTGCACCGTAGTTTACGTCAGAACCAACGTCCATGCGTGTTGCAGCTACTTTCTGGTTTGGATCACGACCTTGCATCACCAATGGTGCCCATTGTGCAATTTCTTTTGGATCTTCAGAAAGTTTCATACCCGCAAACAATGGATCTTTAACCATTGCTGCATAACGTTTTTCCATAAATGAAACGTTATCGCCCCACACAAAAGCAATATGCGGTACTGGATTAATAAACGTCGTTGGTGTGTTTAAAACACCTTGTTGTACTTGATGTGCCCAGAACTGTTTTGCAATCTCAAATTGACCTGCAACTTTTACAGCCTTAGAAATGTCCATTTTACCGTCTTTTTCTTCGGTATAGTTCATTTCCATGAAACCTGAGTGACCAGTACCTGCGTTGTTAAAGCCGTTAGAGCTTTCTTGGGCAACTTTATCCATACGCTCATACATACGAATTTGCCAATTTGGCTGTAATTCTGTGAGGTATGTGCCCAAAGTTGCACTCATAATACCGCCGCCAATTAAGACAACGTCAACAACAGGTTCGCCACTTTCTGTTTTAATTGGTTTAGATGCAATAGGTCTAAACAAAAACGCGATTGCGATAATTACTAGTACAAGAAGAACAACTAGTAGATACTTCCAAAATTTTTTCATTCAATTTACCTTAAAAAATTAAATGACTTTCCATAGATAGAGAGATTTAATATTGCCGAGGATATAAACGTGCTATGAAATAGATCACTCAAATGATGGTGACTAGTATATCAATCGTTCGTTTTTTTTAATAGAGATGCTTAAAATCATCGGGTTTGTACACAAATGTATTTTTTTACAGCAGGGATGATTACAAAAAAAATATTTGTTCATTTTTTGTTTTATGTTTTAAAAAAACCAAGAGTTTTAGTAGGTTATTTAAGCATCTGTAAATTTATACTTAACAAACACATATGCATAAAATGTAAATTTATATAAAAAAAATATTTATAATTGGTTAAAAAATAAACAAAAAGCCCCGTGGTATACGAGGCTTTTTTTATAATTAGACTTAATTATTGAGTTGTAACTGCGCTAGGCTGTGGCTGACGTTGCTTTAAGAAAGCATAAATAATGCCTGTTGTAACACTTCCGGCTGCAATAGCACCTAAATACATGAGTGGATGAGTCACGGCATTTGGAATAAGTAATACAAATACACCACCATGAGGTGCTTGTAGTTCACAGTGTGCAAGTGCAACTAAAGCTCCTGTAATTGCACCACCTACAATTGAGCTTGCAATCACACGTGCAGGGTCTTTGGCTGCAAATGGAATAGCACCTTCTGAAATAAAACACAAGCCTAGAACAAAAGCAGCTTTACCTGCACCACGTTCTGCTTCATCAAATTTACTTTTTGCCAAGAAAGTGGCAATTGCCATACCAATTGCAGGTACCATACCGCCTGCCATCGTTGCTGCCATCGGCATATACGTGTGCGTTGTTAGTAGTCCCACCGTAAAGGCATAGGCTGCTTTATTAATTGGGCCACCTAAATCAATACACATCATACCTGCTAAGATAGCACCCATTAAAACAGCATTCGTTGTTCCCATATTATTTAAGAAATCTTTCATGGCTTCAAAAATATGAGCAACAGGTGTACCAATCACGTAGTACATAAGCAAACCAACAATTAAGCTAGAAAGCAAAGGAATGAGTAAAATTGGTTTAAGTGCTTCTAAACTGGTTGGAAGTTTTAATTTTTTGGCAATAAATAAGGCAATGTAACCTGCTAAAAAGCCCGATACAATCCCACCTAAAAAGCCTGCTTGTAAATTGGTTGCTAAAATACCACCAATTAAACCTGGAGTAAGCCCTGGACGGTCTGCAATTGAATAGGCAATATAGCCTGAAAACATTGGTACCATTAGTAAGAAAGCTGCGCCACCAATGTCTTTTAAAATAGCTGCTAAACTACCGACTTCTTTAAATGCTTCAATACCAAAACAAAAAGAAAGAGCAGTAAGCAAACCACCTGCGACCACCATTGGAAGCATGTAAGAAACACCTGTGAGCAGATGCTTATATATACCAACTTTTTCGTCTTTTTCTGAGCTGTTTGAACTTGCTTGAGTGTTGCCATCAAGTACTTTCGCTTCTTTAATGGCAGCTTCAAATGCTTTGTCGGTTTGTTTAAGTGCAAAGCCTGTACCACAACGGTACACACGTTTACCTACAAAACGATCTGTGTTCACTTCAATATCTGTGGCTAAAATAACAACATCTGCTGCGGCAATGCTTTCAGGGGTTAAAATATTTTTTGCACCCACTGAGCCTTGTGTTTCTACATCAATGGTATAGCCATGTTTTGCAGCACCTTGTTGCAGTGCTTCGGCGGCCATAAACGTATGTGCAACCCCTGTTGGACAAGCCGTAATCGCAACAAAACGCGTTGCGCTTGTACTTGTTTCTGCAGCATCTTCTTGTACGGTTTTATCAAGTGCTGCCTGTAGTGTTTCTGTGCCATCATTTTGTGCTTGGTTAAGCCCAATCACACGCACATCTTTATCTGTAAGATTGAGGCGCTGTCCAATAGCAATAATAATATCGGCAGTGCTTTGGCTTGCATCTGTACCAGATGCAGCAACTTCGCTTTCGTATCCCAGTGTTGAAGCAACATTTGCTAGCTTACGTGCCAAAATTAAAGCATTGACAGGTTGCTCAGGACTATTTGGGACAAATAAAATATGTTTTTTCATTATCTTAACCCAGTGAGCTAATGGAGATTTGTTGCTTCAAATCTTCGATTGTAGAAAGAGGGGGTAATTGAAAGCCGATTTGTGTGACTGCATTACTTGCAATTGCCGTTGCAGTTTGTAGAGTTTCTTGAGGTGTATGTTGGCTGAGTAAACCATGCACCATACCTGCCACCATAGAGTCACCTGCACCGACGGTACTTTTGACTGTTACTTTAGGTGCAGAGGCATGCATTGAATCTGTTTTACGTAACCAGTTTACGCCGTGCTCGCCCATAGATACGACAATATTTTCAATTTGCGTTTGTTGTTTTGCAAAAATTGCCTGTTGTTCGGCAAATGTGGTTGCAGGTAAGTGGTAAGTTTCTGTCAGCTCGTCGGTATTTGGCTTAATTAACCAAGGATTTACTGTAATAGCAGCTTCAAGTGCTTGACCACTGGTGTCTACCGCTACTTTATGCCCTTGTTGTTTAAACCATGTAATGAGGTCTGCAAATTCTTGTACGGAGAAGTTTTGAGGCAAACTGCCTGAAATTACCACCGCATCAACTTGAATATTCTCAAGTTTTTGTTTAAGTGCTTGTTTTGCTTCCTCACTTACCCAAAAGCCTTTGCCATTAATGTCGGTCATACGTCCTGAACTTTCAGCCACTTTAATGTTTTGACGAGTTTCGCCTTCTACATAAATAAACTGATTATCAAAACTTTGTTCTTCAAAATGCTGATCGAAGATCTGACGATTCCCTTGTCCTAAAAAGCCACTTACGACAAGGTCGTGTCCTAAGTCACGCAGTACTTGTGCAACGTTTAAACCTTTACCCGCTGCATGGCTTTGCGATGCTTTTTGGCGATTGACCTCACCAATATTGAGGGTATCAAGCTCAACCGTTACATCAATGGCAGGGTTAAGCGTAATTGTTAGAATTTTCGCCATGTTATTCCCCTAATTCACGTACGGCTGTTGCACTGTCGCAGTGAAGTGCTTGCTGTGCAATTTTTTGGCATTCTGTAAAGTTAAGTTTACGAATTTGTGCTTTAACTAAAGGAATGCTGGTAGCTGACATACTTAGTTCGTCTACCCCTAAGCCCATGAGTACAGGTACAGCTTTTGGATCTGCTGCCAACTCACCACAAACACCGACCCATTTACCATATTGATGTGCTGCACGAACAGCTAGATCAATGAGTAACAATACACTTGGGTGTAAACCATCTGCCTCGGCTGAAAGTTGAGGATGACCACGGTCAATTGCCATAGTGTATTGGGTCAAGTCATTGGTACCCACACTAAAGAAGTCAACTTCTTGTGCCAAAATTGGCGCAAGTAGGGCTGCTGCAGGTACTTCAATCATAATACCCACTTCAAGGTTATTAGTTGGGTATTGTTCGCGTACTTCATCTAAAATGGCTTTTGCTGCACGCCATTCTTCTACACGCCCAATCATTGGGAACATAATACGTAATGGGCGGTCATCGGCTGCTTTAAGTAAAGCGGTTAGCTGTTGACGCAACAATTCAGGTTTACGCAAAGTTAAACGAATACCACGAATACCCAAGAACGGGTTTTCTTCAGGTGCAATGGGTAAGTATGGTAATGGTTTGTCACCACCTACATCAAGGGTACGTACCACCACAGGGCGACCTTCTAAAGCATCTAATACCACACGGTAATCGGCTTCTTGGACTTCTTCGTTTGGCGCACTTTTATGTGCCATAAACACAAGTTCTGTACGCAGTAGTCCAATCGCTTCTGCACCACATTCTACGGCTTTTTTAGTGGCATCAACTTTACCAATGTTGGCAGCAATCTCAACCTGATGACCATCTAAAGTAATGGCAGGTTCCATGCTGTGTTTTTCTGCTTCTATACGGATTAGGCGTTGACGTTCACGTTCTTCAATGGCGTGGTCAATTAAGCTTTGTTCAGGATTTGCAATAAATTCGCCGTTATCACCATTAATTAAAACAGTGGTGTTACTCTCAATTTTGAGAACTTCTGCACCTGCACCTACGACAGCAGGAATAGCCAATGCACGTGCCACAATTGCACTATGCGCACTTGCCCCACCGACTGCAGTTAAAATCCCCGCCACACGGTCTTTGTTTAAACGTGCAACATCACTCGGGCCCACATCGTGCATAATTAAAATATACGGTGCTTCTGGTTCTACCACATCAGGTACGCCACAAAGTACAGCCAACACACGTTCGCCAATATCACGTAAATCGGCTGCACGCTCTGCAAGTAAATGGTCTTTAAGAGCTTCTTGTGCTTTGGCTGCACTTTCAATGTACTCATGCCAAGCAGCAGGGGCAGAGAGGTTTTGTTTTAAACCTTTATGGACGTTTTGAATAAGATCAGGGTCATCTAGCATTTCTAGATGTGCCATGAAAATTTGTTTAATGGCTTCTACTTTGGTAGTACCAATAAACTGACGAATATGTTCTTTAACTTGTTCAATGGCTTTTTGGAGCTTATCGGTTTCGGCTTTTACACTGCTACCGTGACGGTCATAGTTAAACTCGCGTGGTTTAACCACATGTGCAGGACCAAATGCTAAACCTGCCGAAGCGGGAATACCTGTTTTGTTTCCGTTGGCATTAACGCTTTGTTCAAATGTTAAAACATCTTCTTGTGGTTCTTGCTTTGGTGCTTGATCGTCAATCGGTTCAACTTCTTCGCCTAAACCTGCTTTAACAGCTGCAATGATTTGCTCTAAACCTTCTACGGCATCTGTGTTAGGTTCTGCAATAAACTTAAGCACTTGCCCACGCTTACAACCCATTGACAATAACTTGGTTAAACTTTTTGCTGATACAAATGTACCGTCATCTGCACAGACTTGAATATCACCTTTAAAGGTTTTGCTGATATTGACAAGTTGCGTTGCAGGACGAGCATGTAAGCCGTGTGCATTGGCAAGTACCACAGTACGTGCTGGCCAATCAGGAATAATTTCTGCACCAATCATTTGTGCAATTTGGTGGCTATCTTGTTCTTGGTTTAACTGTTGCAGTTTTGCAGGATCAAATAAAATATCCATCAAACGGTTAAACTGCGTCATATCAAGCTGATCGTTGCTTGCAATACAAAGCAGTGTGCCAAGTGGCTTGTTGTTATAGGTTAAAGGTTCTTCTGCTTTAACAATACTCACCGCAGGGCTTAACACATGTTGGCTTGCTGTAATTGACCAAATATCTTCACCTAGATGAATCATTTGTTTTGGGTCTAGCGCCGTTAAAAATCCACACTCAACTAATTTTTGTTGTTTTAACAGTTGGGTACCATGCCAAAGAAGGTCTTCTATATCTTGGGCGGGTACTTGCGTGGTAATGAGATTTTCGTGAAGGGCTAAAGAAGGGGGTTGAGCTTGTAATAATTCGATGATTTGCTCGGCAGAGGTCGCATTTTTTACTCTGTCGGAAACATCATCAATTAGCGCACGCGTCAAGATTTGTAAGACTTGCAGATGCTCATCGGATTTTGCAGCAATAACAACTGCCAAATAAATCTTATTTTCCCCATCCCACACTACACCTTCAGGAAAGTGTGCAAGTCGGACACCTGTTTTTAAAATATATTGTCGTGATTGTGGGGTGCCATGAGGAATTGCAATGCCTTGACCAAGATAGGTTGCACTTTGTTGTTCGCGTGCTTTTAAACCTTCTATATACTCAGGGGTAACGAGTTGATCTTCTACTAAAATATCAACAAGACACTGTAACGCCTGAGCCTTATCAACAGCATGTTGATTCATTCGAACATGTTGTACATCTAGCGCTAACATAAAAAATCCTTGAAAACCATCATAAGTCGAGTGAGGCGATGCCTTTGCTGAAAAAAAATAAAAGGCAAATTCTACTATGATTTGCCCTTTAAATCAGTTCTTTTCAAATACTGGGCATTTTATTGTAGATCCTAGATTGAATTTTACTCGAAAATTTTGCGTGTAGGGCGATTATTTTATCAGCCAAAAGTATGATGTAAGATACTTAAATGGTGAACAAAGGAATATGTATGACGCCTGCTTGTAAATTATTGAAATCAAAAAAAATTAACTATACCGAGCATCATTATCAACACGATGTAACTGTGACAAATTTTGGTTTAGAAGCCGTAGAGAAATTAGGTTTACAAGCAAAAGAGGTGTTTAAAACGCTTTTAGTGACAGATGATAAACAGTACTTTGTGGCAATCCTACCTGTAGATCACCAACTCAATTTAAAGAAAGTGGCACATATATTTGGCTGTAAAAAATTACATATGGCGCAACCACAAGATGCAGAACGTTTAACAGGTTATTTGGTGGGTGGTATTAGCCCATTGGGGCAAAAAAAACGGTTAAAAACCGTGATAGATATATCTGCTAGAGCGCAAGACAAAATGTATGTGAGTGGGGGAAAACGCGGGTTTGATATTGGACTTGCACCCCAAGACTTAAGCCAAGTGCTTGGGGCAACATTTGCAGATATATTAAACGAAGCGTGAGAACAACCAATATAACGATGCAGATAAAATCATGGCACATGGAAGCGTAAGTACCCATGCCATTAAAATGCTTTTAATAGTGCTCCATTGTAAGCCCGATTTATTTGCAGTCATGGTCCCTGCAACAGCACTGTTTAAAACGTGCGTAGTACTTACAGGAAGTCCAAACTTATCTGCTGCAATGATGGTTCCCATTGCCACAAGTTCAGCCGACATGCCTTGTCCATAAGTTAAATGTGTTTTACCAATACGTTCGCCAACAGTCACTACAATGCGCTTCCAACCCACCATTGTGCCTAAACCAAGTGCTAGTGCCACCGCTACTTTTACCCAAGTTGGAATGTACTGTGTTGCACGGTCTAAGTTATTACGGTAGTCATCCACCGTTGCTTTTTGGCTTGCACTGAGTTGAAGCTGATGGCTTTTATCCAATGCTTTTAAGCTCGCACTGCTTAAATACATATCGTTACGTAGGTTAATAGTTGCTTTTTCAGGTACTTTATCCATACCGCCGTAGTTGGCAACTGCTTGTCCCAAATGGTTAGACAAAGCTGCCACCGCAGGCACAATTTGTGCGTTATTTTGATGGTTCTGAATATAGGTTGTTAATACTTGGCGTGCTTGTTGGTCTTGCATTTGGTCGGGATTGGCAACCAAAATATGCGCCGTTTTTTCTGATAAAGCCGCAAACGATTGTACTTCGCTTGAATCCATTGTTTTGTTTAAAGAATAAGCAAGAGGCACAATACCAATGAGGATGAGCATGATTAAGCCCATACCTTTTTGCCCATCGTTAGAACCATGTGCAAAGCTCACACCTGTACACGTTGCAATGAGTAAACTACGTACTAAAAAAGAGGGTGGTTTATTGCCATCAGGTGCATCAAATAATTGCGGTTTGCGACGACTCATCACCACTTTTAAAGCAATGAAAGCAATGGCTGCAAGTCCAAAACCAATTAACGGCGAAAAGAATAACGCTTTAGCAACTTTAAAGATTTGATCAACATCAATGCCACTGACGCCTTGCGAGGTACTTAAAAATTGATTCATCAACCCTACACCAATAATTGAACCAATCATGGTGTGTGAGCTAGAGGCAGGAATCCCAAAGAACCATGTGCCTAAATTCCAAATAATGGCAGCAATTAAAAGCGCAAACACCATTGCAAATCCTGCACCACTATTGACATGCAAAATCAGCTCTACAGGTAAAAGTGCAATGATGCCGTAAGCCACCATACCACTCGCCGTTAAAACACCTAGAAAATTAAAGAAACCTGACCACATTACAGCGACAGGTGCAGGCATGGCATTGGTATAAATGACGGTTGCAACGGCATTGGCTGTATCGTGAAAACCGTTTACAAATTCAAAGCCCAGCGCAATGATAAGAGCAACGCCTAACATTACAAATGAAAATGCGCTTAACGGTGGAACATGTGAGAGGTCGGCAGTGAGTTGCGTACCAATATAAAGAATAGAAGCAAGAACAACAGAGATAAATGCAAATTTAAACCACTGAGGGGTTTTAGCGTTTACATTTGAGTTTTGTGTGGCGATTGAAGCTTGTTGGGTCATGCCGTCAGATTCGCGAGGTGATGTAAATTAGGCAGAGTTTGCGACGAATATATGACAATTCAATGACAATTTGATGCATATATTAAATGGAAAAATGACTTGAGATAGAAAGTTACGATCTTTCTATAGAAACAAACACTAAGACCTGTTGAGATAATAAAAAAGGAGAATGATATGAAAAAAATGACACAGTTTTCGACCATGAATGCCTTACTTGTTGGACTATATGATGGTTTTTTCTCAGTAGAAGAACTCAAAAAAGCAGGCAACTTAGGGCTTGGCTGTACGTGCGGTCTAGCAGGAGAGTTGATTTTAACAGCAGATGATTGTTATACCGCAACGGCAAATCAAAAATTGAAAATTATGCAAAATACAGATCTTGTCCCTTTTGCACAGGTGGCACAGTTTGAACCTACCGAACAACTGTCACTTCAACATCTTAAAAATAAAGACGAGTTGACGGCGTTTTTATTAGAGCAAGCCAATACAAAAAATCTATTTATTGGATTTAAAGTTGAAGGCGCTTTTAAACATATAAAATTACGCCAACCGCCAACAGGGCTTAAAAAACCTTATCCACCTATGACGGAAGTATTTAAAAACCAAACCGAAGAAACCTTAGATGATGTGAAAGGAACCCTCATTGGTTTTTGGTCGCCAGAACAGTATCAAGGTGTGGCAGTAGCAGGTTTGCATGTGCATTTTATTGATGACGCGCAACAAGATGGCGGGCATGTGCTTGATTTAGAGCTAGAGCAGGGTATTTGTGAAATACAATGTTATGCAGATATAGAAATGAAACTGCCTACCCAAAAAGAATTTTTACAAGCTAATTTAGAATACGAAAATTTAGATGCTGATATTAAGCAAGCGGAGAATTAAAAAAGGCTCAAACGTTTTCGTTTAAGCCTTTAAGTATATGGCGGTGAGAGAGGGATTCGAACCCTCGATACGCGCAAACGTATACACACTTTCCAGGCGTGCTCCTTAAGCCACTCGGACACCTCACCAAGTGGCGAGATAATAACGAAAAAAAAACACAATGCCAAGAACAAAAAATAGATTTAAGGAAAAAGCATTTTCTTAGTGCTAAGATTGCGCCATATAGACTCAAAATGTAGTTTTTTTATGCAAACTTCTACAAAAAAAGTGTCCATGCACGCTGTGACCCTTGCTGCTCTAGGCGTGGTGTTTGGCGATATTGGAACAAGCCCGCTCTATGCCATACGTGAATGCTTTTTAGCAACACACTTAAGTATTAGTCATCAAAGTGTGATGGGGATTCTATCTCTCATTTTTTGGTGTATGACACTTTCAATTAGCTTAAAGTATGTCAGTATTATTATGCGTGCAGACAACAATGGCGAAGGTGGTATTATTTCATTATTAGCTTTGAATTTACGCACAAGCCGAATCTCCCAAAACAAAAAGATTTATCTGATTGCGCTTGGATTTATTGGTGCATCACTTTTTTTTGGTGATGGGATTATCACGCCCGCTATTTCTGTACTTTCTGCTGTAGAAGGGCTAAGTATCGCCACACCTGCCTTTAATAAATGGCTCATGCCAATTGCTTTAGGAATTTTGACGGCGCTATTTTTAGTACAACGTCATGGTACGGCAACGATGGGTAAATTTTTTGGACCTATTACGTTACTGTGGTTTTTGTCTATTGCAGCAGCAGGCATATGGAGTATTATCCAAACGCCGTTTGTACTGACCATGATTAGTCCACATTGGGCAATTCAATTTATTGCACATCAACCTATGGTGGCCTTTTTAACGATGGGTGCAGTGGTTCTAACCATGACAGGTGGTGAAGCACTATATGCAGATATGGGACACTTTGGACGTATGCCAATCAAAATGGCATGGTTTTTTGTGGTATGCCCATGTTTACTTTTAAACTATGCAGGGCAAGGGGCATTGTTACTTCGTGATCCTGCCTCTATTACCAATCCTTTCTTTTTGCTTGTACCAAGTTGGGGCTTATACCCTATGATTGGACTTGCCACAGCAGCGGCAGTAATTGCTTCTCAAGCAGTGATTACAGGCGTATTTTCTATGGCAAACCAAGCCATTCAGTTACGTTACTTGCCACGTTTAGAAGTTCATCACACATCAGATGTAGAGCAAGGGCAAATTTATCTGCCTTTTATTAATTGGATTTTGTACGTTTCTGTTTTAATTCTTATTTTACTGTTTCATAACAGTGCCAATTTAGCCAGTGCCTATGGTGTTGCAGTGACCATGACCATGCTATGTGGTACGGTACTGATTACCACTTATGCATACGGCGGTTGGAAATGGTCTTGGTATAAAATTGCACTCTTTGCGATTCCATTTTTCTTGATGGACTTTATGTTCGTTGCTTCTACGTCGTTAAAAATTGTAGCAGGTGGATGGGTACCTATCGTAATTGGTGCAGTTGTTTTTACCATATTGATGACATGGAAAGATGGACGTGCCATTGTAATCAATCGCTTAGAAAAAGATGCGTTACCACTCGACCTCTTTATTAAAAGTGCCACAATGAGCAATGACACAAAATATGTGCCAGGTGAGGCGATCTTTTTAACAGGTACACCTAATATTGTGCCGCATGCCATGTTGCATAATATTAAGCATAATAAAGTACTGCATGAGCGTAATATTATGGTGACGGTAATTACGCAAGATGTGCCGTATGTTGATGCTAAAGACCGTTTAATGATTGAAACATTAGACCCACGTTTTTACCGTATTTTTATTTACTATGGTTTCAAAGATCAGCCCAATGTACCTGTCGCGTTAGAACGTGCTTATCAAGAGCTTGGTTTTGAATTTGATATGATGCACATGAGTTTCTTTATCTCGCGTGATCGTCTTATTCATACTGTGGGTGATGGTATGGCACCGTGGCGTGAAAAACTGTTTATTTCGATGTACCGCAATACCAGTCCTGTGAGTGACTTTTACTTGATTCCAACCAACCGTGTGGTGGAAATGGGAAGTCAAATTGAGATATAAAAAAATCGAGGCATTTGCCTCGATTTTTTATTGTGCCATTGGTGCAGGTGGCGGTGTCTCTACAGGTGGTTGAGGCTGTGACGCATCAACAGGTTTGTATTGTCCGCTTTGCATCAGTTGTTGTAATGAACCGGGTTGCCCATTTACAGTTGTACTTACCTGCGCTTGAGATAAGCTTTCTAATGTTTGACCCGGCTGTACAGGTGGTTCTGCAAAAACAGCTGATGTTGCAAAAATTCCTGCGACTAATGCTAAATATTTCATCGTTTTGCCCTCTTATTTATCTTATATTTTTATATTAAAACCTTAGTTGAGCGAAGGTTGTATAAAATTTGTTGATATATTTGAGCAAAAAAGTGTTTAACGTTAACATCTAGAAAAATTTCTGATAGCTGTTGTATGCGTAAATTTATTGCTGTTTTGGGCGCGTTGGTGTGCCAAGCGACACTTGCTAATCAATGTTTAGATCAGTTCTATGCAGATGCACCGCCGTATTTGAGTAAGCAAACGCTTAAGCAAAATACCACGCCTATTTGCTTTAATGGCTTTGCGGTGATGCACTCAGGGATTTCTAAAACGCCCTTGTGGAGTGCAGAGCATTTAACGCCACAACGTCTAAGCCAGAAAATCAAACGCGAAGATAGCTTTCACGAAGAAGACCAAGTGCCAGAGCAATATCGCGCTACACTCAAAGATTATAAAGCGTCAGGCTATGACCGTGGGCACATGTCACCTAATGAAGATATGCCCGATAGCGTATCACAAAATGATAGTTTTTCCTTAGCTAATGTAATACCCCAAGCACACCATAACAATATAGATATTTTTTGGAAGCTTGAAGAAGCCACGCGTGGGATGATCACTAAACAAAACCAAGATGTTTATGTAGTAACAGGACCCATTTTCTCGGGTAAAAAACTTAACAGTATTGGAAATGGCGTTTTAGTGCCCACAGCCGTATATAAAGCAGTTTATTATCCTAAAACAGGTGTAATCGGTGCTTATCTTGCACCCAATGATAATTCACTGCAGGTTAAAGCAGTCAGTGTCTGTGCGGTCGAAGCATTAACGGGCATCAATATTTTTCCACAGCTCAATGATGCGCTAAAACGCAAAACTTACGATCTACCTTTAAGTACGACGAACGTTAAAGCGGATATTGCTTACACAGGAATGGACACACAAAGCCAATGTGCTCCTGCTATGACACAAGAGCAAATTAAACAATCACAAAATGCTTTTGGTACGGCAACATCGCATACATCTGCAACGGGTTGGTTACAAACCTTTAAAAACATCTTGGCAACATTATTTGAATTTATATCTAAAATGCTAAGTTAATAAGGTGATTGTATCTGTTTGCTACTATTTAATATGACTTGAGGTAAACCTTTGTGTTCGATGATTTTTCCATAAATACATTGATTTGTACCTACAAATTTCTCTAATGAAGGAAATTTATCTATATTACTTGTCCAAACTATAAAACTAATATCTTGATTGGGATATATATTACCCATGTTTAAGTAAACACCTTTAGTAAAAAATTTTATTTGAGAAATTTTGCCACATATAGTTTTTTTCTTTCCAATATTTTTATAACTATTGTCAGATGAAATTTGTAGTTTTACTTGCTCTGTATTTGGTGATTTAGATGTAAGATGACTATTAATATTCAGATAAATTTCATAAGCTACAAATATAAAAACAATTAAAGAGACAATAAATATAGGTTTATAGATCGTATTTTTAATTTTAGAGTTTATGACTTGTTTACTACTAGGTTTTAAATTGTCTTTAAGTTTTAGCTCTAACTCTTTAATCTTCTTTTCATATTCCATTTGTTGTTGATTATTGGTAATAATTTCTAAAAATTCTGTTTCTTTTTTTAATTTTTGCATTTTTAAAATATTACTAATTTCTTCAATAGTATTGTGTGGATTACATTGTATTTGCTTGTTTGTATATCTGAGTAATATTTTAAATTTCTGAATAAGAGAATTTTGCCTAAACATCATATCATTAAAGTCTTGATAATTTTTAACCTTCCATAACCCATCTAGCTCAATAGGTAAATTATAAGAAAACTCTTCATTTTTAATATAGAAATCAATATAGCGATTTTTACCATTACTATCTTGAAAGTGGTATTGAGCATAGACATCACTTGGTTTAAGAAATGAAATTTTTCTTAAAATTTTATTTACAAACAGTAGCTCATAATTTGCTGGATGTATTAATTTATTTTTATTAACTTCAATCCATAAATCCCATGGGTCAGGAGTAATATTTTTTTTGATTTTCTGACAGTTAAAGCATCTATTGTCTTGCTCAATAGATCCATCATAATTCCATGATCTACCGCAGTTGTTACAACTACCCATTTAAATACACCTATTTACAAGTTTTATAAATCTTTTAATTCTTAAGATGTGACAGTATAAATTGATACGTATAAAATAACTTGTTAAGGTAATAAAATTTTATTTGAAATGAATATGAAGCTAAACAAAAATATAAAAATATATATTACTATTTGTATTTGTATTTTTTCATATCAATTATGTTTGGCTAATCAATGTTTAGATCAGTTCTATGCAGATGCACCGCCGTATTTGAGTAAGCAAACGCTTAAGCAAAATGTCACACCTATTTGCTTTAATGGTTTTGCAGTCATGCACTCAGGGATTTCTAAAACGCCCTTGTGGAGTGCAGAGCATTTAACACCACAACGTTTAAGTCAAAAAGTTAAACGTGAAGATAGCTTTCATGCAGAAAACCAAGTACCAGAGCAATACCGCGCTACACTCAAAGATTATAAAGCGTCAGGCTATGACCGTGGGCACATGTCACCTAATGGTGATATGCCTGATAGCGCATCACAAAATGATAGTTTTTCTTTAGCCAACATGGTGCCACAAAAGCCTAAAAATAACCAAGAAGTATGGCGTAAGCTTGAAGAAGCCACTCGTGGGATGGTCACTAAACAAAACCAAGATGTTTATGTAGTAACAGGACCTATTTTCTCGGGTAAAAAACTTAATCCTATTGGAAATGGCGTTTTAGTGCCGACAGCCGTATATAAAGCGGTTTATTATCCTAAAACAGGTGTAATTGGTGCTTATCTTGCACCCAACGATAATTCACTGCAGGTTAAAGCAGTGAGTGTGTGTGCGGTCGAAGAATTAACGGGCATCAATATTTTTCCACAGCTCAATGATGCGCTAAAACGCAAAACTTACGACTTACCTCTAAGTACGACGAATGTTAAAGCGAATATTACTTACACAGGAATGGATACAAAAAGCCAATGTGCTCCTGCTATGACACAAGAGCAAATTCAACAATCACAAACAGCTTTTGGTACGGCAACATCGCATACGCCTGCAAAAGGTTGGTTGCAAACCCTTAAAAACATCTTGGCAGAATTACTTGAATTTATATCTAAAATGCTAAAATAAGAGGATAAAAAATGTTTAAACCTTTTGAAAATGACAAAGACGCAAGTGCAATTTACGACCTTACCTTAGAAAATGGCACAGACCGCATTAACATGTACGGTAATTTGCAAATTACAAAAGATGAAGCAGGTTTAAAAACAGCTAAGGCATTACAGGCATTTGTAAATGAGATGGTAAGTGCTTTAGAAAAAAAGCAGTTGCCTGAAAAAGTGGAAATAGCCGATCAAAAAGAAGTAGAAAATCCTTTTTTATAAGGATTTTCTGATTTTTTGCCAACCAAAAATAAAGCAAAAAATTAAAGACATGGTTAGCACAATGCTCAATCCACTGGCGATGTTTAAAAACGCACTTGACCATAAACCAACGCATAGCGCAATTTGTCCAATTACAAATGCCCAAATCACCATTTGTTTGGGTGAGTGTGCAAGTAAACGGGCAGAAAGGGCAGGAATAACTAACAATGCGCCCATCAACAACGAACCCACAGCACGTAATGCCAAGACCGTAAATAAAGCTAACAACAACATAAAGACAAGGCGTTGCAGATTGGCATTAATGCCTTCACTCATGGCAATATCAGGGTCAATCGCAATTTGAACTTGTGATTTCCACGTTCGCCACAGTAATCCTAACGATAAAACGATAATACCTGCAAAGATTGGAAGTTCACTCCAACCAATCGTCAGTAAATCGCCAAATAAGTAACTTAAAAGCTCAGGGCGAAGTGTTGGTAGGTTTTGAATAAGCAGTAAGCCCGAGCATAAAAGCGTTGCCGAGCATAAAGCAAGTAAAGCATCACTCGGTAAACGATGATCGTGTAAGATCCATAAAATTCCCACCAACGCTAACGCTAAACACGTTACACCTACCCATAAAGGTAGACTGAGCATCCCTGCGATTGCGACGCCTAACAGCGTACCGTGTGCCATCGTATCTGCAAAAAAAGACATACGACGCCATAGCATTAAACATCCTAAGGGTGCGGTGAGTAAGATGAGCAAGCCACCCATCACCCAAGCAGGCAATAACAGTTGTAACCATTCCATCATATGTTATGCCTCAGGTTCGGGATGAATAATATCGCATGGGGTAGGGGAGTCGCCGTGTGCGCAATGGTCATGGTGATGTTGATAAAACACACGCTGTCCAAAAATAGCTTGATATTCAGGATGCTGTTGTACGCTTTCAGGTAAACCACTACAACAAATGTGTTTGTTTAGACACACCACACGGTGTGTACCTTGCATCACCCATTGCAGATCGTGTGACACCATAATCACGGCGCAACCATAACGCTCGGGTAAACTCCGTACATACTCATATAGTTCAGCTTCTGACTGAATATCTAAACCTTGCATAGGTTCATCAAGTACTAATACATTAGGTTTTCTAAGCAATGCACGTGCTAAAAGAACGCGTTGTTTTTCACCGCCTGATAAATATTGTATTTTGGCATTTAACAGTTTTTCGATGCCTGTTTCACTCAAAATCTGTTTTTTAGTTGTCTCATCACAACGTTCTAGCGCAAGTAAATCTTTTACACGTAATGGCAAACTATGCGATGGGTTAAACTTTTGAGGAACATACGAAAACTTTAAATGCTGTGCATGCCAAACTTTCCCTTTTGTTGGCTTTACAATCCCGAGCAGTACTTTAATAAGGGTAGATTTACCTGCACCGTTAGGACCAATCAGCGTTACAATTTCATTGGGTTGTAGTTCAAAATCTACATTTTTAAGAATATCGCGTTCATCAATATGAACATAAATACCCGAAAGCTTAATTAAGCACTTTTGCACTGCTGACATGTCCCTAAAATTTCAATCGTGGTGTGATGAATACTAAAATCATCAGACTGCGCTAAATGAGATAAGTGGCTTAAGAGTTGGTCTGCTGATGCTTCTTTAACTGTTTTACATTCAGAGCAAATTAAGAAAGCAGCTTGATGCCCTTCTCTTGGGTGACAACATGGAATAAATGCATTAATTGAGCTTAAACGATGAATCAGCCCCATATCGAGTAAAAAGTCCAAACTACGGTACACGGTTGGCGGTGCAGCAGGTTTATCTGAGGTATTTTTAATTTGCGCTAAAATATCATATGCGCCAATAGGACCTGAGGCACTTAAAATAAATGCCAACACATCTTTACGTAATGGCGTTAAACGTGCTTGATGGGTTGTGCACAGCACTTCTGCTTCTTTTAAGCGTGTTGCAAGATCGCCATGATCATGAACGCCATGAACTGCATTATCGTGTGAACATGAACCCATAGTTTTTCACCTGAACGAAATTTTAAAGATAAAATACACTTTTTAGTGTTATAATATAACACATGTTACAATAGAGATAGTAAGATGCTAACGCGTGTATTGGCGATATGTGTACTGTTATTAAGCACCAGCGCATTATGGGCTAAAGGGCTTGTGGTTTCAATTCATCCCATCTACCTGATTGCCAAAGAGGTAACAAAAGGGATCGAAAAACCAGAACTTTTGTTAGCTAATCAATCAGGTCACGATGTACAACTTACCCCTGCAAACCGTAAAGCAGTGCAAGATGCTGAGCTTGTGATTTGGTTAGGTAAGGCACACGAAGCACCGTTAGATAAATTATTAAGTCAAAATACGCAAGCAATTTCGTTGCTTAACTCAGGTATCTTAGCCACTTTACCACTGCGTGATTTAAATGGACAGGCGATTGCAAATAGTGTTGATACACACGTTTGGTTAGAACCTAATAATGCAGTACGTATTGCGTTTTACATTGCGGCATTGCGCTCAAAACAACACCCAGAAAATAAAGAACAATATTGGAAAAATGCACGTGCTTTTGCTCAAAAACTACTGATTACCACCAAAGATTTTGGTCGTAATAAGCAACCTACGCCGTATTGGACATATCACGATGCCTATCAATACCTCGAACGTCCACTCAATATAAAATTGGCAGGTACGTTGACATCTGACCCACATGTACCACCCACAGTGGCCCAGATCAAAATGCTAAATGACACGCGTCCACAACCTAAAATGTGTTTACTTGCAGAAGGGGAGGCGAGTAAAAATCAGTATCAAAAACTTCAGCCGATTAATTTTCAGGCAGTAGATGAAAGTTTAAATGCAGAAACGGATTTTATTAAAGCATGGACAGACCTTGCAAAAAATATTCAAGGTTGTACGCAAAGTGCACAAAACTAGATTATCTTAATTAAAAATTAAAAAAACACGGTTTTTTTGAAAAAGCCGTGTCTTAGGTCGGGAAATGATTGCATGTTTAGGGGGCTAACTCTATAATGCCTGCGATTAAAAACGATCATCAACTAAACTTGTCAAGCATTAACGCTGTGAGTGGATAACAATGAGCCGAACGAGTCGCTTGGTTGACCGACGATTGGCGAAAGCTTTGGTCTTCTTGCAAGCCTTAATGATACCTGTTTCAGCCCTGATTGCATGGGTTGTAAAAGATGGAACTGCCGCAAAGAGCATGGCACTTGGTGCATGTGTTTGTTGGTTAGCCACCAGTTATTTTTCTTGGCAATCTTTTAAAGTTGCAGGCGCACGAGCATCTCGGCAGGTGCTGTCCAACATGTATAAAGGCATGATGGGGAAGTTTGCAATTGTGATCGTTGGATTTATTTTGATTTTAAGCAATGTCAAACCGTTGTCACCGGTCGCATTGTTTTGTGGTTTTATGCTTGTTCAGGCGATGTCATGGGTTGCACCTTTTTGGGTAGCTAGACAACAAAAAAAGCAAGTATAAACGCATAAAAATATTAGAGAGTAACGAGATATCTAGCAGCGCGCGATATTCGTTCACTCTTTTTCGTAATTGACATTGACCAGGTGTGATTTATGGCTGCTGAAGAACATGCCCTTACTTCGACAGAGTATATCAAGCATCACTTGACCAATTTAACCTATGGCAAAATGCCAGACGGTACATGGAAATTGGCTGAGAATGCAAAAGAAGCTCAAGAAATGGGTTTTTCTGCTATTCACTTGGACTCAATGGGTTGGTCAATCACTCTTGGTATCATTTTCTGCTTAATTTTTTGGTGTGTTGCAAAAGCTGCAAATGCAGGCGTACCAACCAAAATGCAAGCTGCTGTTGAAATGGTTATCGAGTTTGTTGACTCAAGTGTTCGCGATACCTTTCATGGTAAATCACGTTTAATTGCTCCACTTTCATTGACTATCTTCGTGTGGATTTTCCTCATGAATACAATGGATTTGATCCCTGTTGACTGGATTCCACATCTAGCACAAATCATTGGTGCAAACGTATTTGGCATGGATCCACATCACGTTTACTTCAAGGTTGTTCCATCTACAGACCCTAACATTACTCTTGGTATGTCGTTGTCTGTATTTGTCTTAATCTTGTTTTATAGCATTCGTGAAAAAGGTGTGGGCGGTTTTGTTGGCGAACTAGCACTTAACCCATTTAACCCAAGTAATCCTATTGCTAAAGCGTTATTAATTCCAGTGAACTTAATTTTGGAATTAGTAACTTTCCTAGCACGACCAGTTTCGTTGGCACTTCGACTCTTTGGTAACATGTATGCAGGTGAACTTATCTTCATCTTAATCGCGTTACTACCGTTTTGGATCCAATGGGCGTTGTCTGTGCCTTGGGCGATCTTCCACATTCTTGTAATCACGTTGCAAGCATTCATCTTTATGATGCTAACCATCGTTTACTTGAGCATGGCAAGCGAAAAACATTAATGGTATTGCCTAACAAAGGTTAGGCTTAATTTATAAACCTCTGAGGAATTTTTCATGGAACTCACTTTAGGTCTAGTTGCAATTGCATCTGCTATTTTAATCGCTTTCGGTGCTTTAGGTACTGCGATTGGTTTTGGTCTTTTAGGTGGTCGCTTTTTAGAAGCAGTTGCTCGTCAACCTGAGCTTGCTCCACAACTTCAAACTCGTATGTTCTTAATCGCGGGTCTTCTTGATGCTGTACCTATGATCGGCGTTGGTATTGGTTTATTCTTCATCTTCGCAAATCCATTTGTAGGTTAATCATCTTAATTCCTAAACCACCATTTGAGGAATTGCAATGAATATCAACCTCACATTGATTGGCCAAGCGATTGCGTTTGCGATGTTTGTCGCATTTTGCATGAAGTTTGTTTGGCCACCACTAATCAATGCGATTAGTGAGCGTCAGCGTCGTATCGCTGATGGCTTAAATGCTGCTGAAAAAGCGAAAGAAGATCTTGCTGATGCACAATCACAAGTGAAACAAGAGCTAGAAGCGGCAAAAGCACAAGCGGCTCAATTGATTGAACAAGCGAACCGTCGTGCAGCACAATTGGTCGAAGAAGCGCGTACTCAAGCATCTGCTGAAGGTGAACGTATTCGTCAACAAGCTCAAGAAGCTGTTGATCAAGACATCAATTCTGCTCGCGAAGAATTACGTCAACAAGTTGCTGCTTTAGCAGTTGATGGTGCAGAAAAAATTCTTAACCAAAATGTTGATGCAGAAGCTCACAATGCCATGCTGACTCAGCTGGCTGCTAAACTTTAAGCGAGGCGAAACATGGCTGAACTCTTGACGTTGGCACGCCCGTACGCTAAAGCAGCATTTGCTTTCGCTTCGGAGCAAGGTGCAACTGACAATTGGTCGAATGCGTTACAAGTGCTCAGTGCTGCGGTGCAAGACGAAGCATTTTCCGCTTATTTAAATCGCCCTGAACTTACTCCAAGTGAGCAAGTTAAGCTTTTTGCTAAAGTTTTAGGTGAAGCGCAAACTCAGCAAGTGTCAAACTTTTTGACACTTCTTGCAGAAAATGACCGTTTGTCATTGCTTCCTGAAATTGAAGCAGAATATGAACAGCTTAAAGCACAAAATAACAATACGGTAGATGCAGTAATTGAATCGGCTCTACCATTAACTTCTGTACAAGAACAGCTACTTACACATGCGCTAGAAAAGCGTTTTAATAGTGCTGTAAATGTATCTGTAGAAGTTAATCCTGCGCTTATTGCAGGTGTTGTAATTCGTGCAGGCGATCAAGTGATAGATGACTCTGCGCTTAACAAGCTTGAAAAAATGCGGACTCGTCTTCTTGCCTAAGCAATAAGACTGAACTAATCAAAGATTGAGGAATAGCGCAATGCAACAACTGAATCCATCCGAGATCAGTGCGCTCATTAAACAGCGTATCAGCGATCTGGACACAAGTGCGACCGCTAAAAATGAGGGTACCATTGTTATGGTATCTGACGGTATCGTGCGTATTCACGGTCTTGCTGATGCAATGTACGGTGAAATGATTGAGTTTGAAGGCGGCTTATTTGGTATGGCACTGAACCTAGAACAGGATTCAGTGGGTGCCGTTGTTTTAGGTAACTACCTAAGCCTTCAAGAAGGACAAAAAGCACGTTGTACTGGTCGTGTATTAGAAGTTCCAGTAGGTCCAGAACTTCTTGGCCGTGTTGTAGATGCTTTGGGTAACCCAATTGACGGGAAAGGTCCACTTAACGCAAAACTTACAGATGCTGTTGAAAAAGTAGCACCTGGTGTAATTTGGCGTCAAAGTGTAGATGAACCTGTACAAACTGGTTATAAATCAGTAGATACAATGATTCCTGTTGGTCGTGGTCAGCGTGAGTTGATTATTGGTGACCGCCAAACTGGTAAAACAGCAATGGCGATCGATGCGATCATCGCTCAGAAAAATTCTGGCATTAAATGTGTATATGTTGCAATTGGTCAAAAACAATCGACTATTGCAAACGTTGTACGCAAGCTAGAAGAAACTGGCGCAATGGAATATACCACTGTTGTGGCTGCTGCCGCTGCTGATCCTGCTGCAATGCAGTACTTAGCACCGTACTCTGGCTGTACAATGGGTGAATACTTCCGTGACCGTGGTGAAGATGCGTTAATTATTTATGATGATTTGTCTAAGCAAGCTGTTGCTTACCGTCAAATCTCATTATTATTACGTCGCCCACCAGGTCGTGAAGCATACCCAGGTGACGTATTCTATCTTCACTCGCGTCTTCTTGAGCGTGCATCTCGTGTATCTGCTGACTACGTTGAGCAATTCACTAAAGGTGAAGTTAAAGGTCAAACTGGCTCATTAACTGCTTTACCAATTATTGAAACTCAAGCAGGTGACGTATCTGCATTCGTACCAACAAACGTAATTTCGATTACAGATGGTCAGATCTTCTTAGAAACATCATTATTTAACGCAGG
This sequence comes from Acinetobacter sp. HY1485, assembly GCF_027568475.1. Classification (GTDB taxonomy): domain Bacteria; phylum Pseudomonadota; class Gammaproteobacteria; order Pseudomonadales; family Moraxellaceae; genus Acinetobacter. Next base: position 9,041 of record NZ_JANKZG010000009.1, on the reverse strand, counting down.
TATTCGTCCTGCGGTAAACGCAGGTATTTCGGTATCGCGTGTTGGTGGTTCTGCTCAAACGAAGATCATCAAAAAGCTATCTGGTGGTATCCGTACCGCGTTGGCACAATACCGTGAATTGGCAGCATTTGCTCAGTTTGCTTCTGATCTTGATGAAGCAACACGTAAACAACTTGAACACGGTCAACGTGTAACTGAGTTGATGAAGCAAAAGCAATATGCGCCATACTCAATTGCAGATCAAGCAGTTTCAATTTACGCTTCTAACGAAGGTTACATGACTGACGTTGAAGTGAAGAAAATTGTAGACTTTGATACAGCGTTAATTGCGTACTTCCGTTCAGAATACGCTGAATTAATGCAAAACATCGATGCAACTGGTAACTACGACAAAGACATCGAAGCTGCAATTAAAGCAGGTATTGAGAACTTCAAAGCGACTCAAACTTACTAAGTTTTCACGGATCAATGTTCGGAAGCTGTTTTTAAGCTTTCGAACAGTAGGTTAAGCATATGGCAAATTTAAAAGAAATACGCGCCAAAGTAGCCAGCATTAAAAGTACGCAAAAAATTACGCGTGCAATGCAAATGGTCGCTGCTTCAAAAATGCGTCGTGCGCAAGAGCGTATGGCTGCAGGGCGTCCGTATGCCGAAAATATGCACCGTGTAATTGCTCATTTGGTACAGGCAAACCCTGAATACAAACACCGTTATATGGTAGATCGTCCTGTAAAACGCGTTGGTTATATCATCGTGTCTTCAGATCGTGGTCTAGCAGGTGGTTTAAACATTAACTTGTTTAAAAAAATTGTTCAGCACGTTCAGCAACAAAAAGAGCAATCAATTGAAGTTCAATTTGCTTTAATTGGTCAAAAAGCGGTGTCGTTTTTTAAAAGCTACGGCGGTAAAGTGCTTGGAGCGACAACACAACTTGGTGATGCACCAAGCTTAGATCAGCTTTCTGGCTCAGTACAAGTAATGCTTGACGCATTTGATAAAGGCGAACTTGATCGCATTTATTTAGTATCAAATGGTTTTGTCAATGCAATGACACAGAAGCCAAAAGTTGAACAACTTGTTCCTTTAGCTCCAGCAGAAGAAGGCGAAAGTTTAAACCGTCAATACGGTTGGGACTATATCTATGAACCAGAGGCAGAACAATTGCTCAATGGTTTATTGGTTCGCTACATCGAGTCTATGGTTTATCAAGGCGTAATTGAAAATATTGCGTGTGAACAGTCTGCGCGTATGGTGGCAATGAAAGCTGCAACCGACAACGCAGGTCAGCTGATCAAAGACCTACAACTCGTTTACAACAAGCTGCGTCAAGCCGCGATTACTCAGGAAATTTCTGAGATCGTTGGTGGTGCCGCTGCCGTTTAACTATATTGAAATTTGAATTGAGGAGACAGCAATGAGTAGCGGTCGTATCATTCAGATCATCGGCGCGGTTATCGACGTCGAGTTTGAACGCAATAGCGTTCCTAAGATCTATGACGCTCTCCATGTTGATGGCACTGAAACTACTTTAGAAGTTCAGCAACAGCTTGGTGACGGTGTTGTGCGTACTATTGCAATGGGATCTACTGAAGGTCTTAAGCGTGGTCTTCCTGTAACAAACACAAATGCGCCAATTTCTGTACCAGTAGGTGACGGAACATTAGGTCGTATTATGGATGTTTTAGGTCGTCCTATCGATGAAGCGGGTCCTGTAGAAGCTGTATCTCAGATGCCAATTCACCGTGCTGCACCTTCTTATGCTGAACAAGCAGCGTCTACTGACCTTTTAGAAACTGGTATTAAAGTAATTGACTTACTTTGCCCGTTTGCTAAAGGTGGTAAAGTTGGTCTGTTCGGTGGTGCCGGTGTTGGTAAAACTGTAAACATGATGGAGTTGATCAACAACATCGCTAAAGCACACAGTGGTTTATCTGTGTTTGCTGGTGTTGGTGAGCGTACTCGTGAAGGGAATGACTTCTATCACGAGATGAAAGACTCGAACGTTCTTGACAAAGTAGCAATGGTCTACGGTCAGATGAATGAGCCACCGGGTAACCGTTTACGTGTTGCGCTAACTGGCTTAACAATGGCTGAATATTTCCGTGATCAAAAAGACGAAAACGGAAAAGGTCGTGACGTATTATTGTTTGTAGATAACATCTACCGTTATACACTAGCAGGTACTGAAGTATCAGCACTTCTAGGTCGTATGCCATCTGCCGTTGGTTACCAACCAACACTTGCAGAAGAGATGGGTGTTCTTCAAGAACGTATTACATCAACTAAGTCTGGTTCGATTACATCTATCCAAGCGGTATATGTACCTGCCGATGACTTAACAGATCCATCGCCTGCAACAACGTTTGCCCACTTAGACGCAACAGTTGTATTAAGCCGTGATATCGCATCTCAAGGTATTTACCCTGCGATTGATCCACTTGATTCAACTTCACGTCAGTTAGATCCATTGGTTGTTGGTCAAGAGCACTATAACATTGCACGTAATGTTCAAAACATTCTTCAACGTTATAAAGAGCTTAAAGACATCATCGCAATCTTGGGTATGGATGAGTTAGCAGAAGAAGATAAGTTAGTTGTTTACCGTGCGCGTAAAATCCAACGTTTCTTCTCTCAACCGTTCCACGTAGCAGAAGTATTTACAGGTGCACCTGGTAAATTAGTATCTCTTAAAGAAACGATTCGTGGCTTTAAAGGTCTTCTTGCTGGTGAATACGACCACATTCCAGAACAAGCGTTCTATATGGTTGGTGGTATTGACGAAGTGATTGCTAAAGCTGAGAAAATTGCAGCTAAAGCATAAGTTTCGGAGGTAATCTCATGGCAACTATGCAATGTGATGTCGTAAGTGTTAAAGAATCTTTATTCTCTGGCGCAGTGACAATGCTGATTGCAAAAGGTGTTGGCGGTGAGCTTGGTATTATGCCAAGTCATGCTCCACTTGTAACTTTACTCCATCCAGGACCAATTCGTGTTCTTTTGGAAAATGGTACAGAAGAAATTATCTATGTATCAGGCGGTGTGTTAGAAGTTCAGCCAAATGTTGTAACAGTACTTGCTGATACAGCACTTCGTGCAGAAAACTTAGACGAAGCTGCAATTGCAGAAGCACGTAAAACTGCTGAGCAAATGCTTGCAAATGCTAAGTCTGAATTGGACTCTACTGCTGCACTTGCATCTCTTTCAGAAATTGCAGGTCAGTTAGAAACAATCCGTAAAGTTAAAAATCGTGCAATGTAATTAAAAAGAGCCACCTTCGGGTGGCTTTTTTATATTTGAGAGGGTGTTTTACCTGTATAGCGTTTAAAAAATTCAATAAAACTAGAACTGTGCTGATAGCCCAATTCATAACTTACCTCTTTAATACTTTTTTTATTTTGTAGCTCAGCAATCGCAAATAATAATTTGGCTCTGTTTCGCCATTCGGTTAAAGAAATTTCAAGTTCTTGTAAACACAATCTAAAAATATGCCGTTCGCTTAATTTAAATTCTTGTAAAATTTTTGCTGTTGCTTCATTAAAACGTTTGGTGTGTCCAATTTCTTTCAAAATTTCGCTTAAAACAGGGTGATTACTTTTAGGTAAATATTGGTCATAAGATTCTGCATTTTTAAGTTGATCAAAAATAACTTGTAAAAGATGTCGATAAGAAGTTAAGCAAATTTCTTTTTGTTTAAGTGCTTCTTTAACTAATAAATGAAAAAAGGGTTGTGTCACTAATGTTTTAGGTGTGGTAGCAATTTGCTCTGATAAAGATGGATGAATTTTAATACAAATAAAATGGCTAATTTTTCGATCTATCTGTAAACAACAATGAGCAACTTGAGGGGGAATCCATAAACCATAATTCAAAGGTGTAATAAAAATTTGATCTTCAATTTGTAATTGTAAAAGTCCATCCAAACTAAAATTAAAATCACCCCATAAACCAGAATGTAAATCTATCTCACAAGCAGGTTCAAAGAAAAATTCGTGTAGTTCTATTAAATGATCCAATGTCTTATTTTCCTAGCAAATGTCCAAAAATCCTTATTTATATTATTTCAGACAAAGTTCAGAATAACAAAATTAAAAGTGAGGTGGGCTATGGTTCAATTATTACCAATTTTTGCTGTTTTTATTTGGGCACTTAATATTGTAGTTACTCGTTATGTTGCAGAATTTGTATCTCCTGTCAGTATTAGTTTTTATCGTTGGCTTATTGCTTTTTTACTGCTTACACCTTTTATTTTTAAAAAAGTAATTCAGCAATCCCCACAGATCAAACAATATTTACCGCAACTTGCTGTATTGAGTGCTTTTGGAATGGTACTTTATCAAGGACTTGCTTACACTGCTTCGCACTATACAACGGCAACAAATATGGGATTAATCAATGCATTTATTCCTGTATTTACAATTTTAGTTTCTTTGATTGTACTTAAAGAAAAACCCACTATTTTTGCAATTGTTGGCGGTGTATTGTCCTTTTTAGGATTACTTTATGTTTTAAGTCAGGGGCATATGAGTAATCTAATAAGTCACGGTAGTTTTTTAGGTAATGCGTTAATGCTAGTAGGAGTTTTCTTCTATGCATTTTATGGTGTTTTTCTTAAAAAATGGAAAATTCAACTTCCATTATTATTAAGTTTATATGTACAGATTATCTTTGCACTTATTTATCATTTACCTTTAATTTATTGGTTTGGACTTGACCATATTAATAGTCAGAACGCATCAAGTATTTTGTATGCAGGGATTTTTCCATCTTTAATCGCACCTTTTTTATGGATGAAATCGGTTAGTTTTATTGGACCAAACCGTACCAGTATTTTTATGAATTTAATGCCTGTCTTTACAGCAGTTATTGCCACATTTTGGTTATCAGAAAGTTGGACAATATTTCATACCGTGGGTGGTTTAATTATTTTAGGTGGCATTATTTTGGCACAGAAAAAACAATAGGCTAAATAATAAACATATTTTTAGACATTAATTGAATATTATAAAGGAATAGAAAATAAATTTTTATTGATTAAAAACCAATAGATAGAAATTTTATTTAAATTTACTAATTAATTTTTTAGGCTCTATTTATAGTTAAAAACTATTTTTAATTCCAACTAATTTTGTAGATAATCTGTCCCGTTCTAATGAATTTGCTGTAAATTTCTTCTCTAGAACCTTCAGATGTTTGTATTACATCGTTTTCATGCTCAGTCACCAATTTTTGACTGAGCTTTTTTTTATCCGCGAATTACCTGTCCTGTGATTGCATCTATAATACGACTTGGTTCTTGGCATGTACCTAGATTGCCATTTATATACTCTGTTTGATTACCAAAATATTGTTTCGCTTTTTCTAAGTTTGTTGCAGGAGATAACCCCGCAGGATTAGCACTTGTTGACACAATAAAATTTCCAAACTCATTACATAGTGCCTTACATAAGGTATGTTGCGTTACTCTTACTGCCACTTGAGTATGCTGACCAATAATCCATTGTGGAATATCCGATGTGACAGGTAAAAGCCATGTGGTGGCACGCTCAGAAACTGATAGCCAGCTCTGAATAATGTCATCACAACGCTTTGAATTGAGTGAACGCAACAATGGTTCAACTTGCTCAATAGAACTTGCAAGCAAAATGACACCCTTTTCAATAGGGCGTTCTTTTAGTTTGAGAATTTTTTTAAAAGCAAGTTCATTATAAGGATCACAACCTAAACCCCATACAGCTTCTGTAGGATAGGCAAGTGTACCACCTGAGTGTAAAACACGACTTGCTTCAGAAATATTTAACATGTCTTAAACCTAAGATAACGCCCTTGTTGTTGAATACATAAGCCTAAAATTTCTAACTCCGTTAAACCTGCATTAATTAAATGAATTGGCATAGCTGTTATTTGGACAATCTGTTCAATCTCTTGGCCAATCCAATCTAAAGCTAAATAAATTTCATTTAAATGTAACGGGATATCAGGCTGATGGCTTTGAGTTTGCCATTGAACTGGTAAAGCAATTTCCTCTAAAATTTGATCAGGATGATCAATTAAGACAGCACCTTCTCGAATTAATTGGTGACCACCTTTATTGTGTTCACTACAAATATGACTAGGGACAACACAAATAACTTTTCCTTGTTCTGCAGCACATTTTGCAGTACCCAACGAACCACTTTTTACAGTTGCTTCAGTGACAACAACAGCCAAACTTAAACCACTCACAATTCTATTTCGGCGTGGAAAATAAGCTTTTAAAGGTGCTGTAAAAGGTAAAAACTCTGTAATTATTGTACCTTGATGCTGAATAATTTTCTGTCTAAGCTCTACATGATGTGCAGGATAGGTACGATCTATACCTGTTGCCATCACAGCAATTGTGCTTGATAAAGCACCATAGTGTGCAGCAGCATCTACACCTTCTGCTAAGCCACTTGTAATAACTAAATCAGATTGTCCTAAACCACAGGCAAATTCATAACTAATTTGTGCGCCTTGTTTAGATACTTTACGACTTCCTACAATTGCAACTTGTGGTTTATTTAAAAGTACTAAATTGCCTTCACCAAATAAAATAGGCGGTTTGTCTTCATAGGGTAATAACTGTTGAGGATACGTATCATCTTCAATACAGCAAATAAAGTCGCAATGCCGTTTAAGCGTAATTAAAATGATTTCAAACTTTTTTTGTTCTTCGGGTGTGTAAAATACTAAAGCACGCTTTACATGATTTTTATGAAGCTTAAGTTCAGCCCACTTAGATAAATTTTTTGGTAAAACAGCTTGTTCAGCACTACCAAAATACTGAACAAGATAATTAAAACTACGAATAGAATGTTGAACCAAATACCAAAGTTTAATATAACAAATATGATGTTCAGAAATTTGGTTCATCATAGATTAATCACTATCTCGCGGTGCACGTACAAAAGAGCCTACTTTCATTGGTAATGCACTTTCTAGTACATAGGCATAACTAAACTGATCGAATGTCTTAAAAATCATAACATTACCCACTTTATGATCAGGTAAATGAATCATTTGATTAGAACGCGTATCTTTAACAACATTACCTTGTTGATAAACATTAAATATCTGTCCAATTTCAGCACCATCAGCTGTACCACGATTAATAGTAATTACACTACGTTTGGCTGCATCACCAATAGAACCAAGGACACGTACAATTTGCCCACCTTCACGTACACTATGCTCATCAGCTGGAAAAAATAAAGACGGTAAACCAGATTCATATTCTGGCAAAATCAAATCACCACGATTAATTTCTTGATTATAACTTTTAGATACTTCAACCGTTGCAATATCGCCATTCATTTCGGTTGCAATCCCAGAGGCAACTTCCATTACTTCAACACCAATGATATGTTTTTTACCCTTTTCATCTACAGTAAAATAAGGCTCAGTCGTATGATAAATTCCATATTTTTGTCCAACTTCCATGCCATTACCACGCGCATATAAAGTTTGACCGTCGCCTACAATTAAACGACCGTCTGGTGCACCTACCACATAGGGCGTATTGGTAACTGAATCAGGAGAAACAATATCTGCACGATATAACCACGACTCAATATCACTCAATGGAATTAAAGGAATACTATTTGTACTTGATTCTACACGCACTTGAGGTTCAGCGACTTGAGTTTGAGAATGGCGACGAATAATCCCTGCACAACCATCCCCCTCGTCTTTACCAACAAGCGGGCGACCATTTACTGAACACAACAATAAACGATCCCCAGGGTAAATCAAATTAGGGTTTTTAATATAACGATTACCTGCCCAAATTTCTTTCCAACGCCATGGTTGTTTTAAAAATTTCCCAGAAATATCCCATAACGTATCACCCTTACGTACTACATACACAGGTGCAGCATTATTTTTTAATTTTGCAGGTGCAACATTTGGCGAAGCACCAACAGTTGATACAGCACCCAAAGAAAAAGCGGTTCCTAAAGCCAAAGCAACAACACTCTTCTTAAACCCCAAAGTACTAAAAATAGTTTTCATTATCGTAATTCCTAAAAGGATACTTGTTAGTTGCGTTATAATAACGAAAGTATACAACACATTTCTATGACCGATTGTCATTCAGCCAGATTTTACTCGGAGGAGATATGGCTTTACTTCCTATCCTAAGCTTTCCAGACCAAAGATTACGTACCATTGCTAAACCAGTGGAAAAAATCACAGCTCAAATTCGCCAATTGGTCGATGACATGTTTGAAACCATGTATGACGCACCAGGGATTGGCTTAGCTGCAACACAAGTTGATCAACACATTCAACTAATTGTCATGGATCTATCAGAAAACAAAGATCAACCCATGGTTTTTATTAACCCAAAAATTACACCGCTCACTCAAGAAAAAGAACCTTATGAAGAAGGTTGTCTATCTGTTCCACAAATTTATGACAAAGTAAGCCGTCCAACGCATGTAAAAATTCAATATATGAATTTAGAAAGCGAAATAATAGAAGTAGAAGCAGAAGGTTTACTCGCAATTTGTATCCAACACGAGATGGATCATCTCAATGGAAAACTATTCGTAGACTATTTATCACCACTTAAACGTCAGCGAGCACGTGAAAAAGTAGAAAAAGTAGTTCGCCAACGTGAAAAAGTAGCAGTCAAACGCTAAAAATAATGCACTGAAAAGGGAAAATCAGTGCAAAACATCCCTTTTTGCTTATAAAACAAACACTCGTTAAAAAAAGCAAAAAAAAGGGTTGTGTTGTATGGGGGATTGTCTATAATGCGTATCCATAGGCAGGGCGACTGAGAAAAAGTTGTTAAGAAACAACGAATTACGAAGAAGCTAAAAAACATGTTGACAAAGATTTTAAATCGAGTAACATAGCCGACCTAGCTCGCTGATGACGAATTAGCGAGAAAATCATTAAGAGAATTGAAGAACAACTTGTGTGGATTTTTACTGATTGATCACTGATAAATTAAAATCATTGGTTACAATTAGTAAGAATTTACTCGAAAATTTATTTGAGCGAATATTGCTAGTAAT
>NZ_JANKZG010000008.1 GCF_027568475.1 Acinetobacter sp. HY1485 | reverse complement strand
TTGTGCTGGCGACCATAGCAAGAGTGAACCACCTGATCCCTTCCCGAACTCAGAAGTGAAACCTCTTTGCGCTGATGGTAGTGTGGGGTTACCCATGTGAGAGTAAGTCATCGCCAGCTCATTATTCTAAAGCCCCTCAATGAGGGGCTTTTTTTATGCTTATAAAAATCGAATCAGTCCTATAAGAATCAATGATATAATTTGAAATATTTTAGAATTCTAGAGAATATTTGTGAGAATTATTTTTGCTGGCACGCCTGAATTTGCAGCAGTAGCACTTAAAGCACTTTTAAAAACTAATCATGAAGTAGTAGCAGTTTATACTCAACCTGATCGAAAATCAGGACGTGGCCAAAAAATTACACCATCAGCAGTAAAAATAGTCGCTCAAGAAGCGAATTTACCTATATATCAACCTCTAAATTTTAAGTCTTCAACAGAGTTTGGTTTATTAGCACAAAAAGAATTAAAAGAACTAGATGCTGATCTAATGATCGTCGCTGCTTATGGTTTAATTTTACCCCAAATAATTTTAGATATGCCCAAATATGGCTGTATCAATATACATGCTTCTCTTTTACCAAGGTGGCGAGGTGCTGCACCTATTCATAGAGCTATTGAGGCAGGTGATACAAAGACAGGTATTACAATTATGAAAATGGCAGCAGGTTTAGATACTGGTGACATGATTTATAAAAAAAATTGTGACATTGAAGCTCATGATACAAGTAATACTTTGCATAATAAGTTAGCTGTACAAGGTGCAGAAGCAATTTGTAATGTTTTGGAGTCAGAAAAAATATTTATTAATTTTTTAGAGGCAGCTAAAAAACAAGATGATTGTGAAGTTATTTATGCACATAAGCTTACTAAAACAGAAGCTGAGATTAATTTTCAATTAAGTGCTTATGATATAGAAAAAAAAGTAAGGGCATTTAACCCTTGGCCTGTATGTTTTATTAAGTTGGCTAATCAAGAAAATTTAAGAATATGGTCTGCTTGTGTTATTGATAAAAAATCAATTGATATCGAGCGATATAAAATTGGAGAAATTATAGAAATAGATAAATTAGGTGTTAAAGTAAAATGTGGGGATGATAGTTGTTTACTTTTAACATGTATACAGTGGGCTGGTGGTAAACCTTTAAATAGCTTACAAATTCAACAGGCCAATAAATTACAAGTTGGACAGCAATTATGAAAAACAATTATAACTTGAGAGCTAAAGTGATTCTTACTTTGGTTAAAGTCCAAGAAGGTAAGTCTTTAGCGAATATCCTTAACTCTGAACTTAATAAGCTAGATCACAAAGATAAAGGTTTGTTTCATGAGCTTGTATTAGGTACCTTAAGACAATGGTACAGTTTAAAAGCAATTGCTTTACCATTATTAGTAAAGCCGATTAATAACAGCATAGTAGAAACAAGTCTTTATGTTGGACTATATCAAACTCTATGTACAAATGTAGCAAGTCATGCTGCAATTTCCGAAACAGTAACAGCAGTGAAGCAATTAGGTTACGAACCATTAAGCGGTGTAATTAATGCTATATTGCGTAAATCAACTAATGAAAAAGAGAAATTTAAAGAGCTTCTATATAACCATCATGGTTTACCAAGTTGGTTAGCTAAACGTCTAAAAAAAGATTGGTCAGAAAGCTATGTACAGTTATGTATAGCTTTAAAACAAACAGCACCTTTGACATTGCGTATTAATCAAAGAAAAATAGATCGTAATAGTTATTTTAAAAAATTAATTGATTTAGGAATTCTAGCTGAAATATGTGAATTTTCTAAGCAAGCGATACGTATAAAACAATCGGTTAGTATTTCTGAACTTCCTTTTTTTGAAGAAGGATATTTTTCTGTTCAAGATGAGCATGCCCAATTATGTGGTGAGCTAAGTTTAGAGTTAGATTCTCAAAATGTTGTAGATGCCTGTGCTGCACCAGGTGGAAAAACAGGACATCTATTAGAAAAATATGATATTAAAAAATTGTGGGCTTTAGACAAAGATGAAGCAAGGTTAGCTAAAGTTCAAGAAAATTTAGAACGGTTAAATTTATTAGGGAATAATGTTTCTATTCAAGCTATTGATGGGATTACTTGGACATCTGATGCGCTAGTGGATTGTATTATTTTGGATGCACCTTGCTCAGCAACAGGTGTAATTAGAAGACATCCAGATATTAAATTACTAAGGAAGCCTGAAGATATTCAAAATATTGTAACCTTACAAAGTCAAATTTTGACCAATATGTGGAAAAATTTAAAAGTAGGTGGGAAGCTCGTTTATGTAACGTGCTCACTTTTAAAAGTAGAAAATGAAAAGCAAATACAAAATTTTTTAAACTTAAATTCAGATGCTGAGGAATTACATATAAGTGATGATTGGGGGATTAAACAGATGCACGGACGCCAATTATTACCTTTAGACAGTAAAAGTGGCGATGGCTTTTACTATTGTATTTTAGAGAAAAAGTAATTTGCCAATAACTAGTTCCATATATTTTTTTGGGACTAGTTACAAATCTATTATAAAAATATGTATAAATATTGTATCTTTGTGCTTTTAATATAATCAATATAACTTATTGTAATTAATAATATTAATTTATAACCTACATAATTACCTATATTTTTTTAACAAAATTAAGCAATTTTTTCAAAAAAAGTGAAGTAGTTCTCATAGTAAACACACTATAATTTAAATAATGTAAAAAAAATGTAGAAAAGGTTATTTGTTGTGAACAAAGTCTATCGAATTGTTTGGAATTCCTCTTTAGGTGTATGGGTAGTTGCTTCAGAGTTAGTTAAATCTCAAAAGAAGAGTACTCGTGCAATTGTAACTGCTATTTCTACTGTAGCAATGATTACGTTTTCAGTAAATGCATTTGCCAACCCTGAAGTAGCCTTAGGAGATGGTGCAACAGCAAACTCAACTAAAGCTAGTTTTATTTCTTGGCAAAACCCAAATTTAACAACACGTAAAACTGATGCAATGACAGGCGCTGTTGCAATTGGAAATAATGCAAATGGACAAACAAATGTAGGTGTTGCAATAGGTGCTGAAAGTAAAGCACTAAATAATGGTAATACATTTGGTGCAATTGCAATAGGTGCAAATGCAGTAAGCTATAATGGAAGTATTGCTCTAGGTATTAATAGCTTATCTTCTAATTCTTTTGGTCTAGCATTTGGGCGAGAGAGTGTATCTTCTGGCTTATCAGCTAATGCTATTGGTTCTACTGCTAGTGCTTTAGGTGATAAATCTACAGCAATTGGTCAGTCAAGTGTAGCGAGTGGATTACGTTCTTTAGCTTTTGGTGCTGCAACAAATAGTAAGGCTACATACTCCGATACTCACACAGAAGCATCAGGAACTGATGCAATTGCTATTGGTACAGAAGCACAATCAACTGGTACTGCTTCTATAGCTCAGGGGATGCAAACGCAAGCAACAGCACAAAATGCAATTGCACAAGGTACATTGGCGAAGGCAACAGGCGACTTTAGTACTGCGCAAGGTTATAACGCAGCAGCAAGTGGCGTAAGTTCAATTGCATTAGGTCAAGAAACTAAAGCGCTTGGTGTTAGATCAATTGCAATGGGTAAAGGTGCTTCTACCGATAGTAAAACATCTACTCAGAATGCTGAATCTATTGCAATTGGTGCTTTTTCGGATGTTTCTGGTGACCAATCAGTTGGCATTGGCGCAAATGTTGTGGCTTCTGGAAACTCAAGTGTTGCAATTGGGGGTGATGACGTAAACAAAGTAATTGACTCTAATGGAAGTGACTACACAAGCTTGACAGGTCAAACTTTACAAAAAAATGTCTATATTCCAACAACAGCATCGGGTGCAGGTTCTACCGCTTCTGGTGTACAAGCTAAAGCAGAAGGTGCATTTTCTTCCGCTTATGGTTTAGCAGCTAAATCTACAGGTTTAGCATCTCTTGCTTTGGGTACATATTCTGATTCTGAAGGGCGTGGGTCTTTGGCAATGGGTCCTGTCTCTAAAGCAACGAATGATGGTTCAATTGCAGTTGGTATCAATACCACCTCTACGGGTAAAAATTCTGTTGCAATGGGTGCAGGTGAAACGGCAAACTCAGGAGCTACAGCTTCTGGTGAAAACTCTATTGCTTTAGGCACTGCTTCTAAAGGTAAAAATATAAATACTATTGCACTTGGTAATGGTGCAAGTGCAGCAAATAAAAGCTCTATAGCGCAGGGTACCAACTCTTCTGCAACAGGAGATTGGGCAATTGCAATTGGTGATGGGGCAAAAGCACCTGGTAAACGTGGTATTGCTATTGGTGAAAGTGCATCTATTCAAAGTAAAGATGCAAATAATACAAATAATGAACAATCTATTGTAATTGGCTCACAAAGCACAGCTTCAGGTAATCAGGCTGTAGCTTTAGGTGCAAATGTAACGGCATCGGGTAATTCAAGCGTTGCAATTGGTGGTGATGATGTTAATGCTGTAATCGATAGTTCAGGTGAAGACTTTAAAAGTATCACTGGTAAAGAGTTGGTAAAAAAACAGTATAGAAATACTGAAGCAGGCGAGGGAGCAACAGCTTTAGGTGTACAATCACTTGCTAAAGGTTCCTTTGCAACGGCTTTAGGTTTAACTTCAAATGCATCAGGAACTGCATCTGTTGCACTAGGTGCAAGTGCAGAATCAGCAGGTAAAGGTGCTTTAGCAATTGGCCCTGTTTCTCAAGCATCAAGTGATGGTGCAGTTGCTGTGGGTATCAACTCTAAATCTTCTGGTAAAAATGCTGTTGCGATTGGTTCGGGTGAAACCTCAGATGCAGGTTCAAATGCATCTGGTGAAAATGCAATTGCAATAGGTAATAAAGCGAAAGCAGTTGCCAAACAATCTATTAGTATTGGTACAGAAAATACAGTAAATGGCGAAAATTCTGGTGCAATTGGTGACCCAACAACTGTAAATGGAAAAAATAGTTACTCTTTAGGTAATAACAATACAATTGATACTGATAGCACATTTGTTGTTGGTAATAACGTGACTAAAACAACAACAGGTTCTGTTGCATTAGGCGAAGGCTCTGCGGTTTATGCTGCTTCTGGAGTAGAAGGTTTTGCACAGAAACAAGCATCTGATAATGATAAAACACGTATTGCAAATACAAAATCGACACAGGGTGCTGTGAGTGTTGGTGATTCACAAAATGGCATTTATCGTCAAATCACAGGTGTAGCAGCAGGTAAAGAAGATAGTGATGCAGTAAACGTTGCTCAACTTTCTGCTTTAGATAACAAAGTAGACCAAGGTATTACATTTCAAACAAATGGTAATAATGCCCAAGCTGTAAAACCAGGTGATACAGTAGATATTGGCACTGTTGATAATGAAAAAAATCTAACAGTTACAAAAAATGGTAATACTATTCAATATGGTTTAAATCGTGATCTTGATATAGATAGCGTAAAAGCAGGCAATACAACACTTAATAATAACGGTGTGACCATTAATAATGGTCCAAGTATGACAGCTTCAGGGATTGACGCAGGTAATAAACAAATTACTAATGTTGCAAGCGCTGGAGATATAACACAGGCTACCAACTCAAAACATGCTGTAAATGCTGGTGATGTAAATAATGCAATTACGAGCCTAAGTAATAAAGGGTTCAGTATTAGTGCACAGGGTAATACTACAAAAGACCATGTCAATCTAGGTGAAAATATAGACTTTAGTAATGGCGATTCAAATATTAAAATTACTAAGGGTGTAGATAATCAAATTAAGTTCAATTTAAGTAACCAATTAGATTTAAGCCCAAATGGCAGTGTTACTACAGGCTCTACGTTATTATCAAATGATGGATTATTAATTACCAATGGTCCAAGCGTAACACCAACGGGAATTGATGCAAACAATACAAAAGTTATCAATGTAGCAGATGGCGATATTTCGGCTAATTCTAAAGATGCAGTCAATGGTAGCCAGCTTTATACAACAAATCAAAATGTGACTCAAAATGCGGGTGATATCAGTAGTCTTCAAAAACAAACTTTTAAATTACAGGCAAATGGTGATACTGCATCTGCTGTAAAATCGAGCGACACTGTTCAGTTTAAAGATGGGAAAAATATAAAAATTTCTCGTTCAGGCAATGATATTACGGTTGCAACAACAGATACGCCAGAGTTTACAACAGTAAAAGCAGGTGATACCACAATCTCTAGTGATGGATTAAAAATTACTAACGGTCCAAGTATCACTAAAGATGGTGCTGATTTGGCTGGTAAGAAGATTACTAATCTTGCAGCAGGAGAAAATGGGACGGATGCTGTAAATAAAGATCAATTAGATCAAACAGCAAAATCAGCAGATAATAAAACCAATAATTTGGGTAATAGCACTGCAAATAATTTAGGCGGTGGCTCTACCTATGATCCATCAACAGGAACTGTAAGTGCACCAACATACAATATTACAGCAGCAGATGGTTCGAGCAAAACTCCAGCCAATAATGTGGGTGATGCGCTAAGTAGCCTAAACGATGAGATTGTGAAGCCAATTACATTTGGTGGCGATACAGGTAAAGATGTTGCTCGTAACTTAGGACAAAAGTTGGCTGTAACAGGCGGTGTTACAGATGAGTCGAAGTTAACAGATAACAACATTGGTGTTATTGCCAATGGAACAGATGGCTTAAGTGTTAAACTTGCGAAAGCCTTAAACATTGAAAGCGTGACTGCAGATGATGGTAATGGTAATAGTACGGTCCTAAATACAGCAGGTACCACAGTTACAGACCAAGATGGCAACACAGCTAACTATGGTGCTAAACAAGCGAAGCAGACTGACAAAGCAGGTAACAGCACAGTTACCAATGCTACAGGTACTACCGTATCAAATACAGACGGTGCGAAAACGATTGTTGGTGCAGATAACATCACAGTCGGTGAAGGCAAGAACCCTGTTGCGATCAATGGTAAAGATGGTGTTGTAACCGGATTAACCAACACTACATTTGATCCAAACAATGTAGCTGCAGATCGTGCAGCCACAGAAGGACAAGTATCACAAGTTTCAACTGACTTAACTAACAAAGGCTTAAACTTTGCAGGTAACTCAGGCGACACAATTGCGAAGAAACTAGGTGAAACGTTAACAGTTAAAGGCGATGGTACAAAAGCAGATACTGAATACAGTGCAGAAAATGTTAAGACAATTTCTAAAGATGGTAACTTAGTCGTTAACATTGACAAGAATGCTAAGTTTGAAAGCGTGACTGCAGATGATGGTAAGGGTAACAGTACGGTCTTAAATACAGCAGGTACGACAGTTACAGACCAAGATGGCAACACAGCTAACTATGGTGCTAAACAAGCGAAGCAGACTGACAAAGCAGGTAATAGTACAGTTACCAATGCTACAGGTTCAACGGTTACTGATAAAGATGGTAACAACACCTCTACAACAGCCGCAGGTACTACTGTATCAAATACAGACGGTGCGAAAACGACTGTTGGTGCAGATAACATCACAGTAGGTGAAGGTAAAAACCCTGTTGCGATCAACGGTAAAGATGGTGTTGTAACTGGATTAACCAACACTACATTTGATCCAAACAATGTAGTTGCAGATCGTGCAGCCACAGAAGGACAAGTATCACAAGTTTCAACTGACTTAACTAACAAAGGCTTAAACTTTGCAGGTAACTCAGGCGACACGATTGCGAAGAAACTAGGTGAAACGTTAACAGTTAAAGGCGACGGTACAAAAGCAGATACTGAATACAGTGCAGAAAATGTTAAGACAATTTCTAAAGATGGTAACTTAGTCGTTAACATTGATAAGAATGCTAAGTTTGAAAGCGTGACTGCAGATGATGGTAAGGGTAACAGTACGGTCTTAAATACAGCAGGTACGACAGTTACAGACCAAGATGGCAATACAGCTAACTATGGTGCTAAACAAGCGAAGCAGACTGACAAAGCAGGCAACAGCACAGTCACCAATGCTACAGGTTCAACGGTTACTGATAAAGATGGTAATAACACCTCTACAACAGCCGTAGGTACTACTGTATCAAATACAGATGGTGCGAAAACGACTGTTGGTGCAGATAACATCACAGTCGGTGAAGGCAAAAATCCTATTGCGATCAATGGTAAAGATGGTGTTGTAACTGGCTTAACTAACACTACATTTGATCCAAACAATGTAGTTGCAGATCGTGCAGCCACAGAAGGACAAGTATCACAAGTTTCAACTGACTTAACTAACAAAGGTTTAAACTTTGCAGGTAACTCAGGTGATACGATTGCGAAGAAACTAGGTGAAACGTTAACAGTTAAAGGCGACGGTACAAAAGCAGATACTGAATACAGTGCAGAGAATGTTAAGACCATTTCTAAAGATGGTAACTTAGTTGTTAATATTGACAAGAATGCTAAGTTTGAAAGCGTGACTGCAGATGATGGTAATGGTAACAGTACGGTCTTAAATACAGCAGGCACGACAGTTACAGACCAAGACGGCAACACAGCTAATTATGGTGCTAAACAAGCGAAGCAGACTGACAAAGCAGGCAACAGCACAGTCACCAATGCTACAGGTTCAACGGTTACCGATAAAGATGGTAACAACACCGCTACAACAGCCGCAGGTACTACTGTATCAAATACAGACGGTGCGAAAACGACTGTTGGTGCAGATAACATCACAGTCGGTGAAGGCAAGAACCCTGTTGCGATCAATGGTAAAGATGGTGTTGTAACCGGATTAACCAACACTACATTTGATCCAAACAATGTAGTTGCAGATCGTGCAGCTACAGAAGGACAAGTATCACAAGTTTCAACTGACTTAACTAACAAAGGCTTAAACTTTGCAGGTAACTCAGGCGATACGATTGCGAAGAAACTAGGTGAAACGTTAACAGTTAAAGGCGACGGTACAAAAGCAGATACTGAATACAGTGCAGAAAATGTTAAGACCATTTCTAAAGATGGTAACTTAGTTGTTAATATTGATAAGAATGCTAAGTTTGACAGCATTAATACAGGTGGTACGTTACTAAACAAAGATGGCCTCAGTTTTGTAGATAGTAATGGTAACGTCGTTGCAAATACACCAAGCATTAAGTCAGCAGGAATTGATGCAGGTAATCAAAAAGTGACGAACGTTGCAGATGGTGCTATTACAAAAGACTCTAAAGATGCTGTGAACGGTGGTCAGTTAAGTACATTATCTGACAATGCAGTTCAGTATGCTAAAAATGATGATGGCACACCAAACTACGACAAGATTTCAGCAGGGAATGGTAAAGGTACACCAGCTCAAATAGGTACAGATGTAAATGGAAACAACATCGTAACAAGTGGTGGTACAAGTCTTTCTAATGTTGCAAATGGTGTTAACCCTGACGATGCTGTAAACAAAGGTCAGTTAGATCAACTGGCAAAATCATCAGATGACAAAGCAAATAATTTGGGTAATAGCACTGCAAACAATTTAGGCGGTGGCTCTACCTATGATCCATCAACAGGAACTGTAAGTGCACCAACATACAACATTACAGCAGCAGATGGTTCGAGCAAAACTCCAGCCAATAATGTGGGTGATGCGTTAAGTAGCCTAAACGATGAGATTGTGAAGCCAATTACATTTGGTGGCGATACAGGTAAAGATGTTGCGCGTAACTTAGGACAAAAGCTGGCTGTAACAGGTGGTGTTACAGATGAGTCGAAGTTAACAGATAACAACATTGGTGTTATTGCCAATGGAACAGATGGCTTAAGTGTTAAACTTGCAAAAGCCTTAAACATTGAAAGTGTTACTGCAGATGATGGTAATGGTAATAGTACGGTCTTAAATACAGCAGGCACGACAGTTACAGACCAAGACGGCAACACAGCTAACTATGGTGCTAAACAAGCGAAGCAGACTGACAAAGCAGGCAACAGCACAGTCACCAATGCTACAGGTTCAACGGTTACCGATAAAGATGGTAATAACACCTCTACAACAGCTGCAGGTACTACTGTATCAAATACAGAGGGTGCGAAAACGACTGTTGGTGCAGATAGCATCACAGTCGGTGAAGGCAAAAACCCTGTTGCGATCAACGGTAAAGATGGTGTTGTAACTGGCTTAACTAACACTACGTGGGATCCAAACAATGTAGTTGCAGATCGTGCAGCAACTGAGGGTCAAGTTAAGCAGGCAACAGAAAATGCAACTTCTAACATCACCAAAGCAGGCTTAAATTTTGCAGCAAACTCAGGAAATAACGTTCATAAAAATTTAGGTGAGACGCTAACGATTAAAGGTAATGGTGCTAAAGCTGATACTGAATATAGTGCAGATAACATCAAAACGATGACTGATGCAGATGGCAATCTTGTAGTGAACTTAGACAAAAATTCAAGTTTTGATAGCGTAAATGCAGATGGTACGCTATTAAATCAAAATGGTCTAAGTTTTGTGGATAGCAATGGTAACGTCGTTGCAAATACACCAAGCATTAAACCATCAGGAATTGATGCGGGTAATCAAAAAATTACCAATGTTGCAGATGGTGCAATTGCAAAAGATTCTAAAGATGCTGTGAACGGCGGTCAGTTAAGTACATTATCTGACAATGCAGTTCAGTATGCTAAAAATGATGATGGCACACCAAACTACGATAAAATTGCAGCAGGAAACGGTAAGGGTACGCCAGTACAAACAGGCCAAGATTCTAAAGGAAATAACATTGTAACAAGTGGTGGTACAAGTATCTCTAATGTTGCAAATGGTGTTAATCCTGATGATGCTGTAAACAAAGGACAGTTAGATTCTGTACTCAGCCAAAATGTCACAAATGTGACAGATGGTGAAGGCAATCAAATCAATATTGGTAATCAAATTGTCAATAAGAACCCAAATAATTCAAATTCTGACTCATTGTTCTTAACTTATGATAAGAGTGGACAAGAGACAACTGATCGTTTAACGATTGGTCAAACAGTCCAGAAAATGAATACAGAAGGTGTGAAATATTCACATACAAATGGTACGACAGAAGCGGGTGTGGTCGGTAGTACTAATGACTCAAGTGCAGGTGCAGAAAACTCAACTGCAATAGGTGTTAATGCGATTATTAAAGATGGTGCAACAAGTACAATTGCATTAGGTCATAATACGCAAGCAAGTACAGATGCAACGAATTCTGTTGTTATTGGCCAAAGTTCAAATGTTTCAGGTGCTTCATCTGTGGCAATTGGTCATGGTGCAACAGCATCAGGTACACAATCCATTAGCATTGGTACAGGCAATACGGTATCTGGTAATAATTCAGGTGCTTTTGGTGATCCATCTGTAATCAATGGAAATAGCTCTTACTCTGTGGGTAATAACAACACTGTTTCTACAGATGATACATTTGTACTAGGCAATAACGTCACTAATACAACTGCAGGTTCTGTAGTATTGGGAACAAATTCGGCAGCACGTACAGGTGCAGATGTTGTTGGCTATAGCCTAAATATTGCAAATCAAGATGATGTTGCTGCAATTGAGGCAACTAAATCTACAACGGGTGCAGTGTCTGTTGGTGATGCAAATAATGGTATTTATCGCCAAATTACAGGTGTTGCAGCAGGTACACAAAATAGTGATGCTGTGAATGTAGCTCAACTTAAAGCTGTAGATAATAAGTTAGATACAAGCACAAAAGCGATTGCAAATATCTTTGGTGGTGGCGCTGCCGTTGGTTCTAATGGTGAAGTGACTGCTCCAAGTTATAATGTTGCAAGTGATAACTATAATAATGTAGGTGATGCTCTATCAGCATTAGATACAGCCATTCAGAACACTACGACTGCGGCAACAAAAGCCAAATCTACTGTTACGGCAGGAAACAATATTGAGATTGCTGAAAGCACAAATACTGATGGAAGCACAAACTATCAAGTTGCAACAGCTAAAGATCTCAATATAGATAGCGTGACTTCACAAGATAGTGCAGGAAATAAGACTGTACTGAGTGCAACAGGTACACAAGTAGCTGATGGTAATAATAATGTTGCAAATTACGGTGCAACAACTACGTTACAAGATCAAGCTGGAAACAATGTCGTTATTAATGCTTCAGGCATTACAGCAAAAACAGCGACAGGCACTGGTACTGCATTAACAGGAGCAGGCTTAAGCTTCTATGATGCAAATGGTAATGTGACTGGTCCATCTGTAAATGCGTCTGGTATTGATGCAGGTGGTCAGAAAGTAACAAATGTGGCAGCAGGCACTAACACCACAGATGCTGTGAATAAAGGGCAGTTAGATCAAGTACAAAACCAAGTAACCAACTTAAATAATGGTAAAGCGGGTCTTGTACAACAAGAAAACAATACTGCGCCAATTACAGTTGCTAAAGATACAGGTGGTACAGTTGTTGACTTTACGGGTACAGACGGTGCTCGTCAGTTAACAGGTGTCGCAGATGGTAAAGTTACAGCGGGCTCTAAAGACGCTGTTAATGGTAATCAACTTGCAAATGTATCAGGTAGTGTTGCAAATGCAATTGGTGGTAATACAACTGTTAATGCAGACGGTACTGTAACGACAAGCAATGTTGGTGGTACAGGTAAAGATAATATTAACGATGCGATTGCAAGCGTTAATACAGCTGCAACCAAGGCCAAATCAACAGTGAGTGCAGGCAAAAATATCACTGTTACCGAGGGTCAAAATACAGATGGCAGTACGAATTACCAAGTTGAAACCGCAAAAGATCTATCTGTTGACAGTGTAACGGCAACAGACAGTGCAGGAAATTCAACGATTGTTAACTCATCTGGATTACATTTTAATGATGCAAGTGGGAACAAAACGGGTGCTTCTGTAACTGCATCAGGTGTAGATGCTGGTAGTCAAAAAGTAACAAATGTTGCAAATGGCGCAATTCAGAAAGATTCTGGTGATGCTGTAAATGGCGGACAAATTTATACAGCTAATACAAATGTTGCAACCTACTTAGGTGGTGGTGCGGCAGTTGGATCTGATGGTCAGGTTTCTGCTCCAACATATAATGTAGCAAATGGAAGCTACAATAATGTGGGTGATGCATTGACGGCTGTTGATAACCGTGTTGGAAATGTTGAAAACAAAGTTAATCAGGCATTTGCTTATACAAATAATCGTATTAACAAAGTTGAAGACAAGCTTTCTGCGGGTATTGCTGCAACAGCTGCGCTTGAAAATGCGCCATATGTTGCAGGTAAATGGACATATGCAGCAGGTGCGTCTTACTACAATAACCAAGGTGCTGTTGGTGCAACCTTACGTCGTACAGCAGACAACGGTCGCTGGTCTATGACAGGTGGTATTGCAGGTGGTACAGAAGGTTCGCCACTAGTACGTGTTGGTATTAGTGGTGTAATTAACTAATCCAAGCAGTCAAACGGAAAAAGTCCAACAGGGCTTTTTCCACCTTATAAATTATTGAGAGTAATGAACATGACAAAAACATCGAAATTTTTGCTCAGCGCTGTATTAGGTTTGACTGCATCACTATCTGTTGCACATGCCAAAGATACGATTGTAGGTCTTCATGAAGCAAATCAAAGCGATTTACAATTTCCTGAAGTAAAAGACAGTTATCTTAAACAAGTTAAACGCTATGAGTATGCAACAGCAGCTAATTTAGATGTGGGTTTAACAAAAGATCAATACCGTCATTTATTAGGTAATCCACAATTTAGTGAAGGGATCTTTTTTATCCGTACATGGAACTATGTGCTAGATATTCGCGTACCAAATACCAACGACTATAAGCGTTGCCAATTACGTATAGATTTTGATAAACACTATATTGGCGAGCGCTTATCTTGGAAAGGTGAGGAATGCCAAGGTCTATTAGATTGGGGTGTAAATAATACACCTGCAGTTGTACCCGTTGTCGTTCCTGTTAAAGCAGAGATGAAACAAGCTTATGTTTTATTTACGTTTGACCGCTCAAATAAAGAAGCAATTTTAAAAGAATCGGCATCTGTACCAAGTATTGTACAAGCGATCCAAGATAGTGGTTCTAACCAAGTGACCATTACAGGTTACACAGACCCTGTTGGTTCACGCAGTTATAACCAAAAACTTTCTCAGGCACGTGCAGTTACAGTTGCACAGCAATTGGTTGATGCAGGGGTAGACCAAAGTAAAATTCAAATTGTTGCTGCAAATAAAACAGACCAATTTGAATCATGTAAAGGTGATGCGCGTACAACAAAAAATGTTGCGTGTTTGGCACCAAACCGTCGTGTTGCAATTAGTTGGTAAGTTAATTTTGTAATTTAAAAAGAGCTGCCTTTATGGTGGCTTTTTTATATGTATGATGAACATTTCGTACTTAAATAATTATAATCTATAATTTTTTCTTTTACTCTATTACGTTATAAAAAATATTATTCAATATTAGATGCTTAAAAAAAGATACTCTCAGAATTAAATAGAATTTGGTTTAACTCACACTATAGATAAAAAAATGAATGAGTCTATATTTAGATTATTTTATATAAATAGGACAATACATAAAAAATGTATTGATATAAACATCAGGCAGTAAACAACAAGATTATCTTATCTAACATTGAACATTTATGCCTGAATTGATATAAAGCCTGTTAAAATTATTTGGGTTTAATTTAGAGGCGAGGCGCATGTCTTTGTTGCGAAGATGGTTTGATCCAATCCGATCAAGATTGTTTTATCAAACACCATCAAGACAAGAAGAACTACCAATAGAAAAAGGGCTGACCATTTATCTAAGACTAGATGATGTCTACAGTTATTTAATTGCGCAACAACTGCCAAAACTTAATGAAATTTTAACAGATGAATTAAAGCCACTTAAAATTGTGATTTCGGATACCTCAGATGAACCTCCGAATAATATGACCACACAAGAATGGCAACATTACTGCTTAAAAGATGCCAAAATTTTAGCCAAACAACATCGCTTTGGCTATGACGATCAACCTGAATTACCTAGCCCGCAAGCCTTACAACAAGCCACCACTATTTTAAAAAATACCCCTTTACGTGAAGATGATTTTTTATATTTATTAGAAGATGTCTTTCATATGTTGTGGCAACAACAGTACGGAAAAATAAAAACCCTTTACGCGATGTCGCAAGGTAGACAACAACCTCAAGAATTTTCTGAACGTCTTTTTACACATGCGCCTCTTGGTGAAAGCTATTTTGAGTTTGGTGAAAAGAAATATCATGCAGTTGATGACCTACTGCGTTTAACACGCCGTCTTAAACAGCAAAAACTTTTAACAGATAACCCAATCTTTTTACCTAACCACATTGAATGGCGCGAGCATGCCATTAATGATGCTGAAGATTTGGCAGATATTCACGCGCTTCATCCTGAGTTAGATTTATATATTGCCTTAGAAGATCCTATTAGTTGGTTATTATTGGCTTATATCCAAGAAGAATTGGTGGGTTACTATAATATTGATTTGAATGTTTACCCGTTAAGTTACCACGGTCGTGATGAGTTTGATTGGGCATTGGCAACCCGATTGTCTAAACGTACACAAGTGGCATTTACCCCATTTTGTCGCCCGAATGAACAAGCAGTACAAAATATTGCGCAGTTGTTTTATAGCACAGCGCCTGAAGAACGTGTACAAACGATCTATGACATTTTAAAAGCCGTTTGGACACAAGGTCGTGACTTATCTTATCCACCGCATGTGAAAACTTTACAAACTCAATTAGGAATTAAATTAGATACAGAATTATCTATTCCAAGTATTTTAGAACACAACGATGCGCAATGTGTTTCTAAGCATCAACCTAATTTTCCTGTTTTAGAATTAAGGATAGATGGAAAAACCTATACTTTTAATAGTTTGTACCGTGTTTGGATGATTGAAAGTATTTTTAATAATGTATTAGATCAAAAATACAAACAACTTTAATGAAACTGCCCTTGTTGTAGGTCTTGTAAATTATTACCTTTTGCATCCTGAATATGTGGATTTGCCCCTTGTTTGATGAGCGAATCTAAAATTTCTTTTCTCTGAAAAAGGGCAGCATACATACTGGCAGTTTGTCCTGCATTATTTTGTTGATCAGGTGCGCATTTGGTATGCATAAGTGTATTTGCAATTTTGATTTCACCTTTAAAAATTGCGCCCATTAATGCTGTATTACCACGATTATCTTGTAAACATGGGTTTGCACCTGCTTTTAATAAGGTATCTACCGTACTTTTTTGACCATGATAAGCTGCTAGAATCAGTGCACTGTAGCCTTTAGTATCTTGTATATTTAAGTTATAACCTGCCTGAATAAATTCTTGTAGCATGGGTAAGTTACCTGTACGTGCAGCTTCAAAAAAGTAGTCTTGAAGTTGTTGCTTGGCATCTTGTTCAGAAATAACGGGCGTTTCTTGGGCAAGAATTGGCATGCTACATGTTGCTAACCCTACTATAAATATAAGATTTTTAATCATCGTTATGATCCTTTTTAAATGAAAAGTCAGTACATATCAGCCTGATATGTACTGACTAAAGCATTAGTCTTGTAACTGTGCTGCCATGTTTTTCACACGGTTAAGGTCTGCTTTTGCAACTTTTGCAACACCTGTGCCGTATTCTGGGTCTGCTTTATACAAGAAAGAAATGACCTTGTATTTGGCTTGCTCATCAGCGCCTGATACTGCACCACCAAAGTTGTTAATCAAATCTTGACGTTCTGCTTTGGTAAATGAACGGTATAGCTCGCCTGCTTGCTTAAAGTTTTGCTCTTTTACAATTTTGGTTTGCTGTGTGGTGCCATTTAATGGAAGTTGGCTATAACGTGCCTGATCCATTTGTGGACGTGGATTACGGGCGCTTGGCTCGTAGTTTACTTCTGAAGTGGTATGCCCCATATTCATTGCACCATCTTGGTTGCCATTATTCACAGCAACAACAGGACGATTAATTGGTAGGCTCATACCATTTGCACCTAAACGGTACATTTGTGTATCTGCATAAGAGAATACACGCCCTTGTAGTAATTTATCTTCCGATGGTTCAATACCAGGTACCACGTTTGCAGGTGCCATTGCCACTTGCTCAGTTTCTTGGAAGAAATTGTCTACGTTTTTGTTAAGCACCATCTGCCCAATTTTCTTTTCAGGAACATTTGGCCAAATTTTAGTTGCGTCTAATGGATCAAAATCAAATTTTGCTAAATCTTCAGGATTAAGTACTTGAATGTAAAGATCCCACTTTGGATAGTCACCTTGTTTGATGCTATTGACCAAATCTGTGGTCATGTGGCTGTAGTCTTTACCTTGCACATCTTTAACTTGGTCTGGTGTTAAGTTTTTAATGCCCTGTAAGCTCTTCCAATGGAATTTAACGTAGTGTACTTCGCCTTTTGCATTGACAAACTTGTAAGCATGTACGCCGTTACCATCCATAAAGCGATAGCCTGCAGGTGTACCATTATCAGAGAATAATTCTGTTAAAGTACGTGTTGCTTCTGGGATATGTTGGAAGAAATCGAATGTGCGTCCGTTATCGTCTAGGTTAGTTTTAGGGTTTGGTTTAAACGCATGTACCATATCTGGAAACTTGATAGCATCGCGAATAAAGAATGTTGGGAAGTTGTTACCTACTAAATCCCAGTTACCATCTTGTGTGTAAAACTTAGTGGCAAAACCGCGTGGGTCACGTAGGGTTTCTGGTGAGTGGTTACCATGTACAACTGATGAGAAACGAACAAACACAGGCGTTTGAGCACCTGGTTTAAATACTTTTGCCATCGTTAAGTCAGAAATATCTGCTGATGGGGTAAATACACCATGTGCACCTGTTCCACGGGCATGTACAACACGCTCAGGTATACGTTCACGGTCAAAACGCTGTAACTTCTGAATTAATTGAACATCTTGTAAAATAACAGGACCATTAGCACCTGCTGTTTGTGAATTTTGGTTATCCCCAACAAGTGCACCATTATCTCGAGTGAGTGGTGCGGCAAAAATTTGGCTCGCGCATAAAGCAGTTGCTAGCGAAACAGCTAAACGATTTTTTGAAAACATCATACTCAAAAACTCTCATTTCTTTTTGATGTTTGATTTTAGTGAATCTATGTATATTTTTAAATCAGATTAAGGTGATAATGTTAATAGGTATAAACGATTGTTGGTTTGTTTTATTTTGAAATACGAGATTGATGTGAGTACTTTCACTTAATTAAATGAAAGTACTAGCACTAATAATCTCAATAAAAATTATATTTTTTTAAACTGAAATAACCAATTTAGAAAAATGGCAACAAAGGTTGCTGTACCAATTCCACCTAAATTAAAATTACCAAAATGTAGCTCAAAGTTGCCAGCACCCAAAATTAAAGGCACTGCCGCCACCATCAGGTTTTTATTATTTGAAAAATCGACCTTATTTTCAATCCAAATTTTTGCCCCTGCAATGGTAATCAAACCAAAAACCACAATAGAAGCACCTGTGAGTACGGCGGTTGGAATGGTACTGATCATGGCACCAAATTTAGGTGAAAGTCCTAAAAAAACAGCAAATAATCCTGCTACGACAAAAATAAGCGAAGAATAGACTTTGGTGACCGCCATAACGCCAATATTTTCGCCGTATGTGGTCATACCCGGTGCGCCTACACTACCAGAAATAGTGGTGGCTAACCCATCTGCAAAAAATGCTTTGCCAAGTTGAGGCGTAATATCTTCTCCCGTCATTGCACCCACTGCTTTAACGTGCCCTAAGTTTTCTGCTACTAAAATAAGTGCAATAGGGGCAATCACTAAAATGGCATGAGTGCTAAATGTAGGCGTAGAAAATTGAGGAATACCAAACCATGCTGCTTGAGCGATGGGTGTAAAATTAATGGCTTGTCCTAAATGTAGTAGGTTGGTTGCAGTAAAGTAAATACAGTAAGATAGAATTAAACCTAATAGTAGTAACAAGCGTTGCATTAAACCTTTAGAAAAAACAGCAATACCACCCATACAAAGTACGGTAATAAGCGCCATCCACATCTCAAAGGATTGTCCTGCTACAGATTTAATTGTGACAGGTGCAAGATTAAGCCCAATGATCATAACCACTGCACCTGTTACAACAGGAGGCATTAGGCTTTCAATCCAACGTGTGCCTGTGAGCATCACAATTACACCAATGAACGCATAGATAAGTCCACACGCTACAATTCCACCTAAAGCAATGCCTAAATTAAGATTAAGCCCCGAACCAATGGTATGTCCTGTCACTGTTGCAACCACAGAAATAAATGCAAAACTAGATCCAAGATAACTTGGGACACGTCCACCTGTTACCAAGAAAAAGAGTAAGGTGCATAAGCCAGACATTAAAATGGCAAGATTAGGATTAAAACCCATCAAAACAGGTGCTAAGACGGTTGCACCAAACATAGCAAAAGTATGTTGTAAGCCAAGAATAAGGCTATGACTAAAAGGAAGATATTCGTTTGTGGCAACCGCACGATTTTCTTTTTGACCAGTATATGGTCGCCATGTTGGAAACCAAGACATATATACTTCCTTAGAACACGGACAAAATTGAAACAATCATACGCCTACCTAAAGCTTTTGGCATTATAAAAATAATAAAATTTTAAAATAACGATTTATTTCAACATCTTAATTTTAATTAAAATAAATTTTTAAAGATATTATAGCCAAAAGGTAAAAAGGGTAGTGATAAGAAACGATCACTACCCTAATGACAAAAGGTTATCGCTTTTAACCTGTGTTACGTAAGCCTGCAGCAATACCTGCAATGCTTACCATTAGCGCATGGTCTACAGGCGTATGTTCAGCCTGATGTTTTGCTAAATATGCACGACGACGTTTCATCAGTTCTGCTTGCAATAAATGTAAAGGCAATAGATACGTTTTGCGTACGCGCATTGCTTGGTCTAATACCTCATTTTGTGAAAGTAGCTCTGATTCACTTTTGAGTTTAAGTAACGTATTAATCGCATCTTGTAGACGATCACGTAATTGCTTGCCAAGTTCTTTTAGGTTTTCGTTGTGAGTTAAATGGTTTTCATAATATAGCGCAATATCGGCATCTGCTTTAGATAGTACCATTTCAAACATATCGATAAGCGTACGGAAGTACGGCCATTGCTCAAGCATTTCATCTAATAATGCTTTTTGGTTTTCGTCTAGCACTTCATCAATGGCAGCACTTGTGCCTAACCATGCAGGCAACATTAAACGAATTTGTGTCCACGCAAATACCCAAGGAATGGCACGTAAAGACTCAATACCACCACTTACACGGCGTTTAGCGGGGCGAGAGCCCAGTGGTAACATTTGTAATTCAAGTTCAGGCGTAACTGTGCGCAGATATTCCACAAAATGCGGATTATGGCGTACAGTTTCACGATACACTTTTACCGATGTTTCCGTCATTTGATGCATCAACTGACGCCAAGACTGTTTAGGCACAGGCGGTGGCAGTAAAGTGGCTTCGAGTGTTGCTGCCGTATAAATTTCTAAATTTTGTAGGGCTATATCTTCTACACCAAACTTAAAGCGAATCATCTCGCCCTGTTCAGTCACACGGATAGCACCTGAAATAGAACCCGGCGGTTGTGAAAATAGCGCTTGTTGCGTTGGCGCACCGCCACGGCTGATTGAACCGCCACGTCCATGAAATAACGTAAGTTCAACATCATGTGCCTGTGCGATTTCTGTTAGCTCTTCTTGTGCACGGTATTGCGCCCAATTTGCCGACATAAAGCCTGCATCTTTGGCAGAGTCCGAATAGCCGATCATGACTTCATGTTTGCCTTGAATATGCTGTTTGTACCATTGCATATTAAACAGGGCGCTCATCGTATCGGCTGCACTGTCTAAGTCTTTAAGTGTTTCAAACAAAGGTACAACACGTAATGGTTGCTCAATACCTGCTTCTTTTTGGAGTAAAAGAACCGCAAGCACATCACTTGGATATTCTGCCATTGAAATAATATAAGCACCTAATGACTCAGAGGGTTGCTGTGCCAGCGTATACATGGTGGCAAAGACTTCTTTAACATCAGGATGGTTAATTAAACTTTCTTCAGGTGCATTTAAAACTTTAGGCAGTAATGGGCGTTTGTTTTGAAGCTCATTGAGTAAAAAGTTTTGACGTGCTTGCTCAGACCATGTTGCAAAATCACCTAAACCTAAATATTCGGTAATTGCAGCAATTGCTTGGCGATGACGCCCCGATTCTTGACGGATATCAAGTTTTAACAGTTCTAAGCCAAAACATTGCACACGATGAATAAGGTCAAGTAAATGCCCATTGGCAATTTCAGGTAAATTACATTCAATTAAAGATTTATAGCATAAAAGCAATGGGTCTAATAAATCTGATTTTGATTGAATAACGCGTGGATTATCTGCAATTTCAATGCCTTGTAATTTACTTCCTAACCATTTGATAGTGAGATTAAGTCGCTCGCGCGTATCTCGTAATAGCTGACGGTATGGTTCAGGGTGGTCACTGCCCAATGCTTGGCGTAATTCAGGCGTACACGTTTGAATAGACAGTTCCCAACGTAAACTTTCTAAATCTTTAAGATACATCTCGGCAGCTTGCCAACGCGAAAACCACAGCACTTCTTGGGTCACTTTATGCGTTACATTTGGGTTACCGTCACGGTCACCCCCCATCCAAGAAGCAAAACGGATTGGGCTAATATCAGGTGGTAATGTTTGTCCGCAATGTTCTTCTACAAGTTCATTTAATTCTTGAACAAAACGCGGAACTGCATTCCATAGTGTTTGTTCAATGACTGCAAAACCACCTTTGGCTTCATCCATAGGGGTGGGTTTATTTTGACGAATTTCATCTGTTTGCCACACCAAGCAAATGAGCTGTTTGATGTACTGAATAATCTTTTTACGTTGAACAGGCGTTGTATCTTGTTGATCTAATTTTTCTAAACAGTCATTAATGGCATCGTACTTTTGAATGAGTGTACGGCGGTTTACTTCGGTTGGGTGCGCTGTTAAAACAAGCTCAATATTTAAATTACAAATTTGGTCAAATAATTGCTGTTTAGAAATGGCATTATTTTTAAACTTTTCAAATAGGGGTTTAAGTGGATTAGGCGATGGGCGAGTTGGATCTTTGTCTGCTTCTTTGCGCCGTCTAACCACATTGTGTTGTTCGGCAATGTTAGAAAAATTAAGGAAATGACTAAATGCACGTGTTAGCGGTAAAATAGCATCGTCTTCTAGATTTAAAAACAAATCTTCAAGTTGTTTTTCCGCGTTGGTTTGCCCATCTTGAGAACCTTTGGTGAGCTTACGAATTTGTTCAATACGATTAAACAAATCTTCGCCTGCATGTGTTTTGAGTGTCTCACCCAAAATATTACCCAATAGTCTTACATCTTCTCTTAATGGTGTATCAATTTGTTGTGGCATTTATTCAACCCTCGTTATTCTTCTGAAAGTCCAACATCATTGCTTGGCTTTTACAGTCTATAGTTTAAACATACCAAAATACCCAATAAAAACTGTTAGCCATTCGTCTAAAATACATTTTTTTTATCTATCATTTTGACTAAATAAATCGATTTTTAGGGTTTTAATAGGTACTTGTCATAAAAAGCAACGATTTAGTTATAAAAATCGATGCGAAAAAGCGAAAACTCTCCTATAGTATTGCGTTTCATTTACAACATTCTCTAAGTAAAGACTTACAGTTATCTTTGCAAACTGCAAGCAGGGCTTATATTCAATGACGCAAGACAATATTACACAACATCATCGTTTGATTGGTTGGGCATATTTTTTTATGTTTCTTGCGTTATTTACAGTCGTGGTAGGTCTTATTGCATATGGATTGGCGATCAAAGTTGCCCATGCAAAAGAAGCTGAAGTTTGGGTACAAGCCCAAGCCTTTTGGATTATGCGTAATATTATCCTTTTTATGTTGATGGCTATATTTGCTGTGCTTTGGTTTATTCCACTTCATTTTTATGTTTGGGATGCGATGCAATGGGTCACAGGTTGTACCATTGTTGGTATTATTTTTAGCTTTATCGCATGGATGTTTTTACTCAATACCTTTGTCCAAGGCTTCTTTAAATACCTAAAAAAGAAAGCAGTGTTTTAGATTTTGTTGTGTCGTTCAAATTTTCCCCTTGTAAAAATAGTCTTAAACCCCAACGTTAAGGGCTAGTTTTCGTATATTTAAAATTCCGTGAGGAGCATCGCCTATCATGGCTAAACGTGATTATTATGAGGTTTTGGGTGTTTCCAAAACTGCAAGTGATGATGAAATTAAAAAAGCCTATCGTAAATTGGCGATGAAATATCATCCAGACCGTAACCCTGACAATGCCGAAGCTGAAGAAAAGTTTAAAGAAGCATCTGAAGCATATGAAGTGTTATCTAATGGTGAAAAACGCAGTATGTACGACCGTATGGGGCACAATGCCTTTGAAGGTGGTATGGGCGGTGGTGGCGGCTTTGGCGGTGGTGGTTTCAGCGCAGAAGATATTTTTAGCCAATTTGGCGATATTTTTGGTAATTTCGGTGGCGGCGGTGGTCGTGGGCGTGCGCAACAACAACGCCAAGGCTCAGACTTACGTTATGTGGTAGAGCTAAGCTTAGAAGAAGCCATTAAAGGCATTAAAAAAGAAATTACATTTACCGCACCTGCACCGTGCGATGTATGTGATGGACATGGTTCCAAAAACCCGAATGATGTTGAAACGTGCAAAACTTGTCATGGTTCAGGACAAGTGCGCATGCAACAGGGCTTTTTCTCGGTTCAGCAAACCTGTAGTACATGCCGTGGACAAGGTAAAATTATTAAAAATCCATGTCAAAGCTGTCATGGTTCTGGGGTTAAAAATCGTCAACAAACCCTCGAAGTTACTATTCCTGCAGGCGTAGATAATGGCGACCGTATTCGTTTATCTGGTAAAGGTGAAGCCATTCGTGGTGGACAACCGGGTGACTTGTATGTAGAAGTTGCCGTACGTGAACATGATATTTTCCAACGTGATGGTGCAGACCTTTATATGGATGTTCCTGTAAACGTGGCAGATGCTGCTTTAGGAAAAGAAATTCAAATTCCAACGCTAGAAGGGCGTGTGAGTTTGAAAATTCCTGAAGGCACGCAAAACGGTAAAATGTTCCGTTTACGTGGTAAAGGCGTTAAACCTGTACGTGGAAGTATGATTGGTGACTTACTGTGCCGTATTGTGGTTGAAACACCTGTCAACTTAACATCTCGTCAGCGTGAATTGTTAAAAGAATTACAAGACACCATGGACGGCAAGCACGAACATTCAAGCGAAAAGAAAAAATCATTTTTTGATCGTTTATTTGATTAAGCCGTTTGATTTAAAAACCTGCCTGATTTGGCAGGTTTTTTTTGCTCAATATTTCACTCAGTTTTGTTATAGTAATTTACAAGACTAAATTTAAGGACATAAAAATGGCAACTCCTCGTATTGGAATTTTAGGTGCAGGCGGTCGCATGGGGCGTATTCTGATTCAAGCTGTACAACAAGCAGGGCATACGCTTGCAGGTGCAGTTGAGCGTCCAACAAGTTCTTTAATTGGTGCAGATGCAGGTGAGCTTGCAGGTGTGGGCAATTTAGGCGTTAAAATTGTGGGGGATATCCAAGAAATTTTAAGCCACGTTGATGTTGTGGTTGATTTTACTGCCCCTATTGCGACCGAACAGCATTTAAAATTGTGTCGCGAGGCAGGTGTTGCCATGGTGATTGGTACCACAGGTTTTTCGGATGAGCAAAAAGCATTATTAAGCAAAACAGCACAGTATATTCCTGTGGTTTATGCCGCAAATTATTCTGTAGGAGTAAATGTTTCGATTAAATTACTTGAGCTTGCAGCCAAAGTATTTGGCGATACGGTAGATATCGAAATTATTGAAGCACATCATCGCCATAAAGTAGATGCACCATCAGGCACAGCCCTTATGATGGGTGAAGCCGTTGCAGATACATTAGGACGTGACCTGAAAAAAGTAGCTGTTTACGGACGTGAGGGATATACAGGACCACGTGAGCGTGAAACCATTGGTTTTGAAACCATTCGTGGTGGCGATATTGTAGGTGAGCATACGGTCATGTTTATTGGTGAGGGCGAGCGTGTAGAAGTAACACATAAAGCGACCAACCGTATGAATTTTGCATCGGGGGCAATTCGCGCGGCGGCATGGGTCGCAGGGCGAGAAGCAAAACAATACGATATGAACGATGTGTTAGATCTTAAAAAATCAATCGATTAAAACAAAGCCCCGATAAAGGGGCTTTTTGATATTAATTGTATTAATAAACACTATTATAAAACGTAATTGGTATTACACGCCTTGAACTTGCATCATGACTTCATACAAATGAAGGATAAAAAGATGATGAATGCAATCCATTGGCCAGAAAAGTTTTTACCAGGTACAACAGACAACTACGTATCAAACGAAGTGATTGTGGCAGGTTTAAGTGTAGAGGATGTATGGCCACATTTAGTTAATGCAAAAACGTGGCCAAACTATTATTCCAATTCATCTGACGTCGATTTAAAAGGTGCAGATCAGTTAGAGTTATCGTTAGTTTTCTTTTTTAAAACATTTGGATTTCCTGTCGATGCTCAGGTAGTTGAATTTGTTGCACCTCAAGATGGGGTTACTAGAATTGCTTGGCATGGTTGGGCAGGCGAAGGAAAAACACGTTTAGATGTCCATCATGCTTGGTTAATTGAAAATCTTTCAGGTAACCGTGTACGTATTTTGACGCAAGAAACGCAAATAGGTGAGCCTGCTAAAGAGTTAGCAAAAACTCAACCGAATGTCATGTTAAATGGTCATCAAGATTGGTTAGACTCACTTGTACACATTGCAATGAGCTGATCTCTTAACCAAATATGTGCCAAGCTATGATGTGAGCGTTCATGCCAAGCTAAGAATTTCTCAAACTGAGGAATATCTATTGGCGGTGTGAACGTTTTTAGTTGTGACTGACCTTTAACAATCCGTGAAGGCAAAGTCGCCATGAGGTCAGTGACAGCAAGCAAATTGGGTACTGCTGCAAAATTTTGTATAGCAACAGCCACATGGCGTTGTTGTGCGATCTGTTTTAAAACCTCATCAGATATTCCCCAAAAGGCGTCGCCATTTAAAGATACAAGTAGATGGTGTGCCGCACAAAACTCATCAATTGATAGCTGATTATTTTTTGCCAGTATGTGTGTTTGATGAACCGCACACACATAATGTTCTGAAAAAAGATGATGCGTATGTAATTGAGCGTGAGGCTGTGCGGTAATAATAAAATCTAGTTCGCCTGTGGTGAGGCGTTCGTATGTGTTTTGATCTTCTGTCGAAAAAATAGCAATTTTGATAAAAGGTGCTTTTTTTCTTAGGTAAGCAATATAGGGAATTAAAATAGTTTGCAATGAATAATCGGTTGCTGCAATTTTAATTTCTAATTGTGCAGTTGCAGGGTCAAACTCAGTGGGTTCGGCTAAACGCTCTACATTTTTTAAGATATTTTGAATTTGAGGTGCAAGTTGTTCTGCACGTAAGGTAGGTACCATATAGCGCTGTGCACGTATAAATAAAGGATCGTTAAAAGTTTCTCTTAAACGATTTAACATACTACTGACAGCAGGTTGTGTTAAAGACAGCCGTTGAGCTGTCTCTGTAACGCTTTTTACCTCATATAAAACAGCAAATGTTTTAAGTAGGTTTAAATCTAAATGACGTAAAACATGATTCATACGATAATCAATGAGTGACTTGTTTGCGTTGAATAATAATTAAAATGAGGGCGAAACTTGCAAGCATCGCACCTGCATAAGATACATAAGCATAGTTTAAGCCTAAACTCAGCACTAGCCCACCTGCTGCCGCCCCTAAAGCATTTCCTAAATTAAATGCCCCAATATTCACCGAAGATGCTAACCCTGATGCTTCAGAGGCAACTGACATCACATACATCTGAACAGGTGGAACAATACCAAAAGTAGCTGCACCCCAAACCACTAAAGCAATTGCCGTACTTATTGGATTTTGTGCGAGAAGTGGAAAAGCTAACATCATGATAATAATGAGACTTAAAAAACCAATTAAGGTTTTAATTAACGAAATATCAGCAAATTTTCCACCCAAATGATTGCCAATAGAAAAACCTAAGCCGACTAAAACAAGCATAAATGTAATAGTGCTTGGAGAAGCATGATTAAACGATTCAAGACTAGGTGCAATATAAGTGTAAAGTGTAAACATTGCCCCTGCACCCAAAACAGTGGTAAGTAGAGCCAATAAAACAGCAGGACGTGTTAAAACTTTTAGTTCTGCCTTAACATCAGTTTTTTGACCCACATGGCTTGCAGGAAGTGCTTTATATAAAGCAAACATCGTAATCACACCAAGTCCTGAAATTGCCCCAAAAGCTGCACGCCAACCAATGGTTTGCCCAAGCCATGTTGCAAAGGGTACACCACCAATATTGGCAATAGTAAGCCCCATAAACATGCTTGCAACAGCACTTGCTTGTTGGTTTTTAGGTACGACACTTGCAGCCACTACAGAGCCAATCCCAAAAAAAGCGCCATGATTTAAACTTGTGATAATACGAGCAAACAGTAAGGTAAAATAATTAGGAGCAATAGCAGCTAAAATATTGCCTATTGTAAAAATCGCCATAAGCGTAATTAAAGCACGGCGCCGTACAAAATGACCAAACCATAACGTCATAATGGGTGCACCAATCATCACGCCTAAAGCATAGCCTGTAATAAGCATTCCTGCTGTTGGAATACTAATATTTAGACTTGTTGCAATATTAGGTAAAAGCCCCATGGGCGAAAATTCAGTTGTACCAATGGCAAAAGCACCAATAGCTAAAGCCAATAAAGGGAAGTTAAATTTCATCTTAAAGATCCCATTGTGGAGCAAGTTGTTCAGGGTTAATTTCTCGGCTATTACGCTCAAGCCCATCAATCATTGCAATATGCTCAGGGGATAATACAAGTTGTTGTGCTTCTAAATTACTTGTTAAATGTGCCTGATTGGTAGATGAAGGAATGACATGAAAATGATGATGCAATGCCCAAGCTAAAACGACTTGCGCAACTGAAACATGATAAATATTGGCAATTTGTTTTAAGGTTGGATCGTGTAAAACTTTTCCATAAGCCAACGTCATATACGAGGTTATCGCAATATCATTTTGCTTTAAAAATGAAACTAATGTTTTATTTTGCAGATAAGGGCTGAGCTCTATTTGATTGGTAAAAATACGTGCTTTACCCAGTAGATCAATGGCATATTGTACTTGTTGAATATTAAAATTAGAGACACCAATATGCTGTGTTAACCCTAAATTTTGTGCTTCTGCTAACAGCTCTAAGGTGGTTTTTAGATCAATATTCATTTTTGGTGCAGGCCAATGTAAAAGTGTTAGATCTACCTGATCCACCTGAAGTCGAGTTAAACTATTTTTTAGACTCGGAATAAATTTTTCAGGGGTAAAGTGATCAACCCATACTTTGGTTGTTAAAAATAGCTCATCTCTTGCAATAGAACTTTTTTGAAGTACTTGTCCAATCTCTAATTCATTATCATAA
The DNA here is from genome assembly GCF_027568475.1 of Acinetobacter sp. HY1485. GTDB lineage: Bacteria > Pseudomonadota > Gammaproteobacteria > Pseudomonadales > Moraxellaceae > Acinetobacter. Next base: position 53,548 of record NZ_JANKZG010000008.1, on the reverse strand, counting down.
ATTTGTGCGGTATCAATTGCACGATAACCTATATCTAAGGCGTCTTGCACAGATTGTTGGACAACTTCACCTTTAAGGCGAAAAGTACCCAGACCAATATTTGGAAAATTCATGGTTTTACTCAATTTTTTAAAATATACGTCATTGTGAAGTAAGTTGAATTGCAGAAAAATATAAAAAACTGCAAAATATTTTTGATAAAAAATCACGAATAGTAATTTATGAAATCGAGTATTGATGAGCTAATGGCATTTACAGCAATTGTAGATACAGGCTCAATTGTCTGTGCTGCCGAACAATTACAACAAACGGCATCGGGGGTGAGTCGTGCTTTAACACGGTTAGAAAAAAAATTAGGAATTACTTTACTGGCTAGAACAACAAGAAAAATGAAGTTGACACAAGAAGGGGAAATTTTCTTGGTTAAAACGCGCCAAATCTTAAATGATTTAACAGCAGCAGAAGAAGCGCTTTTACACTCAGATCGTGATATCTCAGGTTTATTGCGTGTTGACGCAGCGACCTCATTTGTTTTACATCGGATTGCACCTTTAATATGTAAATTTAGAACACAATATCCAAATCTTAATATTGAACTAAACAGTAATGATCAGGTGATTGATTTATTAGAGTGCCGTACAGATGTGGCGATTAGAATTGGTGAATTATCTGACTCTACCCTACATTCAAAACAATTGATGAAAAGTCGTCTTTACTTAGTTGCAAGTCCACAATATTTAAAACAGTGGGGTAAGCCTCAATGTGTAGAAGATTTATATCAGCATCAATTGATTGGTTTTAGCCAACATCCTAATTTAAATCTTTGGCCAGTAAAACAAGAGAAAAAAACATTTAAAGCTAAAGCAAGTTTAACGGCAAATACAGGCGAAACAATTCGACATTTAGTACTTAATCATAATGGGATTGCGTGTTTATCAGCTTTTTTAGTTACAGAGGACATGGAACAAGGGAACTTAGAAAGTGTATTAGATGATGAAGTTATTTTAAAATATCAAACGGTACAGGCTGTTTATTATAAACATGCACATACGCCTAAAAGAATTCGCTTATTTATTGAGTTTTTAGCCAAGCACTTAAATGATATGACATAAAAAAATCGACCTACTGTTAAGTAAGCCGATAGATAAAACTAATGCCCAAAACGTCGCTTTCTTAATTTTACATTTTGCATAGGTGGAATATAACCGTAATCTAAAGTTTCTATCAAAAAAGAACGATCTCCCTCAAGTTCAATTCGTACGGTGGGTGCTTCGGTACCACCAATACGATATTGTAAATCTTTAGGATTTGGTGTTGGAACAGGCACAGAATCAATAAACGAGGTGACTAGACCATTTGGCATTACATAATGTGAGTAGGTTTGATAAGGTTGAGATGATGGGTTACCTAATACCAAACCAGAACTATTCATTGGACGGTATGGCCCTGTTAAATTTTCACTTACAAAACCATATACCCCATCTGGGCCACTTAAACCATCTGCATAAGTGAATTTATGACTGATAGTAAATAAATAATATTTTCCATCTTTGAATACATAATGCGGACGCTCCGTTTGATCGTTTACACCAACAGCCGTGACAAGAGGAGGTAAAATTTCCCATTGATCTCCTGTTAAGTCTGTTGCAACAGCCAGTCCGATGCACCCAACTTGGAAACGTGCTCCCCCGACATCCGTATGTTGTGGTGGTACTTTACCAATTTGCGCATCACCTACAATATGGCTACCACGGTCTCCTGCAACGTTGCCTTCAAATACCATATAGAGTTTGCCATCTACAGGATCAATAAATGGTGATGGATCACGGAAGTTGAAGTATGGGTTCTGTTTTTCTGTTTGGTAATAAGTACCATCTGCTTCAAATAATGATTTCACTTTAGTAAAGTTTTCTACAGTTACCCCATTTTGAGATGCGACAAGACGACCCCGTACTTTACAAATCGTAGCGCCTGGAGTTACACAAGTGTAATAAAGGTCTACGTCACCATTATTGTTTAATAAGATTGGTGTGCCTGCCCATTCACGTGAGGTAGGTGAAACACCTTCTTTCATTACGCGACCACCAAATTTCCAGCTTTTACCATCACGGCTATACCAAAAACAGATACGAGCACGACCATGACGATCTTCCCAATCAGCAGTAATATCGTACTTGCCATTTTTGTCTGTGAAGCGTTTAGGATCACGGACAGCCGTTAATGTGAAAATTACTGACCATCCATCAATAGACACGATAGTTCCATCTAGTGTACGTAAGGGCATTGTGTCCCAAATAAATAATCGATTATCCATTATAGGAAAATTTGCTGGTACAAGTGGTTGAGTTGTAGTTGGGTCATCTTCATGTACTTTTAAAGCATCTGCACGAGTCCAAATTGTTGGTTGGTAGTTATATTGCGCCATAATTATTTTCCTTCGTTTTAAGTATTTGCAAATTTGCATTTAAAAATTAAAACAAATAGAACCTGAAAAAAACTCATGTAAGTTCTCTGTGTGGCTATACAACATAAGATTGATTTTTAGGATTTAATCTTAGATACAAGAAAAAATCGGCTTGTATATACAAGCCGATTTTGAGTGATTGAAACTTAAGAGTTACTTATGTTTTTTACGTAAAACAACATCTTCCATAGCAGGAATATAACCGTAGTCTAAAGTTTCTACCAAGAATGAACGATCACCTTTTAACTTGATACGTACAGTTGGTGCTTCAGTACCACCAATACGGTAGTCTAAATCTTTAGAGTTTGGTTTTTGTACAGGTACAGAGTCAATAAATGATGTTACTAAACCATTTGGCATCACACAGTGTGAATAGGTTTGGTATGGTTGTGATGATGGATTACCCAACACTAAACCAGAGCTATTCATTGGACGGTAAGGACCTGTCAAGTTTTCGCTTACAAAACCGTACACACCATCTGGACCATTTAAGCCATCAGAATAAGTAAATTTATGACTGATTGTGAATAGGTAGTATTTATCATCTTGGAATACATAGTGTGGACGTTCAGTTTGATCGTTTACACCAACAGCAGTTACAAGAGGAGGTAAGATTTCCCATTCATCGCCATGTAGATCTTTAGCAACAGCTAGACCAATACAACCTGCTTGGTAACGTGCACCGCCAACTTCTGTATGACCAGGAGGTACATCGCCCATTTCGGCTTCGCCAATAACGTGTGTTCCACGATCACCTGCAACGTTACCTTCAAATACCATGTAAAGTTTACCATCTACAGGGTCAATAAAAGGTGATGGATCGCGGAAGTTCCAATATTGGTTTTGTGCTTCGGTTTGGTAGTATTCGCCATCTGCTTCAAATAATGATTTTACATTATCAAAGCCTTCAACAGTTACACCTTCATCAGAAGTTACAAGGCGTCCACGTACTTTAGCAATAGTGGCACCTGGGGTTACACATGTGTAGTACAGGTCAACTTCACCTTTTTTATTGAGGAGGATAGGTGTACCTGCCCATTCACGTGAAGTTGGTGATACACCTTCTTCCATTACGCGACCGCCAAATACCCAGCTCTTACCATCACGGCTATACCAAAAGCAGATACGAGCACGACCATGACGATCATTCCAGTCAGCAGTGATATCGTATTCACCTTGTTCATTGGTAAATTCTTCTGGGCTACGAATTGCTGTTAGTGTGAAAATTACTGACCAACCATCTACAGAAACGATAGTACCGTCTAGTTGGCGTAATGGCATAGTATCCCAAATAAATAAGTTCTCATCCATTACTGGGAAATCAGCTGAAACTAAAGGTTGAGTTGTTGTTGGATCATTTTCGTATACTTTTAAAGCATCTGCACGAGTCCAAATTGTTGGTTGGTAGTTTAAATTAGTCATTGTTACTTTCCTTTTTTAAAGTATTTGCGAAACCGCAGTGAGAAAGTAAAACGAATGACAATAAAAAAAAATCGAATTGGGGTGGGTGGTTTCCTACACAACAGGGCATTGATTTTTAATGATATATTTTCTGTTTTATTGATGGCACAACATGATCATTTTGTGAGTTTAAAATGGTTTTGGCATACTGAAGAAATTTTTTTTTATTACTTACCAAACGTAAATCACGTTTGGTAAGCGGTATCATTTTAAAAGTCTGCTTTTAGTACAACCCGATAACGTACTTTTCCAGATTCTAGGTGAGCAAGTGCTTCGTTAATTTGCGACATTGGGAAAACTTCTACTTGTGGAGCGATATTTTTACGTCCTGCAAATTTAAGAAGCTCGCGTAATGCTGCAGGTGAACCTGTAGATGAGCCTGTAACAGATCGTGCACCGTTGATTAAAGCACCTGCTGAAACACCAATCGGTTCGAGTGGTACACCCAAAACATGGAATTGCCCATGAGGGGCAAGTGCGGAAATATAAGTGGACCAATCTAGTTTTACATTAACCGTACTTAAAATAAGGTCAAATTTACCTGCTTGTTTTTTGAGTTCTTCAGAGTCACGGCTATTAACTACATGGTCTGCGCCCATCGCTTTAAGTTCATCTGTTTTATTAGAACTTGAACTAAAGGCAGTGACTTCACAGCCCCATGCTTTTAAAAGTTTAAGTGCAATATGCCCTAAACCACCAATGCCAATAACGCCTACATGGTGTGTTGCTTGAATTTTATGTTGTACAAGCGGATCAAAAACTGTAATTCCACCACAAAGTAATGGGCCTGCACTTTCAGGGTCTAAATCTTCAGGTAATGGAATCACCCATTGTGCTTGGGCACGTACTTTATCGGCAAACCCACCTGCATGTCCGATGATGGTTGGTTTATTTTCACCAGTACAGTAAGCTTGTTGACCTGTAATGCAAGGGTTACAGCTTTGGCAACTTTCAGACATCCAACCTAGTCCAACGCGTTGACCAATCTCAAAACCTTGAACTTGTGAGCCGATTTGCACCACTCTACCAATGACTTCGTGTCCAGCAACCAGTGGATATTGAGACATACCCCAATCGTTGTGAATCATGGCAACATCAGAGTGACAAAGACCACAGTATTCAACTTTTATTTCAACGTGTTGTGGTGCAAGTTCACCTGCATCAAATTGGTAAGGAACAAGTTTTTCACCTGCTTTTTTGACTGCATAAGCATGTATTGTATTATTTGACATTGTATTCCTCATCTAAATGTACACTTAACCTCATGGTCATTGACCATACCGCAGGCTTGCATAAACGCGTAGCACGTTGTTTTACCCACAAACTTAAACCCTTTTTGTTTTAAGGCGCTTGCAAGCTGTTCACTTTGGATAGTGTAAGAAGGGATATTTTGAGCGTCTATCTTATTTTGTTGCATTGTGATGTGTTTTGTAAAAGACCAAAGCCAATCGCTCACATCATAAACATCTGATTTTAATTTTAACCATGCTTGGGCGTTATCTCGAATTGAGGTGAGTTTGGCAAGATGACGAATGAGTTCTGGGTCTTGTTGTTTTTTTAAAAGTTCTTCGTTTGTGATACGTGCAATATCCTCAATAGCTAAATTAAAAAAATGTTGGCGGTAGGCTTCTCGTTTTTTTAAAACTGTAATCCAAGAGAGTCCTGCTTGTTGTCCTTCTAAGCATAACATTTCAAAAAGCTGGTGTTCTTCATAAACGGGTTTTCCCCATTCATGGTCATGATAGTGTTTGTAAAGTGGGTCTTGTGTACACCATGCGCATCTTATGATTTTTGTCATTGTGATAATCTTCTTAAAAAAGAAAAGTCAGCGTAACGCTGACTTTATGATTGATCTAAAATAAAGACTTTGATTAACCAAGTATGTGTGTATTGTCGCTCATAAAATAGAATAAGTTTTAGGATCAGACAATTTAAAAAGTGAGTTACTTTTTAGATTAAAGCGCATATCAAAGAGTGAATACTTCCCACTGACTGTTTGCATTATTCCAAAAGCTTAAGTTAGCTTTTTGAAGTTGACTAGGTGAGAGCCAAATATCTTTACCTTTTTTATCGTTATAACCTGTGCTAATGAGTAAGCCTTCTTCGGTAATTTCCATGACCCAACCTTGGTAAGTTGTACCCTCTAAAGTTATTTTTTGTTGATTACCTGCTTCTGCAAAATCAATTAAACGTTCTAGGAGTGCTTCAGACATTTAAAAATCACCGTGTACGTATGGATAGGGGTTCACTGCGCCCCGTCCTTTTCCTGCTAAATAGAGACCATAATGTAAGTGGCTAACGGTATGTCGTGCATTACCTGTATTACCTACATAACCAATTACATCACCTGCGTGAACGTATTGTCCCACATGTAAGCCACGTTTGTGACTTTTTAAGTGTGCATAGTAATGCCATGAGCCCGCAGGACCTAAAATCCAAACCACATTGCCACCTAAGCGGTTACTTTGTAGGCTTGCCACTAAGCCTTCTGTGGCACTTGTGACAGGTGTTCCACGTGGAGCCAAAATATCAATCCCTTCATGGCGACGACCTGCACTACGCGCAGCACCCCAAGTATCTGTAAGGTTTTGTCGTTTTATTCCCTTAACAGGAATGGGCAAAATAGGGCTGAGTTGCATGGCTTTTAAATGCATAACAGTCTGTGGTGGTAGAGGCGTTGATTTTTTTGGTGTTGTACTACATGCACATACTATGAGTGTACATGCAAATAGGGTAAGCGCCGTATAGAAGCGTTTTTTCATTTGGTATCCTTGTTTTAACGCTTCTTTGAATATGGCATATTTATTGACCTAAGATCAATTTTTTCATTGCAGTAGGAACACCCTTTTCAATGGCTTGTGTCGGGCTCAGCCATTGCCCTAAAAAGGTTTGTTCAAGTTGTTCACGTTGCTGTGCTGAAAGATCAACACGATGAACTGTTAACTGCCATGTAAAATGCGTAAATCCATGTTTTATGGTGGTGGTTTGCTGAGGTGTAAGCGCATAGAGTGCTAAAGTGTTTGTAAGTTGTGTCAGATCATCATAAATAGGTAAGCACCATAGTCCACCCCATAACCCAAGCGATGGGCGTTGTTGCCACAGCCATAAGCCATCATAATTGAGCAGTAACACTTCTCCTGTTTTGGTGGGCACAGCTTTTTTAGGTTTTTTAAAAGGAAGTTCGTTTTCTAAACCTTGTTGATGCGCTTTGCAATGTGTTTGCATTGGACAATACAAGCATAGTGGTTTTTTAGGTGTACAAACTGTTGCGCCTAAATCCATAATCGCTTGGGTATAATCATGGTTACGTTGGGTGGGGCATAGATCTTCGGCAATTTTCCACATTTCACGTTCATGGATAGGTTTACTTAAATCGTCTTCTATTGCTAAAAAACGTGCAAGAACACGTTTAACATTGCCATCCATAATTACGCCGTATTGACGTAAACCCAACGACATTAAAGCACCTGCGGTAGATCGTCCAATGCCAGGCAGGGCAATCCATGCTTCTAGTGTTGACGGAAAACAGCCATTTTGATGAACAATAATTGCGGCTTTATGGAGGTTGCGTGCGCGTGCGTAGTAGCCAAGTCCTGCCCAATAGGGTGCAACTTCGTCCCATGTGGCACTGGCTAAGTCATGTACGGTTGGAAATTGGGTAATAAAGCGATCAAAATATTTTAAAACTGTTTTAACTTGAGTTTGTTGGAGCATAATTTCAGATACCCAAACTTTGTATGGATCATCTGCAATTTGCCAAGGTAGGTCGTGGCGTCCGTATTGGTCAAACCAAGTGAGTAGCGCATCAGAAAAAGAAAATTGTGTCATGCCAAACCTATTAATTTGCGTTGTTAAATTATACGCTGTCTGGCAATGAAAGTATAAAAAAGCCTCTTTAGTGAGGCTTTGTTTTAATCTTCTTCGACATCCATAATTCCCCAACGGGCATCAAGTTTAAGTTCCTGATTTTTGTAGCGAGGAATAACATGAATGTGTAAGTGTTCTACAGGTTCACCAAACACGTTGCCATCGTTAAAACCAATATGATAGCCCGTAGGTTGATGGCGTTCTTGTAAGGCATTACGTGCCTTTTCAAGTAAAGAAAGCAAACTTTTGCGCTCTTTGTCGGTAACTTCGAAAAAGGAATGGACATGACGTAACGGTACAATTACCACATGCCCTTTAGATAAAGGCTTGGGTTCTGGAAATACAACACCAAAGTCATTTTTGGTAATGACATCGTATTCATCAAATTCACAGTACACGCATGGAGTTTGGGTCATATCCTATTCCTCTTTATTATATTTTGTGGCAGTTGCACTTTCTTATAGCATAAATTTTAGACGTGTATATAAAAATTATGCATCAAATTTTTTCTTTAAAAGAATATGGAGGGCGTCAAAGCTTTGTTGTGTTGCTTCTGCATTATAAGCCAGATCTACACCGTTTCGTTTTCCACGTTCATCAGCAAGTGGATTGGTAAAACCATGTTTTGCATGTTCCAAAATTAAAATTTGATGAGGGACTTCTGCTTGGGTAAGTTCTTGGTCAATGGTTTTTACATCAGCTAAGCTGACCATACTGTCATCTTCACCATGACAGATCAGCACATCACCATGAAATTTCCCCTTTTGTGCAGGGTGGTTGGTGGTGAGATTGCCATGAAAAGAAGCTGTAACATGTAAAGGTGCATTTGTACGGGCAAGTTCTAAAACGACTTTACCGCCGTAGCAAAAGCCAATTGCAGCAAGTTGTTTTGGGTCTACTTCAGGTTGTTTTGCTAAAGTATCTAAAGCAACTTGGGCACGCTGTACAATGGTTTCAGGTTTTTCAAATGTTTCCATCATCCATTGCTTTGCTTGCTCGGCATCTTCTGTGGCTTTTTGTGCACCATACATATCCATAGCAAAGGCGGCATAGCCTTGTTCTGCAAGCTGTTTTGCCCGACAAACTAAAAAGTCGTTACAACCCCACCATTCTGGTCCAAGTAAAATGCCTGCAAGTGGCTGTTTGCTTTGGGGTGAAACAAAAAAACCTTTGAGCTGTGTACCATCAGGTGCAGTGTATTCAATATCGCGGGTAATAAGTTGAGTCATTTAGCTTTCCTTAGTCAAAATGTGGTATAAAAAAAGAAGGTTTCCCTTCTTTTTTATAATTTGAATGAAGAAACTAGCGTCCTCGTGAGAAGAAGCCAATTACGGCAAAAATTACGGCAACAACCAATAAAATGATAGCAAATTGTTGAGATAACCCTGCAACACCACCAAATCCAAGCAGACTTGCGATTAATGCAATTACTGCAAATATAATTGCCCAACGAAACATAGTCATTCTCCTTAATTTTTTATTCTGTAAATCAGCATAGCATTGTGGAAATAACAGATTGTTCACTTTTGTTTAAATCATGTGTGAGTTTATGCATACATAATAATCAATAGGGAGGTTGTGTAAATAAAAGCTTAAAAGTGAACTCATGATATAATTGATGTGTTTCTTGTTGAGTTTTTGGTTATGTCTTTACGCCCACAGTTTTGGAAAAAATACACTTTGGCAGAATTAAATCCTGTTGAGTGGGAAGCACTGTGTGATGGGTGTGGGCAGTGTTGTCTATTAAAATTAGAAGATGATGAAACCCAAGAAGTAGAATACACCAAAGTAGCATGTCAGCTATTAGACTGCCAAACAGGGTGGTGTGGTGATTATGAAAATCGTAAGGATACAGTGCCTGATTGTATTCAACTTACGTTAGAAAAGGTTGCAGAAGTAGCTTATTGGTTACCTTCGAGTTGTGCGTATCGCCGTATTTATGAAGGAAAAAATTTGCCTTCATGGCACTATTTAAATACAGGTTCTAAAAAGAGTGTAATTAAGGCTAAAAAGTCTGTAGCAGGGCGTTGTATTTCAGAAAAAGAAATTAATGATGATGATTTAGAAGATTATATTGTGCGTTGGGTAAGGTAAAAAGACCGAGCAAACGCTCGGTCAATTGATTATGCTTTTTGTTCTTGTTTCGCATGTTTAATAATTTGCAGACCCGAGCTTAACCCTAATACTGCCATCACAAGAGCAACTATTAGGTCTGGTAAAACACTATTTGTACCAAATACACCTAGTGCTGCAATCATTACTGCAATGTTACCAATGGCATCGTTACGGCTACATAACCACACTGAACGCATATTGGCGTCGCCTTCTCTAAAGGTATATAAAACAATCGCACTGATGATGTTGGCAACAAGTGCAAGCACGCCAATTAAACCCATAGTTAAGGCTTCAGGTGGAATATTTTGGCTATATGACCAAATTACTTTGCCTACAATGATGAGTGCAAAAACAAACATCATGAGCCCTTTAAATAGAGCCACTTGTGAACGCCAATAGGCGGTAAGTCCTAACGCAATAAGTGATAAAATATAGTTAAAAGAATCTCCTGCAAAATCTAATGCATCTGCCCACAAAGCACTTGAACCTGTATGTGCACCACCTAATACTTCAATAAAAAATAGGCTCAGATTAAGAACAAGTGCAATCCATAACGCAATTTTAAATTTATGCGTATGCTTTTTTGCTTGAGGGGAATGATTGCAACAAGAATGTGCCATAACGTTGTACTCCAATATCTTTAGTGTTATTAAAAAGCTTGGAGTAACCCTAAGGTCAAGCGAGAACATCATGGAAATAACAATTGGGCAACTTGCCAAAAAAGTAAAACTCACTACAGATACTATTCGCTTCTATGAGCAAAAAAAATTAATGACGCCTGCCAAACGTGGGGAGAATCAGTATCGTTATTACAGCGATATACAGGTTAAAGAACTTATATTTATTCGGCATTGTCGTGATTTAGGTATGTCCTTACATGAGATTGAATTACTGAACCAACAGTTAAAAGACCCACAGCAAAGTTGCCAAGAAGTTGATCATATTATTGATGAACATTTAAACCATATTGAACACAAAATTACGCGATTGATGGCATTTCAAACTCAATTACAGCAACTTAAAAACTCGTGCCAATCTAACCAAACGGTAGAAAATTGCCAAATTGTGCAAACGCTACAAAGCAATACGCCATAGGATTTTGATGTAAATTATGGCTTAATAAATCTTATCTCGTTTTACCTAAAAAGAGTTGATATGACCGATAGCCACATCCCACTGCCTGAGCGTTTACGTCCGCGTGATTTGTCTGAGATTATGGGACAAGATCATTTGCTTGGTGAGCAAGCACCGTTTAGACAAATGATTGATCAAGGGCATTTACCCTCTATTATTTTTTGGGGACCGCCGGGCGTAGGTAAAACGACACTTGCTTTATTACTTGCTCAAGCAGTAGATCGTCCTTTTATTAGTTTATCTGCGCTGAATACAGGTGTAAAAGAACTTCGAGAAGTGATTGCCGACAGTGGCGATTTACTCACGCCTGTGGTGTTTATTGATGAAATTCATCGCTTTAATAAATCTCAGCAAGATGCGTTATTAGGGGCGGTAGAAAAAGGGAAAATTACACTCATTGGTGCAACCACAGAAAATCCATCGTTTGAAGTGAATAACGCACTCTTATCACGTTGTCAGGTGTATACCTTAAATGCACTTGATGAAATTGCCTTACAACAGCTTTTGCAAAAAGCCACAGAGCAAGACCGTTTTTTGCAAGATCGTCAGCTATTTATTGATGAATACGATGCGTTGATTCAGTTTTCGGGTGGGGATGCACGTAAAGCCTTAAACTTACTTGATTTAGTGGCAAGTACGTTTGAACCTGAGCAAGAAAACCATATTAATAATGCATTAGTGGTTAAAGTTGCACAGCAAAATATTGCCAAATATGACAAAAATGGCGAACAACATTACGACTTAGTGTCTGCCTTTATTAAATCGATTCGAGGCAGTGACCCTGATGCGGCATTATATTGGATGGCACGTATGTTAAAAGGGGGAGAAGATCCTGTATTTATTGCACGCCGTATGCTCATTGCTGCATCTGAAGATATTGGAAATTCAAATCCGAATGCGTTGTTATTGGCAGGGGAATGTTTCCGTTCGGTACAAGCCATTGGTATGCCTGAGGGGCGTATTATTTTAGGACAATGTGCAGTTTATTTGGCGACAAGTGCAAAAAGTAATAGCACTTATTTAGCCATTAATAAAGCCATGGCACTTGCTGAAAAAACAGCAGAATTGCCTGTGCCACTACATTTACGCAACGCACCTACCAAAATGATGAAACAACAGGGTTATGGCGTGGATTATTTATATCCGCATGATTATCCTGAACATTTTGTAAAACAAGATTATTTACCGCCCGAACTCAAAGACAGCAAAATTTATGAGTCTGCACGAAATAAAAGAGAGGTAGAGGGCGAAAAATTACAACAACGCCGTTGGCAACAGGAGTCATAATGCAAGAAATTACATGGAATGATTTTACTAAAGTAGAGTTACGCGTTGGTCAAATTGTGGAAGCAAAAGTTTTTGCCGATGCAAGAAAACCTGCTTATCAACTGATTGTTGATTTTGGTGAAGAAATTGGCAAGCGTAAATCAAGCGCATAAATTACAGACCTATATACACCCGAAAATTTGATTGGTAAAAAAGTGCTTGCAGTGGTGAATTTTCCTAGGAAGCAAATTGGCAAGTTTATGTCTGAATGTTTGGTGACAGGTTTGCATAATACAAATGATCACGTTGAATTATGTGTATCTGACCAAGATGTACCACTTGGCACGAAACTACTTTAACCTAAATAAAAGATTGGACTTACGTTTAGGAGGTAACCTGATTTGATAAACCCTATCAGAAATAGTGTTTTAGGAGTAAAGTACGATTTTTATTCAATCATCATCATGAACTAATAAAATCAGGATAAATCCTAGTTGTTATTACATTTTTTTAAGGTTAAAAAAATCATTCTGTTAGTTGTGGTAGACCCATTGTAAAAAAAGACTTCGCCACTGCATGGTTTGGGTGTTTGGTTTACCAATGCCCCAACCGTGCCCGCCGTTATCAAATATATAAACTTGATGGGTAACGTGTGCCTGAGCTAAAGCCTGTTGCATAAGTAGACTATTTTGTACGGGTGAAATAGGATCATTTTTTGCATGAAAAATGAGCATGGGTGGTGTTTGTGGTGTAACCGCATCTTGAGCTGAAAGTAAGGTTTGAAGCGTGGCATTAGGCTTAGGAAATAAACTTTTAAACGCATGTGTATGGTTGAGTGGTGGCAACATACTAATGACAGGATAAACTAAAACAGCAAAGTTAGGTTTTGCAGATAAAGTGTCTAGTGGCTCCTGAGATTTATAAAATACGCTATTAAACTGAGTTGCTAAAATAGAAGCTAAATGCCCACCTGCAGAAAATCCAAGTACACCAATTTTTTGTGGATCGTAGTCAAATATTTTTGCCTGAGATCGCATAATGCGAATCGCCCTTTGACCATCTGCAAAAGGTAAAAGTGGATTATTTTTTGGTAGGCGATAAATCAGCTCAAAAACGGTAAAGCCCTGTTGCTGTAACCACTGACTCGTTGGTGTGCCTTCTTTACCCAATTCTTCATGGGCGTAACCACCACCACTCATTACTAAAATTGCATGATGATTATTTTTTTTGGGTAGATAAACCACCATTTGTGGCTGTGAAATATCGTTTACTTTTTGGTTGATATTGTATTGAACATTAACAAGCTGTGTTGGATTTTGCCATAAATTTATAGCAAGGTTTTGAGCATAAATTGAAGAGGATAAGTACATTAAAATAAGGGTAAAACCAATTTTTAAAAGCATGGTACTTACCTCAAAATTTATTAGTGTTATTTAAGTGTATAAAAAAATTGAAGCTACATAAGATGAGATTTGTAGTTATTATAATATAGTCATAAAAATTAAAAGACATAAGTAATAAGTTGTTTATGCTTTTCCGTAAATCCGTAAATCCGTAAATCCGTAAATCCGTAAATCCGTAAATCCGTAAATCCGTAAATCCGTAAATCCGTAAATCCGTAAATCCGTAAATCCGTAAATCCGTAAATCCGTAAATCCGTAAATCCGTAAATCCGTAAATCCGTAAATCCGTAAATGAAGTATAAAAAAGCCAAGTGATAACACTTGGCTTTTTAAAACTCAATCAATTAGATATCGCTTAAGTCAATACCTAAACGTTGAGCAACTTCTTCATAAGCTTCGACTACATCACCTAAACCTTGACGGAAACGGTCTTTATCTAGCTTTTTCTTTGTGTTTTTATCCCATAAGCGGCAGCCATCTGGTGAAAATTCATCACCTAACACAATACGGTTATGGAAAACACCAAACTCAAGTTTGAAATCGACCAATAACATATCACCATCTAAGAATAATGCTTTAAGCACATCATTTACTTGATAGGTCAGCTTTTTCATTTGCTCAAGTTGTTCTGCATTTGCCCAACCTAACGCAATTGCTTGGCTTTCATTCACCATCGGATCGCCAAGCGCATCGTCTTTGAAGAAAAGCTCAAATGTAGGTGGGGTCAGCTCTTTACCTTCTTCAACACCTAAACGACGGCATAATGAACCTGCTGCATAGTTACGAATTACACATTCAACAGGAATCATATCTAACTTTTTAACTAATACTTCGTTAGGTGTGAGTAGCTTTTCGAAATGTGTTTCAATTCCTGCTTGAGCCAACTTGTCCATAATGAAGGCATTAAAACGGTTATTAACCTTACCCTTGCGGTCTAGCTGTGCAATTTTTTCTCCATTAAATGCCGAAGCATCATCACGGAAAACAAGGATTAAGTGATCAGCGTCTTCTGTAGTGTATACAGATTTTGCTTTACCAGTGTACAGCAAGGTTTGTTTTTGCATGGGACTAACCTGTTTTTTCAAACAAAAAAAATGCCTAGATAGACTAGGCAGACCAATTTTGAGCAATCTGGTCAAGTAATGCTTTGGCTTGAGCAGAGTCGGCAAAGGTGTTGTCTGGCGTGAAGACAACAAGCGTATTATTTTTGCCATCAGCTGAAAGTTTTAACAGGTAGGTGTTTTGATTCACCTGAATCGTCGCTTCATAACGGGTTTTATTTTCGTCAACCACGTTGTAATGAAGTTTTTCTAGCGTATCTAATGTTGTTTGCCAGATTTTTTTAGACTTTCCTGTCACTTTTAATAGCGGATTCATACTTGAATCGGCAACCACAACGGGTGTTTTATAGCGTTGTTCAACTTGTTTTTGAGCACTGCGGTTTGCAACTTCCTCATTAGGGCGAGGCATAGCAAAACGGTTGCCTTTTTGGTTTTCGAAATCTGGGGCACGTTCTAATGCCATCGGATCAACCACAGGTGCAGGGTACAATGGCGTTACAGGTCTAACTGTGGTGCCTTCAGGATATTGCAAAGGTGCAAGATTGCTTGCCTTTTTATAATCTAAAGACCCATTGTTTACACTTAATTTGTTGCTTAGTGTGCTACAGCCTGTAAAAGCAAGGACAGAAAGTGTAAGGGCTAGACCTAAACGTAATTGCATAATATTGTGCTCTTAAATAATACCTGTTTCTTTGAGCGCCTCACGAATAGGCGTTCTAAATTCTTCTGCTAATGGAGTTAAAGGTAAACGAATACCTTCTTCAATCATTTCCATTTCGTGTAGTGCCCATTTCACAGGAATTGGGTTCGATTCGCAAAACAAAATATTGTTTAAATTTGCAATCTTTTGATTAATTTGTGAGGCAACTGTGTGGTTTCCTGCCAAAGCTGCTTCGCACATTTGGCTCATCAGTTGGGGTGCAACATTTGCCGTTACCGAAATATTGCCTTTTGCACCTAAGCCAATCAGCTCAGCTGCGGTACCGTCATCGCCTGAGAGCACCGAAATTTTACCATTAAGGCCATCAATTAAGGCTTTACCGCGTGTTAAATCGCCTGTGGCATCTTTAATTGCAATAATATTTGCAACATCAGCTAAACGAAAAACGGTTTCGTTTTTCATATCTACACCTGTACGGCTAGGTACATTGTACAAAATAATTGGCAGTTTTGAGGCTTCAGCAATCGCTTTAAAATGTTGATATAACCCTTCTTGTGTAGGCTTATTATAATAAGGCGTTACTGTTAAAACGGCGTCTGCACCGAGTTCTTGTGCTTCTTTAGTCAGTTCAATCGCTTCATGCGTTGAGTTCGCACCTGTACCTGCAATGACAGGAATACGACCATCTACAATCTGAATAATCTCTTTAATGACCTGTGCATGTTCTTCCATTGTTAAAGTAGAGGGCTCACCTGTTGTGCCTACTGCAACAATAGCGTTTGTACCTTGTTGAACATGCCACTCCACAAGCTTCTTGAGGTTCTTCCAGTCTACCTTACCATCTTTATGCATAGGGGTAACGAGTGCGACAATAGAACCTTGAATTGTGTGGGCAAGCTGAGTCATTTTAGAAAAATATCCTGTTAAGCCATCCATTATTTTACAAATATATGGGATGGTTTTCATCTTTTAGGTTGAGCAAAAATCCAATTTTTTTTGAATAATGCTTGTGCAAATTATGACTGATCATCAGTTGAAGAACAACATAATTTCGTAAAGCTAAGTTAACTTTATAGACATTTTTAAAGCAATTTTCAACTATATTCAAATGTTTAGATAAAGTTCTTGTTTATTTAATGTTTTCACTATAAAAAACGAGACGATCTGTTGTTTAATCTTGTAAAGTAAAATTATTTTGGAGATTAATTGATCATGCTTCAGCAAGAAAAAATAGCGCTTATTGTGGTTGATGTACAAAATGGTTTTATGCCTAATGGAAATTTAGCAGTTGCACATGCCGATCGTATTTTACCTAATGTCAATCAATTAATGCATCATTTTAATAATGTGGTTTTGACGCAGGATTGGCACCCTGAGCATCATATTTCTTTTGCAAATAATCATACTAATAAACAGCCTTTTGACATGATTAATTTGCCTTATGGTCAGCAGGTGCTTTGGACAAGCCACTGTGTACAGGGTACAAAAGATGCAGATTTTCATCCTGATTTAGATGTTAGCCAAGCACAGCTTATCATTCGAAAAGGTTTTCATGCACATATTGATAGTTACTCGGCATTTGTAGAGGCAGATCGTACAACCAAAACAGGTTTGGCAGGGTACTTAAATGAACGTCAAATAGACACTGTGTATGTAGTTGGGGTTGCAACTGATTTTTGTGTGGCATGGACAGCGATTGATGCAGTTAATTTAGGTTTTAAAACTTATGTCATTGAAGATGCCACCGCAGGCATTGATTTAAATGGATCTTTGGTGCAGAAATGGCAGGAGATGCAGGCTTTAAAAATTGGCAGAATACAAACACAGGATGTGCTTAAGTTATTATGAATATGCTAGAACTTTTAATGTATGCAACTGCTGTAATTGTAATGATTGCAACGCCTGGTCCTGTGATGCTTTTGGTGGCAAGCGCAGGACAGCAAGGCGGATATAAAAGGGCATTACAAACAATTTTTGGAACAAATTTCGCCTCATTGTTTTTAATTACAGCCTCTATTTTAGTACTTAAAGGCGTATTAAGTATTAATGGCTATGTATTCGATATTATTAAAGTATTGGGTTGTGCTTATATTGCCTTTTTAGGTTATGAGATTTTAAAAGAAGTTAAAGATACACCACAAATAGCAGAAGTTGAGAAAGTTCAACCAAAAGAGGGTGGCTTTAAAAAAGGCTTTTTGGTGGGTATTTCCAATCCCAAAGATATTATCTTTTTTTCTGCATTTTTTCCGCAGTTTATTCATGTTACGCCAAACATCAATAACAGTTTATTAGTGCTGACAGTGGTGTGGATTATTTTAGATTTTATGACACTTTCGATAGTGTATTTGGGCTTTAGTCGCTTATCAAAAAGTCGACATTATCCAAAACTATTAGGGGTCTGTGGGGTAGTCTTAGTCGCTGTGGCATTGTATGGCATTTTAAGTACTTTATATGGTTATATGAATTAGGCTGAATAATTTTGGGAGATTTTAAGTATTTTACGTTAAAAATTTAACTATAAGCATGCATGATAAGAGATAAATTTACTAAACTATATTTAATGATTATAAAAAAAAGAGCGAGCATCTTTATGAGATTTTTTAAATATGTTCTTGGATCTTGTAGCTAAATGCTTATATAAAATATTATTTTTTTATAAAAAATGAAAAACTCGCCTTGAATGGGCAAGGCGAGTTATCTGAAAATGCTTAAATGTTAAGCAGAAATATCGACACACAGATACTTTGTTTCTAAGTATTCTTCAATGCCTTCTTGTCCGCCTTCACGTCCTAAGCCAGATTGTTTAATCCCACCAAATGGCGCAACTTCGTTAGAAATAGCACCTGTATTTACACCCACCATGCCATATTCTAATGCTTCACCTACGCGCCATTGGCATGCTGTACTTTGTGTAAACAGATAGGCAGCTAAACCAAACTCGGTGTCATTTGCCATGCGTACCGCATCTTCTTCGCTATTAAAACGAAACAATGGTGCAAGTGGACCAAATGTTTCTTCTTTTGCCACTTTCATGTCGGCAGTAACACCTGTGAGAACCGTTGGCTCAAAGAAAGTTTTACCTAAATGCGTAAGCTTACCGCCAAAGGCAATTTGTGCACCTTTTTGTGTGGCATCTTCAATATGCTCAATCACTTTATCAACTGCAGATTGTTCAATTAAAGGACCTTGCGTAGTGCCTTCGTCTACTCCGTTACCTACTTTAAGTTTAGATACGGCTTCTACTAGTTTTTGACTAAGTTGATCGTAAATGCCATCTTGTACATAAATACGATTGGCGCAGACACATGTTTGCCCGCTGTTACGAAACTTACTTGCCATAATACCTTGTACGGCTTGGTCTAAATTGGCATCGTCAAAAACTAACACAGGGGCATTACCCCCTAGCTCAAGCGATAGTTTTTTAATAGTCGATGCACACTGTTGCATTAAGATGCGACCTACTTGGGTAGACCCTGTAAAGCTGAGTTTACGGATGGTGTCGCTTTCACATAGTGTTTTACCAATTACCGAAGATTTACCACTGATGGTAATGAGTAAATCTTGTGGTAAACCTGCTTCAATAGCTAATACTTCTAAAGCATACGCCGTGAGTGGTGTTAGCTCGGCAGGTTTAATCAGCATAGCACAACCTGCCGCAAGTGCAGGGGCAGCTTTACGTGTGATCATTGCTGCAGGAAAATTCCATGGGGTAATGGCTGCCGTCACACCAATAGGTTGTTTAATGACAAGTAAGCGTTGTTGGCTTTGGGTTGGCGGCACAATACTGCCATCTATACGGCGTGCTTGTTCTGCAAACCAACGGATAAAAGAGGCTGCATAGCCAACTTCACCACGAGCTTCTGCCAGTGGCTTGCCTTGTTCTGCTGTTAAAATTTTTGCCAAATTGTCTTGGTTTTTAACAAGCAGTTGATACCAATTCCAAAGAATATCCGCACGTTGTAAGGCAGTGTGAGTTTTCCACTGTTGTTGTGCTTTTTCGGCACGGATAATGGCTTGTTCTACACTGTTTTGATCATGGCATTTAACGTATGCCAATACTTCATCTGTTGCAGGGTTTTTGACTTCAATTACATCACCATCTGTTGAGTTAAAGGCAACATCAGCGTGTTTAAGTAAGTATTGTAACGATTGGTCAATCATGCAGAAGGCTCCGAGCTTTTTTGGCAAAGCGTTTCGGGTAAATCCAAAGTTGCCATTCCTTGTTTGAGAATTTCAATTCCTTGTTCAAATTGTGCTTTTGGAATAGTCAGTGGATATAAGAAACGAATAACATTTCCGTATTTACCACAAGTTAAGAGCAATAAGCCATGTTGCATGGCATAGTTTTGTACAGCTTTAGCAAATTCTGCATTATCTAACTCCATGGCAACCATTGAGCCAAGTGCACGAATATCTTTTACAACACCTGCATATTGTTGGTCTAATTGATGTAGTGTTTTAACTAAAATTTCGCCTAAATCATTGGCACGTTGGCACAATTGTTCTTCTTCAATAGCATCTAATACAGCATGTGCCGCCGCAACTGCAACAGGGTTGCCTGCGTATGTCCCACCTAAACCACCAGGATTAGGCGCATCCATCACTTCGCTACGTCCTACAACGCCCGATATTGGAAAACCACCACCTAGACTTTTTGCCATGGTAATTAAATCGGCTTTGGTGTCGTAATGGTTCATAGCAAATAGTTTGCCTGTACGGGCAAAACCAGATTGCACTTCATCGGCAATGAGTAAAATACCATGTTCATCACATAAGGTACGTAAGCGTGTTAAAAATTCGGCAGGTACAACATTAAAGCCCCCTTCGCCTTGTACAGGCTCTAATACAATGGCAGCAACATCATGCGCTGCAATGTCTTCACTAAAAATGTCGTGAATACTATTGATGGCATCATCGACACTAATACCGCGTGAGGCAACAGGGTAGCGTGCATGAAATACACCTGCAGGCATGACACCAAAATCTCTTTTGTACGGTGCGGTTTTGCCTGTCATTGCCATGGTCATAAATGAGCGACCATGAAAACCATTACCAAAGGTAATAATGCCATGGCGTTTGGTGTATGAACGTGCAATTTTAACGGCATTTTCTACAGCTTCTGCACCTGTGGTGAAAAAGGTGGTTTTTGCATCGCCTTCGATAGGTGCTAAGGCATTTAAACGTTCTGCAAGTGCAACATAACTTTCGTAGGGGGTGACTTGATACGCCGTATGGGTAAACTGTTGTAATTGTTGAGTTACTGCCTCAATCACCTTAGGATGACGATGCCCCGTATTTAAAACGGCAATACCACCTGCAAAGTCGATGTATGCATTGCCGTCTGTGTCCCAAATTGTTGAATTTTCAGCTTTTGCAGCATACCACTGACACATTACACCTACACCTTTTGGTGTTGCTTGTTGTTTGCGTGTATTCAGTGCAGAATGTTGAGCGTCCATTTCAAATCCTCGTGTTGTGGTGTCAGGTTTGCCTCATCAAAAAGGCACACGCGTTGTTGCTGTGATATTTTTATTGTGCGCTTTTGTTTTGGGCAAACGAGAGCCACTTTTTAACAGTAGGAGAGAGCCAATTTGCGTAGCTTATTTGGAGATCATTTATTACAGCGTTTGCAAGAGGATGTTGAGGGAACACTCCATCAGCGGTTGTTCCGTTGTTTAAGAGAAGCCATTGTGGCACGGGTGTTACCCCCCAAAACACGCTTGCCTGCTTCTCGTGATTTAGCCAAAGAAATGCAAGTGTCACGTAATACAGTACTCAGTGCTTATGAGCAATTACAAGCAGAAGGTTATGTGGAGGCACGCATTGGACAAGGCACTTGGGTGGTTGAGCAATTGCCTGAAACCTTTTTAACCACTGCATATGGTAAAACGGCGCCTATACCTGCCACCGTGCCTAGAAAAAATTTACTTTCACAGCGCGGTTCGCGTGTGATGGGGTATGCTGCAGCATCTCCACATCAATGGGGGGCGTTTGTACCCGGTGCACCTGATGTAACGGAATTTCCGCATCATTTGTTTAGCCGTATTCAGTCGCGCTTGAGTAAAGACCCTGATGTCAGCCGTTTAATTTACAGTAATGCAGGCGGATGCCCTGAACTACGTGCTGCCTTAGCTGATTATTTGCGTGTAGCACGTTCAGTTAATTGTGATGCCGATCAGATTATTATTACCGAAGGGATTCATCAAGCGATTGATTTAGTGTCACGCGCGCTCACAGATATAGGCGATCATGTTTGGATTGAAGATCCTGCTTATTGGGGTATGCGTAATATTTTAAGAGTCAATGGAGTGCATTTACATCCATTACCTGTGGATAAAGAAGGTATTCTTCCACAAGAAAATCCTAATCAACCACCCAAGCTCATTTTTGTAACACCGTCACATCAATATCCGTTAGGGTCACATTTAAGTTTGGCACGCCGTAAAACGCTGTTGGCATTGGCGCGTAAACATCAAAGTTGGATTGTAGAGGATGACTACGACAGTGAGTTTAGATTCTCAGGGCAACCGTATCCTGCATTACAAGGGCTGGAAGCCGATGCGCCTGTTATTTATATGGGCACGTTTAGTAAAACAATTTACCCTGCATTGCGTATTGGTTATTTGGTCGTGCCTAAATCGTTGTTTTCATCACTCAGAACCTTGGCTGCCGAGTTATATCGTGGTGGGCATTTGATTGAGCAAAAAGCCTTAGCTGAATTTATCCAAAAAGGGCATTATGCGGCACATATACGCCGTATGCGTTTATTGTATGGCAAGCGTCGTCAATTTTTGATGGATTTAATTCGGCGTTATTTAGGTGATGCATTTGTGCATGAGTACGATGAAGCATCGGGCTTACATCTTGTTTTAAAATTACCAACGGGGTGTGATGATGTGGCAATTGCAACCAATGCCTTGGCGCATGGAGTGAAGGTACGTCCATTATCGCAATACTATATGCATTCACACGCACATGCCCAACGTGGCTTATTACTTGGTTTTGCATGTGTGAATGAAAAAGATATGATGATGGCATTTGGTGCATTGTTGCAGTGTTTAAAAGAAGCAGGCATTCAACCTCAGCCTGCTGTACATTAGTTTTGAATAAATTTACCTAAATGGCGTTGGCTCGATAATTGTGGCTGACGCTTTTGCAGGTAAAAACCTACACTTGCTAAAATGGCAGTTAACACAAAGGTAGACACCAACTCATTACGTGATTCAGGGAAAATCGTCATCAAACCCATCATACAAATAATGCCCACAATCGTGATGTAGTTGAGGTATGGAAATAACCACATTTTAACGATTGGAGTTTCGCCCATTGCCACCATTTTTTTACGCATATACAGTTGAGTAATGGCAATCACAAGGTACATCAGCAAAACGACTGCACCACTCGTTGAGAGTAAAAACATAAAGAAGTCTTTGCCCATGGCATAGTTTACCACAATGACACCAAATACAATCACAGATGTGGCTAAAATGGCTTTTAGAGGTACACCATGTTGCGTGGTATGTGCAAGACTCGGTAAACAATCACCACGTTTTGCAAGCGAATACACCATACGGCTAGACACATAAATAGACGAGTTTAAACAGCTTGTGACTGCCACCAAAACAACTGCTTGCATAATTCCTGCTGCATATGGAATGTTCATGGCAGATAAAACGGCTTGGTAAGACCCTACCGTGAGTTTAGGGTCATTCCACGGTACAAGTGCAATTACCACAAACATAGAACCTAAATAAAATAAACCCAAACGCCAAACAACAGCTTTAATGGCACGCTTAATATTATTGCGTGGATCTTCAGATTCTGCTGCGGCAATGGTAACAATTTCACTGCCTTGGAAGCTAAACATAGCAACCAATAAGCCTGTTAAAATGGCAGTTGAACCTTTAGGTAAAAAGCCACCATCTGCCCATAAGTGTTGAATACCATGAACAGAAGAATGAGGCATTAACCCAAGCATTGCCACCAAGCCTAATACTAAAAACACCACAATACTGGCAACTTTTACAAACGATAGCCAATACTCTAATTTGCCGTAATTTTTAACATGTAAACAGTTGGTGACAATGAGTGCTGTGGTCATGAGTAAGGCACAAATAGGCGCAGAAAATGGCAACCATTGCGAAAGAATATTCCCTGCGGCAATAGCTTCAATGGCAATCACTAAAACGTAAAACCACCAATACAACCAACCAATGGTAAAGCCTGCCCAACGCCCTAAGGCTTCATCAGCATAAGATGAAAACGAGCCCGTATCTGGGCGTGAGGTTGCCATTTCCCCCAACATTTGCATGACTAAAATTACAATGATGGCAGCAATCAGGTATGAAATTAAAACAGCAGGACCCGCCGTGGCAATGGCATTAGAGGAACCTACAAATAAACCAGCACCAATCACGCCACCAATTGAAATCATGGTGATTTGCCGTGTGCTCACGCCTTTGCCTAAATTTTGAGATGTTGCCATACAATTTTCCTTAATCTGCAATCTGCCGAGGCGTCTTGTTTTGGTGCTTTATACATCTTAATTTGCCGAGTTGATGGGTAACAAACGAGAGCCATTTTGAATGGCACTTAAAGAGCCAATATTTCTAAAAAGTAAAAGAAATTGGCTCTTTTACATGAATAATCATTTTGATGATGTTTGTTTTAGCAATAAAAAAAGGTCAAAAATAATTTTAAATATTTGATTATTAAAATTAAAATCATAAAAATTTAAATTAAGCGTATAAAACAATGAACCCTTGTAATTGGTTCTTTTACTGAAAAAATCGTGTTTAAATTTTTGTTGACAATTAAGATATTAAATAATACTTAATATTTTATATGTATTAAAAAAGGAAGAAGACAATGGGAAAAGAAATACGCCAACATTTTATTAATGGTGAATATGTCCAAAGTACAGGACAGACGTTTTTTGATCTCATTAGTCCAGTTAACGGTGAAGTTTATGCATCTTCACCAAACGCAACGCAACAGGAAGTAGATGCAGCGTATACAGCTGCTCAAGAAGCATTTAAAACATGGGGACGTACCACGCCTGCCGTACGCCAAAAAGCCTTACTCAGTCTTGCAGATGCCGTAGAAACCAATGCTCAACGTTTGGTAGATGCACAAGTACAAGAAACAGGGCAACTTAAACATATGGTGGCACAAGAAGAAGTGGCGGCATCTGCTGACCATATTCGTTTTTTTGCAGGTGCGGCACGTTGTTTAGAAGGTCGTTCATCGGGTGAATATTTAGAAGGACTAAGCTCAAGCATTCGCCGTGAACCTTTGGGTGTGGTGGGACAAGTCGCACCGTGGAATTATCCACTGATGATGGCTGTATGGAAAATTGCACCTGCATTGGCAGCGGGTAATACCGTTGTTTTAAAACCAAGTGATACCACACCAACCAGTACGCTTATTTTAGCCGAACTTGCAGCACCATTTTTACCTAAAGGTGCCTTTAATGTATTGCTTGGACAAGCAGATGCAGGCTCAAAAGTGGTTTCACATGAAACGCCTGCTTTAGTATCAATTACGGGTTCTGTGCGTGCAGGGTTACAAGTGGCAGCATCGGCAGCAGCCAATTTAGCCAAAGCACATTTAGAGTTAGGGGGTAAAGCACCTGTACTTGTATTTGCAGATACAGATATTGAAAAAGCAGTAGAAGCGATTACGTTGGCAGGCTTTTTTAATGCAGGACAAGACTGTACGGCGGCAGCGCGTGTGTTGGTTGAAGACAGCATTGCACCACAGTTTATTGAAGCAATGGTTAAAAAAACCAAGACCATCAAATTTGGCTTACCTGATGACGAAGACGCGTTATATGGTTCTGTGAACAGTGAACGTCAACTTGAACAAATTGAAGGATTCATTGCTCGTTTACCTAATTATGCCAAAGTGGAAACAGGAGGTAAGCGCGCGCAAACAGCAGGTTTTTATTTTGAACCTACCATCATTACAGGCTTGCAACAGCATGATGAAGTGATTCAAACCGAAATTTTTGGACCTGTGATTACGATCCAAATATTTAAAGATGAGGCAGATGCATTAGATAAAGCCAATGACGTGGAGTATGGTTTGGCATCAAGTGTTTGGACAAGCAATCATGCACGCAGTATGCGTTTAAGCCGAGATTTAGATTTTGGTACGGTGTGGATTAATACTCATATCCCATTGGCTGCCGAGATGCCACACGGTGGCTTTAAAAAATCGGGTTATGGTAAAGATTTATCAGGCTATGGATTTGAAGAATATACCCGTATTAAGCATGTGATGAGTGCTTACGAAGATTAAGGAAAATCCAATGAACTATAAAGCAATGTTATGTGGTACAGCACTTACCGTGTGTTCAGTGGTGGCTTATGCAGAGTAAACGCCAACACAAGTTGTCAATGCTTATATGCAAGCATGGAACCAACATGATGCAACTAAGGCAGGGACTTATCTCGCTAAAAACGTGGAATATTATGATGTAACGGTAGGTACATCCCAAAAAGGACAAGTGGCTGCGCGTGATCAAGTGATTAAAGTATTTATTGACGCTGTACCAAATTTAAAATGGCAAATGACCAGTGCACCTATTGTGAGTAAAGATAGCATTGCATTTCAGTGGCGTTTTAGTGGCAAAAACACAGGTAAATGGGGCACAACCCCTGCCACTAACAAACCTATTTCATTTGAGGGAGTAAGCTTTGTACGTGTAGATCACGGTAAAATTACCTATCAAGGCGATTACTACGATGCAGCAAACTTAAATAAACAATTGGGATGGTAAAAAAGAAATCAGATTGATTTAAATTTTCATTCTCAATTAAAACTTCACGTTTTATACTAAGCGCTTCTTTTATTATATTTACAGCTTAATTTATATAATTAAACTTAATATTACCTAACTAAAAAAAGCTGTATTAAACGTAAAGTGGAAATTTGATGACAACACATGCTGTAATTTTTGCACCATTAGGGCAAGCCACACGGGCAGAACAAGTGGTTGAGCGTTTGACCAATGCAATTGTGAGTGGGTTACTTGAAGCCCACGAGCAATTACCCAATGAAGCAGACTTAGCAAAGTCGATGGGTGTTTCACATATTACCATTCGTGAAGCATTAAATACCTTACGTACTAAGGCATATATTTACACCACGCGTGGACGTAATGGTGGTAGTTTTGTTTGCCAGCGCACACAGTTAATAGACAATGAGCACCCACTTCAACAAATAAGTACAAATTATTTAGCAGATTTAGGTGAGTTACACTGTGCCATTATGAAACATAGTATTAGTCTTGCTATTGAACGTAGCACGGCAAAAGAACAACAAAAATTAGAAGAGTTTATTGAATTATTTTTTGAAGCAACCACACCAGAACAAAAAGCCCATGCAGATATGCGTTGCTTACTGACCATTGCTGCTAATGCGCAGTCGCCACGTTTAGCGCAACAAGCTTTATCTATTCAAACCGAATGGGCATCTTTAATTGCGATGCTATATCAAGATAATGAAATTTATCAACAAACTGTAAAAACCTATCAACAACTCTTGCATTGTTTTTCTCAACATGATGACGTGAATGCAACACGCTTAATGGGAAAAATGATTTTAGCGTTGACCGAAAATTTAATTGAACTCAAATTTACAATTGAACGAAAGCTCGTTGAATGATGAGGAGAATCAGCTATGTGTGGTCGTGAAAGCATTGAATATCTGCAGCAGTTGATGGCAAATATGATGCAGGATATTACAAAAAATACAGTTGAGATTGCTCAGGCATTAGAAAAATTGCTTACTCAATATATGCGTCACAAACACGATATGCGTGATTTACTTACACTACCTGTTAAACAAAAAGTACAAACTATCATTCAAAATCAGCTTAAACAATGCAAATATGCTGATGGAGCAGGCTTTGCAAGCCATATTGAAGATAAAGATTATTGGATTTTAGAGTGGTGGTTTAAACAAGCAGATGCGGATACACATCGGTATTTCGAAATTGATCAAAGTACACAACAGCGTTTAGATTTTAGAACTTTTGAATGGTTTCAACAAACAACATTAACTCACAAAACATATATCCATGGTCCTTATGTAGATTATGTATGCAGTACCAATACAGCTTATACCACCACCACAGCGCATCCTATTTTATACAACGGAAAATTTATGGGTGTTGCTGTCTTGGATGTTTTAATTTCTACGCTTGAGCATTACCTATTACCCACATTAAATAAAATTAAACATGCAATTGTCATTACCAACCAAGATGGGCGTATTGTACTTTCCAATGTGCCTAAACTAAGAACGGGCAGTATAATTAAACTACCCGCTAAACTTGTTTTTGCAAGTGAGATTCACCCATTTAAAATTTTGGTCATCTAAGACAGACGGTTTTGGCGCATTTGGTTCGCATGTTCAATTGCATCATCTTCAGGTGCAGTTGATTTACCATAAGGTTTAGCAATAAACATATAAAGTAAACCGCTGATGATTACGATACCTAAGCCAATCATTACAATCCAACGATCAATAATACTTGCGCCATCGGCAGGTTGTACCAGTAAATAAATGGCAAATACACCATAAGCCAATGCAGCAATATTAATGATGATACCCCAAGCCCCGACCGACCATTCTCCCGCAGGTTTCCAACCTTTTAAGCGTTGGCGTAGTGCGGCTAAAACGACCATTTGAAATGAGACATAAATTCCAACTACTGCAAATGCAGTAATACGCGCAAGGTTATCAGGTGTGAAATACACCCATACACAAAATACTAAAGGTAATAAACAACTTACAATCATGGCATGGTCAGGCACACCTTGTTTAGAAAGTTTAGACAACCATGTACTTTTAGGAAGCATTTCATCACGGGCAAAGGCAAACAATAAACGGCTTAGCGCAGCTTGCAACGATAAAATACAAGACAACATTGCAACCACAGCAATGGCAATAAAAATTTGTGCTCCTGTTGGTCCAAGTGCTTCTTGTAAAATGGTTGGAAGTGGGTCTGTAATTTTGCCAGATACAATGTCGGGTAAATTAGGTGATGCAAGTAAATAACCCAATACAGATACCACAGCAGAAATTGCACCAAAGACAATACTTAAAATCATGGCAACAGGAATTTGTTTACTTGGGTTTTTCACTTCTTCTGCAACATTACCGCAAGCTTCAAAACCAAAAAACATAAATAAACCTAATAAAGACGATGCTAAAAACGCTGTGGTATATGAACCATTACTTGCGATGGCACCCATGCTATCAAATACCACCGAAAACGGTTGTGCGCGATGAAAAATCAGTAAATAAATACCTAAAGCCACTACACTTAAAATTTCACACCAAAAGCCCAAACGTGCCACGCGTGCTAAATTTTTTGTGCCTGACATATTGATACCCATCACACCCAACAATAAAACCACAGAGGTAATAAGTGTATTTAAAGGAGAGGCATCATAATGAAATAAATTGGCGACAAAGCCTGCACTGTATTCGGCAATAGACGTTACGGTCACCACCAATGCCCATAAATATACCCATGCCGCCATCCATGCATATTTACGTCCCCATAAACGCCGTGCCCAAGGGTAAAGCCCGCCTGTGATGGGGTATTGCGAGGCAGTTTCGCCAAACACAATTGCAACTAAAAGTTGACCGCCTGCTGCAATTAAAATCCACCAAATAGAAGGTGGTCCTGCAAGGGTAATGGCAAGAGCAAATAAAGAGTAAACTGCCGTAAGTGGCGAAAGATAGGTAAAACCCAAAGAAAAATTAGAAATAAGACCAATAGAGCGTTCAAATTGTGACGCATCTTTGTCTAAGGTATGTGCAATATTTTTTGCACCATCTACGGCATGTTGAAGTCCGTCTTGAATAGGATGTTCGCTCATCGTGTTTCCCTACATAAAATAATAAGATGGGAATAAAAACATAAAACAGCTTATGTATATGTTTTTAATTTGACTTTTATTTTACGAGGGAACGAGAGCCACTTTTCATGTTTATATCAGAGCCAATTAAAAAAGGCTTGTTAAATAACAAGCCTTTAAATTTAACGAGGACCGCCACCGCGTGGACCACCTTCGCCATGTGGCGCACCGCCACCACCGTGTGGACCTCCTAACCAAAATGGGTCAAGCAAACAACAACCTGTACTCATTAAGGTAGTAACAAGAAGCAAACTGCCTATTATTTTTTTCATGATATATCGCTCAAACTAAAAAGACATCATAAAAAAGAATTAAGGTTTAAAAATGAATGTGGTTGAGGTTTTGCGCACAGTACTTTTGAATATATTTTGTGATGGTCTGCATTTTTAAAGATTGCGTTTGCCAATGATGCCAATACAAACTTACTTCTATGCTTAACGTTGGGTCTAACACTTGAAGCGATGTAGACTGCAACTGATATTCAGGTACCATGCCATAACCTAAATGATATTCTACAGCCTGTACAAAAGACTCAGACGATGGAATAAGATGATATGGATATGCCGTTTTAAGTAAACCAAAATGCTGTAATAAAATTTCATGGTGCATATGGTCTTTATCATTAAAAATAACAGCAGGTGCATATCTTAATGCTTCACGGTTAAGCCCTTGAGGAAACCACTTTTTTATAAAAACTTTAGACGCCACCATCTGATAACGCATTGATCCTAAAAAATGAACCTTGCATCCTTGCATGGTATGAGGTTTGGTTGAAATACAAGCATTGACTTGCCCACTTTGTAATAAATGATGCGTTTGAGTTTGATCATCTACATGCAAATTTAAAATAATATTTTCTTGAATGAGTACCTTGGCAAGTGCAGGTAAAAGCCACGTTGCAAGCGTATCTGCATTGGTGGCAATAGAAGCTTTAAAAAAATCTGATTGATCAAGTTTGCCATTAAATTCAGATTTTAAATCTTGCTCAAGTAAGCGAATTTTTTTGAGATGTGTGAGTAAGGTTTGCCCTGCATGCGTGGGTTTGCAGGGACGTTCTCTGAGTAATAAAACTTGTCCCAAATCTTGTTCTAAACTTTGAATACGTAATGAAATCGCAGATGCAGTGACATGTAATTGTAAACTCGCTTGTTCAAAACTTCCTGTCTCAATAACGGCTAAAAAGGCATCACACTGCTTTGCGTCTAACATTACATACCCTAAATTATATTTAGGTTAGCTTAGTCTTTCTTAGTTTTATTTAAAAGAGATTTCATTTAAGCATAATCAGCTTTTTAACAAGATGAAACGGCTTATGTGGACAGCATCTTTAATACAAGGTTTTATGATGGGCGCAAGCTTAATTATTGCTATTGGTACTCAAAATGCACACATCATTAAAATGGGTTTACAACGCCAACATGTGGCATTAAGCATAGGACTATGTATTTTATGTGATGTACTTCTAATTACTTTAGGTGTGATGGGGTTAGGGCATTTTATTCAGCAACATCCAGTTTTATTAGAGATTACACGTTGGGGTGGGGTTATTTTTTTATTGTGGTATGCCTTTAATGCATTAAAAAATGCATGTGCCTCACAACATGCCTTACACGTTACAGGCACGCAAATGATGAGCAAAACCACCGCCATTAAAATTGTATTGGCAGTGTCACTTCTTAACCCGCATGTATATTTAGATACGGTGGTGCTTTTAGGTGTTTTAGGGGCACAACAAAAATCACCCTTGTTGTTTAATATAGGTGCGATTACAGCATCGGTCGTTTGGTTTAGTTTATTAGGTTGGAGTGCACAAAAATTAGCCTCTTACTTAAATAAACCAATTATGTGGCGTTTTATAGATGCAGGCATTGCCTGTATGATGTTGATACTTGCAGGAATTTTAATATTTAAATAGGGATATTGATGAAACTACATATTGTATTGTTAGGTGGAAAACACGAGCGCGCTAATGTTGAAGTACATGACGTACGTGCTGTAATTTGTGAAGAAATAAGCCAAGCCTATGACACCCTTAAAAAACAGTGGTTTGGTACACCTAAAGGTATGCATATTGATGGTTGGATGACCATTCATGGGGTAGAGCATGATTGTGTGGCTTATCAAGTTCAGATTTCAGATCAACCTTCAGCCTCAACGCTTAAACCTTATCTAATTAACTTAGGTGCTTATGTTGCAAGCGAGTTTGGCGAGGTACATAAATACTTAGTAGTTGCAGGACATAATAAAACCGATGCCAAAGTACAAGGCAAAAAAGCCATCGAACAACATTGGTATAAACCACATACCGATGCTGTGGTAGATGTAGATGAATGTATTGAACTGAGTTTAATAGACCAAAAATACATACATTTGATAGAAGGTACATATAGCCAAAATACCTTTAAGAATGACTATATTGTGATTGGTTAAACAGTTTAAAATACAAAAATGACCACAATTTTTGATATTTGAATGACGCAAAATCACAAACAACAGCAACATTTGCTTGAGCAACTCAGTGCCATTGCAGAAGGTTTAAGCCGTACGTTTAAACCTTTTTGCGAAGTGGTGGTGCATGATCTAACCGAGCCAAATTCGGGGATTTATACGATTTATAATCCGTTATCTAATCGTCAATCTAAAGATGCACTGACAGCGTTAGGGCAAGCACGCCAAGCTGATGCCAAATATCCGCAAATTGTGGCAAATTATCCCAATAAACTTGCCGATGGACGCCAACTTAAAAGCACATCGGTAGGGATTAAAGATGAAGCAGGCAATTATGTTGCGGCATTTTGTATGAATGTTGATATATCGGTATTTACCACAGCACAGCAGATGCTAAGTCAGCTCACGGCTTTTGAACAACCTGAACAGAAAGAAACGCTTTATACGCTTACTTTAGAAGACCTCCAACAATACATACAAAAATTTGCTGTTAAACAAGCAACGACTGTACAAGCCTTAAAAACCCCGCAAAAAAAACAACTATTACAAGAACTTAAACAACATGGTTTTTTAGATATTCGCTTATCAATAGATACCATTGCTCAAACATTAGGTGTGTCTAGAACCAGTGTGTATGGTTATTTAAAATAAATTTTATGATTGATCTATATTTAATATCCATCAAATACTTAAAACAAAAGTAGCAATCTATTGCTTATTTAAATTGGCTTTAAACCTAATTGAAGCCTCAACTGTAATTTATTCAGGATATCAAAGGGATATATAGTTTTTTCGCATCGTACAAAATTTAAAGTTTACAAAATGTCCAAAAATGAATAAATTGTAAATATTAGATAAGGAGATTAAGATGCGATTACCAACCTATCAAGATGTGCAAGATGCAGCACAACATATTCAGGGTGTGGCACATCGTACCCCTGTACTAACATCACGCACTTTAAATGAAAGATTAGGATGTGAAGTTTTTTTTAAATGCGAAAATTTGCAACGAGTAGGTGCATTTAAATTTAGAGGTGCATTTAATGCCTTATCTAAATTCACTAAAGAACAAAAACAAAATGGGGTTATTGCGTTTTCATCGGGTAATCATGCTCAAGGTATTGCTTTGGCAGCTCAAATTTTAAATATACCTGCTATCATTTTAATGCCTCAAGATGCACCTAAAACAAAAGTAGAAGCGACTCAAGGTTATGGTGCTACTGTTATTTTTTATGATCGTTATACACAAAATAGAGAGCAAATTGGGCAACAGATTGCTCAAGAAAAATCAATGACATTGATTCCATCTTACGACCATGCCGATGTGATTGCAGGACAGGGAACGGCTGCAAAAGAGTTATTTGAAGAAGTGGCACAGTTAGACTATTTATTTGTAGGGTTGGGTGGCGGTGGATTACTTGCAGGTACCCTACTTTCTGCACATGCATTGCAACCTGATTGCCAAGTGTTTGGCGTAGAACCGCAAGCAGGGAACGATGGTCAACAATCCCTTAAACAAGGCAAGATTATTCATATTGATACCCCACAAACCATTGCTGATGGCGCACAGGTTCAACATTTAGGTGAGCTAACATTTCCAATTATTCAAACCCATGTGCAAGCCATTGATACCGTAAGTGATGATGAACTTAAAGACGCCATGCGCTTTTTTGCTGAATGTATGAAAATAGTGGTTGAGCCTACGGGTTGCTTAGGGCTTGCAGCGATTATTAAAAATAAAGCGAAACTTCAAGGCAAACGTGTCGGGTGTATGATTACAGGTGGCAATATTGATTTAGTACGTTATGCAACATTACTTGCATCTTAAATATTAAAAACCCCAATCATTTGATTGGGGTTTTTAGTTTTATTCTACTGTAACCGACTTAGCTAAGTTACGTGGTTGATCCACATCTGTACCACGTAATACAGCCACATGATAAGACAATAACTGCACAGGAATACTGTAAACAATTGGGGCTAACCACTCGTTTACACTTGGGATACTCACCACATGCTGACGTTCTTTGCCTTTAACACCGCTGTGTTCATCTGCAAATACAAACAGCTCTCCGCCACGCGCTTGTACTTCTTCCATGTTCGATTTTAATTTATCTAACATATCATCTTTAGGCGCTAAAATTACCACAGGCATGTCGTTATCAACCAATGCAAGTGGACCATGCTTAAGCTCGCCTGCGGCATAACCCTCTGCATGAATATACGAAATTTCTTTGAGTTTTAATGCACCTTCAAGTGCAATTGGATAATGCGTTCCACGACCTAAAAATAGACAATGTTGCTTTTCTACAAACAATTCAGAAAGACGTAAAATTTCATTATTTTGTTGTAGCGTATCTAAAAGCACTTTTGGACAATGCCATAACTCACTTGTAATATCGGCAATTTGTGTTGCGGATAAGCGTTGTTTTACATGCCCAATTTTAAGCAATAACAACATTAAAGCAGCAAGCTGTGTGGTAAATGCTTTGGTAGATGCCACACCAATTTCAGGACCTGCAAGCGTAAGTAAATGATGGTCTGTTTCACGTACCATAGATGAGGTTGCGACATTACAAATGGTCATAGTTGCAATATTGACACCTTTTGCAACAGCACGTTTTTGTGTATCACGCAGTGCTGCTAACGTATCTGCTGTTTCTCCTGATTGAGAGATGCAAATATAAAGTGTGCCATCAATAATGACAGGCGAGCGATAACGGAACTCACTTGCAATTTCTACTTGGCATGGCACATCAATGAGTTGTTCAGACCAATACTTTGCAATCATCCCTGCGTGGTAACTTGTACCACAGGCAATAATTTGAATTTGTTGAATCTTGGCAAAATCAGCTTCGGCAAGTTGTAAAAAGTCATCACGCAACGCATTGCCGTTAAGTGCTTGAGAAATCGTTTGCTGAATCGCTTCAGGTTGTTCGTAAATTTCTTTAAGCATGTAGTGCTTATATTCGCCTTTAGATGCAGTGCTAACCGTTGCATCTAATTCTTTTACAGGGCGTTCTACAAGTTGGTTACCATGGGCAAACACCTCTACACTAGTACGTGTTAAACGTGCAATATCACCTTCTTCTAAATACATAAAGCGATTGGTAATGGGCAATAACGCAAGTTGGTCAGAACCAATAAAATGCTCGCCAATACCCACACCAATCACCAATGGTGAGCCTTCACGTACGGTAATGAGCTCATCTGCAAAATCGGCATGGACAATACCCAAGGCAAATGCACCTTTTAAACGAGGTACAACGCTTTGTACGGCACTGAGTAACGTGGTATGTGTTTTTAGTGCTTCACATACTAAATGGGCAACCACTTCGGTATCTGTTTGTGAGCTAAACACATAACCTAATTGCTCTAATTCTTCTTTTAGTTCTGCGTAGTTTTCTACAATACCATTGTGTACCACAGCCACTTTATTTGAAGTATGTGGATGTGCATTGGCTTCGGTTGGTTTGCCATGCGTTGCCCAACGTGTGTGTGCAATGCCTGTATTACCCACAACAGCATGTTCTTTTACTGCTTGCTCTAAATTCACCACTTTACCGACACGGCGTTCACGGAAAATTTGATTATGATGGATCACAGCCAAACCTGCCGAGTCGTAGCCACGGTATTCTAAACGCTTCAAACCTTCAATTAAGATATCACTGATATTTCTTTCGGCAACGCCACCCACAATACCACACATAAATCTTACCTCTTATTTCTGAGCCTTTTGAGGGCGTTGATAGTTTGCTTTTTCGGTTTGTTGTGCACGTTCAAAAGCAAGCGTATGGTCTGCTACATTGCGTGTAATGACAGAGCCTGCCCCAATGGTTGCATAGTTGCCAATCTGAACAGGGGCAACAAGCGAACTATTAGAACCAATAAATGCATGGTCGCCAATAATGGTTTTGTGCTTATTTGCACCATCATAATTACATGTGATGGTACCTGCACCAATGTTACAGCCTGTACCCACTTGGCTATCACCTAAATATGTAAAGTGATTGGCTTTAGAACCTTGTCCAAGTGTTGAGTTTTTTACTTCTACAAAGTTACCAATATGCACATCGTTGGCAAGTACAGCCCCCGGACGTAAGCGAGCAAAAGGACCAATCTGCGTATCTTCACCTACAACAGCCGAGTCAAATACGCTATACGGTTGTACTTTTGTGCCCGATGCAATTTTAGTGCTTTTAAGTACACAGCCTGCACCAATTTCTACAAAATCGCCTAGCTCGCAATGACCTTCAATAATCACGTTGATGTCGATTTTGACATCTTGCCCCACTTTAACAGAACCACGTAAATCAAAACGGTTTGGGTCTGTGAGGGTGACACCTTCACGCATTAAAGTAAGTGCTTGCTGTTTTTGAAACTCACGCTCTAATGCAGAAAGTTGTACCCGATCATTCACACCTTCTACTTCAAAGGCTTGTTGTGGTTGAATCGATGCAATTTCTAAACCGTCTTGTACAGCCATTTCTACAATATCCGTCAGATAATATTCACCTTGCACGTTATTGTTAGATAGACGAGGAAGCCATTGATGTAATTTTGCATTTTCAACGCAGTAAATGCCTGTGTTAATTTCTTTAATCTGACGTTGTTCGTCTGACGCATCTTTATGCTCAACAATGGCTTGTACTTTGCCATTGGTGCGGACAATACGCCCGTAACCTGTTGGGTCTTCAACATTGAGTGTAATCATGCCAATGCCTGTTTCTTTGGTGGCATTAAGCAGTTGTTCTAATGTTTCTTTGCGTACAAGAGGTACATCGCCATATAAAATTAGTGATGTACCTGTATGAGGCAGTATAGGAAGCGTCATTTGTACTGCATGACCTGTACCAAGTTGTTCGGTTTGTTCAACCCAATCAATATTTTCTTGAGCAAAGGTATTTTTAACTAAATCACCACCATGCCCAAAAATCGTAATGATATTTTGTGCATGTAATTGTTTAGACGTTTCAATCACATGTCCAAGGAGTGGTTGCCCTGCCAAAGGTTGTAATACTTTAGGGAGGTGGGAACGCATACGAGTACCTTTACCCGCTGCTAAAATAATCACAGTTGTTGACATAGTTACCCTACAAATAGGCTTATACAAGCCATAGATAAACAATAATGCACAGTGCTGCCCATGCCCCTGCAATGAGGTCATCCAGCATAATGCCAAAGCCACCTGCTACTTTTTGGTCTGCAACACGGATAGGCCAAGGCTTCCATACATCAAAAATTCGAAATAGCACAAAGGCAATCAATGACCATTTTATATCAATTAGATTAAAATAGATTAAAGGCAAAAGCGTAATGGATTGTCCTGCAAATTCATCCCAAACGATGCGTCCATCATCATGCACATTCATAATTTTGGCAGTATGGTCACAAATATAAATACCCACGACCGACATGATGGTAATAAGAATGACAGACAGGGTAAATCCGCTGATTAACCACAGAGGAATAAACAGTAATGCAAACGCAGACCCCCACGTACCCGGTGCTTTAGGCATGAGCCCTGAACCAAAGCCCACGCCACAAAACACAATAAAACGGTCATACCAAGACATTGCTTGGAAATTAAGTGAAGGTTTATGCAAAGTGTTGGTATCCGTGTAAGTCTAAATCTATTGTTTTATTTTGGTGTTGAAATATTAAGCCAGTATTTTTTTGAATTTTCCCAATTACACTGATTTGGGTTTGTGGATGTTGTTGCATTAATTTTTTATAGTTTTCAGGCGAAATAGTAAAACATAATTCGTAATCATCACCACCTGCAAGTGCATATTGCCATTGTTCTTGAGGGGTAAGTTGTTGCAAGGTGTCGCTTAAAGGTAAGTGTTCTAAATCTAAAATAGCACCTACATGGGATGCTTTTAAAATATGTCCTAAATCTTGTGCTAAACCATCAGAAACGTCAATCATACTTGATGCGTAGTTTTTGAGTTGTTGCCCAAGTTCACAGCGTGGTGTTGGATAATCAAGGCGTTGTTGTAATGAATGCCCTAAATGTTGTAAACCAAAAGCCGCGTCGCCCACAGTACCACTGACACAAATGAAATCGTCTACGTTTGCACCTGCACGGGTAATGGCTTGGTTGTGTTCAATCCAGCCAAGCGCAGTGACTGTAATAGTGAGAGTTGGGTTTTGTGTGGTATCACCACCAATAAGTTGTACATTATATGGATTACAACAATCTGCAAGTCCACGGCTAAATTCTTCAAGCCATGTGTCGGTGAGTTGTGGTGCACTAATGGCAAGTAAAATACTGTGTGGAGTGGCACCCATTGCTGCGATATCAGATAAATTAACCGCAACACTTTTATAACCAATGGCATGAGGCGTGGTTGATAAAGGAAAGTGGCGCCCTGCAACAAGGGTATCTGTACAGATGACCAATTGTTGATTAATAGGTGGGGTCAGTACGGCTGAATCATCACCAATGCCAAGCGATACATTAGATTGCGTTGCTGTTTTAAAGTAACGATCAATAATCGAAAATTCAGCCATACAGTACGCCTAGCTTATGCTTGCTTTTCAGCTTGACGTAGTGTTTGTGCTAAACGGTCAAGTACACCGTTTACATATTTGTGACTGTCTGCACCACCGAAATGTTTAGCAAGCTCAATCGCTTCATCTAAAACAACGCGATATGGAATTTCTGCATGGTCACGAAGTTCGTATGCACCTAAACGTAATGTTGCCAATTCAACACCATCTAATGCACTAATTTCACGGTCTAATACAGGTTTCAGAAGCTCATCTAATACGTCAGAGTCTTCTACAACTTGTGTTAAAAGCTCGTGGTAGTAGCTTAAATCTACTTTGTGCATTGCATTTTCAGTGCGTGTACGAGCTTCGATTTGGTGTACAGGGTTTTGGCTCATTTGCCATTCATAAATACCTTGTACTGCAAAACGGCGTGCTTTACGTTTAGCAGCATAAACTGCTTGTTGTGTTTGTGACATCGATTAAATTGCCTTTAACAAGTTAACCATTTCAATAGCAGTAAGGGCAGCTTCGCTACCTTTATTGCCCGCTTTTGTGCCAGAGCGTTCAATGGCTTGTTCAATGCTGTCTGTGGTTAAAACACCATTGATCACAGGCAAGCTTGATTCTAAACCAACCACGCCTAAGCCTTTTGCACATTCACCTGCAACAAAGTCAAAATGAGGTGTGCTACCACGAATTACGGCACCAAGCGCAATAATGGCGTCATAAGATGAAGTGTTTGCTAATTTTTTAGCAACAACAGGAAGTTCCCACGCACCAGGTGCATGGATAACAGTAATATTTTCTTCAGCAACGCCATGACGTTTTAATGTGTCGATTGCACCTTCTAAAAGATGTTCAACGACAAAACTGTTGAAACGCGCAACTAAGATCGCATAACGTCCTTCGCTCGCGAGATGGAGTAGACCTTCAATACGGCGAATAGCCATAGACAACCTCGATTAATCAGTGATTTGATCGGCAGAAATGTATTCTACCACTTCTAAATTAAAACCAGATAATGCATTAAAACGTAAAGGGGAGCTTAAAAGTTTCATTTGCTCAACGCCTAAGTCTTTTAAAATCTGAGCACCAACGCCTGTGGTTTGGTACTGCTTAGATAGTGCCGCATTGGCTTTACCTGTTTTTTGTACCGTTAACGCATCAATGGCAGTGCCTAAATCGGTTTGGTGTTGCTGACCAATCCAAACCAATACACCACGTTCACTTTGTGCAATGGTTTTTAACGCTTGATCAAAGTTCCATTGTGCTTCATTACCTGCCGATTTTAAGCGTAGTAAGTCGCGTGTAGGGTTAAAGCCATGCACACGCACAGTGGTCACACCTTGCTTTGGCTCACCTTTAACCAAGGCTAAATGGGTTTCTGGGTTACCTTGTTCTTTATAGCGATAAAGTTCAAAGTTACCGTATTCGGTTTCAATACTTTCTTGGCTTAAACGCTCAACGGTTTGTTCATTCGTCATGCGGTAATGAATTAAGTCAGCAATTGTACCAATTTTTAGACCATGTTTTTCGGCAAATTTTTCTAGATCTGGACGGCGTGCCATTGTGCCGTCTTCTTTAATAATTTCACAGATTACAGAGGCGGGTTCTAAGCCTGCAAGGCGTGATAAATCAGAGCCTGCTTCGGTATGTCCTGCGCGGTGCAATACACCACCTGGTTGCGCCATAAGTGGAAAAATATGCCCCGGTTGTACAATGTCGCTTGGTTTAGCGTGGGCTGCCACCGCAGTACGGATGGTATGGGCACGCTCGGCAGCAGAAATACCTGTGGTAATCCCATCTGCCGCTTCAATAGATAGGGTAAAGTTAGTACCGTGCTGTGCGCCGTTTGCATCTACCATCAGGGGTAAGTTTAATTGCTGACAACGATCTCGGCTAAGTGTTAAACAAACTAAACCACGAGCATGCGTAATCATAAAGTTGATATCTTCTGCACGAACATGCGTGGCAGCCATCACAAGATCGCCTTCGTTTTCACGGTCTTCGTCATCCATTAAAATGACCATTTTGCCTGCACGAATATCTTCGACGAGCTCTTCAACTGTATTGAGCGACATCAACTTCACCTTAATTTGATTGCGCACGCGTTCCTACGCGGGCTGTGTTCTTTGGTTATTTTAGCAATTTTTGCAAACTTTTGCCTATGTTTCGATAGGTGTTTGCAATTACTCATTTCAAGATAAAACAAATAAGGGGCTTTTAAAAGGGGGCTTGCTGTTGTTGTGTGTTTCAAATATGCAATGATAAGTAAAAAAAGACCCAACATAATGTTGGGTCTAGAGGCTTATTTAAAGGTATTTTGTTTGGGTTTTTTGCCTTTTAAAATATCGGTTCTAAAGGCTTCGACACGCTCTACATAGGCTTCGCTCATGCCTGAGATAATATAGGCATGGCGTGTGAGTAGATTGCTTGGATTTGGAAAGTTAATCAGTTTGTAATGATCGCTTAGTTTTTTAAGCAATGTTGCGTTTAGGTACAACGCACTTTCTTTGGCACTTAAAGATTGTGCAAGACGCGTTGCTGCTTGTACGGCATCAAGTTGCATATCTTCTACCATATTGGCAGTGGCACAGCGTGTTTGTAGTACAAAACGTTTTTCTTCACGGTAGCGTTTGTAAAGGACTTCTGAAAGTACCTGAAAGACGTTCCCAATCATAATCAAGCATTCTGCAACGTTTGGATTTTTTGCGTCCACACTTAAAGTAATGCCATTTTGATCGAATGTGCCTAATTGCTCAATTAAACTGCTATCTATACGGTAATGTGCGCTACATAGTTCGATACTTTTTTCTAAAAAGAGTTGGCATAAATTAAAGTACGGCACAGCCACAGACTGACTCACTGAACTGAGCAGTTGTTTAGGATCATAAAACTGAATATTAAGCGCAATACTATGTTCGTTTGGTACAAAAGTAGGTTTAGTGAGTTGCTTGGGTTGTGGTTGTTGTGCTTCGTTTACTGCTAGAACGCTAGCCTGTTTTTCTTGTTC
Organism: Acinetobacter sp. HY1485; assembly: GCF_027568475.1. Classification (GTDB taxonomy): domain Bacteria; phylum Pseudomonadota; class Gammaproteobacteria; order Pseudomonadales; family Moraxellaceae; genus Acinetobacter. Next base: position 12,220 of record NZ_JANKZG010000008.1, on the reverse strand, counting down.
TAACGCGTCGGTAAGCTCTTGGATTTTTGCATGTAATGATGCATCGTGTTGTAAGCGCGCTAGATATTCGCTACGGCTTGGACGTGCAATTGCACGGTAAGCTAACCACAACAATGCATGTAAAATTAAAGATGCAAAAATGGCAAGCCATTCGGTACGTAAAATTTCGCCTAAACTTGGTTTAATCAGTGTAATTTCAACACGCCCAACTTTACGGTCATTTTGAAGCGCATCACGGGTAAAAACATCACCTGTACGGGTTTGCTCCATACCACTTTGTGATAATACTTGATTGGTCGCACTTAAAATTCGGATAGATGCCACACTAGGATTGGTTGCATAACGGTTGGTAAGCAGTGCCAAAGAAACGGTATTGGCAGGTTCCATTTCATGCAAACTGTCAGTCACAAGCTGACTGGTCATGAGTTGTCCCTGATTAGTACGGTTCTCTTGTAACTGATGGGTGGTTGCAATAACCAATAAGACCGTTTGTAGTGCAAAACTTACAATCAGCAGGCTAGCAAATAGCCCTTGTCTAGGTGCATTCAAGGTAAATTTCCAAGGCAATTTGTTTCGTTTTTGATGATGATAACCATAGTTGCCACGTTCTTGTGAGTCAATGTAATAACATCATCTTTATGTTCTATTTTTTTAAAAAAAAGACTTGGAACTTACAACAAGTGCAGTTTTTTTAATTTTAGATTGTTGATCAGCCACATTGTGAAGTAAAGTGAAAAACACATGACTTTATTGTGGGTAATGTTAAGTGTTATTTTAGCATACCCCTTGCTTGTTTACATTGGAAGAAGATTAAAATCGTATGGAACACATTCGCTATATTTTTACCTTGATTGGACGTCATTTAACAGCCGAGCATCATCAAGCGGTTGATACCTTATTTCAGCAATATGATATTCAATCAAACAATGTAAAACAGTGGGCAAGTCAAACACCATATCAGGTGAGTTATTTTGAAGTTACGTCTGCATTACCCATTGAGCAATTAAGAACATTGTGTTTAAGTTTTTCAAATACCCATCATATTGATTTAGCCGTACAAACATTTACAACCTTGCCACACCGTTTAGTTTGCTTTGATATGGATTCAACTTTAATTGGGCAAGAGGTGATTGACGAGTTAGCAAAAGAAGCAGGTATTGGCGAACAAGTTGCCGAAATTACAGAGCGTGCCATGCAAGGTGAGCTTGATTTTGATGCAAGTTTCCGTGCGCGTGTGGCACTGTTAAAAGGCTTAAATACGGATGTGTTAGCTAAAATAGCATCGCGCTTAACCATCAATGAAGGTGCAGAACGTCTGATTAAAACATTAAAACAGCAGGGATATCACACTGCCATTTTGTCGGGTGGGTTTGAATATTTTGCGCGTTTCTTACAAGAAAAATTGGGTATTGATGAAGTTCATGCCAATACCTTAAATGTTGTTGATAACGAGGTAACGGGCGAGGTAACGAGTACCATTGTAGACGGCGCACGAAAAGCATTTTTACTGCAACAGATTGCCAACCAACAAAATATTGCCCTTGAGCAAGTGGTAGCAGTGGGTGATGGTGCAAATGACTTACCCATGTTGGCACTTGCCAATTTAGGTGTGGCGTACCATGCTAAACCGTTGGTACGTGAGCAAGCCAAACAAACATTATCTTATGTTGGGTTAGATGGTGTTTTAGATTTACTCAATGCACAAGCCTAAATTAAGCGATAAAGCTAACCGAATAAATCAATGATTAGATAAAACAGTGGCAACGCTTTTGCCTACCATGCTTTAACAAAATAGAAATATTTAAAGCGACAAGCTGTGTCGTTTTAGATAAGAAATACCCTTTTTTTTCGGGATATTTTTTGCATAATGCCACTAGCAAGAAGAAATAAAAAGTGAATTTCACTTTCATCCTTTTGCGATTTCTTTCACATGTGGAGGTTTTATGCTAACAGCACATTTTGCCAGCATTGTGGGATTGAGTCTGATAGGAATTGCGCTTGTCGCTGTATTTGTTTCACCCCATCGCCATTGGCTTAGCTTTTTGGCAGCAGGGATGGTTTTTTGGAGTGCGGTAGAAGCCATTCGTTTTGGGGTACAATTTATATTTGAATTGTCGGTCATTAACAGTTATCTGTTCTCAGTCATACTTTCTTTAGGCTTAATGATGGGGCTTTTGTTGTATTTAGATAAGCTCTCGCAAAAAACAGCAGCCAAACGGCAATTTATTGAACATACACCTGTGTGTGATGATGAAAAAGCCTAATGATCAATTCAAACTGATTTGACACTCTATCTCAGAATTGATAATTTTTTAAGCAAGGATTGCCTGTGAAGCAATCCAAAGTGTTGGTATAGCTCACTTATGCCAACGTGTCGGGGGAGTCTTGCCATCAAGACTGAGAGGCTAAAAATTGGTTAGCGACCCTTTGAACCTGACCCAGTTGATACTGGCGTAGGAAGACAAAACACTGCCTTTAAAGGCGGTGCCGTCCCTCCATTATCATGGGTCTCATTGACGAGACACCCACATGTATTTTTTATTTGATGCGTGGTACCTGTAATGACATGGTCTATTTTAGGCAGTGGCGTAACAGGACTATGTGTTGCAACTGCATTAACCCAACAAGGCGAAAAGTGTGAGGTGATTACCTCAGATACTGTAGCCGCATCACATTGGGCAGGCGGTATGCTTGCACCGTATTGCGAGGCAGAGAGCGCACCTGCTGAAGTCACAGAACTAGGTTTAAAAGCAATTGCATGGTGGCAACAACAACTTGGTACAGTGCAAAAAAATGGCACATTGGTGGTTGCTCCTCAACGCGATACGCAAGAACTGCATCGCTTTGCTCAAATGACGCAAGCACACAGATGGGTAAAACCGCAAAGTATTGAGCCTGATGTGGCTGATCATTTTGAAAAGGGCTTATTTTTTGCAGATGAGGCGCATTTAGACCCACGTTTGGCTTTACAACAGCTACGGACAAATTTAATACAACAAGGCGTTGAGTTTCATCAGGGAAAACCTAAAGGCACTGTGATCGATTGCCGTGGTATGGCATCTGCAGATGAGCTACCAAACCTACGTGCAGTGCGTGGGGAGATGTGTATTTTACAGACCTCTGATATTGAGTTTTCACGCTCGATTCGTTTTTTACATCCTCGTTTTCCCTGCTACTTAGTGCCTCGTGCTGAGGGTAAGTTTATGTTGGGGGCAACCATGTTAGAAAGCCAAGATGCAGGCAAAATTAGCGTAAGAGCGATGCTCGAATTGCTGACATCGGCATATATGTTAAATCCTGCGTTTGCAGAGGCAAAAATACTTGAGACAGGCACAGGTTTACGCCCATCGTTTCCAAATAACTTACCTGATATTGAGTTTAAAAACGGCACCTATTTTGTGAATGGGATGTACCGACATGGCTTTTTACTTGCGCCCATCATGGCAGAAAAATTGGTGCAATTGATTAAGGGAAATATATGAATATTGTTTTAAATGGGCAAAGCATCAATACCGCATGTTCTAACTTAAAAGACTTTTTGCTTGAGCAATCCATTGATATTACCTGTGTGGCAAGTGCCATTGATGGCGATTTTGTGCCACGCCGTTGTTATGAAGAAACACAATTAGAAGACAACATGAAAATTGAAGTTGTTGCACCCATGCAGGGAGGTTAAGCCATGTTGTATGATTTTCCATTACAGTCACGCCTTTTATTGGGTACGGCAGGCTATCCATCTCCGCATATTCTTGAGCAGTCTATCCAAGCCTCACAAACGCAAATTATTACCGTCAGTTTACGCCGTGAAGGTATGGCGGGTGGCGCGCAATTTCGGCAACTCTTACAGCAAGCCAATACCAAAATTTTACCCAATACGGCAGGGTGCTATAGTGTAAAAGAAGCAGTAACCACCGCCCATATGGCAAGAGAAGTATTTGATACGCCATGGATTAAACTTGAGGTGATTGGACACGCAGACACATTACAGCCCAATCCATTTGGTTTGGTAGAGGCTGCACGTATTTTATGTGAAGAGGGTTTTCAAGTTTTTCCATATACCACAGAAGATTTAGTACTTGCCGAAAAATTGGTTCAAGTCGGTTGTAAGGTTTTAATGCCGTGGGCATCGCCCATTGGTTCGGGGCAAGGGCTTCGTAATATTGAGGGGTTACGTGCAATTCGTGCTTATTTTTCGGATATTCCCTTAATTGTAGATGCAGGAATTGGTGCACCAAGCCAAGCCACTCAAGTCATGGAAATGGGCTTTGATGCTGTGTTACTCAATACCGCTGTGGCAAAAGCAAAAGACCCCATTCAAATGGCAGATGCGTTTAAACATGCCATTGTGGCAGGGCGAATGGCATATGAAGCAGGTTTAATGCCAAAACGAGATATGGCACATGCATCTACCCCTGCTTATGGTTTAGCAGACCTTTTTTAGGACACCATTATGCGTTACAGCAGACAAACTCAGCTTGTAGAAATTGGCGAGCAAGGACAAGAAAAACTTCAAAAAGCACGTGTATTGGTGGTTGGTGCAGGTGGTTTGGGTTGCCAAGTGCTTCCTTTATTGGTGGGTGCTGGTGTGGGGTATATCCGCATTTATGATGCCGACCAAGTCGATGAAAGTAACTTACACCGTCAAACTTTATATAAAATGACGGATGTTGGATTACCCAAAGTACAGGCAGCATGGCAAGCATTACATGCGTTAAATCCAAGTGTAGACATTGATATCTATCAAACACGACTATTACCATCTAATGTGCAAACCGCTTTAAATAACATCGACTTGGTAGTGGATGCCGCAGATAATTTTGTGACCACTTATGTTTTATCAGATGCCTGTGTAAATGCAGATCTACCGTTGGTCAGTGCATCGGTGATTGAGCGTCATGGATATGTGGGAGCGTTTTGTAAAGATGTACCAAGTTATCGAGCTGTTTTTCCACATACTCCTCAGCAATCTGGAAACTGTAACACCCAAGGGGTGATGGGGTCTGCTGTGGCGGTGGTAGGTGCAATGCAGGCACAGATAGCCTTGAGTCTTTTATTAGATTTTCAGCCTAGTGTATTAGGGCAATTGTTTAAGTTTGACTTTGTGACTTGGCAAAATACCAAAATGAGTTTTAAGCGAGCAGAAGAACCTGAGCAGATTATTTCTTTTATTGATAGTACAGCATTAACACCACATGACTTTGTGATTGAATTACGTAGTAACCAAGAATTATTGACAGCACCGTGTGTAGATTATTCAATCAAAGTATCTTTGCAAGATACAATTGATTTGAACTTACCTCAAAAACGGCTTGTTTTGGTATGTAAACAAGGGGTGCGTGCTTTAAAATTGGCAAGCCAGCTTCAACAGCAAGGTCATCAAAACATTGCAGTTTTGGCAATGGGCGAGTAAAGACAAAATTTAACGATACAAACTGTGAATATGCTAGGATAATAGGTAAATGAGCAAAACTATAATAGGCTTGTCCCGTATGAATCTTTCACGTATTCCAGTTGTTAAATTACCTATCATTAACTTAACAACCGATCCTTTAGATGTTTTGGTGGCTGCAATTGTTTTAAGAATGAAACAATTAGCAAAAACAAATCCTAAATTTATCGAGCTATCGCACGACCGCCAAATTCGTCTACAAATTAGCACGCAAGCAGGTATGTCACGTCAAATTATTGTGAACGAAGGTAAAATTGATACCGCAGTGGGAACACCTCAACTTGCCGATTTAGTACTGACCTTTAAAGATAGTGACCATGGTGTAAAAACGCTGATGAAAGGCGAACCTTCTGCCTTTATGACAGGTATTCAAGATGGTTCGATTAAAATGGAAGGCGATTTTTCGTTGTTAGTTTGGTTTAGTAAAGTCGCACGTTTATTGCCGCCGAAATTACCATCTGCGTTAGACAGCAAAGTAAAACGTGTTCGTGCATTTATTCGTAAAAAAATGGGTTAATCCTATTTACTATAAAGCCCTATATTGATAGGGCTTTTTTTATATTTCTAGATTAAATGTAACAGGTCCATCGTTAACTAAATGGACTTTCATGTCTGCACCAAAAATACCTGTGGCAACATATGGATATCTTGTTTTGGTGTATTCGACAATTTGGTCATACAGCATTTTTGCCTCTTGAGGTGGCATTGCATCACCAAAATCTGGACGTAACCCCTTTTGTGTTTTTGCCATTAACGTAAATTGAGAAACAAGTAAAATTTCACCTTGTGCTTGTTGAATATTCCATCCCATCTTGCCTTGTTCATCATCAAAAATACGGTATTTTAAAATCTTATCAATCAGCTTTTTGCCTGTTTCTAAAGTGTCTGTTTGGCTAATTCCTAAAAAGACCAAAATCCCTGTTTTAATTTCGCCAATATTTTGTTGATCAACTAAAACTTGAGCTTCTAAAACTCGTTGTAATAAAGCACGCATAATATTTAAAACTTAATAAAAAATACAAAAAATTATAACGGTTAAATAAAATTATAAACGATTAATATTTTTGTAATGTACATGTTTTTATAATCACTTAAAGCAATTATGAAATCAGAAAATATTTTTTATTCATAATGTCAGTAAAAATGAATATCAAAATCGTCTCAAAATTTACATTTGTTAACATAATTTTTGTCTAAAAAAATCATAACTCTAGTTAATTTTACTTAAGAATAAAGGATTGATTTTGTAGATTTAGGCGCTGATTTTTGTATTTTTATGTTATATAAGCAAGATACGTAATATATAAAAAACGATACGTTTGGAAATCAAAATATGAACAAAATATATAAAGTAATATGGAACGCAACGTTAGGTGCTTGGGTTGTGGCATCTGAACTAGGAAAATCTCATAAGAAAACAACAAAAACCGTTGTAATGGGAACACTCACTACGGTGATGTCGATTACATTTGCACCACAAGCTTCTGCTAACATAGCCAATGTAACTTTAAATGGTTCGGCAAGTTGTGCAGCAGGTACAACACAAGTTGTTTATTCTAGAACAATAAATGGAACTAAAGCGCAAGCAACAGATGGTAGTGGAACTTACTCTACAGTAATTGGCTGTAGTGCTAATGGAAATAATAATTTAGCGGTTACTGCTTATGGTGCTTTAGCAAATACCACAGGTGATGGAGGAGCTGCGTTTGGTTTTAATGCTTCTGCAGCAAAATGGGCTGTTGCAACAGGTATTGATAGTTTAGCAAGTGGTGTTGGAGCTATAGCAACAGGTGCAGGAACTACAAGCTCCGGTGCTAGTGCAGTTGCGATAGGACAAGACTCTACCGCTTCAGGTGCCAATAGTACAGCAATTGGTAAAACAGCAGTTGCCTCTGGTAGTGACTCAATTGCAATGGGTACAAATTCAAAATCTGCAACAACCAGTTCAGTAGCAATAGGTTTAAATACAGATACTACAGGTACTACACGTTCGGTTGCTATTGGTGAGGGTGCATCCACAGCACCTTCTTCTTCATCAAAAACAAACGGACAGTCTGTTGCAATTGGTAGTCAAGCAAAAGCTCCAGGAGATCAATCAGTTGCTATTGGTAATGATGTAAAAGCAACGGGTAATTCTAGTGTTGTAATTGGTGGTGATGATGTTAATAGCGTTATTGATTCATCGGGTAGTACCTTTACAGCAATTACAGGTAAAACTTTAACAAAGTCAAATTATGTTGCTACAGAGGCAGGCGAAGGTGGTACAGCTGTAGGTGTTCAATCTAGTGCAAAAGGTGCATTTGCATCTGCATTGGGTTTAACTGCAAATGCATCTGGTGATGCCTCAGTTGCTTTGGGAACGAATTCTCAGTCTACAGGGAAAGGCGCTTTAGCAATTGGTGCGGTTTCTAACGCATCTCAACAAGGCAGTATTGCTGTTGGTATTAATTCAACTTCATCGGGTACTAATGCAACGGCTATCGGTTCTGGCAGTACATCGGGTGGTGGGGCACAAGCAACAGGTGAAAATGCCACAGCTATTGGTAGTGGTTCTAGTGCATCTGCAAATGGTACAGCCATTGGTACAGGGTCAAAAGCAACTCAAGCTGGTGGTGTTGCTATTGGTACAAACTCTGTTTCTAATGTTGCATCAGGCGTTGCAGGCTATGATCCAATTACAGGCAAAGCAACAACAGATACAACCAATACATGGAAATCAACACAAGCTGCTGTAGCAGTGGGCGATACAAGTAATAATATAACGCGTCAAATCTCAGGGCTTGCAGCAGGTACTAATGATTCTGATGCAGTAAACGTGGCACAGCTAAAAAAAGTAAAGACCTATGCTGATAACTTAGGAACAAGTACGGCAACTAATCTAGGTGGTGGTTCAACATTAGACACAACAACTGGTAAAGTGACGGCACCAAGTTATAGTGTAAATGGTTCAAATGTTACAAATGTAGGGGCTGCAATTACAGCTTTAGATAAAGGTTGGACATTACAAACAGATGGTGCAAATGCTGCTGCTGTAAAAGCTGGTGATACCGTTGATATTGGTGTTGCAAGTGGTGAAAAAAATATTGTTGTGAGTAAGTCTGGTAATACCATTGATTATAGCTTAAATCCTAATTTAAATGTAACAAGTGTGGTTGCAGGTAATAGCACTTTAAACAACAATGGTTTAACAATTGCAAATGGACCATCTGTTACCTCATCAGGTATTAGCGCAGCAAATAAAACAATTAGTAATGTTGCAGCGGGTGCTTTAAGTTCTACATCTACAGATGCAGTGAACGGCACGCAGCTCAATCAAACAAATCAAAATGTAACAGCAGCACAAAATGCTGCAACTGCTGCACAAGCGACAGCAGATAAAGGTTTAAGTTTTGTTGGTAATACAGGTACAGCAGTTAATAAAAAGTTAGGCCAAACACTTACCATTAAAGGTAATGGCTCAAAAACTGATGATCAGTACAGTGCCAATAACATTAAAACAACTGTAGACAGTAGTGGCAATATTGTTGTCATGCAGGATAAAAATTCGACATTTGATAGTATTACAACGGGTGATTCCGTGCTAAGCAGTAATGGCTTAAGTATCACCAATGGGCCAAGCATTACAAAGTCGGGTATTAATGCAAATAGTACAAAAATTACCAACCTTGCTAATGGCACAGATGACAATGACGCAGTAAACAAAAGTCAATTGACGACGGTTGAACAGGCAGCTAAAGACAGCGCAACAAACTTAGCAAATAGTACAGCAAGTGGTTTAGGTGGTGGAGCAACGTATGATGCAACAACTGGAAAAATTTCTAATCCAATTTATAGTGTAAATGGTACAAGTGTTAATAATGTTGGTGATGCAATTACTGCTTTAGATAAAGGTTGGAATTTACAAAGCAATGGTAACCAATCTGCTGCGGTTAAAGCAGGCGATACTGTTGATATTGGTACGGCAGATGGTGAAAAGAACTTAGTTGTTGATAAATCAGGCAATAATATCAAGTACTCTTTAAGTAGAACATTAGATGTTGATAGTGTAACTGCTGGTGACACGGTAATAAGTACAAATGGTTTAGTAATTGATAATGGTCCATCTGTAACGAAGTCTGGTATTAGTGGTGGTGGTCAAACTGTTTCAAATATTGCAAATGGAGAATTAAGCTCAACTTCAACAGATGCAGTAACAGGAAGTCAACTTAATCAAACGAACGAAAATGTCACAGCTGCACAAGCGACCGCAGATAAAGGCTTAAGCTTTACTGGGAATACGGGTATAGCAGTTAATAAAAAGCTAGGTGAAACGCTCACGATCAAAGGTAGTGGTACAAAAACTGATGATCAGTACAGTGCAGATAACATAAAAACCACCGTAGATAGCGATGGCAATATTATTGTCATGCAGGATAAAAATTCTACATTTGATAGCATTAAAACAGGTGATACAACATTAAGTACAAATGGTTTAGCGATTGCTAATGGACCAAGTATTACTCAATCTGGGCTTAACGCAAATAATACCCAGATCACTAATCTTGCTGATGGAACATCAAGTACAGATGCAGTGAACAAAGGTCAACTTGACAGTATTGCAAATACTTTAAGTAATAAAGGCTTAAACTTTACAGCGAATACGGGTAATGCGTTGCATAAAAACCTAGACGAAACGCTAGGTATTGTGGGTGAGGGTGAAAAAGATGCAACGGAATATAGTGCAAAAAATATCAAAACCAGAACAGATGACAATGGCAACATTGTTATCATGCAAGACAAAAACTCAAGCTTTGATAGCATTACAACAGGTAACAGTAAGCTTGATACAAATGGTTTAAAAATTACGAATGGCCCAAGCATAACTACATCTGGTATTGATGCAAATAATACAAAAATTACAAATGTTGCAGCGGGCACTAATTCAACTGATGCAGTTAACAAAAACCAGTTGGATCAGGCAACAAAATCAGGTGACACAAAGAACAATAACTTGGGTACTAGCACAGCAGCTAATTTAGGTGGCGGTGCAACTTATAATTCATCAACAGGTACTATTTCAAGTCCAACATACACAGTAAATGGTGCAAGTGTTAATAATGTTGGTGATGCGATTAGCAAATTAGATCAAGGATTTGATTTATTTACAAATGGTGCATATGGAACAACTATAAAAGCTGGTGATACGATTGATATCGGTACAGTAGACGGGGAAAAGAATTTAGAAGTTACTAAAACTGGTAACACTATTAAATATAATCTCAAACGAGATTTAGATCTTGATAGTGTACAAGTGGGCAATACTGCAATTACTTCTGATGGTCTGAGCATTAATAATGGCCCAAGCATCACTCAAACGGGCATTAATGCAAATAATACAACTGTAAGTAATGTTGCTGCTGGTCAAAAAGACACAGATGCGGTCAATAAAAAGCAATTAGATACATTATCAACTACTTTAACAAATAAGGGGTTGTCGTTTACAGGAAACTCAGGGAATACAGTATCTAAAAAACTAGGCGAGACACTGACTGTTAAAGGCACAGGCACTAAAGCAGATGACCAGTACAGTGCAAACAATATCAAAACTACAACAGATGCCAATGGTAACTTGGTGGTGATGCAAGACCGTAACTCAACATTTGATAGCGTAACCGCTGATGATGGTAATGGTAACAGTACGGTTCTAAATACATCAGGTACGACTGTTAAAGATGCATCAGGCAATACAGCAAATTATGGTGCTAAAACAACCAGTTTAACAGATGGGACTAATACCACCACAACAACAGCGTCAGGCACTACAGTTGACAATGGCAAAACCAAAACCACTGTGGGTGCAGATACCATTACGGTTGGACAAGGTGCAAATCCTGTTGTCATTAATGGACAACAAGGTACGGTAACAGGTTTAACCAATACCAATTGGGATCCATCAACAGTACAAACTGACCGTGCAGCGACAGAAGGTCAAGTATTACAAGCAACTTCTAACTTAGATGGCACAGTGACACAGCGTGGTCTTAACTTTGCAGCCAACAGTGGCGATGTGGTTCATAAAAACCTTGGCGAGACACTGACTGTTAAAGGCACAGGCACCAAAGCAGATGACCAGTACAGTGCAGACAATATCAAAACCACCACAGATGCCGATGGCAACTTGGTGGTGATGCAAGACCGTAACTCAACATTTGATAGCGTAACCGCTGATGATGGTAATGGTAATAGTACGGTTCTAAATACATCAGGCACGACTGTTAAAGATGCATCAGGAAATACAGCAAATTATGGTGCTAAAACAACCAGTTTAACAGATGGGACCAATACCACCACAACCACAGCGTCAGGCACTACAGTTGACAATGGCAAAACCAAAACCACTGTGGGTGCAGATACCATTACAGTTGGACAAGGTGCAAACCCTGTTGTCATTAATGGACAACAAGGTACGGTAACAGGTTTAACCAATACCAATTGGGATTCATCAACAGTACAAACTGACCGTGCAGCGACAGAAGGTCAAGTATTACAAGCAACTTCTAACTTAGATGGCACAGTGACACAGCGTGGTCTTAACTTTGCAGCCAACAGTGGCGATGTGGTTCATAAAAACCTTGGCGAGACACTGACTGTTAAAGGCACAGGCACCAAAGCAGATGACCAGTACAGTGCAGACAATATCAAAACCACCACAGATGCCGATGGCAACTTGGTGGTGATGCAAGACCGTAACTCAACATTTGATAGCGTAACCGCTGATGATGGTAATGGTAA
>NZ_JANKZG010000007.1 GCF_027568475.1 Acinetobacter sp. HY1485 | reverse complement strand
GATCATTACTTACGTCAGCATGTGGGTAAAACAGAACGTCAGCTTAAAAACTCAATTCCAAAAGTTGCATTGTCACAAACTGAATATGACGTGTATCTCGACTTTGTCTACCAATACGGCATTGGTGCATTTAACAAGTCGTCTATGCGTACCAATCTGTTAAATGGTCAATATGCACAGGCTTGTCGCTCACTCCTGCAATACCGCTACGTGGCGAAGCGTGACTGTAAGGTTCGCTCAAACAATTGCTATGGCGTGTATACGCGTCAATTAGAACGCTATCAGAAATGTATCGGAGAGAACCAATGAGCTTAGCACTACTCATCAAATTTTGGCGTGAGGGCATTATCGGGGTACTGGTGTTTGTGCTGATGGGCATGATTACCTTAGTTACCAATAAAACACATGCCATAGAAAACCTGAAAAATCAGCATCTTATTTACATTCAAAAGACACAACAAGAGCAACTTAAAGCGCAAGTCGAAGCACAACAACAACTGATCGAAGCGGAGCAAACCTACAATGCTAAACTCAAACAAATCTCGCGTGATGCTGATTTGGCTCACACTCGGGCTGACAGCTTGTCAAAGCAACTTACCCAAGCCAACAGCCGTGTTAAAACCGCAAGACGAGAAGCAGTCGAAGAATACTCAAGAGTCCAAGGTAACGTACTCTCAAGTTGCATCACAGAATATCGAAACATGGCAAAAGTTGCTGATGAGTACCGAGCTGATGCGGGGAGAAAGCCCTAATTAATTAGGGCTTTTTCTTACAAAAGAAAAAGTAAATGAATTAAACAAAATACAAAGAATAATATATATCAATAAAGAAATTAAGCTGCCGAAAAAGAATGAGTAGTTGTCTGTAATTATATAATTATGCTGAAATATTAAATTAGAATATCCACCACCCAATAAACTAAACAGAATACCTAAGATAATATTTTTTGAATACTTAAACCATTTTTCACCCCCTTTAACCCTTTCCCATTCTTTTTTTAAGAAAATATCAATTACCTCATAATTTGTCCGATCATCCGTTAGATCACTACTAGTACCAGATAGAAAATTTTCAAAATTTATATATAGCGCATCCACATGTGTAAGCAATTTTTTGTCATGTGTCTGCATTCCACTTAATTTCAATCTGATCTTTAAATATGCGACGTGAATTTTTTCAATGATTAATTTCTTCTCTGTCTCGTACTCTTTTGTGCTTGGTTTATTAGCAGCACTTTTTTCAACACTATCCAATTCTTTTAAAGAATATATGAATTCAATTAATTCAGATCTTATCTCTTTTATCCAATCTTGACGGAATTGTGAAACACTATTTTCTTTGGTTACAACCATTGTAATAAAAGCTATTATTGCTGCAATAGATGCTGCTGTTATTGCCCCAATTGCTGTCCATGATATATTGCCTTCAGACGACACGCTTGGAGTTGTAAGGCTAACGAGATAGTTAATGTCCATACTAAATAATTAATTTCTAAAAGTTTAATTATATATTAATATATTTTTGAAAAACTATTTTTGATATATAGGAATTTCTCTATTTTCACTTACGATCACAAATGCAAAATAAAATCTAAAAACTGATACTCCACTAAAATGCTATATTTATATACTGCAGATAAGCCCATATAAAGATTAATTGAAATAAAAAATTATAGCCATAGACCAATTTAGTCTATTGCGTTACAGGTTGCGTTACAATCAAAATAATCTTTTATTAATATTGATTAATTTCAAATATTTAAGTGATGAATTATAAGCACGCTGGGGGTACCAAATACAGCATTTCTCAATTCTTATTAAAATAAATCACCGCCTTTTTCAAGATAGCTTACAATTCCTATTTTTATTTAAATGTATATAAGTGAAACTATGACTCATCACATATCTTTAAAGTAATAAATGCTGATTTATAAACAATATATAGCATCATAAAAATTAAAACGATCATCATCATAAGAACCACCAAAGTGTTGTCTTAAGAAGATTTTAGCTAAAAATAATGAAAGATATATTACCAACCCTTATTCATAATATGTAGCTTTTTGTATCTATATTTTGTTATTATGAATGTATTATGGAGGGGTTATGAAAAATAATTTTAAAAAAATAATGATAGGAAATTTACTTTTTTTTCCTATGACATTCGCAGTGTCTGCTGTTTGGCATCCTTTAAAGATTAATGAAGAATTACCACCTAATACTGTTGAAGAAACTGTAGCAGAAACAGATTTGCAACCACAAAAAATTATTTCTAGACAAGAAATAAAAGCAAATGATTTTATTCAAAATAATCGTACACAAGAACAACTTAATAAAGAAGTTGTATCTTCTAAAATTTCAAGCAGTATTGCTTTAGGTATGATTACAGGAGGACAAGCAAAAGAATCATTATATTTACCAAATGAAGGACATAATATTAGTTTATTAACTTGGGAAATCAAAAATACTCCAATAATAAAAACTGAATTAACATGGAGTATTTTTCCATGGCTTGCATTCAATATAAATGGGTGGACAACTTTTAATAATAATCACTCAATGATGAATGATTATGATTGGCTAAACGATAATAATAAGAACCAAGTTACAGACTGGTCGTATCACAATAATACGCGTTTAAACTCGGCTAATCATGTTGACTTGAATGTAACGGCTTGGGTTCTTGAAAAACCACATTATAAAATAGGTTTAACAGCAGGTTATCAGCAGGATCATTTTAGTTGGACTGCAAAAGGTGGAACATTTAAATATAGCGATAAAGATACTAATCAAAATTATATTCCTGACACAGCACAATCTATTCAGGGAAAACTCTTTGATAATTTAACAGTTGGTGGCTATAAACAGAATTTTAAAACACCATATATTGGGTTATTAAGTAACTATTAAAAAGGAAATATAGAGTTAAATGCAGGTATAAAGTATAGTACATGGAGTAGAGTATCGACAGAAGATCAACATTATTTACGCGATATGGTCATACATGGTAAATCTTACAACGGACAATATTTCTCCGCTAATATAAATGCGGGTTATTACATCATGCCATATGCTAAAATCTTTACGGAAATGACATGGACTGACTTTCAAAGAAATTTAGGTCAGCTTTCTGTAATTGAGGAAGGAAAGAAAAGAAAAATTAGTGAAAAAGTAGAACAGTCAGGTAGTTCAAATCGATATATAGGCGTCAATGCTGGTTTACAATATGAGTTTTAAATGATAACAAATCTCACCAAAAATATAGTTATGATTGGTTCTTGCATTATTCATACTTACTTGAAGGAAATAGGATGAAAAAATTACTTGCGATAACTTTAATAGGATTAAGTTGTACAGTAGCTTATGCTGAAAAAATGCCATTATCTCATTCAAATATGATGATGGTAGATAACATTCATGGGCAAAATGCAGACATAAATTTTGTAAAAGGTATGATTGAGCATCATAAAGGCGCAGTAAAAATGTCTGAACAAGAGTTACAGCATGGAAAGGATCCACAAATACGCCGTTTAGCACAATCTATTATTAAAGCACAAAATAAAGAAATTCAGATGATGGAAAAATGGCTGAAATTACACCCTGCAAAATAAGAAAAACCCACGTGCTGTGGGTTTCTTTTTACCATCTTTCTAAGGATGCAATTTGCCATATCCATCCAATTATTTCAAACTGCTGTTCTTGTATTTCTTCTGCTGTTAAACGTTCTTCAGGAAACTCTACCGAATTATCCGATACAATTCTTATTCCACCCATTGGTAAATTATACAAACGCTTTGCTTTAAATAATCCACCATGACAAACAGCAAAAATTCGACCATCTTTAATTGTTGTCCGTCCTGTATCAATATGAATTGTATCACCATCTTTAATAGTTGGTGCCATTGAATCCCCTTCAGCTGTGGTTGCAACAGCATTCATATACTCAATATTTAAGCGTCTTAGTGTTATTTTAGATAGCCTCAATTTTCTTCCTTCACTTTCTAAAGCTTCGCTAATATTGCCTGCCCCACAGGCAAAACGAAAATCCTTGAAAAACTTAATTTCAACTTCGTCATCTTCGAGTGGAGTTTCATCATCCCACACATCAACAGGTTCAAATTGATGAGTCTCTTGACCGCTAATGAGCCATTCACTCGTTGTTTGTAAAACATGAGCCAACCGAGGTAGAGCAGTGTTGCTCGGTATATTCATGCCCGATAACCATTTAGAAATAGTACCTTTACTGAGTCCAGTTGCTTGCACTAAATCAACCTGTTTAAGGTTCAGCGTTTTCATGCGTGCAATGATACGATCCCGAACTTCATTCATCTAATGCCTCCCATTTAAGTTTCCTATAGTAAACTGAATTCATTATCTTTTGGGAAACTTTTTGTTTACTTAAGGAAACTTTTCGGGTAAAATAGACTCTATTGATAAGATAATAACGAAGAGGCAATACGATGACACACATGAATGATGAAATTCTAAATATTTTTGAATGGTATGCACAAGGTCTGACTTCTCGTTCACCAAATTATAAAAAAGGTGATATTACACCTAAACAAACACAAATGTTATATCAAGAACGTTTAGGCGTTTTCTCAAGAATTGATGATAACTTTATTAAAGCAGTTGCAACACTAATGATTTATAAAAATATTTCTAAAGAGGAATATCAACAAGTTAGAATGTATCTTGCACAGGTTTTTATTCAAAAAGCCAAGCAAGATAAAAAAAGAATGCCAGACTTTATTACGATTGAACAACTTGCTTGGCTTATGGCACGCCTTGTAATTGATTTTATGTTAGACCCGCAATTAAATGATTTTTATACCGCACAAGGACGTTTATTTTATGCAGGCATCCATAGTTTTAAAATTAATGTGAATGCGTATCGTATGACATGGAAAAAATACGAACAACTTATGCAAGAAACTTTAGAGCAAGCAATCTTTGATGCACATCTTGTATTAAATGATTATAAAGTTGCATTAGGGAAACATTAAGCTTGCATTTTAAAGAAGAATAGGGTACTATATTTCTATAGTGAAAAATTCCGTTTAAAGCTCATCAATTTTTGATGGGCTTTTTTTTGGACTAAAGAAACCCAAGCCACATAGTTTATGTGGCTTTTTTTTTGTATAGGAAAAAAATATTATGATGCGTTGTCCAATTTGCCAAAAAGCGTCACATACACGTACAAGCCGATATATTACAACCAACACCAAAGAAGTTTATTACCAATGCCAAAATATTGAATGTTCAACCACGTTTAAAACCATTGAAAGTATTGATAAAATCATTTCTTCGCCTGTATCAAAAACTTAAATGTATTATAATGTATGATCTTATATTTAAATTTTAAGTGATTTACAATGAAAAAAACAGTATTAGCAATCATGGTAACATCCGCTTTAGCAATGACTGGGTGTGCAACCATTATTAAAGGCTCTACCCAAACCATTTCGTTCAAAACAACACCTGAAAATTCAAATATTCAAATTAAAAATCGTGCAGGTAATGTTGTTTTAAATGGTCAAACGCCTGCAACAGTAGATTTGCGTAAAGGCAGTGGTTACTTTAAACCTGAAAGTTACCAAATTACCTTTTCAAAAGCAGGGTATCAACCAAGAACTGTAGAAGTTAAAGGTACATTAAGCGGTTGGTATTTTGGTAACTTTGTATTTGGTGGACCAATTGGTTTGTTTGCAGTAGATCCTGTAAATGGTGCAATGTATAAACTAACACCAACAGATACACAACTTGTGTTAGAGCAAAATAAAATTAAAGGTAAAAAAGACGCACAAACTTTAGTGGTAGTTTTAACTGAAACTTTACCAAGTAAAATGATTTCAAATGCAACAAGAATAAACTAAGTAAAAAGCCCCAATGTGGGGCTTTTTTTATAGTTTTAAGATTGCAGAGTAACTAAGCGGAATTGAAAAACTAATTAAAATTAAACTTGCTGTACGCTGTAAATTACACTGATTCAGCCATTTTATTTTGTTAGATATGAGTGCCGCTCCAAATACAATCCATAAAAATGCAATAGGCGTAATGAGGAGTAAAAACACAGACATATGTACAAGGTAAATAGATAAATTTGACCAAGCTGTTTGTGGAAATACAGTAGAAGCAAATAACAGTGCTTTAGGGTTTAAAAGTGTGGCACAAAATAGTGCTTTTGCAGTAATCGTTGATTGTTCTAAGTTTACTTTTTGAGTTGATGTTTTCCATAACTTAAGTGCTAAAAAAATAATATAAGATGCGCTGAGTAGCTTAAGAACAGAGGGTAGCCAAGGCAAATATTGTGAAACTGATTGTAATAAAACTCCCCATAATGTAATTGAAATAAGGTAGCCAAACACCTCTGATGGAACTAAGCGAATTGATTTTTTTATCCCTGCTTGAATTCCTGATGAAGCAAGAAGTGTGTTTGTTGGACCAGGTGTAAGCAAAATTGTTGCGATTACGGAAACAAAAAAAATAGTAACCATACAGTCGCCTAAATTAAAAAAGTAGGGCTACTATTTCAAAAAAGTATGTAACTTGTCTAAATTTAAATGTAAACAAATATTTAACTATAAGCCTGCTTTATCTAAAGCGGTTAATAAATGAGGGTCCAAATCAGTCTTCTTACGCAACCATGATACATAATCTATAGGAAGATCTTTAAGATCTATGCCTTTATGCTTACCAAATGGCATGGTTTTTGGAACTTTTGCTTCTTCAGAAAGCTGATAAAGCTCTTCCATATCAGTAGCATTTGTTAAGCTAATGATATGCATTAAAATATTTGCAGTTAAGATAATATCTGCATCTGCACGATGCGCACCTTTTAACAGTTGGCGTGCTTTCTCGCTTCCTTTACTTATTTGGTAAATCAGAGCTGAAATATTATGAGCTTCTGCATCTTTCCAAACTTGTCTCGCTAAAGCCAGTGTGCAAATTGGTTTTAAATGGCTAACATCCACGCCACAACGCTCAATTGCCTTGATGTCGTACTCAATATTATGTCCAATAATATAAGTGACTTCTTGGGGTAGTTTAAATTCTGTATAAAATGGTTGTCCTGCAATATCAGATTCTAAAATATGGTGGACTGCCATAGAGCCATAAGAGATTGGTTCGCCAACTGAATAAAGTTGATCAAAAATTTTCTCTTTATCTAAAGTAAGTTGCCCTTGTTGTAATTCTACAGGGGCATATGCAATTTCAATAGGTAAACCATTTAGTGCATGAGTTTCTGTATCTAAAATAATACTACGCATAATCATTGAGAAAGCTAAATATATATAATGTATCACTCATAAATTTTGCAGGCTAGTTAATTCCCTATAGAGATTGAGTATAGTTTTCCTATGGAGTTCTTTGTATTACCTGCTGCAAACAGAATTAAGAGCTTTTTATTTTTGCTATCTATAGCAAGACCTTCAGGTTCCCAGTACCCATCTGTTTTACGATTAAATAAATTATCTAGTTTTCCTACCGTGACTTGATTTAAATTTTGTAAAAGTTGACCATTTAGATCGTAGACTTGAATTCTTTTATTCTGATCATTTTCTCCACCACTCATTAGATAAATATATTTTCCATCACTTGCTAAACCTTGTAACGCATATTTATCCTTATAAAAATTTTTATTAATAACCCACTCAAAACTAGCTTGTTGACTAATATCTTGAGAATGATCAAGAGATACATGGTTTAAATCGTAGCCTCGAACTACATTTGTTCCATTTTTATTACCACGAACAAGTAAAAAATGATGGTCAGGTGTAATAACAGGCATAGCATAAGTATTTTTATTATAATCATCGCTAAATACTTTAATTATAATAGGATTGATTACATCGTTATTAGCTGTGTACCTAAAACCAATAATATTCAAACCTTTGTTTTCAATCGCATCGCCTGCAGATGCCCATAACATATTTGTTTGTTGGTCTATAGTAATGCCTTGATGGCCTATAAATTGAGAGGGTTTTTGTGTATCTAAGGCATTTAATGTAGATTTTGTTGGATCATAGTCAAAACGATTAATGACTGCATTTTGCGGTTTTCCATAGCTATGGATAGTGTATAGCGTAGAAGTATTATTATTTATAGCTAATCCTTGCACAGCAGTATTCTTGGCAACACCTTTTCTTATAAGATCAATAGAATCTGTTTTTTTGGAAAAAAACTCCATATAAATAGATTTTTGAATTATATGAGGATTTAAAGGCATGGCATGGCTATTAATAGAAAAGCTGCCAAAACATGCTAGACCAAAACATAATATCTTATTCATCTTCTTATCCAATGATTTTATGTATTTAGATTACGCTAGCATAAAACAGACTAATAAACTTTATTTTTTTAGTAAAAACGTTAATTAAAACATAGAATTAGTCATGTGAAAATATTTGATTGGAAAAAATGTCTAAATCCTTAATCTTGAACAATTTTTCTTAAACGATTAGCAAAGTTCCCCACAAAAATGAACAAACTTCGTGCTAGAATACAGTTCAATTTTAGCACGGCTTAAAAGCCCTAATTAATAGGACCTCGCTAATGTTTGCCAATATCTCTATTTCTGAATTTGATCCAGAACTAGCAAAAGCCATTGTTGCCGAAGATGAACGTCAAGAAGCACACATTGAGTTAATCGCTTCGGAAAACTACTGCTCACCAGCAGTCATGGAAGCACAAGGAAGTAAATTAACAAATAAATATGCAGAAGGCTATCCTGGCAAACGCTATTACGGTGGTTGTGAGTACGTTGATGTTATTGAACAAATGGCAATTGACCGTGCAAAAGAATTGTTTGGTGCAGATTACGCAAACGTTCAACCGCATGCAGGTTCTCAAGCAAACTCAGCTGTTTATTTAGCACTTTTAAACCCAGGTGATACGGTATTAGGTATGAGCTTGGCACATGGTGGTCATTTAACACACGGTGCAAAAGTAAGCTTTTCGGGTAAAACATATAACGCAATTCAATATGGTTTAAACCCAGAAACAGGCGAGATTGATTACGAAGAAGTAGAACGCTTAGCGTTAGAGCATAAGCCTCGTATGATTGTTGCAGGTTTTTCTGCATATAGCCGTGTGGTGGATTGGCAACGTTTCCGTGATATTGCAGACAAGGTAGGCGCATATTTGTTTGTGGATATGGCACACGTTGCAGGTTTAGTGGCAGCAGGTGTTTATCCAAACCCAGTGCAAATCGCTGACGTAACTACGACAACTACACATAAAACATTGCGTGGTCCACGTTCTGGTTTAATCTTGGCAAAAGCAAACGAAGAAGTTGAGAAAAAACTTCAATCTGCTGTATTTCCAGGTAACCAAGGTGGTCCATTGGTTCATGCGATTGCTGCAAAAGCAATTTGCTTTAAAGAAGCAATGTCACCTGAATTTAAACAATACCAAGCAACTGTTGTTAAAAATGCACAAGCAATGGCAGAAGTATTGCTTGAACGTGGCTACGAAGTTGTATCAGGTGGTACAGATAACCATTTATTCTTATTGTCTTTAATTAAACAAGATATTACAGGTAAAGAAGCAGATGCATGGTTAGGTGCAGCACACATTACTGTAAATAAAAACTCTGTTCCAAATGATCCTCGCTCTCCATTTGTGACATCAGGAATCCGTATTGGTACACCAGCTGTAACAACCCGTGGTTTTGGCGAAACAGAAGTGCGTGATCTTGCAAATTGGATTGCAGATATCTTAGACAGCAAAGGTGATGAAGCCGTGATTAATGCTGTAAAAGAAAAAGTAAGTGAAGTTTGTGCAAAATTTCCGGTATATGCAAAATAATTAAATGAGCCTCCTACGGGAGGCTTTTTTATAATGATAAATTAGATAGATATAAAAATAATAATTTGAATTATCCATATCAGCAGTTATTTATACGTAATAGGAGTAAATTTACAGCGTGTAAACTTATAGGACAGAAAAATGAGCAAGGATGTTGTCTCAGAATTAAAACAAATCACGGATGTACTTACAGAAGAATTAGATAAAGCTCCCTATGTAAAAGGATTTAGAGTAGGTGAAGGGCAAGCATTAGCGGTGGCTATTCCTAAAACTTTGATTGAACTATGGCAAATATTAAAAATATGTGTGGCACATGATTTAATTATTTTAATGCAGGCATCTAACACAGGCGTAACAGGCGGTTCTACACCCAATGAAAATAATTATGATCGTGATATTGTAGTGGTGAGTACTCGTCATTTAAAAGGTTTACAACTTATAGAAAATGCACAACAGGTGCTTACCTTTCCGGGCACCACGCTAACTGAACTTGAAAATGCGTTAAAGCCACATCAACGTGAGCCACATTCTGTGATTGGTTCTTCTTGTATTGGTGCATCGGTGATTGGTGGAGTATGTAATAACTCGGGTGGTTCTTTAATTCGTCGTGGTCCTGCGTTTACAGAAAAGTCTTTATTTGCTCAAATTAATGCACAGGGGCAATTAGAATTGGTCAATCATTTAGGGATTGATTTAGGTAATACTCCCGAAGAAATTTTTAGTCGTTTAGAAAAAAAAGAGTACACCACAGGTACACAACCTGATTGGAATGGACGTTTGTGGGCAGATGGGTATGCTCAAGATTTACGAGATGTAGAGTCTGCTAAACCAACACGTTTTAATGGTAATCCAACGTATTTACACGATAGCGCAGGTTGTTCTGGCAAACTTGCCGTGTTTGCTGTGCGTCTACCTACGTTTGAAGCAAGTGGTGCGTCTAGTACGTTTTATATTGGTACAAATGATGAGTATGAATTGGTGGAGTTACGCCGTCATTTATTACAACATCTTACTGTATTGCCCCAACAAGCTGAATATATTCATAAAGAAGCATTTGATCTTACACAACAGTACGCCAAACATATTTACCGTGCAATTGATTGGTTTGGTGCAGAGAAAATCCCTGAATTATTTGAATTAAAGAACACATGGGCAAAGCGTGTTCAAAAAATTCCATTTTTGCCTAAAAATACCATAGATCGGGTAATTCAATGGGTTAATAGAATTACGCCATCAGGTATTAAAAAAAGAATTATGGATTATCACCATCGGTTTGAACACCATTTAATGATTAAAACTGATGCGTCTCAAAAGCAAGAGCTTCAACAACATTTACAAACATTCTTTGCAAATAGAACAGGGCAGTTTTTTGAATGTAATGCAGCAGAAGAAAAAAACGCATTTTTAATCCGCTTTGGTGTGGGTGGCTGTACAGTTTATTATTGTGAAAGTGAGGCGATTAATACAAACGAGCGTTTAATTGCCTTTGACTTTGCGTTACGCCGTAATGACGATGAGTGGCGTGTAAAATTGCCCCCACATTTGCAAGAGCAAATTATGTTTGACTCATGTTGTGGGCATTTTTTCTGTTTTGTGAATCATCAGGATTATATTTTAAAGCCAAATGTAGATGGTAAAAAATTTAAACAAGACGTATTAAAATATTTAGACGAGCGTGGTGCAAAATATCCTGCCGAACATAATGTTGGGCATTTGTATCATGCATCACAAGATTATCAGGATCACTTTAAAGAACTAGACCCTACAAATAGTTTTAACCCCGGTATTGGCAAAACAAGCAAATGTAAACATTGGCACTAAAAAAATGGAAGCGTTTAAGCTTCCATTTTTATTTATTTAGAAGGGTAAAATGTACCCTCTTTAAGAGAGGTTTCAATTTCTTCTAAACTTCGTCCTTTGGTTTCAGGCATCATAAAGTAAATGAAGACAAACCCTAAAAAGTTAAGGAAAGCATAAAACCACATTGCACCACCAATACCTAGCAAGTTGACCATCGAAAGTGCAGTAGCGGTAAGAAGTAGGTTAGATCCCCATAAGGTTGCTGCATGTAAACTTGTTGCTTTTTCGCGGATCCCTAGAGGATAAATTTCTGAACCAACTAACCAACCAATGACTTGAATACCGCCTGAGTTAAATACCATAAAGGCAAATAAACAAGCCACAATCAGCCAACCATGTTGTCCACCTGAGGCATCTAATTTAAACATAAAACCAAGTAAAACTAGACTAATGACTGCACCCGGAATCATCCAAAGCGTGAGTGTACGGCGTCCAATACGGTCTACTAGTAATTTTCCTGTAATGGTAAGCACAAGATAAATAGCAGCGACACCCAAAGCAGAATACAACGCAGCATCACGACTAAATCCTGCATCTGTTAAAAATGTTGGTGTGTAGTAAATCATCATCTCAATACCCGATAATTGGGTAAATGCAGCAATACCTAAACCGACAATGAGTGCAGGACGTAGCCAAGGCTGTTTAAGGTCTTTCCAACTGCCTGTTGATTTACGTTGGGCTTTTTCGTGTACACGTTTAATGGATTTAATTTCTTTACGAACTTCTTCTTCAGTTTCACGTACAGCATCTAAGGCAATATGTGCTTCTTTAAGGCGTTTTTTGCTGACCAACCAACGTGGACTTTCGGGTAGGGGCAACATACCTAAAAACAAAATGGTGGCAGGAATAGCCGCTACCGAAAACATGGTACGCCATGTCCAAGCATCTTGTAAAAAAGTGCCCACTAAAGCAGCAGTTAAAATGCCAAGCCCAATAGAGATATTAAAAAATGTGACTAAACGTCCACGTTTAGCAGGTGGGGCAAGTTCAGCAATGTAAACAGGTACAATTTGAGATGCCCCCCCAACCGCAAAACCTAAGACCAAACGTGCAGCACCTAAGGCATAGGCATTAGGTGACATACCTGAGGCAATGACACCCACTGCAAAAATCGCTGCCACAATCATGACGGTATAGCGTCTACCTAAAATGGTAGATAGCTTACCGCACGTAATGGAGCCGACAACGGCACCGACTAAAATGGCACTGGTGACGAGCTCTTGTGCATGAGAGGATAAGCTAAAATCATGGGTGATTTGTAGTAAGGCACCTGAGATGATGCCTGTATCGTAACCGTATAAAAATCCTGCAATTGCCGCAATGGTAGAAGCTGTTAATAAAAAAGTATCTGGGCTTAAAAAGTTAGTTTCTTCATCAGAGGTATATGATACTTTTTCATTATCAACTGCTGTATGATTCGACGGTTTGTCTAATTCGTCATCTTTTCTTACAGACATAATATTCCTTCATTTGTTGTTGTGTATAAAAGCAAAAATGGCTAGATTTCATACACTTGTTATTTAGGTATAACACGAGGTTTTTTTAATGTCATCTAATGTGTTGTCTAGTTTTTATACGCTAATTTAGAGAAAAAAGCGATTTTCGATCAAAGAAATATTTTTATATTTATTGATATAAAACATGGGTTTAATTAAATATAAGGCGTATGGATATACAAATTTAACAAATAAATATACACAAAATAAACGGGACAGATTTTTATTCTTGTTGCTTGATTAATAGACAAAAGTTTAACTAAATATTTCAAACCTTAGGATGGGTATGCAACATATTAAACAAATAGATATTTTGCGTGGGATTGCCATTTTACTGGTACTGGTTCATCACTTTTGTATTCCTTATAAAATTGGTGAACTACTATTGATTGCACGCAATGGGAATTATGGCGTTACGATGTTCTTTGTAATTTCAGGATTTTTAATTACGCAAACAACATTAAAACGCCAAAGTTTTATCGCCAATTTTTATATACGCCGTTGTGCACGTATTTTACCTTGTTTATTTTTATTATTGGCTATTGTTACGGTGTTAGGGCAATTCGGATTAGCCCCATTTGTTAATCATGCACCTAATGGCATAGCGGTCTCTTATGCCTTAACGGTTCTATCTGCATTAACTTTTTCGATGAATATGCTCATTATCAAATATGGTTGGGTCAACTATGCGTTAGGTGTTTTATGGTCGTTGTCTGTTGAAGAGGTTTTTTATTTTGCATTTCCAATTATTAGTTTATTAAAAAATAAGTTTAAATATGCGATTTTTTTTGGACTAATTTTGTATGCGCCTTTTATACGAGCTTCTTATTTTTTAGATCCAAACGAGGCTTATCTATACCATTATTTTGCAAGTTTTGATGCTATTGCAATTGGCTGTTTAACAGCATTTCTTTGGGATACGTTACGTTTAAATAGATTTTGGGGATACTCCGCTATTTTGGTAATGACGGCGTTATATTTTATTGCACCCATTAAAGACGTCAGTACATGGAGTATGAGTGTTTTTGCAGTTGCAACCGCTGTTTTAATCTTATCTTTTAAAACCGCTATGAAAACAACGTGGCTTTCAAAATTTTTGATTGCAATAGGTCAAAGGAGCTATGAACTTTATTTGTTTCACTTAATTATTTTAGGTTTAATTAAAGTTTATTTTATTCCATCACAGACAGATTATTTAACCAAACTGGTATTGCTTGTGGTTTACCTATTGGGTGCTTATGTTTTAGCTTATCTGATTGAACGATATTATTCGTCTGCACTTAATCTAAAAATTAGAAAACGCTTTATATCGTAAAAAACGATTGTAAGTATAAAAATATACTGTTTTGACTGTTAAGAAACTTTCGTTAAGATAGCATCATTAAACGAATTTACTCCCTTGGAGATTAAACGATGTTAGACCAAAATATTAAAGCACAATTAAAGGCATACTTAGAGCGTTTAGAGAGCCCAATTGAAATTGTGGCATCTTTAGATGAATCAGAAAAAGCAACAAAAATTAAAGAGCTTGTATTAGAGATTGCTGAGCTTTCTGACCAAGTAACTGCACGTTTAGATGGACAAAATTCACGCCGTCCAAGTTTTGGTATTGCAAAAGCAGGTGAAGAACCACGTGTACACTTTGCAGGCTTACCAATGGGGCATGAGTTTACATCACTTATTTTAGCGTTGTTGCAAGTATCTGGTTATGCACCAAAAGTGTCTGATGAAGTATTAACACAAATTAAAGGTTTAAACTTAAAAGCAAACTTTGACGTATTTGTATCATTAAGCTGTCACAACTGCCCTGATGTTGTACAAGCATTAAATTTAATTGCAGTTTATAACCCAAATGCCACAGCAACGATGATTGATGGTTCTTTCTTCCAAGATGAAGTAGAAGAACGTAAAATTATGGCTGTACCTATGGTGTTCCAAGATAACGAACACATTGGGCAAGGGCGTATGACGTTAGAAGAAATTGTAGCAAAACTTGATACCAATTCTTCTGAAAAAGAAGCTGAAAAATTAAATGCAAAAGAAGCGTTTGATGTGCTTGTGATTGGTGGTGGTCCTGCAGGTGGTACATCAGCTATTTATGCTGCACGTAAAGGTATCCGCACAGGTATTGTGGCAGAGCGTTTTGGTGGTCAGGTGATGGATACCATGGACATCGAAAACTTTACAACAGTACAAAAAACAGTAGGTCCTAAGTTTTCAGCAGATATGGAAGCGCATGTGCGTGAATACGATGTTGATTTGATGAACTTACAACGTGTTAAAGCCGTAACAGGTGCTGACCAAACAGAAAATGGTTTAGTTAAAGTTGACTTAGAAAATGGTGCTGTACTTGAGTCTAAAACCGTTATTCTTTCAACAGGTGCACGCTGGAGAGAGTTAAACGTTCCGGGTGAAGTAGAATACCGTACGCGTGGCGTGGCATATTGCCCACACTGTGATGGTCCGTTGTTTAAAGGCAAACGTGTGGCTGTTATTGGTGGTGGTAACTCTGGTGTAGAAGCTGCGATTGATTTGGCAGGTATTGTAGAGCATGTAACGCTTGTAGAGTTTAGCGATAAACTTCTTGCAGACCAAGTACTACAAGATAAGTTAAACAGCTTACCAAACAGTACGGTGATTAAAAGTGCACAAACGACAGAAGTATTAGGTGATGGTTCACAAGTAACAGGTTTAAAATACAAAGACCGCACAACAGATCAAGAGCATGTTGTAGAACTTGAAGGGATTTTTGTACAAATTGGTTTATTACCAAATACAGATTTCTTAAAAGAAAGTGCTGTTGAGTTAAGCCCACGTGGTGAGATTGTGATTAATGCGCGTAATGAAACGAATGTAAAAGGTGTGTTTGCCGCAGGTGACTGTACCACAGTACCTTACAAGCAAATTATTATTGCAACAGGTGAAGGCGCAAAAGCATCACTTTCAGCATTTGATTATATTATCCGTTCAGGACAATAAGTTGTTTAAAAGCCACCTTTTTAGGTGGCTTTTTTTATCCAATTGGAAAACCATTAAATTTTTTTATTTCTTTAAGTACAAACATACTCTGCATTTCTTTGATACCAGATAAACGCCGTATAACATTCATAGAAAAATGCGCATATTCATCAAGATCTTTTGCAACAACTTGTAGTAAAAAATCCGCATCACCACCGATGCTGTAGCAGGCAATAACATGATCTAAACATTCTACTTCTTGTTCAAATTTCTTTGCTTCTTCTTCACTATGATGATCAATCACGACTTTGACAAACACCATTACACCTAAGCCAAGTTTTTTACGATTTAAACGAACGCCATAGCCTTCAATAATTGCCATATCTTCTAATTTTTTTATTTTACGCCAGCAGGGTGATGCAGATAAATGAACTTTATCTGCAATATTTTGATTGGTGAGTCGAGCATTTTGTTGTAATAAATTTAAAATTTGGTAATCTATAGCATCTAGTTTAGACATATTTATTCTTAATAACGGATTATATTGAAATATTTAACCCTTTTAACATAAAAATTAGAAAGATAAAGCAAAGAATATCCCTCTTTTTATTGTCAAAATTTAAAAAAAGGAGGGGTTTATGAACCAAATTTTGTCTTATGCGATTGTCTTTAGTATTGCTGTATTTATCCCCGGACCAGGTATCTTGGCATTAATCTCATATGTGGTTAATCAAGGAAAAAGAAGCGGTTTTTTATTATTATGTGGTTTGATTGTAGGCGATTTATTTTATCTATCCATCGTATTTTTAGGTTTAAATCAGCAAATAAATATGGATTGGCTAACTGTAATTTCAGGAGGGTATCTTATTTGGTTTGCTTATCAGTTATGGGGGAGTTGTTTAGTAATAGAGGAACAAGTAATAAAAAAATCTAATCCGCTTTTACAAGGTACAATGGTTTCGCTTTCTAACCCAAAAACGATGGTTTTTTACCTTGCAATTTTACCGACTATTTTTACAGATATTGACTTACAGAGTAAGTTTTTAGTTTACATCATTACCATTATTATTTTTTTAGGCATCGGCACGTTATACATTTATAGCTTTAAATTTTTAACTGTTTCTTTAATAAAGCATCAAAAAATTATTTTAAGAGCTGTTGCCTGTGTAATGGCTTTTTTAGGATTACATAATTTCTGTCAGATTTTTTAAAAAATAGGTGTAAATCTAAAAATAGACTTACACCTGATTTCATTTTTTATATCTTAAATATAGGTTATTTAAAATAAGTGCTAAACCTGTAATACATGCACCAAAAATCTCTGCTGAATTGGGTACAACTCCCATAATGGCTGAAATAGAAAAGGCTGTTAGTGGCACAACATCCATAAATAAAACACCATTCATTGGACTAAGAATTTTATTCCCTATGTTCCAACATAAAATTCCGAAAAAACTTGCGAAAATAGCAGTATAAGCAACCTGTGGTATGACAAGAATAATATTTTCTAAAGATGGAGGTTGAACGTAATTAAAATAATAAATGATGCTATTTAAAACTAGAACACTGCTCATACCTAGACATGTGGTGAGCGTTGTATATTTTAAAGGTGACCAATGGGAAAAGTAAGAAGCACCTATAGTGTAAATAACCCAACAGAATGCACCCAAAATAATTAAAAAATTAGCTTTATAGTGAGATTGTGTAGATATGAGGCTAAAATAGTCCCCTTGAGTAATAACAGTAATCACGCCAAAAAACGAAATAAAAATAAGAAGAATTGAAATTTTAGGGGGGACTATATGCCGAAGTTTCCAATTTACAAGTATCCCAAGCATGGGCATGGTTGCCATCATAATAGATGCGGTGAGTGCACCACTAGCACCTGCCATTTGTTGTCCTAAAAATACAAGAAAGCCAAATCCTACAAACGCTAGACTTCCAAGAAACCAGGCTAAAAAAAACCGTTCGCTTTTTAATTTAAAACCTTTTTTACCTTCTTTAATATAGAGTGTAAAAGCTAAAAAAATACCTGCAAAGCCATAACGCAGTGTTGTAAATAAATATGGGTCTATATGTTGTAATGCAGTTGTCATTAAGGGAAAAGTACCACCCCATGATAAAGTTGCAAGTAGACAGCATGTGACGCCAAAAGAATAAGAATTTTTCATTATCATTCAAGTGTTAAAATAAAAACTTATCTTTACCGACAACAACGGTATGATAAAGGTTGTCTAGGTTAATTGTCTTGTAACCATAAGGTTTTCAATAATGGATAAACTTGCAGGGATGGAGGTTTTTGTAAGGGTTGTAGAATATGGAAGCTTTACAGCTGCTGCAGAAATTGGCGACGTTTCAACAACAATGGTTGCTAAACAAATTAAAGCAATTGAAAAAAGGCTAAATGCAAAGTTGCTACATAGAACTACACGTCGACAACAGCTTACAGAAATAGGGGCTTTATATTATGAACGTTGTAAAAGAGTGCTTTCTGAGTTTTCAGTAGCTGAAAATACGGCAATTGAATTACAACAAACACCTCAAGGTACAATCCGTTTAGTTGCACCTATTAGTTTTGGGTGTCAATTTTTAATTCCAAAATTTAAAGATTATTTGAATAACTACCCTGAAGTTAATATTTCTTTGACACTAGAACATAAACTACCTAATTTAGAAAAAAATGAAATTGGTATTCATATTGGAAAGATAGATCGGCAAGATATTGTTGCACGCTCTTTACGTTCATATTCTAGAATATTAGTTGCATCCCCTGATTATATTAAACAATATGGTGAGCCTAAACATCCCAATGAGTTAGTTAATTTTAGTTGTTTGGGTATTGCCTATTGGGGGCATGAAAATCATTGGGAATTAGTTGGACCAAATCAAGAACCCTACACAGCAGTTGTAACAGGGCGGTTTACCTCAAATCAAGGAGAAGCATTGCGAGTTGCTGCGTTAAATGGTTATGGAATTATTTTACAACCGACTGCTCTGTTAGAAAATGATTTAAAACAGGGGCGTTTAGTCCGTATTTTGCCTGATTGGTCATATAAACCAACACCTGTTTATTTAATTTATAATCAAGAAACTTATCCATCTGCTAAATTAAAAACAATGATTAATTATTTAATTGAATGTTTGAATAATCCATAAAAAAGCCTATTAATGAATAGGCTTTTTAGGTTTAAACAATGTTAAGTGCTTTAAATTTAACCAGTAGCTCTTCTTTACTTTCAATATATTGAGGGTTTGGAATAATACAATTAATTGGACATACGGCAATACACGTTGGGTTATCATAAAATCCAACACATTCTGTACAGCGCAATGGTTCAATTTCGTAGACTTTTTTCCCTTCAGTAATGGCAGTATTAGGGCATTCAGGTAAGCACATATCACAGTTGATACATGCATCTGTAATTAAAAGAGCCATTATGCTGAGTATGCCAATGAAGACGCAGGCATATCCTCTGCACGATCAGGTAAGTTACGAATTAAAAGTGCATATGTCATATCAACATCTTTAATAGGGACAGGGATTCTAACAACATGCCCTGAACCTTTTGCACTCTCAACATCGTTGCCTTTGCGGTCTTTCATTTGTTCAAGTGTGAAAGTAATATTACCTTGAGGTGTCATTAACTCTAATGAATCGCCAATAACAAAGCGGTTTTTTACATCAATTGTGAGATAACCGTTATGATGTTCAATTACTTCACCACAAAATTGCTGATAGTCAAAACGTGATGAGCCATCTTCATAGTTTTGATATTCTGTATGTACATGACGACGTAAAAATCCTTCTGTATAGCCACGGTTTGCTAACCCTTCAAGTTGGGTCATCAAACTGGTATCAAATGGACGGCTTTCGAGTGCATCATCAATTGCTTTGCGATAAATTTGAGCAGTACGGGCACAATAAAAATAAGATTTAGTTCGTCCTTCAATTTTTAATGATGCAATGCCACTTTTTGTAAGACGTTCTACATGTTGAACTGCGCGTAAATCTTTTGAGTTCATAAAGTACGTACCGTGCTCGTCTTCCTCAGCAGCAAACATTTCTTCTTCGTTACGTTGGATGAGCATAGGCTCAGTCACAATATTTTGAACAGGAATCACGTCGCCTGTTTCGTTTTCTTTTGCTTCATGAATTTTGTAGTCCCAACGGCAGGCATTGGTACATGCACCTTGATTGGCGTCACGCTTATTCATGTAACCTGATAGCATACAACGCCCAGAATATGCCATACAGAGTGCACCATGTACAAAGACTTCAATTTCCATATCGGGTACATGTCTTTGGATATCTTCAATTTCTTCGATAGAAAGTTCACGCGATACAATGACACGCGTTAAGCCATAATCTTTCCAAAATTTTACGGTTGCCCAGTTCACGGCATTGGCTTGTACAGAAAGATGAATATCCATATGAGGGAAGTGTTCACGTACCATCATAATTAAACCGGGGTCTGACATGATGAGTGCATCAGGTTGCATGGCAACAATCGGTTCTAAATCTTGAATAAAGTTTTTGAGTTTACTGTTATGAGGCTGAATATTTGCCACAACATAGAATTTTTTACCTAATGCATGTGCTTCATTAATGCCAATTTGAAGGTTCTCGTGGTTAAACTCGTTATTACGCACACGTAAGCTATAACGTGGTTGTCCTGCATACACTGCATCTGCACCATAAGCAAAGGCATAACGCATATTTTTAAGAGAACCTGCAGGTGAGAGAAGTTCAGTTTTCATCATTGGTTATAAAGACATACAAAAAATAAGGAATAATTTTACTGATAGTTATTTGTCTAAACAACCAAGTATTTTAGTCGGAATTAGAGCATAAAAAAAATCCTAGCTTAGGATTGGGAGAAAGCTAGGATTTTTAGCCAATTGGCTAGAAGTTATGTATCTATATTAAAAAGAATAGCTAAATCTGTAAAATGGTTAATATAAATAAAATTAATTAAAAAAAACGATGGTTAATCGAAACGGTAAATATCCATACCTAATGCACCCATCGAAAAACTACTATGCACAATGCTGAAGCGTTGCCCTGTACCCATGGCAAAAAATAAAGGAGCAAGATGTTCTAGCGTAGGGTGATTGCGTTGAATATAAGGTAAAGACTGCCAATCTAAAACGCCGTTATAATCTCGATGAGTGAGTTTAGATACGATAGTGTTTCTAAACTCACTTGCCCATAATGGCGTTGTGCTTGCAGGTTGCCATGTCAGTTCTGCTAAGTTATGTGTAATACTGCCCGAACCAATCAAAAGTATCTGCTCATCACGCAAAGGTGTTAAAACCTGTCCAATTTTATAAATTTCTTCGGCTGTAGAGGTAATAGGTAACGAAATTTCGATGACAGGAATATCTGCACTGGGGTACATGTGTGTTAACGGCATCCATACGCCATGATCGCGCGGGCGTGTACTGTTGGCATGCGCATGAATGTCGGCTTGCGTAAATAATTGTATAAGTTGTTCTGCAAGTTCAGGTGAACCTGAAGCAGGATAGCGTAACTCATAAAGTTCGGGTGGAAAGCCTCTAAAGTCGTGCCAAGTTTCTGGACGTGTAGCGGTACTAATTTCGAGGGTTTGGCTTTCCCAATGTGCAGACATAACAATAATTGCACGTGGTTTAGGCAGATTTAAGCTCAAGCGTTCGAGAGCAGGACCGACCTGTTCGGGGTCTAAAGCTAACATGGGTGAACCATGAGATATAAAAAGTCCGGGAAGTGTATTCATAAAACTCCATAGTTTAAAAAGGATGCTTTGCGCACCCTTTCATTTAAGCACGATGATAGGGATGATTATGGTTAATACTCATGGCACGATAAAGTTGTTCGATGAGCATGACACGAACCAATGGATGGGGAAGTGTTAATTTAGATAAAGACCAATGCCACTTTGCTGCCTGACGCACAGCATCGCTCAAACCATCGGGTCCACCAATGGCTAATGCAATATCTTGCCCATCAAGCATCCATGTTTTCATGGTGTCGGCTAATTTTTCTGTACTTAATTCGCGACCACCAACTTCAAGCGCAATTAGAGTTTCGTTTGGTTTCAATGCATTTAAAATGGTTTCACCTTCTATTTGGCAATACTTTAAAATATCTGCATCTGAATCATTTTTCCCACGTTTTGCCATAGGTAGCTCAATAAACTGAGTTTGTACAAAAGGCTGTATTCGCTTGAGATAATCGTCAACACCTGTAAGTACCCACGCTGGCATTTTTTGTCCAATGGTTAAAATACGAATTTTCATAATAGTGAAATACGGAAAAAATTGAATTATAACGCGTCTGATCGATACAAAAGTCAATAAGCCTATACAAAAGCCATGTAGTTGCTTACATATTCAGAGGTTTTCTTCATGTTTAGTCTCAAAAAATAAAATATATTAGATCTATATCGAATGAGGACAGCATAATGTTGAAAAAAAAATTAGTGTCTTTTGCCTTAGTTGTAAGTACAAGTGCAATGAGTGTGGTTGCAATGGCAGATCCATGGCAAGACCATCGTGGGGGGCCAAATCCACAAGGGCGTGATATGCCACACGATATGAATCGCAATGGTGGGCATGACCGTCAAATGCATCGAGATGGTCCAAATGATCGTCAGATGGATCGTTATCCAAAGTTCCGACAATCCCCACAAGGACGCCACTGGCAACAAGGTGATAATCTCCCACCAACATATCGTAGTTCACACTATCGAGTAAGTGATTGGCGTAGCCGTGGTTTACCACCACCACCAAGTGGTCATCGTTGGGTACATGTAAAAGGTGAATATATCTTAGTTGCTGTAGCAAGTGGGGTAATTGCAAATATCTTACTTAATCGCTAAAACAAGAGCTGCCACATTGATGTGGCAGTTTTTTTTTGGAGAAAAAATAATGATAAAGAAAATTGGAATTTTAATTACAACCGTTTTATTAAGTTATTACACCTATGCAGATACACCACCGCCACAAAACTATTATTGGCAAAACATAGACCCTAACTTTTATTCTGACCATCCTGTACGTGATTGGCATGAGGGGGATTTTTTACCACCAGAATATCAAGGGCGCCATTTTGATTGGCAGGCTTCACATTTACCAACTCCACCAAATGGACATGAGTGGTTAAGAATTAATGGTGATTACGTATTAGTGCAAACAGCCTCTCAACTCATTACCCAAATTTTATTAGGTCCTCGTTATTAAAAAACCACTTCCGAAGAAGTGGTTTTTTTGTTCAGTGACGAGCCGAGTTCTGGTCTTCAATTTTATTGACTACAGGGGTGACCAAAGGTTTTGGTACCTCTGTTAGTGCAAGTGGTAAAATATCATCAATGGTCTTAACTGCTTTAATTTCCAAACCTTCTTTCACATTATTTGGAATTTCTGTTAAGTCACGTACATTTTCATGTGGAATAAAGACAAGCTGGATGCCACCACGATGAGCTGCAAGTAACTTTTCTTTTAAACCACCAATACGTAATGCTTGACCACGTAACGTTGTTTCACCTGTCATGGCAATATCAGCACGAATTGGAATACCCGTAAAGGCAGACGCTAATGCCGTTGTGAGTGCTAAACCTGCTGATGGTCCATCTTTTGGTGTTGCGCCCTCAGGTAAATGCACATGTACATCAGTTTCTGCAAAACGTGATGGATCAATTCCCAATGCTTCTGCACGAGTACGTACAACAGTCATCGCGGCTTTGATCGATTCTTGCATTACATCACCTAATGAACCTGTGGTGATGACATTGCCTTTCCCTTTCATTGTCGCAACTTCAATGGTAAGTAATTCACCACCTACAGATGTCCATGCTAGACCATTCACGCGTCCAACTTGTGCTTGTTCTTCGGCAATACCGAAGTCAAACTTATGAACACCTAAGTAATCAGGTAGGTTTTGTTCGGTCACATCAATGGTTAGGTTTTTCGCTTTTTTGCTTACCGCTTCTTTTACAACTTTACGTGCAATTTTAGACACTTCACGTTGCAGGTTACGTACACCTGCTTCACGCGTGTAACGGCGCACAATATCGCGAATAGCTTCTTCATGAACGCTAAGTTCTTTTGGCTTTAATCCATTATCTTTAATGGCTTTTGGCACAAGATATTTTGATGCAATATTCACTTTTTCATCTTCGGTATAACCCGGTAGACGAATAACTTCCATACGGTCAAGAAGTGCTTCAGGAATATTCATACTGTTTGCGGTACAGATAAACATTACTTCAGATAAGTCTAAATCCAAATCTAAATAATGGTCACTAAACTTATTGTTTTGTGATGGATCAAGCACTTCTAACAATGCAGATGCAGGATCGCCACGATAGTCTTGTGCCATTTTGTCAATTTCATCAAACAAAAAGAGTGGGTTTTTAACGCCAACTTTTGTGAGTGACTGCACAATTTTACCTGGCATCGCACCAATGTAAGTACGACGATGTCCGCGAATTTCTGCTTCGTCACGCACGCCACCTAATGCCATGCGTACAAATTTACGCCCTGTTGCTTTGGCAATAGATTCACCTAGCGAGGTTTTACCCACACCCGGAGGACCCACTAAACATAAAATAGGACCACGTAATTTTTTCACACGTGACTGTACTGCAAGATACTCAACAATACGTTCTTTAACTTCATCTAAGCCGTAATGATCTGTATCTAAAATATCTTGCGCTTTAGGTAAGTTAATGCTGACTTTGCTTGCTGTATTCCACGGTGTATCTAAAATCACATCAAGATAGTTACGCACAACTGCTGCTTCGCTTGATGCAGGTTGCATTGCTTTTAATTTACGGAACTCTGCTTCTGCCTTTTTACGAACGTGTTCGGGTAAATCTGCTTCTTCTAGACGTTTCTCTAGTTCAGCAACTTCATCTTCTGCACCGCCATTCATATCGGACAGTTCACGTTGAATAACTTTCATTTTTTCATTTAGAAAGTATTCACGCTGATTTTTTTCCATTTGGCGTTTTACGCTGTCATGGATGCCTTGTTCAATCTGTTGTTCTTCAGATTGTTGAGCAAGATAATCAAGCAATTCATCTAAATGTGCTTCGAAGTGGTCATGCTCTAAATAACGCTGTTTAACTTCAATGTTTAACGGTGCACGCGTTGCCACAAAAAACATAAGCTGTGCAAGGTCATCAATTTTGTTGGCAGCAGTAATCAATTCACGCGCATTGCGAAGTTTTGACTCTGCATATTGAGCAAACAGTGCTTTAAGTTCTTCAGTACGTTTTGCTTGTAATGTTTCATCTAATGGAACATGCATCGGTGTAATCACATGTTCGGCTGTAAAATATTCGCCTTCGTCAGTCACACTTTCAAGTTTAGAGCGGTGTAGACCTTCAATAAGCACTTTAATACAGTTATCGTCGTTTTCGTGATTAACCACTTGAACAATTTTTGCCACTGTACCGTATTGGTATAGGTTACTTTGGTCAATGTCTTCAGTAAGTGAATCTTTTTGTGCAACCACAAAAACTAAATTGTCACTACTGCGCGCCACATCTACAGCTTTGATCGACTTTTCGCGACCAACAAAAAGCGCAATTTGCATATGTGGATACACCACAACATCGCGTAGCGCCAATAAAGGTAATGTATTTGGAATTACAAGTTCTTGTGAACTCTCATTATTTAAAATTTGTTCAGTCATGGGCACTCCTAATGAGTGACAACATTGTTGCCATGATTTTATAGTGATGGATATTTTTCAAATTACAAGGGTGAGAATTTAAAAATGACTAAAAAAGTTGGGATTAAGTTGAAGATTGGGGCAGACGTTTGAAAAAAATCAATTTTTTAGGGGTACATACAGCATCTAACGGTTGATCCCACGTTTGTCGTTTGAGTAAAGAGGGCAAAAGCTGAAAATTATGCGCAAGACCTAAACGGTAAGGAGAGTATGAGGCATTGGCAAGTGTACGGTCGTAATAACCACCGCCCATACCCATACGTGTGCCTACAAAATCGCAACCTACTAAAGGCAGAATTAATAAATCTAAATGGCTTACTAATTGCCCACGTCCAAAAGGTTCATACATACCTAGTGGATGTTTATAAAATTGCTTTTTCAGATATTGCTGATTGGTAATTTTTACCCATAAAAGTTGTTGTTTGATAGGACAAATACGAGGTAAATAAACTTCTTTTTTAAGTTTGAAGCAATATAAAATAATGAGCCGAGTAGAGACTTCACCAAAAGCATGTAAATAAATGCCAACTTTTTTGGAATTTTTGAATATGGCTGAGCCAATTACATGTTGAAACACAGCGCGCTCAGCTTTTTGTTGTTCAAAATAACTGAGCTGTCTACGCGATTTTTTAAGCTGTGTTCTTAATTGTTTCATTGCTAAAAAAGCGTGCTACAAGCACGCTTATGTTTAGTGTTGCTGATGCTGTTGGTGATCTTGTTTTTGTGCTTGCTCAGGATGAACCTGTGCTTGTAACGTTTGCATCATGCTCACAAGTTCATTTTGAATTTTGCCTAACTGTTCTTTAAGTTGGTTAATTTTGTTGGCATCAGGTGTTTTAGATGCACCTTCTTTTGCAAGCTCAAATCCAACAGTATTAGATTGGATAATTTTATTACGAAGTTCATCTGCTTCATTACTCTTAAGTTGTAGTTCTTTTAAGCTTTGGTTAAAGCCATCTACATACGCTTGCATTTTACCAACAACAGCAAGAACTTGATCTTGTTTACCTGTTTGTAATGCTTGAATGGCTTCGCTCTGATAATCTAAACCTTCTTGTGCTTTTTTATTAGATACGGCTTGAATCGCAGTTAAATCACTTTTGATGTCTTGGAGATTATGTTGGCTTAAACTATTTTGAGACTGAGACTGAGACTGAGACTGAGACTGAGACTGAGACTGAGACTGCTCAGATGCTGTGGTTGTTTCTTGTGGTTTTTTATCACATGCAACTAATGTAAGAGAGCTTGCACATAAAGTTGCTAAAAGTAATTTTTTCATTGTATACCTAAAAATCTTTATTTATCAATATGTAGTAGATTTTAAAAAATTAAGCTAAGAATTACGATATATTTTTTGTTAATAGCAGATACAAAAAAACCAGCTTATAAGCTGGAATTATTGATGGTGCCCGGAGCCAGACTCGAACTGGCACGCCTTTGTGGGCGGGGGATTTTAAATCCCCTGTGTCTACCGATTTCACCACCCGGGCATGGCGTGTACTATATTCAAATATAGAGGTATTGGCAAGTGTTTAAGTTGTTGTTTGATGGTGTTTTATTCAAATTTGAGCTTTTTTATAAAAAATAAGGTTGAAATGCTATAAAAATAAGCAAATAAAATAGCAGTAAAAATATCAAGTGGAAAATGGACACCTAAAAAAATGCGTGACCACCCTACAGCTAATGCAACACAAAGACCCATATATCCCCATTTTTTCAGTTGTTGGGTAAATAAACAGATACAATTAACATGTGATGACTTGGTAGAGAAGAGGTTGCAGCATGATGAATAAGTGTTTGTCCAATATGTAAAACAAAAGGACGAGGAAAATAAAAAAACTCATTGAAAATATAATTTAATCCTAAAGCGAGAGTACATGTACTAATCAGTAAAATATGCAGAGGTTTGTTTTTAAAATTAAAGATGAAAATAAAGATAATAAAAATAGGCAATAAAAAGTTAGAACAAAATAGTGCAATATCTATCAGCCAATAAGAAGTATGAGGTTGTGCATTAATTAAAGAAAATAACCAAAGATTAAAATGATTAAGCATATATTTCTTCTGTAAATAAAAATAATTAGAAAAAGAAGAAATGAAGAAAAACTTAGGAAAAATCCTAAGAAAGTCTTAATGTTTGATTCTTATTTTGAAGTAAAAGAATTTGAAGTTATGCATTAAGTGAAACTAAATACGTTCGAACTAAAAAATATTATCTTGTTATTTGCTACTGCATTTAGCATGTTGGTTTTTGTACCTATAGCAGGACAACTTGACCAACAACTTGCTATTGGATGGTTAGACCCTAATGCCAAATTTTATTTAGAAGATAATGGGTGGTTGGTACATATTGGGCACGAAGGCTTAAAAGACGTTGTAATTGCCATCGCAGTTTTTTATTTATTTTTGTATATCAAGCAAAAAAAATCACAACATGCATTATTTATTTTAATTTCAATGGGATTGTCTGTAAGTGTCATTGGGCTACTCAAAGCAACTTCTGTACACGCTTGTCCGTGGTCTATGGTTGAAATGCATCAGACAATAATTGATTGGAATAAACCAATACAAGGTTTAGGCAAATGTTTTCCAGGTGGGCATGCATCTGCAGGGTTTTCTTTAATTGTTTTATTTTTTGCATATTATGACCGTTACCCTTTAAAAGCAAAAATATTCCTCATATTGGCAATAACATTAGGTGCTGTTATGAGTTTAGTGCAAATGTTAAGAGGGGCACATTTTCTTAGTCATAATTTATGGGCATTATGGTGGAGTTGGGCAATTAGTTTTGTACTTTATCTAATATGGGTTCGTTGTCCTAAGCAAACCCTAAGATTTAAACGATGAGATAAAGCTAAATTTATTGCGAGATCATGTTAAATGGTGCGTCAAGTTTCTTTATCTGTTTTTAATGGGCTCTTAGCATTATGGTTGGCAGGTTTGCCCAATCTTGTATTTTATAAACAAATCGCACATTTAGCCTCGTTTAATTCTGTTGGTGCATTTTTATTTGCAGGTATAACATCTCTTATTCTGAGTAGTTTCTATTATTTTGTTTTACAGCTTTTTAGTTGGAGATTAACCGCTAAAGTTTTAGCCATTTTCTTGATTGTTTTAACAGGCTTGACCAGTTACTTTACTAATCAATTGGGTATAAAAATAGATGTAGCTCAAGTCCAAAACCTCATGCAAACAGATCTGCATGAAACACTAGATTTATTGTCTTTTCCTTTTGTTTTACATATTTTGGGATATGTGGTTTTACCCTGTATTGTTGTGTTTTTAATTTGTATTCAACCGCAATCATGGCAAAAAACAGTGCAGCACAAATTGATAGGAATTGTGTGTGCTTTTGCTTTAATGGGCGTTGGGCTTTTTTCATTTTATGGTCAATATGCACCTATTTTTAGAGAGAATAGAGAGTTAAAAGCACAAATTACGCCGTTAAATATTATTTCAGGAAGTTCAAGCTATCTAAAAAGTTTTGTACATCAAGTGAATCAACCCTTAGTACAGTATGGAACAGATGCAGTGCAAACCCATCCACAAGATAAGAAAGTATTTGTTTTGGTGATTGGTGAAACAGGACGTGCCGAAAGTTGGAGTTTAGATGGATATAACCGACCCACTAATCCAAATTTACAGAAGTTAGATATTATTAATTTTTCGCAGGCGTCTTCATGCGGTACACAAACAGCGGTTTCTGTGCCTTGTATGTTTTCGGGTATGCCAAGAAAAGCGTATGATGAAAATTTAGCTTCACACAGAGAAGGACTGCTTGATATTGCACAGCGGGCAGGTTATGAGGTCACATGGATTGATAATAACGCAGGGTGTAAAGGAACGTGCAATCGGATTAAAACTTATATTACGCCGTGTAAAAATGGTGAGTGTGATGATGGCGTTTTGTTAGAGGCTTTAAATGATACTTTGCAAAAATTAGATGTAAAAAACTTACAAAAAAATCAACTCATCGTATTGCATCAAATGGGTAGTCATGGTCCTGCTTACTATAAGCGTTATCCTCAAAATTTTGAAAAGTTTAAGCCTGTATGTGCTACCAATAATATTCAAGATTGTAGCCATCAAGATTTAATTAATACCTATGATAATACGATTTTGTATACTGACGATGTTTTGGCACAAACCATTAACCAACTTAAAGCATTAAATGTTGCAACAGGTTTGTTTTATGTGTCTGATCATGGCGAATCTACGGGTGAGCATGGGCTATATTTGCATGGTACACCTTATTTTATAGCACCTAGTCAACAGACGCATGTGCCGATGTTGATGTGGTTTTCACCGCAATGGAAAGATGAGACCAAAATTAAAAGCTGTTTGCAGTCGCAACGAGCAACTTCTGTGAGCCAAGATAATTTATTTCCAACGGTACTTGGACTTTTACAGATTAAAACTCAAGTTTTAAATCCTTCACTCAATCTATTAGAGCAATGTAAATGATTAAAGTGCTTTATATTGAAGATGATTTGATGATTGGCAAAACAACCTGTCAATTATTACACAATGAAAATTACGCTGTAGATTGGGTAACCACAGGCTTACAGGCATTAGATTTTTTGTTTAAGCATACTTATCATCTAATTTTGCTTGATTTAGGATTGCCTGAAGTTGATGGTGTGGATGTACTTAAACACATTCGTAAAAAAGCAGAACTTGACCGTACCGCAGTCATTATTATCAGTGCAAGAGACCAAATTAGAGACAAGGTGGGTATGCTTAAACTTGGGGCAGATGATTATTTAGTGAAGCCCTACGATTTTGATGAATTGACGGCACGCATGGAATGCTTGTTACGCCGTACAGTAGTGGTAAAGCAAGATGAGCTGTGTTTTAGCCTTGGAAATATTAAAATGTTTCCTAAAAAGCATCGACTCATGAAAGAAAATGAAATTATAAACTTATCAGCAAAAGAATGGCTAATTTTAGAA
The DNA here is from genome assembly GCF_027568475.1 of Acinetobacter sp. HY1485. Taxonomy (GTDB): domain Bacteria; phylum Pseudomonadota; class Gammaproteobacteria; order Pseudomonadales; family Moraxellaceae; genus Acinetobacter. The sequence goes on along the minus strand of NZ_JANKZG010000007.1, from coordinate 77,553 downwards.
CCGATGATGATGTATCCCAATCAAATTTTTTCTAGGCAAACTTTAGAAGAAAAACTTTATGATTGGCATGAGGATATTCAAAGCAATACCATAGAAGTTCATATTCATAATCTAAGAAGTAAGTTAGGCAAAAACTTTATTCGGACTGTGCGTGGTGTTGGATATTGTATTGAGGAACAATATTAATGAAGGCATTTTATCATGGCTTATCTTTAAGTGCCCGAATGTCTTTAAGTGTTTCTTTGTTTAGTATTGGTTTGTTTGTTTTGATTGGATTTTCGGCTTATCGAATTGCTTTAGAAGAATCACAAGAAGTTATTGATCAACAGATGCAACAAATGGCACATTTTTTAGATGAAAATCATTTGCCTAGTCGTTTATCAACCTTTAACCATCAAAAAAAATATAACGAAACAGACTTCTTTATCGATATTGTGCCCAAAAAGGATTTAGAAAACTTTCAAGGACGTTATCACTACTTACAACCCTATGCATTATCTGCTCATTTTATGCGTAAAAAAACAGATCGGGGCGATTTAAAAATTTATGTTTTACCACTTGCAGATAAACAGATTCAGATTAGTCAGCTTATTCATGTACGTGTTAATTTAGCAAAAGAACTTGCATTAAATATGTTGCTTCCTTATTTGCTGTTTGTTCCTTTTGGTATTTATGGCTTATTTCGGTTAATTCGCCATCACTTAAAACCTATTCATGTATTAAAAAAGACCTTTGCCACACGGCATTACTCTAATTTATCGCCAATTTATATTAATCAGTTACCGCATGAACTAAAGCCAGCAATAGACGAGTTAAACACGCTGTTTGTCAGAATTACACAAGCACAAGAACAACAGCAGAAATTTATTGCCAATGCAGCACATGAGCTAAGAACGCCTCTTACCGCACTGAATTTACAAGCCCGACTATTATCTAAGCATGGAAGTACACCAGAAAACTTAGAAGATTTACAAAAAACGATTGTGAGAATGACACGTTTAGTTGAGCAGTTATTAAAATTGGCACAACAAGAAGAAAATATACAGCATCAATTTATTCGGATTTCTCTAAATAAGGTTGTAGAAGTATGTATGCAACAACTTATGGTACAGGCTCAGCATAAAAATATTGTCATTAGTTTTAAGGCATATCATCAAGCATTTACTGAAGCACCTGATTTTTGTGTTGAAACTATTTTGATGAATATCATTGAAAATGCAATTAAATATAGTCCAAACAATAGTCAGATTTTAATTGAGCTAATATGTGCAGAACAGCAGTGGTGCATCAGGGTACACGATGATGGGCAAGGTATTTCGCAAGAGCAACTTGCACAAGTAACTCAACGCTTTGTAAGACTTACACATAAAGAAACGGGCAGTGGACTTGGGTTATCTATTGTACAAACAGCACTCAATGTCATTGGTGGAACGCTAGAATTAAAAAGCTCTAATACGTTACAGGGCTTGTGTGCAGAGATTTATTTTAAAAAACAATAGTCTATATTCAGAATTATTGTAAATTTCAATTAGATTTTTAAATGAGAATTGTTATTAATAGCACTATTATTTACAGGTTGATTGTGATGAAACATATTTTTACTTATACCGCCTTAGCTTTGGCATTAAGCCAAATGACCCACGCACAAAATGAAGTACTACCTACCATTACCTTGACAAAAAACACGCAAAAAATTGAGCCGTCAACGCTTAAAACATCACAAAAAAATTTAGATATTCCGCAAACTGTAAATACGGTGTCTTCACAATATATTAGTGACTATCAACCTCAAAACTTAGATGAGGCACTTACACAGGTGAGTGGTATAACGCAGGGCAATACATTAGGTGGCACACAAGATACGGTGATGAAACGTGGCTTTGGGGATAATCGTGATGGTTCGATTATGGTGAATGGTATGCCAATTATTCAAGGTCGAACCATGAATGCCGCCGTTGACAAGGTGGAGGTGCTTAAAGGACCATCCTCATTGTTGTACGGTATTATGGACCCTGGTGGTGTTATTAATGTTGTGCCTAAAAAGCCTCAAAAAGAGCAAAGTACAGTAGTGTCTTTAAATGGTTCAACCTACGCACAAGGACGTAATGGTATTGGTGCAACAATAGATACAACAGGACAAATTGCAGACAGCAATTTTTCTTATCGTTTAATTGCAAACCAATCTACCCAAGACTATTGGCGTAATTTTGGTATTAATAAACAACAACTCATTGCCCCTTCTTTACGTTGGGATGATGGTCAGACACAAGTTGATGTAAGTTATCAGTATCATAAATTTGATGTGCCTTTTGATCGATCTACTGTATTTGATAAAACCACAAATAAAGCATTACCTATTTCTCGTACAACGCGTTTGGATGAAGCGTCAAATCAAATGACAGGTGAAGACCACTTAGCCCAATTAAGTATTGATCATAAAATTAATGATCATTGGTCTGCCCATGCAGGTTATAGCTATAACCAAGAAACTTACGATGCTAATCAATTACGAGTAACTGCCTTAAACACAGCAAAGCACACCGTATCACGCCGTGCTGATGCAACCAAAGGGGCATTAAGTATAGATAGTTTTGGAAATGCCTATATTGAAGGTAATTTTAAGCTTGCTAACTTAAAACATGTTTTACAGCTAGGTACAGAGTCTGAATATCGAAAATACTATCGAAAAGATATGCTACGTGGTACCACAACCACCTTTGATTATTTAAATCCAGATTATGGCAATACGTATACAAGCCAAGTCAGTAATACAGACAGTGACCAAACAGACAAATTACATACATATGGCGTCTTTTTACAAGATTCTATTTATTTAACAGACCAGTGGATTGCAGTGTTAGGTACACGTTATACCCATTGGCAACAGCTTGCAGGAAAAGGTCGTCCCTTTGTTGTCAATACCGACACCAATGATGGAAAATGGTTACCAAGAGCAGGACTTGTTTATAAATGGACAGATCAGCTTTCTGTGTATGCCAGTTACACACAATCTCTCAAGCCATCTTCTACCATTGCCTCCCTCAGTAGCGGAACTACTTTAACATCGTCATTATTACCCGAACAGGCAACGTCTTACGAATTAGGGTTAAAGTACGAAGCATCAGATTTATCTGCAAACATTGCACTGTATGATATTAAGAAAAAAAATATTCTAGTTGATACAGATATAGATACTGTGGCATCAGGAAAAGCTCGCTCAAAAGGTATCGAATTTGATATTACTAAAAAACTGACAGACCGTTTAGACAGTACTTTGACCTATGCATATACAGATGCAAAATCTACAGAATCAACAGATACTACTATTATAGGTAAACCGCTTTTAAATGTGGCTAAAAATACAGCTTCTTTAGCATTTAATTATGATTACGGTACATTTTATAATGGACAATTACGCTTTGGATTAAGTGGAAATTATGTTGGTACTCGCTCAGGCGATGCAACTAATTCTTTTAGATTGCCAGATTACACATTGGTTAATGGGTTTGTCAGCTATGCAACTAAAATTGCACAAAAAGACGTGGACTTTAAACTTAATCTAAATAACATCTTTGACACAACTTACTACACGGCTTCTGTAAGTAACTTAGCGGTATCTGTTGGTGATTCTAGACAAGCTGTTTTAAGTGCAACAATCAGATTTTAAAATGAAGAAAATCTTCATTTTTATCTTGAGTATTGTGTTAAATATGGCTGTTTATGCACAAGAAGATAAAACGATTACGATTGTGGGTCAGCTAAAAAATTTAGATATTTCTTCTGATCAAGCTGTTAAAAACTATTTATTAGATCAGCATTATAAAGTTAATTTAGTAAATCAGGATGTAGACCCACATCATTTGCCACCTACAGACCTTGTTATTATTTCTTCGAGTGTCTCTGCAAAAGATTTAAAAAGTGGATGGCGTCAGCTTCAAATTCCTTTGATGACTTGGGAAAATGATTATTTAGATGATTTGGTGATGACAGGAAAAAGAATTCATCAGGATTTTGGTGAGGTAGAAAAAGAACCCTATTTATGGCTAGTTAATCAACCGCATCCACTTTCGGCACATTTAAACGCGGGTATTACAAATGTGTATAACAAGCAAGCACCGATGAGTTGGGGACACCCAGGACTAGGTGCAACAATTATTGCAACGGTGTATGGACAACCTGAAAAAGTGGCGATATGGGGCTATGAAAAGGGAAGTACAATGGACTATGAAACGCTTGCACCGCAAAAAAGACTCATGTTCTTTTTAGGAAATGATACATTTACAAATTTATCTGTAGATGGAAAAAAGCTTTTTCAGGCATCTATTGATTGGTTGCTTCACTAATTTTAGGTACAAAAAAACCAGCCTATAAGCTGGAATTATTGATGGTGCCCGGAGCCAGACTCGAACTGGCACGCCTTTGTGGGCGGGGGATTTTAAATCCCCTGTGTCTACCGATTTCACCACCCGGGCATGGCGTGTACTATATTCAAATATAGAGGTATTAGCAAGTGTTTAAGCTATTGTTTGGTGGTGTTTTATTCAAAATAGATAAAAAATCTTCTTTAAAATAAAAAAGTTGAGTATTCAACTTAATAAAAATAACTTTTAGCTGTTTTAGAAGAGAAAATATATAAATAAAAAACTGTTTTTTATAGAATCATGCAGAGTTAGATTTTTTATAGTTCACATACAAAAAAACCAGCATTAAGCTGGAATTATTGATGGTGCCCGGGGCCGGACTCGAACCGGCACGCCTTTGTGGGCGGGGGATTTTAAATCCCCTGTGTCTACCTATTTCACCACCCGGGCTTTACCAAGATTGGAGGCGGAGGTCGGAATCGAACCGGCGTACACGGAGTTGCAGTCCGCTGCATGACCACTCTGCCACCCCGCCATGTCTTGGTGATGCATATATTAGCAAGCTTATAAAAAAAAACAATAGTTAATTAAGAATATATGTTCATAAAACAAGCATATAAAGATGTTTTCTCAAAATAATGATGTATTATGCATATAAATGGTTTTTTTATCACCTATGGAGATGCATTGTGGCATTGGTTTTAGACGGAAAAGCTTTAGCAAAACAAATTGAAGCCAACTTATCAATACGAGTTGAAGCGTTAAAAGCAAAAACAGGACGTACCCCAATTCTAGCAACCATTTTAGTAGGCGATGATGGCGCATCAGCGACTTACGTACGTATGAAAGGGAATGCTTGCCGTCGTGTAGGCATGGATTCATTAAAAATTGAATTACCACAGCAAACCACAACAGAGGAACTTCTTGCAGAAATTGAAAAACTAAATGCAAATCCTGATGTGCATGGTATTTTGCTTCAACACCCAGTACCTGAGCAAATTGATGAGCGTGCATGTTTTGATGCAATTGATCTTAAAAAAGACGTTGATGGGGTAACTTGTTTAGGTTTTGGACGTATGGCGATGGGTGAGAGTGCCTATGGTTCTGCAACACCAGCAGGTATTATGACTATTTTACAAGAAAACAAGATTGAAATTGCAGGAAAGCATGCGGTTGTTGTAGGGCGTTCGGCTATTTTGGGTAAACCGATGGCAATGATGCTTTTACAGGCCAATGCAACGGTAACCATTTGCCATTCACGTACACAAAACTTAGAAGCATTTGTAAAACAAGCCGATATTATTGTTGGTGCTGTTGGTAAAGCAGAATTAATTAAAAAAGATTGGATTAAACAAGGTGCTGTGGTGGTTGATGCAGGCTTTCATCCAAGAGAAAATGGCGGCGTAGGTGATATTGAATTGCAAGGAATCGAAGATATTGCCTCTGCTTATACACCTGTTCCGGGTGGTGTTGGCCCTATGACAATTACGACGTTGATTCGTCAAACAGTTGAAGCTGCCGAGCAGGCACAATAAAAAAAAGTGCATCTAAAACGATGCACTGAAAGATTACAGTAAATTTTGTAAGGCCAGTTCTAAAGATGGATATTGAAAATGGTATCCATCTTTTAATAGATGTTTAGGATATACAAATTGTCCATTTGTAATGAGTTGTGCTTGTTCGCCCAATGTTAGTTTTAGCACGGTTTCAGGTAAAGGCAATAATGGTGTCTTTTGTAAAATCTCTGAAACTGTATTTACAAAATCGATCTGACGATTTTTGTCAGGCGCTGTAAGGTTATAGACTAAATAGTTATTAGTAGAGCGAGCTAATAAAAAACAAATTGCATTAACCACATCTTCTATATGAATCCATGTAATGGGTTGTTGCCCTGATGCAATTTTACCTACAGCATTAAGTTTGATGGGTAATAGCATTTGTTTAAAAGCAGACGCTTTTTTAGAAAAAACGACACCTAAGCGAATAATATTTAAGTTAAATCCCATTTTTTGGAGTGGTAAAATTGCATTTTCCCATTTTTGACAAAGTTCAGAAACAAAAATAGACTGCGATGGACTATCTTCATCTAGTTCTTGCCAATTATGCTGTTCATTAATACCGTAATAACCAACAGCAGAGCCTGATAAAACTCGTTTAGGCTTTTGCTCAAGTGTTTGTAACCACGTCGCTAATTTTTGAGTGGTATGAACACGACTATTAATAATACTTTGTTTACGTTGACTTGACCAACGTTTGCCACCAATACTTTCACCTGCCAAATTAATGACATAATCGACTAAAGTTTGAGGGGGAAGTTGGTCTAAAGATTGAATACCTTTGACATAATCTGTTGGATATTCATCTTTTAATTTGTTTGGATGACGCGTTAGTACAATAACATGACATGAATGGCTTAAAAAATGTTGAATAAGTGCTGACCCAATGAGTCCTGTACCACCTGTGATTAAAATCGTTGATTTTTGTATTTGCATTATTTTTATTCCTATAAAAAGAGAGTGAAATCACTCTCAGATGTTATGAACACTGATAACGAATCACTTGTAATGTATCTGGGTGAGTATCTAAAGTGTTGCGCATCACGTTACTATCATTTGATGAGCGTCCTACAAGGCTAAATGTGGCTTGTGAGTGTCCAATATTGACACCATTTTGCGTTGGAAACTTAGCTGGATTTGCAATTTCATTTGTACTTAATACAGTAATACTATAGGGCTTATTTTGTCCTATTACTTTTTTACATGCATTTTGCAACTTTTGTTGGTTTACTTGATGATTCGGTGCAGTTGCAAGGGTGTAGCTTAAAATTGCAGATTGGCTTGATTTACTTTCTACTTGATAGCCTGCCGTTCCGTTATACGGTTGTGGCATATTTTGACATGCAGTGAGTGTAAGAAGTGTAGAAAGTCCAAGCAAAAGTTTTTTCATTGTGATGCGTCTCATCATTATTTATCTATTAAAGTATGACATAATTCATAAAAAAGGTCGCTTGAGCGACCTTTTTTTTATACAGCTTTTGCAGCTTTAATCAAAGTTTGTTGTCTATGTTTTAGACTTTTTGGAAGACGTTCACCAAGTTGATCAAAAAGAGTAGTATGGCTTTCAAGCTCTTTTAACCAAAGTTGCATATCTTGTTCAGTGACTTGTTTAAATTGTTCTTCGGAAAAATCGGTTTCTTGCCAATTTAAATCATTGTAAGTTGGTACAAGTCCCATAGGCGTTTCTACGGCTTCTGCATTTCCCTCACAACGATCAATAATCCATTCAAGTACACGCATGTTTTGTCCAAAGCCTGGCCAAACAAAGTTACCCTTTTCATCACGGCGGAACCAATTCACATTAAATATTTTTGGTAAATTATGATCTGCTTGGTTTTGGAGTTTTTCACCCATTTCTAGCCAATGGGCAAAGTAATCTGCCATGTTGTAACCTGCAAACGGTAACATTGCAAACGGATCGCGACGTACAATACCTTGCTGTCCAACGGCTGCTGCTGTGGTTTCAGAACCCATTGTTGCCGCTTTATAAACACCATCTACCCAATCAAATGCTTCTGTAATTAACGGAATAGTATCTGCACGACGTCCACCAAAAATGAATGCTGAGATAGGCACACCTGCTGGATTTTCCCACTCTGCATCAATAGATGGACATTGGTCAGCAGAAACTGTAAAGCGTGCATTTGGATGTGCAGCTTTTTCTGTACCTGTATGTGGTTGTCCTTTCCAGTTTGTCAAATTAGATGGTGTTTCTTTTGTTAAGCCTTCCCACCAAATCTCACCTTGGTCTGAGACAGCAACATTGGTATAAATTACATCTTTATGTAAGGTTGCCATGCAGTTAGGATTGGTTTTGATATTAGTACCTGGTGCTACACCAAAGAAGCCTGCTTCTGGGTTAATTGCATAAAGGCGACCATCTTCACTCGGTTTAATCCATGCAATATCGTCACCAACAGTTTCAATTTTCCAACCTTCATAACCTTTTGGCGGAATAAGCATAGCAAAATTGGTTTTACCACAGGCAGAAGGAAATGCTGCAGCAACGTAGTGTTTTTTACCTTGAGGATTTGTAATGCCAAGAATAAGCATGTGTTCTGCAAGCCAACCTTGCTCACGTCCCATCACAGATGCAATACGTAATGCTAAACATTTTTTACCAAGTAATGCATTACCTCCATAGCCAGATCCAAATGACCAAATTTCACGAGTTTCTGGGTAATGCACAATATATTTATCATCATTACATGGCCATGCAACATCTTTTTCACTTGGTGCTAAAGGCGCTCCAACACTGTGTACACATGGAATAAACTCGCCATTTGTTCCAAGTACGTCGTAAACTGCTTTACCCATACGTGCCATTTTGCGCATGCTGATAGCAACGTAAGGAGAATCTGTAATTTCAATTCCAATATGTGCAATGTGGCTACCCAAAGGCCCCATTGAAAATGGCACAATATACATGGTACGACCTTGCATACAACCATTAAACAAACCATTTAGTTTTTCACGCATAATAGCTGGGGCTTCCCAATTATTGGTGGCTCCAGCATCTTCTGCTTTTTCTGAACATATAAATGTACGGGTTTCTACGCGTGCAACATCTGAAGGGTCTGAATTTGCAAGATAAGAACCTGGATGAGTATCTTCATTGAGTTTTTGCATCGTACCATTGGTAATCATTAACTCAATAAGACGTTGGTATTCTTCTTCGCTACCATCACACCACTCAATGTTTGCAGGTTGAGTAAGTTTTGCAATTTCTTCAACCCATTGAATAAGTTTTTGATGTTTAACAAAGTGAGGGGCATTGACAGTAGTCATACTCAGGAATCTTACATATCTAAATTGGTGGTATTAGATCATAAAAAAATATCGAATTTAAGGCTTGATATTTATTTAAAAATTAATAATTACAATGGCTTAATATTATTTTCCTTTTTGAATTAAATATTTAGCACGCTTTTTGTGGATATTATTTATTTTTATTATAGTCATATTTTTTTTGGAAATATATATAAAAATCAGTTACTTTTTAAATAAGAAGAAAGCTTGTAGAGTACGTACAACTTATCTAAAAATATCTTGTACATTTATTTTTTTTATTCACAATAGAGCCGTGCAGTTACTGGTTTTTTTGGAAAAAATGCAAACACTTAAGCCACTTTCAATTATTTATAATCAAAAGTCAGGGTTTCATGCTACTCATAAAGAGGATTGGTATGAGCAAATTATGACAATATTTACAGCACATGGATTTGAAATACAGGTATTTGAACTTTCAGAGAAACAGCCTTTAGCTGAAGTAATGAAGGATGTGATAGTGCGTCATCAACAACATCAAGATATTGGGATTGTGGTGAGTGCAGGGGGAGATGGAACGCTTAATGGTATTGCACAGCACTTATTAGGCACTCATATTCCTTTAGGTGTATTGCCTTTAGGTACATTTAATTATGTAGCACGGTTATTAAAAATTCCTTTGGATCTGTTACAAGCAGCTGAAGCCATTGCAACAGGTAAAAAACGTACGTTACATGTTGCTAAGGTCAACGAGTTTATTTATCTCAACAATGCAAGTTTAGGATTATATCCTTTATTTATTCAAAAAAGAGAGCAATACAATAAGCAGTTAGGGCGTTTCCAATTACATGCTTATACGTCTGCTTTGGAAGTGTTATTAAGGCACTATCAGGAACTTAAGTTAGAAATAGAAATAGATGGGCATCATCATCCCGTATCCACACCACTTTTATTCTTTGGAAATAATCAGCTTCAATTAAAAGAAATGAAGTTACGCATTTCTAAAGCTGTAAAAGCAGGTAAAATTGGAGGAGTAATGGTGGCTAAAACCAATCAATGGTCATTAATCAAACTATTAGTTCAATTGATTAAAGGGAAAATAGAGCAAGCGCCAGAAGTATACAGTTTTAGTGCTGATCAAGTCGTGGTAAAAACTTGTAAAGGACAAACAATACATCTTGCAATTGATGGTGAGCTTGTGCAGACACGTTCTCCACTTCACTTTTCTGTTGAAAAAAATGCATTAACAATGATGGTGCCTCATGCTATTACATCTGTCTGATTTACACTTTGGAACACATAAAGAAAATTGTATTACGGCAATTCAAAAGTTTTGTCGAGAGAATAAGGTTGAGGCAGTTGTAGTAAGTGGGGATTTAACCCAAAGAGCGCGTTTTAAGGAATTTTTTCATTGTAAACTGTTTTTGGAAAGCCTCAACTTACCTTATTTAGTTGTGCCAGGAAATCATGATATTCCGCTTTATCATGTGTGGCGCCGTATGTTTAGTCCTTTTGTGCGTTATCAAAATTTTTTTGGTAAACCAGAAGAAGTACTGGAAACGCAAAATTTTTATATTATTGGCGTGAACAGTATTCATCGCAGACATCATACCAAAGGGCGTTTATCTAAAGAACAAATCAATGATATTGCGCAGAAGATAGAGCAAGCACCTAAGAACAAAATTAAATTAGTAGTGATTCATCAACCTTTTTATGCATCTGCCGATGCTAAACATGATATGAAAGATTGCCCTACATTAGCGAAAACTGCACTTCAAATATGGGGACAACATGGATTGTTTGGTTTGTTGCATGGACATCTACATCAAAATGCAGTGTACGATTTAAATAAAATTTATGATTTAGCACTTGATGCACCTGTATACGATATTCATGCAGGTACCTCTACGTCTTATCGTTTACATGATCAAGAACCGAATAGTTTTAACGTATTGTTTGCAGATAAAAAAATTTCACATTTTGAATTTAATGAAGATTTACAAGAGTTTGAGCAAAAGGAGATTTTTTTTGGATAAAAAAACATCAAAAAAGATATTTTTTCGTTGTGTAGCTCTTGAACCAAAAAATTAAGCCCCCAAAAAATAGTAGAAATTTAAATTTGTACTGATAGTGAACTCTAAAAACAATCACTATGAGTCATTGGAATCTGATGGAGTTTAAGATGAGCAATATTCGTCCGTTACATGATCGCGTTGTAATTCGTCGTGTTGAAGAAGAAACAAAAACAGCGGGTGGTATTTTATTACCAGGTTCTGCAACAGAAAAACCATCTCAAGGTGAAGTGATTGCAGTAGGTAATGGTCAAATTACAGACAATGGCGTTCGTGCTTTAGACGTTAAAGTAGGTGATAAAGTTTTATTTGGTACTTATGCAGGCACAACTGTAAAAGTAAACGGTGAAGAACTTCTAATTATGAAAGAGTCAGATCTTTTAGCTGTATTAGAAGGCTAATCATTTTCTTTGTTTATTATCAGATCAAGTAAAAATTGGAGTAACGCATGTCAGCGAAAGACGTAAAATTTGGTGATTCAGCTCGTTCAAAAATGATTGCAGGTGTAAATGTACTTGCAGACGCTGTAAAAGTAACGTTAGGTCCTAAAGGTCGTAATGTTGTGATTGATCGTTCTTTTGGTGCACCACATATCACTAAAGATGGTGTAACAGTTGCAAAAGAAATATCATTAAAAGATAAGTTTGAGAACATGGGTGCACAACTTGTGCGTGAAGTGTCTTCAAAAACAAATGACATTGCAGGTGATGGTACAACAACAGCAACTGTTCTTGCTCAAGCAATTTTAAACGAAGGTATCAAGTCTGTGACTGCGGGTATGAACCCAATGGACTTAAAGCGCGGTATTGATATTGCGGTAAAACAAGTTGTAAAAAGTATTCGCGAAACAGCACAACCTGCAAATGATTTTAAAGCGATTGAGCAAGTAGGTTCGATCTCTGCAAACTCTGACCATACTGTGGGTAAACTGATTGCCCAAGCGATGGAAAAAGTAGGCAAAGAAGGTGTTATTACGGTTGAAGAAGGCTCAGGCTTTGAAGATGCATTAGACGTTGTAGAGGGTATGCAGTTTGACCGTGGTTATATCAGCCCGTACTTTGCAAATAAGCAAGAAACATTGACTGCTGAACTAGAAAATCCATACATTCTTTTAGTAGATAAAAAAGTAAGTAATATTCGTGAGTTAATCACAACTTTAGAAGCTGTTGCTAAAACAGGTAAACCGCTTTTAATTATTGCTGAAGATGTAGAAGGCGAAGCACTTGCAACACTTGTTGTAAATAACATGCGTGGCATTATTAAAGTATGTGCAGTAAAAGCACCAGGCTTTGGTGACCGCCGTAAAGCAATGTTACAAGACATCGCAATTTTAACAGGTGCTACTGTTATTTCTGAAGAAGTAGGCATGTCTTTAGAACATGCTTCTTTAGAAGATTTAGGTACAGCACATAAAGTGACTGTTTCTAAAGAAAATACAGTAATTGTTGATGGTGCAGGTAATGCAGCTGCAATCTCTGAGCGTGTTCAACAAATTCGTGCACAAATTGAAGAGTCATCTTCTGATTACGACCGTGAAAAACTACAAGAGCGTGTTGCAAAACTTGCTGGTGGTGTTGCCGTAATCAAAATTGGTGCAGCAACCGAAGTTGAAATGAAAGAGAAAAAAGACCGTGTTGATGATGCGTTACATGCAACACGCGCCGCTGTAGAAGAAGGTGTAGTTGCAGGTGGTGGTGTTGCACTTGTACGTGCTGTAAATGCACTTGATGGTGTTAAAGGCGAAAATGAAGATCAGACAGTAGGGATCAACATTTTACGTCGTGCAATTGAAGCACCACTTCGTCAAATTGTTGCAAACTCTGGTGATGAACCGTCGGTTGTAATTAATGCTGTAAAACAAGGTACAGGTAACTATGGCTATAACGCAGCAACAGGCGAATATGGCGATATGTTAGAAATGGGTATTCTTGATCCTGCAAAAGTAACACGTTCTGCACTTGAACATGCTGCATCTGTAGCAGGTTTAATGCTAACAACAGAAGCAATGATTACAGATATTCCTGAAGATAAACCAGCTGCTGGTGCACCTGATATGGGTGGCATGGGCGGTATGGGTGGAATGATGTAATCCATCTATTTAATAGATAAATTTATGTTTTAGCATTGTGAATAAGTCATAATTTATAAAACAATAAAAAGCCCCTTAATTGGGGCTTTTTTATAATTAACTAGCTAGATTGAGATCAGATGTACTATAAGCTAGTACATAAATATTTAACCAATAGCTTTTTCGTCCATCTTTTTATGGTTTATTAATACGCTGATCTTTTATACGTTCATATAGTTCTTGGCGTGAAATATTCAACCTACACCAATGCTTGATGGTAAACGCCGTCAAGAGGAAGAAACACGTAAATTTCAGATGATTGATGTCAGGCCTTCTTCTAATAACGCATCTTCACCACAACGAGCTAATAAACCTAGTTTTGCTATGTAAGATGTAAAACAAGTGGTTGGGCAAGCTCAAACATTAGTGGTTGGTTTAGCTAAAACTATGAAAAGTAATGTGAAAGAGGGGACAAGTATTGGTAATGAAGCTCAAATGATTGCTTCTACTTTGAAAAAATTTGATATTACACGCAATATACTCGAAGTATGATTATTAAAATGAAAGAGAAAATGAAAAAAAGTATTGCTTTTGCTGGTATTTTTGCTTGCTGTTTTACTCATGGAATTGATTATAAGTTAGCATTAAAAGATAAAAAACTAGTGATGTTTGGTGCAGAGTGTGCAGGTATTTCACTAAAAAAAGATGCTGGTTTATCTAGTGAGATGGGGAGTTCAGCAGAATCATGTCCAGTTGATTTAAAAACACGTGTTAAATGGCTAAATACAGATACATTTATGTTAGTTGAAAAAAATAAACTAAATGAAACTAGCCCACCGCGAGTTTATATTTATCAAGTAATATCTATTGTAGGTAATAAGGTTGTTCTTCATGATTTTTGGACAGGATGGAATGATTACCAGGATGAGAAAATTTCTTATACTATTAAATAAATACTATAATACTGTGCAACCTGAGTAAGAAACTGAATTTATATAAGATATTAAAATTAAATTACTAATCCCGTAAAACATCAGCAAGAAAACAACCTAAGAATGGCAGTACATAATGCTTGTAGTATACTGCCTTAATATTTAAGGTTGTACAGGATCTATAGAGCCACCTATTTTAAAATCGTGTTCTTTAACCCATCCTTCTGTAGTATTTCCATCTGTTGCAACGTACATAACATACATCCATGTTTGACCTTCATTTTTAAAAGTTTGATATGCAATTACTGAATCTTTAGAAATAATAAAAAGGTTTTTTATTAAACATTGTTGGGATGGGGCTGAATGAAAGTATGTTCTAAAGCCTTTTTGGCCTTTAACGTAAAAAATATATTTAGTTCCGTATTGCACACTATTAGTATCAGCAATATGAGCTAAGCTATTACAATCAGCCCAAATAGTTGAGCTAAATAAGCATAGAAAAATTAAAGTTAACTTTTTCATTCTGATTTATTCCGTAGAGTTGTTTTAATGCTCAGAGTATCATTTTGGCTTTGACTATCAGCAATGCTTTTTTGACTTTGCTTTTCTTGTTCTAAGCGTTTGTAGTCTTCTGCCGTAGGTGTATAGGCATGTGCATTTTGCTCAGCTTGAGTAGGAAAATCCTCTTGCTTGGGTAGTTGTGGTTCGGGTATTGGTGTTGGCTCTACAGTTTGAGTTGGTGTAATAGTTTCATTGCTTAAAGGTTTTAGCTCTTGATCTGCTACAGATGGCTGTTTTTCAATAGTAGGGCTGGGCGAGCTTTGGTGACTTGTACGCCCAAACATAAAAACGATTACTATAAAAATTGCAGCTCCACCTAACAAAGCCAAAATAAGGGTTGAAAGAAATCCTCTTTTTTTCTTTGGATTTGATAAGGTAACAGAAAATTGACGACCACAGTTATTACAAGTATGGGATTCTTGAAATAAATTTGATTTTTGCTGACTATATCTAGTCTGTGTACTCCCACAGAACGGACAATTTGGACGATACATTTATATGACCACTAAAATTCCTTTTGATGATTAGATAAAATACAATATTTACTTTTAAAAAGTAACCATATCGAAGATTTACCCAATTACATTCCGCTCTCACGCCGGTTTTGTTATGCCTTGAGGAAAATGAATGACAATATCATCTGTGCTTAGCGGTGCACCTAATACCGCTATGGCATCACCTATTACCCCAAAAGTAGAATCTTTATTGTTGGCAGGTAAGAGTCGAACCATCATGGGGCTATTTTCTGATGTCACGATTGAAGAAAAACATAAAGATGAGCTTTAGATTACAGAGCATCCTACGGAGATAGGAAGTCCAATGTCTGATCATGCCTACAAAATACCGCCTGAGGTAAGTATGACGCTAGCTTGGTCTGAAAGCGGGTTTGGTAGATAACACGCCTTTATCAGGCACCACAGGTCTAGTGGCTTTTTATGAGGTATTACAACAATTACAAGATAGTAAATTCCTTTAACTTTAACCTCGCGGCGCATAAGTTGGATCTATTTCTATACGGCTTGTCATAATGGCATATTGTGTAATTTCAGCCATAATCTGACGAATTAGGTTTCCTTTATTTGCACCAGTACCACGCCTGGTCTTTTTAATACGTTTAATTGCATTATCTAGAACAGTTCTAATGTACAGGACTGTAATATCCTTAATTGGTAGTTTCGCCAAAACAGGGTAGATGTCTTTATTTAAATAGCAATTTCTGAAATCCAACCATTCTGCAGACTTAACAGGTTTTTTAAAGTTTATAAATTCTTCTGCAACAAATTGGAAAGTTTCTTGGTTAGATTTAATAGTTAAAATTTTTTCATTCTTTTATGTTCAGATGGATCTATGCCTTTTTTTAATAATTTACGATATTGCTTGGTTTGTCACGGGCAAGAGCTACACTTTAAGCATTTTGGCTTTGTTTAAGAAACGGTATCTGTATTGCCATATTTGTTTACCAGTAGGTCTAATTTCAAAACATAAACCTGAATGATTAGTTACATGCTAAATTTTTCCTTTGGGCTTTAACTTATTAATTTTAAATTAATTTAGTGTTTTTTGAGTAAGATAAATTAAAAATAGAGCTTACGCACAATCTTACTCACATTTTGTTATAATGTCATTAGATACTAGATTACATTAGGCGACATTAAAGTCCTGAATGATGTAATCCATCTATTTAATAGATAAATTTATGTTTTATCATTGTGAGTAAGTCATAATTTATAAAACAATAAAAAGCCCCTTAATTGGGTTTTTTTTATATTGCGTCTAAAAAAATTAAGTTTTATTTAAGCTTGTTTTACTATTCTAACAGCATAGGAATTCTGCTGTAGTTTCCTATTTTTGAGTCATACTCCTACTGACAGAGTATGGCTTTTTTTTTGCCTAAAAATAAAGCCTCTATTTAGAGGCTTTATTGATTAAGGGCAGTTAAGTTGCTGTAAAGCAGCTACACGCTCTTCAATAGAAGGATGTGTTTGAAATAAGGCTGCAAGACTAAAGCCCTGTTCGCGACCCTCAGTAATTGCAAGGGCTTTCATTTCTTTTGGCATTTGATCCGGCATTTCAGTTTCTGCTTGTAAGCGCAGTAAAGCAGAAATCATAGCTTGTTTACCCGCTAAACGTGCGCCTGCTTCATCTGCACGATATTCACGATAGCGTGAAAACCACATTACAATAGCAGATGCAAGGAAGCCAAACACAATATCAAGTACCATCGTAATTGCAATATATGCAAATCCTGGTGCCTCACCATCTTCACGACCAAATACATTACGGTCAATGGTGTCGCCTACAACGCGTGCAAAAAACATAACAAAGGCATTCACAACACCTTGAATGAGCGATAATGTGACCATGTCACCATTAGCAACGTGCCCAATTTCGTGAGCAAGTACAGCGCGTAATTCATCTTGATTCATGCGCTCTAAAAGTCCACTTGAAACAGAGACTAAAGCATCATTTTTATTCCAACCTGTGGCAAAGGCATTTGACTGATAAGAAGGAAAAATACCAACTTCAGGCATATTAATACCTGCACGTTGAGATAAATCTGCAACCGTTTGCAATAACCAAACCTCAGCTTGGTTGCGCGGTGCATTTGGATCAATCAGTTCTGTGCCTGTGGTTTTTA
This sequence comes from Acinetobacter sp. HY1485, assembly GCF_027568475.1. Lineage (GTDB taxonomy): Bacteria > Pseudomonadota > Gammaproteobacteria > Pseudomonadales > Moraxellaceae > Acinetobacter. Next base: position 60,098 of record NZ_JANKZG010000007.1, on the reverse strand, counting down.
ATGCCATCCATTTAGACATGAATAACGAAATTAAAGAACCCACCATACCAAAAACAAAACAGATGACCATTAGGTTAGATAGGTTTAAACCACCGTGGCTATGGTAACTACCAACACCTAATACTGACAAAATAAGACCAGCGACAACCAGTACCGCGAGGTTGGTAAGCAAAAACAAACCAATCCGCATCATTGAGTAAATCCTCTTATAATTAAAAAATATAACTTATCAAAAGCTATAAGGCTTAATATGCGGTGAGAAATTGTAAAATTCAAGATGTAATGCTTAGTTTCTTACGGAAATATCTGTAAAGGTGCCGTCGGCAAGCTGAATGATTTCGCGTGCTTTTGTTTTAGTCGAGGTTTGTGTTTTCACAGAAAGCGTAGAGGTAGGAGCTTGAGCAGATTTTGTGATAATTTGTGTGTTTGAGAGTGTCGTACTGCCAAGAATAAGTCCATTATTGTATAAGTTAGAATAACGACTCATCACACGGTGTACATAATCCTGTGTTTCTTTAAAAGGCGGAATACCACCATATTTTTGTACATTACCTTCACCTGCATTGTAGGCTGCAAGAGCAAGGCTCATATTGCCTTTAAAACGTTTTAGTAAAAAACTTAAATATTTGGCACCACCATGAATATTTTGTTGGGGATCAAAAGAATTAAATACATTAAAACGTTTAGCAGTTGCAGGCATAAGTTGCATTAAACCTTGTGCACCTACAGGTGATCGCGCACTTGTATTAAATCCAGATTCGGTATGCATAACTGCTTTAATTAAGCCTTCGGCAAGTCCGTGTTGTTGCGCGGCATCTTTAATAATTGCATCAAAGGCATTTTTATTTCGACTATAACTTGGCAGTACAGCAGATTCTGATTTACCCCAGTTTTGGTAACGGTGCATGTTGCTATCTGCATAATACGTTACATTAACTTTCGTGTATTGTGTACCATTCATTTTACGATCGGTAAGTAAAATACCACCATCGGCATCTTTATAGGTGTATGTTGTACCTGCCCATGTAAAAACAGGCAACAAGAGTATAAAGCCTACAGCCTTTTTTATCATAAGGACGAATAATTAATAAACAAAAGTATAGGCTTTTTAGCAATTCAAGTTTTAAAATGCAAGCAAAGTTTAGGTAAAAATGTAACTTATTCAGCTAAACTGTTTTTTTGAAATAGATCTTACGGCTTTAACCTTCTTTTGTTTAATAGGTCGCTCGTTGTAAAGTTTTAAACCAATAACAACAATTGCTAAGACAGCAGTTAAACCATTTGCTGTCATGACAGGAATATCGTGCATCTGATAGCCATAAAATGTCCAGCTTGTTACGCCAAAAAATAACGCAGCATACATACCAAGAGATACACCTGTTGTATCACGTTTTCGGATCATATGAACAACTTGTAAAAAGAATGAACCTGTTGTGACCCATGCTGCCAATGCACCTAATGCAACTGGGTATTGATAAAGTATGGCAACAGAAATACAAACGGCAATAACAGTTCCAATCACAATATAGATATCTTTTAAATAGTTTTTGTTCATTTTTAATTCCTCATTCTTTTAGATCTTTAATAGTCTGCTCAAGTGAGTCACAAAATTTTTGACAGTCACAAAGTGAGCCAAACAGAATTTTTGATGTTGCAAATGCATGAATTGGATTTGAAGCCGAAAAGATTTCTTTTACATTAAGTTGAGATAGGGCACAGTCCTCATATTCAAATGGAAGTTGATTTTGGTTATATTTTTTAAGGAAGAAAAAATATAACCCTGCAAGTTTAAGACTGCTTGTTGGCATTTTATTTTGTTCAAAGCAATCTTTTAGGGTGGGTACAATAAAACCACTTAACTTTGCAATACTATCTGAAGAAATACGAGCGACAGTATCTTTAACATAAGGGTTTTTAAAGCGATTTAATATGGTATTACACTCTGATACGGTGTCTATATTGATACCATGTTGTTGAAGTGCAAAACCAACATCATTTTGTGCATAATTTTTAATAATTGAAACAATATGAGTGCTTAATGTTTCATTGATATAAGTTTTGTTATTAAGTGCCCCTGCCCAAGCTAACCCACTATGACTGGCATTTAAAAGACGAATTTTTGCTTCTTCATAAGGTGCTACATCATCAACAAATTCCACACCTACTTGCTCTAATAGTGGGCGCTCAGTAATAAAACTATCTTGAATAACCCAACGTGTAAACTTTTCACAGCTAAGTGGTACATCATCTTTAATATTCTTTTGAGCTATACGCTTAAAAATACTCTCTTCAAATTTAGGCGTAATCCGATCGACCATACTATTAGGTGCGCAAACGTGATGTTTTACCCATTGCTTTAATTCAGGGAAATTTTTGGCATCAATGAAGTCATTTAAACCCTGTAAGAAGCTCTCACCGTTGTTTCTCAAATTATCACAGCATAATAAGCTAATAGCACCACTATTGTTATACATTCGTCCAAGAAGTATTTGGGTAATTGTACCGTAGAGCGTTTGCATTTCGCCTTCATTATTGAGATCAGACACAACACATGGATGTTCTAAATCAAGTCTGCCGTCATCTGTTAAAAAATAACCACCTTCTGTCACAGTAAAAGAAATAATTTTTGTTTCTTTAGCTACACCAACTTTTATTGTAGAGGCAAGTCCAACATCCCATAAAATGATATCGTTTAGTGCAGTGATTTTTTTATATTCAAAATCACCTTCTGGTGAAATAATTTCAAGTGTGTAATCACCTTGTTGAGCTTGTAATGCCTGTAATGTTTGTTGTGAAGCACTGTTTCTTAGGTTAGCTAGATGTATTTTCCAATTGTGTGCGTTAAGTTCATTTAAATAGTAGGCTTGATGTGCGCGAAAAAAAGCGCTTGCGCCTAAATGGAGCCAAGAGTTTATTGAAATAGTTTCACTTTCATGTGTGCTCAAAATCGTTCCTTCCTTCGTAGAGGATTTTTTGATCATCTTTTTACATTAGCATCAAGTAGATGAAATTAAAAATTTTTTGCATAAAAATTAGACAGTTTGAAAGTTAAAAGAAACAAAAACAATAAAATTTTGACCTATAAAACATGAATGAAATTCATGCTAAAAATAAAGGTAATTATTTGATTTTGAGATAATATTTAGTAGAGATAAATAAAGGATAAATTCTGTAACAAATTTATCAAATAAATATGGGTATTTTTTAGCAAATTGTATGCCTGATCTAGCAGTCTTACCATAAAAAAGCAAGGTTTAAGTGTTGCTATTGTCAACAAAAAAACAATTATTTTTAATTTCTTTATTTTCTTGACTTATTTAAGTTGTTGATTTTTATGAAAAATAAAATTGATTAAAAAGTGATCAATTTGAATGAAGCCCTTGTCAAATGGTTGTCATATTTTGTCAAGAGGGAAGAAGTCCACAGTTTTATCCACAGGTTTTGTGGAAAACTAAAAAATAAGCTCTTTTTAACGAGTTTTGTCAAAAATAATAAATTTAAAGCGATAAAATCTGGGTGCGTAACGAGGCTGAATCATATAAAATTGCCCAAAATTTTTAAAGGGTTTATCTCGTTTATGTTCTCTCCAATTGAGTCCAGTCAAGGCTTTAATTTTAAACCTGAACTCCCAACCAGTTCGGCTTACTATCGTTTATTAAAAAAACTACGCCGTCAGGTAGGTCATGCGATTCGTGATTATAAAATGATCGAAGAGGGTGATAAAGTGATGGTCTGTATTTCTGGAGGAAAGGACAGCTATACTTTACTTGATATTCTTTTACAATTTAAACGTATTGCACCCATCAATTTTGATGTTGTAGCAGTAAATTTAGACCAAAAACAACCTGGCTTTCCTGAAGATGTGTTACCACGTTATTTAGAAGAAAATAATATTCCGTATTACATATTAGAAAAAGATACATATAGCATTACTAAACGTTTAACACCAGAAGGTAAAACGTATTGTGCGGTATGTTCTCGTTTACGTCGTGGTTCGTTGTATGGTTTTGCACAAGAGATTGGTGCAACTAAAGTCGCGTTGGGTCATCACCGTGATGATATTATTGCCACATTCTTTTTAAACTTATTTCATGGCGGTAGTTTAAAGGCGATGCCACCTAAACTATTATCATCGGATAAGAAAAATATTTTGATTCGTCCGTTGGCATATGTAGAAGAAAAAGACATTATTAAATATGCAGAAATGCGTAAGTTTCCAATCATTCCATGTAATTTATGTGGTTCGCAAGAAAATTTACAACGTGCAATGTTAAATAATATGCTTCGTGAGTGGGATCAACAGTATCCAAAGCGTTTACATAGTATTTTTGGTGCATTACAAAATGTATCGCCTTCACAACTTGCAGACCGTGATTTATTTGATTTTGAAAAATTGGATGAAGAGCGTGAATTTGATCTTAAAGATCCTGAGGAAATGAAAAATCGTTTGGATGTTGTGAATCTAAGTTTTGCAGCAGAATAAGGTTGTTATTAAGGCACTCAGAATATTCTGAGTGCTTTTTTTATGTTTTCTGCACAATAATAGAGCATACACTAATAAAAATTATTTTTATAAAACAGAACATGGTATAAAAGGCAAAAGCATATTGGTGATTATTTATTTTTCATCAACATTATTTGAATTAGAGGAAAAAAAATGCCTGCATTTTTAACAGAAGAGTGGTTTTCTAAAGTAGATGAGCTGACTGCACAAGCAGGAGATTTGAATTTACCTCCTGCACTCGCAAATTTAACAATTAACTTAATTGTGTCAGATAGTGCTTCGGAAAATACTGCACTTTCATTGGCAGGTGGCAAAATTAAAAAAGGTTTAGCTGATAGCGCAAAAACGACTTTGCGTATGGACGCAGAAACGTTACGTAAAGTTTTTTTAGAATTTGATATGACCGCTGCAATGCAAGCATTCATGACAGGTAAAATTAAGGTTGAAGGCGATATGCTTCAGCTAATGGCATTGCAAACTGCAAAACCAAGTTCTGAACAAAAGGCACTATATAAAGAAGTGTTACAACAGACGGCATAAAAAAAGGCGAACATAGTTCGCCTTTTTTATACATTAATGGTGTTGGTATGATTAGCTTGAATATGCTCTAAATAAGCACGAATACGTGTCACATATTGCAATGCTTGTTTATATTTAGAGTTAGTGACCTGATGACGTTGTAAATAAGCATATACATTGAGCCAATCATTTGGATCCTTTCCTTTTTTCGCAATTTGTTTTTGAATACCTGCAAGCGCACCAGGACCCATATTATATGCTACTAGTGCATACCAATTACGATCAGGAAAAGGAATCTCTTGGTATTGCCCTAACAGTTGGTCATAGTACTTAGCACCGCCTTGAATACTTTGTTTAGGGTCATCCCGATTTTGGATACCCATTGCCTTTGCAGTAGTATTGGTTAGCATCATTAAACCCCGCACACCAGTAGGTGAAACCGAGTTTGGCTTAAGATAAGATTCTTGATAGCCCATAGCAGCTAGCATTTGCCAATCTAAATTATATTTTTGAGCAACTTGCTTAAAGCTTGCTCTATAAACTGGCATACGCTTTTTGAGGTCTTGCTCTACAATATCCCAACCATTGTCATCAACAGCATTACGTGTGTAAAACGAAGCTAAATGATCCATAGAGCCATCTGTTTTGGCATTACAAATAAAGCCACTGGCAGTTTGAGCAAGTGGATCATCTGCATTTTTAACAACCAAATTAATATTGGTATCTAGACCATTTTTTTGTAATGCATTAAAATTACCACACGTAGCAGAGAAAAAATTGAGTTGTTTATCTTCAATTTTTTCCATTGATGCATTGGTTAATGCAAGGTTAGCTTTGCCCTGTGACACAAGATTAAGTGCTGTGTTGTTATCAGGAACAACTTTAAAATCTAACTCAACATTGAGATTTTTAGCATAGTTACGCATGAGGTCGTAACCAAAACCATGTAAATTTTGACCGCTGTTGAATACATTGGTCGGTGTTTTAACTGCAACAACGGTTAGCTTTTTTTGCTCCGTCACGTTGCTATATTGTGTGGTTGCTGGATCTTTTGCATTAATAGCGTTTAGTGGAAGAAAGGGAAGAAGTGCAAGTGCAAATGTAGATGTACGAACAGTAAAAGCGTGATTGAGGCGCGAGCGCCTTGTAACTTGCGATGAGTTGCCGTGCATATTGACTCCGCGACAGACAATAACTACCCAAAAAGTAAAAGACAAACGAAATCTTTACCTGTTTAGTTGGCTAAAAATATGAGGGGGCAGTCATGGTGTCATTTAAAATGACAAGGTTTAAAGGAGAACCTATACGAGATGTCAAGCACATCCTAAAAAGGTATAGGTGAAAAAATAATCAAAAAATAAACATGGTCGCGAATATTATAGCGATCAAAATAAAAAGTCAACTTTTTTACTCAGGATAAGAAATTCGATTGATGTACCAAATTTTATTACCTTGAGGTGTAAAAACAGTAATTTCATCGTTTACAGACTTACCTAAACAGCTTTTTGCCATAGGGGATTGCAATGAAATATAGTTTTTTTGTCCATAAATTTCTTCATCTCCTACAATTCTAAAATATATAGTCTTCCCATCATCATTTTCGAGTTCTACCCACGCACCAAAATAAACCTTGCCTTCTTGTTGGACATGGTAATCAACACGTTGTGCTACTTCAAAAAGTTTGGTTAAGAAACGGATTCTGCGGTCAATCTCTCTGAGTTTACGTTTATTATAGTGATAATCTGCATTTTCAGACCGATCACCTAAACTTGCTGCCCATGTGACAATTTTAGTGATTTCAGGGCGTTCTTTACGTACTAAATCATTTAGTTCATTTTGTAGGCGTTGATAGCCTTGAGCAGTGAGTAATTTACGAGCCACAAGTTATTCCTAATAAAGTACGAATTTTATTTAAAAAAGGTTTTGATCTTAAACAAGATGAGTTTTGCTTTAAATTTAAGCATTTAAAACATTTGTTTAGAAAAAGTATTTGCCAAAAGAAAAAAATCTTTATATGATGGTCGGCATTGGAAGCGTGGCAGAGCGGTTTAATGCACCGGTCTTGAAAACCGACGTGGGTTAATAGCCCACCGTGAGTTCGAATCTCACCGCTTCCGCCAAATTTTTAAAAGCCCTAACATATGTTAGGGCTTTTTTTATTTCAAGTATTTGTAAACCGTTTGGCGGGTAATACCAAAGGCTTTACCTAATGCAGCCTTAGAAGTGTATTCTTTATTCTGCCATGCCAAATTGAGCGCTTCCGCTTGATCTTTTTTAAGCGCTTTAGCACGCCCTTTGTATTTACCTTTTGCTGCTGCAAGTCGAATACCTTCTCGCTGTCTTTCTAAAATTAAAGACCGTTCGAATTCTGCAAATGCACCCATTAACTGCAACATTAGGTTGTCCATGGCAGTTGATTGTGCTGTAAAAGTGATACGTTCTTTTAAAAACTCAATGGCAATGCCTTTTTGAATAAGATCATCTACAATACCCACTAAATCTTTTAAACTGCGCGCTAAACGATCCATCGAGTGAACGACAATTACATCGCCTTCTCGCACATAGTTCATCATATTTTTAAATTCTGGGCGTTCTATATTTTTGCCAGAAGCATAATCAATAAAGCATTTATCATAGGTTATGCCATCAAGTTGTCGTTCAATATTTTGATCGACTGTACTTACTCGAATATAACCAACACGTTGTCCTGTCATAGCTGTCTAAGTATTATGTCTAATATAAGACTATAATATCAGAATGACATTTAATTGTGCACTAAATCAAACCAAAGTAAGTGACTATCTTCAAGTGACTGTACCTGTGTTAATTTTGAAACTTCAAACGCATCACCTGTATGCAGTATTTCGCCATCTACTGAGATTTTTCCTGTAATGATATGCACATAGCTTAAACCATGTGTGGCATCAATCATGGTCAATTGATTTTGTGTTAAAAAATTTACGCGGATGGTTGCATCTTGGCGAATTTCCATAGGGGCTTGAAGCCCTATAATAAGATGCCATTGGTTAGGTAATTGTTTTGCATTGAGCTGAATTTGCTGATAGTTAGGTTTAGCATTGCTAACATTAGGATGTAGCCAAATTTGTAGCAAATGAACAGGCTGATCTGTATGGTTCACTTCGCTATGTTGAACCCCTGAACCTGCGCTCATGAGTTGCCATTCGCCTGCTTGAATTATGCCGTGGTTACCCATACTGTCTTGATGAGTAAGTTGACCCTCCAAGACATAAGTCAGAATTTCCATATTTTTATGTGGATGTGTACCAAATCCTTGATGAGGTGCAATCGTATCTTCATTAATTACTCGTAAGCTACTGACACCGAGTAAAGAAGGATCATACCATTGTCCAAATGAAAAACTGTGATAGCTATCCAACCATGAGGTTTGGACATGTCCGCGATTAAGATGGTGATATATTTTCATACTATTTCTCCTTTTTATTAAATTATCATGCTGTATTTTTTATTAAACTGAATTTTTAGAAGTATTTGTTTTATTTATAGGACAATAAAATCATAAAAAAAGATGCACATGATGTGCATCTTTAATCAATTATTTTTGAATACCAAACTTTAAAACTGTTTTGCTATCAAATGTTTGATTTGGGTCTAAACGGGTAGAAGGGAAAGCTTCTTTATTTGGACTATCAGGGAAATGTTGTGTTTCAAGCGCTAAAGCATCTGCTTGACGGTAAAGCGTACCATCTCTGCCCATTACGTTACCATGTAAGTGGTTCGCTGTATAAAACTGGATACTCGGCTCTGTGGTTGCAATTTCTAAAGTACGTTTTGATTTAGGATCGACTACGCGTGCAGCAGGTTGTAGTGCTGTTTTACCTTTATTAATGACCCAAGTTTGATCGTAACCGTAACCATATGCGAGTTGTTGATTTGCTTGACGAATGTCTTTTGCAACAACTTTTGGTTGAGTAAAGTCAAATGGTGTGCCTTTTACAGGTACAATTTCACCTGTCGGTAAAGAGTTGCTATCCGTTACAAGAAAACGATCTGCATTTAACCAAATCTGTTGGTCTAACACACCATATGGGCTGTTTTTTACACCTGCTAAATTGAAGTAGCTATGGTTAGTAAAGTTTACAACAGTTGGTTTATCTGTTTTAGCTTTATATTGAATTGTAAATTCATTGCTATCTGATAGGCTATAAATCACCTCTACAGCTAAGTTTCCTGGAAAGCCTTGGTCGCCATCTGGACTGTTTAGTGTTAAAGATGCTGTTACTGTAGAACCTTTGCTCACAATAGGTTTTACTGCCCAAATACGTTTGTCATAACCTGGGTTGCCACTGTGTAGTGTATTGGGTCCATTATTTTTTTCTAAATTATAGGTTTGTCCATCAAGTGTGAATTGTCCGTTACCAATGCGGTTAGCAAAGCGTCCAATAAGCGAACCAAAATGAATGCCTTCTTTAGTGTCTGTGATTTCGTAACCTTTTAAATCATCAAAACCGAGTACAATATTTTCTTTATTACCTTTTGCGTCAGGTGTAATAATTTTTGTAATAACACCACCAAAACTAATAAAAGAAACAGATACACCGTTCTTATTGGTCATGGTATAGATATCAACTGCTTTACCATCTTGTGTTGTACCATAAGGCTGGCTAGTTAAGTTTGCAGCGTTCGCTGTAATAGATGTTACAAGACCAATTGCGCTTGAGAGAAGAATGTTCCGTAATTTCATTAAATTATCCTTTTTTCTGTGATGCATTATTTGCATTGCACACTTGTGCTTTTTACTGACAGCAAATAATGTAGGCGCATTCTAGCAATTTGCATAAAAAGCGAAAGCTCACTTTGTTTTAAAAATAGACATTTGGTAAGGGTAAATGAAGATATACGATGTTGCAGTGATTGGTTGTGGTTCGGTTGGTTCAGCCGTAGGTTATTATGCTTCTTTATCGGGTGCTTCTGTGATTGAGTTTGATCGTGATTTGCCACCGCATCAACAAGGTACACATCATGGTGAAACACGAATTATTAGACATGCTTATGCAGAGGTCGAAAAATATGTACCTCTATTGCTTAAAGCACAAACGTTATGGAATGAATTGGCACAGCTGACAAACTTACCCATCTTTTCTCAATGTGGCATGGTCAACATTGCGCCTAAGCACTCTGTTTTCTTAAAAAATGTTTTAAAATCTGCATAAACATACAATTTAGAAACTGTGTTCTACACAGCGCAAGAACTAAAAAAACGTTGGCAAGCATGGCAATTTGATGAAGATTATGCGGCAGTATTTGAACCCCAAGCAGGGTACTTATACTCTGAAAATATTGTAAAAACTTATATTGAACAAGCAAAAGAACATAATGTAGAGCAGATATTTAATTGTGAGGTACAACGTATTGAACAAATTAAATTGGGCGTTAAAATTACTACTCAAAACCAAACCTATTATGCAAAACAGGTTGTTGTTTGTGCAGGAACATGGGTCAAACAACTGTTACCAACATTACCTATACAACCTGTTCGTAAGGTATTTGAGTGGTTTGAAATAAAAAATTCTATATTGCAAGAAAAAAACGGATTTCCTGCATTTGCTATACAGTTGAAAGATCATTCAACCTATTATGGTTTTCCTGCAAATCACAAAACGATCAAAATAGGACGTCATGATGGTGGTGAGCCAATACAAACATCTGATGAGCAGTTCGCTTATTCACAGTCTGATGCCCAACCGGTTACACCGCTTTTGAAACAGCATTTATTAGGTGTTGGTCAATGCCATTACGGTGCATCTTGTTCTTATGATATGTCGCCTGATGAAGATTTTATTATTGATTGGATTGGGCAAAATATTCAAGTTATAACAGGTTTAAGTGGACATGGATTTAAGTTTGTCAGTGTTTTAGGATGGTTGCTAGCTGAGCGCGCATTAGGAAAAGAAGTTGAATTTGATTTGTCATTATTTGCTTTAGATCGGTTTAATCGGCAAGGTGACGAATCACCTTGCCAATAAAATTTAAATTTTTGAAATTAAATCTTTAATTTGTTGTGCTTGTTCAGTTGCATTACCTGTATAAGTTGCAGGTGTAAGGACTGCTAAGCGCTCACGGTCTTGTGCAGGAACTTGGGCAAGTTCATCGCCATTGACAAAATTGACCATCATATCGCGAGTCATTGCTTGACCACGAGTTAAGGCTTTTAATTTTTCGTAAGGTTTTTCGATGTTGTAACGACGCATAACGGTTTGGATTGGCTCTGCAAGCACTTCTTGTGCTTGGTTTAAGTCTTCTGCTAAACGATTCGCATTTAACTCTAATTTACCAATTCCTTTTAAGCATGCATCAAAGGCAATTAAACTCTGTGCAAAACCAACACCCATATTACGTAATACAGTGGAGTCGGTCAGGTCACGTTGCCAACGAGAAACAGGAAGTTTTTCACCTAAATGTGCAAGTACAGCATTTGCAATGCCTAAGTTACCTTCTGAGTTTTCAAAATCAATCGGGTTTACTTTATGTGGCATGGTTGATGAACCAACTTCACCATCTTTAAGTTTTTGTTTGAAATAACCTAAAGAAATATAACCCCATACATCGCGGTTAAAGTCGACTAAAATGGTATTAAAACGACGTAAAGCATCAAATAATTCTGCCATGTAGTCGTGCGGTTCAATTTGTGTTGTATATGGATTAAACGCTAATCCTAAAGATTCAACAAAATTTTGTGCATGTTCTGCCCAATTAATGTTTGGGTAAGCAGAAAGGTGAGCGTTGTAGTTACCCACAGCACCATTAATTTTACCTAACAATTCAACTTGTTTAAATTGCTTGATTTGACGTGCTAAACGATAAGCTACGTTTGCCATTTCTTTACCCAAGGTGGTTGGGCTTGCAGTTTGACCGTGCGTACGAGAGAGCATTGGTTGTTCTGCATGTTGTTCTGCTAAATGTGCAATAGCATCAACCAATTGTTGCATAGATTGTACAAGCACATCACGACCTTGTTTTAGCATTAAAGCATGCGATAAGTTGTTGATGTCTTCTGATGTACATGCAAAGTGAATAAATTCACCTGAATTTTCTAGCTCAGCAATTGGGGCAATTTTTTCTTTTAAAAAATATTCAACGGCTTTTACATCGTGATTGGTTGTGCGTTCAATTTCTTTAATACGCAGGGCATCTTCTTCAGAAAATTGAGAGATAATCTCATCAAGTGCTTGATTGGTTGCTTGGCTAAAATCTGCAACTTCTGTAATTTGAGGATGTTTAGCAAGTGCTTGCAACCAACGAACTTCCACTGTTACGCGTGCATGAATTAAACCAAACTCAGATAAGTAGGGACGTAGCGCATCACACTTATTGGCATAGCGTCCATCAAGTGGTGAAAGTGCAGTTAAACTGTTCATAAAATTTCCTTAGATTTGGTGTAAAACACCTGAACAAAATTACGCTTAATTTTCAAGTAAACGATATTGCATATGCGCAATGGTTTGAACGTCTTGTAAAATTTTGCGTTTCCCAAAAATCAGTTGCATTGAACGACCGCCAAGTTGTCGCCACAAATGTGCCATTTGCAATCCTGTAAATAGCGAAGCACGAATACGGTTGGTATGGTTGGCATCTTTAAAGGCTTGGCTGTTGCCTCTAATTAAAATACGTGGCTGAATTTGCCCTGCTGTTTCTACATAGGTTTGTGCCAAATTGGCAATTAAACTTGGGTGTAGATAATCTTGATCAAAAAAAGAGAGTTGTTTAAGCATTTTTTGCTGTGTTTGTTCAATTTTTTCTACAAATTCAGGATTGCTATATACTTTTTTTTCTAATTGTAAGAGTGACATCGCATAGGTCATAGGGAGTTTGGCTTGAGCAAGTTTTGGAATTTTACCTTTAGGTAAGCTACTAAAGGGTTGTTGAATACTCTGCTCTAAGACCTGTAAGCCTAAAGATAAATCAGTAAGTTGTCTAAAAAATTGTAGCGTTTGTACATGATTATTTTGGCTTGGTCGAATGTTTAAACTGGCTTTAATAAGTTGCTCAAAATAAAAGTTGCCACTTTCACCTACACTTTGTAGTCCTGTCATTGCAGTCATATGTGTTACTTGTGCTGCTTCAAAGACACCTGCTAATGCAAGTGCCCTGTTTTGACGAACGGTTAAGTGTTGAGGCTGTTGAAAGGGTAGATCAACCATGCCTAACGATTCCTTTTTTATATAAAACTTGGGGTAGGTGCATCGGTATGATGTATAACACCACCACCTAGGCACGTTTCGCCTTGATAAAATACAACACTTTGTCCTGGCGTAACAGCACGTTGTGCATCATCGAATACCACTTTTACACCATTTTCGTGATTAAATACAGTACAAGCTTGATCTGGCTGACGATAACGTGTTTTTGCAGTGCAACGTAATCCTTCTTCTGGAATCGCTTGTTCACCTGCAACCCAATCAATGGCTTGGCTCCAAAGTGTGGTACTTTGCATAAGTGGGTTTTCATGTCCTTGACCAACCACTAAGCGATTTCCTTCTAAATCTTTATATAAGACAAACCATGCACCTTCTTGTGCCTGTTTTAAACCACCCAAGCCAATCCCACCACGTTGTCCAAGTGTGTAGTACATTAAACCATGATGTTCGCCAACTTCTTCGCCTGTTTCTAGTACAATTTTACCCGGTTGAGCAGGTAAATACTGTTTTAAGAAGTCGTTAAAACGACGCTCACCAATAAAGCAAATACCTGTTGAATCTTTCTTTTTGGCAGTTGCAAGGTCTAGTTCGGCTGCAATACGACGTACTTCTGGTTTTTCAATTTCACCAACAGGGAATAAGGTGCGATTAATTTCGCGCCCATGAACGGCATGTAAAAAATAGCTTTGATCTTTATTTTGATCTGCACCACGTAACAACGGAGCGTATTCTTCGCCCTTACTGTTAGTTTGTGTTTCGCCACGGCGAGTGTAATGACCGGTTGCAATAAAGTCTGCACCAAGGGTGAGGGCATGGTCTAAGAATGCTCTAAATTTAATTTCTTTATTGCATAAAATATCGGGGTTTGGTGTGCGTCCCGCTGCATACTCAGCTAAGAAATGTTCAAAAACACGATCCCAATATTCCATTGCAAAATTAGCAGTATGTAATTTAATCCCTAATTTATCAGCAACTGCCTGTGCATCTGCAAGGTCCTCTAATGCGGTGCAATATTCTGTACCGTCATCTTCTTCCCAATTTTTCATGAAAAGCCCTTCAACTTGATAACCTTGTTGAAGTAACAGTGCAGCAGAAACAGAAGAATCTACACCACCAGACATACCGACGATGACACGTTGTTGCATAGGGTTAAGTATCCAAATTTAATTGAGGAGAATGATGCTCGTAAATGAGAGACAGGGGAAATTTTTGACCTGCTTGAGCATCTTGCATTGCTTTTATGACCAATGGGCTACGCGCGCGTGCCGTATATTGTAACTCATCAAGTGTCATCCATGTTGTTGCCAAAATATCTGGGTCCAACGTTGCATTTGGATGTGCTTGTACAATATGGGCAGAAAAACAAAAGCGGAAAAAAGTACGGTCTGGGCACATAGGTGGGGTATAGGTATATACCCCAATTAAATGATCAATCTCGACATCATGTCCTGTTTCTTCACGCGTTTCACGGATAGCCGCTTCTATGAGCGTTTCGCCGTATTCTACGTGACCTGCAGGTTGATTAAACACAGTATGAACCATTTGTGAGGTATGTTCTTCAACCAACAAATAGCGCCCGTCTTGTTCAATCACTGTGGCAACAGTGACAGGTGTTGTCCATGCTGTCATTTTATTGCACCATGACCTAAAAACCGTATTTTACGAAATTTAAGTCAAGGATGCTATGCGTTTTACTTAAAATAAGTTGCTAAAAAATTGTTTTACATGGTCAAGCATACGTGAAAAGAAACCAGCTTCTTCAACTGCTTGTAATGCAACCACAGGTTTTTCAGCAATCACTTTACCATCTAAAGAGGCAACAAGTTTCCCAATCACTTGTCCTTTTTGAAGAGGTGCATTAATTTCTGGAGAACCTTGAAGTTCGGTTTTAATGTTACTTGCTTGTCCTTTTTGCATCGTCACATTGAAGTCTTCGGTTAAACCGGCAGGGACTTCGTTCTGTGTTCCAAACCAAACCTTAACATTTTTAAGTGGTGCATTAGCAGGTTTTACTTTTACGGTTTCGTAGTTTGCATAACCCCATGCCAACAAGCTACGTGTTTGAGATGCACGTTCGTTGATGCTAGGTGTACCAAAGATGACAGTAATCAAACGCATTGGACCGCGTTTACTTGATGTTGTTAAGCAGTAACCTGCTTCATTGGTATGACCTGTTTTTAAGCCATCTACACTTGGATCTGTATATAACAGTGGGTTGCGGTTACCTTGTTTAATGTTATTAAAGGTAAATTCTTTTTCTGAATAAATTGGGTAGTATTTTGCACTGTCATGAATAATATGTTGTGCAAGTACAGCCATATCTTTTGCAGATGAATAGTGACCATCAGCAGGTAAACCCGTTGAGTTCACAAAGTGGGTATTCGTTAACCCTAATCTTTGTGCCTCTTGGTTCATCATTTGGGCAAAGGTACCCTCATTACCTGCCACATATTCTGCCATTGCCTTAGACGCATCATTACCCGATTGAATAATAATTCCGCGAAGCATTTCTAAAACGGTTGCTGTTCCGTTTAATGGTACATACATACAAGATTCTGTACGGCTGCCACGACACCAAGCGTCTTCGTTCATACGAACTTTTTCGCCTTCGGTGATTTGTCCTTTTAATAGTTTTTGTTCGACAATGTAACTCGTCATCATCTTCGTCATAGATGCTGGTGCAAGTTTTTCATTTTCGTTTTTTGCTGCAAGGATTTGACCCGTTTCGTAATCCATCAACACATATGATTTATTATTTAAATCTGGTGGTGAAGATAGAACAGTTGCTGCATAGCTAAATGATGGTAATAAAAGAAGGGCAGCAAAGGTACTTTTTCTGCTCATGTTTGAACATTCCAATGTTAGGGGTCAGACGAAGTTTATCATTGTAGGATAAAGCCAAACGGACTGCTATATGGCAATCCGTTTTATTGTTACTTATTTGATGGTGGTGATCTCTTTACAGATATCTTTATTTTGGGCATCACCTGCTTTTTTCGCATCTTGGCGTGCTTCAACTAAATATTTTTTAAAGCTTTTTTGTTTTGAACGTTGATTCAGTGCATCTACAGGATTGCTTTCTTCGGGTAGATACTCTTTAACAAGTTTAGCATAGCCTGCCTGATAGTCATCATTTGCCATGCCGTAACTTGGGCATACTTCAGACAGAACATAAATTGCTGCAAGTTCTTCAGGTGTTGTGCCTTTATTGTCAGGTGTGACATCAATATTTTCTGACTGAGGTGCCGCATGTAAAATTGGACTAGAAAAACATGCTGTAGCTAAAACAGCACATGCCATTTTTTTAATTAAACTCTTTTTCATAACAACAAAATTAATATGTGTGATATTAGGAGCTTAAAAGGATTTACACTATAAAAAAAGAGAGAACTGTATTAAAGCTGTATCATTTTACTGCCTAAAAATAAAATTATGCGTACTCAAACAGCTTTTTTATGCTTAAAATAACCTAAGAAATGACAATAAACATGATGATATGAACATTTTAATTTCCAATGATGATGGTGTTTTAGCACCTGGCATACAGGCATTGGCACAAGCTCTACAGCCTTTGGGACGTATTGTGATTGTTGCCCCTGAAACGGAAAGAAGTGGTTATTCAAGTGCACTTACGTTGGATCGCCCCCTAAGACCTGTAGAAATTCAACCCAATATTTGGGCAGTCAATGGCACCCCTGCTGATTGTGTTTATTTATCAATGAATGGTTTGTTTGATTTTGAGTTTGATCTGGTTGTAAGTGGTATTAACAACGGGGCAAACTTGGGTGATGATATTTTGTATTCAGGGACTGTAGGTGCAGCGTTTGAAGGGCGTTTAATGAAACATCCTGCTATTGCAGTGTCTTTGGTTGGGCATCATATGGCAAAAGAAGATTATACGCTTGCTGCTCAATGGGTATATGAATTTATCCAAAACGGTTTACCTCAGTTACCCGAGCGTCATATTTTAAATATTAATATCCCTGATGTGACCCAACTTAAAGGCGCTTTAGTGACTTATCAAGGATTACGCAGCCAAGCAAAACCAATAAGTAGTCATGTCGATCCGCGAGGTCGTCAAGTGTATTGGATTGGGCTATCAGGTGAGGCAGTTGCAGAACCTCATAAAGATGAATCGGGTTTACAATCGGACTTTTATGCGATTAATCATGATTATGTGAGTATTACCCCAATTCAAATGGATGCAACTAACTACCAAGTTTTAAAACAGTTAGATGATGCATTAAAAAATACAGTGTTATAAGTTTGTGAAAAATAATTTAGATTTCGATTGTTTAAAGCAAGTTTTGTTAATCTTAGAGTTTAAAATTGGAGAATAAAAATGATGTTGTCAAAGCATATCCAACAAGGTGCAATGAAGCCGATTTTTTTGTCAGTGTTTGCAATTGCAACACTTGCATTTACAGGTTGTGCATCTAAACCGCAAGTTCAAACAACACGCAATGTGATAGCAGCCCCAGACACGTATACTGTACGTGCAGGCGATACACTAGGTAACATTGCAAGTCGTTATGGCTTAGATTACATTGCGGTTGCGCAAATGAATAATATTCCAGCGCCGTATATTATTCATGTGAATCAACCTTTACGTTTAAAAGGATCAGCGGCAGTTCCTGTGACATCAACAGCGCGACCAAGCACACCGCCTATTCAACGCCAAAGTATTCCATTGCCAACACCCCAACAAACACAAGCCCCCGCTACCACTACAACAACCGCCTCTGCTGTACCTGCAACGCCTGCCAATAACTTACGTTGGGTAAAACCAACACAAAACCCAGTTATTGCAAATTTTAATTTAGCAAGCGGTATAAAAGGAACACGTTATAGTGGACAAATGGGAGACCCTGTATATGCAGCAGCTGATGGACAAGTCGTGTATGCAGATAGTGGGCTTAAAGAATTTGGTAACTTAATTTTAATTAAGCATAGTAATGGCTATATTAGTGCATATGCGCACAACAATACTTTGCTTGTTAAAAGTGGTGCTCGTGTAACAGCGGGTCAACAAATTGCACAAATGGGCTCGACAGGAACTAACCGTGTGATGTTGGAATTCCAAATTCGTGCAAGCGGAAAAGCCATCGATCCTGCACAAATTGTGCCAAATAGCTAATAAAAATAAGAGGGTGGTTTTGTGATGCCGATAACATTTGTGTTATAAAAGTGTAAGACTTATCTATTTAATATACCTTATATCTTTAAAAAACTACCCTCTGTCGTAATGTTAGGATGACATTTTATATCTCTACTGCAAAAACATAATTTTTCCGTATACTAGCCGACCTTAATTGTCATACAAACTGTGTTAAGCAAAGGAAATATTATGTTAGATCAACTTCGAGCAATGGGGGTGTTTGCTTGTGTTGTCGAACAGAACTCTTTTAGTGGAGCTGCGCGAAACCTTGGAATTACCACAAGTGCTGTGAGTCAGCAAGTAAGAGCGTTAGAGCAAGAGATGGATGTGACTTTGCTTTATCGTTCTACCCGTAAAATTAGTTTAACTGAGGCGGGTGAGGTTTTTTATCAAAGCTGTAAGGAAATGCTTGCAGCGGCAGAACGAGGAAAAGTTCATATTAATGAACTACGTGATGATTTGATGGGTGATTTATGTTTGTCTACAACGCCTGAATTGGCATCAAATCATATTATTCCTGCACTATCACATTGGTTAAGTGTACATAAAGGTTTAAATGTATCTATACGTGCAGAGAATCAACTCATTGATTTGGCGAATAATCAGATAGATATAGCATTACGCATGTGTTCTGAGATTGAACAATCTGACAATACAATAATACCACTTGCACATGTAGAACAACTTTTAGTTGCTGCACCAAGTTATTTAAATCAGACAGCCCCTTTAGACCATCCATCTGATTTAGCACAACATAACTTAGTTCGTTTAATGACACTAAAAGAAAGTGAACAACTGAAGTTTACGCATGCTGTAACGCAAGAAATATTTGCTATAAATATGCGTACACATTTATCAACAGATAATATTTGTGTGTCTAAATCGCTTTGTCAAAATGGTTTAGGATTAGGACGAATTTTATATTTAGATATAAAAAAAGAGTTGTTAAATGGTCAGTTAGTTGAAGTTTTACCAAATTGGAAATTACCAAAATTTGTACTTTATGCGGTTGTGCCTGCTCAAGTGGATGTTAATTCACCTAAAATTCAACGTTGCTTAGATGTACTTAAAACCTATTTTGAGCAAATTCCAGGTGGTAGGATCTATCAATAAAGCTACTTTTAACACAATTAAACGTAGGCAATTAGTTGAATAGAAAAGAATTTTAATATTTTTCTCATTAAAAGAGATGTAAATTTAAGCGTATGTATTTGTGTTTGGTCAGTTTTAGGTATAATGCAAGACAGAATAGTTGAGGATTTATCTATGACTGAACAAGCACGAGATACTGAAGCGTTAATCCGTGATCAAATTGCCAAACATGCCGTTCTTCTTTATATGAAGGGTACTCCACAATTTCCACAGTGTGGCTTTTCTGCACGTGCTGTTGAAGCGCTCAGTCAAGTGGGTCGTCCGTTTGCATACGTAAACATTTTAGAAAACCAAGATATCCGCGCAACTTTACCAAAAATTGCAAATTGGCCAACTTTCCCACAGCTTTGGGTAAATGGTGAGCTAATTGGTGGTAGCGATATTATTCTTGAAATGTTCCAAAATGGTGAATTGAAGCCATTAATTGAAGAACACAGTGCAGCACCAGAAGCATAATTCTGATTTGCTTAAATGAAGCGCCTTTTAGGGCGCTTTATTTTTTGAGAGAATAGATGAAGATTAGTTTTGTTGGGTCGGGGCGTGTTGCAACACAGCTTGCAGATTGTTTTTTTAGGCTTGGGCATACTATCTGTCAGATTTATAGCCCACATCATGCGCAGCGTTTGGCAAATCGAGTAAATGCACAGGCGATTCAATGTTTAGATGATGTAGATGGTAGCGTTGATTTAATTGTGGTTGCAATTAAAGATGAAGCAATCAATGATTTGATGATTGAGATTTCCAAACAAACAACTCAGCCACTTGTTGTGCATACATCAGGCAGTACAGCACTCAACACTCATTATCATCGCTCAGGTGTATTTTATCCATTACAAACGTTTAGTTTTGAAAGTCAGATTAATTGGAAAGAGGTGCCTCTATTACTAGAAGCTCAAGAGTCAAAGGATTTGGTTTTACTAGAGCAGTTAGCACATCAAGTTTCATCATCTGTATATTTGTATAATTCTCATCAGCGTTTAAATTTACATTTGGCAGCAGTATTTGCCTGTAATTTTTCTAATTGTTGTTATGACGTTGCAGAACAGCTTGTCACACAAGCAGGTGTTGATTTTGCTTTGTTACATCCATTAATTCTAGAAACAGCAAAAAAAGCGACACTTTTTAAACCATATGATGTGCAGACAGGACCTGCTAGACGTGGTGATCAAAAAATTTTAGAGATGCATCAACAGCTTTTACAAACACTCAATCAAGATGAATTGGTACATTTGTATCAGCTATTGAGTACACAAATTAAAAAACCTTATGGATAAGAATACCACTTGCTAAAGATGGGTTTTAGTTAAGATTTTGGTGCTGTTTTTGCTTCAAAATACTTTTTATAAGGTCATCTATTCTCTTATCCATCATTTGGGCTATTTAATTTTCTTAAAAATAAAGTCATTAATTTTATGACCGCTTTCTAAGCCACGGCGTTCAAATTTAGTGAGAGGACGCCAGTCTGGACGTGGATAGCTATTGCCTTTACCCGCCGTATTCTCAAGTGCTTCACGGTTGTCTAAAACATCTAGCATCCATTCGGCATACGGTTCCCAATCTGTTGCAGAGTGGAAGGTGCCCCCAAGTTCAAGTTTCTGTTCTACTAGTGCCATACGCTCATCAATGACAAAACGGCGTTTGAAATGACGTTTTTTCTGCCATGGGTCTGGAAAATAAAGCTGTACGCAATTGATACTGTTGTCTGGCATTTCTTTAAGTACTTGAATCGCATCTGCATCAAGTACCTTTAAATTTTTAACCTCTGCCATACCTGCTTCGTAAACGCATTGTGCAATACCAGGTACATGTACTTCAATACCTACATAGTTGCGTTCAGGGTTAGCTTTTGCCATTAAGACCAATGAGCGACCCATACCAAAGCCAATTTCTACGGTAAGTGGACGTTCTGGGTGTTCAAAGTGTTGACGTAAATCGCCAACAGGGTATTCCAAAATTAAATGATGATATTGTTCAAGTGCATGACGTTGTGATGTATTAAGAGGGGCAGAGCGACGCATAAAAGTCACAATTTCACGGTGTTCGTGCAAATTATCTAAATCAACAATTTGAGGGTCAAGCTGATCGTTCGTCATAACGTTGAAAATCATATTATTCGAAAGGCGTTATTTTAAGTACAACGAGGGGTAAGTCAAATATTTGTATGAAATCGCTTGCAAGTTTTGCACTGGGGTTTTAAAAGGGTAGAGCAACAAATCAGCAAGGAAGAACAATGAAACTTTATTATATTCCCAGTGTGTGTTCGTTAGCATCACATATTTTATTGAACGAAATGGGTGTCGAGTACCAATTAGAAAAAGTACAAAGTAAAACGAAACTAACTGAAACAGGGCAAGATTATCTTAAAATTAACCCTAAGGGCTTTGTACCTGCGTTGGAGTTAGAAAATGGTGAAGTGATTACCGAAAATATAGCAGTTTTATGTTATTTAGCAGAGCAAGATCCACAGCAAAAATTAATGCCAACAACAAGTTTAGGACGCGCGCGCGTGTTTGAATGGTTGGGTTATTTAAATACGGAATTGCATGCTGCGTATGTGGTGTTTTTTAGAAACAAGTTGAATGAGCAAGAAAAAGAAGAAGCGTATCGTGAGTTAAATTCAATTTTGAAGTATGTAAACGACAAAATTGAAGGACTTACATGGTTAGTAGAAAATAGTTTTGGTCCTGTTGATGCATATTTATATGTGATGACAGAGGGGTCGACTCATCTTGGGCATGATTTAACGCCGTATCCAAACTTAATTGCTTTTCGTGAGCGTATTGAACAGCGTCCATCTTTACAGCTTGCCCGCCAACAAGAGTAATAACATCGCGTATTGTTGCACAGTTGCAACAATACGTTTTATAAAATTGGCTGTAAATTAATCTTGAATGCTTAGAATAAAAAGAAAGTATTGGAGTATTAAAAATGAAAAAATTAGTATTAGGTTTAGGATTAGTGGCATCAAGCTTTATGGTGAATGCAGCACCTGTTGCTTATAAAATTGATCCTGCACATACAGCCACGTTGTTCTCTTGGAATCATTTTGGTTTTTCTACGCCAACCGCCAATTTTACCGATATTCAAGGGACGATTAATGTAGATGAGGCACAGCCTGAAAAATCATCTGTGAATGTGACTATTCCTGTAAGTAGTGTAAATAGTAATGTCACTGCATTAAATCAAGAGTTCCAAAAAGCAGATTGGTTTGATGCACAGCAGTATCCAACCATCACGTTTAAAAGTACCAAAGTAGAAACTAAAGATAAGAAGCATTTTAAAATTACAGGCGATTTAACCGTAAAAGGTATTACAAAACCTGTGGTTTTAAATGCAGTCTTGAATAAAAAAGGCGTTCACCCAATGACGAAAGCACAAGCGATTGGGTTTAATGCGACGACTTCGTTTAATCGTGCTGCATTTGGTATTGGTAAATTTGTACCGAATGTAAGCGATAAAATTACGGTAAATATTACAACTGAAGCAAGCTTATAACCCAATTCGTTTTAAATAACGTTCAATCACATGTTGTGCGCCAAGCATAAGTTGCAAGGCGTACTTTTGGTTATCTTTTCTAAGTTGATGAATATCAATTTGAGCATGTTGTAATTCACAAATGTGCCCAATCAACCATTTTTCTAAATTTTCGTGTTCAACTTCTAAATGAAACTGTAAGCCAAGAATATTTTTCCCGACCTCAAAAGCTTGGTTTGGATAGAGTGATGAACTTGCTAAATGTTGTGCTTGAGGGGGCAAGTCGAACGTATCACCATGCCAATGTAATACAGGAATATCTTTGAGTTCTGATAAAATATTATGTTCTGTTGGGCTAATATTCAAAGTACTCCAACCAATTTCTTTTTGTATCCCTGCATAAACATTTGCGCCTAAAGCATGTGCAATGAGTTGTGCGCCCAAACAAATGCCGAGAGTGGGTTTGTTGAGCTGTAAGCGTTGTTTTAAAAGATCAATTTCTTGTTGTAAAAATGGGTACAAATGCGTGTCATTAACGCTAATTGGTCCACCTAATAAAATAGTGAGTCCATCATAATTAAGGGCTTGTTTTAGGTCATCTACACCTGCCTCAAAATAACGAACCCGAAATCCTTTTTGATAAAAAATATCTTCAAGTGAGCCTAGGTCTTCAAATGCAAGATGTTGAATGACATAAATGGTTTTATTGTGCATAAATTCCCCCAATCATTTTAAGTATTTTTCAAAACTATCATAGTTTAAAAAGCACTACCATTTATCTTAAAACCTAAACACGGTAAGCTAGCCTTTTAATTGTAAAGAACGTGATCCGATGAAACAAGAAACTGCCTTAAAACTGTTAAAAGTGGGTGAAAATGTGTTTTTAACAGGGTCTGCTGGGGCAGGTAAAACATATACGTTAAATCAGTACATTCAATATTTAAAGGCACGTAAAGTGACGGTTGCAATTACAGCATCTACAGGTATTGCTGCCACGCATATGAATGGTATGACTATCCATACATGGGCAGGTATTGGCATTAAAGACAGTTTGTCTGATGCAGATTTAAAACGTATGAAAGAGCGTAAATATTTAAAAGAGCATTTAGAAAATGCCCAAGTATTGGTAATTGATGAAATTTCAATGCTTCATGCCAAACAACTTAATTTAGTAAATCAGGTTTTAAAATACTTTAAAGAAAATGATGCGCCGTTTGGTGGTATTCAAATTATTGTGGCAGGTGATTTTTTTCAGCTTCCTCCCGTAGGAAGAAATGGCGAACGTAACCGCGATAAGTTTTGTTTTATGTCTGAGGCATGGGTAGAAGCTAAATTTCGTGTGTGTTATTTAACCGAGCAACACCGCCAAGAAGATGAAACACTCAATCAAATTTTAAATGCTATTCGTGCGCAAACCTTATCAGACACGCATCGCCAAGCGCTTACACAAGCACGTCATCAAAATATTGGTGATACGTTTACGCGTTTATATACGCATAATGTAGATGTAGATGGGTTAAATCATCAGCATTTAGAAGAGCTTGATCAGCAAGCTAAAAAGTTCCCTGCAAAACTTGAGGGGAACGAAAAATTAATTGAGACGCTTAAATCTTCTGTACGCGCACCTGAAGAATTAGTGCTTAAAAAACATGCAAAAGTAATGTTTGTAAAAAATAATTTTGAGCTTGGTTATATTAACGGTAGTTTGGGTGAGGTGATTGGTTTTACCAAAGATGAGGAGTTTGGATTATTGCCTGAGGTACGCCTAACAGACGGTACAGAGCTAACGGTTGAGCCTGCAACGTGGTCGGTTGAAAATGATGCAGGAAAAGTGATTGCGAGTTTTCAGCAAATTCCTTTACGTTTGGCATGGGCAATTACCATTCATAAAAGCCAAGGGATGACGTTAGAAACAGCCGAAATTAACTTATCAAATACCTTTGAAAAAGGGCAAGGTTATGTGGCGCTTTCTCGTTTAAAGTCGTTAGAAGGATTAAAACTGATGGGTTTTAATGACGATGCGTTGGCATTGGACAGTTTAGCCATTAAAGCAGATCGCCGTTTTCAAGAGTTGTCAGATGAAGCAGAGCAACATTTTGAACATACCGATTTAACCAAACAGCAACAAGCATTTATTCGTCAATGCGGTGGTACACTTAATCCAAAAGAAATTAAGCGTAATGAAAGTAAAGCCAAAACACCTGCCTATAACGGTGCGACATTAGAAGAAACACAGGCATTATTTGAAGATGGTTACGATATTCAAGATATAGCAACTGAGCGTGGATTAACACCTGCCACGGTTATTCGTCATTTGGCTAAATTACATAAAGAAAAAGGCTTAGATATTTCGGTTACTCATCCTGGCGATGATGTTGTGGAACAGGTGCGTAAAGTTTATAAACGCTTAAAGAAAAGCAATCAATCCGACCATTTTAACGATGATGGTTCAATCAAATTACGCCCAATTGTAGAAGCAATCCAACCACGTATGGGATATGATCAAGTACGACTTGCGTTACTTTTTATTGAATAGTCAGCGTTTAGGTGTATGCTCAAAGAACATATAAATAAAGGATAACAAAATGATTGTTTTAAATGTATTTTTTAAAGTGAAATCAGAACAAAAACAAAGTTTTTTTACTTTAATGAATGAGCTGATTGTGGAATCTAATCAAGAAGCAGGTTGTCAGCGTTATCAAATGGGTGAAGATGTGACCGATGAGCTGTCGTATTTACTCATTGAACATTGGGATGATGAACAAGCTTTACAATTTCATCAAGAAACAACACATTGGAAAAAATTCGTTGAGCAAATTGGCGATCATTTATCTGAAAAATTCGTTGTACAAAAATTTTCAATTTAAGGAGATGCCATGAAACTATTTATTTACGAGCATTGTCCATTTTGTTTGCGCACACGCATGATTGCGGGACTTAAAAATTTACCGATACAGTATGAAATCATCATGGAAGGGGATGAAGAAACGGCTGTAAATTTGGTGGGTAAAAAAGTCGTGCCTATTTTACAAAAAGACGATGGCTCGTATTTAACCGAAAGTTTAGATATTGTGAAATATCTTGATCAATTTTCTGAACCTTATTTTACGCGTGGTAAGTTAAACCAAAACATTGAAGAGTGGATTAAAACCCATTCAGAGACAATTTTTAAGCTGATTGTGCCCCGTTTTGTAGATGGGCAGTTTAAAGAAATTGAAACGCCTGAAGCACGTTTGGCATTTAAAACGCGTGAAACAAAAGCATTTGGCGATTTGGATCAACTGAAAAAAGACAGCACGATTTATATCTCAGAAATGAACAGTGCTTTAGCTGATTTAGAACATTTGATGTTGGGGCTAAGTATTAATATTACCGATTTTATACTTTTTCCATGGTTACGTTCTTTGACTATTGTGAAAGGGCTAGAATTTAAGCCCAATACATTGATCTATATGCAAAGAATTGCTAAACAGTCAAAAGTAAATCTATTGTTTGATCAAGCCCAATAAGTATTGGGCTTTTTTTTATTGCGCATTTAAGATGGCTTGAATGGCACTGTGCGAAACATCTTCATGAATTGCAACTCCCCACTGTTGATTGCCAAGTTGTACATAACTAATAGATAAACTATCGGTATGATTGCCCAAACTATGTTGGCTGTAATCTATCACATCTACATTTAAGGCATTTGCCACAGCACTCACAAGCCCTGCACCTGTCCCTTGATAATCTAAAGTATCTTGAGCAGTTTTTACCTTAAATTGAATATGATGGTTTTGCATATGGTAATGCTCTAAGACCGTGTTAGGTTGTTGGTATAAGGCTTGAAAAGCTTCCCATACATCTTGATGGGTAAGTTCTCGTTTTAAGGCATCGGTTTTTTGCTGAATATATGCATTAAAATGTTGTTGAAGCTGAGGTGGAAGCGTAATGCCATAATTTTGTTGTAAAATCCATGCAGTTGCACTTTTACCTGACTGACTGTTTAAGCGAATGATGGCTTCATAACTACAGCCTAAGTCTGCAGGGTCGATAGGTAAGTAGGGCACTTCCCATAAGGTATTGGCTTGTTGTACGGCAAAACCTTTTTTAATGGCATCTTGATGGCTACCCGAAAACGCCGTAAAAATAAGCTCTCCCACATAAGGGTGGCGTGGATGAATGGGAAGCTGATTACATTCTTTAACGACTTTGGCAACGTCTTGAATATGGCTAAAATCTAATTGTGGCGAGATGCCTTGTGTATATAAATTAAGTGCAATATTGACTAAATCGACATTACCTGAACGCTCGCCATTACCAAACAAACAGCCTTCTATACGCTGTGCACCTGCAAGTAGCGCAAGCTCGGCAGTTGCAACGCCTGTACCACGGTCGTTATGGGGGTGAATACTAATACAGGTATTTTTACATTGTGAGTACTTTTGACAAAACGATTCAATTTGATCTGCAAAAATATTGGGTGTATGTACTTCTACCGTAGTAGGTAGATTTAGAATAAAAGGTCGCTGTGTACTTGGTTGCCATATTTTTGCTACGGCTTCACAGATTTCAAGTGCAAAATCTTCTTCGGTAAAACAAAATGTTTCGGGTGAGTATTGATATGTCCAATTCGTTTCGGGTGCATTTAAACATTGTTGCACTATTTGTTGAGTGGCTTGCGTTGCTAAACTAATCACTTCTGCCTTGGTTTTTTTAAATACAATACGTCTAAATGATTCTGCGGTGGCATTGTAAACGTGGATAATTACGTTTTTAGCCCCTTTTACCGCCTCAAAAGTACGAGAAATTAATTCAGGACGTGCTTGTGTCATTACTTGGATCGTCATATCGTCAGGAATAAGTGATTGCTCAATTAAGTGACGCACAAATCTGAATTCGGTGTCCGATGCACTTGGAAAAGCCACTTCAATTTCTTTGAAACCACATGCCACTAACATTTGAAAAAACTTTAATTTTTGTTCTAATGTCATAGGGTTGGCAAGGGCTTGATTACCATCTCGCAAGTCGGTAGAACACCAACGTGGGGCATGGGTGGTTTTATTATTTACCCATGTTCTATGTGTTAATGTCACATGCGGTTGCGGGCGATATTTCGTTTCAGGATTGCTTAACATGACTGGTCTCTCATTAAGAATAATAAGAGTATTCAAGTTTTTATAACGTTATACCTGTGTAAGATTGCCAAAAACTATTGAGAGATGGACAGTTTCAGATATTCACGCGGTGTTATACCTGTTTCGCGTTTAAACATAGCAGTAAAAGCACTTGGGCTTTCATAACCTAAACACAATGCGGTATCTAAAATAGAGTGTTCTGTGGCAAGCAAGGTGAGTGCATGTAAAAGTTTGGCTTGTCTTAACCATGTTCCAAAACTCATAGAGAGTTCTTTTTGAAAGTAACGTGCAAGTGTTTTACTGCTCATACAAAATTGGTCTGCAATGTCATGAAGTGTCCATTGTTCATTTAGGTTTGCTTTTAAAAAATCACAAATATCAACTAATGGTGTGGTTTGGGGTTGTGGTAAATCAAACGGTTTTTCTTGTAAAAATCTCACTTCATCTAAGATCAAATCTAAAATGCGTTGCTCACGGCTATTAGGCGTAACCTTTGTAATATTTAGTGCACTACACATCAATGCTTGTAAAAGTGCTGATACTGAAATAATTTTACACTGCTGTCGGTCTGTATTTTGTTGAATGAACACACCACGAACTTTAACCTGTCCAATGGCTTTAAGTTGGTGTTGGTAATTGGCAGGAATCCAAATGGCTTTGTTAGGTGGCACAATCCAAAAACCGCAAGGCGTTTGTACTTCTAGTACCCCGTGTAGGGTATGCAAAATCTGAATTTGTGCATGACTATGCCAAAGCTCTACATGCTGGTTTGGATAGTCTTGAGCATAGGCAAATACGGGATAATTGGTTTGACCGTGAGAAAAAATCATATTAAATGAAGCACTTCTTAACATTTTACGCTAGTATGCACATTTTTTTAACATTGTTGTTTTATGAAAACCATTTTTCTTTTATCAAGTGTTGTTCTTTTGGCAGGATGTGCAACACCTAAGACATGGCATAAAGATAAAGTGTCGACTTATAACGCTAATAATACATTGGCAAAATGCCGTTACGATGTGGGAATGGCAAAAATACACCGTAACGAGCGTGAGGGTATGATTTGGGACTGTATGATGGCAAAAGGCTACCGTTATTATTGAACAGCAATAAATACGTCAACTTCGTGTGTTGAGCTATATCGTTCGATATCTTGTGTGTATACACGCACATGAGTGCATTGTGGTGAATTAAAATATGCCCAAATTTCTTGCCAAAGTGCAATCACAGTTTGAGGCATTGCACCACGTTTCGAAAATTTAAGATAACGTCCCGCAGGGATATGGCGCGTGACTAAGCCTGAAACATCATGCATCACTTTTTGATTGGTACATGCAAGCACATCAAAGTCACCTTCGTGATTAGAGGCATAGCCTGTATAAATGCCATAAATACAAGCATTTGTATTGAGGTGTGGCATTAAATCGTGGTAAAAATGATGCCAAAGTGGGGCAATTCTTGCGGTATCAATATGGGTTTCGTTGTTATTGTTAGTTCTTACTTTAAAGCCATTTACACTAAAAGCATCTAGATGTTCGAGTATCATGTATAAGTCCACTTAAAGAAGTTTTGTTGTCCATTTGGCAAAATCTCTAACAGCATTGCATCATGTTCACGCCAATCCCCAAGTACAATACGGGTTTTATGGTGAATTTGCGGGCGATGTGTATGCCCATGAATTAAAAAATCAGTCTGTTGAAGTACATTTTGAACAGCAGTTTCGTTAACATCCATAATACTATAATTTTTATTTTGTTTGGCAGAACCGCTTTTTTTTCTAAAGCCTTGTGCAAGTTTTTGTCTAAAACTTAAGGGTGTACGTTTTAAAATACCTAGCACTAGTGGGTGACGAATAATACGTTTAAAGCGTTGGTAAGAAACATCGTCTGTACACAAGGCATCGCCATGTTCTAAGTGATAACGCTGATTTGCGATAGTGAGTGTATAAACATCGGGCAGTAATACGCCGTTAAATTGATCTAAAAATTTTTGTCCAAGTGCAAAATCACGATTTCCAACTTGAAAGTAAACCTGATTACCACATGAGGTAAAGTCTTGTAAGGCGTTTACAATACTGGTGAGCCAATCAGATGAATAGTCATCGCCAATCCATGCATTAAACCAATCACCTAAAATATAAAGCTGTGTTTTTTTATGCTTATAAGCATCGAGTAAAGCAAAAAACCCTCGAACAAGTCGAGGGTGTTCTGGTGACAAGTGTAAATCTGCAATAAACAAATATGTCACGTTATTTCCAATTATTCAGAAATAATTTTAGCAGATTCAATCACAATGTTTTCTAAAGGTACATCTGCATGGTAACCACGGTTGCCTGTACGTACGCCTTTAATTGCTTCTACAACATCCATACCTTCACTTACTTTACCAAATACAGCATAACCCCAACCTTGTGCTGTTTTAGCAGTGTGGTTTAAGAAGCTATTGTTTTTTACATTGATAAAGAATTGTGCAGATGCAGAGTGAGGTGCTTGTGTACGCGCCATCGCAATGGTGCCTACTTCGTTGCTTAAACCGTTGTCTGCTTCATTTTCAATTGAATCGCGAGTTGCTTTTTCTTTGAAGTTTTCATCCATACCACCGCCTTGAACCATAAAGCCGTCAATCACACGGTGGAAGATCACGCCGTCATAAAAACCGTCACGTACATATTCTAAAAAGTTAGCCACTGTTTTTGGTGCTTTGTCGCTATTTAATTCTAAAACAATGCGACCTTTATTGGTGTTTAATTCAACTTGTGGAAAACTCATACCATTATCTCCGAATTGGGGGTTTTTAGTTGAGAGAAGCATAAGCAAACTGTAAACTACATAGCAAGCAGAAACGTACTTTCTTTGTATAAAATTTAAGAAAGCGTTTCATTTTTGTCAAAATTTAACTTGTAGAAGTGATTTATTCATTATGAAGCCAAATGATGTTGTTTCAAACCTGCCAAATACGCAACCTTCTGTCGATTCTGCGCAGCAAGAACAACAGCAACAGGTAGGCTTAGATTTTGTACGTCAAGTCATTACCGATGATTTAGCAGCAGGACGTACACAAAAAGTCGTAACACGCTTTCCGCCTGAGCCAAATGGTTACTTGCATATTGGACATGTAAAAGCGATCTGCTTAAATTTTGGTATTGCACAAGAATTTGAAGGTTTATGTAACCTTCGTTTTGATGACACCAACCCTGATGCTGAAGAACAAGAATATGTAGATGGTATTGCAGGCGATGTAAAATGGTTAGGTTTTGAGTGGGCAGGTGAGCCACGTTATGCTTCTAACTATTTTGATCAATTGTATGCGTGGGCAGTCCAACTGATTGAACAAGGGGATGCTTACGTTGATTTGCAAACACCTGAAGAAATTAAATTAAACCGTGGTAATTTTAAAACACCAGGTACAAACTCGCCGTATCGTGACGCAAGCGTAGAAGAAAATTTACAACGTTTTGAACAAATGCGCGATGGTACTTTGGCAGAAGGCAAAGCAGTTTTACGTGCAAAAATTGATATGACAAGCCGTAACGTGCATATGCGTGACCCAATTTTGTATCGTGTTTTACACTCAGCGCATCATCAAACAGGCGATAAATGGAAAATTTATCCAATGTACGATTATGCACATCCATTGTCTGATGCTATTGAAGGTGTAACACACTCATTGTGTACACTTGAGTTCCAAGATCACCGCCCGTTTTATGATTGGGTTGTTGAAAAAGTACACTCAAAAGCCGTACCACGTCAGTATGAATCATCACGTTTAAATATTGATTATACGATTACATCTAAACGTAAATTACGCCGTTTGGTAGAAGGTGGTTTTGTAAATGGGTGGAATGACCCACGTATGCCAACTGTGGTTGGAATGCGCCGTCGTGGTTTTACTGCCGAAGGTCTGCGTGATTTTTGTAAGCGTGTGGGTGTGTCTAAAACTGACGGTGTGGTTGATGTGGCGATGCTAGAGTTTTGTATCCGCCAATCGTTAGAAAATACGGCATCTCGTGGTATGGCAGTGCTAGAACCACTTAAAGTGACGCTGACTAATTTACCTGAGGAGATGGATTTAACACATGCACGCCATCCAAACGTGGATATGGGCGAACGTGTTATTCCATTGACCAAAGAAATTTATATTGATCGCAAAGACTTTGAAGAAGTACCACCAAAAGGCTTTAAGCGTTTAACGCCTGAGGGCGAAGTGCGTTTACGTCATGCTTATGTGATTAAGTGTGATGAAGTGATTAAAGATGAAAATGGTGAAGTGGTTGAGCTTAAATGTTCAATTGATGCGGATACTTTGGGTAAAAAACCTGAAGGACGTAAAGTAAAAGGCGTCATTCATTGGGTATCTGCAACAAAGGGTGTGCCTGCAGAAGTGCGTATTTACGACCGTTTATTTAAAGAAGCGAACCCTGAAACAGGTGAAGATTATTTAGATAATTTAAATCCTGATTCATTAAAAGTTGTGAATGCAGTGGTTGAACCATCTTTGGCACAAGTACAACCTGAAGACCGTTTTCAGTTTGAACGTGAGGGCTATTTTGTAGCAGATCAATACGATTACACCACAGACAAACCTGTGTTTAACCGTATCTTAGATTTACGAGATAGCTTTAAACCACAAAATTAAGTTTAAGAGCTCAACTTTGGTTGAGCTTTTTTATAAGGATAAAATGATGAAATCACGTGCAGCAGTGGCGTTTGCGCCAAATGAACCTTTAAAAATTGTTGAAATTGATGTTGAGCCGCCTAAAGCAGGTGAAGTGCTTGTAAAAATTACCCATACAGGGGTATGTCATACCGATGCCTTTACCCTATCAGGTGAAGATCCTGAGGGATTATTTCCTGTTGTATTAGGGCACGAAGGTGCTGGTGTTGTGGTGCAAGTGGGAGATGGGGTGACCAGTGTTGAAGTGGGTGATCATGTTATTCCACTGTATACAGCAGAGTGTGGTGAGTGTTTATTTTGTCAGTCGGGTAAAACCAACTTATGTACGGCAGTAAGAGCAACACAAGGTAAAGGGGTAATGCCTGATGGGACAAGCCGTTTTTCTTATAATGGTGAACCGTTGTACCACTATATGGGATGTTCAACTTTTAGTGAATATACTGTAGTTGCCGAGGTATCTTTAGCCAAAATTAACTCAGAGGCAAATCCTGAGCAAGTGTGTTTGTTAGGTTGTGGCGTAACAACAGGGATTGGTGCAGTACACAATACAGCAAAAGTACAACAAGGCGATACCGTGGCGGTGTTTGGTTTAGGTGGTATTGGACTTGCAGTGGTACAAGGGGCTAAACAAGCACAGGCAGGGCGTATTATTGTTATTGATACCAATCCTGAGAAGTTTGAGCTTGCTAAAGAATTTGGTGCAACCGATTGTATTAATCCAAAAGATTATGTAAAGCCAATTCAAGATGTGATTGTAGAAATGACAGGATGGGGTGTTGACCATTCATTTGAATGTATTGGTAACGTAAATGTTATGCGCTCGGCATTAGAATGTGCGCACCGTGGTTGGGGACAATCTATTATTATTGGCGTAGCAGGTGCAGGACAAGAAATTTCGACACGTCCATTTCAGTTAGTGACAGGTCGTACATGGAAAGGTACAGCATTTGGTGGCGTAAAAGGGCGTTCTCAACTTCCAACAATGGTCGAAGATGCCATGCAGGGTAAGATTAACCTCGCGCCATTTGTCACGCATACACTGCCTTTAGATCAAATTAATACCGCTTTTGATTTAATGCATTCAGGACAGTCTATTCGTACAGTGGTGCATTACCATGAAGCAAATTGAGAAACACGCAAGTTTTAGCGGTTGGCAATATGTCTATGAACATAATGCGACTACCCTTAATTGTTCTATGAAATTCGCTGTATATATGCCACCGTGTGAACCCAGTGAAAAGTTACCTGTATTGTATTGGCTTTCAGGGTTAACCTGTAGCGAGCAAAACTTTATTAGTAAATCAGGTTTTCAGGCATATGCAGCGCAACATAAAGTGATTGTGGTTGCACCTGATACAAGCCCGCGTGGCGAACAGATTGCTGATGCTGATCAATATGATTTAGGACAAGGTGCAGGGTTTTATATCAATGCAACTCAAATGCCGTGGCAATCTCATTATCAAATGTACGATTACATTGTTTTAGAACTACCTAAACTGATATATCAGCATTTTCCAACTAATGGTAAAAAAAGTATTTTTGGGCACTCTATGGGTGGGCATGGTGCTTTGATCATTGGTTTGCGTGAGTCTGCACAGTATCAGAGTGTCTCTGCGTTTGCACCGATTGTAGCGCCAAGCCAAGTGCCTTGGGGGCAAAAAGCCTTTAGTGCCTATTTGGGTCAAAATCAACAGCAATGGAAGCAGTATGATGCATCTGAATTGATGACATCAGACCACCTACCTATTTTGATTGATCAAGGTTTGGCAGACCCATTTTTAAAAGAGCAACTCAAACCTGAACTATTAGGTATTGATGTGAATTATCACGAAGGGTATGACCATAGTTATTATTTTATTGCGAGTTTTATTGAGAAGCACATTGCTTTTCATGCACAGTATTTAAAATAGTTACTTTTTATTCTTAAAAAATACATGGCTTGGCAATTTCATTTTTGCTTTGTCATGTAGTTTTTTCTTAATATACAACACAAGTGCAAAACAAGTGGTGGCAACGGTTAAAAATACACTGTTCATATAACTCATAACGGAGCTGATATAACCAATTGTGGTAAGGCGATTCATCATTTTAAAAACTTGTGGGCTACTTTCTATGCCTGTAATTGCCCAGCTACATAAATGTTCACAATTATTAATAATAAGATGATAATGGTTTTCGTGCATGCGTAATCTCATACGCCGTACCACAGCACGTCCCTTAAATTTAGGATATTTATAAGAGCGAATATAAATTTTTTTATGATGAGAAAATTGCTCAAGCGATGTCATTTCAATAGGATGCTTTTTAAATAGGTGTGCAAAACCTGAATAATGGATCACACGCCCACGCCCTGCATAAATGCCATGATGTGTGTATCCAAGATGTTTCACTAAAATATGTGAACCAACTGGAATTTTAAATTTTTGACGTGGTTCTTGAACCATACCTATTCAAAAGAAAATCAATCTACTTTTAGTATAACAAAATAAACCTATTTTTCTTGTTGGCATTCAGGAAAAATTTCGTAGTCAAATAAATGATTTGAGGGCGCGATTTTTTTAGCCACATAATTATGTCCTTTCATACGAATTAAAATAATTTGCGTATTGATTGGAATTTCCCCTGCTTCTGAAACCACATAAACATAATGTAGCTGTCCATATTCATCACGTACACGGGCTTGTGCAGGATGTTCAGGGCGGATAGAACCACCTGAAATAGTAGCAAGACGCCCAATTAAATTAAGGGGGCGATAAGTGTATTTTGGACGAATCACCTGATCTAAGCAGTGAATCATAAAAACTGTAAAAAACACGGCAATGATAAATGTAGGAATTAAAATATAGCTAATTGATGCAAAACCATCGTCATAAG
Organism: Acinetobacter sp. HY1485; assembly: GCF_027568475.1. Lineage (GTDB taxonomy): Bacteria > Pseudomonadota > Gammaproteobacteria > Pseudomonadales > Moraxellaceae > Acinetobacter. The sequence goes on along the minus strand of NZ_JANKZG010000007.1, from coordinate 24,449 downwards.
CATAGAAAAAAAACTGTAAAAAGTAACCAACAAAACTAAAATTAATTAAAAAGAAAATTAAAATAAGAATTTTAGAAAATTTGATATGTAGTAGAGGGCTATTAAAGCCAATGGGGATAAAATACTTTAAAAAAGCGAGCGGACGTATGCCAAAATAAAAACCAATCGTCTGAATTAAACTGATCAAACCTAGTATAACAACAGACAAATGAAACGGCATTAATGCATTATTACTAAAAAATAAAGAAAGATTGGTCATAGTGTTTAAATCACATAAATCCCACCATCTGAGTGCACTTGAATATTAATTTTAGTTAAAGATTGACCCGTACATGGCCCCGAAATACATTCACCTGTTTCAACCATAAATAAAGCGCCATGAGTTGAACACTCAATGTATTCTTGTTCCTGATCCAAAAATTGGTTTTCTAAAAATTCTAATTCTACTTTTAAATGAGGGCATAAATTTTTATATGCAAAAAAATGCCCATCACGTTGCGTAATAAAAATTTGTACACCACTTTCAAGAGTAAATGAACGCGCTTCACGTTCAGGAATATCTTCCATCATACAAATTTTCATTGAGACCAATCCTTTGTCTAATTTATGCTTTTATTCTAACATCAAATTAAAAATTACACATCGACGAGCTATGGCTTAAATTAGGCCCCCATGTACGGTAGCCTTGTGTATCTACATGAATTTGCCCTGATGCATAGAGTCCAATTCCCATATTTAAACTTTGACCATATTGTGCCCAAAATTGGCATAGCTTAAATTTCGTATTTTCAATGGCGATGTAGTCTTGTGGCTGTGGGATAACAGGCCCTAGTCTAAAGTCGATGGCAGAGTTGTATAAATGGCGTGATGAATTTGCACCACCTGCACATTGATTAGTAGGTAAATCTCGGTAGACAGAGGTTACTTCAAAATCTGTGAGGACTTTAGTTGCCACAAGGTATTTAAATACTTTAAGTGTCGGGACTTGATTTGCCCACAACTCACGGTTAGGCACAGCATATTCTGAACTGCCACATTTTTGCCAGTCACGAGCTGTACGTAATAACTCAAATGCAGGCACAATATTACCTACATTATTTTGATTTAAAAATTTTTCGTACTCGGCTACTTGTTGTTGGTGATTATCTTGGCTAATCCATTGAATATAAGACGCAGGTACTGTTTTTTGAGGGACAGGGGTTTGAATGGTTACTTTTTCTTGAGGAATAAAAATTCGTTTACCCTGTTGGGGTGTTACAGATGGTTGTATTTGATGAACTGTGGTGGTACAGCTTGCTATAAACAGCGTTGAGATGATTGCAGTAAGCGCACTTTTGTAAACAGTCATTGGCATCGATATAAAATAATAGATTAGATAAATGGTGCTTTATTATACGTCATATCGGCTTTGAAAGTGTTTTATTGTGTGTAAAAAAAAGACCAGATGAATACTGGTCTTTTTAATTTATTTCTCTAAGTATTGTAACTTATCTGTTTTACCATTCCATTCTTCACGGTCTTCTGGTTGATCACCAATTTGTGTGATATTGGGCCATTTTTCAGCAAGCTCAGCATTAAGTTCTAAGAATACTTCTTGACCTTGAGGTAATTCATCTTCAGAAAAGATTGCATTTGCTGGGCATTCAGGCTCACATAGAGCACAATCAATACATTCATCTGGATGAATTACTAAAAAGTTAGGACCTTCGTAGAAGCAGTCAACAGGGCATACTTCAACGCAGTCTTGATATTTACATTTGATACAGTTTTCTGTGACAACAAAGGTCATGGCGACAGCTACCTAAATTTGGTGTTTATCAATAATATGCTTATTGTAGGCAAAAACAGGGGTAACTAACAATTGCTTTTGTTGATATTGGTTATTTATGTTGATGAAATATGTTTTAAAAAAATTTTATCTTAAAAATTAAGTATAATATTTAACAGGTTGTATTGCTAAGTATGGTAGTTGTTTTTCGCAATTAAGTTTAATCTTCCTATATTAGTAATTGTATTAAAGATAGATTAATTTTTAAAATTGATTATATAAATAAAGGCTTATTTATATAAGTGAATTTATTATTACTATTAAATATATTTATTTTTAAATATTTATAGACTAAATAAAAATTGTATATTTAAACAATATAGAGAATTTTAAGTTTAAATTGATCTTAAATTAACCAATTTTATTAAAATAATGTGATATAATTCACAAAAATTTAAAGATATCTGCCTAGTTCTTTGGGAAATTATAATGGTAAAATTTAATAATAAACATAAAGAAATAATTTTATTATTAACATTTCCTATATTATTGGCAATAGTAATTTTTTTAATTATTCAGCCTTTATCTATTCCACAACTTATGTGGTTAAATGGTATTTTAATACTTAGTATTATCATTATTCAGTTTTTCTTCAAAGAGAAAAGTAAAGTCGTTATTATGGCAATGTTACTATTGTCGGTCATCGCCACTATAAGATATATCTATTGGCGGACTTTCAATACATTACATTTTCCAGATACATTAAGTGCTATTTTTGGTATTACACTTTATTGTGCAGAGATGTACTCATGGTGTGTACTGTTTGTTGCATTTTTCCAAAGCTTATTTCCGCTTAATCGTGAAGTTTTACCGTTAACTTCAAAAGAAGAAGATAGGCCTACAGTCGATTTATTTGTGCCTACTTATAATGAAAGTTTAAGTATTGTAAAAGTTACGTTATATGCAGCTAAAAACTTGGTATGGCCAAAAAATAAATTAAATATTTGGTTGTTAGATGATGGGAGGCGTCCAGAATTTAAAGCTTTTTGTGATGAAATTGGCGTTAATTATTTAGCTCGACCTAGTAACGAACATGCAAAAGCAGGAAACTTAAATTATGCTTTAAAGCAAACAGAGGGTGAGTTTGTTGCAATTTTTGATTGTGACCACATCATGACAAAAAATTTCTTACTAGAAACAATGGGCTGGTTTTTAAAAGATCCTAAGCTTGCTCTTATACAAACGCCTCATTATTTTTTCTCACCTGATCCCATTGAGCGAAATCTAAATATTCATAAAAAAATTCCTGGGGAAAATAATTTATTTTATGGTGTTATCCAAGATGGTAACGATACATGGAATGCGGCGTTCTTTTGTGGTTCTTGTGCAATTTTAAGAAGAGAACCATTGATGCAAATTGGTGGAATTGCAATTGAAACGGTCACTGAAGATGCCCATACTGCATTAAAAATGCATCGATTAGGATATAATTCTGCATACCTGAAAACGCCTTTATCAGCAGGTTTAGCCACAGAAACTTTATCGGGACATATTGGTCAACGTATACGTTGGGCAAGAGGTATGACACAAATCTTAAGAATGGATAATCCTGTGACAGGCAAAGGTTTATCTATTCCTCAAAGAATTTGTTATTTTGGTGTAATGATTCACTATTTGTCTTGTATTTTTAGAATTATATTTTTGTTTTCACCTTTGGCATTCTTGCTATTTCATAGCTATATTATTTCTGCATCTGCTATTTTAATTTTTTTGTATGTATTTCCCCATCTATTGTTATCTATTTATGTCAATCATCTTATTCAAGGAAAATATCGACATAGTTTTTTCTCAGAAATTTACGAAACAATTTTATGCTTTTATATTTTTGTACCTGTTGTTGTTGCCTTATTGGCACCTCACAAAGGTACATTTAATGTAACAGCAAAAGGTGGTTTAGTTGAAGAAAAATACGTTGATTTTAAGCTTCTTATTCCATTAATTACGTCATGCTCTTTATTATTTTTTGGCGTTGCCTTTGGTATATATCGATTGACTTATGATATAGATGATGAGTTTTATACAATTTTATTTAGCTTAGTCTGGTGTTTTTATAATTTAATTGTTTTAGGCAGTTGTATTTATGTTTCGATTGAAACCAAGCAATTAAGAAAATCTCATCGTGTAGGATTAAAAGTACCTATACACCTTAAGACAAATTATAGAAAAATTACGCACAGCTACTTAAGTGATTTTTCCGCAGATGGCTTAGGCGTACGTATCAATAAAGATGAGGAGTTTTCTCAAGGTGAAAAAGTTGAATGGGTATGTATTTTAGATAATAACGACCATGTGGAAATTCCTGTTCAACAGTTATACATGCGTAATGGACATATTGGATTATTAATCAAAGATTTAACGCATGAACAGTACATGGCATACATTGCACTGACCTTCGGTCGACCAGGTATATGGAATGATGAAGTAAATAGTTTTCCGCCCGATAAGCTTTATAAGAGTTTTTATAGATTTTTTAAGTATGGGATCGCTGGGTACTATAAATTTTATCAATTCATAAAATTTAAATTGAGCCAAAAAGTTAAAAGTTTTATCGGAACGAATTAAATGAAAAAAATAAGCTATTTTTTATTGTTAAGCCTGTTGGGCAGTGCCTCTGAAACCATGGCAATAGAATTGGATCAAAAAAATATTCCATTTAGCCGAATTATGAGTTATTCCGATAATATTAATTTATCGGGTGTCAGTAATGAAGAGGCTCTACAGTTTAATTTAAGAAAAGATAAAATTGTAAATAATGCAACGGTTCATGTGGAATACATTCCATCACCTGCATTGTTGCCTAATATGTCTCAATTGATGGTGTATTTTAATGACGATATTATTGGAGTATACCCAATTTCTGCCAATCAATTAGGCAAAAAAGTAACGCAGGACATTACTATTAATCCCTTGACGGTGACTACTCAAAACCGCCTCAGGTTTAAATTTATTGGGCATTATACCGATATTTGTGAAAATCTATTAAACACGTCTATTTGGTTAAAGGTATTGCGTAATTCATCAATAGATTTACAGATGAGTGATTTACCATTACAAAATGATTTATCGTTTTTACCACTTCCATTTGTAGAAAATGTAAATGAAGCAAATAATATTAATTTCTTTTTCAATCAATCTCCAAATGCGAAGCAGCAGCAAGCAGCAAGTGTGGTTGCTTCATGGTTCAATGTACAAGCTAAACGCAGTAAAGTAAATTTTCATACGCATTACCAAACATTAGCAGATGATGATGCGATTGTTTTTGTAACAAATCAAAATATCCCAAGTTTTTTAAACCAATATTCTAAAGTCACGCAACCTACCATTGAGATGATTAATCATCCAACGGTTACAAACAAAAAATTGTTAGTGTTTTGGGGAAGAGACGATAATGATTTAATTAACTTATCTAAAGCATTTGTAACTAACAATATACAGTTAGTTGGTGCACATGCTGTTTTAAATAAGTTTGTAGAAACGGGTAAAAGACAGGCTTACGATGCACCGAACTGGTTACCGATTGACAAGCCCTTACGTTTAGGTGAAATTAAAACGTACTCAGAACAATTGACGACAACAGGGTTTAAGTTAAATCCATTAAGTTTATATTTTAGATTACCGCCTGATATTTTTTCTTTAGGAAAATATAGTACATCATTTGATCTAAAGTATCGTTATACAAATCCTGTAAGTAATGATGATTCGCGTGTACTGATGTATATTAATAATCAGTTTTATAAGTCGTTACGTTTAGGCTCAAATAAAGACGATACAGGTAATATCTCCTTACAAGTACCTATTCATCAAGGTATTTATACCAACAATGAGGCATTTAAAATGCCTGGCATTGTGCCAGATCGTACCAATGAGTTGCGATTTGATCCGTACTTTATGAGTGTAACGCCTGGAGGAAGTAAAGATCAGTGTGTGACCTACCAGCCTGTTGCAAATGCTTTTACAGTGGATGATGATTCGGTCATTGATTTTAGTAAGTTTGCCCACTATATGAAAATGCCAAACTTACATGCTTTTGTATATTCAGGTTTTCCATTTTCTAAATTTGCCGACTTTTCTGAAACGATGGTGGTGAGTCCTAAAGCACCCACAACACAAGAGATGGATTTAATTCTTACATCAGTGGGTATGATGAGTAACAAAGTTGGCTTACCTGCTTACAATATTACCTTCGCAGACGCATTTACAAATTTGGCACAACAAGATAAAGATTTATTAGTTTTTCAAACAGTACATCAAAACAAGCTAAATTCTCAAGATTTTGAGCTTAAAGGCAATATTAGTGATTTAAATTTACCTATTGAAAATATTTTTAATCAACAAATTAAAGAAAGCTCAACCACTAAAACACTTGCAAGTATTGCAACACAAGGCAATATGGGCGCATTGATGGGCTATGAGTCTCGCTACTTTAAGCAGCGTAGTGTTGTTGCTCTGATTGCAAATGATGCTCAGAGTCTTGTAAGAATGAAAGAGCTTTTACAAGATCCTAATCAAACGAGTATTTTTGGTAGCTTAGCTGTAGTACGTCCATCGGGTGTAACAAGTGTCTTTTTAGATAATGAATACAGCATTGGAAATTTAACATTATTACAAAGAATTCAATTACTTATTTCTAAAAATGGTATGATTTTAGGTCTAATTACACTGTTGTTGGTATCAGTTGTGGGTTTTGCACTTGTTGGGATGATGAAAAAATACAGAAAAAAACGGATGGGAACTCATGACGATCATCAGTAAAACGGTATGTGTTCTTTTTTTGAATTTGTTTCTGTTAACAGCATGTTTAGCACAAGATCAAAAAGAAGTGACTTATCAAAAAATTTACCAAAACTTTACGTCTAAATATATTTCAGATGATGGACGTGTGATTGATTTAAGTGATAGTCGAAAAATTACAACGTCTGAAGGGCAGAGTTATGCATTGTTTTTTGCTTTGGTAAATAATGACCAAGCAAATTTTGCAAAAATTTTGAAATGGACAGTTAATAATTTATCGCAAGGCGATCTAACACAGCATTTACCTGCATGGGTATGGGGAGAGGATCCGACAACGCATGAGTGGAAAATATTAGATACAAATTCTGCATCAGATGCTGATTTATGGATTGCTTATAGCCTGTTAGAAGCAGGGCGACTTTGGAAGAATGCAGATTATAAAGCACAAGGCTTAGCACTACTTAAACAGATCGAACGTAAAGAAGTTCGAGCTGTCGATGGTATAGGACAGTTAGTGATACCGGGTGAGGTTGGTTTTGTGCATGCTAACTCTTGGAAAATTAATCCAAGTTATTCTCCGTTACAGCTAACAGCATATTTTGCGCAGTATTCTGATATTTGGGCAGAAATCCATAAAAATACAGCTAACATGTTAGCCCAAACAGCAAGTCAGGGCTATTCTCCTGATTGGGCAACATATACCACACAGTGGAACCTTGATGAACAAAGCAGTTATGATGCAATCCGAGTTTATATGTGGATTGGAATGCTTAATGATGCCGATATTTATAAAAAACAGCTAAAAGCAACGTTTAAGCCATTTGAATTACAAATACAACAAGCAGGACAGCCACCAAGGTCCTTTAATTTTAAAAATAAAACATTAGATATTCAGGGTCCTATAGGTTTTTCTGCTGCTGCATTACCTTTTTTAAATCAGCAAGAAGAGCAAGAAAAACAATTCGAATTAATTGTAAATCAGTATGAGGAAAATGATAGCTACTACAATAATGTACTGATTTTATTTGGTTTAGGTTGGTATGCAAATTTATATACATTTGATCTTAATGGCAATTTAAAAACAAAGTGGAGATAGGCAATGAATAAAAATTTACTCATTTCGATTAGTATTGCATTGCTAAGTACAACCTCTGCTAAAGCTAATAGTTTAATAAATGCAAAAACCTTTTTGTTAGAGCAAGTTGCTTTTTCTAAGAAAAATCATAATTTAAGTCTGATGAAACAGAGTTTAGATAAATTAGATTTGATGGCACCCAAAGATCAGCAAGTGTTACAAGCATGGGTAGATTATGCAAATTTAACACATGATAAAGAGTTGGCAACACAAAAAAGAAGATTTATTCTGCCAACATCAACATCAACATCAACATCAACATCAACATCAACATCAACATCAACATCAACATCAACATCAACATCAACATCAACATCAACATCAACATCAACATCAACATCAACATCAACATCAACATCAACAAAGCCAACGCAGAAAAAATCAGTACCATCCAAAGTACAAGAAGAACCCAATGTTTGGGATATTTATAAACAAGCAAATGCATTGGTTAAAGTGGGTAAAAAACAACAAGCACAACGACTTTTTAGTCATTTTGCTTTGACAACTAGTGAAAGTCAGTACGCATATTTATTATTTTTGAATAGCTTAGATGATTATCAAAAGATAATCCGATATGAACCGAAATTAATTCAAAAAACACCACAAATTTTAGAGATTTTACAGCAAGCAAAACAGACTGTAGAGCGTGAAACTTTAGAAAAGCAATTTAAGGATTATGAACAACAAAATAACTTAGCCCAACAAAAAAATGTACAAGAAAAATTAGTAAAACTTCTACCTAATGATATTTGGGAAACATATCGTTTGGCTAAGATTTATCAGGCACTTAATTTGCAACAACAAGGGGAGCATGTTTTTGAGATTGCTCAAGCGCCTAAAAATCAGGATTACTACAAAGCATATGCCTTATATCTTTATAGCACAAATGCCTATGCTAAATTATTAGCTGTATTAAAAAATGCGCCACTTACAGCAGAGTTAATAGATTTAAAAGACAAAGCAAGTCGTGCATTGGTGCTACAAAAAGCAAATGATTTATGGCGTAATCAACAACACCAAGAAGCAATTCAACAGTTAGAACGCTTACCATATGATAAAGAAAGTACGCTAACATTAGCGCAGTGGTTGGTAGAAATTAAAGACTACAATAAAGCTGAACAAGCCTATCAACAATTAATTACTCATCAAGATGCTGATACGTCAACTCAATTGGGTTTAATCAACGTCTATGCGAAAAATCAGCAGGTTGAAAAAATTTCACCTAATATGATTGAGGATTTACTGAATCAAAAGCTAGAGGATTACCAAGTTCAGCAACTTTCCAATGTAATTTTGGCAACGAATAATCAAACGATTATACAACAGCTCTCCGTTTATATTAATCAGAATAAAACGCAAGCATCACAAGATATTGCGATGGTGAAACACGATTTAGCAAAATATTATGCTGAACATCAGGAAAATCAACTAGCGTTAGATGAGTGGAAAACTGCTATTTTTTATGCAGGGATTCAACCTACTATTCCTCAAAATAATACAGAATATACAACTGCACTGCGTACTCAAAAAGACGATGATTGGTTAAAAAAAGGGATTAAATCGTCGGCAAAAGAGGTTTATAAACATCAAGACCAAGTTCTGACAACAGGTTTAAATATCTCACATTATTCAGGTACATCGGGTTATTCGAGTGTGGATCAAAATACATTTTTTGTATCAGGACAATATCCACTTTGGGATGGACGTGCCAAGCTGCAATATGAATGGTCAGATTATGATGCAGGAAATTTTTCCGACGTTAATCCATTATGGGGGACATGTAAGGATCAGTCGTGTGATTTAACAGAGCAACAAAAAACCATTCATATGTTGTCGTTTGAATGGTACAACCAAGCATGGAAATTTGATATTGGACAAATCCCAAAACATAATCAATCAGTTGATTTGATTGGCGGAGTGAGTTGGAAAAATAGTTATAAAAATAAGTTTAATTATACTTTAGGTATAGAGCGCCGTCGTTTAAATAACTCGTTATTGTCTTTTTATGGGCAAACAGATCCAAATACCCAAAAAAGTTGGGGTGGAGTGAATGTAAATCAATTTACATTGAATCTGAGTAAAAATTTAAGTAACTCAACCGGGCTTTGGTCGTATACAGATGTAGGTAAATTATCGGGTGAAAACGTAGCAGATAACCAGCGTATTCGTAATTTTACCGGTATTTATCATTATCTGATTAATCAGCCTAATCAACGAGTAAGTATCGGTACAAACACAGGACTAAGTCACTATGAGAAGAACTTAGGCGATTATACTTTAGGACAAGGTGGTTACTATAGTCCACAATTATCGGCGTCTATTGGTATACCTATTAGATGGTTACAAGCGCATGAAAATACGTCTTGGGGTATGGAAGGTTATGTTGGTTACTCCTTTGCCAAGCATGATCGTTATGAGCGCTATCCAATAGCATCGCTCGTGTCTCAAAATCAACAAGTCACTGAAGATGCAAGTCGTTCTAAAGGAATGGCATATTCATTTAAAGCGTATGGTGAAAGACGTTTAAACCCTCATTTTGTATTGGGCGCATCTTTAAATTTAGAATATCAAAAAGATTATGCACCGAGTACTGCAATGGTGTATTTAAAATACTCTAAAGCAGGTTGGAATGGTGATATGGATTTACCGATTGAGTTGCCTAGCCTATATGCAGATAAGTAAGAGAGCACCATGAAGCAGTGGATTAAAAACAAAGGACTATCTTTGTGGGCAGGTTATTTTTTTCTAAAATTTTTACTGTTTGCTGAAAATAGTATTAATTTTAATGCTGTAGAAAACTTACTTTTTGCTTGTTTTTTGCTGATTAATTTACCATATAAAAAAATATTGAATTTCTGTTGTGTCGTTATCGCAATTGCACTGTTTTGGCATGATTCAAAATTGCCAGGTCTACAGTCTTTAATTGATAATGCAAGTTTGTTACTTAATTTTAATTTAACTTATGTGCTTGGTCTATTAAATGAAATTCTTAGTTGGACATATATTGTATATGGTGCTTTTGCGTTTTTGATCTTACGCCTTTTAGTGTTAAGCCGTATTATTTCAATTGTTTTAACAACTTTGGTTTTTGGTGCATTAATTGTACTAAGTATGATAGAACATACACATATTTCTGAGCATATTAACGAAATTAAAGACCAATATACTGATGTCCCGACGTTGTATAACAAAGAAAAGTTACAAGTTAAACAAGCGAATAAAGGTGATATTGAATCTGTAATTAAACAATTTTATGCAGAAGAGGCAACACGGCATATTAATTTCCCCAAACAATTAGCACCTGATGCAGAACCATTTGAAATTTTAATTTTAAATATCTGTTCAGTTTCTTGGAATGACTTGCAGTATGTGCAAATGGAAAATGCACCTTTATTATCTAAGTTTGATATATTATTGAATAACTTCAACTCTGCAACCTCTTATAGTGGTCCCGCTGCATTACGTTTAATACAATCAAGTTGCGGGCAAGTGCCACATAAAGAACTTTATAGTAATTTACAGTGTAATTTGTTCAACGATTTAGCTCATCTTGGTTTTCAAAAAGAACTTATGATGGACCATAACGGTAATTTTGATGATTATTTAGTAAGTATTAGAAAATACGGAAATTTTTCTGAGCCACTTATTTCCCAAAAGAGTTTACCTGTTGCGTTACAGGCATTCGATAATTCTCCTATTTATGATGATACGGTCATGTTAAATGAGTGGTTAACACGCCATCATCCTAAACGCAGTGTAACCTTTACCAATATTATGTCTTTGCATGATGGTAATCATTATCCAAATCAGAAAAAAACAGCAGATTACAAACAGCGTGTGCAAAAGGTATTTTCAGGAATAGAATTGCTTATTAGTAATTTAGAGAAAGAGCACCGTAAAGTAATGGTAATTATAGTGCCTGAGCATGGTGCAAATATTAAAGGTGATTCGGTACAAATTGCGGGTTTAAGAGATATTCCTAACTTTAGTAATACTAATGTGCCTGTAGGCGTTCGTTTTACTGGTTTAAAAGGTAATCATCCACAAAAAACCATTGTGTTAAACGAACCTACAAGCTATTTGGCTATTTCAGAGTTAATTAATCGCTCGCTTAATGGCACTATATTTACAGTGTCAGAACCAAATTGGACACAACTTACTAGTCAATTACCACAGACAATTCCAATATCAGAAAATGGAAGTGCAAAAGCCATTTTATTCCATGATAAACAATACTTTAAACAAGGAAGTAAATGGCTTGAGTATCGTTAAAGGTTTGCCTTGAGCTTATACAACTCTTCTAGTGCCTGTCGTGGTGTTAAATTATCGACGTCAATTTTTCCGAGTGCATCAACAACTGGATGTGTTTCGGGCTCTTGTGGTGGACAAAATAAATCATCTTGTACAGTAGGTAATACAGGGGTGTTAATATGCTGTTGCTCTAAAATGTGTAATCGTTTTTGTGCCTCTTTGATTACACTATTTGGAATACCTGCTAATTTTGCCACTTGCAACCCATGACTTTGACTTGCAGGACCTGCTTGTACTTTGTGCAATAAAATAAGGTTGCCATTAAGTTCTTTGGCAGTGACATGGTAGTTGTCAATTTCAGGTTCTTGCCCAAGTTCGGTGAGTTCAAAATAGTGTGTTGCAAATAAACACAAACATTTAATACGTTTAGATAAATCAATCACACATGCCCAAGCAAGGGATAGACCATCGTACGTACTTGTACCACGTCCAACTTCATCCATTAGCACCAAAGACTGTTGTGTTGCATGATGCAAAATTTGCGAAGTTTCAGTCATTTCCACCATAAATGTAGATTTGCCTGTAGAGAGGTCATCTGCCGAGCCAATACGAGTAAAAATACGGTCGATCGGACCTAGTGTTGCATGTTGTGCAGGAACAAAACTCCCGCAATAAGCAAGCAAGCTAATTAAAGCCGTTTGACGCATAAACGTCGATTTACCGCCCATATTAGGTCCCGTTACAATAGCAAGACGCTGTGTAGTACTTAACGTTGTGTCGTTGGGGGTAAATGGTTGTTTGCTTAAGGCTTCTACAACAGGATGACGCCCTTCTTGAATATAAATGCCTACTTCTGGACTAAACGTTGGTCGTGCCCAATGGCGTAAACGTGCTTGATGTGCAAAATTTGTAATTAAGTCAATGTGAGCAATGGCATTGCTCATGAGTTGGAGCTGTGCAAGATTAGCTTTGAGTTGGTTGAGAAGTTGCTCAAATAAATATTTCTCACGTGCAAGGGCACGGGCTTCGCTTGATAAAACTTTATCTTCAAATGATTTAAGTTCGGGTGTGATATAACGCTCTACATTTTTGAGCGTTTGACGGCGGATAAAATGACTTGGTGCTTGTTCTGCCTGTGCACGAGACAGCTCAATATAGTAACCACTTACACGGTTATAACCGATTTTTAAGGTAGTAATACCCGATTGCGTACGTTCTTTGGCTTCTAAATCAAGTAAAAATTGCCCTGCATGGTCTCTAATTTGACGAAGCTCATCGAGTTCTGTGTCAAAACCTTCTGCAATAACGTTACCATCTCTAAGCAAGACTGGCGGTTGTTCTACCACGGCACTGCTTAATAATTGATGGTAGTGTTCTACATTTCCAAGCTCTTGATTGAGTTCTGTAATTAAAGCCACATTTTGCAACGGTTCTAAACTGTCGTGAAGTGCAGGAATACAAGCACATGCTTGGCGTAGCTGAACTAAATCGCGTGGGCGTGCTGTACCTAATGCCACACGGCTTAGCACACGTTCAATATCGCCAATGTCTTTGAGCACGTCACGAATTGGGGTTTCAAAAAAACCATTAACTGTTTGCTCAATGGCATCTAAACGTTGGTCTAAGATAGCAGTATCACGAATGGGTTGCATAAGGGTACGTCTAAGTAAACGACTCCCCATTGCAGTTTGGCAGTTATCAATTAGATTAAACAGTGATGTGCCGTGCTCAAATAGCGGTTCTACAATTTCAAGATTACGCCGTGTGACAGGGTCAAGTGCAATAAAGTCTTGGCTTTGCTCAAGTTGTATAGAACGAATATGAGGCAGCGCCGTTTTTTGTGTTTCTTTAGCATAATGCAGTAAAGATGCTGCTGCTGCTTTTGCGAGTGGTAAATGGTCTATGCCAAAACCTGCAAGAGTAGAGACTTGTAATTGGTCACATAACGTTTTATTGGCATTGGCAGGATTAAAATCGACATTTGGACGTTTGGTGATGGGGCACTCAAGCTGTTGTTTAATTTGTTCGAGTAGCTGTTGATCGACTAAGTCTTCATCGACCAAAATTTCACTCGGCATTAACCGTGCAAGTTCAATGGCAAGTTGCTCAGGTTTAAAATCAAGCTGTTGAACTTTAAAAATACTTGCACTTAAATCGAGTAGGGCAATGCCAATTTGATTTTGTTTGAGACACAGTGCCACAAGGTTAGAGTTTTGGTGACTACCTAAAAGGGCATCATCCGTGAGTGTACCTGGGGTTAAAATACGTACCACTTTACGCTCTACAGGGGCTTTACCTGTGACTTCACCCACTTGTTCGCAAATAACAACGGCTTCACCTTTTTTAACTAAACGTGCCAAATAACCTTCGGCAGCATGGTATGGCACACCTGCCATTGGAATAGGGTTGCCACTTGTTTTTCCACGGTGGGTTAAGGTAATACCAAGCAGTTTTGCTGCCTTTTTTGCATCATCAAAAAATAGCTCGTAAAAATCGCCCATACGGTAAAATAGTAAGCTGTTTGGATGCTCTATTTTGACCCGTAGGTACTGTTGCATCATTGGGGTATGAGACGAAATATTGGCAAAAATTTGTTCTAATGACACGTATTAACCTTAAGCAAAGAGTCGTTATGGGCGTATCTTAACAAAGTTTTTGCCGAATTTTGAGGTGTGGAATCACAACAAAATGTGACTGTTCATCGCCTGTATAGCCTGCACGCGTATAAAAACTTAAATCTGCTTGGTAATACTCAATAATTTGAAAGGCAACAATCTGTGTATTCGTATTTTTAAGTTGTTCAAAACAGTGCTGTGAGAGTGTACCAATGTGTCCATATTCTATACTGATAAGGTTTTTACCCTGTAAGGTCAGATCATTTTTATAAGTGATTTTTTGAGCAAGCTGTTTGATGTGTTCACGCCCTTGAGGACTCACCACACAAGAATGGGACAAGAACAAATCCGCTAAGCCAAGCGATTTATAATATTCAATTTTTTCAATATGTTGTGTTTTTGGTACATCAATTTTTTGTGCATGTTGTAAGGCAAGTTGTCGTAAAACAAGGTCGTGTTTGCCATATTCAGGTTGAATAATGGTAAGGCTCTCTTGTGCCCGTGTCAGTGCAACGTACATCGCCCGTGCTTTATTATCATCTGTTTGTGGGGTTTGGTTAATAATATAAACGTGTGGATATTCACACCCTTTGGCAGAATGGAACGTGGTTAAAATCACTTTGTTGTCATCATTGTCTTTTGGATATTTAAGTTGGTTAATTAGTTGTTCGCAAGTAAGGTTTTGATGCTCAGCAATCCGTTGTTTAAGAATTTGCCAACTTAAATCTTTGATGTTGTATACATTTGCCCACTCATCAAGATACGCCGTAGGGTCATCAATAATATCTAAAGCAGGACGTTCTTCTAAATGCTTTATAAGTGCTTTGCCAATAAAGCTATCGCATGGATCAATGTTATTTTGATTATTCACCAATTTAAATTTAATACCATGTTGCTGTAAGTAGTGCTGAACCACTAAAAGCTCATTCCATGTACTGGCTAAAATGGCACAGTCTTGTGGTGTTTCAATATCTTTAACTAACCAATCTAAGGCATCAAGTTGATGTGCTTGTTTAGACAATACAAAGCGTAGATTATTTGCCCCAATCTTGTGGGCAGTAATTTGTTGTTCTGCTGTTTTTAAGCGTTGATGGCTTGGTAAGGTATTTTCGATATAGCAATTTGCAAAATGAACAATATCGCTTGGGCTGCGGTAGTTGGTAATCAGGTATAAAACGTGGCCATCTTCAATTTTATATTCTTGTTTAAAGTTATGAATATGCTCAATGTTTGCACCACGAAAATCATATAAATTTTGGTCATCATCACCCACAGCCACCAAGTAACCTTGTTGTGTGTATTGATCGCCATTGTCTTGATGGTCATCATCTTGGCGTAAACCTGCTAAATGGGCAAGCAGTTGATATTGGGTATTGTCGATGTCCTGAAATTCATCCACCAAAATATATTGGTAATATTGCGGATGGTCGCTTAAATAAATCAAAGCTTGATCAAGTAACCATTGATATTTATCTTTGCAATCTATAGGGGCTTGTTTTTCTGTGAGGTTAGTCAGTTGGCGTGCTAAACCATGAAAGGTAGAAATTTGAACTTGATGGGTATGTTCTACGCCAATGAGTTGAGTTAAACGCTGACGGATTTCAAAAACAGCTTGGCGGTTGTATGCCAAAATCAAAATTTTTTGTGTCGGGATATGACGGCACATCACCAAATAGGCAACACGATGCACAATAATCGTGGTTTTACCCGAACCTGGACCTGCCAAAATAAGTGTGGCACGCCGTTGGTCATCTTCAATAATATTTTTTTGTACTTTGCTTAAATGCTTAGGAACAATCAGTTGTTCGTAATCTTGTAAGTGAGCATGTTTGGCTAAATGTGGGTTTTCTAGGTAGCGTTGGCAGACTTCATCAATGGGCAAGTTAAAATAATCGTGAATGATTTGCTGTTTATTGGTACTTTTTAACCAATGGTTGAGTAAATGAAGACGTTTGTTACGGTCTTGGTAGTGGAGTTCTAGGTATTCGTATGCTTTTTTTGCATTAATTTTTTTGCCACGTTGATGTTCTTTTTGATCAATAAAAAAGATTTTTTGCTTTTCGTCATCTAAACGGCTGACGTTGAGCCAACCAAATGTCTGCATCACTTCTAAGTGATTTAAAAACACATCAGGTTCAACCGCATATTGTTCAACTAAGGTATCTACACTTAATAAATGACTCACATCGCTAATATCAGGTAGCATTTTAAGCAATAGGGTAAAGTTGTATTGTAGGGCTTGCAGGTATTGCTCGGCATCTTCAAGCCATGTTTGCCATGTACCTTCAGGGTTGATGGATTGTAAATAGAGTTTGTTTTTGTTGTCTTTAATTTTAATAATTTTAAATGCTTTGAGCATATAAAAAATTTCACGGGCTTTAATGCGGTAATTGTGATGTGCCAACCATTGGTCTAAGTTTTTGAGATGGACTTGGTCAATCCGTTCGGGTGGATAGTCCTGCCAACAGTTTTGTAATGCTTCTAGTGCTGTTTGTTTTTCTTTAAACTTACGTTGCAAAAATTGATGACGATAACTTAAGCGAATACGTACTTCGCATGACCAATGTGCACAGTCTAATTTTACTAATTGGCGAACGCCTTTAAGCACTCGCTTAACGCTCATGCCAAGTGCTACCGAAATTTCGGGTAAATATAATTTTACTTTTTGTTGGGTAAAGAGTTGTTCTAAACGGCGGTATAACTCGGCACTTTGCCCTTGTGTTTGCGGGGCATCAAGTAGCTCTAAATGTAACAGTGCAGGCAGATGTTCTTGTTCAATGAGTAGGTCATAACGCTCTAAGGCAAGCAGTACCACCCGAATTTGAGTAATGAGTTCTTCATCTTCAAAGGCTAAAAAAGACTGTAGTTCATTTGCTGTAAACCAACGCTCGGCTTGTGGGCGTTTAAGCGCTTTAGAAATCACTTGTTGCCAACAGTCGAGCAGAACTTTTTGCCCACCAAGTTGGCTATCTAGATTTTGCTGTACTAAGCGTTTTAGGTCGTTGTCGTGCCAAAACAAAATGGCATGTCCACTTTCATTAGGCTTACGGGCAACTCGTCCAATTTCTTGTAGGTACGACTCTAAATTATTGGGCGGTGCATAATGAATAACTGTATGAATATTGGCACGGTCAATGCCCATACCAAAGGCATTGGTACATACCACTACATCTAGTTGGTGCTGTTTAAAACGCTCTAACACGGTGTGTTTGTCTGTGGCAGACATACCGCCGTGGTAGGGTTCTGTTAAAAAACCCTGTTGAGCAAGTTCTTTTGCAAATTCTTCTGTTTTTTGGCGGTTACGTACATAAATTAAAACAATAGGATGTTGTGTTGATAAATCATCAAGATTGACAGTATATCCCGATTGACGGTTAGGAAAAATATTAGCAAGAATTTTACGAATTTCGGGGAGGCGTTGGTCTAATGCAAGCTCAAAAAATTGCGTCTCAATATTATCACGCCATACGTTTTGTGTGGGTTCTAGTGCCACTATTTGTAATGGTCTAAAATTTAAGGGCTCAACAATTTCGTGATTAATTTCTTTAATGACATGCGGTGAGGCAGTCGCGGTAACCATCATTACATAAGGTTTTTGGGTTTGGTGTTGATGGCATTGTGCAATGAGTCGACCAATGCGTAAAAAGTCAGGTCGAAAATCCGTACCCCATTGTGAAATTGTATGTGCTTCATCAATCACCCACAACGCAGGGTTTCGCCGTGACAATAACCGTAAAATGGTATGTGTACGCAACCGTTCGGGACTGATATATAAAATATCAATGGTACCCGACCAAATACCCTCTAAAATTTTTGATTGTTCTTGTTCTGATTGTCCCGA
Organism: Acinetobacter sp. HY1485; assembly: GCF_027568475.1. Taxonomy (GTDB): domain Bacteria; phylum Pseudomonadota; class Gammaproteobacteria; order Pseudomonadales; family Moraxellaceae; genus Acinetobacter. Next base: position 6,048 of record NZ_JANKZG010000007.1, on the reverse strand, counting down.
AATTAAATAAGCTGTGCGTTCGCCCCAATATTCATGTTGTTGAATACCCAAAACCTGATCGACCATGAGGGCTTTTAACGGTGAAATGACCACAGTTAAACCACGGTAATACTGACTCAGTAAAAAGGCAGGAAGCTGAAACGTTAGACTTTTACCACCACCTGTAGGCAGTAGCCCTAAGGGAATCACATCGCCTTGAGCTAATGTTTCGATAATATTTTTTTGCCCTTGGCGTAGGTCATAACCAAAAATACGTTGGCATTCTTGAGAAAAATCTAAATGAGCAAATTTTTTTGTTTGCCAAAAACAAGTTTCTGCGGTTAAAAAACTGTGTTGATAAATTGATGTTTCACTTAACCAAGCAGGGCGTCTACAGCTTGGTTTTTCGAGATGCAATAACCAATGTGCAAACGTAATTGCACCTAAATTATCGGCTTGATGCCGTGGAAGCTGTTCTATATGTTGAAGAAACGCATCAATTTTACCATGTTGTGGAATACACAAGGAATAATCTGAAGGTGAGGTACATGGCACAAATGGCAAAACGCCATCAAGTAACAGTTTTTCTTGTACCCAATACGCAATTTGAGGGTGTATATCTGTTTGCCAATAGCCTAAGCATTTTTGATAAAGTTGGTAACTTTCAATGCAATCATAAATTGGGTTGTTATCTGTTGTTTTTACTTTATAAAGTTTTAATAACGCATGAGATGGCTGATGTGGAAATAACAAGCTACCCAAAAGCAGGGTATCAATGGTTTTATTTTGCCCAAGTGGACGCCTAAACGTACTTGTCGATTGCTCATTTAGCCAAGGCAAATCAAAATGCGTAATATTATGACCTGCAAGCCATTTTGCACGATCAAGTAACTGAATGACACGCTGAATATCGCAAGCTTTAAACGTGGTGGTATAAAAGGCGTTATCAATCACACACATTAAGCCCCCAAGTAACAGTTGATTACTTTGAGGGCATATTTCTAAATCGAGCCAAATAGTTTGAGCGTTAAAGCGTTGTTCGGCATCAGATAAAGAAATAGGGTGTATCATACAAATAGACGTGTGGTGTAAATTTGAGCATATTAACACTCAATAGCATTGACTGCTAATCCACCTGTTGAGGTTTCCTTATATTTTTCAGACATGTCTTTGCCTGTTTCTTTCATGGTATGAATTACTTTATCTAAAGAAACAAAATGTTCGCCATCACCACGTAGTGCCATTTGTGCTGCATTAATTGCTTTCACTGCAGCAATTGCATTACGCTCAATACATGGAATTTGTACCAAACCACCAATTGGATCACACGTTAAACCAAGGTTATGTTCTAGCCCAATTTCGGCAGCATTCTCTACTTGTTGTGCCGTTCCGCCAAATATTTGTGCTAACCCTGCCGATGCCATGGCACAAGCAGAACCAACCTCGCCTTGGCATCCTACTTCTGCACCCGAAATAGAAGCATTTAATTTACATAAAATACCAATGGCAGCAGCACTTAAAAAGAAATCAACAATATGTTTTTCGGTAATATCGCTAGATTTACGAGTGTAATAATACAATACAGCGGGAATAATACCCGACGCACCATTGGTAGGTGCGGTAACCACACGCCCACCTGCGGCATTTTCTTCATTTACTGCAAGTGCATATAGGTTTACCCATTCCATTGCATTAAATGATGAGAAAATCAGTTTAGTATCTTTACAGACTTGTAATGTCTGGTGCAGTTTTTTAGCACGACGTTTGACGCCTAATCCACCAGGTAAAATACCATCATTATTTAAACCATTATGAATGCATTCTTCCATCACATTCCAAATTTTTAAGATTCTTTGGCGAATGTGTGTTTCGGTTGCCCATATTTTTTCATTTTCCATCATCACTTGGCTAATGCTCATATTATGTGTTGCACATAAAGCAAGTAATTCAATGGCTGTGGTAAATGGATAGGGAAGTTCGGTTTGTTGATCTTGTGTGGTGGGTTGGCTTGTTTGTTGATGGTCTAAAATAAAACCACCACCCACCGAATAATAGGTATTTGAATATAAAATATGACCTACTTCATCATAAGCGTGAATGGTCATTGCATTAGGGTGATAAGGGAGCGCATCTGCCGAGAAAACTAAATCTTGCTGATAATTAAAATGAATATAATGTGTTCCATCAAGCATTAAACTAGATTTTTCAAAAATAGGCGCTAAATAATCTTGGGTTTTTTGCGTATCAATGGTTTCAGGGTCATAGCCCATTAACCCCAACAAAGTGGCTGTATCTGTACCGTGTCCTTTGCCTGTTGCAGATAAAGAACCATATAAAATAATTTCGATACGATGGGTACATTGTAAAAAATTAAAGTGTTTAAGTTGGGTAATATAGTCTAAAGCTGCACGCATTGGCCCCACTGTATGAGAGCTTGATGGGCCAATCCCAATTTTAAATAAATCAAAAACACTTAACGTCATACAAACGTATCCAAATAGCAAAAAAATAAAGGAGCGCATTATGCAATAGATTTAGAATTTAGCGAGCTGTATGTGATCATGTTTTAAGCAAAACAATATTTCTGTTTAGGATTTCTTTTTTTGTAAAGCGATGGCTGTGTTAAAATTTTTATATTTGATCGGACATGAGTCTAATCGTTTAAGGAGCATACTTGCATGGCAGGTCATTCTAAATGGGCGAATATTAAGCATCGTAAAGCAAAACAAGATGCAAGCCGTGGGAAAGTTTTTACCAAATATATCCGAGAGCTTGTAACTGCCGCTCGCTTAGGTGGGGCAGATGCACAAAATAATCCACGTTTACGTGCGGTTGTAGAAAAAGCACTTTCTGTAAATATGACACGTGACACGATTAATCGTGCAATTCAACGTGGTGCAGGTGGTGAAGATAACGATGATTTAAAAGAAGTGACTTACGAAGGTTACGGTGTTGGTGGTGTTGCTGTTTTAGTTGAAACGATGACAGATAACCTAAATCGTACTGTACCTGATGTACGTCATTGTTTTACTAAAACAAATGGTAATTTAGGCACATCAGGTTCTGTAAATTATTTATTTACAAAACGTGGTGAAATTACATTTGAAGATACCTCTTTAGAAGATCAAGTGATGGAAGTTGCACTTGAAGCAGGTGCAGAAGATATTGAAGTATCTGAAGAGAGTATCTTGGTGATTACAACACCTGAGAGTTTTGGTGAAGTACAAGATGCATTAGCAGCAGCAGGATTAAAATCTGATAATGCTGAAGTAAGCATGAGCCCTTCTACAAAAGCTGAAATTACAGATGTTGAGCAAGCAAAACAAATTTTAAAAATGATTGATATGTTTGAAGATTTGGATGATGTACAAAACGTATATACAAACGTTGAATTCTCTGATGAGGTATTAGAGCAATTAGACGATTAAATCTATTTATAATAAAAGGGCAATAAATTTATTGCCCTTTTTTTGTGATGTAATTCACGCTTTATGTTATTATAAATATAATTTCTGTTTGAAACTTGTTCGTTTTGGTGTATTTTTGAATTAACCAAAAATAAATATAAAGGGGGAGTTATGACAGTATTAGAAGGTCTATTGACATCAAGTTCGATTTTGTTAATTATGTTTTTAGTCTACTGGTTTGCACAAACACTGTATTATCCTATCCATTATTTATTTTAAATGGCGATATTTTGAGTAATTGAGCTTGTTTTTCATTTTTATTTTCTATAAGATTGGTTTCGTCTAAAAGTTGTTGATAATAAACAGCTTTATAGGGCCTATAGCTCAGTTGGTTAGAGCAGCGGACTCATAATCCGTTGGTCCCGTGTTCGAGTCACGGTGGGCCCACCATATATATCAAGCACTTAGGGGTATTAAACCTAAGTGCTTTTTTTATGGGAAAATCTGTGTAAGCACTATGTAAGCAAATTTCTGAAAAAAATCTAATAATTTTCAAGCCCCTATCAAATTACGTATATCCGTTAGTCTCCACTTTGCACCGTTCTTTGTTAATACCGGTCTAATGTCACCACAACCACGACTTGCCCACACACGTAGTGTATTTGGTTTAAGTCCTAAAATGGTTGCCGCATCAATGGTATTGACTAGACTAGTACCCGAAGAAATAAGCTGATGTAGCTTTTCTTCTGGGCGTAATTCAATAGGTTTACGTTTAGTAGGGTGTCTCATGCTTTCATAGCCTTTTTAATAATCTTCATCGTTTAGAAACCATCTAAGGAATCGTTCCCACCAGTTCAAAGGTCTCTCCGTGGCCACCGAAGTGGCCGTATTGGTTTATTCGCCAAGTTCAATCATTCTGTTTTCATAAGCCTGATCAATTTCAGGAATACCGCTAAAATCTTTGGTATATGGTTCAGCCATGATCGCGTTCAGATCGTCTATATTTTTAGCGTGTTCTATGGCCGTAACAATCTTTTTAATCACCGCATCATCATCTAGGTCATCTAAAATTTCACCTTGAGAAAGTCGCTCATACTGTTGTGCATATTCAGTTGCAACAGCGTTTTGGTCATCTCGTGTCATATTCGGTTTGTCTTTAGCAATGACTGCACCTACTTTTTTAAGTTCTTCTAGGGTTTTAACCCCTTGAATCACTCGTATATGCTCATTACGCGCAGGCTCACTTTTGGCTGAGTCAGGTTGGTTAATTTGCTCAATACGTTGTTTGGCATGTGCTTCTAAATATTGCTTGTGAGTCGTACTTAAACCGTCATCTGCAATGGCTTGGGCTAACTTCTTTTGAATGCCGTCTACTGACTTTAATGCGTTGATCTCTTTTATGTACTTCGTACGAACCTTTGTTGAGTCAACAATTGGGGTAGGTGCTTTGGTTTCTTGAGCTACTGGAGTAGGTTCTGCAGGTGCAGTTTCCACCTTTGGTTCAACTTGTTCAGCTTTAATTTCTTCTGCAGGTTGTGGCTCAGGGTCTTTAGTCACTGATTTTCTTAAATCAGATGAATTAACTGCAGGTGTTTCTTCTGCATGTTCAGGTGTTACATCAATCAGGTTATCTAGTTCTTCTTCTTGTGTTTTGATACCCATTAATAATTCAGGTGCATAGATACGCCCAAAGAATGCTGCTGCACGATAACGCAACATTTGTTCAGGCATGGTTTGCCATTTAGAACCGTTCTTTTGATACCATCCTTCAGCAACAGCCATTCTCATACTGATTTCAGCAGATTCTAGGCGTTCGCCTGTTTCTTTTTCGATAGCCCACGCTTTACACACAAGGTCACGTACTTTAACGGTCTCTTGAATATCTTTAGGTAGCTTCTTGTTTGCGCCTTGATTATATTCCCATACACGTCTTACATAGGTCAGCTCAACTTCACCACGATCTTCAACATCAAAGCGTAAAGATGAGTATTTACCTGATGAGTTAATTGAAGCAATAACAAATTGTGACGACCATGATGGGCGACCTTCAATGATGTAAAGGTTCTGCATGATCATGAGTGGATCTGCACCTAAACGATTGGCCATGTTTACTGCCACAATGCTGTTCGCTACGCCGTTTGGATTATCTCTTGGTTCGTAGATAGCATTACCATAGCTGTCTTTACCCACTTTAACGTCAATTACTTTACGGTACTGTTCAGGCACCATCGTTGATGATGCAAGCATAGTGGCAATACGTTGGATTAACGCAAAGCCTGATGTTGTTGTTAAGCCAACGTGTACATCTGCTGTTTGAGTTTGGCGTGTTTGGCGTAATTCTTCTGTTGTCATTACTGCGTTAGTCATTTTTATATACCTATTTTATTTACGAAATTTGCATGTAGAGAAGTTAGGGCAAAACTTTTGGTGGCAGAGCATTGATTTTGAGTTGCCAAAAAATAAGCCTGTTTCTAGAATTTTGGATGCGTGGTGAAGTAGTCCTGGTGATTCTTCTGTGCCAAGCAATACTTCTGCAGGTGATTCAATTTCACCGATGCCAACGTGTTGTCCTTTGTCTGTTTTGGCTGTGGTTAAGCCATAGATACGTGCAGGGGCAACAATATTTTCCTGTAAAGCATGGCTTGCAAGAATGCTATAAACA
>NZ_JANKZG010000006.1 GCF_027568475.1 Acinetobacter sp. HY1485 | reverse complement strand
TCTTATTGGTTTGGCTGTGCAAGCACTGTACGGCTACCTGTAATTGTAGCAAATACACGACGGTTCATCGCACGACCTTCTTTTGTGCTGTTATCAGCAATCGGTTGATCCCATGCAAAACCTTGTGTGCTTAAACGAGCTGCATCAATGTTGTACTGACCTACCAACGCAGATTTAACAGAGTTTGCACGTGCAAGTGATAAACGTTCGTTTAACTTACGTGGACCTGTGTTATCTGTGTGACCATCAATACGCGCTGTTGCATTTGGATACTCATTCAGTTTCTCTGCAACTTTTGCAATCTCTGGACGGTATTGCGCTTTGATATCTGACTTGTTCGTGTCAAAGAACACACGAAGTTCCATGTTCAAGTCTTCTGTCAATTCTTGTGGCTGTGGCGCAGGCTCAACCACTACTGGCGCTGGTGCAGGTGTTACTGGCTGTACATCAACTACTGGTGCAGCTGGCTTCAAGTGACCGCCAATTACAACGTTTAAACCAGCAAGTGCTGTATAGTTCCAGAATTGCTCATCAAAGTTATATGTTGCACGTGCTTCTGTACGTAGTGATAAAGCATCGTTCAAACGCCAAAATGCACCAATACCTGTGTTTGCAAGTGTACCTTCTTCTTTGTTACCACGATTGCGTGTACCATCTGTATTTACACGCTCAACGCCATCAAATGTATATTTGTAGTGACCTGCACCACCTAAAATATACGGCTTGATTTTGCTGTCATAGTTCTTCGTGATTAAATCAGAAGTAACGTAAAAGTTACCATTGATTTGTTGTTGTTTGTATTCTGCACCTTGCTCTACACGGTTTAAACCGTTTGAACTTGGCTTAGCATCTACATCGCCTTTAACCTGCATGTATTCTGCTTCAAAACCTAACCATGGCGTAAGTTCAACACCAATTGACGCACCTACTGCTAGTGCATCTTGTGCTTCACCTTGACCTAATTTAGATGATAATAATTGTGATTGACCATTATTATGTTTTGAGTCTTGGAATGTATAACCAAGTAATAATGGTGTTACTGTTACGCCTGCATTTGCAACAAATGGAGCCGCTGCAAGTACTGTAGCTAAAGCAAGACGATTTAATTTCATGGATATCCTCCAGAGATAACAATTATTTTTAAGCTCAGCCTAAAATTTTTGTTCGATTTACTGAGATCCTTTTTATGTATCTCAGCTTTATTAAACTAATGAATAGATATAATACAAGGTCTGTTTAAAAAATTAAACTTTTTCTCACAATATCATAAACCAATTATCAGCTTTATTTAAGCTAAGTATTATTATTTTATTGTTAAACATAAAAAAATAGCATCCCTTGGGATGCTATCTTTTTTTAATCTATCTTATTGGTTTGGCTGTGCAAGCACTGTACGGCTACCTGTAATTGTAGCAAATACACGACGGTTCATCGCACGACCTTCTTTTGTGCTGTTATCAGCAATCGGTTGATCCCATGCAAAACCTTGTGTGCTTAAACGAGCTGCATCAATGTTGTACTGACCTACCAACGCAGATTTAACAGAGTTTGCACGTGCAAGTGATAAACGTTCGTTTAACTTACGTGGACCTGTGTTATCTGTGTGACCATCAATACGCGCTGTTGCATTTGGATACTCATTCAGTTTCTCTGCAACTTTTGCAATCTCTGGACGGTATTGCGCTTTGATATCTGACTTGTTCGTGTCAAAGAACACACGAAGTTCCATGTTCAAGTCTTCTGTCAATTCTTGTGGCTGTGGCGCAGGCTCAACCACTACTGGCGCTGGTGCAGGTGTTACTGGCTGTACATCAACTACTGGTGCAGCTGGCTTCAAGTGACCGCCAATTACAACGTTTAAACCAGCAAGTGCTGTATAGTTCCAGAATTGCTCATCAAAGTTATATGTTGCACGTGCTTCTGTACGTAGTGATAAAGCATCGTTCAAACGCCAAAATGCACCAATACCTGTGTTTGCAAGTGTACCTTCTTCTTTGTTACCACGATTGCGTGTACCATCTGTATTTACACGCTCAACGCCATCAAATGTATATTTGTAGTGACCTGCACCACCTAAAATATACGGCTTGATTTTGCTGTCATAGTTCTTCGTGATTAAATCAGAAGTAACGTAAAAGTTACCATTGATTTGTTGTTGTTTGTATTCTGCACCTTGCTCTACACGGTTTAAACCGTTTGAACTTGGCTTAGCATCTACATCGCCTTTAACCTGCATGTATTCTGCTTCAAAACCTAACCATGGCGTAAGTTCAACACCAATTGACGCACCTACTGCTAGTGCATCTTGTGCTTCACCTTGACCTAATTTAGATGATAATAATTGTGATTGACCATTATTATGTTTTGAGTCTTGGAATGTATAACCAAGTAATAATGGTGTTACTGTTACGCCTGCATTTGCAACAAATGGAGCCGCTGCAAGTACTGTAGCTAAAGCAAGACGATTTAATTTCATGGATACTCTCCAAACTGCAACATTAATTATTAGACTTACAAAAATGTAAGGATATGAGTTGTTAACCCTATTATTGAAAAATTTACTTACATATTCCGTTGTATTTTTGTATTTATAACATTATGTTTCAAATATCATATATTTATTTTTATAATATAATTTCATGGATTTATTTCGTGGTTTTACTTTATTTGAGTGTATAGTTGTCATTTTTATTCTTAGTATAATTAGTTTTTACGCAGTGCCAAGCTTTCAAAACTACCAAGCATTGCAAGAAAGTAAATTTATCTTAGAACAATTTCAAAATCATTTAAATTTCTGTAAGAATCATGCTCGTTTATATAAAACTAAAATTATGATCTGCCCAAGTAGCGATCAAAGAACATGTAACACAAACAATTGGAATGAAGGATATTTAGTTTATTCAGACTCAAACTACAATAATCAATTAGATACAAATGAACTCATTCTTCACAATGTTCATTTAAATTTAAAATATGGAACATTAAAATGGGTTGGACTTCACAAAAAAATAGCTTTTCAAAATGATACTGGATTACCACGTGGTTCAAATGGCAGTATCGAATATTGTAGTAATACAACCCACCACAAGAGACTCGTTCTTAGTATGATGGGTCATACTCGTATTGAAAAATTTAAAAAATGCGCTTAGTGGTCACTTTAGGTAACTGTTCTAGCTGATTCAAAAGTTTATCTGCAATGGCAGAATAATGCTCAGAAATCGTATTTTGTTGTAAGGCTGTGGGATTACCACTGTCAACATCTGATCTAATTGTTGCATTTAATGGTAGATGCCCTAACAGTGGAATCTTGTATTGTTGAGAAATTTCGTCTCCACCACCTTGTCCGAAAATTTGCTCCTCAAAACCACAATTTGAACAAATATGAGTCGACATATTTTCAATAACACCTAATACAGGAATCGATACTTTCTTAAATAGTTCAATCCCTTTCACAGCATCTAACAATGCAATATTTTGAGGTGTAGTCACAATTACAGCACCCGACACAGGAATGCGTTGAGCAAGCGTGAGTTGAATATCACCTGTACCTGGTGGCATATCAATAAGTAGAACATCTAAATCTGGCCATAATGTTTGATTAAACAGTTGCATTAGAGCACCCGTTGCTTTTGGACCACGCCATGCTACTGGTGTATTGTTATCTCCTGTTAAATGCCCAATAGACAGTACAGGCATACCATGTGCTTCTAATGGTACAAATTGCTCTGCTTCAATCAGTGGTGTTTGTCCTGCATTACCTAGCATCGTTGGAATACTTGGGCCATATATATCGGCATCTAAAATACCAACACGTTGTCCTAACTTTTTAAGAGCAAGTGCAAGATTCACTGTCGTTGTTGATTTACCTACACCACCTTTACCTGACGATACTAAAATAATATGCTGAATACGTGGATGAGGTTTCAGGTCTTTTTGTTGAGGAACTGCATTGGTCACTTGTGGCTGTTTTTTTTGTTGAACCACATGTAAATTTAATTCATGTATGCCATGCGGTTGTAACTGTTGCACAAGTTCGTCATGTACTTTTTGCAAGTTTTCTTCTTTGTACGCTTTAATCGTGAGTTGTAAAACGTTCCCTTGTAATTGTATAGCGGTGATTCTTTCTTTTAGCGCTACACCTGAAATTTGATAATTTTGTAGTACCTGCTGTATATCGTTTTCGTTTATCTCTGGTGCAGGCGAAAAAACAGATTTAATCGAAGATAACCACGACATACTTTACTCCAAGAATTTTTGCCTTAGTTTAACAGCAAAAAAAAAGCCCCGCTGATGAAAAGCGAGGCAATTTAGATTATTTCTTTAAGTTGTCGAGTTTGTCATGTACTGCTTTTTTGAACTCATCAAACTTTTCTGAAGCTTCTTCTTTAAGATCATGCATTTTCTCTTTAGCTTCGTCTACTTTTTCCTCAAAACATGACTTTGTTTCATCGTGTTTTGCTTCTGTATCACGTTTAAGGTCAGAAACTGCTTTCTCACCTTTTAATTTTGCTTCTTCAGCTTCGTGTTTCAAATCACTTACAGCTTTTTCACCATCTAATTGAGCTTGTTTCGCTTTATGTTTTACATCATCGCCAAATTCTGCTGCTTTTTGTTTCATATCATCTAAGTTTGACATGTGTTTTTTCCTTATATAAATCAAAACTTAATTATTAATACTCTGCTAAAATATTGTTATATTCAATAGCAGATATAAATACGCTACGTTTTAATAACAAACAGTATACATTAAGGTAGATTTATCATTTTTTAGCACGCTTGTCTTCACTGAAATTGCACATGCAAGAAACCATAAACTCAGGTAAAATCACCCACTTGTGAATACGACTAAGAGAATGATTTCCGTGCGTAAAATACTTGTTACAAATGCTCTTCCTTATGCAAATGGCCCAATTCATATGGGACACCTACTTGGCTATATCCAAGCCGATATTTGGGTGCGTGCCATGCGCGCAATGGGACATGACGTAACATATGTATGTGCAGATGATGCACACGGCACCGCAATCATGCTACGTGCTCAAGCCAATGGAATTACACCTGAAGAACAAATTGCGAATGTTCAAAAAGAACATGAACGTGACTTTGCAGGCTTTGGGATCAGTTTTGATCATTACGATTCAACACATAGCAAAACAAACCAACGTTTAGCACAAGAAATTTATATTAAAAACCGAGAAGCCGGACACATAGCTGTACGCCCTGTAAGTCAATTATTTGACCCCGAAAAACAAATGTTTTTATCTGACCGCTTTATTAAGGGAACCTGCCCAAAATGTGAAGCAGAAGATCAATACGGTGACTCATGTGAAGTGTGTGGTACAACCTACAATGCCATAGAACTGATTAACCCACGTTCTACACTCAGTGGTGCAACACCTATTGAGAAATCATCAGATCACTATTTCTTTAAATTACCTGATTTTGGGAAATATTTACAAACATGGACACGTGATGAAGGACGTTTACCTGTTTCGATTGCTAACAAATTAGATGAATGGTTTGAAGCAGGACTAAATGATTGGGATATCTCACGCGATGCACCCTATTTTGGCTTTGAAATCCCTGATGCACCCAATAAATATTTTTATGTTTGGGTAGATGCGCCAATTGGTTATATGGCAAGTTTTGAAAACTACATTAAAACCAAACGCCCAGACTTAAACTTTGATGACTATTGGAAAAAAGACAGCCAAAACGAAGTCTATCACTTTATTGGTAAAGATATTGTGTACTTCCATGCCCTCTTTTGGCCAGCAATGCTTGAAGGTGCAAATTACCGTACGCCAAGTGGTTTATTTGTAAATGGCTTCTTGACGGTAAATGGTCAAAAGATGTCAAAATCTCGTGGCACATTTATCAAGGCAGAAACATATCTTGAGCATTTAAACCCTGAATATCTACGCTACTACTTTGCATCTAAACTGTCTGATAAAGTAGAAGATTCAGATTTAAATCTTGATGATTTTACGCAAAAAGTAAACTCAGACCTTGTGGGTAAAGTGGTTAACATCGCAAGCCGTTGTGCCAAATTTATTAACAAAGACTTCAATAACACATTGTCTGCAACATGTGCAGAGCCTGAGTTAGTTCAAAGTTTTATTGATGCAGGTCACTCAATTGCTCGTGCTTATGAAGCTCGCGAATTTAGTACCGCCATTCGTGAAATTATGGCGCTTGCCGATAAAGCTAACCAATATATTGATGAGAAAAAACCGTGGGCATTGGCAAAAGTTGAAGGAAACGAACAACAAGTACATGAGGTTTGCTCTGTTGGCATTAACTTATTCCGTCAATTAGCCATATACCTTGCACCTGTATTACCCGAACTTGCAACTCAAGTGCAATCTTTCTTAAAGCTTGAGCAATTTGACTTTGCATCTCGTACGCAACTTCTAACTCAATACGAAATTGAAGCATTTAAGCCTCTAATGCAACGTGTAGATAAAGCCAAAGTTGAAGCAATGGTCGATGCCTCTAAAGACTCTTTAGTTACAGAAGCACCAAAACCAGTTAAAAAAGTGAAAGAGAAAAAACCTGTGCAAGCAGCAGAGATCATCAATATAGATGATTTTGTTAAAATTGATTTACGTGTTGCGAAAGTTTTAAGTGCAAGTACGGTAGAAGGCTCAGATAAACTTTTACAACTAACACTAGATGCAGGCGAAGCTGAACCACGCAATGTATTTAGTGGTATCCGTGGTAGTTATGCCCCTGAAGATTTACAAAATAAATTGGTGGTATTGGTCGCAAACCTTGCACCACGTAAAATGCGTTTTGGTATTTCTAATGGTATGGTGCTTTGTTCAGGCAATGGGCTCATTGTATCCCCTGCAGGTGATGCAAAACCTGGCGATAAAGTTTCTTAAATCTTAAACCTGCCCCGAAAGGGGCTCTTATTCTTATGACTGCACCTATTAATTTTCAAGCAATTCAAACCATTTATGCTTTAGAACACAAAAAAGATTTCTTTTATTTACGCGTTTCACCCTTTTTCTTAACCCAGTTCAATTTCGACTTCTGTATTCAAAGTCTCCTCGATATTCAAACTGGCTTACTCCATAGCCATACATATTGGGATGAAGATGAATTACGCTGTCTCGCATTCTATATTGTAGAAATATTTGCACGTATAAAAGCATACAATATTATCTGGGAAGGAGATTTTGGAGATTATCATGCAGTTTTTTCAGATCAAGAGCAGGTTATTCTGAATCTTGCTATTTTTGAAGACTTAGAACAGAGTGTTGTTGATTTAATTTTTAATCTTTCACAAGAGTTCAATATAGATTTAATAAAAGAAACCGACCTCACAACGCCTTTACGCTTTAAAGCAACAAAAAGCACAAAACACTTAGAAAAAGTAACTAATTTAACCACCAAGCAAAAACAACAACTTTATACAAAAAAACCTGCATGGCTAGTCTCTCAACAAAGAGATTCTTTACACGATTATTTTGAAAAAATTCCTACACTGCTTGAACGTGGCTATAAAGCCAAGGCACATATAGTCCAAGCCAATCAATTACTGTTTAATCCTGATTCAATAGAAAGTTGTCCTGCTGAGGTCGTTTTTGACTTACAAAATCGTCTGACTTATACCGATCTTAAGAGCATTATTAACTATTTATTTGACTTACGTTCTCGTGCACCTGAAACACTAAATAGCGATGAAAGAAGATATGCAAGTCATTTAAACCATGAAAAAGATCGTTGTTTTTTCTATCAACTTCCTTATGAATTATTAGGCTATCCTTTACGCAGTTCTACTATTTTCATTGATCGAAGCTATTTACCAACTCGTTCATTAATTACAGGCGAAATCGAAATTCTACTCAATCCCGAAAAAATACGCTATGTCATGTTATATCCCTCTATATTATGGGAAGCAGAAAAAATTAATGAATGGAAAGCACTAGCACAGGCAGAAAATGAATCACCTCTACCTAAATTTAAACTTAAGCACTCTATACTACAGGTATTTGCCAATATCAAAGCAGTTTGTGTAGAACACCCAATTTGGACGTTTTTCGTCCTGATGTTCGTCATCAAAATAATGGCTGCAATTGCAAAAACAATTGAGTAACTTTTATTTGAAATTTCAATAAGCAAATCATAATCTCTGTATTTGCTTTATTTTCCAATCTTTACGGTAATAATTTATAGCCAAATACACCACTTCACTTTATTAATCTAAACACAAGTTAGTTAGGTTTTGCTATGCTATGCAAACGCATTAAGCCCACCTCATTTTTGCTCTGTATAAAACTTGTTTTTAAAAAATCAAATAATAAAAAGTCAATCTTGATCTTAATAAAAAGTCAATCTTGATCTTCAATTTTTTTTACCGTATCTTGTGCCTAAATCAAATCTAAACCACTAAGTCTTGTGTTTATCCCTCATCTATCGTGTTTTTTAATACGGTGCAAACGGTCCATAAACATAACAATGGAGCTAAGCTGACATGAGCGTAATCTCATCAACCCCAGGTCAACTGCAAGTGATTAAACGCACGGGCGATGTTGTCTCTTTTGATGCAGAAAAAATTTCTGTTGCAATCGGTAAAGCCTTTTTAGCAGTAGAAGGTCAACAGAGTGCTGATTCAAGCCGTATCCACGACCGTATTACCGAACTTACCGAAATGGTAACCAACACATTTAACCGTCGTCTCCCATCTGGCGGTACAATTCACATCGAAGAAATTCAAGACCAAGTTGAATTGGCACTGATGCGTACAGGCGAACAAAAAGTTGCTCGCTCATATGTTATTTACCGTGATCAACGCTCAACAGCTCGTCAGCAACGTAACGAAAATCATCATCCAACACTACAAGTAACGGATCAAAATGATCAGCTTCAACCTTTAGACTTATCTGCTTTAACCGCAGAAGTAGCAAAAGCTGCCGAAGACTTAGAAGGCATTAGCGTTCAAGCCATTGTTGATGAAACTGTAAAGAATTTATATAACGGCGTAAAACAAAGCGATATCGCAACCACCATGATGATGGCAACGCGTACTCGTATCGAACAAGAGCCAAACTATAGCTATGTAACTGCACGTTTGTTACGTAACGAGCTTGTAAAAACAGGTTTAGAATTTTTAGGTTTAGACGCAGAAACTTCAGAAGCAGATGCACTTGAAGCATTCTTGAAAAAAGGTGCAGAACTTGACCTTCTTTCTCCAGAACTTCTTAAATTTGACCTTAAGAAACTCTCTGATGCGATTAAACCTGAACGTTCAAATCAGTTTACCTACTTAGGTCTACAAACATTATTTGACCGTTATTTTATTCATTCAAACGGCGTACGCTTTGAACTTCCACAATTGTTCTTTATGCGTGTTTCAATGGGCTTAACGCTCAACGAAGAAAACCGTGAAGAACGTGCAATTGAGTTTTATGACTTACTGTCTAGCTTTGATTACATGGCGTCTACACCTACCCTGTTTAACTCAGGTACGTTACGTCCACAACTTTCAAGCTGTTATTTAACTACTGTACCAGATGACTTATACAACATTTATGGTGCAATGCGTGACAATGCCATGCTTTCTAAATGGGCAGGCGGTTTAGGTAACGATTGGACACCTGTACGTGCTTTAAACTCATATATCAAAGGCACAAATGGTAAATCTCAAGGTGTTGTACCGTTCTTAAAAGTAGCAAACGATACAGCAGTTGCGGTGAACCAAGGTGGTAAGCGTAAAGGTGCAGTATGCGCATACTTAGAAACATGGCACTTAGATATCGAAGAGTTTTTAGAACTTCGTAAAAACACAGGTGATGACCGTCGTCGTACACACGATATGAATACAGCAAACTGGGTACCTGACTTGTTCATGCAGCGTGTGATTGAAGACAAAGAATGGACACTCTTTACGCCATCAGAAACACCTGACCTACACGATATGACAGGTGATACATTTGCTGAGCGTTATGCACACTATGAAAGCATTGCCAAAGAGCAAAACATGCTTCACAAAAAAGTACGTGCAAAAGACTTATGGCGTAAAATGTTGTCGATGTTGTTCGAAACAGGACACCCATGGATTACCTTTAAAGACGTATGTAACTTACGCTCACCACAACAACACGTAGGCGTTGTACATTCATCAAACTTATGTACAGAAATTACGCTGAATACAAGTGCTGATGAAATTGCTGTATGTAACTTAGGTTCAATTAACCTAGTACGTCATATTCAAAATGGTAAGCTAGACCGTGAAAAGTTACAACGTACCATTAAAACAGCAGTACGCATGCTAGACAACGTGATTGACATCAACTATTACGCTGTCCCACAAGCAAAAAATTCAAACATGAAACACCGCCCTGTGGGCATGGGTATCATGGGCTTCCAAGATGCACTATACGAAATGGGTATGGCATACGGTTCTAAAGAAGCTGTAGAATTTGCTGATGAATCTATGGAAGTGATTAGCTACCATGCAATCCAAACGTCTAGTGAGTTAGCTGTTGAACGTGGTGTTTACTCAACGTTTAAGGGTTCGCTGTGGGATCAAGGTGTTTTACCAATCGATTCATTAGAACTTGTTGCAAAATCACGCCCTGAAAAAATGTTTGAAGTTGACCGCACACAACGTCTTGATTGGGATACATTACGTACCAAAGTGCAAAAAGATGGTATGCGTAACTCAAACGTGATGGCGATTGCTCCAACAGCAACCATTTCTAATATTTGTGGTGTATCTCAATCGATTGAGCCAACATTCCAAAACTTATATGTAAAATCTAACCTTTCTGGCGAGTTTACAATCATCAACCCGTACCTTGTTCGTGCATTAAAAGAACGTGGTTTATGGGATGTGGTGATGGTAAATGACCTTAAACATTACGAAGGTTCTGTACAGAAGATTGCGCGTATTCCTGAAGATTTAAAAGCAATGTTTGCAACAGCGTTTGAAGTAGAGCCACGCTGGATTGTAGATGCTGCATCACGTCGTCAAAAATGGATTGACCAAGCACAATCACTTAACTTGTACATCTCTGGTGCAAACGGTAAAAAGTTAGATATTACGTACAAAATGGCATGGTTACGTGGTTTAAAAACAACGTATTACCTCCGTGCATTAGGTGCAACATCAGCAGAAAAATCAACAATCAATACGGGTGCATTAAACGCAGTAAAACCAAATGCACCACAAAAAGTTGAAGAAGAATTTGCACAAGCAGCACCTGTGCCACAAGCATGCTCAATCGACAATCCTGATTGCGAAGCGTGCCAATAAATTTAGTTTAAGAGGTCGTCTTGTGCGACCTCTTTGTCATATAGGCAAAGACGATGTTTGATCATTTATCTGCAAATTATGAATTAGGTTTAATCTTATACGTCTTTACCTATATTTTTCTTTGTATCCCTATTGCTTATATCTTTTTCCACTTACGCAAAGAAAAACGTAAACAAGACAAACGTCTTGACGAAAAAAGATAACACAACGAAGAGAGCATCAATATGTCAATCCTCAGTTGGGACGATTTTGAAGATGATTCGAAAACACAGACTAAATCAACCGAGTCTAAAAGCGTCGAACCGCAAAAAGCGCCTGAGCAGAAAGTGGTATCTCATTCGCAGCCATCGTCGTCGGATATGGCTGATTCTGAATCCGCTCGAACCCATCAAACAACCACAAACCATTCAACCGATTCGTTGGTTCGAGCATCTGAAGCACTAAAAAATTTAGATGTTGCACCAGGTCTAGAAGAACTTGAAATGGGTGCAGGTCGTGTAGAAGTTGATGATAAAGCAATGATCAACTGCCGTGCAGACTTGAACCAACTTGTCCCATTTAAATACGAATGGGCATGGCAAAAATACCTAGATGGTTGTGCAAACCACTGGATGCCGCAAGAAGTAAATATGAACCACGATATTGCATTGTGGAAGTCTGAAAATGGCTTAACTGATGACGAACGTACGATTATCAAACGTTCTCTAGGTTTCTTTTCAACAGCAGATTCGTTGGTTGCAAACAACCTTGTACTTGCCATTTACCGTTTGATTACAAACCCTGAATGCCGTCAGTACATTTTACGTCAAGCATTTGAAGAAGCCATTCATACACATGCTTACCAATACTGTATTGAATCATTGGGAATGGACGAAGGCGAGATCTTCAACATGTACCGTGAAATTCCATCAGTTGCAAAAAAAGCAGCATGGGGTCTTAAATATACAGAATCGTTAAGTAATCCAACGTTTCAAACAGGTACTATCGAAGCAGATCGTCAGCTTCTTCGTAACCTAATTGCGTTTTATTGTGTACTTGAAGGTATTTTCTTCTACTGTGGCTTTACCCAAATTTTAAGTATGGGTCGTCGTAATAAAATGAATGGTGTTGCCGAGCAATTCCAATACATTTTGCGTGATGAATCTATGCATGTGAACTTTGGTATCGATATGATTAACCAAATCAAAATCGAAAATCCACAGTTATGGACAGCAGAATTCCAAGAAGAAGTGACTCAAATGATTCTTGAGGGTACCTTGCTTGAAATCGAATACGCTCGTGACACAATGCCACGTGGTGTATTGGGCATGAATGCTGCGATGATGGAGGAATATTTAAAATTCATCTGTAACCGTCGTTTGGCACAGCTTGGCTTACCAGAACAGTATCCAGGCGTAAACAATCCATTCCAGTGGATGTCTGAAATGATGGACTTACGTAAAGAGAAAAATTTCTTTGAAACGCGTGTAACGGATTACCAAACTGGTGGTGCGTTAAGCTGGTAATAACCAATAAGAACCGCTAACTAAAGCGGTTCTTATAAACCAAACTGTTTTTTATTTTACACCACCTACTTGTACATTTAAGCGATACAAAGATGTCCCTCCCGCCACATACATAATCTTTTTACCATTTTTATCAGTGGCAAAGACCATATTAGCTACTGTGGTTGGAAACTGTAAGTTGCCTAACGGTTTACCCTTTTGATCGAACACATGAATATATTGACCGCCTGTTACCCAAATATTGCCTTTTTCATCAACCGCAATACCATCGGGTACACCTGTGTCAATCTGTGCAAGCATTTTTCCGTTAGTTGTTTGCTTGTTCTTGTCGATGTCATAAACAAACAGATGACGATGTAGACCAGTATCTTTTTGATCATGCGCAATTTGAGAATCAGTTAGGTATAATTTTTTACCATTAGGACTAAATGCAATTCCATTTGGTGTTTTTACTTCAGGTGTATTTAAACGCACAATTTCATTGGTTTTAGGCGAAAATCGATAGCTAAACTCACCACCCACTACGGCATTACCACCATAACCCTCATCTGCTTTTTTAATGCCAAATGTCGGGTCAGTGAACCAAATGTCACCATCATGATCTACAATCACATCGTTTGGACTATTGAGTTTTTTATCGCCATATAAATCAACCAATACACGCCAAGAACCATCTGTCTCTAAACGCTCAATTGCACGCTTACCATGAGAAGCAGCAATAATACGTCCTTCTTGATCAATCGCATGTCCATTTTGAAACTGAGCAGGCGCAAACCAAGTTTTTACACCTTCTTTTTCATTCCACTGTAAAACACGGTTATTTACAATATCACTCCAAACCACTGTACCATCTTTAAGTACAATAGGTCCTTCACTCCATTTGGCCTGATCAGTTAAACGTTCAATTTTGGCATCTTGCGCAACAGGAAACTGTGCCTGTGCATAAAAACTGACAGTACAAAGTACAGCTAAAAATGTTTTTTTAAACATAATACAACCTCACTTATTATAGTAAGTGAGGATTATATCAAGCTTTTCCTGTTTGATAGTGAGCGTCTGTTACAGCCAAAGATTTTTGATAAGGTACTTTAAAGTCTTGCAAGCCTTTTGCTGTATCTTCGATATCTTTACCTTCTTTTACTGTAAAACTATCAAAACCTGAACGTTTTAAGTAGTTCAATACATCTTTAAAAATATCACCTACCGCACGTAACTCGCCTTCAAATCCATAGCGACGTAATAGTGTAGCCGTAGAGTAACCTCGCCCATCGTTAAATCCTGCAAAATCAATAAAAAAGGCATCTACGTCTAATGGAAGTTGGTCTAAAGCGACATCGGGTGTTACAAAAATTGCTTTTTTTCCTGTTATTTCAGGTAGCAAATCTAGTTGCTCAAACGTGAGTAATACATCGCCTTGTGGTAGTTGCTCTGTTACAGTTTGATAAGTATCTTCGATAATCGTGCCATCTTTTAAAATTACATTAAGCATATGCACGCTCCTTAAATGGCTTAATCCCAACACGGCGATAGGTCTGCAAAAATTGCTCATCTTGCTCACGCAAATCTAAGTAGGTATTGAGTATTTCTTCAATCACATCAGGTACTGCATCTGCGGCAAATGATGGTCCTAAGATATCGCCAATAGAAGCATCATGGTCAGAATTACCACCTAACGTAATTTGATAAAATTCAGCACCTTTTTTATCAACACCTAAAATACCAATATTGCCAACATGGTGATGACCACACGCATTCATACAACCTGAAATATTCAGATCGAGTTTACCTAAATTATAGATAGTGTCTAGATCGTCAAAACGACGTGTAATTGCTTCAGAAATAGGAAGCGATTTGGCATTGGCAAGAGAGCAATAGTCTCCACCCGGACAACAGATAATATCGGTTAAAAAGCCAATATGAGCACGTGCTAAATTCTGTGCTTCTAATTTTTGCCATAATTCAAATAACTTACGCTGTTGCACATCTACAAGCGAAATATTTTGCTCATGTGTTGTACGTAATTCACCAAATGTATATTCATCTGCCAAATCAGCAATAAACTGCATTTCTTGTGTTGTCATATCACCAGGTGCAACCCCTGCACGTTTGAGGTTAATATTAACAATACGATAACCTGCAACTTTATGAGCATGGGTATTAATGTTGAACCATTGTTTAAACTTTGGATATTGCACAAATAGCTCATCAAATGTTTCATCTTGCAATGTGTCATATACAAATGGTTTGAACACTTGATCCATCTTCGCAAGTAATTCAGGTTCTACTTTTAGAGCATCACAGGTAAAAGCAAATTCATCTTCTACTTTTTGCGCAAACACCTCAGGTGTCATCGCTTTTACTAAAATTTTGATACGTGCTTTATATTTATTATCACGGCGTCCGTGCAGATTATATACACGTAGTACCGCATCTAAATAAGCAATTAATTCGTCGCGCGGTAAAAACTCGCGAATAACACTACCAATAACAGGCGTACGACCTAAGCCCCCACCTACTTTAATTTTATAACCCAACTCACCTGTTTGATTTTTAACAATGTACACGCCAATATCATGAAATGACGTTGCAGCACGGTCTGTTTCTTCTACAGCAGAAACTGCTATTTTAAATTTACGCGGTAAAAAAGCAAATTCAGGATGGAATGTACTCCATTGACGAATCAGCTCACACGTTGGGCGTGGGTCTGCAATTTCGCCTGCAATAACACCTGCATACTGATCGGTTGTGGTATTACGAATACAGTTACCGCTCGTCTGAATGGCATGCATTTGTACAGTTGCAAGCTCTGCTAAAATATCAGGTACATTTTCAAGTGCTGGCCAGTTAAGCTGAATATTTTGGCGTGTCGAAACATGTGCATAGCCACGGTCATATTGCTGTGAAATATCCGCAATTTTACGCAACTGTTTACTGTTCATTAAGCCATAGGGTACTGCAATACGAAGCATTGGTGCATAACGCTGTACATACAGTCCATTTTGTAAACGTAACGGACGATATTCATCTTCCGTCAGCTCACCTTTTAAATAGCGATTAGTTTGATCACGAAACTGTGCAACTCGTTCATCCACCAGTTGCTGATCGAATTCAGTATATGAATACATGGCGTTCAGCTAGTAAGTTTTATTAGCACTAAGCATAAATAACTCATGTGTATCAATAAAATGCTTTTTTCATATATTTAATAACGGTTTTTCTTATAAGGCAAAAAAAAGCCCAGTCTAAACTGGGCTTCTTTCAATTATTTTTGATCAGGTAAAGCATAAGCAACTACAGAATCGCCCATCTTCGTACCAAATGAACCATGACCACCTGCCATGATTACAATGTACTGTTTACCATCAATTTCATACGTCATTGGTGTCGCTTGACCACCAGCAGGTAAACGCGCTTCCCAAAGTTGTTCACCGTTTGTTACGTTAAACGCACGGATATAGTTATCTTGAGTTGCAGCTAAGAACATTACATTTCCTGCTGTTGAAACTGCACCACCTAAACCAGGAACACCAATTTTTAACGGTGGTAACTGGAATAATTTAGGTAAGCTATCGCGGATTGTACCTACACGTTTTTTCCAAACCACTTCATGTGTATTTAAATCAACGCTAGAAATATAACCCCAACCAGGTTGTTTACACGGTAAACCAAGTGGTGATAAAAATGCAGAGATGTTAACTGCATATGGAACACCATAGTTTGGTTGTAAACCATGCTCTGTACCTGCACCACGTGCTTTAATTTCACGATTTGGATCTTGTGGTACTAATTTACTTACAAAAGGAAGTGCTAGTGTATTCATCGTTGCAACTTGACGGTCTGCATTGATTGAAATACCACCCCATTCTATTACACCCAAATTACCTGGGAACACTAACGTACCATTTTCAGATGGTGGTGTATAAGTTCCTTCGTAATTCAATGTTTTAAAGTATGCACGGCAATAAAGCTGATCAAACATAGTGGCACCCCACATATCTTTATCAGTCAATTTTTCTTTTGGTGCAAGGTTTAAATCAGAGAATGGTTGTGTTTTAGAGTACCACTCACCTTTTGTTTGTGGACCATGTTTAACCGATTGTGGAACTTCACGCTCAGTAACAGGTACAATTTCTTTACCTGTATAACGGTTAAGAACAAAAATATTACCTGTTTTTGTTGGTACATAAACAGCAGGAACCGTCTCACCTGATTTAGTTTTAACATCAGCAAGTGATGGTTGAGCAGGTACATCCATATCCCAAAGATCGTGATGCGTTGTTTGGAAGCTCCAAACCAACTTACCTGTAGAGCCATTTAAAGCCAATACAGAGTTTGCATAACGCTCTTTTAGCTTGCTACGATCACCACCCCATTGGTCTGGCGTACCCACACCTGTTGGAATATAAACAATATCTGCTTTAGCATCATAAGATAATGGTGCCCATGCATTTGGTGAGTTATGTGCAAATGTTTGACCTGGCGCAGGAATCGCATTTGGATCTTCAGCACCTGTATCAAATACCCATAACAATTTACCTGTGTTCACATCATAACCACGAATTACACCAGATGGCTCTTGAGTAGAGTAATTATCTGTTGTAGAACCCGCAATAATAATGGTTGTACCTGTAATCACTGGTGGAGATGTTGGGTTATACCCCCCTGGATATGGATTCGGCATATCTTTTTGCAAATCAACTTCACCGTTGATACCAAAATCAGTACAACGCTGTCCATTATCTGCATTTACAGCCACTAAACGACCATCATTTACAGGTACAATCACTTTACGTGGACACTGTTCAGACGTCGATTTTTGCTCTTTTAAACTTGTTGCAAATTCAGTTTTATTGTTTGCATCAAAATAAGATACACCACGGCATGTTAAATGCTGGAAAGTTGTATCTGCTTTGAGCTTAGGATCAAAGCGCCATTTTTCTTTGCCTGTTTTAGGGTCTAAAGCAACCAATTGCTGATGCATCGTACACATGTAAATATTGTTACCAATTTTAATTGGTGTTACTTGGTTCGTTGCTTCAGCTGCATCATGTGCAGTTTTTAGATCACCTGTATGGAATGTCCACGCTTCTTTCAACTGACCCACGTTTTTATCATTGATTTGGGTCAATGGAGAATAACGTGTACCTTCTTGCGTACGTCCATAAGCAGGCCAATCGCTGTCTGCCACGCCATCAATTGCTTTTGCTTGAGCAGGTTGTGCCGTTTTTACTTCCCCATTAATTTCTTGTGGGTCATTAAAAATTGAATAAACCAATACAATAACTGCAAAAGCCAGTGTTGCACCCAATGTCATACGACTTGGTGTTGTTGGATGTTTAACGTTATTAGTTACTGCTGGAATTAACATCCAAATACCAATAACACCTAATACATCTAAACGAGGCACAAGTGCCCAAAAATCTGTACCAACTTCCCATAGGCCCCAAATTGTGGTACCTAGCATGAGAACTGCATAAACTAAATAAGATACGATTGAGCGGCGAAATAATAAAATTCCTGATGCAAGAAGCATTAAACCTGCTACTACGTAATAGAAAGAGCCACCTTGCAACGCAAGAAAAATGCCTCCTCCCAGTAAAATAAGACCACATACCGCTAAAACAAAAGCAGTAAAGTTTCTCATTCCTGAACTTTTTGAGGGCTGATCCATAATCACCTCTAAATATTCGGGTTAGCCCTAAAACAGGATCACATCCTTGAACTAAACCCACTCAAATAAAAAACGTTAAGCCCACTCAAAATGGAGTAGGCATTTGCAAACGTCATTAAAGAAATACCCTTAAACAGCCGAATTTAAGGGCACAATGAAAGTATGCTTAGAAGGCAGTAATAAACTTAACTCCACCCACCCAAGCATTATTACCATCTTTTTCTGCACCAATATGACGAACATATTGCACATTAGGACGGACTGTCAGCCAATTCGTTGCTTGTAAGCCGTAATAAATTTCAGCATCATATTCACTACCAAAACCATCACGACCTTTATGAATACGACCAAGTCCCACAGCAATTTCATCTTGCGGACGTGCATCAGCAATCCCTTTATAACTCAATGCAACATTCTGCATGTCAGAGACATTGTTTGTTGCTTGATCAAAGAAAACTGCATTAATAGAGCCTGTTAAACCTCTTGATGCATCGTCTTGATGTGCAGTTAACTGCTGTTTAATTGATATCCAACCACCATGGCGATGCCCTGTTTGACTAGGATCATCAAGTTTTGGAATATCTGCTGTACTATAAAAATACCCTATACGATACTGACCGGGCAAATTTTGTGCTGTGAACTTAGGTAACCATACAATTTCTGTTGGCACGATTGCCCCATGAGAGCCATCTGTACTTAAATTAAAACCTTTACCGCGTTCTAAATTTTCAGGATTATATTCAAAACCGCCTGTTTGAACAAATAATTCAGGTGTAAGATTATATTTCACACGCATTGCCCATTGGCTAACTGGCCAGTTATACCATTGGTCACCAGACCAATTTCCCATTTGAGAGCCACATAGCGCTAAATTTTGGAAATCACAAGCAAAGCTATTAAACTCCTCTGCTACACCATAGCGACCCACTTTTATGTCTAATTTTTCATCTAAAAATTTCTTTTTAATCCAAAAATCGGTAAGTCGCCAAGTTTGCCCTCGTCCCCACACTTCTTGTGCAGAGCTGAGTTGGCCATTTAATGCATCAGACTCATTTGTTACGTTACGTCCATGACGTTCTGTAACCGTGATTTGTGCTTCTGTATCTGCCCAACCTAGAATTTTCTCTAAATCAAAGTTAGCACCAAATGTAAGTTGTCCTGCATATTCTGTATCATGTCCTGAGGTATCCTTAGAATGCAAAACATTGCCAAGTTCACCTGTATAGGCCATAGTAAAGTCGTAGCCTTTTTCTTTAAGTGCAGTACGCTCACCATTCCAATCGCCCAACATGTATGGACTATTTGGATCAAATGCTTGTGCGGCATGCGTTTGAGACAATCCAATTGTCGCAGCAACGCATAATAAACGAAAGACAAACGGATTCTTTCCCATCTTTCTTAACCTTTGTTTGTTGTTTTGTTTAAGTTGTTAGAATACTATTATTTTTGTAAAAAAAATCGAAGATTTTGTTAACAACTTACTGACCAATCATATTTTGCTTACTCAATATACATTGAGGTAAATAATCTAAAATATATATAGATATAACAATAACTTAATGCTTAGTAGAAAATTGAATTTTAGCAAATTTGAAATAATTTGTTACAAAAATATGAATACACTTTGTTATATAATAAATTTCTTTAATAGATATTTCATTTTACTACTGTACTATTCCCAAGCACTTAATCTAATTTGAGTCTTTACAGTACCCCTTTATTACTTAGATAATTTTAACATCATTAATTAGGTCAATTATTTGTGAATATTAAAGCTGTAGAAGGTCTCAACGTTAGCCGAGATACCATTAGCATCTATTTTGTCAATGCAGCCCTTGCAGGCGTCAAGAAACTCGGTATGGATGTTGATACTCTTTTATCACACGTTGGTATTGAAGCAGAATTACTCAATCAGCCCAAAGCACGTATTTCGCCAGAGCAATATACGCGTTTTGTCAAAATGTTGTGGATGGTAACGCAAGACGAACATGCTGGTTTTTCGAGTCAACCACGGCGTTTGGGTTCTTTTGCCATTATGTGCCAGTTTATTATTCATGCTAAAACATTAGGTGAAGCGTTAGAACGCTCAGTTCAATTTTATCGCTTGTTTGGGGATGATTGGTTTGTGCATGTAGAACGTGATAAACATGAAGCACGCTTTATCCCTCATATTCCACTCAAAGATGATCCTAATCATTTTATGACCGAAAGTATGCTCATGATTTGGCATGGATTAGCATCTTGGTTAATTGATCGTCGTATTCCTTTAGAACGTGTAAACTTTGAATACCCACGTCCAGAACAAGCCGATGAATACGATGCCCTATTTTTTGCACCTGTCATGCAATTTGATGCAAATCGTACAGAAGTTATTTTTGCAGTCGATTATTTAGACCTGCCTATTCGTCAAACAGAAGCGACTTTAGAAGAGTTCTTGAAAAGCGCGCCTGCTCAGCTTCTTGTTAACTTTAAAAATACTAACTCTTTAACTTCTCGTATTCGTGATGTATTAAAAAGTCATATTGGCGAAGAAATGCCAACGCTTAACGATGTAGCATCTATGCTTTATTTATCACCACAAACATTACGTCGTCGTTTAGCCTCAGAAGGTAAAAGCTATCAAGGGGTTAAAGATGCACTACGTCGCGATGCTGCTATTCACTTATTATTACAACCACGCTTAACCCTTGAAGATGTGGCACAACAAGTGGGCTTTAGCGAAACCAGTACGTTTCATCGTGCATTTAAAAAATGGACGGGTGTTACCCCGGGACTATATCGCCAACTACACGGCAGTCTATAAAAACAGCCCCTTAAAAGGGGCTTTTTTTTAACAACGGCAACCTAGTTTTTCATTGTCTACAGTTTCATCTAACAACAAACGCTCTAAACTATGTGTTTTAATTCCATACAATGCTTTAAGCTCTTTAATCTGTTGCATAATCTTGGCATCAGGTACGGTCACATTTTTACGTTTAATTGCCAAAATCATTTTATTTTTACTGGTATGCTCAAGTGCCACAAACTCAAAAACTTTTGTTTCATAACCATAAGCATTTAATAACATTGCACGAATCGTATCAGTAATCATCTCTGCTTGTTGCCCTTGATGAATACCATAGCTCAACATTGGTGCTAAAACTTCAGGACTTTTAAGCTGTGGTCGCAACTCTTTATGACAACATGGCGCACACATAATCATAGATGCATCTAAACGGATCCCACAATGAATTGCAAAATCT
Source organism: Acinetobacter sp. HY1485 (assembly GCF_027568475.1). Taxonomy (GTDB): domain Bacteria; phylum Pseudomonadota; class Gammaproteobacteria; order Pseudomonadales; family Moraxellaceae; genus Acinetobacter. The sequence goes on along the minus strand of NZ_JANKZG010000006.1, from coordinate 117,858 downwards.
GTTGCAATATCGCATGCATGTAATGCCACCATCACGTCTAAGGCTTGTGGCTGATAAGTACGAACATCGCCCTTAAAAAATTCAAGCGAATTGAAGTCATTTTTTTGAGCAATATTTTGGCAAAATTCAACTAAATTTTCTCGAAGCTCAACCCCTGTAATATAAGGTTTTAACTGCTGTTGTTGTAAATAGTCATACATTGCAAAGGTTAAATAACCTTTACCAGAACCAAAATCGACCACATGTAACTGTTCAGATTTTTGAGGAATCTGAGTTACAGCACTGGCAAAAATTTCGATAAATTTATTAATTTGTTTCCATTTTCTTGCCATTGTGGGTATCAGTTGTGCTTTTTGGTCTGTAATACCTAAATCCTGTAAAAATGGTTGTTGTTGATCAACATAACGCTGTTTTTCACGATTATGTGTTTGCTCGACTTGCATTGTTTTAACTTTTTGCGTGGTCAATGTTGTGCGCTTCTTATTACGTTTTAATTGTACTTCTTCACTACTTAGCCATAAATTTATTTGTTTACAGTCTTCTAATCGGCTTTGCATTTCACTTAAAGCATCATCAATAGCATAATTTTTTGTAATATCCTGAGTTTTATAACGATATACAAAACTTATTTTTAGTTGATCTTGTAACATTATAGGTCTGCAAGTAATTTTCTCTAATTCTGCCTCTTCTCCTTGATACTGACTAAAAATAATACGCTGAAATGTTTGGCTTGTAAGGGATTGAGTCAAAATGGCTAAAAATTCGTGATAATGCGACATGCGAGCAACCTAAATAAATTTACAAATCCATTTTAAATCTTCTTACTTTAAAAGCAAAATTGAATTAATATACAAGTGTATTTTTAATTAAAGATCTTTTATGACTGACTACCATGACAATGAAGAACGCTTAAATGTCCTCACGCACGGTGTAGGTTTTATAGTTGCTTTATTTTCAAGTATCATTTTAATTTTAAAAGGAATTTATCTACCTACAGGCCAATGGCTTAGCTTATGGGTATATTGCTTTGGACTACTGTTTGTTTTAGGTGGATCAACACTTTATCATTTTGCAAAAACAACTGCCAAAAGACGGCTTTATAAAAAATTAGACCATACTGCCATTTATTACTTAATTGCAGGCACATATACCCCTTTTTTATGGATTTCTATTCCAACAGCTCAAGCACATTATTTACTTATTGCCCTTTGGGTCATTACTGCTATTGGTACCGTTTTTAAATTAGGTTTTGCACATCGTTTTCAGAAAATTTCTCTTATTGCTTATTTAATAATGGGCTGGTTTGCTATTCTCATTTTTGATGATATGAAACACTATTTGCCAGAAATATCTTTCAAGTACGTGGTATGGGGTGGTATTGCTTATAGCGTAGGCGCTATCTTTTACGCACTGAAGAAAATTCCCTACACCCATGTAATTTGGCATGTTTTTGTTTTATTGGGTGCAGGGTTACACTTTATGGCAATTTACAGAATTCTTTAAAATCCTGTCAGCAATACACGCGCAACTTCATTCATTAACACTTCTGCAATATATAGCGCTAAGAATGCCAAAATAGGTGATAAATCAATCATCCCCATATTTGGAAAAATACGGCGAAACGGTGCAAGTAATGGTTCTGCAAGTTCTTGAACCACTTCAATATAGGGCGAACGAGATTGCGTTAACATAATAATCCAGCTCACAATAATTGAACCAAAAATTAAATAACGGCAAATTGTGATTAGTGACTGAATCATGGTTATAAATGTGTATAACAACAAATACACTGCGCTACTTGGCGGTATTCCGTTTAAATACATATCACCAAAGTTTTTAAGCAAGCACAACACCACAAGCAAAATCAGTGCTGCTAAATTCACTCGCCCCTTGCCAAGTGTTGGAAAAATTCTTCCAAAGATATCCACAATTTTTGTGGACTTCATTGTGGATAACACAACAGGGTTGTATGGATTAACCATCGCAAGTTGCATTAAAAATCTAAAGAATACCAATAAGATAGCCACATTAATGACAATATCAAAAACAGGCGTGACGGTATTTTCAACCATATAGATTCCTTAAATCGTTTTATCGCTAAATTCTTGTGCAAGTTCTTGGCTACGTTTCTTTGCAGCCGCCAATGCTACCTGAATATTTTGTGAAATATGCATGCGGTCAAACACTTCTAACGCTGCTTGTGTTGTACCATTAGGTGAGGTTACATTTTTACGAAGTTCAGCAGGAGACAAATCACTATTGATTGCCATTTGAGCAGCACCTAATGCGGTTTGTAAGGTTAATTGCTTTGCCGTTTCTTCATCTAAACCTAAATTTTTCCCTGCACGGATCATACTGTCCATCATATAGAAAAAATAAGCAGGACCTGAGCCTGAAACAGCAGTCACCGCATCAATTTGGTCTTCTGCATTCACCCAAATACCCATACCTGTCGCTTCAATAATTTGTGTTGCTAATTCACGATCTGCCTGATTAACAGCATCTGTAGCATACAATCCATGCGCACCTGCCTGTACTAAGGCAGGTGTATTTGGCATTACACGTACAATACGGGCGGTTTGTGCAAGCTTCGCAATCGTTTCTACTTTTGCTCCTGCAATCACAGAAATCAGAAGCTTGTTATCCAGCTTACCTTGTAGTGATGCAAGTGCAATCGGTAAGATTTGTGGCTTAACAGATAAAATGACCACGTCTGCTTGCTCTACTGCCTCTGCATTATCAGCAAATGTTTGAAGTCCTTGCTCAGCCAAGCGTTGACGTGTTTTTTCTGAAGGTGCTGCTGCAATGATATTTTCAGGTGCCACACCTTGTGCAATTAGCCCACCAATCAGGGCTTGTGCCATATTACCTGCACCAATAAAACAAACTTTACACGCTAAACTCATACACTGACTCCATCTAATTTGGGTAACCACCCGTTGGGTACACAATAATCTGATTGTGCTAACCAAAAACCTTGCGGTGTAATTATGCCTAGAATAACATCTTCTTTCTTTAAAATTTGAATCTGATCACGCTGCCAAGGAAAAATTTGAGCTTCTTGAATAGCTTTTTTCAGTGGCCACGTTCCTACTCTGCCATGTAGATGCACACGTTCGCCACCTATGCGAGGATATAACATCAAACTTTCCTTAAGAAGATCTTTGTTTAACCCATATTTTTGATTTAACACAATATTTTGGCAATCAAATATCTCAATTTCATACTGTTTTGGTTTTTTTTGTTGCTCAGTTAAACGGTAAATTTTGCCTTGATAACGCACATACCAAAAGGGTTTCACAAAAAATTGAGCTTGTGCATCTGTTCGTGCATACATCACTTCATTTTGTAACCGATCAACTGTATCTAAACTTGGACGATACTCTGTTTTCAACCACCAAGAGAGTAATTGCCGACGGCGTGCAGGTGTTAGGTCATTTAAAGCTTGAATATCAAGTGAATTTTCATTACCACAACACTTAAAATCTTGCTGTAATACTTCATACAAAATTTCATCTGCATCTTGCATTAATAAAGCTGTACGTGTAATTGCTGTTTGCATTTTTGGAAAACGTGGTTTTATGACATTCCAAAGCGTATGCCTTGCCCATGCCCGATCATAATGCTCATCAAAATTAGTTTGATCCGTCACATAAGGAATAGAATCTTGTTTAATCCATTGCTCTATTTTTTCACGAGGTACATCTAATAACGGACGCCAAATTTTTATATTTTCTTTAACTGCAATTTTTTGCATAGCTTTTAAGCCATTCACGCCTGCACCAGAGAATAAGCGCAATAAAAATGTTTCTGCTTGATCTTGTTGATGATGTGCTAAAACTAAAATTTCCTCAGAGCAAATAGTCTGTTGAAATGCGTTAAAACGTGCATGACGCGCTTGAGCCTCTAAATTGCCTTTTGCAACTTGCACTTTTTTTATTAAGTAAGGAATATTGTGCCATTCACAAAAATTCTGAACAAAGGTTGCCCATACCTCGTTATCAGGCTGTAATTGATGATTGACATACATTGCCCGTACCCGTTGCGGAAATAGGCAATGCAATAAGCACAGTAGTAGCATGGAATCCATACCACCACTGCATGCAACTAAAAACGTATTTTTTGAAAAAAACTGTTTTTCGTCACTTAAGATACTAGACCGACATTGTCGCTGCCAAACTTCATTAAACGTTGGTAACGTGCTTCGCATCTTTCATTAGCATCCATTTGTTGTAGCTCTGCAAGGTTCTGCTTGAGTACTTCACGTAAGCGATCCATCACAGTTTCAGGGTCTAAGTGTGCACCTTCACCTTCATCTACAATATGTTCAACAATTCCTATTTTATGGAGTTTTTCAGCCGTTAAAGCCAACGCTTCACTTGCTTGCTCTGCTTTTTCAGCCGTTTTCCATAAAATAGACGCACAGCCTTCAGGTGAAATAACAGAATAAATACTATGTGAAAGCATAATCACACGGTCTGCCACGCCAATTCCAAGCGCACCACCAGAACCACCTTCGCCAAGCACTGTTGCAATTACAGGTACTTTTAAGCTAGAAAGCTGTGCAAGACTTGTTGCAATTGCTTCTGCTTGTCCACGTTCTTCTGCACCTACACCTGGATATGCACCCATCGTATCAATAAAGGTAAATACAGGTAGGTTAAAACGCTCTGCTAAATCAAGTAAACGCTGTGATTTACGATAACCTTCAGGATTACACATCCCAAAGTTATGATGTAAACGTTCGCGCGTTGAACGACCACGGTGTTGACCTACAACCATTACAGGTTGTCCTTCAAAACGTGCCAAACCACCAATCATTGCACCATCATCACCAAAGAGACGGTCGCCATGTAGGGTATCAAAATCGTCAAAAAGCTCATTTGCATAGTCTAAAAACTGTGGACGGTCAGAATGACGTGCAATTTGCACAGTTTTCCACGCTTTAGATTGAGCAGATTTATTTTTCATAGGTCTAATATTATCCGTCATTAATCGATAAACTTTTCAGACTGAATGATCAAATCAATGTCCCAATGCCTAAATTGCGCTTGCTCATCATGCAGATCTGCAACCAGTAATGGCCATTGTTTCGCATCGCCAGAAACACTTAGCTGCCATTGTTGCTCATTCAGCACGTGCAATTCAATGGCAGGAAGCATCTGATCACTACGGCTATGGTTGAGTAAAACCGCAAGTCGTAACAATAGACATAAGTACACTAAACGAATACTTGCACTCTTTAAAACGTCTACTTTTGTTTCATTTTTAATTTTACGACGATGATGCCCAACAAGGTGCGATAAATAGTTTTGATCAATTTGTGAGAAACCAGGAATGTCTGAGTGTTCTAGTAAATATGCACCATGACGGTGATAGCCCCCATGACTAATCGCAAGTCCAATCTCATGCAAATAGGCCGCACGGCGCAGTAAGTCACTGTCTTCATTGGTTAAATTAAGCTTTTCTGCTACATCATCAAACAACTTTTGTGCAGTTTTAACCACGCGCTCTGCTTGTTTTAGATCTGCGCCATATCGCCCAACCAATGCTTGTACACTACGGTCACGAATATCCTCATGTTTAAAACGCCCTAATAGGTCGTACATCACTCCTTCACGCAATGCACCATCAGAATAGGTTAAGCGATCAATTTGCATCGTTTCAAAAATAGCGTACAAAATTGCCAACCCAGCTGGCAAAACTGCTCGTCTATCTTCTTTTAAACCCGAAAAATCCAATTCAGAAATGTGTTTATACTTTAAAATTTTGTCTTTAAGTTTTTCTAAACCCTCACGCGTTACAGACTCTTGCTCATCACTCAAACCCATTCCAATCAATAGTTGACGACATGCCTTGATTGTACCGCTTGAACCTACAACGGTTTCCCAACCTTTTTCCTTATAACGCGTTGCAATTGCAGAAAGCTCTTTTGTTGCTGCCACAACTGCTTTATTGAATGCTTTTACCGTAATATCACCATCAGCAAAATAAGCCTTGGTAAATGCGACACAGCCCATTTGTAATGATTCAGTGTAAATCGGCTCAAACTCTTCACCAATAATAAACTCAGTAGAACCACCACCAATATCAACAACTAAGCGTTTGCCGCCATTTGCCATCGTATGCGAAACGCCTAAATAAATCAGACGTGCTTCTTCACGTCCTGCAATAATTTCAATGGGCTTAGGTAAAATTTCTGCGGCTTTTTCAATAAACTCTTGACCATTTTTTGCCTGACGCAGTGCATTTGTTGCAACAATACGCAAACGTGTTGGTTGTACAGAACTTAAACGTCCAACAAAACGTGCTAAACAACTTAATCCTCGTTGTTGTGCGGCTTCCGTTAAATTTTTATTTTCGTCTAATCCTGCACCTAATTGTACTTTTTCCGACATTGATACGACTTTTTTCACTTCCCCATGATCCACACGAGCAATGGCTAAGTGAAAACTATTTGACCCCATGTCAATTGCTGCTAGCAATTCTTCATCAATCAGAAAGTCAGACATTGTGCATAAAACTCAAAAAGATGTGTTTGCTAGAGTAGCCAAAAATTGAAAAAGTGTAAATTGATAGAAACGATTAAAAATATCAGCAAAGCCCATTAGACAAATGACTACAAAATTCTAAAATACAAACAGCGCTTGAAAATGGCATGATTATCCCTAATATACAAAGAAACAACATTGGAGCAAAACACATGTCAAACCTTGTGAATACAACAGATAACGATTTCAACACAGACGTACTAGAGTCTGAAACGCCTGTACTCGTTGATTTTTGGGCAGGTTGGTGCGGACCATGTAAAGCAATTGCTCCTGTATTAGAAGATTTATCTCGTGAATACGAAGGTAAAGTAAAAATTGTTAAAGTAGATGTAACAAACTGCGAGCAAACAGCTGTTAACTATAATATTCGTAATATTCCAGCACTTTTACTCTTCAAAAATGGTGAAGTAGTTGCACAACAAGTGGGTGCTGTACCCCGCTCTAAACTTGTTTCATTTATTGATGAAAACATTTAAGCTTAAGTGATAAAAAAATACGCCATTTTTATGGCGTATTTTTGTTTTAAAATTGACAATTTAGTATTAGTCACTTATATTTCTGTCTGAGAAAGCAAACCTTCGCTTTCTTATAAACACAACACATAAAATCGCCATTCGGCAACAGAATTCTTCTCTTCGAAACAATTCACCTGCAAAGGTTATGCTACGGCTGATTTTTACCTCTTTAGTACTCCCGATGTTTTTATCAACACATTGAATCACCTATGAATTTAACTGAACTCAAGAAAAAACCGATTGGCGAACTCATTAAAATTGCAGAGTTCATGGGCCTCGAGGGGATGGCACGTAACCGCAAACAAGACATTATTTTTGCTATTTTAAAGCGCCATGCAATGAACGGCGAAGAAATTTTTGGTGATGGCGTATTAGAAATTTTGTCTGATGGTTTCGGCTTCTTACGCTCGGCTGCTGGCTCTTATTTAGCAGGTCCAGACGATATCTACGTAAGCCCTTCTCAAATTCGTCGTTTTAACTTACGTACAGGCGACACCATTACAGGGACAATCCGTCCACCTAAAGAAGGTGAACGCTACTTTGCACTTTTAAAAGTTAACCAAATTAACTACGATACCCCAGAAAACTTACGTAATAAAATCTTGTTTGAAAACTTAACGCCACTTTTCCCAACAGAACAGTTGGTGATGGAGTTAGGTAACGGTACAACAGAAGATTTAACATCACGTGTAGTCGATTTAATTGCTCCAATTGGTAAGGGGCAACGCTCTATTATTGTTGCACCGCCAAAAGCGGGTAAAACAATGTTACTTCAGAACATTGCACAATCTATTGTACGCAACAATCCTGAAGTATTTTTAATTGTACTTCTAATTGATGAGCGCCCTGAAGAAGTGACCGAAATGGAACGTAGTGTGCGTGGTGAAGTAATTGCCTCTACATTTGACGAATCCCCTGCTCGTCACGTTCAAGTTGCTGAAATGGTGATTGAAAAAGCAAAACGTCTTGTCGAACATAAAAAAGACGTTGTCATTTTACTCGATTCAATCACACGTCTTGCGCGTGCTTACAATACGGTTATTCCTTCATCTGGTAAAGTTTTAACAGGTGGTCTTGATGCACATGCCTTAGAACGTCCTAAACGCTTCTTCGGTGCTGCACGTAATATTGAAGAAGGTGGCTCACTTACCATTATTTCTACTGCCTTAATTGAAACAGGCAGTAAAATGGATGAAGTGATTTACGAAGAATTTAAAGGAACAGGTAACCAAGAAGTTACACTTGACCGTCGTATTGCAGAAAAACGTGTTTTCCCTGCGATGAACCTGAAAAAATCAGGTACACGCCGTGAAGAACGTTTAATGTCGGAAGAAAACTTACGTAAAGTTTGGATTCTACGCAAATTATTACATCCAATGGATGAATTAAATGCAATGGAATTCTTACTTGATCGCATGAAAGAAACCAAAACTAATGATGACTTCTTTGAACAAATGAAGCGTAAACAGTAAGCTATTGACCGAAGTTCTTATAAATTAGGGACTTCGGACATTAATTTTTACATAATTTCACAAATTAAAGTTAATATATTTTTTAATATTTTGAATATTTTTTCCTAACTATCTAAAAAACCCCGATTTTTAAGAGACTTAATCGATAATTAAACCAATATAACTCGCCTTTTAATTGTTATTTTCTGTTAAAAATTATGCAAAAACTGGTCATTTTTTCATTTTTTTTCAATATGCCTAGTAGTATTTCTATAGGCTCAGTGATAGCATACTCGCAGGCCAGTTGATTTGCTCCATGCGTTGTTACCTATCGGACGTGTAGGGATAATTAGAGCAAAAACAAATCAGCTTAGGTTTTTTTTATCTCTACTATATTATGAGAGTGATGCCATGTTATTCAAAAAAATTGCTACTGTAGCAGCTATCGCTACAACTTTAGCTTTCGTTGGTTGTGCAAAAAAGCAAGAAGCTGCTCCTGCTGCGTCTGAAGCAACTGCTGCTGCGTCTGAAGCAACTGCTGCTGCGTCTGAAGCTGCTGCTACTGCATCTGAAGCAACTGTTGCTGCATCTGAAGCAACTGCTGCTGCTGCGTCTCAAGTAGATGCTGCTCCTGTTGCTTCTCAAGCTGCTCACTAATTCGGTTTTACCGTATTAGAGAAAAAAGAGAGCATCTGCTCTCTTTTTTTACATTTAAAAAAAGCCCTCAATTGAGGGCTTTTTATTAATCTTGCTCGCTACCTACGCGCTGTCTAAACTTTTGACCTGCACGAAACGTAACAACACGGCGTGCAGAAATTGGAATTTCCTCACCAGTCTTTGGATTACGCCCAGGACGCTGACGTTTGTCACGCAGTTCAAAATTGCCAAAACCCGAAAGTTTTACATGTTCACCTGAAATTAATGCTTCACTAATCTCATCAAAAAATAATTCAACCATTTGTTTAGCTTCACGGCGGTTTAGGTTCGTAAGCTCGCTTAAATGGTCTGCCATTTCTGCTTTTGTTAATGCTGTCATGACGCCCTCAATGTTGCTTCATAAGTGTTTTGTAACACTTCAATAATCTTATCCATGCCTGATTTAATTTCAGCGTCCTCTAAGGTACGTGATGGATGCTGCCACAATAAAGCAAATGCCAACGAACGTTTATTTTCTTCAACACCTTTGCCTGTATAAACATCAAACAACCATGTTGAATCTAATAAGTCCCCACCCGTTTTCTTAATTAATTGCTGAATTTCTTTTACACTTATCTTATCATCAATTAAAAGTGCAATATCACGTCTAACTGATGGAAAACGTGATAATTCTGTAAAATTAGATACATAAGATTGCAAAACTGCATCTTGATCAAGTTCTGATACCCACGTTATTCCTAAATCTAGGCTATCTTCTAGCGATGGATGTAAACGACCGAGATAACCAATCGACTGCCCATCTACCAAAATTTCGGCAGATTGTCCTGGATGTAGCCATTCACGTTCAGAACGAACATATTCTACGTTAATGCGACCTGCTGCTAAAATTTCTTCTACTTCACCCTTAAAGTCAAAGAAATCCATCTCTTGAGCTTTACCATGCCATTGTTCTGGCACACGAGAACCCACAGCAATCAGTGCAAGCGTTGGTGTTTGTTTAAGTTCATCAATAGTTTGTGCGTTTTGATAATCAAAACGTAAACCTAGCTCAAAGAAACGTACACGATTTTGCTGACGGTTTAAGTTATATTGCACACATGGAATTAAACTCGATAGCAATGTACTACGCATTGCTGCCAATTCACTTGAAATTGGATTTGCCAACATCAGCGGTTTAACGTTTGGATTAAGCTGTTTTTCTAATTTTGCATCGGCAAAACTAAAACTAATCGCTTCTTGATAACCCAAAGTTGCTACTGTTTGACGTAACTGTGCAAGTTCAAAACCATCTTGGTATTTAGCAAGTTGGATATCCATAACAGGTAAACGTGTTTGGATATTGTCATACCCATGGATACGTGCAATTTCTTCAATAAGATCTTGGTAAATAACCATATCATAACGATGAGATGGTGGAACAACATGCCACTGTGCATCTAAAACTGTTACTTCACACCCTAAACGCTTCAATGCATCGGTAATAAAATCGCCCGCAACTTCATAACCTAAAAGTTCATTTACTTGTGTTTGTTTCAGCGTAATCGCTTCACGCTTTGGTAATAACTCAGTTTTCTCTACAACCGTAATTTCACCAAATTCACCACCTGCAATCTCTTGAATCAATGCAGAAGCACGATTCATCGCTATCATTGGTAGTTCAAAGTCTACACCACGCTCAAAACGTTGTGATGAATCTGTATGTAAACCTAAACGGCGTGCACGTCCTGCAATAGCAAGTGGTGCAAAAAACGCACTTTCCAAGAAAATATCTTGTGTGCTATCTGTTACACTCGATTCTAAGCCACCCATAATACCTGCAATTGCCAATGCTTTTTGAGCATCTGCAATCACCATCGTATCTTCGCTAAGCTCAACATCTTGCTCGTTTAAAAGCTGTAATTTTTCTTTTGCAGTTGCTTGACGTACCGTAATATCACCCGACACTTTTGCAAGATCAAATGCATGCATCGGTTGACCAAGTTCTAAAAGTACATAATTGGTCACATCAACTAAAAAGCTATGTACACGCGTACCAGAACGTGTCAGTGCATTGGCCATCCATTCAGGCGTTTGTGCTTTTACATTTACATTTTTAATCACACGCCCTAAATAACGTGGCGCACCATCAGTGGCAAGTGTGACTTTTTTGTGATCGGTAATTGTTGCAGGTACTGTTTTAATTTCAGGAGCTGTTACAGCAATTTGGTTAATCACACCCACTTCACGGGCAATACCACGAATACTAAAACAATCACCACGGTTTGGCGTAATTGAAATATCAATCACTTGATCATCAAGATTTAGATATTCACGAATATTTGTACCAATCGGTGCATCAACAGGTAGTTCTAATAACCCATCAATTTTATCTTCTAAATCAATTTCAGATGCACCACAAAGCATACCGTGTGAAGCAACACCACGCAGTTTACCTTTTTTAATTTTAAAATCGCCCGGCAAAACTGCACCAACGGTGGCAACAGGTACGCGCATGCCTATACGGACATTTGGCGCGCCACACACAATTTGTAATGGCTCATCTGTACCAATATTTACGGTTGTTACACGTAAACGATCTGCATCAGGATGTTGCTCTACGGTGAGTACTTCACCCACTACAACACCTGTAAATGGTTTTGCTACAGGTGCAAGCTCATCAACCTCTAAACCTAACATGGTTAGTTGATCGGCTAATGTTTCACTATCAACCGCAGGATTTACCCACGTACGTAACCAACTTTCGCTAATTTTCATTACACTAAAACCTTTTTTAAAACTTAAGCAAATTGACGTAAGAAACGCACATCGTTTTGATAGAACATACGCAAATCATTAATGCCATAACGCAACATTGCAAAACGCTCTACCCCTAAACCAAAAGCAAAGCCTTTGTATTTATCAGGGTCAATCCCTGCTGCACGCAATACATTTGGATGCACCATGCCACAACCTAATACTTCTAACCATTTGCCACGCTCATCCATAATATCCACTTCAGCACTTGGCTCTGTAAATGGAAAATAAGATGGACGGAAACGTACTTTTAAGTCTTTTTCAAAAAATTCATTCAGTAAATTTACAAGTAAGCCTTTTAATTCTGCAAAACTTGTATTTTCTGCAACATATAACCCTTCAATTTGATGGAACATCGGTGAATGCGTTTGATCTGAGTCACAGCGGTATACACGCCCAGGACATACAATACGAATAGGCGGTTGTGAAGTTTCCATGGTACGAATTTGCACGCCCGATGTATGTGTACGCAACAAATGCGATGCATCAAAATAGAATGTATCGTGCATTGCACGTGCAGGGTGATGCCCCGGAATGTTTAAAGCTTCAAAATTATGGTAGTCATCTTCTACTTCAGGACCTGTTGCAACAGTAAATCCTGCTTTGGTAAAAAATTGACAAATACGATCTTGTACTTGCGTTACAGGGTGAATACTCCCCATCTGCTGACCACGACCCGGTAAGGTAATATCGATGGTTTCGCTTGCAAGTTTTGCATCAAGTGCTTGTTGTTGTAATTCGGCTTGGCGTTCAGTTAACGCTTTATTAATTGATTCACGCACTGCATGAATTTTTGCCCCTTCAACTTTACGTTGTTCAGGATCCATTTTACCCAAAGCTTTTGATTGCTCTGCAAGCTGACTTTTTTTACCTGTAAACTGCACTCGAACTTGGTCAAGTGTTGCCAGATCTTGGGCTGCACCAATGGCAGCAAGTGCTTCAGTGGTCAAGGCTTCCAGTGACATAATTACTCTCAAAGCATCTAAATACGTTGTATTCTAACAGCTTTTAAATACTTTGATGTAAATTTTGGCGTACTTACATTAAAGCAAAACCAAGTAAATTAAGCCCTTGCCAATGTTAAGGTTGCTCTGTATAAATCCAAGCCAATTCCCCTTGAAGCTTCTACAAGAACACGAATTTTTATCTCTTCAAGCAAAATGTTGACTAAATTTTGCATCAACCACTATTTAAAAATGATGTGCTTGCCCTACGTTTTCACCATAGTTTTTTATACTTGATTAGGGTGGCTCACACAATTTTACTTTTTATGTCTGTATATAACTATATCCATCAACTTTAAATATTAAAAAAATCATTTTTATTTACAGCTTCGGTATATTTCTCAAAAAACTTATGTCTTTAATCAAAATCCTGTTTAATATTAAAATCAAAAAAATTTAGAGCGTATAATCTTGTTTTTTTGGGCAATGTAAAAGATCTTCAGTATTTAAATAATATGTCTTTTTTACCTAGTTTTTAACTGTGTACTAAACCAAAAGCGATGGTAAATGGGATACCTTTAAAATTAAGTTTTATTTTTTCGTGTACTGTCAAAGTCAATGGTTTTTCTCTTAAAAATTCAAAAGAAATCTGTTTATCATTTAAAGTTCGACAATTTCTCAAATAATCTGTTTGATATATACGCCCAATCCAAAATGAATCTATCACTTTTTTTTGGATGAATATCAATTAGTTTCTTCCAATGAACAATCATATGTAATAAAAAAATTTGAGTCGTTATAATGAGGTGCTCACTCCAAAATTCTCCCTATCGATTGATCTTTATAATACAGCTACGACGTCGTACAACTTCGCTCTTCAACTCTAAAATCATTATTTTTTCTATAAAAAAAGACCACTAAACAGTGGTCTTTTTTGAATCTCTAAGCTTATGCAGCTAAAGCAGTTTTAGCTTTTTCAGCTAAAGCAGCAAAAGCAACTGCATCATGCATAGCGATGTCAGCTAATACGCGACGGTCAACGATCACTTGCGCTTTTTTCAAGCCAGAGATCATACGGCTGTAAGATAAACCGTTTTGACGAGCACCAGCGTTGATACGTGCAATCCATAAAGAACGGAATTGACGTTTCTTGTTACGACGGTCACGGTACGCATATTGACCAGCTTTGATTACCGCTTGGAACGCTACACGGTAAACGCGCGAACGAGCACCATAGTAACCTTTAGCACGATCAAGAATTTTTTTGTGACGACGATGCGCCACTACACCACGTTTTACACGAGCCATTTAATATCTCCTTAGATGTATGGGCACATACGACGAACTGAAGCAACGTCACTTACGTGAACCATTACACAGCCGCGTAATTGACGAATACGCTTAGAAGACATTTTGGTTAAAATGTGACGTTTGAACGCTTGTTTGCGTTTGAAACCGTTTGCAGTCGCCTTAAAACGTTTAGCTGCACCACGGCGAGTTTTCATCTTAACTGCCATAACAACCTCTTTAAAACACCTGTTTGGAGTATTTACACCATGTAAATATCCTGCAGGTAAGGAAGGCAGTATTTTATAGGAAGTTTAGCTAAAAAAAAAGCAATATTTTTGGTTACTAAACTTGCTTGTATGGCAGATAATTTTGCAGTAAATTGACTAAAAATAAAACAAAAAAGAAGGTCTTATGATTACACTCAATAGTCCCATTATGGTGGTTACAGACCTAGATGGCTCCTTACTTGACCATTTTGATTATACTTGGCAGCCTGCTCAATTATGGTTAGATCGCCTGCAACAGCATAATATCCCCATTGTATTTTGTACCAGCAAAACAGCCACCGAAGTCTTTAAATTACAAAAAAATATGAAAATTACTGCCCCTTTTATTGCCGAAAATGGTGCAGTTATTTACTTATCACCTCAACAAAAACATATTCTTGGACAAGTTAAAGACCTAGGCACGACAGTGCAACATATCAAACATGCGTATCATTTTAATTTCACTACGTTTTCTGAAATGACAAATGAACAACTAATTAAATGTACAAACTTAAATAAAGACCAAGCAGATGATGCCAAACAACGTGATGCTTCAGAACCTTTACTGTGGCAAGACACAGCACAAAATTTAAAACTTTTTGCCTCAATTTTAAAACGTCAGCATTTAAAACTCATTCAAGGAGGTCGTTTTTGGCATGTCGTGTCCGAACAAAGCGGAAAAGACAAAGCTTTAGCTTGGTTACTTAGACAATATCCACAACACACTCAAACCATTGGTTTAGGTGATGCACCAAACGATAAAAGTTTTTTAGAAAAAACTGATTACAGCGTGGTGATCAAAACTTACGCACCAACCGAATTACGCTTAAACAAAGAAGCCTACTACACACAACATTATGGTCCTCAAGGTTGGAGTGAGGGGCTACAACACTTTATACAATTATAAGGAATAATCATGTCAGATTTTTACCAAAATGGTGTTGTGGCAAATTTCCATAACCTAACTAAACGGCGTACCGAAGATTTAGAAGAAGAACTACTTGCCTTTTCTCAACGCAGAAAGATGGGGCTTATCTTACCTTCGTTATTTTCTGAGCTAGAACGCCCTGCTCTGACTAAAATTGTAGATGAGCTAACACAAGTACCTTATCTAGAAGAGATTGTAATTGGGTTAGATCGCGCAACAAAAGATCAATTTTTGTATGCACAAGAGTTCTTTTCTCGTTTACCACAACGTCACCGTATTTTATGGAACGATGGTCCGCGTTTGACTGCGATAGATCAAAAATTAAAAGCACATGGACTCTCACCTACGCAATTAGGTAAAGGACGAAATGTTTGGTTTTGCACAGGTTACACGCTTGCCTCAGACCGTACTGACTGTGTGGCACTACATGACTGCGACATTGTCACTTACGAACGGAGTATGCTTGCACGATTGTTATACCCTGTGGCTAATCCTACTTTTCAATATATATTTTCCAAAGGTTATTATTCACGCATTGCAGATCAAAAACTAAATGGACGTGTGTGCCGCTTATTGGTCTCTCCGCTTCTCAAAGCACTTAAAACTGTATACGGCGACAGTGAATTTTTAGAATACCTGTCTAGTTTTCGCTATGCATTATCAGGTGAGTTTGCAATGCGAACGCGTGTGCTCAACAGCGTTAAACTGCCAAGCGATTGGGGTTTAGAAATTGGCGTACTGTCTGAGGTCTATCGCAATTACAGCCCTAAACGCAGTTGCCAAGTTGATATTTCAGATAACTACGACCACAAACACCAGTCTCTTACCACTGCCGATGGTATGGGCGGTTTAAAGCGTATGAGTTGCGATATTATCGAGTCTTTATTACGCAAATTAGCCACCATGGGCGTGAATATTACCCATGACTCGTTTAGGGTTTTAAAAGCAACGTATTACCGTAATGCGCTTGATCTTGTAGATATTTACCGACACGATGCTGAAATGAACGGTTTAAAGTTTGATCAGCACAGCGAAGAAGTTGCTGTAGAACTATTTGCACAGTGTATTATAGAAGCAGGACAAGCATTTATGGCAAAACCAAACGAACAGCCGTTTATCCCAAGTTGGAGCCGTGTTGAATCTGCTTTTCCCCAAATTTTCCAAGAACTTTATGATGCTGTAGAAGAAGACAATCTCTAAAATGCAAATTCAACCCTTAACTGCTCAACTTGATATTCAGCGCCTTGATCTTGTACATCCATATATTTCGGGCAATAAATTTTATAAGCTCAAATATAATTTGATTGAGGCACAAGCACAGCAGTTTAAGGGTGTACTTACATTTGGCGGTGCTTATTCTAATCATATCGCTGCCACTGCTTATGCAGCACATCATTACGGTTTAAACAGCATTGGTATTATTCGTGGCGATGAATTAAAAGATGCACCACTTAATCCAACGCTTGCCAATGCCACACGTTTAGGCATGCAACTTATCTTTGTATCTCGGCAAACTTACAAGCAACGCCACGAACCTAATTTTTTAGAACAACTTCAACAGCAATATCCACAATATTATTTAATCCCTGAAGGCGGCACAAACGCACTTGCGATACAAGGTTGCAAAGAAATTTTACCTTACGAGTGTAATTACGATTATATCTGCTGTGCTGTGGGAACAGGCGGAACCATCACAGGGCTAATTGAGTCAACCGATGCCCATATCATTGGGTTTTCTGCACTTAAAGGGATAGCGTTTAACCTTAATACGCAAAAAAAAAATTGGCATATTACAGATAATTATGCCTGTGGTGGCTATGCTAAAATGACACCAGAACTACGCGAATTTATACAAAAATTTGAACAACAATACGATGTTTTACTTGATCCTGTTTATACTGCCAAAATGATGTACGGGATTGATGACTTATTTAAAAAAGGCTATTTCCAACCCAATGACCGTGTACTTGCCATTCATACAGGTGGCTTACAAGGACGTCATTCTCTTATATAATGCACCGCTTTTACGAGTTGCAAGCATATGTTTGATGTTATTGTTTTAGGTGCAGGCGCGTCTGGTTTAATGCTTGCAGCACAGGCAGCAAAGCGAGGTCGCTCGGTTTTGGTATTAGAAAAAGCCAATAAAGTGGGTAAGAAGATTTTAATGTCTGGTGGTGGAAAATGTAATTTCACTAATTTAGATGTCGAACACCATCATTACCTTTGCCATAACCCCCATTTTGTAAAGTCCGCTTTATCACGCTATACGCAATGGGATTTTATTGGACTAGTATGCGAACATGGTATTGAGTATGAAGAGCGTAAGCATGGTCAATTGTTTACCATAAATGGTTCAAAAGATATTTTAAATATGCTCCTCAAAGAATGTGAGCAACCTAATATTACAATTAAAACGCAAGCCGAAGTCAAAGCAGTTAAACAAATGCCTCAAGGTTTTGAAATTACCACTCAACAAGAAACCTTAACTTGTACTTCTTTTGTAGTCGCAAGTGGTGGCTTGTCTATCCCTACATTGGGTGGCTCAGGCATTGGCTACGATATTGCAAAGCAGTTTGGACATCATATTTTTCCAACACGTGCAGGGCTTGTGCCATTTACTTTTTCAGATCAGTTTAAAGAAATCACCACACGTTTAAGTGGTAATGCACTCAACGTTACTCTGAGTAATCAACATACAGCGTTCAACGAAGCCATGCTATTTACACATCGTGGTTTAAGTGGTCCAAGTGCCTTACAGCTTTCTAATTATTGGCAAGCAGGTACCGCTATCAATATTAATTTTTTTCCAAGTACGGACATTAATCTTGTACTTAAACAAAAAAAAGTACAGCAACCCAAAGTATTACTCAGAACTATTGTTAATGAGATGACCACCAAAGCTATTACAGTTGAACTACAAAACTTAATTTGGCAAAGCGAAGCAGAAACACCAATTGGGCAATTAAGTGACCAAAGAATTGAACAGATTGCTACTCAATTACATGAATTTAGTATTAAACCATCAGGTACAGAAGGCTACCGTACAGCAGAAGTCACATTAGGTGGTGTAGATACCAAAGAAGTTTCTTCAAAAACAATGGAAAGTACGCGTGTAAAAGGCTTATTTTTTATCGGAGAAGTATTAGATGTAACGGGGCATTTGGGAGGATATAACTTTCAATGGGCGTGGGCTTCGGCAGTCGCAGCTGCCGAATACGTTTAGTCTTTTTGTTCTGCTTGTTCGCGTTTTGCTTTTTTTGCAGTACAGCACTTTTTACAGGCTTTTACTGCAACGCCAACAGCAACACCAGCAACGATCAGTTTACATAATTTCATAGTATTCTCCTAAGTTGAAGGGTCACGCGTTACCGCGTGACCTCATTAATTATACATGTGGGTCTTGTTTATTAGATTCTGCTTTATCTAGTAGTTTTGTAAGCAAACGTTCGGCAGGTTGACGACCACCTAAACCAAATGCAAGCGCAAATGCAACTGCAACTGCACCTAACGTTAAACCAAATGCCAAGTTTACAATTGAATCTGCAATACCCATTGCACGTAAACCCATTGCAAGCACTAAGCCCATAATCAGAATACGAACAAGGTTACCTAACCAACGTGTATTTTGTGCTTCACCACGTTGCACAATATTTGCAACAACGTTTGCAAGCCAAAAACCAATCACTAAAATCACAGCGCCTAACAAAATGTTTGCGCCAAATTCAATGAACGTTGCAATTAAATGGCTAACTTGATCAAAGCCTAAACGGTTTGCTGCTTCTGAGGTTGCAAACAACATTGTAAAAAATACAATTAGTGTTGCAACAGTACCAGATACCGTCGTATTACCTAAAAAGCGTTGTACACCTAAACGCTCAGGTACATTATCTACACCTGTGCCAGAAAGTACGTCACGTACTAAACCTGCTACAAAGCGAGATACAACATACGCTAATACTAAAATTAAGCCCGCTGCAATAATATTTGGAATTGCAGACATAATCTCGTTAAGCATTGATGTTGCAGGTTGAGAAATTGACTCAATACCAAGCGCTTCAAATGCAACAATAAGTGCTGTAATAATCACTAAAGCAAATACAAAAGAACCTAAAACACGACCAATGCTCGTATTTTTAAACATTCCAATGCGTTCTGCTTGTGCTTGTAAGCCAACACTGTTCACTAAGCCTTCAATAATACCGCGTACAATTTTTGCAAGAATATAACCAACAAATACAATTACACCTGCAATAAAGATATTTGGTACATAGCTAATTGCTTCGTTTACCATGTTTTGTACAGGAATAAGTAAGCCTGTTAAGCCTAAAATTGAGAGTACAATTGGTAAGAACAATAATAAAATTAACCAGTAGCTAATTTCAGCAATATTTTCGCTAATTGGCTGTACACCTACATCGGCACTTAACTTTTCGTCAAGCTGTGTTTTTGCAAGCCCACGTGTTAAACCTGTACGTACTAAACGTGCAATGATCCAACCTACAAAGCCCACAATAGTGGCAGCAATAATATTTGGAATAAAGACAAGAACTTGTGCAACCATAGCACTAAATGGTCCACTTACGCTATTGATGTTCAATACGTTAAGTGCGCCAACAACTGCCATTATGAATACAAACCAAAATACGAATTTTGAAATAATTTTTTCGTAATCAGGCGAGTCTTTTCCTGTTGCGCTTGAAAGATGACGGTTGGTACCGATCATGTTAAGTACTTTTTTTGTGCCTGCTCCAATCGCAAGCGCAATGATCCAACCTAAAATAAAAACTAAAATAGCTGCTAAAATAGGTTGAAGTTGATCCCAGTAATAGTGGACGTCAAGTCCCCTTGAGAAGTAATCATTCATTGTTATCCCCTTTCGTTTTTATTAGGATGTGGTTACACGACTTGCAGGTGCTGAACTTGCAGGGGCTTCTGTTTCTGCAGGCTCATGATGCGTTGCCATGTAAATTAAAACTGCTGCTAAGAAGATAACAACCACTATAAAAATATTACGAGTAATCGTCTTTTTTTCTTTTCGTGATTCTTGATTATTACCATTCTCGTGAGGTGATTGTTGTGAATAATCGGGCATGATTGTTCCCCTCTCTTTTATTAAAATGATTATTTTTTATAGTAACATTGCGAAATTTAAGTTTTGTATCAATATGTGAAGAAGCATTACGTTTACGCTATAATGTATTTTTTATGTATCCAATTTTATGTCCTATAAACTCAAACCAGTCTCGTTAGATTTAACCACCGATGTGACACATGAGTGTTTTTTACACTATACACGCGATGCCCATACGATTGGTATTATTGAGTTTAACAAACCTACTTATCAATTAAGTTGGTCGGATTTAGAATATTTTCGTAGACGTACTGAAGAACTTTCAGTTATGCCATTTCCTGATTGCATTGGTGCAATGGTCATTGATATTCGTAATGTGGCACCTTTTATTGATCAAGATACACCTTTAGTCCCATGGCGTTTACTTGAAGAAGAATGCCCCATTCGTTTAATTGTACCGACTGAACGTCTAGAATTTTATGCAGGCTTTATAGAACCAACATGGCTGAGTTCGGACATCAACACAGCGCTAGAAGAAATCCGAACGTACTTAGATATGTTTGTGCACTAATTTACCAATAGTTTTCAACTGCAATATTTCCAACGCCACGGCGGTTCATGGTTAAGCCACGTTGTTTAAGTGCTTCTTTGGTATCTTCAACCATTTGAGGGTTACCACATAACATGATGTGGCTCGTTTGCGGATTAAATTGATATCCCACCGCTTGCTCTAAGTTACCATTTTCAATGAGTACAGGTAATCGTTGATGAAGCATTGCGCTTGGATCACGCGTAACAACAGATATAAATTTAAAGCCTGTATCATCCTCACCAAATGTTTGACGGATTTGTTCAATTTCATTGACGTATGCCAATTCATTTAGCGTACGCACGCTATACACTAAAAAAATATTTTTATAGTTTTTCCATGTATCAAAATCTTGAAGCATCGACAAAAACGGTGCAAGTCCTGTTCCTGTTGCCAATAGCCATAAATCTTGTGGTATTGGCTCTTGGTAACGTGCAAGTGTTAAAAAACCATACGGAATTTTTTCTAGGTAAATCTCATCTTCTATTTTTAAATGCTGTAAATGCGAGGTAAATGCACCATTTGGGACAACAATTGAAAAAAATTCGAGTGTTTCATCATAAGGCGATGAAACGAGCGAATAAGCACGTACCACCAGTTCATCATTTACTTTAATACCGATACGCGCAAACTGTCCTGCAGTAAATTTAAAATGATTAGGACGCGTAATTTTAAAACTAAACAGGTTTTCTGCCCAGCGATGCACAGACAAAACTTTTTCTATCGTAAATTTTTCAGAAGTCATATTTTCAAGGTGCAACTAATTATAAGCTCATGGTAGCATGGCACAGAAAATGATTCACTAAGGCTCTAACAACCATGCGCATGACATTACGCCAACTTGCTGTTTTTGTGGCAGTTGCCCAAGAAGGAACTGTAACCAAAGCCAGTGATGCCGTAAAACTCACCCAAAGTGCTGCAAGTATGGCACTTGCAGATCTTGAAGATGGTTTAGGTGCGCCTTTGTTTGATCGTTTAGGCAAACGATTACAACTTAATGATTTAGGGCGCTATTTATTGCCTCAAGCATTAGAAATTTTGGGGCGTTGTGAATCATTTGAGCAAATTGCGAAAGGTGAATTACAGAGCATCGATTTACGTTTAGGCGCAACCCTCACGATTAGCGACTATTTAATGCCCGATTTAATGGCGGGATTTTTAAAAAAACAACCTCAAGCTCACCTACAACTGCAAGTTGGCAATACTAGACAAATGATTGAAGCGGTCAGCCAGTTTCAACTAGATCTTGCGATGATTGAGGGTTCTTGTCACTTGCCACAACTGCACAGTATTCATTGGCGTGACGATGAGCTTGCTATTTGTTGCTCACCTGACCATCCATTAGCACAACTTAAACGTGCTTTGACCATTAGCGATTTTGAAAATGTCGATTGGATTTTGAGAGAAGAAGGTTCGGGCACACGCGAAGTATTTGATCATGCAATTTTAAAAGACTTAAAACACGCCAATATTCGACTCACACTTGGTCATAACGAAGCAATTTTGAAAATTTTAGCAGGCGGTCTTGGACTTTCTTGTATTTCTAAACTTGCACTTGTACCTATGCTTGCTTCTAAGCAATTAGTGGCGCTTAAAACTCCATTTTGGGAGCTTAAACGTCCACTTTATATGCTTGTACATCGTCATAAATATCAAGGACCAGGTTTAAAGGCATTTATGCAGTATTGCTCAATGCCAACGTGAGTCACTTTCGCATGGTTCACCATCATGATCTCCATCCATTTTAGTATTTGGACAGTGACGTACAAACCATCTTGCCTCTTCTAAGCTGTGCATTTGGGAACAATATGTACGTCCATCGCATACATATGATGTTGTATCCGTTTTGCTTTCAGCTATTGGCGTATTTTCTACTAATTTTTTTCTTTCGGCTATTGGCGAATCATCTACTGATTTTTTTCTTTCAGCCATTGGTAAACGACCAAGTTGTTTTCTTTGCTCAATGACTTGTTGGCGTTGTTGTTCAATGAGTTGTTGGGTACGCGCTTGTTGTTCTAATTGTTGTTGTTGCATATGGTCATAAAAATAATATAGCCCACTGCCTGCACAAATAATAAATACACATAAAGCTAAGATAGCTTTCATAATAACCCCAAAAAAAGCACCTAAATAGGTGCTTTCAATATTAATCTTTTTGTACGCTACCAAAAATTTTGTCGCCTGCGTCTCCTAGACCCGGCACAATATAACCATGCTCATTTAAACCCTCATCTACCGATGCAGTGAATATACGAACATCAGGATGTTTCGCTTCTACTTTTGCAATGCCTTCAGGTGCTGCAACAAGTACCATCACACGAATATCTTTACATCCACTTGCTTTTAACTCATCAATTGCAGCAATTAATGAGCTACCTGTTGCCAACATTGGATCAATAATCATCGCAATACGGTTTGCAACGTCAGGCACTAATTTTTTGTAATAAGTACGAACTTCTAATGTTTCTTCATCACGCTCTAAGCCAAGCACACTCACTTTTGCACTTGGCATTAAATGCAAGAAACCATCTAACATGCCAATACCTGCACGTAAAATAGGCACAACTGTAATTTTTTTACCCGCAATACGCTGTGTGGTTACTTTACCTGCCCAGCCATCTATTTCATGATCAACCATAGGTAAATCTTGAGTTGCTTCGTAGGTTAATAGCACAGTAACTTCTTGCGCAAGCTCGCGAAAGTTTTTGGTACTAATATCAGCACGTCGTAATAAACCAATTTTATGACGAATAAGTGGGTGGCGAATTTCGTGGATGGACACGGGAGAACACCTGAAAATGTTATCAAATTAGACGTATTATAGCTTTTTATCTGCAAAATAAAAAAGCCCTCATATTGAGGGCTTTTAAATTAATGTCCGAATAATGCAATTTGGATTGGTGCAAGTAACTGAGAAACAGTGGAAATTTTAATAAATGGGTCGGGATAAACACCCATCAATAAAATTGCCAACATGGTCAATACCAACATTACAGTTACACCAAATGGTGCTTTTTTAGTTTGAAGAACGTTTGGTTTTACATATAACGCAATGGTTACACGTAAATAGTAATATAACCCCAAACCACTTCCCACAATCACTGCTGCTGCCAAGTACCAATGTCCTGCATCTACAGCAGCTTTAATCACCATAAATTTAGCAATAAAGCCACCTGTGAGTGGAATACCTGCTAAAGAGAGCATCATTACCGTTAAAACAGATGCAAGTACAGGATTTTTCCAATACAAACCACGGTAATCGCTACCCATTACGCTCACCACACCAAACGCGCCTACTGTTGTCAGTGCATACACAATGGTATAAAAATTAATTGCATCAACAGAGAAATAATTTTTACTCACTAATGCAATGAGCAAATAACCAAAATGTGCAATAGATGAGTACGCAAGTACACGTTTTAAATGATCTTGACGCAATGCAAGTAAGTTACCTGCCAAAATAGATAGCACCGCAATTACTGTTAAAATTACAGTAACCGATGGAATAAGCACACCTGCTGCTAAGCTATAACGTACCAACAAACCAATTGTTGCCACTTTAGCAGCAGAAGCTAAAAATGCAGCAAGCGGTGTTGGCGCACCTTCATAAACATCAGGTGTCCATTTATGAAATGGCGCAAGCGATAGCTTAAATGCCATCGCAAACAACACCATTGCAATACCCAATACAACCACAGGGTTACCCGCCTGAATAGCTTTAAGAAGTTGCTCAAAGCCGTTATAAAACGAGAGTGTACCTGTATAAGCATAAATATAGGCAATACCCATCAGTAATATTGCTGATGCTGTTGCAGATAAAACCAAGTATTTTAGACCTGATTCTAATGATTTTTCACGTTCATGTGTGTATGCAAGCAAGCCATAAACAGGCACAGACATCAACTCTAAGCTAATAAAGAACGATGCATAATGTGCACTTGCCACCATGAGCATGGCACCTGAAACCGATAACAAAAGCAGTAAATACAGCTCTTCTTTGTTGTTTTCATAGTGCTTAATAAAATGATGCGATAACGTACAGCATGCAAGTGATACCACCACAATGAGTAATTGATACAGCATTGTAAATGGGTCAACCACAAACATACCCATCACATCACTTGGTTTAAAATGACCACCAAACATGGTCAAAATAATATAAAGCCCCGATAAATTGAGCCCAAGCGCTGTCACTGTAGAAACAAGCGCATGATGACGTTTAATCGCAATTAAAATCATAACCACAACAGATGTGAGTGAAACAATCATCACAGGTGCAAGTGGCATAAATTGTTGTGTGAAGTTCATATTAACGCATCTCCACTTGATCGAGCTGACTTACAGCATGTTGCATAAGCTCAGGCGTATGTTGAACTGGCACATAACTATTGGCAATCCACTGCATACTTGAGTTTGATACATCTAAGAACGTTTGTGGATGTAAACCTAACCACAACAATCCAAACGCACAGATCAACAACAACACACTTTCACGAACATTTAAGTCTTGAATAATTTGCGTTGTTTTTGGCTGACCAAATAAAGAACGGTGAATTAAAATTAAACCGTACAACCCTGCAAATACTAAGCTCACTGCAGCAATAATGGTAAACACAGGGAAACGTGCATAAGACCCCATCAAAATAAGGAATTCACCAATAAAGTTTCCTAACCCCGGAATACCGACCAATGCTGCCACAAAGAACATTAAGAAAAATGACAAATATGGTAATTGACCACGAAGCCCACCGAGTTGACTTAAATCGCGCGTACCAAAACGTGCATAAATCTGACCTGTCATCATGAATAATGCTGCCGATGCCAATGCATGTGCCAACATTAAAATCATGAGACCTTGATAGCTAATGAGTGTTCCTGAGTAAATCCCAAGTACCACAATACCCATGTGCGAAATAGATGCGTAAGCCAATAAACGCTTCATGTCTGTTTGACGATACGCACACAATGCACCGTAAAAAATTCCAATCACACTCAGCAAAATGGCAGTATGTGCAAATTTTTCAGATGCTGCAGGAAAGAACGGAATGACAAAACGTAATAGACCATACACAGGTGTTTTAATCAGCAAACCTGCTAAATCAATCGAACCTGCAGTTGGGGCATGCTCATGTGCATCAGGCATCCAACCATGAAATGGAAATAACGGAAGCTTCACCACAAAACCAATAAACATGCACAACATAAAGCCATAGGCAAATGGTGCAGGTACTTGATGGGCAACGGTCATTAAGAAATTATAATCAAAGCTCATCGTACCGTTGGTGAGTAAGTAACCCCACACCACAAGCCCTAAAATGCCTACAAGCATAATTAAGCCACACACTTGTGTGTAAATAAAAAACTTGGTTGCAGCTTTAATGTGCGCGTCTTGTGTTGTTCCTTGATGTCCCCAAATTGCAATTAAGAAGTAAATTGGTATCAGCATCACTTCCCAAAATAAGAAGAACACAAATAAATCAAGCGCAAGGAAAATACCAATAACGCCTGCCAAACTCCAAAGCAAATGAAAGTGGAATGCACCCACTTTAGTTTGGATTTCATTCCAAGAACAGCCTACTGCTAAAATACCCAATAAAGCAGTTAGTCCCACCATCAGTAAAGATAAGCCATCTATACCAAAGTGAATGGTTATGCCAAGCGGTTGAATCCAATTCGTTTGAAATTCAGAAGCAAATGTAGGTGCACCCAAATTAAATTGATATGTACCATGGTTCCACAACATGAGTGTTAAAACAAACGTAACAACCATGCCAATGAGTGCAAGCCAACGTGGCAGTTGTGAGCTGATCTTGCCAACTAACCAACACCCAATACCTGTTAAAAATGGAATTAAAACAAGTGCGGGTAGCATTAAATTATTTTCCATTTTATTGCCCCATTCCTTGCATAACAATCAAGATCATCAAGAGCACAACCATGCCCAAAACCATACTTGATGCGTAATCACGTAATAAGCCTGTTTGGCGTGAACTTATGAACTTATGACCGCCTTTTGCAAGTGCAGGAAGCACTAACCACATGCCATCAATTGGATCACGTCCAACCATTTTGCTTAGGAATAAATATGGCTTAACAAATACAATATCGTACAAAATATCAAAGCCAAATGCGCCATACCAAATACTTGATACACCTGCACCTAACGATGTACGAGCGGTTGTTTTAACAGCCTTATAACCCACAGTAAACAGTGCAATACCAATCGCTAAGCCAATTAATGCAATCACTACTGCAATATGTTCGGCACTGCTAGCATCTACATGCTCCACAGCAGGAATACGCGCTGAAGTGAGTAAACGCTCTACAGGTGCTTTAAGTAAGCCCCCAACAAAGGTAGACAATACAAGTAAAATACCCAATGGTGCCCAATATGTTGCCCCTGAGATTTGATGCGCATGCGTCTTTTCTTCACCAAAAAATACCACCCAAATTAAACGGAAGGTATAAATAGAAGTTAAGAACGCACCTGCAACGCCTGCCCAATAAAAGCCATGATTACCATGAGCATACACTGCACCTAAGATGGCATCTTTTGAGAAGAAGCCCACGGTTACAAATGGAATGGCTGCAAGCGCACCACCACCAACCACAAAACACGCAAACACAAATGGAATTTTTTTCCATAGTCCGCCCATTTTGAAAATATTTTGCTCATGATGACAAGCTAAAATAACCGCACCAGACGACAAGAATAACAATGCCTTAAAGAACGCGTGGGCAAGCATATGGAATAACCCTGCTTGATACGCCTCTGCACCCACTGCCATAAACATATACCCTAACTGACTCATAGTTGAGTAAGCCAAAATACGTTTAATATCTGTTTGTACTAATGCAGCAAAACCTGCCACAAGTAACGTGATTGCACCTGTTAAAGAAATAAACTGCATCACAGCAGGGGTAATTTCAAATACGGTGTGTAAACGGCATGTCAGATACACACCTGCAGTTACCATAGTTGCAGCATGAATTAAAGCCGATACAGGTGTTGGACCTGCCATTGCATCTGCAAGCCAAGTTTGTAATGGAATTTGTGCCGATTTACCTGCTGCACCCAAAAACAGCATCATTGCTGTCCAAAATGCATAATTACCTGATAGTACATGAGATGCGTTTTCTACAATTGTTGCCGTATGTAATGTACCAAATGCTTGGTATAACAAAAACATCCCAATCAACAAGAACACATCACCCACACGCGTTACAGTAAAGGCTTTAATTGCAGCCCAACCATTGTCTGGGTTTGAATAATAAAAACCAATCAATAGATAAGAGCAAAGACCAACGCCTTCCCAACCTAAAAACAATAACGACAAGTTATCTGCAAGTACAAGCACCAACATGCTTGCCACAAACAAGTTAAAGTAAGAGAAAAAACGCGCATAGCCTGCTTCACCACGCATATACCAAGAGGCAAATACGTGAATTAAAAAGCCCACACCTGTAATCATGCCTGCCATCAACAACGACAAGCCATCAAGCTGTAAATTAATTTCAGATGAGAAATTGCCTGCGCTAAACCATGTCCATAAATGCTGAACAAACGCACCATGTTCTGTAAATGCTAAACCTGCTAACAATGTAAACAGTGCAGATAATCCAACTGAACCTACCCCAATGAGTGCAGATACATTTTCAGATAATTTTTTTTGTCCTACCGTCAAAAGCACAAAGCCAATGAGCGGAAATAAAATTGTTAAATATAAAGAATTCATCCGCGCATCTCACTTGCAGCATCCACATCCAAATGATGGAAGCGATGATAAAACTGAAGAACGATCGCAAGACCAATACACGCTTCGGCGGCTGCGAGTGTCAGCACTAAGATAAACATAATCTGTCCATCAGCTTGTCCCCACGCACTACCTGCACATACAAAAGCAAGTGCAGCAGCATTCATCATGATCTCAAGGCTCATTAAAATGAAGAGAAAATTACGACGTACCATCACACCATAAAAACCAAGTGCAAATAAAATCGTCGCAACAATCAAACCATGCTCTAAAGGAATATGACCCATTAGTTTTGCTCCTCTTCGCCTGGTTCACGTTTGCCAAGATGATATGCTGCTACTAAACCTGCAAGCAGTAACATCGCTGCTACCTCAACAATCAGCACATATTGCGTAAACAACACTTGCCCAATGGCTTTTGGCGAAATCAGTTCTGCACCTAGATACATATTGTTTGGTGCTTTACCTAGCATCCAAACCAATGTTAGTCCAAGTAAAAAACTCATGAGTGCAGGAATTGCCCACGCATCAGACGTTAACCATTTGCTTTCTTGCTCTACGGTGTGTTGCCCTAAATTGAGCATCATCACCACAAATACAAACAGCACCATAATAGCGCCTGCATAAACAATCACTTCAAGCGCACCTGCAAACGGCGCACCCACGGTCATAAAAATACCCGCAACTGCAAGTAAGGACACAATTAAGCACAGCAGTGCATGAATTGGATTAGTATTGGTCACCACGCGAATGGTTGACACGATAGCCACAAGGGCCATCAAATAAAATGGCCACATCATGGTAATAAACTCCGTACGTCCACAGGTTTACTTTCTTTTTGTGCCTGTCCTTTATCTTTACCGTCTACTGCCATACCTGTCACACGGTAAAAGTTATAATCTGGATATTTCCCTGGTCCTGAAATCAGTAGGTTTTCTTTTTCGTAGACCAAATCCTGACGTACATATTCACCCATCTCAAAATCTGGGGTGAGTTGAATTGCAGTTGTTGGACAAGCTTCTTCACACATACCACAGAAGATACAGCGTGAAAAATTGATGCGGAAAAACTCAGGGTACCAACGCCCATCTTCTTTTTCTGCTTTTTGTAGTGAAATACATCCCACAGGGCAAGCAACTGCACATAAGTTACACGCCACACAGCGTTCCTCGCCATCGGGGTCGCGCGTTAGAACAATACGCCCACGATAACGGGGTGGTGCAATTTCTTCAGCGGGTACTTCAGGATATAAAATGGTGTCTCGTTTGCGTGTTGCATGGCTAAACACCATAACCAACGACCGAACGATTGACCCAACACCAGCTAGAATTTTAAACATATTCTTCTCCCTGCTGCCTTAGGTCGATTTCAATAAGATAACTGCACCTGTCACCAAAAGGTTAACGAGTGCAAGTGGTAAACAAATTTTCCAACCAAAGTTCATCACTTGATCGTAACGCGGACGCATCAACGCACCACGTGCCAGTACAAACATCATCACAAAAAACAATGTTTTACCAATGAACCAAAATGAATCTGGAATAAACGGAATCTCAATATTAAACGGTGCAAGCCAACCGCCAAAAAATAGCGTCACAATCAGTGCCGAAATTAAAACAATGTTTACGTATTCTGCAACGAAGAACATCCCCCATTTCATACCACCGTATTCAACGTGGTAACCTTCTGAAAGTTCTTGTTCTGCTTCGGGTTGGTCAAATGGATGACGATGCGTTACAGCGACACCTGCCACCACAAATATCATGAAACCAATAAATTGCGGGATAATATTCCAAAGATCACGCTGTGATTCTACGATATCACGCAAGTTAAAAGACCCAGCAATTGCCACAACACCCATTAACGAAATGCCTAAAAACACTTCGTAAGAAATAGTTTGTGCAGAAGAACGTAAAGCACCTAACAATGCATATTTGTTATTTGATGACCAACCACCAAACAACACGGCATAGACTGCAATCCCCGCCATTGCCATAAAGAACAATAGCCCAACATTCATGTCTGCCACACCTAAATATGGGCTAACAGGAATCACCATGAATGATAAAACTGCCGTTGCCATGGCTACACCAGGGGCTAAACGGAATGTCAGTTTATCGGCAAATTTAGGCGTCCAGTCTTCTTTGAACATGATTTTAAGCATGTCCGCCACAATTTGCAGTGAACCAAATGGCCCAACACGGTTTGGCCCATAACGGTCTTGCCAAAGTGCCAGTAAACGACGCTCAAAAAATGAAAGTAGCGCAGCAAAAACCACCACCACCAACATAATTACAACCGCTTGTACCACACTGTACAAAATTGGCCAGTCTGATGCCCACTCAGGAAGTGCACGTATACTCATGATGCTACTCCTACTGAAACAGCCACAGGCTCAGCCAATGACACTGTTGGCGCTAAACCAATTGGATAACCAATATAACCTGTTGGTAAATATTCAATTACTTGTACAGGTAGGTTCACTTGCATGTCGCCTGTTTGTACCGTAATGGTTTCACCATCTTTTACATTTAAACGTGTTGCATCTTTTTCGCTTAAAGCAAACATGGCTTCAGGAATACGAGACTGCATCGCAGGCGTTTTAACTGTAAATTCACCTGATGCAAAAATGTGATGCATTGGCACTAAACGGAAACTATTTGGATTATTTAGCACTTGAGAGGGTGCAACATAAGTCCGCATTGCACGTTTTGGTAAACGGTCAAATAAACGGATACCTGAGTCACCACCTTTAAGATGTCCACCTACTTCATCTTGATATTTGTTCCAAGATTGTGGCGAATTCCAACCCGGCGCCCATGCAAATGGCACAAGTGATGACGCTGTTTCTGCACCCACATAACCTTCCATAGAGAAAGTTAAAGCGGTATCTACATCCACAGGTTGTTTAGGTTCATGTACAGAAATTGGCGCACGCATTGACGTACGACCTGAATAACGGCGTGGTTCACGTGCGACTTTCAACCCATGTACACGGTAGCCTGCGTTTGGTGCAACATCTTGAATAGCATCTAAAACAGGAACATTTTTTGCTACTTGTTCAATCACATCGTCAAGCACTGTCCAAGAAATGGCTGTATTTTGCACACCTGTATGAAGGGCATGCAACCAACGCCAAGATTCTTTAATAGCATATTCAGGCTTGTAGTAGCTTGGGTCATACACTTGATAAAAACGTTGCGCACGCCCTTCTTGACTCACGACTGTGCCATCACCTTCGGCAAAACTTGATGCAGAGAGTAAGACATCTGCTTTTACAGTGGTTGCTGTTGGGCTATGGTCAAGCACAATCACATCTTTGGCTTTAGCAAGTGCTGCATCTGCTTGTGCTTGCGGTAAACGACGGTATAAATCATTTTCCATCACAATCACAGTATCAAAATCTTCTGTAAAGGCTTGCTCTAAACTTTGCCCGCCTAACAGTGCTACACCAACTGAGTTTACCTCTGGTACAACCAAAGTGAGCCCTGCATTAATGTTTTGTGCTACTGCTGCTGCCGCTTCCATAATGGCAGGGTCTTGTAAGCTTGTCCCTGCAATAACTAATGGTTTTTTCGCATCTTTAAGCGTTTGTGCAATCGTTGTTGCAAAGTCTTGTGCATCTTGGTCTAAGCCATGTAACGTTTCATTTTTTAATGCAGATGCTACAGCAAAACCTAAACGTGCAATGTCATTTGGCGATGCAACTACTTCACCTGTTGCAACATCAGCCAAACGGGTTTGTGTTGCAGCTAAAATGTAAATCGGGGATTTTTCATCTTGCCCAATCCGTGCTACAGGCTCTGCCAACCAATCTGGTGTACGGCGGTCTGCTGCCATTTGCTTGGCTTTATTTTTTGCCGCTTGACGTACAGACAAGGCAATACGTGGAGCAGTTTGTGTCAGGTCTTCACCTAAAATTAACACCGCGTCGTAACTTTCGATTTCACGCATATTCGGTGTATATACACCTTCAGTTTGTAAAATAGACGTTGCAAGTTCTACCAAAGATTGCTCTTTTTGGCTCATACCTGTTGAGTAAGTTGTCGCAAGTTCACGTAGTGCATAGTTTGATTCTAAACTTGCACGTGGTGAACCAATACCGAGTACTTTTTTGCCTTGTAACTTACCAATTACACTGTCTAGTGCATCATCAACCGACACTACAGTATTACCAATTTTTGGCTGACGTGGACGGTCTTCGTTATTCACATAACCTGCACCGAAACGTCCTTTATCACATAAGAAATACTGGTTTACTTCACCATTAAAGCGGTTTTCAATACGGCGTAATTCACCATAACGCTCGCCTGGTGAAATATTACAACCTGAAGAACAGCCATGACACACACTTGGTGCGTACTGCATATCCCACTTACGGTTATAACGTGCAGAATGGGTTTTATCGGTAAATACACCTGTTGGGCAAACTTCAGTCAAGTTACCTGAAAATTCGCTTTCTAACGTACCCGATTCTGGGCGACCAAAATACACACGCGATGCATTGGCAAATACACCAAAGTCTGTACCGCCTGCATAGTCTTTGTAATAACGTACACAACGGTAACACGCAATACAGCGGTTCATTTCATGTGCAATGAATGAGCCGAGTTCTTGGTTATAGTGCGTGCGTTTGGTAAAGCGATAACGACGACGATCGTGACCTGTCATCACAGTCATATCTTGTAAATGACAATGACCACCTTCTTCACAGACAGGACAGTCATGTGGGTGGTTGGTCATTAAAAATTCAACGATTGACTCACGAAAATCAGTCGCTTCTTTATCTTCAATTGAAATATAGGTGTTGTCTGATGCAGGCGTCATACATGACATCACTAAACGACCACGCGTATCTTCAGGATTTGCGTATTGTTTAACGGCACATTGACGGCAAGAGCCAACAGAACCTAAGGATGGATGCCAGCAAAAGTAAGGAATATCAATTCCCAAAGACAAACACGCTTGTAGCAAGTTTTCTGAGCCATTGACTTCGTACTGTTTTCCATCGACATGAATTGTAGCCATAGTCGAGTTCCTTTATTCTACGTGGCTTGCTTGAGGGATTTTTGCCTCAAACTCACTGCGGAAATGTTTAAGTGCGCCCATTAAAGGTTCCATTGCACCCGGCGCATGCGCACAAAACGTTTTACCAATCCATAATTTTTTGGTTAGCTCAGACAAGTGATCAATATCTTCTTGTTTGCCTGTACCATCTTCTAATGCTTTTAAGGCTTTCACTGCCCACGGTAAACCATCACGGCATGGCGTACAAAAACCACAAGATTCGCGTGCAAAAAACTCTTCAAGATTACGTGTTGCAGACACCATACATTGTGTCTCGTCCACCACCATGAGTAAGCATGTTCCCAAACGTGAACCTGCTTTCATAATACTTTCAGAATCCATCGGCAAATCAATATGTTCTGCGGCTAAAAAGTCGGTTGATGCGCCACCCGGTAACCATGCTTTGAGGGTTAAACCATCACGCATACCGCCTGCATGTTCTTCAATTACTTCACGTGCGGTTGTACCAAATGGTAACTCCCACAAGCCCGGAAATTTTACTTTGCCTGATGCACCATAAATTTTTGTACCCGGATCTTTCGATTTTCCTTCTGAAAGTCCGATGTACCATTCGGCACCACGCAACAAAATTGCAGGCAAGTTGTTAAAGGTCTCTACGTTATTTACGATGGTTGGACGACCCCAAGCCCCCGCCACTTGCGGAAATGGTGGTTTAGTACGAGGATTGGCACGGCGACCTTCTAACGAATTAATTAAAGCTGTTTCTTCACCACAAATATAACGCCCTGCACCTGTATGCACGTGTAGATCAAAATTCCAACCTGTATCTAGGATATTTTCACCTAAATAGCCTTTGGCACGAATTTGCTCTAACGCTTCATTTAAATACTGTGCAGCTTCAATGTATTCACCACGAATAAAGATATAGCCTTGCGTTGCTTCAAGCGTATACCCTGCAATCAACATGCCTTCTATGAGTTGATGCGGTAGCTTTTCCATCAGCAAGCGGTCTTTAAACGTACCTGGTTCCATTTCATCGGCATTACAAATTAAATAGCGTGGGCCACCGTCATTCGGTGCCATTAACGACCATTTAATCCCTGCGGGGAAACCTGCACCACCGCGACCTTTTACCGTGGCAGCTTTAACTGCTTCTAACACTTCAGCAGGTTGCATCGTTAGTGCTTTTTTAAAGCCTGCATAACCTTCTAATGCTTCGTAATCGTCTGCAGAACGTACATGTTCTTGACGGCTTAAACGCCATGTTAAAGGATGTGTTTCTGGGTTGCCATCGCCATAAATTGGTTTTGGTTCAGTATTCATACATACTTCTCCAATAACTGTTTTACTGATGAAACATCAACAAGTCCGTGTGTATCTTCATCAATCATTAAGGTTGGCCCTTTATCGCAATTACCCAAACAGCAAATTGGCAGTAAGGTAAAACGATTGTCTGGCGTAGTTTGCCCATAAGCAATGCCTAATTCACGCTGAAATGCTTCTGCAAGTGTTTCTGCACCCATCAAAAAGCAAGCAATAGAATCACACAATAAAATGACATGACGCCCAACAGGTTGACGGTAAATACGGTTATAAAACGTTGCCACACCCTCAAGGTCTGCCACACTGATGGTGAGCAGTTGAGCGATGGCATTCATTTGTGCATCGTCTACCCAACCATGACGGCGTTGTACGCATTTGAGTGCATCTAAAGATGCCGCACGTGGGTATGGATAGTGCTCAATGTGATGTTGAATTTCGTGAATTTCTTCGTTTGTTAAAATTCCTTCAACATTCACACGAGGCTTTTTATCAGTCAAAATCATCATAATACGTTACCCCTAGCGATCCACGTCAGCCATAACAATGTCGATGGTTGCTAAGTAAATGATTAAGTCAGATACCAAACTGCCATTAATTACAGAAGGCATTTGCTGTAAGTGCGTAAAAGTTGGTGTACGAATACGAGTACGGTAACTCATCGTTGCCTTATCTGAGGTTAAGTAGTAATTACTTGCCCCTTTTACCACCTCTGTCATCACAGATGCTTCGCCTGCTGGCATGACAGGTCCCCAAGACACGCTCAAGAAGTGCGTAATTAAGGTTTCAATATCTTGTAATGTTTTATCTTTTGGCGGTGGTACAGCTAAAGGATGGTCTGCTTTATACGCACCTGATGGCATATTATCTAAACATTGTTTGATAATTTTAAGCGACTCACGAATTTCGTGGAAATGCACCATCACACGCGCAAGTGCATCACCTTCGTACTCTACAGGCACTTCAAAATCGTAATTTTCGTAACCGCTATACGGACGATATTTACGAACATCAAAGTCAATTCCTGTTGCACGCAAGCCTGTACCTGTCACACCCCAAGCCAATGCAGATTTTGCATCGTACTGTGCCACATTACGGGTACGCCCAATAAACACGGAGTTTTTAAGTGCTGCTTTATGATATTCATCAAGGCGTTTTGGTAACCAATCTAAAATTTCACGAATCAGATGTTGCCAATTATTTGGTAAATCGTGTGCAGTACCACCAATACGGAACCATGCAGGATGCATACGAAAACCTGTAATGGCCTCAATGGCATCATAGATTTTTTGACGGTCGGCAAACATATAAAACACAGGGGTCATACCGCCTGTATCTTGAATGGCTGTACCAATAAACAATAAGTGGTTATTAATACGGAATAGTTCCGACATCATTACACGGATACATTGCGCACGCTCAGGCACTTTAATACCTGCAAGCTGTTCTACACCCAACACGTACGGCATGTTTTGTGCACAACCACCCAAGTAGTCCACACGGTCTGTATATGGAATAAAAGAGTGCCATGTTTGACGCTCTGACATTTTTTCTACACCACGATGGTGATAGCCAATATCAGGCACACAGTCTTTTACTTCTTCGCCATCAAGCTGCAAAATTACACGGAATGCACCATGCGCAGATGGATGGTTAGGCCCTAAGTTCAAGAACATGAAGTCCTCGTCCTTATTGCCACGTTTTAAGCCCCAATCTTCTGGCACAAAGCGTAAATGCTCTTGCTCAAAATCTTGTTTGGCTTGGTTTTGCATATACGGTGTATATTCAGTTGCACGCGCAGAATATTCTTTACGAAGTGGATGACCTTCCCAATACGTTGGCAACAAAATACGACGTAACATGGGATGTCCATCAAAATGGATGCCAAACATGTCATACGCTTCGCGTTCGTACCAATTGGCATTTGGCCAAATATTGGTTGCTGTTGGAATATTCAAATCGCTTTCGCTTAGGGCAACTTTAATACGAATATCCGTATTACGCTCTAAAGAAAGTAAATGATAAAAGACCGTGAAATCTGATGCAGGCAAACCTTCGCGATGCTGACGCATACGCTCGTCTACCGCAGATAAGTCAAATAACATCACATAAGGACGCGCCACTGTACGCAAAAACATAAGGACGTCTTGTACGCGTGCACGCTCTACCCAAACCGTTGGAAAGTCTTCACAGGTGGTTTGCACATAGAAGTTATCGCCAAATTTGGTTTTTAATTCTTCTACAATTGCAAATGCTGGACGAACATCTGGCTTAGCAATTTCAGTTTCAGCCATTGTTTTGGCTTCCTTTTTAATACAGTTTTTATTCATTTTAGCTGCACATTCCGATCGTGCATGTTGTGCTAAAACTATTTAATCTCATCCATAGAACGTAGATTTTTTACCGCAATGCGCTCTGCATTTTTACGGTCACGCTCAGGCATCATCTTTGGCTTATAAATTGGCTTAAGATCATCCCCGATCACCGCAGAAAGCGGACGGCGTTCTAATTGAATTTGATCTTGTAATAACATTAGTGCTTGAATCAGCGCTTCTGGAC
This sequence comes from Acinetobacter sp. HY1485, assembly GCF_027568475.1. Taxonomy (GTDB): domain Bacteria; phylum Pseudomonadota; class Gammaproteobacteria; order Pseudomonadales; family Moraxellaceae; genus Acinetobacter. Next base: position 80,143 of record NZ_JANKZG010000006.1, on the reverse strand, counting down.
GTGGTGGACATCCTGGCACATAGACATCAACAGGAATAATTTTATCTACACCCTGCACGACAGAATAAATATCGTACATACCACCAGAGTTGGCGCAAGCACCCATTGAAATAACCCATTTTGGCTCAAGCATTTGCTCGTACAAACGCTGAATAACAGGTGCCATTTTAACAAAGCATGTTCCTGCCACAATCATCAAATCTGCTTGACGAGGTGAAGCTCGGATAACTTCTGCACCAAAACGTGATAAATCATGTACACCGGTTAAAGTGGTTGCATATTCTACATAGCAACATGATGTACCAAAGTTAAATGGCCAAACTGAGTTTTTACGTCCCCAGTTAACTAAATTATGTGCCACGTCTTCTAAACGGGTCATAAATACGTTTTTATTCACTTCTTCCTGAAGTGGGTCAGTTACGACCTGTCTTTCTTGTAACGGATACTCGTCCGCTTCTGGATTAGCACGGGTTAATGTGTACTTCATCCCGTATTACTCCTTATTTTTTGCGCGTGATTGTGCTGGAATATGTCCCGTAGGATCTCGTACAAGTTCATCAATTGAATTAAAGCGTGTAATTTCTGCAATATCCATATTGGCAGAACCAATTTTTGGTAATGTGCCTGCAGCTTTACGGCGGTCAAAAGGCGACCAATTTAAAGCACCTGTTGATAAGGCATAAACAAGACCAATCAACAAATCAATAATAAAAATAGCAACGGTGGTAAAACCAAACCATCCTACTTCACGCACAGATGTTGCCCATGCATATAGATACAGTGCTTCAATATCAAAAAGAACAAAGAAAATTGCCACAAGATAAAACTTGGCAGACAGGCGGATACGTGCACCACCTGCGCCGACAATTCCAGACTCAAACTGCTCTTGTTTTGCGCGACCCCATGCACGACCACCGAGTAATTGCGGTACAGTCAGCATGAAAACGCAAAGGAATGTAACACCGATGACAAAGGCAGTAATTGCCCAGTCGTATGGAGTAATGGCACTCATGCGGGGATAACTCCTGGCAGGCCTGTTTGAACAAAAGAATGTATGTATTGGCCTATAAATACACCAAACATAACTTAACTTAAACGTTCTGATTGTACCCGATTTCTGTTTTGACTGGCTATAAACCAAAAACCTTGCTTTTACTGTGTTTTACCCAATTTTAAGACAGATAATGCCGAAACTACTTAGAATATATACTTATTGGTTTCTGCTATTATTTTTTGATCAATTCACTTTTTTTTCAATCGTTATCATTTTTTGTCACTTACATTCACAATTTCATTACATTCTTTTTAAATCTGCTTCGTTATATTAAAAGCATAAAATAACAAGCAATTATTGGAGACAGATCATGAACTTAGAATACACACATAAACCAAATTATTTTTTAGCTGCACAACTTTTGATTCGTTATGTACAAACAAAAGTACAAAAAACTCAAAGTAATGAAATTGAAATTGCCTTTCAAGATTTAACAAAAGTATTTCAAGGTGATTTTGCCTCTTCATCTACCAACTTAGAAAGTATTTTAAATATTGCAGATGAATATAAAGTAGAAACAATTTCAGGCGATCAACGTATTATTGAACGTTACGATATTGATAGCGAAGAAAAACATCTGCATATTTTTGTCTACCCGCAAGCAGGTCAAGCACTGCTTGATGGTAAAGACCTGATTAATCCAGATGCTTCATCATATGAATAAATAAGGGCGACTACTTAGTCGCCTTTTTTACAGGCCATGTCATCATAAAGCGTGCACCTCCTAAATCTGGGCTTGCATCAACTTTAATTTCGCCACCAAACCAAAATGCGATACGGCTCACAATAGATAATCCTAGTCCATAACCACCTGATGCCCGTGTACGGCTATCATCTAAGCGCGCAAAGGCTTCAAACACTCGCTCACGGTCTGCTTCTGCAATCCCTTCACCATCATCTTCTACGCATACATAGGCATCACCACGATCGTCTATACCGCCTGTAAGCCTAATTTTTGTATCGCAATGACGAATTGCATTGCCTACAAGATTTTGTACTACACGGTGTAAATATCGACGTTCTGCTTCTGCAACTACACTCTCATCTGGTGCAACTAATTCAATTTCTTTTTGCGTTTTCAGTGCTTGTGTCTCTTTCTCAACTTGACACAATACATCTGCAATTGAAATATTTTGAATATCTAAAGATGGCGTACCCTGCTCTAGTTTAGCATAGGTCATAATCTCATCAATAAGCGTATTGAGTGCTTCAATATCCTCATCAATCAGCTTCACTTGACTTAAACGAAAGTCATAATCGTCCTCGTCCGCCAACATTTCCATACCAAAGCGAATACGTGCAACAGGTGTTCTTAATTCATGAGAGACCGCACGCATCAATTCTCTTTGTGCTTCAATTAAACGTTCAATATGACTTGCCATATCATTATAACTTGAAGACAAACTTGCCATTTCGTCTGAACCTTCAACAGGTAACCGAGATGATAAGTCACCACTTTTGGTTTTATCTAAGGCACGAATGGCTTGTTTGATTTTCTTTTGAAGGGGCAAAATTAGACCATACACGCCTAAACTCAATAAAAACAAACTTAGTAATGTAATTCCTGCTGCAAGCTGGAATGGCATCCAATTAAACATGGGTACAGGACCAATCACCAATACTTCAGATGGATTATTGGGTACAGGCGAGACAATAGAGATTGTTGTACCACGTACAGATGCACTATCACGGTAAAGTAAAATGCTTTGGTCTTGGCGCAAGCGTCCTATTTGTTCTGAATCTAAACCTAGACTTAAAATAGATTGAATTTCTATTGGGTAAGAAAAATGTTCGCGAATTTTATCTAAATATTGTTTTTCTTGTCCGGGATAATAAATAAGATAATCTAAAATAAAAATTGGAAGTGCCTTAATTTGACGTTCACCAATCTTATTAACGTTTACAAAAACCAAATGCTGAGGGTCATGCGGTAAACCAATATACATATTTGCATTCATGGTTTGCGTGTCATAACGTACAACCGCTTGTGCTTGTTCTATGCGTTTTTTTTCAGAACGAGAAAGCTCAATTTTGTTACTGTCAATCATTGAAATCGGAAGCTCTAACAAATCAGAAGCATCCGATAACCAATCTTTTTTCTGCTGCTCAGTTGACTGACGCTCTACCCCTTGGGCAATTACATAAGAAATGCCATCTGTAAGAGATTCACGATATTCTTGCGCTCGTTGGTAGTTAATAATTTGCACGAGCAAGTAACCAAATGCAGCTACTAGGGCAACTAACACCACAACGCCAGCATAAATACGCAAGAATATACTGTGTTTAAACACGAATCGTCAGCCTCTTAAATTATGCTTCTTTTACAAACAGATAACCCTTACTACGTACTGTTTTAATACGTTTTGGATTTTCTGGATCATCCCCAATTTTAGGACGAATACGTGAAATACGTACATCAATAGAACGATCTTGTCCATCGTATTCAATACCACGCAAACGTTCAAAAATATCTTCACGCGATAAAATTTTGCCTGCATTCGATGCAAGTAACCATAATAAATCGTATTCTGCGCTTGTAAAATCAACAAGCTCATCGTTTAGCGTAACAGAGCGACCACCGTTATCAATCACAAGATCATCAAACTCGATACGCTGTGCAACTTCATCTTCTGCTGCTTTGTCTGTACGGCGTAATAACGCACGGATACGCGCTAAAAGCACACGAGGTTGTACAGGTTTTGCCACATAGTCATCTGCACCCATTTCTAGACCAAGAACTTGATCCATATCTTCTGTGCGAGCAGTCAACATTAAAATTGGATGATGATAGTGAGCACGTACTTCACGACACACTGTTAAGCCATCTGCGCCCGGTAACATTACATCAAGGACCACCATGTCAGGCTGCTCTGCAATGATGCGGCGAATTGCGCGGTTACCGTCTGGTTCTACAGCGACTTCTAAACCATTACGAATTAGATATTCTTGCGTAAGACGTGCTAGACGCTCATCATCTTCAACAATTAAAATTTTTGGTAACTTTTCTTCTTGGCTCATGTATGCCCCCTTATCATCTGTTCGATAAGCTAATGTACTAATTTATATTGAGCAATATACACAGGTTTACATTGTAAACAAGCCACTTTTCACCAAACTGATACATGAGCGTCAATTTTTGTAAGTATAGGTTTAATAATTGAATTGATTGAATTTTTATCAAAAATCTATCAACTCATTCTAAAAATTGGTTTTTTCTAAAAAAAAGCAATAAAAAAACAATTATTTATAATAATATTACTTCTATTTATTGATGATTGTAAAATTATTCTATGCAATAGAAATGAGTTACTAAAACTCACAAAAAAAGCCAGCAAAATGCTGGCTTTTTGAATGGATGGCTTACTTTTTCTTTTTAGGTCCAAGTAGCATACCCATTTGACGACCTTCCATTTTTGGTGCTTGTTCTACTACACCCATCTCAGCCACGTCAGCTTCAATTTTTTGTAGTTGCGCAAGACCTAATTGTTGGTGCGCCATTTCACGTCCACGGAAACGAAGGGTAATTTTTACTTTATTACCATCTTCTAAGAAGCGAGTGATTGCACGTAATTTTACGTTGTAGTCACCTACGTCTGTTCCCGGACGCAATTTGATTTCTTTAACTTGCACTTGATGCTGTTTTTTCTTCGCATCTTTTTGCTTTTGCTTTAAATCAAACAAGTGCTTGTTGTAGTCCATGATTTTACATACAGGTGGCTCTGCATTTGCAACGATCTCAACAAGATCAAGATCTGCTTGTTCTGCCGCACGAATTGCTTCGTCTAACGACACGATCCCTGCTTGTTCTCCATCAGCACCAACTAGACGTACTTCTTTAGCACGAATTTCCTCATTGATTGCTGGACGATTGCTTTTTCCACCTTGTTGGTTACGATCAGGCTGTTTAATCTTTCTTACTCCACAATATACCGGCCATGTTCGGCTACGGCTGTTTTCACTAAGTCAATAAATGCATCAATTGACATAGTACCCAAATTCTTTCCTGAGCGAGTACGAACATTCACTGTTCCTTCTTCCACTTCACGGTCACCAAGAACCACTAAATATGGAATGCGCTCAAGTGTACGCTCACGGATTTTAAAGCCAATCTTCTCGTTTCTTAAATCTGAAACGGCACGAAGACCGTGTGCTTTAAGTTGTGCCACCACATTATCACATGCTTGTGATTGCGAGTCTGTAATATTCATGACACAGACTTGTGTTGGCGCTAACCATGGTGGCATAAATCCAGCATAATGTTCAATCAGTATACCAATAAAACGCTCAAAACTACCAAGAATTGCACGATGTAACATAACAGGTTGGTCACGATCGTTATCTTCAGTCACAAATGATGCGTCTAAACGTTCTGGTAAATTGAAGTCACATTGAATTGTACCACACTGCCATACACGTCCTAAGCAGTCTTTAAGCGAGAATTCAATCTTAGGACCATAAAACGCACCCTCACCCGGCTGAAGCTCCCACTCAAGACCTGCATCATCAAGTGCATCAGCAAGTGATTTTTCTGCCATGTCCCAAAGTTTGTCATCACCTACACGTTTTTCTGGACGTGTTGAGAGTTTCATCTGAACATCTTCAAAACCAAAGTCTTTATAAACATCTAATGTTAGTTTAATAAAGTCGGCAACTTCTTGTCCAATTTGCTCTTTGGTACAAAAAATATGTCCATCATCTTGGGTAAAGCCACGCACACGCATAATACCGTGTAAAGAACCAGATGGCTCATTACGATGGCATGAACCAAACTCTGCCATACGAATTGGTAAATCACGGTAAGACTTTAACCCTTGGTTAAAAATCTGAACGTGACATGGGCAGTTCATAGGTTTTACAGCATAGTTACGACTTTCTGAATGAGTCGTAAACATGTTTTCTGCATAGTTTGCTGCATGTCCAGAGCGCTCCCAAAGGGAGAAATCTACAATTTGTGGTGTACGCACTTCTTGATATGCATTATCCGCCTGTACTTTACGCATATATTGCTCAAGTACTTGGTAGATTGTCCACCCATTTGGATGCCAAAATACCATACCTGGCGCTTCTTCTTGTATATGGAACAAGTCTAACGCTTTACCAATTTTACGGTGGTCGCGTTTTTCTGCTTCTTCAATACGCTTGATATAAGCTGATAACTGTTTTTTGTCTGCCCAAGCTGTACCGTAAATACGTTGTAGTTGCTCATTTTTAGCATCACCACGCCAATAAGCACCTGAAATTTTAGTGAGCTTAAATGACTTTAAAAATTTTGTATTGGGTACGTGTGGACCACGGCACATGTCTACATATTCTTGATGGTAGTACAAGCCCATTTGTGTTTCGTTAGGCATGTCTTCCACAAGACGTAATTTGTATTCTTCACCACGCGTTTTAAATACTTCAATCACTTCGTCACGCGGTGTCATTTTTTTAACAACGTCGTAATCTTGTGCAATTAAAGATTTCATACGTTCTTCAATGGCTGCCATATCATCTAATGTAAATGGACGTGGCATTTGAATGTCGTAGTAAAAACCTTCTTCAATAACAGGACCAATCACCATTTTCGCTTCTGGAAACAACTGTTTAACAGCATGTCCCACTAAATGCGCACAAGAGTGACGAATGATTTCGATACCTTCATCATCTTTTGGAGTAATAATCTGTAATGTTGCATCTTCAGTGATGATGTCACACGCATCAACTAAATGCCCATTTACACGACCAGCAACTGTGTTTTTTGCAAGACCCGGTCCAATACTTTGGGCAACGTCCATCACAGAAACTGCTTGGTCAAATTGTTTTTGATCGCCATTTGGCAATGTAATAATTGGCATAAAAAATCCTTAAGGAGTGATGCCCCATACGAAGGAGCATATCACCGCGAGATTATGATCGAGGAAAACCTCAAAAATATAAAAACGGTGGTTTATTTGATTTTACACATCTGATAGGGTTTGTGAAGCCTTTATTTTGCTTTACCCTGATCAGACAACAGCGCCACTTGCTGAACATAGTTCAAAATACGCTGACGTGCTTCTTCAAGTTCTTCAGGCGTCGCTTGTAAACTTTGATCACGATGGTAGCGCAAAATATGTTGACGTAAAGTATGGCGATCGGTGGCATTAAATGCTTTGGTAAACTCATGTAATGCAGGGTCACCTTGCTCAATCATACGGTCTACCCAACGATTAAGTTGTGCCGTTTTTTTAAGCCCTTGTTGTGGCGTTAAGTAAGATAAAATTACGGTTTCATCTTCACTACGCAACAATTTACCAATACGCTGAAATTGGCGACGACGCGCCTCAAACGAGCTGATCAGCTTTACATCAAGTAAGGCTTCAATTAAGCGCTCTTCTACAGGAAGTTGCTCAATTTGTTTGTTTGAGAGTTCAGCAAGCTGCTCTCCAAGTGCCGCCATACGTTGTACAGCTTTTTTTTGCTCAGTTTTACTTGCACGACCTTCTAATGATTGAAAGTCTTCGGTGCTATAACCTTTTTGCGGTCGACGTGCCACGTTTAATCTGCCTCGTTAAATTTTGCTGCAAAGAGTGCTAAAACTTCGTTTAACGCCTCTTGTTCATCTGGTCCATCAACAACCAAGCGCAAAGTGGTTCCTTTACCTGCACCTAACATAAGCAAAGCCATGATATTTTTCGCATCAATCAACTTTTCGCCTTTTCCAATTTGAATATTGGAGCGAAATTTGGTGGTTACCTCAATGAGCTTTCCAGATGCGCGTGCATGTAAACCAAGTTTGTTAATTACATCTACTGTTGTGTCAATCATGACCAGTGCTTCATTTCTCTATGTAAAATTTGAATAGACCATTTTGCTTGAAGTGCCTTTTGAAGTCTATCCACCATATATACAGAACGGTGTTGTCCACCCGTACAGCCGATAGAAATGGTCATATAATGACGATGTCCTTTGGAAAATACAGGCAACCATTTTTCTAAAAATTTAAAAATGTCTTGATACATTTCATTTGCATCGTCATTGGCACTTAAAAAGGCTTGAACAGGTTCATCTAACCCTGACAATTTTCTCAAGTTTAAATCCCAATGCGGATTAGGCAAATGTCTGACATCAAAAACATAATCGGCATCTAATGGAATGCCATGTTTATAACCAAATGACTGTAAAATTACAATTAAGCGATCAGATTGGTCTAATTTAGATAACAAGGTATGTTTTAAATCGTGAACGCTTTTATTGGTTGTATCAATATTGACTGTTGCACGTAACTGAACAGGTAAAAGTAAGCTTTTTTCTTCTTGGATACATTCGTTTAAGCTAGTACAACGCCCCGTTAAAGGATGCGGACGGCGCGATGCACTAAAGCGTGTAATGAGCTCTTGGTCTTTAGTCGTCAGATAAATAACGTCTACCGTTCCATGTTTTTGTAGTTGCTCAAAAACACCATCAAAATCTTGTAAATCGGCATGGGTACTGCGTACATCTACACCTAATGCAAGTTGTTCTAAATTATTTTCACGGTCAAGTTTAGAAACAATTTCTGGGAGTAATGCCAACGGTAAATTATCAATACAATAATAACCTAAATCTTCTAGCACCTGTAATGCCGAAGATTTTCCCGAACCCGACTGTCCTGTTACAATCAAAATACGTTTCACGGCACTATCCCCTTCATTTAAGGTGAATATTTTATTTGTAGGTTATCAATTAAGCGGGTATTTCCAAGCTTGGCTGCCACCAAAATAACCACATCTTGATTAAACTGTTCTATACGTTGTAATGCTGGTGTACGTGCTTCTACATAATCTACATTAAAGCCATTCTGCGCAAGTGTATTTTTTACGTTATTCATTACATCTGTTAGGTCTTGACCTGTTATCAGCTGTTGTTCGGCAGTTTGTAGGCTTTGATAAATAATGGGTGCTGTTGCGCGCTGTACTTCTGTTAAATAACCATTACGCGAACTCAACGCTAAACCATCTTTTGCACGTGTAATCGGTACACCAATCACTTCAAGTGGTATATTTAAATCACACACTAATTGTTTAATAACAGCAAGCTGTTGGTAGTCTTTTTCACCAAAAAATGCATAGTGTGGCTGAACCATATTAAATAATTTGGTTACCACCACAGCAACACCATCAAAGTGCCCTTCGCGACTTGCACCACATAAATCTTGAGTAATCTCACCTACAGTAATATTCGTCAAACGTGGCTGTGAGCCGTACATTTGCTCAACCGTTGGTGCAAAAATAATATCGCACCCAACCTCTGCTAATAATTGGCTATCTTGGTCTAATGTCCGCGGATAATTTTCAAAATCTTCATTGGGTCCAAACTGAATTGGATTGACAAAAATACTGACTACCACCACATCACATAGGTTTCTTGCTTCTCGCACAAGGTTTAAGTGTCCTTCATGCAAATTACCCATGGTCGGTACAAACCCAATAATTTTACGGTTTGCCCGTGCAGGGCTTAAAGATGCAGATAAACCTTGGATTGTGGTTTCAGTTTTCATGTTACAACTCGATTTGAAAAGTATGTTCAGGGCTTGGAAATGTCCCTGCAATCACGGCTTGATGATAGGCACGAAACGCATCTAAAATTGCATTTGAACCTGATTGGTCAGTCATAAAGTTACGTACAAATTTTGCAACTTTACCTTGGGTCAGTCCTAGCATATCTTGTACAACTAACACTTGGGCATCGGTATAGCGTCCTGCACCAATTCCAATCACAGGGATATGCGGAAAAAGTTCTGCCACTTCACGCCCGACTTGCTCAGGTACACATTCTAAAAGTAAAACAGCCGTACCTGCCTCAACTAAGGCTTTGCAGTCTGCAATCAATTGGTCTGCTGTTTCACGCGTACGCGCTTGAACCTTGTAACCACCAAACACATGCACAGATTGGGGTGTTAAACCTAAATGCATACAGACAGGCACACCGTTTTGCGTTAGGGTACGCACGGTATCAGCAAGCCATGCACCACCTTCAATTTTAACCATTTGTGCACCTGCCTGCATGACCTCACGTGCATTTTTAATGGCATCAGATGGTGTGGCATAGCTCATAAAAGGTAAATCGGCAATAATAAGTGCATGTTGATTGGCACGGCGCACACAAGCGGTGTGGTATGCCATGTCTGCAACCGTCACAGGCAAGGTTGAATCATGTCCTTGCATGGTCATTCCAACTGAATCACCAATTAAAATCGTATCAACTTGGGCAACTTCCATCGCTTTTGCCATGCTTGAGTCATAACACGTCAAACAAGAAAATTTGCGACCTTCAGTTTTAAATTTCTTTAAGTTGCTTAAGCTAATCATTTTTTCTCCGATACAACGTAGATTGGCGTACAACCTCAAGTGTTGCGACAGCTTGACCATTTATACTAAGATTTGGATTCAAATCTAACAACGGCACCAATACAAAATCACGCTCTAAAATACCCACATGTGGCACGGTTAAACGTGGATGATCAATACTGTGTGTGCCATACAGCAATAAGTCTAAATCAAGTGTACGTTCACCCCAATGGCGTAAACGTACACGACCCGACTCATTTTCAATACGCTGTAATTCATCTAGCAATGCCAAGGGTTCAAGTATTGTTTGTAGCTCTGCCGCGGCATTTAAGTAATCAGGCTGATCTTGTGGTCCCATAGGAGGCGTACGGTAAAATCGAGATACTCGTACTTGTCCAAGTTGTTCAAGTTGACTCACTGCATCGTTTAAAATTTGCTGTGAGTCACCTAAATTACTGCCTAAACCAATATACGTGGTGATCATTATTGCGTTGGTCCGAAAATCACTTGGCTTAAATCACGTTTAACACGTTTACGTTTTAGAATTGGGTGATTGTCTGCCACATCTGTTTGTTGCGTTGGACGTTCACGCTCTACACGTTTACGACGTGGTTTAGGCTCAGGTTCTTGTACCAATGGTTCAATTTCAACATCGACCACTTTTTCAGGTTTACGGCGATCTTTTAAACGCTGACGATTGTATTTACTAATCGCTCGTTCTTTTTCATCGCTTGATAAATTCTGATACGTCTCCCACCACTGCCCCATACCTTGTGTATCTGGATCACCTACTTTTTCACGTAACAACAAAAAGTCGAACCCTGCACGAAAACGTGGATGTGCCGCGAGGGCGGGAATTTGCTGTGGTTTTGGATTAAGTAAACGCGTTTGCATTTCCCACACTTCACGAATAAAGGTTTCGGCAAAACGTGGAATAACGGTACGTGTTGATTGACGTTTTAAAACATCTAAGCCCGCTTGTGCGCGTGCCTCAGCCGCCACTAATCCTTTTTTAATATAGAATTCGTAACGTTGTAAAAAGTTTTCCCACAGTAACACAGCATAAAAGAATGCAGGGTTAATGGTTTTACCCACCTGAATACGTTGATCTGTATTTTTGGCAGCCAAATCAATAAATGGAGTAATGTTTGGTGAAATATCAGCAAACAGTTGTTGCCAAATATCAAACTCAATCATCAAAGGTAAAACTTCTTTTAAACGCCCCATCGTAAAGAGTTTTTGCGACTCATCATACAAACGGTGAGGTGACACATCACGCAACAAACGCGTCATTTTAGGTGTAAAAATCTCTAAAATGTCATCTGCAATTTTGAAGTTAAGTTTTGCTGCAAAACGTAGCGTTCTTAGCATACGCACAGGGTCTTCTTCAAAACGTCGTGCAGGTTCACCAAGTAAGCGTAATATTTTTGTTTTTACATCATCAATGGCATGACAAAAATCTAAAATAATGCCTTTGCGTGGTTGGTAGTACATCGTGTTAATTGAAAAATCACGGCGTACAAAGTCTTGCTCAATGGTTCCCCAATTATTGTCACGTAAAATCATGCCTGCCGCACTCGTTACCACTTTTTTAGGTGGCGCACGAAACGTGGCAACTTCAATCAACTCACGTCCAATAAAAACATGTGCAAGCTCAAAACGTCGTCCAATAATACGGCAACGACGCCCAAAGACTTCTTTAATTTGTGCAGGTGTTGCGTTAGTCACTGCATCAAAATCTTTTGGGTTTAAGCCAAGCATTAAGTCACGTACACCACCACCAACGATGTATGCGTCATAACCTGCTTTTGTTAAACCATCAATCACTTCTGTAATGGATGGGGGTAATTTTTTTATGGATAGTCCATATTTTGACGCGCGTAAAGTGTGCAAAAGACGCTCTCTCCTACGTCTGGGTAAATTTTGTTGCTAATCATAGAGCATCGCCCCATAAAGGGCAATTACTAAAGTCCGTGCTGTTTAGCTTCGTCCCAAAGTTTATCCATTTGTTTAAGCGACATTTTATCTGTCATGTGCTGTTCAATATAGGCAAAACGTTGTCTAAATTTATGAATTGTGCCTAATAAAGCCTGTTCGCTCGAAACATTAAGTTTACGCCCAATATTTACCAACGAAAATAAACAATCGCCAAACTCATCCTCGACTTCTTTTTGGGTTTGATGTGTCAGTGCATATTTAAGTTCTTGCCATTCTTCATCAAACTTATCCATTGCTTCTTCTACCGTTGGGAAATCGAATCCAATCTCAGCTACATTTTTTTGTATAGCTTGGGCTTGAAGCAATGATGGCGCATGTTTAACGGTACTTAAACGGCTTTTTTGCGGTTGTTCTTGCGCTTTGGTTTGTTGCCACAATGCCTCAACCTCTGCTTGTGTATGCGCTTGCTCATCTCCAAATACATGCGGATGACGGCGAATCAGCTTTTCATTGAGTGTTTTAACCACATCATCAAAGTTAAATTCATTTTGTTCGCTATACATTTGGGCTTGAAATACAACTTGTAATAATAAATCTCCAAGCTCTGCTTTTATGTCTTCTACATTACCCGAACGGACTGCATCTTCCACTTCATACGCTTCTTCAATAGTATAACGAGTTAGGCTTTCGGGGGTTTGTTTTTTGTCCCATGGACACTCTTGGCGTAAGCGTGCCATCGTTTTTAATAACTCTTGCATGATGCTCCCTCAAACAAAAACCAGCAGTTAAACTGCTGGCTTGTTTTGTACCAAACGTCTGGCACTGATAATACCGGGTTGTTGTTCTAAGCGTGCCAATAATCGAGATAGCTGCGATAGTCCTTTGACCTCAATCAACAACTTCATATTGGCAATTCCATCTGTTTCAGAAATAGTATTTACCTGACGAATATTGATTTGATCAGCAAAAATCACTTGTGTTAAATCTCGCAATAAACCACGGCGATCATATGCTTCTACCACAATTTGAATACTTTGCCCACGCGTCGGTTGTAGTTCCCAATCGGCATCTACAGCGCGCTCAGGCTCTTGAGTAATCATACGATTATAATCTGGGCATTCTTTTTTATGAATACTCACACCACGATTAAGCGTGATATAACCACCAATTGGCTCGCCATGAACAGGCTGACAACATTGTGCAATATTGAGCTCAACATTATCTAAACCATCAACCAAAATTCCATGTGCAGACAATGTATGGCTTGCACGCGGATTAAGCGCAGGTTTTAATACCAACTCAGGTTCGTCTTGATCAAGCTTCATATGGCGATTGACTTGGTTCATTAAAGAATGAAGCCCAATATCGCCACTGACCAAGCCCACCAAAATGTCATCACCTGTTTTGACATTAAAATGTGCACAATATTCGTTTAAATCAATACTTTTAGGATGAATCGCTAAGCGTTGTAACTCTTTAGTTAAGAGCTCATGCCCCACTTCTAAATTTTTGCTACGGTCTTGCTGTCTAAACCAATGACGCAACTTATCACGCGCACGCGCTGTTTTAATATAACCTAAAGAGCTAACCAACCAATCACGGTTAGGTTCACGGTCTTTTTTGGTTAAAATTTCAACCTGCTCACCCGTTTTTAAAGTATAGGTGAGTGGCACATAACGTTGATTAACCCGTGCCGCATAACAATGGTTGCCTACTTCGGTATGCACATGATAAGCAAAGTCTAGAACTGTCGAACCACGTGGTAATTCTTTAATGTCACCATCACGGCTGAACACATAAATTTTTTCGAAATCTTCAAAATCTTGTAATTTTTCAAAATCATCTTCTTCATCTTTAGGATGTGCACCTGTTTCATTGCGCTCTTGATAATGCTCAAGTACAGCACGTAATGAATGCAAACGATGATTAAATGAGAAATCCGTGCCTTTTGCGCCTTCTTTATAATTAAAATGCGAGCACACACCCAATTCTGCTTCTTCGTGCATTTCATGGGTACGAATTTGAATTTCTAACGATTTGTTTTCTGCTATCGCTGCCGTATGTAACGAACGATACCCATTGGCTTTTGGGTTGGTAATGTAATCATCAAATTGATTTGGAATATGTCGCCAAATTTGATGCACAATCCCTAAAACGTGGTAACACACAGGCACATTAGGCACTAAAATTCGAAGCGCACGAATATCGTAAAGTTGGTCAAAGCTTAAATTTTTGCTTTTCATCTTACGATAAATTGAATAGATGTGTTTTACACGTCCACTAATATCTGCTTCAATATCGTGCTTTTTGAGTTCATCTCCTAAGCGATCCATCACACATTGAATGTATTGCTCACGCTCCAAACGCTTTTCATTGAGTAATTTTGCAATCTCTTTATAACGCTCAGGAGCTAAATAACGAAATGCCAAATCTTCAAGTTCCCACTTGAGTTGAGCAATACCCAAGCGATGGGCAAGTGGCGAGTAAATGGTTAAAATTTCACGTGCAACACGTTCTTGACGCTCTTTAGGCGATTTTGCAAGCTCACGAAGCTCGTAAGTTCGCTCAGATAACTTAATTAAAACAACACGGACATCTTCAGTTACTGAGATGAGCATTTTATAAATGCCTGTTAGATGCTCACGTTGATTATTATTAAAATGATCTTCTAGACGTTTATTTTGTTCAATGAGTTCAGAAAGTTTACCCATTGCCAGTGTGCCTTGCACAAGGCTTAAGACTTCTGCACCATAACGAGTCTGAACTTCTTCAAGTGAGGTTAACCCCTCACGGACACTGCGATAAAGTACAGCAGCAATTAGCGTATCTTCATCCACATGTAAATGGGCTAAAATATCAGCAACACCAATCCCTGTAATAAAAGTGTTATTACGATGTCGGACATTTGTGGCTTGTAATTCTTTTTCTAAGGTTAAACGTGCAACTTGTTCCAAACGCTTTAACGGTGCACCATCGATATGCTGACGCACTCGCTCTAGCCAATCCGTCAAATCTTGTTGTTGCAGGGCATGTTCTACAGTCGTTTCTTCCGACAACTGAGTTAGTCGTTCAGGTAACTGCTCACGCACTGTGACCATACCTATCTCCTGTCACGTTCAAATAAGGTAATTGATTCCACATGTCCTGTATGTGTAAACATATCCATTACACCTGCTTTTATTAACCGATATCCGTATTGGGCTAAAATTCCTGTATCCCGCGCAAGTGTAGCAGGATTACATGACACATAAACGATGCGCTTTGCATTAAAATTTGATATGTATTGCATAACTTGTTCTGAGCCAGAACGTGGTGGATCAATGAGTAATGCATCAAAGCCTTGTTGTGCCCATGGCTGCTGTGAAAAATCTTGTGTTAAATCTTGTTCGTAAAATTTAAGCTGAGATAATCCATTCAGCGTTGCATTTTTTTCGGCACGGCGCACCATTTCAGTGCTTCCTTCCACGCCAACCACCTCACCTGTTGCACCCACACGCGTTGCTATTGGTAAAGAAAAATTACCTAATCCACAAAATAAATCCAAAACACGCTCACCCTCTTTAAGCGCAAGCAAGTCACATGCCAATTTTACCATTTGCTCGTTTACGCTGGCATTCACCTGTGTAAAATCAAGTGGAGAAAATGTAAATTTTGTTGCAAAGTCAGCCAAGCTATACGTTAAGCCAACATGCTTTGCATCTAAACGATGCACTTGGTTTGGACGAGGCTGTAAATACAACTGCCATCCTCGCTCTAAAGCAAAATCAAGGAGTCGTTTTTTGTCTGAACGGCTTAATGGTGCTGTATGGCGTACCAACAACGCCACATCAGTATCGCCCATTGCCAATTCTACATGACCAATCACTGCCTTGCCTGTTAGACTTTCGAGTAATAGACGCAAATGTGGTAATGCTTGATTGAGAGTACTTTCTAAAACAGGGCATTCAACAATGTTGGTCAAACGGTTCGATTGACGCTCACGAAAACCCATTAATAGTTGATTCGATTTTTCCAAATAACGCACGCCAATGCGAGCACGGCGTCTGTATCCTGTTTGTTTGGAACGAATAGGCGCTAACCAGCTTTCAGGTTCAACTTGCGCAAAATGCGTAAAGTGAGATTTAAGCACATCTTGTTTAAACCGAATTTGCTCATCAGGGTGCATATGTTGCAAACTACAGCCACCACAGGTTTTAAAATGCTGACAAATGGGCGTTACGCGTGTTTTTGCAAACTCACCAATAACCTCAATGGCATCGGCTTCTTCTAAACGTTTTGTATCTCGCGTAATTTTAGCCACAACCGTTTCGCCCGGAAGCGCAAACTGAATAAATACTTTTTTCCCATTTTTTTCTACGGGTTGCTCGTAAAGTGCGATACCTCGTCCTTCATGAGAAAGAGACGTTACCTGAAAAGTCTGTTGGTTCAAAATATAACCTAATCAAAAAAAGTTTGGCTAAATGGCGTGCTTTGGGCACTTTGTTGCCATTGGGCTAAAAAGCCTTCGTGTTGAGGCTGTGTTGCTAAATATTGCTGTGTGCTTTTAATCAAATCTTGGTGATCTTCACGCAGAAGCTGTCCTTTGAGTAACAACCAACGCAAGTAAATAAACCATGTGTTTAATACATTTCCCTCGCAATACGAGGTTAAGCCTAACCAATCTTGTTGTTTAATCTGCTCAGGGACTTGATAGCCTTTACCCTCTCGTTTACCTGCAAAACCAAACATATGTGCCACATCATCTAACTTTTGAAAGTTACGTCCATTAAATAGCGCAAGCGCATCCATTAAATCGATATGCTGATGATGATAACGGTTTTGGTAATTGTTATAACGGCGTTGTTGATCAATCTCACCTTGATCAAGCAAACTTGGTGCAGACAGCCCATGATACATGGCACGATACAAAATCACAGGTAAATCAAACTGCGCGCCATTCCAACTGACTAAAACAGGTTGACGTTTTTCAAATACAGATAGAAATTTTTCTAAAATTTCAGCTTCAGTATTATCTTTTTGGCTTAATGAAAACAAACGCATGCCCTTTTCATCTATCCAAAACCCCGAGATACATGCAATTTGGTGCAAAGGTAATCGCTGAAAATCAGAGCCACTGTCTTGACGTCGAATTTTATTCAGTGCTTGCGTTTTGTCGTCATCATTTAAATTATTTAACTGATATAAATGCGCGCCTGCTTTTAAATCTGTGATGGTTTCTATATCAAATACAAACACTGGTAAACGCATGTTTAATCCTGTACAGAAAACAAACCTGTTGATAAATAACGGTCGCCTCGGTCACAAATAATGCAAACAATCACAGCATCAGGTTGCTCTTGCGCAATTTTTAACGCTGCCCAAACTGCACCACCCGATGACACCCCTGCACTGATTCCTTCTTGACGTGCAAGCTGACGCATGGTTTTTTCTGCCGCAATTTGTGGAATATCAATGGTGCGATCTACACGAGAAGCATCAAAAATGGTGGGTAAATATTCTTTTGGCCAACGGCGGATACCTGCAATGCTTGCGCCTTCTTCAGGTTGTAAGCCAACAATTTGAATATTTGGATTTTGTTCTTTTAAATATTTAGACACGCCCATAATGGTGCCTGTTGTACCCATCGAACTGACAAAATGCGTAATTTTACCTTGCGTTTGTTGCCAAATCTCTGGGCCTGTTGTGAGGTAATGTGCCTCTACATTATCAGGATTACCAAATTGATTCAGCACTAAACCTTTGCCTTCAGATTGCATTTTCAAAGCAAGATCACGCGCACCTTCCATGCCTTGGGCTTGTGTAACTTCAATGAGTTCTGCACCATACGCTTGCATGGCATCTTTACGTTCTTGGCTCATATTGTTGGGCATAATGAGCTTCATTTTATAGCCACGCATTGCTGCGACCATGGCAAGGGCAATGCCTGTATTGCCACTGGTTGCTTCAATTAAAGTGTCACCTGGTTTGATATCCCCTCGTTTTTCTGCTTGCATAATCATATTGTAAGCAGGGCGATCTTTTACCGAGCCCGCAGGATTATTACCTTCTAGTTTTGCCAATACGGTGGCTTGTGTTGCCATACGCTTTAAACGCACTAAAGGTGTTTTGCCTACGTAATCATCTAACTCGAGATTTTGATCGCTCATAATATCTACCTTGAAAGGGACATCCCTATTGTATGAAAAAAAGTACATGCCTGCACAGCTTTTTACCTGCATTGTGTCACAAAAAAGCATGCTAATATGGCTTGGTTGAAAAATAGCTTATAGCATTATGGCGGAATCAAAAAAGTCTTTATTACAGCGATTGCAACTTAACCAAGCCTATGGTCAATTGGTTGCCCTTATTTTTATTCCGATTGTGATCTTGGCAGGTGTCGGTGCTTACTTGGTGTTAAGCGAAACCAATCAAGCATCCTTAAGCCAACAACGTCACATTGCCATTGCTATTTTGTCACGCTACCAACACACCGCAGAACTTTTGGTCGATGCTATTCATAAAGACCCTAAAGAAACGCAAAAAGCGCAAACTATTTTACTTAGAATGCTCAATGAACGCTATTTACAACGCGTGAGTTTAGTTGACCAAGATATCCATATTAATATTGGTTTGCAACCTTACAAAAAATGGCCTGAATTTAATCAAGATGCGGGATTTATTGGCCCTATTCACGTCAACAGCAATAGTGTATATGGGGTTAAACTTCAATCGGGTTGGCTACTCATTGAGCTTGATAACCAACCCATGGAAGTTGCACATTATCATGTGTTTATGGTGTTACTTATCACTGCATTTATTACGCTATTATTGTTAATGCTATGTTTAAGTTTTTATTCAAGACGTTGGATTGCACCTCTTTACGAAATCCGTATGCAGCTACAACGCCTCAATGCAGACAATCTTGATGAGCCTGTCACCATTAACAGTAGTGGCGAGCTAAAACTATTACAACTTGATATTGAAAGTACATTAAAACGGTTACATCAAAGTTTTTTAGAACTTCAAGAACATACCGAACAAACCGAAGACGATTTAAGACGTACCCTTGATACACTTGAAGTTCAAAATATCACTTATCGTCAAGCGCGTGACCAAGCCATTTCTGCTAATCAATCCAAGTCGGTGTTTTTAGCCAATATTAGCCATGAGTTACGTACGCCTTTAAATAGTATTGATGGTTTTATTCATTTAATGCTGAGACAACATAATCTCACGAATGAACAAAACTTATACTTACAAACCATTCGTAAATCATCAGCTCATTTACTTGCGCTTATTAACGATGTGCTTGATTTTTCTAAGATTGATGCAGGCAAACTTGAACTTGAAATGGCACCGTTTGATCTTGAAGAAGCCATGTTTGATGTGATGGATATGCTGTCACCTTTAGCGGCTGAAAAAAATATTCATTTGGCATTTTACTTTGCTCACAATCTACCGCACCAAGTAACAGGTGATATTTTACGCTTTAAGCAGATCCTCACGAATCTTATTTCTAATGCCATTAAGTTTACCCCCGAGGGTGAAATTATTGTTCGTACACGTTTAGAACAAGAGCAAAATGGCAACTGTTTAATCCACTTTAGCGTACAAGACAGTGGTATTGGCGTAAACGAAAGTGAGCGCAAACACTTATTCAAGTCGTTCTCTCAAGGTGATGCATCTGTAACACGGCAGTTTGGCGGTACAGGTTTGGGGCTTGCCATTTCAAAACAACTTGTCACTTTAATGAAAGGGCAAATTGGCTTTGAAGATAATCAAGAACGCGCACCCACCGAAAAAGGCTCAACCTTTTGGTTTACCGTACACTTTGCAGTGAACAAATACCTAGAGATTTCCAACGAAGATTTCCATCATATGAATGTGGTGTCTTTTATTTCGCATGCGGCAACTGCAAATGTATTGCGTCATTATTTAGAAAATTATCAAGTTCAACACACAGAAGCCTCATCGTTATTAGATTTATTTGCGCGTCTTAAACAACTTGAATATGATGAAAATACATGGGTCATTGTCGATCATGGGAGTGATACGCAAGCTTTACTGACTGAAATTCGAACACGTTATCAAGGTAAGTTGGCAATTTATGGCTATCAAATGGCTTTGGAGCCAAATACGCTCAAAGAGTTCCGCGCCAATCCGTTGTATCAACCACTCAGCCGTCATGCGCTAATTCAACTACTTACCAATCAGGTCAATATCGACCATGAAAAAAGCAAAACTTTTAATGGCGAAGGCTTACAAATTTTAGCGGTTGATGATCATCTTCCTAACCTCATTGTACTGGAAGCACTATTAGGCGAACTTAACGTCACAACGGTTAAGGCACTGAGTGGACAAGATGCGATTAATCTTATTCAACAACGCATCGATAACAAGCAACCGTTATTTGACCTTATTTTTATGGATATTCAAATGCCTGTAATGTCAGGTATTGATACCACACGCGCCATTCGCTCGCTAGAAACTACGCTTGAGTATCAGACACATCTGCCTATTATTGCACTCACTGCACATGCCCTATCTGATGAAAAGAAAAAATTACTTGCAGTAGGTATGGATGATTACGTTACTAAACCAATTCAAATTGAACAGCTCACACAAATTTTAGCAACATGGACAGACAAAAATTTTGAAACGGTTGAGCCACTTCCAATTGCCCCTGAACCTGTACAATCGACAATCCTTGATTGGGCACAAAGCATACAACTTGCTGCCAATAAAGAAGAACTTGCTTTAGATTTATTACAAATGTTGGTTGCAAGTTTTGATAGTGAAATTGAAGAAATGCAACAACTCATTGAACTTGAAGATTTTCCACATCTAGAACATGTTTTACACCGTTTATATGGTGCAACACGTTATGTAGGTACACCTCAACTTCAACAAGTCACGGGTGATTTTGAATTGTTCATGTCAACTTTACGCAAAGAGAAAAAAGTCGCAGATGACGCATTTATTGATGAAGTGCTCACTCGTTTTGATACCCTAAAAAAGGTGATTGAAACAACACGCCAAGCTGCACTTAAAAAAATTGAAGATGCCAATACATAACGATTGAATTTTCACCTAAGAAACGCTATATTACAACATGAGTAATTGTCAGGAAATATTGACTCAATATGAATTTAGAACCATCGCCCGCGATGAACCAAGACGCAAAAGCTTGCTTAAAAGTCATTCATGAAGCGCTTGCAGATGTAAAAGCAAAAGATATTTTAGAGCTTGATGTAAGCGACATTAGTAATGTTGCAGATGCCATTGTCATTGCAAGTGGTACATCAACGCGTCATGTTAAAGCCCTTGCAGATAACGTTGCAGACGAAGCACGTAAAGCAGGTTTTCGCCCGCTTGGGGTTGAAGGCGAGCGTGATGCTGAATGGATTTTAGTTGATCTTGGCTACGTTGTGGTACATGTAATGCTACCTACAGCGCGTAAGTTCTATGACCTTGAGAGCCTTTGGCGTTCAAACACACCCGAATTAGCGTAACAAAAAGCGACTCTTATAGTCGCTTTTTTTGTGCCATTACATCGTTAGGATTACGTAATGGACAATCTTCTAAAGACAAACACCCACAACCAATACACCACTGCATTTGTTCTTTCATTTGCATCAATAACGTAATGCGCTCATCTAGTTTAATTTGCCATGCTTTAGACAATTGTTCCCAATCTGCTTTAGTTGGGTTGTGATCTTTAGGTAAAACCTTAAAACCCTCTTGAATTTCTGCCAAACTAATTCCTACTTTTTGCGCTACCTTAATAATAGCAACACGCCTTAATACACCACGCAAATAACGGCGTTGATTGCCATTTGTACGGATACTTTGGATCAGTTGCTTTTCTTCATAAAAACGTAATGTGGGCACGCTAACACCGCTACGCTTTGCGACTTCCCCAATCGTTAACATTTTACTTGACCTCAAGTTAACTTGAGATTTGATACTAGCACAACTCAAATTAAGGACGATACGATGATGCAAAGAATTAATCCAATAGGCTGTTATGACCCCACACCTAATGCTTACAGCCATGCTGTACGAGTAGGTAATGTCTTACATATTTCGGGGCAAGGTGGCGAAAA
Source organism: Acinetobacter sp. HY1485 (assembly GCF_027568475.1). Taxonomy (GTDB): domain Bacteria; phylum Pseudomonadota; class Gammaproteobacteria; order Pseudomonadales; family Moraxellaceae; genus Acinetobacter. The sequence goes on along the minus strand of NZ_JANKZG010000006.1, from coordinate 57,776 downwards.
TGTCTATGGTGAACTTAGTTTAAATTTTGCCAAACAAACCAAACAAGCAATTCAAAACCTAATCACTATTTTAAATACTCAAAATGCCTCGCTTGAACACATTGCAATGCTGAGAGTTTTAGTTAAAGATCACTGTACAGAAAAACACGCCATATTAATTGAGATATTTAAACAACATTGGCAAACCTTTCCTGCTTGCACACTTATTCCTGTACCTACTTTGGCGTTAGAAAAAATGCAAATTGAAATTGAGGCAACCGCGTATTTACCATGAATAAATCTTTACTTTGGCTAATGGCAATTTCTTGTGGGCTTACAGCAGGTGCAAATTACTTTTGTCAGCCTCTTATTCACTCTATACAGCATGACTTTAATACTACTACCGCTCAAGCACAGCTTACCGTCACCATTGCACAAATTTCTTATGCCCTTGGATTATTGTTTATTGTTCCTACGGGCGATTTAGTCAATAAAACCAAACTTATTCCATCCTTAATGTGCTTGGCAGGCATTGGGCTACTTATTTGTGCAACATCCGTTAATTTGCCGATGTTATGGCTTGGTACAGCAATGGCTGGACTGTTTTCTGTTGCGGCTCAAGTGCTTATTCCATTTTCAACCATGATGGTTGCACAAAATAAAATTGGTGAAACAGTTGGCTTTTTAATGAGTGGCTTACTCATTGGAATTTTGCTATCAACCACGCTTTCGGGCTTAATTTCTAATTTATTTCATTGGAAATTAATTTATGTGTTAAGTGCTTGTTGTATTTTTGCTTGTGCATTTTTACTTAAAATCCGACTGCCTAATATCCCAAGCACACTACAACTGTCTTATGGCGGTATTTTAAGCTCAATGCGTATATTGTTTGTAGAAGAAAAACGCCTTGTTGTACGCTCTTTATTAGGTGCAAGTGCCTTTGCAACCATGAGCCTTTTATTTTCTACCATGTCTACTTACCTGTCGCAACCACCCTTTTCGCTTAAAGATACTTTTATTGGTATGGTAAGTTTAGTGGGTATCATTGGTGCATTATCCACACAATTTGTAGGCAAATGGGGTGACCGTGGCTATAACGCACTACTTACTTTTCTTGGCTGTGGATTACTCTTTTTAGGCTGGTTATCTTTGCTGTTTTCACCACAACATCTTGGCTTTTATTTGATTGGTTTTGCCGTTTTAAATACAGGGTTAGCATTTCACCATTCATGTAACCAAAATATTATTTATCGTCTACGTCCCGAAGCAAAATCACGCATCAATGCCATTTATATGACGTTTTACTTTGGTGGTGCAGCCACAGGCTCTGCTCTTGGCGTATTTGCATGGAACCATGGCGGATGGTCATCTGTATGTATTGCAGGGTTTAGTTTAGTCAGTGCCACAATTATTTGTGCCTGTCTCGACTACGCTAAATGGGGCGCACAACTCAAAAGTTCGGTATAATGCCACGTTGGCAAAATAAGAGCATGATTTTAAATGGTTAAAACCCCTATTATCTCAGTTGCACCTATGATGGATTGGACAACCAAAGACTACCGTTATTTTGCTCGTCTTTTTAATCCAAACGTAGTGCTATATACCGAAATGGTGACCACAGGCGCCATTTTGTTTGGAGATGTAAAACGCCATTTAGATTACAATCAACAAGAACACCCTTTGGTGCTACAACTTGGGGGTTCAGACCCAAAAGACCTTGCCACCTGTACAAAAATGGCACAGGACTGGGGTTATCAAGGTGTAAACCTAAACGTAGGTTGCCCTAGCGACCGTGTACAAAATAATAAAATTGGCGCCTGTCTCATGGCAGAACCTGACCTTGTGGCAGAGTGCATTGCAAGTATGCAACAAGCGGTCGATATTCCTGTCACCATCAAACACCGTATTGGTATTGATGATATGCAATCTTATGAAGAGATGTTGCATTTTGTAGACACAGTAGCGAAAACAGGTTGTACACACTTTGTAGTACATGCCCGTATTGCCATTTTAAAAGGACTATCACCTAAAGAAAATCGTGAAGTGCCACCACTGCGTTACGAAGACGTTTACCGTTTAAAACGAGAACGTCCTCACCTTACCATTGAGCTTAACGGTGGTGTAAAAACCCTTGAAGAAACACAAACTCATTTACAGCATGTAGATGGTGTGATGATTGGGCGTGAGGCATATCATAACCCGTACTTATTGGCTGAACTTGGACAATTATGGCATTTAGATGCACCTAATCGTTTTGATATTATGCAACAGATGATGCCTTATATCGAACAGCGTCTTGCTGAAGGTGCACCGTTATCTATTATTACACGTCATATTTTAGGTTTATTCCAAAATTTACCGGGTGCACGTAAATGGCGACAAGCCCTTAGTGGTGGTAATGCAAAATCAATTCAAGATATTGAAAATGCTATTACGAATATGAAAGCAGCAATTGAACGCACTGAAAAATACTTAGAAGAACATCAATGACCACATGGACACTGTTTGAAAAAGTATGGCTAGGGGTATTTACAGCCATACAAGTGATTTTATTTTTTTGGTGGCAACAAACAACCATCGACTTTATTTGTGCAATCAGTAACATGCTATGTGTGGTATTGGTTGCCAAAGGTCGTTTGTCTAACTTTTTCTTTGGTATGATTGCCACAAGTTTGTATGCTTATATTTCATATAAACAGCAGATTTACGGCGAAGCAATGCTCAGTGCTTTCTTCTACTTTCCGATGCAATTTATCGGGCTTTATATATGGCTTAAAAATCAGAATAAAGTCCATGATGTGCAAGTGCGTAAACTATCCAAACGTGGTTGGCTCATTACAGCGTCAGCCGTTGCAATCTGTGCAATTGGTTATGCCGAACTACTTGCATACTTAAATGCCCAGCAAGTTCATTTAGATTCAATTACTGTGGTTATTTGTATTGCTGCACAAATTTTAATGACACTACGTTATACAGAGCAGTGGTTACTTTGGATTTTGTCCAATGTACTGGGCATTATTATTTGGGGAATTGCAGGCAACTACGCCATGCTGATGATGACATGTGCTGCCCTCTTTAACTCTTTATATGGTTATTATAATTGGATTAAATCTGCCAATGCTTCTTTAATTGCAAAAGATGCTCGTATGTAGACACTTGCTGCTTATTTCTACTTAGAATTAAAGGCATAAAAATTTTAAAAGCAGCTTGAAACGTACATTGTTGAGCTGCTTTCACTAGGTCTTCGTCAAAATCTCCTAAGCGTATACCTGCTGCAATAAACTCGAGTGTGTTTAAAAAATAGGTAATGGACTTTTGTTTATTATAATCAAGTTGTAAGTACATTTCTTTAGATATAATTTTATGATTATCTTGAAATTCTAAAAGATTATGTGCGTGCTTAATATATTCTGTAGACAACCGTGTTTGAGTCAATATGGCTACCGTGTGCTGTCTAATTGAATTTTTAGCTGTAAAATAATTAGTAATCAACCATCCAAATACTGCAAAAAAACACAGTAAAAGCTGTAGGTAGGATATCTTGATATAAACATAATGAAATACAAATAAGAAGTACACTTAATACTATCCAACCTATTATCCAATAGGCTAATAACTTGTCAGTTCTTTGTTTAAGAAAAAACTTATCAGTACAAAATTTAAGCATAACTAAAAGAAACTTATCAGAAAAATAAAGATAATAACTGAAATATCCATGTGTTATTTTCGACTAAGCTTTTTTAACACTTCTGCCACTGCCACCATTGCAAATACAGAGGTGACAGCCACCGCAGAACCATAGCCACCACAACGTAATCCTGCACTTGCACATACGTTGTTGTTTGCAGGTTGTTCAGTTGAATAAATACACGTGATTCCGAATTTTTCTTTTGTTTTTTTACAAATGCCTTTACCGCGTAATTGACTACGCAATTTAGCCAACATTGGGTCTTGTTCTGTTTTAGATAAATCTGCAACTTGTACTTTTAAAGGATCAATTTTTCCACCTGCCCCACCCGATACAATCAGTGGAATTTTATTAAAACGACAATGCAACATTAAAGCAAGTTTTGCTTTCACATCATCAATGCAGTCTAAAATGACATCAGGTGATGTGCTCAATAGTTCATTCAAATTTTCAGCAGATAAAAAATCGTCGATCAAGGTCAGTTGAATACGTGGATTAATTTCACGACACCGCTGTGCCATCACTTCAATTTTTTCATACCCAAGCGTAGACGTGAGTGCAGGTAATTGACGGTTAATATTAGATGCAGCTAATACATCCATATCTACTAACGTTAAATGCCCAACACCTGTACGCGCCAATGCCTCAACTGCCCAACTGCCCACGCCACCAATGCCAATCACCATTACATGGCTTTTTTCATATTGTGCAAATGCAGGTTCACCATAAATTTTTGCAACACCTGCAAAACGGCGGTCGTATTCGTCAGTCATGGAGTTCTCAAATGTAGTGCGTGCTGGGTATTTTCCCATAATTGGGTGGCAAGTGTCTGCTCAGGTAGGTTAAAAAGATGTGAAAGTGCTTGTAAAACATACGGTAAATTCGCAGGCGTATTGCGTCTTTCGCTACAACATAAAGGCGTCATATCAGGGCAATCCGTTTCAATCACTAAATGAGATATCCCTACTGCTTGCACAGCATCATGTAACTTTTTGGCATTCGGATTGGTGATTTGTCCTGTAACCCCCAATTTAAAACCTAAATTTACAAAAGCTTTTGCCTCTTGTACACCACCACTAAAAGCATGTGCAATACCACCACCCTCATGCTTTTTTAAAATATGAAGTGCTTGAGCATGGGCTTTACGAATATGTAATAAAACAGGTTTTTGATGGGTTTTAGCAAGTTCAAGTTGCGCCTCAAAAAAATGGACTTGTCGCTCAAAAATATGTGGCTGTTTATGTTCCTTTAAAAATGTATCTAACCCAATTTCACCAATGGCAATACACTCATTTTGTTGTAAAAAAAGCTCTAAATCTTTTAAATGCTGTGAAGTATGTTGCTCTATATATAACGGATGCAAACCGGGTGCTAGATAGCTTTGAGGCGCATTTTTTAGTGAGTTTATTTGTTGATGTACACGTAATAAATCATCAAAACGTGATTGTAAAAAGCCAATTAAAATTAGACCTTCAATCCCTTTTTGCTTGGCTTCATACGCAATTTTTTCCCGATCATGATCAAATTCAGGCACATCAAAATGGGTATGGGTATCAAATAATTTCATGCAATACATCAGGTTGTAGCACTTGTTTAGTTTGCTCATGGTTTAAATAAATGTCTAATTGTTGCCCACCATCAACAATCTCATTGGTACGGTAATGCACACCTATACCCTCTGAATCAAAAAACCAATCTGCCTGCCCCCAATAGAGTTTTTTAGGTGCTTTTTCTTGCACAAGTGCTGTTTGTTGTTTTATCCAATCTTGATAATGTGCCTGAATCATAGCATCTAAAACTTGTTGTTTTTGTGGCAAAATAACATCAAGTATCGTCAGATTTTTTTGCGTTAAACGATCTGCCACTGCAAAATATTGGCGGTCTTGAATATCGACTTCTGCTTGTTTGGTATTGGTGGTGAGTTGTAGTAAAACATACTGATGGCGTTGTGAAGCAATGCGCGTATTTAGCCGTAATTGATACGCATGATTTTGTGAAAACTCTTGTTGCCATGCATCCGATTTTTTAATGTAAGCATCGACAGCTTGTTGTAGTGTTAAATTTTGCTTTAATTCAATTTGTGCCTGAATCACTTTACTTTGTTGTTTTTCAATCCAACTGTTTAACCAAGCGTCTTGAGTATTAATGGTTTGAATATCAATATCAATACATTCTTTTTTTTCACAAAACGGTAAAGCATATTTAGCTTGCTCATTTTTAAGGGTTAAAGATGGCAATTTTTGAGCACTTTGGGTATTTTTAGATTCATCTTTTTGAGATGGGTGACAGGCTGTAAGCAACATCACTAGCAATAAAACAGAAAAACGCATATCTGACTCGCTAAAAAAGAAACAGCCTCATAAAAGAAGCTGTTTTTTGACAAAATTAGTGTTCACGCGTGTTACGGAACTCAATATCTGGCCAACGCTCTTGCATAATTTGTAAATTAACACGGCTTGGCGCTAAGTAAGTCAAATGCCCACCACCATCAACCGAAAGTTGATCATGTGCTTTTTTCTTAAATTCTGTGAGTGTTTTTTCATCATCACAATAAATCCAGCGCACCGTATTTACATTTACATGCTCATATACGCAGTCGACTTTATATTCTTCTTTAAGACGATATGCCACCACATCAAACTGAAGCACACCCACAGCGCCCACAATTAAATCATTGTTAATTTGTGGCATAAAGACCTGTGTTGCCCCCTCTTCTGAAAGTTCTTTTAAACCTTTTTGCAACTGTTTAGATTTAAGTGGATCTTTTAGACGAACACGGCGGAACATTTCTGGGGCAAAGTGTGGAATACCTGTGAAGTGTAAGTTTTCACCATTGGTAAACGTATCCCCAATTTGAATAGTACCGTGGTTGTGTAAACCAATAATATCACCCGGCCATGCTTCTTCTAAGTGGGCACGCTCACCTGCTAAAAAAGTCAGCGCATCAGAAATACGGACATCTTTGCCTAAACGAACATGATTCATTTTTAAACCTTTTTCGTATTTACCCGAGCAAATACGCATAAAGGCAATACGGTCACGGTGTTTAGGATCCATATTCGCTTGAATTTTAAAGACAAAGCCCGAAAAGCCTGCTTCTGTTGCTTGTACTTCACGCTCTTTAGTTGGATGGGCTTGTGGCTTAGGTGCCCAATTTACGAAAGCATCAAGTACATGATCAACTGCAAAGTTACCTAAAGCTGTACCAAATAAAACAGGGGTTTGTTTACCTTGTAAAAATAAATCATGGTCAAACGGGTCAGATGCCATTTGTACTAGTTCAAGTGACTCTTCAAATGACGCAAATGCCATATCACCAATTTTTTCTCGAATATCAGGATAATCATATCCATCACGCACTTCAATATCCGTAATAGTTGAGCCAAAACCTGCCTTATAAAGGTAAGTTTTATTTTCTGCAATGTGATACACACCTGCAAAATCACGACCCATACCAATCGGCCAAGTCACAGGTACACAACGGATTTTTAAAACACTTTCAATTTCATCAAGAAGTTCTAAAGGCTCACGGATTTCGCGATCCATTTTATTTACAAATGAAATAATAGGCGTATCACGCATACGACAAACGTCCATTAACTTAATGGTACGTTCTTCAACCCCTTTTGCCCCATCAATGACCATGAGTGCTGAATCTACGGCAGTCAGTGTACGGTACGTATCTTCTGAGAAGTCTTCATGACCGGGAGTATCTAATAAGTTGATGGTATGGTTTTTAAATGGAAACTGCATAACTGACGTGGTAATTGAGATACCACGTTCTTTTTCCATTTCCATCCAATCTGATGTTGCTGAACGGTCTGATTTACGGCTTTTTACCATACCCGCCACCTGAATGGCTTTACCCCATAACAGTAATTTTTCTGTCATGGTGGTTTTACCCGCATCGGGGTGGGAAATAATCGCAAACGTTCTGCGCTGTGCGACTTCACTCGCTAGTTGCTGTTCAAACATTTATTTAATCTTCAATTGGGACACACAAAACGTGTGAAATAAAAATATTATAGCTTATTAAAGCTGATAGTCGCTATTGATGTCTAAAACTCACACAGGATTCAGCCTTTATTATTGGATTAAATTTGTTCGATGTCGTGGATTAAACTGCATCTCTAAGACTTCTTTAGGTACAGGCTTTCCAAGTAAAAAGCCTTGAAATTGTTCGCAGCCTAAACGCGTCAGAATTTCAAATTGCTCTTCACTTTCTACACCTTCTGCCGTAATGGTTAACCCTAAATTTTGTGTCAATTGAATAATACTTTGCAGAATAATTTCATCTTTTGAACCATGATGCAAATTACGGATAAAGCCACGGTCAATCTTGAGTTCGTCCACAGGTAAATCTTTAAGGTATAAAAAGCTTGAATGTCCTGTTCCAAAGTCATCAATGGATAATCGCACCCCTAAATCACGGATTTTCTGAAAGACTTCAATACTTGAGTCAATTTGATGCATTGCCGTACTTTCTGTGACTTCAATAATCAAATTTTGAGGTTTGACTTGATACTGAATTAAATTACGATGAATACGTTCAATCAATTTGTTTTGTTCAATTTGAATGGCAGATAGATTAATTGAAATAGGAAAATACATTTTTTTAGTTTTTTCCCACTGACGAATTTGACGACATGCCTCCTCCATCACCCAATAACCAATAGAAACAATTAAACCTGTTTTTTCTGCCAATGGAATAAAGACATTAGGTCCCAATAAACCAAGTGTTGGATGCTGCCACCGAATCAAAGCTTCTACACCACAAATTTGACGATCTTGCGTAAATTTCGGCTGATAAAATAATACAAACTGATTATCTTCTATAGCACTAAATAAATCATTAATGAGTTTAGATTGATGACGCTCTACATACTGTTCTGAACCAAAGTTAAAAATTTTATAGTTGTTACGCCCCTGTTCTTTAGACTGTAACATGGCAATATCTGCATGCATGAGCAATTCTTGTAAATTATCACCATGCTCAGGAAACATTGCTATGCCTAAACTCGTGGTCATATTAATGTTACGCCCACCCACTGAAAATCCATATTGCATACACGCCACAATATCTTGTGCTATTTTTTCTGCTTGTGCCAATTGGCTATGTTCCACCACAAGTAAGAATTCGTCGCCACCAATTCTAAAAAATTTATTATTTTGAATATATTGGCTTATTCTTAAGCAAACTTGCGTTAAAATTTCATCACCAACATGGTGTCCAAATGCATCATTAATAGACTTAAAACGGTCAAGATCTATATATAAAACTGCTAAACTTTGGCGATGCAAACGATGCTCTGATAACACCATTTTGGCATAATCGATTAAATATGCTCTGTTAGGTAACTTCGTTAAATGATCATGCATGGCTAAATTTGCCAGCTCTTTATTCATATTGTGAAGCTGTAGGTTACGGTCTTCTAACCTTAACTCAAGCAAGGAAATAAAAACGATGACTAACAGTACACTACAGACAATAAACATAATACTAAAAATGATCATGTCATTTTCTTGTGGTACCAATACCTGTTCATTAGAAACAAAATTAAATTCTGTTGCAAGCATTGCCGTATAATGCATTCCCACAATACTAATTGCCATAATAAAAGCAGCAAACGCACGTAACGTTACGGTATAGGGATCTCGCAGTTTAAATGCAATCCAAAGTACAATTCCTGCACCAAACCATGCAATAAAAAACGAGATAATAGCAAATAGAACATTATACTGAATAGTATATTGAGGGACAATTAAGGCATGCATGGTAAAATAATGCATACCCGCCACACCCATTGCTAAAATTGTAGATGCAAGCAATAAACGCCCTATCGATAAATAACGATAAGCGGTAAACCAAATTGCTAAGGAGCTACTAAAAATAACGACAATGTAGGCACTAAAAGTGTAAGTAAGTTCAAAGTGATAACCAAATGGAAGTTGACAGGCAATTACCCCTAAAAAATGCATGCACCAAATTGCTGTACCTAAAATTACGCCAGCAAAAAATAAAATTACTTTTTTATGCTTAATATACAATGAATTGAATAAAAGTTGCTCAATCATTAAAGTTGCATAGCATATTAAAATTGCAACAATTATAGAGCCAATGACTAAATTGGTATCATATCCGAGCTGTGTCATTCCACTCATCCAATACACGCGCTTTTGTAGTTAAACTTCTGTTACAAGCGCAAATTCTAAACTTTATCGACAGGTATTCAATCATTACTTATGAATAAATACAACGACAAAGTGAAACATTATATTGTGTAGAAAAATTAAAAAAGCCGACTTTCGTCGGCTTTGAATTATTTTTTTAACTTTGCATAGTCTAAAAGTACTTGACTGGCTTCTGTTACAAATGCCTCATCTTCTGGTAAAGCAGGACGTTTAGCAGCCTTCATTTTTGCACGAGACTCAGCCAATCCATCTAAAGCAGTCTGATAACTTCCCCAATTTGCATACGGTTTTAAACCTGTTTCTGTACGGCGTGTATTTTCCGCATCTAATGTTTTTTGCTCAATACTGTGCAGCTCTTCTTTACGATTGTTCAAATCTAACTCAATACGTTTTTCATCCTCTACTTTTTTCGAGATTAAACGACGCGTTTCTAAATAATTAAATTGTGGATCATGACTCACGCGCGCATTTGATTCTTGAGTTAAACGACTCACATACGGCTGAATTGAACCTTCACGTTTAAATGGTGCCGTTGGAATAGTATCCCACTGTAATGCATTTTTAGCTTTACGCTCACCAAATTGGTCGTTCCAAATATCCACCAATTTTATATCAGGTACAACACCTTTGTTTTGGGTACTTCCACCTGTAATACGATAAAACTTACGTTGGGTTAGCGTGGCTTGTCCGTAAGCTAGATTATCTAATTGAACTTGTGCTGTTCCTTTACCTGTGGTGGTACTACCAATCACAACACCACGTCCATAATCTTGAATTGCCGCAGAATAAATTTCACTTGCCGAAGCAGATGCAAGATTAACTAAAACTGCCATAGGTCCATCATAAACTTGATGTCCACCATCGTTATCTTCAAAAACGTTTACATTGCCATTTCCATCACGAATTTGTACCACAGGTCCAGATTTCACGACTTGACCAATCATTTTTGCAACTTCTTCTAATGAGCCACCAGGATTATTACGCAGATCGACAATCACACCTTCTACATGTTGTTCTTTAAGCTCTTGGAATGCTTTTTCAGTATCTTGGGCAACAGAACGATATTCTGTCCCATCACGGCGTGCACGATAGTTTAAATAAAATGATGGAATTTCAATCACACCAAATTTATGTGCTGTACCATTACGATCAACCATTACTGTTCTTGAGCGCACACCATCATCTTCTTCTTTAATCACATCACGCGTTAAGGTTACATTGCGTGCTTGAGAAAGTGGCATGCCAGCACCTAATAGACGTACTGTTACCTTAGTTCCACGTTTACCACGGATTACGCCTACTAATTCTTGGCTTGACCACCCCACAACATCTTCAATTTTTTGCCCATCTTGTGCCACACCAATAATACGGTCACCCGCACGCACTTGCCCAGATTTACCTGCCGGACCACCATCTACAATAGACTCAATTTTAATATAGTCTTCATTGCCACGTTCTGGACGAATAGCAACCCCAACCCCCTCTAACTGTAACGTGGTTTGGCGGTTTAATTCCATTGCATCAACAGGTGGGAAATAGTTACTATGCGGGTCATAAGTAAGCGTCATGGCATTTAGAATTTTATCTAAAACATCATCACTCTTTAAGCGATTAATTCTTTCTAACTTACGCTTATAACGCTTGGTTAGTGTTTGTTGCGGTGTTAAATCTTCAGGGCTGGTGAGGTCTTGTCCATTGGCTAAAGATGGATCTGCTTTAAGTGCTTTTTGTTTGGCAACTTCTTCTTGTTTACTAATCGTCAAACTAATTAATTGTGATACTAAAATTTTATTCCAATATGCCTCACGCTCAGCCTTATTGGTAAAGTAAGGCGCTTTTTCACGATCAGTTGATAAAAATACCCCTTTTTGTTCTAGATTTTGAGGCTTTTTCAACTCACTGAGCATATAGTTATAAAACTGTTTTAAATGCTCACGATACTGTGCATGAATGGCATACGCAGACGTTAAATCACCTGCTTTAAGTGCAGCACCTAATGTATCACCATATTTTTGCTGATAATTTTTAATGTCACTATCTAAAAATAACGTATGGTCTGGGTCTAAGCTGTCCAAATACATCGTTAAAATACGTTGCGATGTTTTTGCATCTAAACGCATATTTAAGTAATGCTGACGATCTACCAACGTTGCCAACTGCCGTGCCACCAACTGCTGTGCTTGGGTGGGTTGAATACTCGCAGGCTGTTGTTGAGTTGCTGCAATCGCCTCGTTAATGGTATTGGTACAAAAAAGACCACCTGTTGCTAATGCAACTGCACATGCAATTGTTTGAAATTTCATAAACGTCTTATGTTCCCTGAACGTCAACCGTATCTTATCGTGTAGTTTTATCATATTCTATGCACACAAAATGTAGCAATTCATTAATTTAAATAGCGAGAAAACATGATGATTGGCGCTTTAATGCTTGATATCGAAGGCACAACTCTCTGTGAACATGACATTGAAATTCTAAAAAACCCACAGGTGGGTGGTGTTATTTTGTTTTCTCGTAATATTGAATCACCACAACAAGTTCGGGCGCTTACCGATCATATGCGCCAAATTCGCCCCGAAATTTTAATTGCAGTTGACCAAGAAGGCGGACGTGTTCAACGCCTAAAACAAGGCTTCACACGTTTACCTGCAATGGGGCGTTTGGGAGAGCTTTACCAAACCGAACCACAACGTGCGTTAACACTTTCAGAACAATGCGGTTGGTTGATGGCAACAGAAACCCTTGCCGTAGGAATCGACTTTAGTTTTGCCCCTGTTTTAGACCTAAATGACATTAGCGATGTCATTGGCGACCGTAGTTTTGCCCAAAACATTGATGATATTATTCCACTTGCCGACGCCTTTATGAAAGGCATGCACGAAGCAGGTATGGCAACCACAGGTAAACACTTCCCCGGACATGGCTCTGTTAAAGCCGATTCTCACGTGGCAGCAGCCGTAGATCACCGTAGCTACCAAGAAATTTTTGATAAAGATATGCAAACCTTTATTCAACTTATGCCAAAACTAGATGCGTTAATGCCTGCCCATGTCATTTATCCATTAGTCGACTGTCATCCTGCGGGCTTTTCTTCTTATTGGATTCAAGAAATTTTACGCAAACATCTAAAATTTGATGGCGTTTTATTTTCCGATGACCTCACCATGCAAGCCGCTTGTGTAGCAGGTAATGCAGACGCACGTATTTTAGCAGCACTTCAGGCAGGTTGTGATATGGGCTTAGTTTGTAATAACCGTACAGCGGCAGAACTTGCACTTCATGCCATTCAAGATCAGCCCCTGCCTAACCAAACTCGTTTAGAGCGTATGCGTGGCAAAATTGAAATTACATTGCAATCGAACACCAAGTGGCAAGAAGTTAAACAAGACATCGACGCATTTGTGGGCTAATATCAAAGATCAACTTTTTTAATGTAATACGGTCATGCAACACACTATCGAACACTATATGCAAACGGTTGGGCAACATGCTCGCAAAGCAGCGGCAACACTTTCAGCCGCTTCTACGCAAGAAAAAAACCAAGCATTACAAGCTATTTTTGATGCTTTAACCCAACAAAAACAAGCCATTTTAGATGCCAACCAAATTGACATGCAAAATGGGCGCGCCAAACAACTGGATGATGCTTTACTTGACCGTTTAGAGCTAACCCCCACGCGTTTTGATGGCATGTTGCAAGGGCTTAAAGACGTGATTAGCTTAAAAGATCCGATAGGTGAAATCACAGATTTGGCATACCGTCCCTCTGGCATACAGTTAGGTAAAATGCGTGTGCCACTCGGTGTTGTGGGGATGATTTACGAATCACGTCCAAACGTTACATTAGAAGCAGCATCGTTAGCACTTAAATCGGGCAATGCCATTATTTTGCGTGGTGGCTCAGAAGCACTACAATCCAACCAAGCCATTGCCCAAGCCATCCAAACAGGGCTTAAAACCACACAAATTCCTGCCACTGCCGTACAAGTCATTGAAACAGCAGACCGTGCTGCGGTTGGACAACTCATTACTATGTCTGAATTTGTGGATGTGATTATTCCTCGTGGCGGTAAAGGGCTTATTCAACGCATTACCGATGAAGCACGCATTCCTGTGATTAAACATTTAGATGGCAACTGCCATGTATATGTAGAAGCACAAGCCGATTTTGCCAAAGCACTGCCAATTGCGCTGAATGCCAAAACACACCGTTATGGCGTCTGCAATGCAATGGAAACCTTATTGGTTGATGCAAAAATTGCCAATGAATTTTTACCACAGGTTGCACCGCTTTATGCACAAAAAAATGTTGAACTCCGTGGTTGTCCAATCACACAACAAATTTTAAAAGACCAAGTTGTGCCTGCAACTGAGGCAGATTGGGAAACAGAATATCTAGCCCCTATTTTAGCTATTAAGGTGGTTGCTGATATGAACGAAGCCATTGAGCATATCAATCAATATGGCTCACACCATACCGATGCCATTATTACCGAAAACTTTAGTCTTGCACGCCAATTTTTAGCGCGTGTTGACTCAAGCTCAGTGGTCATTAATGCTTCAACCCGTTTTGCCGATGGCTTTGAATATGGATTAGGTGCAGAAATTGGAATTTCTACCGATAAAATCCATGCACGGGGTCCTGTTGGCTTAGAGGGGTTAACCTCACAAAAATGGATTGTGTTTGGAAACGGCGAAATCCGTCAATAAATATGAAAAAGCATCTCAAAATGAGGTGCTTTTTTGTTGCAAAACCATAAAAAAATCGTCTAAAGTTTAAGAAAAAATAGGGAAAAGAACGTGTCTACAGCAATTTTAGTGATTAACTGCGGATCATCATCTATTAAATATGCACTTGTTTCGTCAGGACAAGAACAACGAATTCATGGTTTAGCCGAAAACCTCAATTCAGAACATGCTCGCATTAAAGGAATTACCGTTGGAGGCGAGCCGTTAGAGCTGTCTATTCCCAATGCCAATCACGAACAAGCACTTGATATTTTATTAAAACGCCTTGGGCAGTACCAACCTCAAGCCATTGGGCATCGCGTAGTACACGGCGGTACTCTTACCAAAGCCGAACGCTTAACACCTGAAATTGTACAACGCATTAAAGATGCAACCCCTCTTGCTCCCCTACACAATCCTGCGCATTTAATTGGGATTGAGGCCACTATGCGTTTATTTCCAAATTTACCGCAAGTGGCTGTCTTTGATACCGCATTTCATCAAACCATGCCCGAACATGCCTATCGTTACGCTGTGCCAAAGTTTTTATATACCGACCATAACGTGCGTCGTTATGGCTTTCACGGCACAAGTCATGCCTATGTATCATCACACAAAAAAGGTGGATGGCTCTCGGCACATCTTGGCAATGGTAGCTCAACTTGTGCCATCTATAACGGCAAAAGTGTAGATACGTCTATGGGCTTGACACCTCACGAAGGCATTGTAATGGGCACACGTAGTGGCGATGTAGACCCAAGCCTACATTCATTCTTAGCTTATAACTTAGGATGGGATATTTATAAAATAGATAAAATGCTCACGCATCAAAGTGGGTTATACGGCTTATCTAATAATCTTTCTAACGATATGCGTACACTGATTGAAGCCTCACAACAAGGCAATGACGATGCAACACTTGCCATTGAAGTCTTTTGTTATCGTTTAGCAAAATCGTTATCTGCGCTGAGCTGTAGCTTACCAACCTTAGATGGGCTTATCTTTACAGGTGGAATTGGCGAAAATTCAGCATATATTCGCGAAAAAATGCTCACCTACCTTCACCATTTTAGCTTTAAGTTAGATCAACAAAAAAACAATGAATTGCCACGCGGTACACAAGGGCAAATTGATGCAGGACAAGGACCTGAAATTTGGGTTATTCCAACCGATGAAGAAGGACGCATCGCACAAGAAACACATCAAATTGCACTCATGGACATCTAATTATGCAAACTCTTTTACTTGTACCCACAGGCGAAAATGTAGGGCTAACTTCTGCGTGTTTAGGCTTAATTTATGCACTTGACTGCCAAAATATTAAAGCAGGTTTTGTTAAACCATTTAGTCAAGAGGCACAATCTCATCAAAGTTGTACCGCTACATTATGTCAAAAATTATTCCAACGTGACTGTCCTACGTCTATTACGCATGAACGCATTCTAAATGCCATTACACATCAAAAAACCGATGAGCTATTAGAAGAAGCTGTACATCTCCACCGTGAAGTAGCACAGCAACATGACATTATTGTCGTTGAAGGTTTATATACTTCCGAAGACAGCTATTTTGCACACGATTTAAACGTACAACTTGCTAAAGCCTTAGATGCCCAAGTTATTTTTGTGAGTAAAGCCAATTTAGCCGAACCACAAAAAACCGCAGAACGTATTGATGCTCAAGTACGCACATTTAGCTCACGTCAATCAAGTGTCTTATTTATGCGTACGCGTGGTTTACCCGACTCACCTATCCCATTGTCGTTTGACCCATCGTTACGTTTAACACAAGAAGTTGAACAATTTACCAAGGCGTTACAAGCATTTAACCCTACTATTGGTACAGAAAAATTGCCTATTATCGGGCTTGTTCCGTTTAGTAACACCTTAAGTGTGCAACGTACTTGCGATATTTTACCTATTATTGATGGACAGTATCTCAATGAAGGACATGCCTCACAGCGCAGAGTGTTAAGCAGTTGCATTGTTGCTTCAAGCATTGAGCATGAACTTTCTCAATTTGTTGCAGGTAAACTTATTATTACAGGTTCAGAGCGTACGGATGTGTTACTTGCCAGTAGCATTGCCACGCAAAATGGCATTCCACTAGCAGGCTTAGTTTTAGCAGAGCGCCATTCTCCTGCATCAGAAACTCTCGCTTTTTGCCAAAATGCATTACAACAAGGCTTACCTGTTATTCATACGCCACTGAGCGCATTTGAAACTGCACAGCGTTTACAGCGTCTCAATAACGAAATTCCTGAAGATGACGTACAACGTGCCGAACAAGTAACACGCTTTGTATCTAGCCATTTAAATATGGATTGGCTGAATCAAACACAACCTACACCACGCTTATCACCTGCTGCTTTTCGCTATGAATTAGTTAAAAAATCTATAGCAGACAAAAAACGTATTGTTTTGCCTGAGGGTGATGAACCCCGTACCATTGAAGCGGCTATTATTTGTCAATCGCGTGGGATTGCGAATTGTGTGTTACTTGCCAAACCACAAGACGTACAGCAGTTTATTCAAGCACGTAACCTCAGCTTACCCAAGGGTTTAGAAATTATTAACCCTGAAACGGTACGTGATCAGTACGTAGATGCCATGGTTGAAAAACGTAAAGGCAAACTCGATGCTTTACAAGCCAAAGAACAACTGCAAGACACAGTAGTTTTAGGCACCATGATGCTTGCACTTGATCATGTAGATGGCTTAGTTTCAGGCGCTGTACATACCACTGCTAACACCGTACGTCCTGCTTTTCAGCTCATTAAAACCGCACCCAATTACTCGCTTGTTTCTTCTATATTTTTTATGCTATTACCTGATGAAGTTTATGTTTACGGCGACTGTGCAATTAACCCAGACCCAAATGCAGAACAGCTTGCCGAAATTGCAATTCAGTCAGCAGACTCTGCTAAAGCCTTTGGTATAGACCCACGCATTGCCATGATTAGCTACTCTACAGGCGCATCGGGTGCAGGGGCAGATGTTGAAAAAGTTAAACAAGCCACCGATATTGCTAAACAAAAACGCCCCGACTTACTTATTGATGGACCACTACAATACGATGCCGCTTCCGTTGAAAGTGTAGGACGTTCAAAAGCACCTCATTCTGATGTGGCAGGACGCGCCAATGTGTTTATTTTCCCTGATCTCAACACAGGGAATACCACTTATAAAGCCGTACAACGCTCGGCAAATGTCATTAGTGTCGGACCAATGTTGCAAGGGCTTAATAAACCTGTCAATGATTTATCACGCGGTGCATTGGTCGATGACATCGTATTTACCATTGCCCTTACTGCAATTCAGGCACAATCATGAAAAAATATTTACTTTTAAGCTGTTGTTTAGCAAGTCATGCGTATGCAAATGAACTTGAGCAATACTGTAAAGAAATCCCTGCGGTAAATCACAAAGCGCAACAGCTTTATAGCCAACATCAATATGCTAAAGCCCGTACTCAGTACGAAACTGCGGTATCTTACTTAGAAAGTTGCAAAGTAAATTTTGATAATATCCCACAAAAAAATATTGATATTGCTTATAACAATGTGGCACTCACCTATATTAAGCAAAAAGATTATCGCAAGGCACTTGCTTGGTTATCAATAGTACCCAATGCACCCCAGACTAAAACAAATCGTGCACTTATTCCAAAACTTGCACCACTTACTTACCCACAAGGTGAATATTGGCGCTATGCAGGACAAGCCATGTGGAATACTTACACAGTTAAAACCCATAAAAAACAATACAAAATTGATTTTGAAGGACTACGTGTAGGTTTAAATAGTTTATTAGGAGGTCCTAATATGGGTGAATACAGTTATACCACCCCTATTAAAAACCAAAAAACCACATGGACAAACCCTGACGATACAAGCTGTAAAATTCAGCTTCAATTTACGCAAGATACTCTGACTGCCACCACACAAGCACAAAGCTCAGATTGTGGTTTTGGTTATGGTGTAACAGCCGATGGAACATATCAACGCGTGCTATAATTTGACCCTGCTAGCTAACAGCCCGCTCAAGGAAAAGAAAATGACCACTATCATCAAACAAGATGACCTCATTACCTCTGTCAAGGATGCCCTTCAATTTATCTCCTACTATCATCCGCAAGATTTTATTCAAGCGATGAGCCGTGCGTATGACCGCGAAGAAAACCAAGCTGCAAAAGATGCGATTGCACAAATTTTAATTAATTCACGCATGTGCGCAGAAGGACATCGACCAATTTGTCAAGATACAGGCATTGTAAATGTTTTTTTAGATGTTGGCTTAGACGTTAAATTTGACCTCACCATGAGCCTTGACGATGCCATTAATGAAGGTGTACGCCAAGGTTATTTAGAAAACTCAAACGTATTGCGTGCTTCTGTTTTGGCAGACCCTGCTTTTGGACGTAAAAATACCAAAGACAATACCCCTGCTGTTATTCACTACAAACTTGTTCCGGGTAACAAAGTGGATATCACTGTGGCAGCTAAAGGTGGTGGTTCAGAAAATAAATCTAAACTTGTGATGCTAAATCCATCAGATTCAATTGTAGATTGGGTGCTTAAAACTGTTCCAACCATGGGCGCAGGTTGGTGTCCACCGGGTATGTTAGGTATTGGTATTGGTGGTACAGCAGAAAAAGCCATGATGCTTGCAAAAGAAGCACTCATGGAAGAAATTAACATGGATGAATTATTGCGTCGTGGACCACAAAATAAAACCGAAGAACTCCGTATCGAACTTTTTGAAAAAGTAAACGCACTCGGGATTGGTGCACAAGGTTTAGGCGGTTTAACCACCGTATTAGATATTAAAATTAAAGACTACCCTTGCCATGCAGCAGGCAAACCTGTGGGCATGATTCCAAACTGTGCGGCAACACGTCATGCACATTTTGTACTTGATGGTTCAGGTGCCGCACATATTCAAGCACCTAAGCTAGAAGACTACCCAGAAGTGACATGGTCGACCTCTAAAGCAAAACGTGTCAATTTAGATAGCATTACACAAGCAGAAATGGATGATTGGCAACCGGGTGATACACTGCTTTTAAACGGTACAATTTATACAGGACGTGATGCAGCCCATAAACGTCTTGTTGAAATGATTGATAACGGACAAGAGCTACCTGTTGATTTAAAAGGTAAATTTATTTATTACGTTGGACCTGTAGATCCTGTAGGCGATGAAATTGTAGGTCCTGCAGGACCAACTACTGCAACCCGTATGGATAAATTTACCCGTAAAGTGCTTGAACATACAGGTTTATTTGGCATGATTGGTAAAGCAGAACGTGGTTCAACCGCCATTGATGCAATAAAAGACAATCAAGCGACCTATTTAATGGCCGTGGGTGGTGCAGCGTACTTAGTCTCTAAAGCCATTCGTGAAGCAGAAGTGGTTGCGTTTGAAGATTTAGGTATGGAAGCAATCTATAAATTTGTTGTCGAAGATATGCCTGTTTCTGTTGCAGTAGATGTAAACGGTACTTCTGTACATGCCATTGCACCTAAAATTTGGCAAGAAAAGATTGGGAAAATTCCCGTTGTTGATGCCACCGCTTAACGCAAAGGTAACAAAAAAAGCACGTTAAATACGTGCTTTTTTATTATACTTTTATATAAATAGATTAAGGACTTAGCATGTTAAAAAAAATATTCTTAGCAACAGTTCTCAGCGCAGGTAGCGCTCTTGCTATTGCAGCACCTGCAAACCCAACATCTGTACAACAGCTTATGCAACTTAGCCATGTTGACCAACTTGTTCAAAATTCTGTACAGGGGATGCAACCATTCTTTATTGAGCAATCTACTCAACTTGTTAAAAATTACACAGGGCATACTCAGCTTTCACAAAAAGAACTGTCTGCGGTACAACAACTGGCAAATGTTATTCAAAGTTCAACCAATGACATGATTAAGCAAGCCAATATCGGTACAGTAGTACAAAGCATTTACACAAAAACATTTACAGAAGAAGAAGTACAGGCTTATATTAAATTTTTAAGTACACCTGAAGGTCAATCTATTAACAACAAAACACCTGTGCTTATGGCTGAAATGGGACAGCAAATGAACAGTGTGACCAATCGAATTTTGAGTGATAAAAACAATCAAATGCGCATTCAAGGTCAAGTTAATAATATTTTAAAAACCCTTGAAAAAAGAAAATAAAAAAACGGGCATTTTGCCCGTTTTTTTTATACTAATTTTAAATCGTGTTTTTCATCTTGCATTGCTTTTTCAAGCTTCGGCTGACGTTCAGATCTAAACTCAGGTTGTACTTTATCGTTTACCACTGCTTCATTGACAATCACAGTACCAACGTCTGTACGACTAGGTAGATCATACATTGTTTCTAACAGTGCATTTTCTAAGATGGTACGTAAACCACGTGCGCCTGTATTACGCTCAAGTGCTTTTTTAGCCACAGCACGCAATGCAGAATTTTCAAATACAAGGTCAACGTCTTCCATATCAAATAAATGTTGATATTGACGTGTCAGTGCATTCTTAGGTTCTGTCAGAATTTGCATTAATGCATCTTCGTCAAGTTCTTCGAGTGTGGCAATTACAGGTAAACGACCAATAAATTCTGGAATTAAACCAAATTTTACAAGGTCGGTCGCTTCCACTTGGCTAAAGAGTTCAGATACTTTTTTGGTATCATCTTTCTTTTTCACTTCTGCATTAAAGCCAATTCCGCCCTTTTCTTGACGTTGTTGCACAATTTTTTCTAAGCCTGAAAATGCACCACCACAAATAAATAAAATATTTGAGGTATCCACTTGAATAAGCTCTTGGTTTGGATGCTTACGTCCACCTTGTGGCGGAATAGAAGCAACTGTACCTTCAATCATCTTAAGCAATGCTTGTTGTACACCCTCGCCCGATACATCACGTGTAATTGATGGATTTTCAGATTTACGCGTAATCTTATCAATCTCATCAATATAAATAATGCCTTTAATGGCTTTATCTACGTTGTAATCCGACTTTTGTAATAGCTTTTGTACGATGTTCTCAACATCTTCGCCCACATAACCTGCTTCTGTAAGCGTTGTTGCATCTGCCATTGCAAAAGGCACATCAAGCAAACGTGCAAGTGTTTGTGCCAATAAAGTTTTACCCGAACCTGTTGGTCCAATCAGTAAAATATTACTTTTTGCAATTTCAACTTCGCTATTGGTTTGTTGCGTTTGAGACACTTTTAAGCGTTTATAATGGTTATATACCGCGACCGACAATGTTTTTTTCGCAACGTCTTGCCCAATCACATATTGGTCTAATGCCGCACGAATTTCATGTGGTTTTGGTAATGGACGATTCGCCCAATCTTTATCTGTTTCAACTTCTTGTGTGCTTGCTAAAATTTGCGAGCACTCATCAATACATTCATTACAAATAAATGCATTGTCTTCACCTGCAATCAGCTTTGCAACTTCATCTTTTGATTTGCCACAAAACGAGCACTGTTTTTGTCCCTCGGACATACCTACTCCAACAATAATTATGGGCGTTTATTTAAAACCGCATCAACTAAACCGTATTCTTTTGCAGCTTGTGCTGTCATAAAGTTATCACGGTCTGTATCGCGTGCAACTGTTTCATAGTCTTGACCGCTATGTTCTGCCATTAAACGGTTTAAACGCTCTTTAATAAATAAAATTTCGCGTGCATGAATTTCAATATCAGATGCCTGACCACGGAAACCACCTAAAGGTTGGTGGATCATCACACGTGCATTTTCTAAGCAGTAACGTTTACCTTTTGCCCCTGCATTGAGTAAAAATGCACCCATAGATGCTGCTTGTCCCATACAAATGGTAGAAACGTCAGGTTTAATAAACTGCATCGTATCGTAAATTGCCATACCTGCCGTTACAGAGCCACCCGGTGAATTGATATATAAATGAATATCTTTATCTGGGTTTTCTGCTTCTAAAAATAACATTTGGGCAACAATAAGATTTGCCATGTTATCTTCAACTTCACCCGTTAAAAAGATGACACGCTCACGTAATAAACGTGAAAAAATATCAAAAGAACGTTCACCGCGTGATGATTGTTCAACAACCATCGGAACTAAAGCATTTTCTACACTTGGAACATACATAAACTTATTTATTCCTAATTTTTATCTGATATACCCACACAATATGGGGGATATCAGGTTAAATTGCAATTTGTAACTGGTAGCTTTTTGTGCAACAACCACATAAAAAAAGGCGCTTTAAACGCGCCTTTTTCTTTATGAAGGATTAACCTTGTTGTTGACGAGCTTGTTGCTCTTGTAACAACTCTTCATAAGATACTGCTTTTTCAGTTACTTTAGCAGCTGCTAAAATGTGATCAACCACTTGATCTTCTAAAATTACAGCTTCAATTTGTTGACGTTGTTGCTGATCATTTGAGAAGTATTCAATCACTTCTTTAGGGTCTTCATAAGAAGAAGCCATGTCTTCGATGTAAGCATTTACACGGTCTTGATCTGCTTCAAGTTTAGCATCAGCCAAAACTTTGCTTACTAACACGCCTAATTTTACAGAACGTGTTGCTTGCTCTTTAAACAAGTCATCTGGAAGCATGCTTGAATCAAATGCTTTAGCACCTTGCTCACCAAACTGTTTAGTGAATTGCTGAATCATTTGATCACGTTGACGTTCGATTTCTTGACTTACCATTGCAGCAGGTACGTCAATTTCGTTTGCATCAACAAGTGCATCAAACGTTGCGCCTTTTACTTGGTTACGTAAGCCATTTTTAACTTCACGTTCCATGTTTTTACGCACGTCAGCTTTTAATTTTTCAACGCCTTCTTCTTCAGAAACGCCAAATAAACCTAAAAACTCAGCATCAATTTCTGGAAGCTTTGCTTTTTCAACTTGTTTTACGTTGATTTTGAATTGAGCTGTTTTGCCTGCAAGGTTTTCAGCTTGGTAGTCTTCAGGGAAAGTAACGTCAATTACTTTTTCTTCGCCTGCTTTCATGCCTACGATACCGTCTTCAAAGCCCGGAATCATACGACCTTCACCAAGTGTTAATTTGTAGTCTTGCGCAGCGCCGCCTTCAAATTTTTCACCGTCAATTGAACCTTCAAAATCGAAAGTCACTTGCATGTCTTTTTTCGCCATACCTTTTGTTGTTACAAAAGTTTGACGTTGTTTTTGCAAGTTTTTGATCATTTGATCAACGTCTTTGTCTTTTACTTCAGTTGTTTGACGTTCAACTTGTAAGCCATCAAACTTCACTTCAACTTCTGGGTAAACTTCAACAGTTGCTTCATAAACTAAAGCATCTTCTTTGTTTTCCACTTTTTCAATGTTTGGCATGCCAACAGCATTGATTTTTTCTTGTTGAATTGCTTCAAATACTGTGTCACGAATTACATCGTTCACAACTTCTTGGTAAATACCAGCACCATATTCACGGCGCACCACGTTTGCAGGCACTTTACCTGGACGGAAGCCGTTGATTTTCGCAGTTTTAGCAGTGCGTTTTAAACGAGCTTCAAATTGCTCATTAATACGGCTCGTCGGTACTGATACATTTAAACGACGGGTAGTGCCCGAAACCGCTTCACTCGTTACTTGCATGGCTTCCTCTATTCAATAATGGGTAGTAACAATTTTTAAAGTTAAGCATTATATGATAACAAAACAAGATATACAAAATTTTGCTTAAACCGTATTCTTAGGTGTTATTTTTTAGCCACACTTTGATATTTTTATATATGATAATTATTATCATTACCAATATCCTTAATTCATCCATAATTGATAGTAAAATAAAATAAGCAACAAAATCATTTATTTAAATAATAACCACATTAATATTAATCGTTTTACAGAATCAATTTAAATTTGATTATAGTTATTCTCGATATATAAATATGGAAATAAAAATAATAATCATTATTATCTTTACCAAGATTTACAATTATTTACGAGATAAAACATGTCATTTATTAAGACAAGGAAGAAAAATACATTTGTTTCTTCAGCAATTGCTTCCTCTCTTTCACTTGTTGCAACAGGTGCAATTGCTCAAGAAACACAGCTTCCAACCATTCATGCACAAGCAGAAGTAAGTGGCTTTAACGTTAAGCAGTCTGCAAATAAAAAATATGTTGCTCCTTTACGTGATACCCCTAAAACTGTAGATGTGCTATCACAAAAACTGCTCCAAGACACCAATGCCAATACCTTAACGCAAGCTTTACAAAATGAACCGGGTATTACATTGGGTGCAGGTGAAGGTGGCGCACCCTTTACCGATATGCCATATATTCGTGGCTATAGCAGTGCCTCTTCTATTTATGTTGATGGCGTTCGTAATGCGACATCACAAAACCGTGACATGTTTGACGTTGAGCAAATTGAAGTCACTAAAGGTGCAAGCTCTGCAATGTCTGGTGGTGGTGGTGTAGGCGGTAGTATTAACCTCATTAGCAAACAAGCCCACGCAGGCAATCGTTATCAAGGTACTGTTGCAGGTGGCACAGACAATTATCGTCATATTATGCTTGATGCCAATCAAGATTTTGGTGATGGTGTTGCAGGGCGTGTGGTCGTGATGGGGCACCAAAATGACAAAGCAGGTGAAGCTGACGGTGCAGAATATAACCGTGTGGGTATTGCGCCAAGTTTGGCATGGGGCTTAGGCAGTGCAACGCGTGGCAATTTAAGTTATTACTTTTTAAAAAGCAATGATGAGCCTGATGCAGGTATTCCCTTCCCAACCACAGGTGGTTCACCTATTTCAGTTAAACAGGGCACTTATTACGGTTGGAAAAATCGCGATTTTGACCGCAGAGAAAACCACATTGGTACGTTTAAGTTAGAGCACGATTTTAACGATAACCTCACGCTATCCAACACTGCAACCTACACTAAGTCTAAAGCGGATTACGTTTATACCAATGCAGATGACTCTAAAGGTAATATTGCCAAATATGGAACCATTTCACGCCGTGCTTTAAGTGGTATTACAGATACCAATGCCTATAGCGACCAATTGGCACTTACGGGTAAATTTAATACAGGCTTTATTCAACACTCCTTTAATACAGGTGCAGAATGGAGCTATCAAGAATCTAAACAAGGGGTTCACACCTTTACCAATGACTTAGGTACAACCTCCACTGCCCACTCAACCGATTGCTCACCAAACACAACCAATATTGGCGGTTGGTGCACATCTGTAAACAACCCAACCAATGGACTTTATACAGATACCCTTGGCAGCCTGAATAATCAGTACACCACGCGTAGCCGTAACGTTTCTATTTATGCTTTAGACAGTCTAGAATTTACACCACAATGGCTTTTAAATTTAGGGGTTCGTTGGGATAAATTTGATACCCAACGTAAATATAATCAAGATGTGGGCACCATCACATCAGGTACCACAATCGACAGTGATGACAGCTCATTTTCTTATCAAGCAGGTTTGGTATTTAAACCCACTGAAAACGGTAGTCTATATACCAGTTTTGCAACATCGGTTAACCCTGTAGGCGTAGACCAAGGAGATGGCTCGGAGTCACTTTCTTCTGCCTATAACAACCTTGCCCCTGAAAAAGCACGTACGTTTGAAATTGGTACAAAATGGGATTTATTTAATCAACGTGCTAACTTAACCGCTGCTATTTTCCGTACAGAAAAACAAAATACACGGATTGTAGACTCAAATGGAACGTATAGTAACGGCGGTAACAGTAAAGTTGATGGCTTTGAACTTGGTCTAAAAGGACACATTACTGAAAAATGGGATATCGAAACAGGATATAGCTATTTAGACAGTGAATTAAAAGATGGAGGTTACTCACGTGGCATTGCTGTTCCAACAGGTGGTCCAATTCCATTTGTTGCTAAAAACAGTGCAACACTTTGGACAACCTATAAAGTTGTACCTAAACTCGAAATTGGTGCAGGTGCACAGTACAAGGACAAAGTGTATGTCAACTCAAGCACTGTTTCTAAATATATGCCTGCTTATACCCTTTATAACGCTATGGCAAAATACCATGTCAATGACAATGTTAACCTACAATTAAATGTCAATAACATTACAGATAAACGCTACTTTACCAATGCACATGCAGCGCACTATGCCTTTGAAGGCGATGGACGCAATGCGACCCTTGCTGTTAACTTTAAATACTAATTTCAAGACGACCACCCCATAAAGGTGGTCTTTTATAACGCTTATGATTCATCACATTCCAAACGTACTAACCAAACAAGAAGTTGCCTTATTCCGTCAACAAATGGAAACTGCCCAATGGGTAGGTGGTAAAGTAACCGCAGGCACACTCTC
The DNA here is from genome assembly GCF_027568475.1 of Acinetobacter sp. HY1485. Lineage (GTDB taxonomy): Bacteria > Pseudomonadota > Gammaproteobacteria > Pseudomonadales > Moraxellaceae > Acinetobacter. Next base: position 30,855 of record NZ_JANKZG010000006.1, on the reverse strand, counting down.
CGCTTCGGTTAAAAACAATCAGCAACTTTCTGAACAAGATCCGCTTACTCACGCTTTAAGTGAAAAAGTAATGCACGCCATTTGGCAAAATCCCACGTTTCAAACAGCGGCTCTGCCCCATCAAATTATTCCACCGCTGTTTAACCGTTACGATGAAGCCGAAACCTTTGGTTTTCATGTAGATAACTCCATTCGTCTCATTCGTGGTACAAATCATAAAATCCGTACAGACTTATCATGTACATTATTTTTAAGTGAATCTGACGAATATGATGGTGGTGAGTTAGTTATTGAAGATACCTATGGTTATCACGAAGTTAAATTACCTGCAGGTGATGTGGTACTTTATCCCTCTACAAGCCTACATGAAGTGAGTAGCGTGACACGTGGCACACGTTTTGCCTCATTTTTTTGGGTACAAAGTATGATACGTGACGATGCAAAACGTCATCTTTTATTTAATTTAGACGAAAGTATCCGAAATTTACGTTCAGCACACGGCGATGCGTATGCTGAAGTAGTTAAGCTGACTAATATTTACCACAACTTAATACGGATGTGGGCTGAAGTTTAAAACTTCAGCGAGGTTTGTAAAAAGACTGTACGCGGTGCACCAGCAAATTTACCGCCTGTTGCATCGTTAGAACGCGTAAAATAATTTTGATCAAACAAATTCTTAATACCAATACCTGCATTTAGACCTTTTACCACATCATCTAAATTACGCGATACTTTAATACCCACTGTGGCATAACCCGGAATATTGCCATACACGCCATTTGCGGTTTCTTGCGTGGTATAAACACCTGTACTTGCATCACCCGGCATGTGCTGTTTAGATTGAGCATACAAATCTGTATTAAATGTCCAGCGCTCTTTAACGTACTGCATGCCTAAATTACCCACTAAACGTGAATACAACGGAATATCTTTCCCTTTAAAATTGCCTGCTGCATACTCTGCTTGCGTATAAGTGGCATTACCGTACACAGATAAACCTTCAATCCAACGCTTTAAGTCATAACTTAAACCCAATTCAAGCCCTTTATGGCTTGTTGCGCCTAAATTAGACCAAATCTGATCATCACCACGAATCAACTCTTGATCAAAATCGATATAAAATGCAGTTAATTCTGCTTTTAAACCATTATTCAGATAATGCGTACCAATTTCATAATTTTTCGCTTTTTCAGGGCTTAGACCATCTAACGTGGTTTCAGCTCTACCTGAGCTTCCCACTTGTGCCATTTGGCTATACTGCTGTGGACCAAACGAAACGCCATAATTTGCAAATACATTTAAGTGATCATTGGCTTTGTACAATACAGAAAAATTAGGTAACAGCTCGTTAGATTTTACTTGTGCATCCACCTCATTCACAAAGACACCTTTGTTATATGCACTAAAATGCTCATTGGTTTTAATCGACTCAAACCGTAGTCCAGGCGTTACTGTCCAATCGCCTAACTCGGTACGGTTATCTACGTAAAAGGCATGTGCTTGTGTGCCACCATGTGCCGAGCTATATGCCAATGGTTCTAACGGCGTATCGCCTAAACTATAAACCTTACTACGCCCAACATATTCTTTACTGCTTTCGTCTAAATAACGATACCCCACCGACACTTCGTTATTAATACCACCTAACTGATACACTTGCGAAAAACGTGGCTCAATTGCAGATACTTTATAAGTACGTGGTGCCGTATTCATACGGATTTTAGATGTACCCTGCAGGTGTGAATCACGAAAAGTATCAGTATGATAAGTGAGTAACTCAAAACTACGATCATCATCTTGGTGTAAGTAACGTGCCGACACATCAGTACGATGCCCTTTAAAATAGTTATCGTCTACAGAAGTTTGATAAGGGTCTTGTTTGTACTGTGCTTGCGTTAAACCCTCAGGTGAATCTGCTTTAGCATCGTAACGGTGGACGTTAAGATAAACACTGTCTTGATCTGTAAAGTGATAAGAGGTTTTTAATAAAATATCGTCAATATTGGTTTGGCTACGATCATCACGATACCCATCGCCATGTGTACCCGAATACAGCAGGGCTAAACCTAAACCATTATCAAGCGTTGTGCCTAAAAATAAACTTGGACTTAGCTTTACATTGCCATTTTTTGCTACATCTGTGAGTAAGGCTACATTGCCTTCAAACTGCTTTGGAATGTCACGCGTTGTAAAGTTAACAATGCCACCTACGTTTTGAGGTCCAAAACGGACAGACCCTGCACCACGCACCACATCAATAGATTCAATATTTCCAAGACTAGTGGGTGCTAACGATAATTGCGGTTGACCATAGGGTGCAAAACCTAAAGGAACCCCATCCATCAATACAGTAGAACGTGGCGAAAAACGTGAAGTTAAACCACGCACACCAAAGTTAAGTGATAAATCTGTTCCTGCTGTGCCTGCATTTTCTTGTATTTGAACACCCGGTATCTGCTTCATGGCATCTTTAATATTGCTTACTGCAGAACGATCAATTTGATCACGGGTTAAAATTGTTCTTGCCCCTGCATGCTCAAACACTTTTTTATCGTTAGTATCGTCTAGCCAGTTACCTTGTGCTTTAAATGTCATTGTTTCCAATGTGACATCGTCTTGTGCATAGCTTAATTGCGCACATAGCACACTCGCCATTAATAAGGTGAGTTTAAAAGGTGACATACCCATTTCCATTTATCTAAATTTACACAAATACTAATAATTATGATAATTATTATCAATAATCATCCTTAAAAAATTCATTATTTTTCCCATATTGTTTTTATTAAGTGGAAAATTTTTTCCCATTTGTGCTAAAACAGAATAAAACAGGGAAATATTATTTATTGTTCATCCATATAATATTTGAATAAACAAGTCCCACATATCGCAGGAGCTACCCCATGATGTTGGCTGACCCAAGCAAAAAATACCGTCGCATGTACCAACGTGTAGACTTACCTGACCGCCAATGGCCAAACAAAGAAATTACAAAAGCGCCAATTTGGATGAGTACAGACCTGCGTGACGGTAACCAAGCGATTTTTGAGCCAATGGATATCGAACAAAAATTCAAAATGTTCAAAATGTTGGTAAAAATTGGGTTTAAGCACATCGAAATTGGCTTTCCATCAGCGTCTCAAATTGATTTTGACTTTACGCGTAAATTAATTGAAGAAAATCATATTCCTGATGATGTGTATATTGAAGTGCTTGTACAAGCACGTGACCACCTTATTGCACGTACGTTTGAGGCATTAGAAGGTGCAGAACGTGCCATTGTGCATATTTACAACTCTAACTCGCCAACTTTCCGTAAAAAAGTGCTCAATGTAGATGCTGAAGGGGCAAAACAGCTTGCCATTAATGCCGCAACCAAAGTTAAAGAATACGCTGCAAAACAACCACAAACCGATTGGATTTTTCAGTACAGTCCAGAGTGTTTTTCTGCAACTGAGTTAGAAGTGGCAAAAGATGTCTGTGATGCCGTAACTGAAATTTGGGATGCTCGCCCAGAACAAAAAGTAATTTTAAACTTGCCTGCAACCGTTGAAGTATCAACACCAAATGTGTATGCAGACCAAATTGAATGGATGCACCGTAACTTAGCACGCCGTGATGGTGTTTTAATCTCGGTACATTGTCATAACGACCGTGGCTGTGGTATTGCAGCATCAGAGCTTTCAATTATGGCAGGTGCAGACCGCGTAGAAGGTTGTGTATTTGGTAACGGCGAGCGTACAGGTAACGTTGATATTGCAGCCATTGCCTTAAATATGTATACACAAGGTGTTGCACCCGAGCTTGATTTTTCAAATATGAATGAAATTATTGCAACGGTAGAAGAATGCACGGGCTTACCTGTTCATCCACGCCATCCGTATGCAGGCGATTTAGTCTTTACAGCATTTTCAGGCTCACACCAAGATGCCATTAAAAAAGGCTTTGAGTTCCAAAAGAACGAAGAAATTTGGGATATGCCGTATTTACCAATCGATCCAAAAGATTTAGGACGTGACTATGACGCGGTGATTCGTGTTAATAGTCAATCTGGTAAAGGGGGTATTGCTTACTTACTAGAATCTAATTACAACGTTGTTTTACCACGTCGCGTACAAATTGAATTTAGCCAAATTGTGCAACAACACACCGATGAAACAGCAAAAGAAATCAGTGCAGACGATATTTGGAAGTTGTTTAAAACAACCTATGTCGATATTAAAGACAAACACTACAACGCCAAAAACTATAAACTTTCAACTGAAGGCGATCATCAAGTGATTGATTTAGAAGTTGAAGTGAATGGCGAAGTACAGCATTTAAAAGGACACGGTAACGGTCCCATCTCTGCTATTATTAATGCCTTACAACTTCCAATTGATGTTTTAAATTACGAAGAACGGAGCATTAGCTCAGGTGCAGATGCCAAGGCACTTGCATTACTTGAAATTCAAGTGAAAGGGTCTGGTAAAAGTGCGTTTGGTGCAGGCATTCACAACAATACGATTACGTCCCCAATTGAAGCGATCATTGCGTGTACTAACCGTTTAATTGATCAAGGTGTGCTTAGTACAGAAGACATTATTTCTGAAGCAATTTAAGCATTAAAAATGATTTCAAAAGGATACCTTAGTTGGTATCCTTTTTTATTTACAACAATAAGGCGGTGGTTGTGTCTTTTGCCTCTGACTCTGTGGGTGTTGTAACCCCTCAAAAATATAGTTTCGAAGAACCTTTACTGCTTGAGTGTGGTCGTGTTTTACCCCGTTTTGACATGATGGTAGAAACTTACGGCACACTCAATAGCGATCATTCAAATGCCATTTTAATTTGTCATGCGCTATCAGGACATCATCATGCAGCAGGTTATCATCATGCAGATGATAAAAAGCCCGGTTGGTGGGATGCCTGCATTGGACCAAACAAAGCCATAGATACCAATAAATTTTTTGTGGTGGCTTTTAATAATATTGGCGGATGTAACGGCTCAACGGGCCCAACCTCGCCTAATCCAGAAAATGATAACTTGCCTTATGGTCCCGATTTTCCATTGGTTACGGTAAGAGATTGGATTAAAACCCAAGTAATGTTATCTGACCGTTTAGACATTGACACATGGTATGCCGTGATTGGAGGCTCATTGGGTGGTATGCAGGCAATGCAATGGTCAATTGACCAACCTGACCGTCTAAAAAATTGTGTGGTGGTGGCAAGTGCACCTAAACTTTCGGCACAAAATATTGCATTTAATGAGGTAGCGCGTCAGTCTATTTTATCCGACCCCGATTTTCATGAAGGACGCTATTTAGAACAAGACAGCTATCCAAAACGTGGCTTAATTCTGGCACGTATGGTTGGGCATATTACCTATTTATCTGATGAAGCCATGAAGCAAAAATTTGGACGTGACTTAAAGTCAGGTAAATTTATGTATGGCTTTGATGTTGAATTTCAGGTGGAAAGCTATTTACGCTATCAAGGCGAACGTTTTAGCCGTAATTTTGATGCCAATACTTACCTGATTATGACCAAAGCCTTAGATTACTTTGACCCTGCCCGTGAATATAACGCATCTTTGACACAAGCATTAGAAAACACAAAATGTCGTTTCTTAGTGATTTCATTTGATACCGATTGGCGTTTTAGTCCTGAACGCTCAGAAGAAATTGTAGACGCGCTTATTACTAACCACAAGCCTGTGACCTACTTAGAAATTAAAGCCAAGCAAGGTCACGATTCATTTTTGTTCCCTATTCCGTTGTACGTCAAAACACTTCGTGCCTTTTTAGGTGGCGAAGAACATCTTAAAAATACACCTGTGGAGGTTGTGTAATGCGTTTAGATCAACAACTTGCCGAAAAATGGATTAAACCCAACTCTAGTGTTTTAGATTTAGGATGTGGCGATGGCGAGCTTTTGGCACATATGAGCCAGAAGCATCAGGTGAGTGCCTACGGTTTAGAAATTGACCAAGATAAAATTGCGGTTGCTGTCAGTCGTGGCTTAAATATTATTCAGCAAGATTTGAATTTAGGCTTACATCGTTTTGCAGATCAATCCTTTGATTACGTAATTATGGCACAGGCTTTGCAAGCAGTTGATGCACCTGATGTGTTATTACGCGATATGGTTCGTGTTGGAAAACAAGCAATTATCACTTTTCCCAATTTTGCTCATTGGAAAACCCGATCTTTTCTTGCATTAAAAGGGAAAATGCCTGTTTCTAATGCACTACCCTATATGTGGTATAACACACCTAACATCCACCTTTGTACCTTCCGAGACTTTGAGGCATTGTGTGCTGAAAATAATATTCGGATTATTAATCGACTAGCCGTAAATGGGAATCAAAAAGACAGTTTACTTAGTAAACATATTCCAAATTTATTCGGTGAAGTCGCCATTTATCGAGTGAGCGCCGTATGAAGAAAATCTTAGTTAGTGCTGTTTTATTTGGTTTATTCGGTCTAGCCCATGCAGACTATATTCCGTCACAACAACAATCTACATCCTCACAAGCAGCAACCTATTCTACAATGGGGTTTAATCAACTTTTAAGTGAAGCCAAAGCAGGACAACCAGGTGCTGCATTTTATGTGGCGACACGCTACCAATACGGACGTGAAGTTTCTAAAGATTTATCACAAGCCTTTTCTTGGTATAAAAAAGCAGCCGATCAAGGTATTGCAGCAGCACAACTGAATGTGGGGCGTATGCTTGCAGATGGTCTAGGCACATCAAAGAATGAATCTCAAGCACGTACTTATTTAGAAAAAGCAGCAAGCCATGGCGATAACCGCGCCAGCTTTAACCTTGCACTAATGGAAGAACACAAAAAAAATTACATGGGTGCATATCAATGGTACGAGCTTTCAACGCGTGATGGCATGCTAGACAATAAAGTCATTGATATGTCTCAAACCAAAAAAACAGCATTGGCGTCTAACTTAACACCTGACCAAATCCGTCAAGCGGTTAACCGTGCAGATGAATGGATTCAGGAACAATAAGACTTTAATTCTATACCCACAGCACCTAATATGGTGCTGTTTTTATTTAAAGGTTTCGTGATGCAACAAATTGTATTAGCAAGTAATAACAAAGGCAAAGTTGCCGAATTTACCAACATGTTTGCAGAACTGAATTTACCCATTGAAGTGATTCCACAAGGGCAACTTAATATTGAAGATGCTATAGAAGATGGATTAAGTTTTGTAGAAAATGCCATTATTAAGGCACGTCATGCAGCTAAAATTTCAGGTAAACCTGCACTTGCCGATGACTCAGGTTTGTGTGTGCCTGTTTTAGGTGGTGCACCAGGGATTTATTCTGCACGCTATGCAGGCAAGCATGGTAACGATGCTGCCAACAACCAAAAACTTCTTGATGATTTAAAACCCTTTCGAGGTACAGCCATCCAAGGGATGTTTGTTTGTGTATTGGCTTATGTTGAACATGCGGATGATCCACTACCTCAAATTTTTCAAGGCATTTGGCAAGGTGAAATTTTAGAAGCAAGTTGTGGCGAAAATGGTTTTGGCTATGATCCCTTATTTTGGTTACCTGAGCTTGGCAAAAGTAGCGCACAGCTTAGTAAACAAGAAAAAAATAGCATTAGCCACCGTGGGCAAGCATTGCAACAATTCCGCCAAAGTTTAGCCACCAAAACAGTAAAATAACCACCAAACTGACCACTGTCCCTGCTGCAATGTAACGTGCCGATACGCCTGTTCCTTTGTAATGGGTTTCAAGTGCGACAATGTTGGCGGCAGGTGGCAAACAAAATAAAAAATACATCAAACCCAAATATGGCGTTGGCATAAGGTGCGTTGCAATTGTGCATACCACTAAGCCTATCAAAAGTTTAGGCAACATCAACCATGCACTTTGTTGAATATCTTGCCATGTAATTTTGGTATGTTTTAACCAAGCGCCTAAAACGTACATTCCTGCAAAAACCATCGCAAATTTAGCCACTTCATACCCATCAACCACCCAACTTGGTTTGGCTTGAATACCCATTAAACGAATAATCAAAGCTACGCCTAAAGCAATGACAGGTGGCGAGTGCACCACTTTTTTAAGTACATTTTTAAGTTGCGTTTGTGTGACCGCACGTATTGCCCACACATTACCAAACAAAGAACCGCCAATATAAAGTGAAATCATGGCACTGCTAATACCTTGCCCAAAAATCAACAGGGCAAATGGAAAACCTAACCAACCAATATTCACATAGCTTGCACAAAGCGCTTTGAGTTTATCTTTAAATAAAAAACAAAAAACTGCATACACCAAAACAGCACTACAAAAGCTAAACAGCATTAAACTTAAACTGCCTGCTTGGTAATACACCATGTTATAAACAATCACCACAGGGATAAAAATACGTGCAAGTAACAACGCATTTATTTTTTTAGCCCCTTGCCAACACCACCCTGTTAAAAAGGCAATAAATGGTAAAAGTAATGTCATTTTAAGCATCCTTGCTTCAATGTTTTAAATTTGGCGTGCTACTTGACGGTCTACACGTTTTTTCCACCCAATGGCGTGTTTATGAATTTTATGATCGCTTTGTCTTAAATTTTTACTGTTTGACAATGTAGAAATCACTTGGTTATTACTAATGGTATACGTCACTTGTACATAATGTGAGCCATGTGTAAATCCTGCCACCACAAAACGATCTGTGGCTTGTTCTACTTTCCAACCTGCAAGCACAACGCCACGTTTAACTGCTTCTTCTAACTCAACTGCATTAGTTGCATGTTGAGATACAAGCGCACGAGGTGGCGAAATAGTGGTCGATCGACAACCTGCAAATGTAAACATAAGCAAGACACATAATGCTATTTTTTTCATCATTTATAAACTCAAAATCGTAGATGGTTGATTTTACACATTCAATCTACACTTTTTTAAGAATGATAGGCTAAAATCGGCAAAAACATGAATAAAAGGAAGAGTCATGCTGACCTATCCCAGTATTAATCCAATTGCTTTAGAGCTTGGACCACTAAAAGTGCATTGGTACGGCGTGATGTACTTGTTGGCATTCTTATGTGCATGGGGGCTGGCCACATATCGCACCAAACAGCGTTATAACTGGACATCGGAGATGGTATCCGACCTTATTTTTTATGGGGCACTTGGCGTTGTCCTTGGTGGGCGTATTGGCTATGTTTTATTTTATGAATTTGATAAATTTATAGACAATCCAATTTGGTTATTCCAAGTTTGGACAGGTGGTATGAGCTTCCACGGTGGTTTTTTAGGTGTCATGGTTGCAATGATTTTTTGGTGCCGTAAATACCAAAAAACATGGTTTCAAACATTAGATTTTATTGCCCCATGTGTCCCTACAGGTTTAATGTTTGGTCGTTTTGGTAACTTTATCGGTGGAGAACTGTATGGGCGTGCCGTAACAGACCCAAACTATCCATTTGGCATGATTTTTCCAACAGACCCATTACACCTTGTCCGCCATCCATCGCAAATTTACCAAGCCATGTGCGAAGGTTTATTGCTATTCATTATTTTATGGTGGTTTAGCTCTAAACCGCGCCCACGCATGGCAGTATCTGCACTATTCCTCATCGGTTATGGTTTTGCACGTTTCTTTATGGAGTTTTTTCGCGAACCCGATGCAGACCAAGGCTATATTTTATTTGGCTGGATGACTAAGGGACAAATTCTGTCATTTCCGATGATTATTGCAGGTGTATTATTGATGCTATACGCTTACAAACGCAAAATTTATGATTGGGGTCCTCATGCTTGAGTTTTGGTTTAATCCAACACTTTCACGCACGCAAAAATTATTATTTTTGGCTGTGACCATTTTAATTGCTATCGGCTTGTATTGGTTTAACCCTATGCCTATTGGTTTAGTTGGCTTATTTTTAGGTGTAGGCGTTGTTTTTTTAATTTGCCGTTTTTGTAAAATCAATATCACACAAAATAATCCAAGACACTTACTTTATCGTGTTTTTACTTGGATTCCGCTTGCCTTATTGTGTGCAATTTTCTTCTTAAAAGCCCCCGATCATTTACTTGATTGGGGTATACAGGGTTTAGCATTTATGGTTATTAGCATTTGTATATGTTCACCTCATATGCTTAAAAACAAATGATGCCTATTTTTTAACCTTTTGTTATATTCTTAATTCAACTTATTGCTGGAATAAGAATATGCAAACAACAAAAAATTATTACGCAGGCTTACAAGCTAATCTATCTTATTTAACAATGCCTACTCAAATTATTGATCAGCTTTCATCCCTGACCAATAATTTGGGTGATTGTTATGAAACACATAAATGCCCTGCGCCGAATAGTATGGTGCAAGAACGGTTGGCTGTTGAACATGTCGCACAGTGGCTTAGTCTTTCAAAAGAAGAATGCTGGGGCTATGTAGGGGGTGGTTCTACTTTAGGTAACTTACAAGGCATGTGGATGGGTTCTGCTCTTATTCCAAATGCAACTTGCGTCTTTACCGATACAGCCCATTACAGTATTCCAAAATTTGCCAGCACTTTACGTTTTAACCAGCTCAAAGTCATTAAAACGCATGAAAATGGTGAACTTGACCTCAACGATCTAGCACAGCAAATTGAACTTCACGAAAAAGTAGTGATTGTGCTTACGGCAGGCACAACTATGACCTCTGCTTACGACCCGATTGAGGCATGCACACAAATTTTAAAACAAAAAAATTGCCAGTTTTATTTACATTTAGATGCTGCACTAGGCGGTTTAATTATTCCTTTTTTATCTACTGCACAATTTCCAAATAAGCACGAATATACCTTTGAGAACGTTGATATATCTTCTATGACCATCAGCGCACATAAAGTTTTAGGCATGCCCATGCCTGCTAATATTTTTATTTCACGCCAACATGTTGTAAAAAAATTTAAATCAATTGTTAATAAAGTACCGCTTTTAGATAACTTAGAAGATATCACCGTATATGGTAGTCGTGATGGTTTTAGAGCAAGCGTACTGTATGAACGTTTAAATCAATGTTCATATAATACGATTTGGGAATGTGTACAACAAGGATTGAGGCTTGCCCAATATACAGCGCAAAAATTACAGCAAATGGGATTTTTACATACATTTGCTGTAGCAGGTGGATTAGCCACTGTTATTTTGCGTCAAGAGTTTGAACAACAAATCTCAAACCCTAAACACATCATAGAAAAATATCATTTAGTACAAGATCATACCTATATTCATATTTATATGATGGGTCATATCGATCAAAACTTATGTGATGCAATACTATCTGATATTTATGAACAATCCCATGTATAGGCAACACACGAAAAATCGCGGTTTTTAAGATCATTGGGGTGAATAAAGAAGTTAGCGACACCCACATCACCCCAACAAATAGCATGATCATCATCAGAATCTAACTGAAACAATAAAACATAATCTTTAATTTTTTCATTATATTGTCTTGGATCGCCCTGCGTGAAAAAAGGATATCCCCCGAGTAAATGCCCGCCTTCATCTTCGTTTTCGTATTCTTGTTCCACAAATTTTTCGTAATCTTCCTCACCTAAAATACGCTCGCAATGAAAATCGCTTGTGGTGATATGTTGATTAATCAGTTCAAATAACATGCTACTTTCACTTTGAATAGGCGATTCTTCTGCGTAGGTAGGTGCTGTAATATTTACATCATGTGTGATATTTTCAAAATAGATGACTTTAAACCCATCTTGATTCATTGGATCATCAAAATCTAAGCCACACAAATCATCTGACCCAATATAAAAAGCCAAAATACCTTGAGTTGGATATCCCTCTAAAGCAGGTATTTCTTCGAAATTAATTTGTGCTAAAAACTGTAATTTTTCTCCATTAGCATCTACAGGATAAGCCATGCCTGTTGGTAGATAAGGTACGCCCCCTACTTTACTGTTCCACGGCTGATCTGCCACTTGTGCATCTAGCTTAATACGAATTGTAGGCTTATAAGTCGCTTTTAGTTTTTCTTGATACATTCCAATCCCTCCGTACTTTATTGTTATAATCATAAACAATTATTTTTAATGTTTAAACACAGGTGCGACATAATTTGACGCACTAAAAACAGGAATTTTATGAAAGCGTATCTTGGTTTACTACAGCACATCCTAGATAACGGCGGTGACAAAGGCGACCGTACAGGTACAGGTACACGTTCTGTATTTGGTCATCAAATGCGTTTTGATCTGTCACAAGGTTTTCCTTTACTCACCACTAAAAAAGTTCATTTTCGCTCTATTGTGATTGAGCTTTTGTGGTTTTTAAAAGGCGACACCAACGTTCAATATTTAAAAGATAATCGTGTCAGCATTTGGGATGAATGGTCAACAGCAGAACAAACTGCCCGTTTTGGACGTCCTGCAGGCGAACTTGGTCCTGTATATGGACATCAGTGGCGTAATTTTGGTGCAACTAAAAACCAAGACAATTCTTACCAAAATGATGGTTTTGACCAAATTTCTTGGTTAATTAATGAAATTAAAACTAATCCAAACTCACGTCGTTTAATTGTCTCAGGTTGGAATCCTCAAGAAGCAGGACAAGTAGCACTCCCTCCTTGCCATACGTTATTCCAATTTTTTGTACAAGATGGCAAGTTGTCGTGTCAACTTTATCAACGTAGTGCAGACGTCTTTTTAGGTGTGCCATTTAATATTGCAAGCTATGCACTATTAACTCACATGGTGGCTCAAGTATGTGATTTAGGTGTAGGCGATTTTGTTTGGACAGGTGGCGATACTCATTTATACGCTAACCATTTTGAGCAAGCTCAATTACAACTCAGCCGTGAACCACTGCCACTGTGTCAGCTTAAACTCAATCCGAATATCAATAATATTTTTGATTTCAAATTTGAAGATATTGAAATCGAAAATTACCAATCACATGCAGGTATTAAAGCACCGGTGGCAGTATGAGTTATCAAGGCATCGAAATTGTGCATGTAGTGGCAATGGATCAAAAACAATGTATTGGTAAAAATAATGATTTACCGTGGCATTTATCGGCAGATCTGAAGCACTTTAAAGCCATCACACAAGGCGGTGTGGTAGTGATGGGACGCAAAACCTTAGAGTCTATGGGTCGAGCATTACCTAAACGTGTGAATTGGGTGATTACGCGCGATACCACATGGTCGTTTGAGAACACCAAAGTGGCACATAGTATTCCCGAGGCCCTAGACCAAGCCATTGCAGACGTCAAACAAAGCGAACAGCCGAATCGTCTTTTTGTTATTGGTGGTGGTGAAATTTTTTCACAAACTATTGATATGGCAGATCGTTTAGAGCTCACCCATGTAGCACTTGATGTACAAGGTGACGCACACTATCCTGCAATTCCAGCTGATTTTAAGTTAGTATCGAAAGAACAACAACAAGACGAAAAATCTGGAATTCAATTTGAATTTGCAACATATCAAAAATAACAGTTATGCCCTAGCCATAGGGCATGTTCTTTTTATTACGAGCATAATTGGATTTACACTTTGGTTATGCTTTGCCATTTTTTACCAACAACCTTTTGGCAAATATGTGCTGATCATTGGCGCAATTTTATTTGCACTCTATATCGCAATTTACTCGCGTTTCTTCTTCTTTTTTATCTTTGTTACCTGTAGTTTGCTTTGGTATTTTAATATTGAACCACAGCAAAACCGTGATTGGAGTCCCGAAGTTTCAAAACTGCTTTCTGTTGAACAACACAACCATCAAATTACTTTACATAATGTTAGAAATTTTGATTGGCACAGCAAAAACAACTTTACAGAGCATTGGGAAACACGAACTTATAATCTTGATGAGATTACAGGCGTTAACGTCATTACGTCGTATTGGATGGGTCCTCAAATTGCCCATACATTGGTTAGCTTTAACTTTGCACATCAACGTCCTTTAGTTTTTTCTATTGAAATACGTAAAGAACGTAACGAGAGTTTTTCGGCTTTAGGCGGATTTTTTAGAAAATTTGAGCTAAATTTAGTGGCTGCAGATGAAAGAGATATTTTGTATCTTAGAAGTAATATAAGAGGCGAACAAGTCTATTTTTTTCCTATTCAACTGTCTAAACCTCTTGCCCAAGAGCTATTTTTAGAATACCTAACAACAGCTCAAGAACTCGCACACCAACCACGTTGGTATAACACGCTTACAAGTAACTGCACCACGCTTATTTTTGATATGGCACAGCGCATTAGCCAAGAACCATTGCCTAAAGATTACCGTATTTTGGTTTCGGGTTACTTGCCCAATTACTTGTACGATCACCATGCGCTTAATCAGCAATGGACAATAAAACAGTGGTATCAACACGCATACGTTAATCCACGTACACAACAACAAAATCAAACGAGTAAACAATACTCAGAAAATATACGAAAAGGATTACCGTAACATATCTCTACTTTTCTTCTAAAAATAGCTCTTTTAAGCTGATTTCTTTTAAATTGGAGGATAATTAATGAAAAAAATGATCTTAGCATGTGCGTTAGTTAGTACTGGATTAGTCGCTTGTTCTAAACAAAATGAGATGCCTGTACCAAAAGGAACAGCACCTGTAACCGCGTCCTCACCAATTGAAACGCCTGCTTCTGCTCCAAACGCAGCACCTGCATCTACAAATTGGACAGGTACTTATCAAGGTGAATTGCCATGTGCAGACTGTGATGGTATTAAAACTGTACTTGAACTTAAAGCAAATCATACCTATGTTCTTACAGAAACTTATGAAGGGCGTGATGACAAACCTTTAGTCACAAAGGGCAAAATCACAATAGAGGGTAATAAAGTGATTGCTCATGATAAAGAAGAAAAGTATCAATATCTGCTTGAAGATAACCAAATTACCATGTTGGATACTGAAGGCAAAAAAATAGATGGTTCTATGGCCTCTCTTTATATTTTTAAAAAGGTAAAATAATCATGAAACAAGCACTTTTTGGTGGTGGTTGCTTTTGGTGCATCGAAGCAGTTTTAAACGAACTGCGCGGTGTACTTAAAGTAGAAAGTGGTTACGCAGGGGGTAAAACGCAAAATCCCTCTTATGAAGCAGTCTGTACAGGTGTTACAGGACATGCCGAAGTCGTTAAAATTGATTTTGACGAAACTCAAATTAGCTACCAAGACCTACTTAATGTTTTTTTTGGTATGCACGACCCAACTACGTTAAACCGTCAAGGCAATGATATTGGCACACAATATCGTTCTGTGATCTATTACTATGATGACAGCCAAAAACAGCAAGCTGAGCAAATGATTAATGATTTAAAATCAGAAGATCTTGATGTAGTGACTCAACTTGAACCTGTTCCTACTTTTTATAAAGCAGAAGAATATCATCAAAATTTCTATGCCAAAAATCCTGAGCAAGGTTACTGTAACTTTGCCATTCCACCCAAACTACTTAAGTTACGCAAAAAATTTCAACATCTCATGAAATAAAAAAAGCCTCCAAACATGGAGGCTTTTCTTTAGTGATCCGTCATAAAAGATAAATCACCTAAACCTGCTTCACTTGCGCGAGACATCACTTGTGCCACCATATCGTAACGTGTTTGTTTATCTGCACGTAACTGTACAGTTGGCTTTTGTGCTTGTTCACCTGCTTGGTTAAAACGTGTAGAAAGTTCCTCTAACGACACCATTTGATTATTCCAAGCCACTTGCCCATCTGCATTAATACTGATGGTAATAGCTTGTGGTGGTGGTGCCGTAATTTCAGCAGTTGTTTTAGGTAAAGTCAGCGGAATAGATGGATTTGCAACGGTTGCCGTGACTAAGAAAATAATCATTAATACCAACATAATATCAATGAGTGGAATGAGGTTCATATCATTCATACCTGAGTCGTGATCTTCACCTAATTGAAATGCCATATTATTTATCCAACATTACGTCAATTAATAGTTGATGCGCTTTATCATTTAAACCATGTGCCAATGCACGATTTGCACGTACACAAATGTTGTACGCTAATACCGCAGGAATTGCGACTGCAAGACCCAAACCTGTCATGATGAGTGCTTCACCCACAGGTGTTGCCACTTGTGCTAAGCCTGCTTGTCCACTTTTACCTACTGCCACCAATGCGTGAAAAATTCCCCACACCGTACCAAACAAACCCATAAAAGGCGCAATCGAAGCAATCGTTCCTAAAACAGCCACACCTTTTTCAGCTTTCGTTTTTTGTTCAGAAATAGTGCGTAATAAACTTTGTTCAGCAACCGTTTTACGCTCATCTAAAGAAAGTAATGATAATTTTGCTTTAAGTTGGTTCAGTGCTTGTTCTAAGTGGTTAAACGCATGTTGTTTTAACTGCCTTGTTCCCATCAAACGTATAACAAAGATTGTCCATGTGGCAATCGACATAATCACAAGTACAAAATACAGCGTTTTACTTACGGCGTCTGCATTTTGCCAATACACTGAAAAGTTCATGGTTGAACTCCATTATTTAAGTTAAAGCAAAAGGTTGTTGGGCACGTATTGGATACGCTACGCCATTTTCCTTGTAAGGTTTAAATTTTGCACCACGTACAGCACGCAGTACTTTTTCGTCTAAAGCAGAAATACCAGAACTTTTTACAATTTGAACATTAGTCACTTTGCCTTTTTCATTGGCTTCAATTAATACTGTGACAGAACGTGGTGATCCTTGTAAATCACTTGCGTCGTACGACAAGTTTGGTGAACGACCCCACTGAATACCTGCCCCACCAATTGAAACCGTTTTAGGTGTATGATCTACAGGTGCAGGTGCAGGTGCAGGTGCAGGTGCAGGTGCAGGTGCAGGTGCAGGTTGTTGTACTGGTTTTTCTTGCACAGGTCTAACTTGTTCTACAATTTTCGGCTCTGTTTTTTGTACAATTGGCTGTGGTTCAGGTTTAGGTTGTGGTTTTTCAACTTGTTTCACTTGCTTTGGTGCAGGCGATTTTTTAACGGGCTGAATTTTTTCTTCTTTTTTAGGTGGTGGCGGTGTTTGCTTGGTAATTTTGACTTCTTTAATTTCTTTTTTTGGCTCTACCTTGGGCTTTGGTGGCTCAATTTTTGGTTTCGGCGGCTCTACAATTTTAACAAAATGAACCTGAATAGGGTCTTTTTTAATCGGTTTAATATCAATGGGTTTCATTTGTTCAAGCGCTAAAAATGCACCCACATGCCCTGCAATTACCAAAAGTGCAACTACAGTTGCTTTAGGAATTGGACTAGAAATTGTAGATGTTTGACTCATAGCACTTTAAAACCTACGACATAGGATGCGGTCATAATAAATGAGAAGTGTTTTCATTTGCAACTACTTTTGCGGTTTTATTTGTTATATTATTACATTAAGGTGATACAACATTGTGCAGCATCACCCTTTAGACTTATTCTACTGTTTCAGGTTTAGTGTACCGATCCACTACCACACTTACCATCATATCGCCTTGCACATTCACCACAGTTCTCACTGTATCTAATAAACGGTCAATTGGCAGTAAAATAGCAATTGCTTCGGCAGGTAACCCTACAGATTGTAATACCATAATCATGGTAACCATACCTGCACTTGGAATACCGGGTGCACCTAGTGAAGCAAGCATTGCAGTTAAACACACAATAATTTGTTGCGTTAAACTTAAATCTAAACCAATTAAATTTGCAACAAATAAGGCAGCAGCAGCTTCATAAAGTGCCGTACCATCCATATTTAAATGCGAACCTAATGGAATTACAAAGCCTGCAATTTGTGGGCGTACACCTAAGTTTTCTTGTACACTTTTAATACTTAGTGGCATAGTTGCAGAACTAGAGCTTGTAGCAAAAGCGGTTAATAAAGCAACACGCGTCCCTTTAAAAAATTTCAAAGGTGACATACGTCCAAACACCCAAAGCAACAACGGCAAAACCACTAAGCCATGGAAAATGGTTGTACCTGTTACAATTACAGCAAATTCAGCCACACGGCTTAAAATCGAAATATCTTCTTTGGCAATCAATTTTGCAAGTAACGCAAAAATACCCAACGGCGCAATTTTCATTACCCATTCAACCAACATCATGGTCAAATCAAAAAATTCTTCATTCACTTTACGAATGGTCTGAAAACGCTTACCGCCATACACCAATGCCAAACCAATCAACATTGCAAAGACAACAATGGCAAGTACGTTACCATCGCTAAATGCTTTAAATGGGTTAATCAGTGTATGTTGCACAAAGTTAGTTAAAAACGATGAACTATCTAAGTTTTGCGTTGTATTTTGGTACTGTTGCATTGCCGTTTGGAAAATTGCAACATCCATACCTTTTCCAACTTCAAAGATGTGTGCACACAATAACCCTAACCCCAATGATAAGCTCATTGTGGTAAAGCTACACATCAGTGTCACTTTCCACACTTTACCGAGTTGTTGTCCCGATTCTAAACTTGCAACCCCAACCACAATAGAAGTAAAAACCAATGGCACAAGCAACATTTTTAAAAAGCCAATAAAAATGCCACTTACAATACCAAGTGTATAAATACTGCCATCAAAAAATATAAATTCTGGGTATAGCCTTAAAAAAAAGCCAAATGCAATTCCCAGCACAGCAGCAATAAAAATTTGTGTATTTAAACTCATATTTATCCATTCTCTTCATGCTTCGTGCAATTAATCATATTCATTAAAGCTAAACAAGAAATTATTTCTGATAACATTATGAATTAACGTGGCTTATTGTGCTTCTGTTTCACGTAGTCGGATGAGTCCTTCTTGTACTGTACTACAAACAAGCTGTCCGTTTTGCCACATACGACCATAGTTTAAACCGCGTGAATTTGCCGTTACACTTGCTTCCATGTCATATAGCATCCACTCATCGGCGCGTAGTGGTTTATGAAAATAAATGGCGTGGTCAATGCTCGCACACTGTAAATTTGGTGATAAATAACCTAACCCATGTGGACGCAATGCCGTGGTCATCAAGGTAAAATCTGAATAAAATGCAATAATGGCTTGATGTAATGCATCATCTTGCTGTGGTAGCGCTTCATGCGTACGCACGTAATGCGCATAAAACGGCGCTTCAGGCTTTGGATGGAAAAAGTTTTTTACACCATGCACAGGACGAAACTCAACATGACGTTCACGCATAAACATTTTACGAATGGGTGCAGGCACAGATGGCGCAAATTCTGCTTTAATTTCTTGTTCAGTTTTTAATTCTTCAGGGGCAGGATAATTTGGCTGTGGATGTTGGTACTCTAATCCTTCTTCTAACGGTGCAAAAGAAACCATTGCGGTAAAAATAGTACGTCCATGCTGAATCGCACGTACTTGACGGCTAACTAAACTTTTGCCATCACGCAAGCGATCAACTTCATATACCACAGGCTCATTGACATCGCCCCCAAACAAAAAATACGCATGCATAGAATGCGCAGGGCGATCAGTTGTATAAGCGGCTGCTCGAAGTGCTTGTCCTAATAATTGTCCACCAAAAATTCGCTTACCTACAATATTTTGACTTTGACCACGGAAAATATGGTCTTCGACACGTTCTAAAGTTAATAAATCGACTAATTCTTGCGTTAGTGCTGTCATGTTATTCCATACCACTCATTTTTATTTCTGCTGTATTTTGCCACATATTGATGTTTTTCATGGTCGCATAAGCGCTCAAAAGGTACTTAAATGCTACAAAAACCGCTTTTTTTTAGGAAAATTACACTAAAGGCGCAATATTTTGGTTAAAATTGCCAATTCGCAAAATTGACGGTTCCGTTTAAACAGGAGTTTTTATGCCCAAGAATAGCTTTGGTCAAATATATCGCAGATTATCAAGCAAAATGCTTGATCTTGTGGTGAAACCGCGCGTTCTTGGCGATGTCCCTGCTGAAGAGCCTAAAACACATGTGTGTTACGTGCTACAAAATTATTCACGCAGTAATGCACTAGTCGTTGATGGCGAAACACGGCGTTTAAAACTCCCTGCTGCTTTAGAACCATTAGAACTTGATGGGATGACCGAAAAAACATCGGTTTTCTTTTTGCAACAACCCGACCCAAGTGCACTTCAACATAAAAACTCATTACCACCGCGTTTAATCCGTCTTGTCGAATACTTAGAAAAACATCCGCATACAGATATTAAAATTATTCCTGTGACCATTCTTTGGGGTCGTTCGCCTGATAAAGAAGATTCACTGTTTAAATTATTATTTACAGACACATGGGCAACACCAAGCAAAGTTAAACAATTAATTAACATTGGGATGCACGGTCGTCAGTCATTTTTAGAATTTCATCCCGAACAATCTTTACAAGAACTACTTAATACTGCCAAAACGCAACATCCAAATTTATCAGCACCCACTTACATTATTCATCATCTTAATCAATATTTAGATCGTCAACGTGAAGCCGTACTTGGACCTGATTTATCAGACCGTCGCAATGTGATGCATAGCATTATCAAAGCACCTGATGTACAAGATGCAATTCGTCGTGAAAGTACGCGCAGTAAAATTAGCATGTTTGAAGCAGAACGACGTGCAATTGGATGTATTAAAGAAATTATTTCTGATTATTCATATTCTACTGTACGTTTTGCCGATATGATGCTCACTCGTCTGTGGACCCAGCTTTATGACGGCGTCGAAGTACATAATTTTAATACCGTACGCGAGTTAGCAAAAGACTATCAAATCGTTTATACACCTTGCCACCGTAGCCACATCGACTACTTACTTTTATCTTATGTGATTCATCGTCGTGGCTTAATGGTGCCTTATATTGCCGCAGGTGATAATTTAAACTTGCCGTTTGTGGGTCAATTTTTACGTGGTGGCGGTGCATTCTTTATTCGTCGTTCATTCCGTGGCAGTGGCTTATACACCACCGTATTTAAAGAATATTTATACAGTATTGTGTCGCGCAATACACCGCTTGAATACTTTATCGAAGGCGGTCGCTCACGTACAGGACGTTTACTACCGCCTAAAACAGGCATGCTTGCCATGACTGTTCATAGCCATCTACGTAATAAAGGTAAAAATAAACCACTTGTGTTTATTCCAACTTATATTGGTTACGAGCGTTTGATGGAAGGTTCTACCTATATTGGTGAGTTACAAGGCAAACCTAAAGAAGCCGAGTCCGTGTTAGGCTTAGTAAAGACTTTACGTAAAATTGAACGTATCTTTGGTAAAGTCCATCTGAACTTTGGTGAGCCTGTCTTTTTAGATCAAGTGTTAGAGCAACACAACGCACATGAAATTACCATTAGTAAAAATGAAGATCCAATTCCTGCAGAAGTATCAGCAGCTGTTACCAGTTCTGCAAATGAAATCTTAGAGAAAATTAATAATGCTGTGGTCATTAACCCTGTATCACTTATTTCTTTAATTTTACTCGCTACCGACAAACACACGTTAGATGCCGAACTGTTTATCAAACAGCTTGATACTTACCGTGATCTATCACTTGCGTTACCTTACGATCAGCGTACAGAAACAACGCACTTGTCGGGTGAAGAAATAATTCGCTATGGTTTAAAACTTAAACTTATTAAACGTGTACCTCATGCCCTTGGCGACATCATTGCTATTGAAGACGGTCAAGCTGTTTTGCTCACGTATTTCCGTAATAATATTTTGCATGCGTTCATCATGCCATCACTTATTGCGTCATTGGTCGAGTTAAACGGTATTATTAGCCGTAAAGATCTTGCCAATATTATTGTGACGCTTTATCCGTTCTTAAAAGCAGAACTCTACTTAAAATGGACAAAAGAAGACCTTAAAGACGCTGTAGAACATTATGTTGATGCGATGCTTAAAACTGAGCTCATCACCACCGATAAATCAGGTGATTTGCATAGCCCATTACCTAATTCAGAAGCACATAATCAACTTGTGATTTTAGGGGCATCGGTTAAACAAAGTATCGAACGCTATTACATGACGCTTGCGATTATCACGCAACGTGGTTCAGGTAATATCACTGCCAAACAAGTCGAAGATTTAAGCTACTTATTAGGACAACGCTTATCTGTATTGTATGAATACAATTCGCCTGAATTTTTTGATAAGCCGTTGTTTCAAAGTTTCTTAAAAGTTCTAACGCAAAAGCAATATATCAGCACTAACGAAAAAGGCTTTTTAGAATTTGATCAGAATTTTGCTAATGTTGCGCAATA
The DNA here is from genome assembly GCF_027568475.1 of Acinetobacter sp. HY1485. Classification (GTDB taxonomy): domain Bacteria; phylum Pseudomonadota; class Gammaproteobacteria; order Pseudomonadales; family Moraxellaceae; genus Acinetobacter. The sequence continues at coordinate 8,653 of NZ_JANKZG010000006.1, read as the reverse complement.
TGCCAATCTTGTTTTAGATGATGCTACCTTACAAATGTTAAAGCATATTACACAATTTACTGATGAAGAACTAAAACAAGCGCTTGAAGCACTTGCTGCTCAAAATGCAAAACGTCGTTTAATGCGTAAATCAAAAAAGAAGTGATTGATATACCTTAAAGCAATCTGTATGTGTCACTTGCATATGGTTTGCTTTAATTTTTTTGCCTGTTTCTTGCTGTGGTATATACGTTAATTGAGGCAATTCTAGCTGTTGTTGAAACCATAAAATAATTTCATGCAATGGATAAGGCACAGAATCGCTTGCAATATAGCTTTGTCGTACTGTCTTTTGTGTGGCAAGCGATGCCAAAAAACCACTCAAATCATCGATATGAATACGGTTTGACCAATGACACTGCGTATATGTCTGTGTGGTTTGGGCAAGTTTTATCATTCTTGCCACGCTTGTGCCATAAATACCTGTTGGTCGTACAATTACACACTTTTCGCCATATGCATGTTGATACAACTGTTCCATCTGCTGTAACAATTGCCCTTTTTCATCACTCGGTTTTAATGGCGTTTCGTCATTAATGTCTTGTGCTACATGTCCGTTATATACACGGGTAGATGACACCACAATCAAACGTTTAACAGGGTGATGGCTGAGCGCATCTAAAATTTGCGGTGCGGTTTGCACATACGTTGCGTTATAATCCTCTTTAGGACTTAATAAAATATAAACACAATCTATTGGCTCAATATGTGTTAAATCTAACGTATTCACATCTTGATATAGATGATGTGCAAAATGATCTGTTTTTTTAGATAAACTGACCGAAGTAATTTGATGCCCTGCTGCAAATAATTGTTTTGCAACGCGTTGGGATGTTTTACCATAACCTATAAATAAAATATGCATAATATATGGCTGTCATTCAAGAACTAAAAGGTATAGGCAACAGTATTGCTGCACTACTCGAAAAACTTCATATTTTTACAACAGATGATTTACTGTTTCATCTGCCACGTGACTATGAAGATCGTAGCACTGTTGTTGCAATGAACCAAATTCAAGTTGGACGTACTTACTTACTCGAAGGAACGGTAAAATCTGTTGATTTTCCAACAGGTAAACGTAAATCAATGGCAGTCTTGTTAGAAGATGAATTTGGACACGTCACACTACGTTTTTACCATTTTTATAAAGGACTCATTGATCGGCTTGCTGTGGGGGAGCATGTGCGTGTGTTTGGTGAAGTACGTGTGGGCGCACGTGGTTTAGAGCTTTATCATCCCGAAATTTTACCCATTGCTACTTTATCTAAAACACAACTTACAGCTATTTACCCCACCACAGAAGGGCTAACACAAAGTAAGTTTCGTGATTATATTGAGCAGGCTTTTAATCAATATGCTCACAACTTACCTGAACTTCTTCCCAAACAATTTACCAATGGCTATGCGCTTAAAGATGCATTAAATTACATCCACCATCCTCCACTTAATGCACACATGCAACAACTGTTGCAAGGTCAACATCCTGCACAGCAACGCCTTATTTTTGAAGAACTCGTTGCCCATCAAATTAGCTTATTGTCACGGCGTGCTTATATTCAGAATATGCCGTCGCCTCGTATTCATCCAAGTGAATCTTTTTTAAATACGTTTTTACAGCGTTTAAGTTTTGTACCTACTCAAGCGCAACAACGTGTATCAAAAGAAATACTTAATGACTTACAGCAACCAAAACCAATGTTACGGCTTGTGCAGGGTGATGTAGGTGCAGGTAAAACTGTTGTGGCCGCTATTGCTGCTTGCCATGCACTCGAATCAGGTTGGCAAGTGGCCATTATGGCACCTACCGAAATTTTGGCAGAACAACACTACATCAATTTCAAAAAATGGTTTGAACCGCTTGGCATTCAAGTCAGCTGGCTTTCGGGTAAGCAAAAAGGTAAAGCGCGTGAGGTTGCACAACATGCCGTACAAACAGGTCAATCTCAGCTTATTGTTGGAACACATGCCCTGTTTCAAGACAGTGTACAATTTGCAAAGTTAGGGCTTGTCATTATTGATGAACAACATAGATTTGGTGTAGATCAACGCCTTGCTTTACGCAATAAAGGTGCGCCACATCAGTTGGTAATGACAGCAACCCCTATTCCACGCACACTTGCAATGAGTGCCTATGGCGATTTAGATACCTCCACTATTGATGAATTACCTCCTGGACGCACCCCTATTCAAACCGTAACAATACCCATTGAACGGCGTGAGCAAGTCTTACAACGCATTGCAGAACAACAAGGTAAACAAGCCTATTGGGTTTGCACATTAGTAGAACAATCTGAAACGCTCGATGCACAGGCAGCTGAAGCCACTTATGAAGAACTCAAAACACGATTTACAAACCTCAATGTTGGTCTAGTACATGGCAAAATGAAAGCTGACGAAAAACAAACGGTCATGCAGGCATTTAAAGAAAATAAAATTCAGCTGTTGGTTGCAACAACTGTTATTGAAGTTGGTGTAGATGTACCCAATGCAACTATTATGGTCATTGAAAATGCAGAACGGTTAGGCTTGTCTCAATTACACCAATTACGAGGGCGCGTTGGGCGTGGTGACCAAGCAAGTTTTTGTATTTTATTATATAAAACACCCCTGTCTCAAAATGGACATGAGCGTTTAGCAACCTTAAAAGAAAGTAATGACGGTTTTGTTATTGCAGAAAAAGACTTGCAAATTCGTGGACCAGGTGAGCTTTTAGGTACCAAACAAACAGGAGATATGGGCTTTAAGGTGGCAAAATTAGAACGCGATGAACATTTACTTAACCAAGCACATCACGTAGCACAGCAAATGCTTAAAGACTACCCACACCAAGCCGAAGCACTCCTCAACCGTTGGTTACCCCAAGCTCCCCGCTATGCTTATGTTTAAATTTTGCGTTTTATGCCATCAAAGTCTTACACGTAGAATTGTTTGTGCCGATTGTTGGGAACACTTACAACTGCAACCACAAGTAATTTATAAAGATGACCTCACAATCTATAGTGCAGGTATCTATCAATATCCCCTTAATCGCCTAATACAAAATTTTAAATACAAACAAGACGTACACTACTTACCCCTGTTTAACCGTATCTTAGAAACCATAGACCTTCCTCAGTTTCAAGCAGTGGTTCCTATGCCTATTTCAGACTATCGTTTAAAACAACGGGGCTATAACCAAGCACAACTACTTGCTAAAGCGATTGCAAAGAAACAAAATATTCCTATTTGGTCGCCCTTAATTCGCCAAGCAGATCATCACCAAAAAAATCTAACCCGTGCCGAACGCTTAAGTGGGATTTATCAACAATTTAGTCGCTGTCCAAACTTATCTGTACGGTATCGGCATGTTTTAATTATTGATGATGTGATGACCACAGGTGCTTCACTTGATGCAGTAAAACAACAATTACAGAAAATAGGATGCACTAAAATTGAAGCGCTTTGCCTTGCAGTTGTAACTTGATGTATTTTTTGTACTAAAAACAACCTAAATTAGATTTTTTTTATAGAACAGATTCAGTTCCTTGTCTAAAATACACGCATCGTTCACCTTCATCCTACCAACAGGAGATAGACACCGATGCTTGAAGCTTTTTATGCCACAGAGCGTGGTAGTCTGGAAGATGCAACCATTAATGGTGGATTTGATTTACATCCTGAGTTGGTGTGGATTGATTTGATTGCGCCCTCGCAAGAAGAACAGCAATGGGTTGTAGATGCCTACCAACAAAACTTACCGACGTTGAAGTCGTTAGAAGATATTTCATCTTCTGCACGTTTTTATCGCGATGACGATGGCATTTTACATGTCAGCACCTACTTTTTAACCAAAAATAGAAACTACCAAGTCGAAAGTCACGACGAAGATAGTCAAATGCTTGCAACTGTTCAAACCGTTGCCTTTATTTTAGATAAAGAACGTTTACTGACCTTACGTGGCGAAAAATTAGTTGCTTTTCGAGCATTTAGAGCACGTGCACGTCGTAATGATTACGATATTGACTATAAAGACCCCATTTGGATCTTACTTGGATTATTTGAAGCCAAATTAGATGAACTTGCAGATATCTTAGAAGATATCCATAAAGATTTAGAAAAGTATTCTACAGAAGTACTCAACAATCATAACCGCGAGAAAAATCTAGATTTAGATGACATGATTACCCGCCTTGCCCAACAAGAAGATATGTTAGGAAAAGCGCAATTATGTCTCATCGACTTACGCCGAATTTTGACTTTTTTATCGCGCCCTCGTGCTCTAGGTAGCCATATTTACGATGGTGAAATCCGTGAGATGAATGAAGATGTACGCTCGTTAGTCGAACATAATGCTTTTTTATTCCAAAAAGTGCGTTTCTTACTTGATACGACATCAGGATTCATTAATACCGAACAAAACGATACCATTCGTCGATTCTCTATTTTACCAAGTATGCTAGCACCTCCTATGCTCATTGCCAGTATGTATGGTATGAATATTGATGAACTACCATTTTCTCATAGCTCTATGAGTTTAATTATCGTATCTTTGTTTTTGATAGTCGCATTTATTGGTCCATATATCTATTTCCGTTGGAAAAAATGGGTATAAAAAAAGGCATCATTACGATGCCTTTTTTATTACGTTTTCTAAATGACAAGATTGAATAATCTTCATCATCTTTTCAGGAATATTCTCAAAACTAAGCTGAGGTGCTAAGCGTAACCACTGCACTAAAACAGCTAACGTTAATGTATTACCCTGTTCTAAAGCACCTAAATCTACAGAATTGCATGCAGACAAATATTGTTTACCTTGCTCAAATATTTGATTGGCATTTGTAAAATCAATTTTGCCTGTCACAATAAGTCGCTGACCTTTTAGCTCAACCACTTTATTTTTTCACTGCTGCATTTGCATCTGGTTTAAATGTTGCAATAGCCTTATCTAAGTTTCCACCATTACGTTGTACTGTAGATGCAAACTGATTACGGAACTGTAAACCTAAATCAATGCCTGCAACATTCATATTACGGATTTTCCACTGATTATTATTATCAGCTAGCTGAAACGCAACAGGCGTTTTTTGTCCTTGGTTCACAAAATCAAGCGTTACAACTTGGTAAGCACCTGCAGCAGGTTTAAATGGACGTAAGCTATAACTTTGATTAGAGTATTTTGCTAATGCTGAACCATAATTTTGAATTAAACTTTGGCGTAAGTTTGTTTCAAAGGCTGCACGTTGCTGTGCTGTACTGTTTTGTGGAGATGCATACGTACCCATCACAATGCGAGTAAATGCTTGTGAATCAACATAAGGTTCTAAGTTTTGTTTTACAATCGCATTTACTGCCGCAGGATTATTCTGTAATTGTGCATGGTCTGTTTTTAAACGACCAATTAGCCCATCTGCCACACGTTGAACAAATGCCGATGGTGCCTCAGCAGGAGCAGCAATTGCTGAACCAACTGTTGTTGTTGCAAAAATACCAACTGCACATTTTAAAATTGTATTCATAATATCCTCAATCATTCTGCAAAAGAAGGCTCAGTTTTTGTTGCTTCTGTACTTGGAGCAGATTTACCCATACCTGTCACAAATTTACTAATTAGGTCTTCAAGATCCATTGTACCTTGCGTATTACTAATACTTGCACCTTTTTTAAGATAAGACAAACCACCACCTGGCACAACTTTTAAGTATTTCTCACCTAACAAACCATTCGTTGCCACCATAATATAAGCATCTGAATCAATATTTGTAATGGCTGTCATGTTGCTTAATAGTTGTTTTTCCATTTCTTTTTGTTGTTCAGGTTTGGCTTGTTGATAATCACTGCTATAATGCAAATCTTCTAAAGAAGATTTTTGGACTTGTTTTAATTCATCTGCATTAAAGGTGGTTAACTTACCATCTAAATCAAAAGTTACTTTTGCCAAACGCGTAATTGGGTCTAATGTAATTGAATCTACACGACCAATCGTTACACCACTCATAGTGACCTTAGCACGCGTTTTTAAACCATTCACGTTATCAAACGTTGCAGACATCTCATAACTATTACTTAAATTATTACCCGATAGGCCACTTACTTTCATGGCTAAAAAGAATAAAGCACATCCAAAAACAATAACAAAAATACCAACGGTCAGCTCACTTACACGAGATTTCATGATACCCCTCCAAACATGACCGCAGTCAGTACAAAATCAAAACCTAAAACACATAAAGATGAATACACAACTGTTTTTGTTGTCGCAGAAGAAATACCTTCTGACGTTGGTACACATGTATATCCTTGATAAACGGCAACCCATGTACACAGCACAGCAAAAATAATACTCTTTACAATACCATTCATTACATCGTGCTTGAACTGTACAGATGCTTGCATTCCACTCCAGAATGACCCTTGATCCACACCCAAAAAGTCAACACCCACCATTTTGCCACCAAAAATACCAATTGCTGCAAAAATTACGGTTAGCATCGGTAAGCTAATAATACCTGCCCATAAACGTGGAGAAACAATACGTTTTAAAGGATCAACACCTATCATTTCCATACTAGACAATTGTTCTGTCGCTTTCATCAAGCCAATTTCTGCTGTCAATGCAGAACCTGCACGCCCAGCAAACAATAAGGCAGCAACTACAGGTGCAAGCTCACGCAATAAGGTCAATGCGACCATTGTACCAAGCATAGACTCACTACCCACATTTACTAAAATGCTATAGCCTTGCAAACCAATTACAAGACCAATAAACAAACCTGAAACAGCAATAATCAGAAAAGACATCACCCCTACGCGATGCATTTGTTGAATAAATAGTCGTATACCTAGCTTAGTGGGTAAAGATAAAATGATTTGAAACAACATTAAAGTCGCAACGCCAATTCCTTGTATGCGTTCTATTACACGCTGACCTAATAAGGCAATCGCATTCATGCATTCACCTCTTGGTTTAGATAAGGTTCATGGCTAAATTGAAAATCAACAGGGCCTTCTACGTAGCCATTTAAAAATTGTTGAACAAATGCTGACTCATGTTGCTTGAGTTGCTCAGGTGTTCCTTCGCCTTGCACTTTTCCTTCGGCTACAATATAAATATAATCAGCGATAGAAATTGTTTCAGCCACATCATGAGACACAATGATTGTTGTGAGATCTAACGCCTCTCTTAAAGAGCGAATAAGTCGAGTTAGAACACCCATTACAATCGGATCTTGCCCAGCAAAAGGCTCATCATACATAATTAAATCAGGATCTAGTGCAATTGCGCGCGCTAATGCCACTCGGCGATTCATACCGCCAGAGAGTTCTGACGGCATCATTTTTTCAGCACCACGTAATCCAACTGACTCTAATTTCAAAGCAACTAGTTCAGCAATTAAATTTTCAGATAGTTTTGTATGTGCACGCAAAGGAAAAGCAACATTTTCATAAACGCTCATATCAGTAAATAAAGCGCCACTTTGAAAAAGCATACCCATTCTTGCACGTGCTTTAAACAAATGATGTCTACTCATTTGTGCAATATTTTGGCCATCTAATAGCACTGAGCCAGTATCAGGAACAAGCTGCCCACCAATTAAGCGCAGTAATGTTGTTTTACCTGTACCCGAAGGGCCCATAATTGCAGTAATCTGACCTTTTTTTATATTCAGATTTATATTGTCATAAATGACTCGGTTTCCTCTTTTGAAGCTCAAACCCTTCACTTCAATCAGAGCATCCGACACTAAATTATTCATATTGAAGATGCTTTCCTGCTTACTTAATTTAGGTAAGAACTATTGCGAATTATACAAAAAAATAGACTATTAATAAGACAAAATAGCAAAATACTACATTAAATTAACATCATAAAATTACACTTTACTACGTAAAATCAAAGTAGGCTGATATAACAAAAAATAAGGATGATCTTGATGAGTGATAAAAAAGTATTAATTATTACAAGTAATTTTGGTATAGAAAAAGACGAACTGATAAAACCATTGGAGATGCTAAAAAACTATCATATATCCGTCACACATGCAGCGATAGAAATCGCTAATGTACAAACAGTAGAAGGAGACAAAGATTTTAGTACCATTGTACAACCTGATATAACGCTCAAAGAAGTTGACTCTAACAAATACGATTTATTAATTGTACCAGGTGGTACAGTCAATGCAGATACATTGAGAGTTAATCAAGATGCACAAAATATTATTAATATGTTTGTAAAGCAAAATAAGATACTCGCTTTTATTTGCCATGCTCCTTGGCTACTTATTAATTCAAACCAAGTAAAAGGAAAAACATTAACTAGCTTTAATAGTATCCGTTTAGACTTAGAAAACGCAGGTGCCAATTGGGTAAATGAAAAAGTGCATGAATGTTCTGCACAAAATTGGGTATTAATTACTTCACGCTGCCCTGATGATATTCCTGCATTTAATCAAGCAATTTTAAGTAAATTAGAGGCATAAAAAAAGCCCCTCATTGAGGGGCTTTGAATAATGAGCTGGCGATGACTTACTCTCACATGGGTAACCCCACACTACCATCAGCGCAAAGAGGTTTCACTTCTGAGTTCGGGAAGGGATCAGGTGGTTCACTCTTGCTATGGTCGCCAGCACAA
>NZ_JANKZG010000005.1 GCF_027568475.1 Acinetobacter sp. HY1485 | reverse complement strand
CATGTAGAGAAGTTAGGGCAAAACTTTTGGTGGCAGAGCATTGATTTTGAGTTGCCAAAAAATAAGCCTGTTTCTAGAATTTTGGATGCGTGGTGAAGTAGTCCTGGTGATTCTTCTGTACCAAGTAATACTTCTGCAGGTGATTCAATTTCACCGATGCCAACGTGTTGTCCTTTGTCTGTTTTGGCTGTGGTTAAGCCATAGATACGTGCAGGGGCAATAATGTTTTCCTGTAAAGCATGGCTTGCAAGAATGCTATAAACGCCCATCTGTACGGCATGGTTTTCTGTGCGTACTACGCCGTTGGCAGATACAGAGGTTTTTCCTGTTTTGATGTCACCAATACCAAGTTCACCCATTTCATTTTCGTAAACGCGGTCAATCGTGCCTGTTAGTTCAATGTTTAGGTCAGAGATCACCATAGATTCGCATAACACCTCAACACCAATAAATTTTTGGCTTGGTGCAATGTGTTGGATGTACTTTTCCATAAGTGAGGTTGCAATATTTTCTGATGTATTTTGATCAACCTCAGACCAATCAATTTCTGTATTTTGTTCTTTCCAAATCTGTTGGAAGATCACTTCCTTACATTCTTCAATGTGTGGTTGTTCACCTAGCATGTTGAGATAATCCCAACGGCCAATGCTTTCGTGTACTGCTTGACCAATTTGCGAACGTGAAGATGATGGCATTTTTTTCTTTAGAAGATTTTTTGCTTCCCAACGTGCAGGGCAGTCAAATAGATCTCCTAAAGAACTTGCTCTAATAGAGAAAATTCGAGACATATTAGATACCCCAAACTAATGTAAGGATTTTCTGAGTACTCCAGTACGCCAAAACAAGCAATAATACGATAACCAACAATAACCCAAATCCTAAAAATAGGTCTTTGATATAGCTAACAATCATTTCTTGTTTGGTGATGACTGGGAATAAAACATCTTGTTTTTGAGTCACAACTTCTTTTTGTACCTGTGCATAAAACTCGGTACGTTGTTGCATTGTAGAGTGAGCAGGGCAAATACCACGCTGGTCTTGCTGTTGCAGTAACGTACTAACAAGCGTACGTTCTAATTGCATTGGATGTGATTTATGTTGCATAATTGCCTCGCAGTTTTCTGTAAAGCCCACATGTGATTTCGACGGTCAGTGTGGGCTTTTTCGTTTCGATGGATTCATAGTAAACACAGTGTTTACTAAGGTCAAGTTGTTTTTACAAACATATGTGAACTTTTTTTGTTTTCTTTTTAATATTAGAGCCATGAAAAAAGACCACATGATGTGGTCTTTTTTCAAAATATTTACTTTAAGGTAGAGGATTTTGTACGCTAAAAGCATAAGCTATGACAGAGAACTCTTCTTCAATAACTTGCTCGGCTGTTAAAATTACTTCTGGGTATTCCTGTTTGTTTGCACTTACTATTCGCACTCCACCCTTTGGAAGTCTATATAAGTACTTAAATTCAAACAATCCACCATGACTGATGGCATAAATTTTTCCATCAATAATATTTGTTGTGCCTAAATCAACGTATACAACTGCATTGTTATTTATAACTGGTGACATTGAATCACCAGTAGCAGTAATAGCAAAAGCATTCTCAATAGCTACATTATATTTTACTAATGTTGAATTACTGATACGCATTTTTGTTTTTTCCTTTCCTTTAATTTTAGCAAAATCGCTAATGTTAAAAGGTATGGAAACCTCTTTATAATGAGGAACTTCAAGCTCATCAATATCTAATTGAGAATTTGAATCTAATGCTTTTAAGCTAATTACTACACTATCTTCTTTTTGTTTTTTACCTGTCAAAATCCAATTTGCAGAAACATCAAATGCTGCAGAAATTTTTAATGCTCCTGCCTTTGAGATTCCACGTCTCTTCCAATTAGTAAGTGTTTGCGGTAGTTCATCAATTTTTCTAGCAATTTCTTCTTGATTTAATTCTTTTGCTATTTCAAGTAACCGCTGAAATGACTCGTGCATATCTAACCCTAAATTGGTACATAAAAATATTATCTCTCAAGTAAACAAGTTGTGTTAAACAAACAAATTGACTTATGTAAACATAGTGTTTACTATTAAGTACACATGGTGTTTTTGAGGATAAGCTATGACTGACAAAGAAATTTTGTTGATCTTAGGTGGGTCAACGAGGGTTGCTGAACTTTTGGGAATCAAAAGTAAGCAACGTGTTCAAAATTGGATGAAAAGAGGAATACCTCCACAAGTGAAACTTGACTATCCCCACCTTTTTCTAAATCCAAATATTTTAGGCAAGCAGGTGAAAATGTGAGTCTCGAAAAAGAAGATCTTCGAACGAAGCACGATCCTGAAATTATGCATTGCTTGCGAGAAATTGCTGCTTTTAATGGTATGGAAGTAGGTAAGCAAGCTGCACTCCTAATTGAAAAAATAGTCATGGGTGAATGGCACATGGTCAATTTAGCAATAGGGCGAGTAAAAAGATATGAGCGTATGCGGGCAGACTTGGGAGAGTTTGGTCAAGGCAGTAATTCTTTTTATTCAGACAATAAAAAAGCCCGAGTTCAGACCTCAGGCTTAAGTTGTTCACAGTGATAGGTCATCAAAAATGAACGAATTAATTTTACCACAATGCGTGGTTAAAACAAACACGGCGGTGCAGATATGAGCTTAGATGCAACAAATTGGGCTTGGAGAGTACCTGTGCAAACTTCATCACAACGTACTGTTTTGTTATCAATGGCAGATCGTGCAGGTGAAGACCATACTGCATATCCAAGTGTTGCCCGATTGGCAAAAGATTGTGTGCTCAACCGTAAAACAGTGATGAAAGTTATTGATGAGTTAGAGGAGTTAAATCTACTTCAATTTACGGGTAAAACACGTGGTAATGGCGTAAAAGTTTATCGCTTAATTGGGGTAAATGGACGTGAAGAAATACCCTTAACTAGTACCAAAAGTGGTACATGTCCCAAAAATGGTACTGGTACCAAAAGTGGGACGGCGACCTGTACCAAAAGTGGTACTGCAACCAGTCCCAAAAGTGGTACACAGAATCTCCCAATGAATCTTTTAATAGAATCTAAAAATAAAAAAACTTGGTTTTCTTGGGAAAAACTTGAAGACGAGCTTGATTACTTGCAAGACCCAAATCTGATTTTAGAAATCAAAAATGCATCTTGGTTTGAACGTGAGTTAAATCACTTTGAAAAATTTAACGCTGAGAAAAATTTGGATGACGATGTGATGATTTACCACTTCGCTGACAAACTTGTTCAGGCGGTAGCCAAGTACCGAGCATTGGAATCTAAATCTAATCCTGTGCAAAACAAAAAATCACAGTCTGAAAAACCAAGCGAAGCCCAACTCTCTGAAAAACAAATTTTCATGTTTGCAAACAAAATCTCCCGTCTACCTGAGTATGCAAGTCAGCATGCTCAAGTTGGCGAAACCTACGAAGATTTGGCAAGTCGCATCATGGATGAGCTTTGCACTGCTGAGGGCATTCAAAAACTGATCCCGTATCTCAAGCAGGTGGGCTACAAACAAAACGGTGTAGGGGCGTAAGTATGAGAATTTATCAAAACTTTGAATCTTGCTCTGAAAAACAAATCGCTGTGTGTCACGCCGTAACCGCACTTCAAGCACGTTGGTCTTTAGATGCGATTGCAAAACAAATTCAGGTGTCTGTGATGGTGCTTGTAGATCTGGTAACACATGAGCGTGTTGCTTCAAGTGTTTTAAATAAAATTGCATGTGGTCTTGGTTTAAATGAGGTGGTGGCGTGAACACTCAGCGTTTGATTGAATTATCTCAAGTGAGCAATGCCGTTTTAACAGGTGAAATGGTGGTTTATAACCATTCTCAGTTTATTGGGCATCAATGCAAAATTTACGATGCTCCTAAACCCGTTAGCGAAAAAGAACAAGCCTTTAGAGAACGTTGGTGCAAGCGACAATTAAGCAGTTTACGTTTTAGCGAAAGCACAGCAGTTTTAGGGAGTGGACAATGAGTGCACCCCACATCACATTTCAGCAACAGCTCGATATTTTAATTTACGCCGTGTATGCCACAGAACCTGTTACAGGGGTGGATCTAAGAAATTTTGTGGTTGATTGCGATAAAAATCGTATGTCGATGTATTTACGCAGTCTGCAAGATGCAGGTTTCTTAGAAAAAATAGATTATGCGATGTATCAAGCAACGCCGTATGCAAAAGAATTAATGGGCGTTAAATGACTAGTAGTATTTCATTGGCTGAATACAAAAGTAAGTATGCATCTACTCGTAAGAAGCCTATTAAACGCAAAAAATCAGGGGTAGGTGTAACGAAACGAAGCGAGGGTGAACAAACCCTCAGCTTACAACTTAAAGCCGTAAAAATCGCATTTCAAGAAGAATACCAATTTCACCCAACACGTAAGTGGAGATCTGATTTTTATATTACAGATACTAAACTTTTAATTGAGGTAGAGGGTGGTATTTGGACCAATGGTAGGCATACACGTGGTAGTGGTTATTTAGGGGATATGGAGAAATATAACGAGGCATCAAAAATAGGGTTCACCGTTTTAAGATTTAGTACACAGCAAGTTAAGTCAGGATTTGCAATTAAAGAAATACAGCAGTTTTTGGGAGAGTAGATTTAATGGGTAATGTTGTTGCGTTAGAGGGTTTAAGTGCTTTTGAGTGGTTGGGTCGTGAGTTGCGTGCCAAGGTTGCCCAGTACGAAATTAGTGAAAAGGCAACAGGAGAGAAGCCACCAAATTGGGAAGACAAAGCAGGAGTGTTTGCATTAATGGATGACGATCTACAAAAAGACCTAGCGTTTTTATTAGCGTACGGCGATTGGAAGGAACACGGTGTACAGTACGCTAAGGTACTTAAATTCTTAACTGCATCTATTTTTGTAGTAGCGGATGAAGAGAAGAAACGTAATAAAGATAAGTTGCCTGAGATTTGTCGGAAGATTGCCAATATGGAGCTTTATTATTTCTTGCATAACTATTTAGAAAGTAAGGTGACTTTAGAAGGGCGTTTATGGTTTGCAGGTGTAGATATGGAAGTTAAAACTTATAAAAATAATTGGAAGAACTATGGCGATGCCGTACAAATGATGTTGCAAGAAGCCAAAGCGGATGCCATTAAATATATTGAAAATTACCGCCGTGAGCTAGAAATTTCTTAAATTGACATATTCGTCCCGATAAGGCATCATTTGGATATAGTGGTTATATTAAATTTTAATGTAGACCAAACCAGTTTAGTTTACACTTTTTGTTTCGGCTTACTCGCTCTATTGGGATTATGGACCGGTTTAATAAGTGCCCCTGTTTTATCGATAAGCTACATGCTTGGAGCCTTACTGCAATTCATAAGCTTAGTGTCAACACTAGAGCGTCTATCAACTTTATTGCAGTTTATTTTTGAAAAAGGTAACAACATGAACATGAAAAAATTTTTAACCCTCGACAATGGTTGGATGATGTGGCAGTAGGGCTCTAAGAATGTTTACGATAAACTTGGGATTTTTCTAAAATCACCAACTACGGTGCAAGTCCGGCCTGCCACGCCAAATTTCTTTAAAGATCACTATCACTCATAAAGTGAATTTTTATACTTTGAATTTATTTTTAATTCAATAAACTTTTGTGCATATTGTTCCGCTATATCTTTTCCTTCAATAATAGAAACATTTTCATTGTTATAGGTTGCATTTTTGGTCCAATTATATGACCCAGTAATAACTTTTGTGAAATCAATAATACAAAACTTATTGTGCATTATTTTTTTTCCAAAAGGTGAAATAGGATTGACTTTGTAATATTCAATTCCTTTTAACCCAAACTGTAGTCCATATTTCTCTGTTATTTCGTCATCATTAACGATTACTTGAATATTTAGCCCTGATCTATGCTTGTTCAGTAAGATATTTCCTATATCTTTATCTGTAAACCATGCAATGGCAGCCCAAATACAAAATTTTGCATTTAATAAATTCTCAATTATTTGATTTTTGATTTCATCAAAATGGACGGTTGCTTTAATAGGATCTTCAAATTGTTGACCCGATATTCGGTATATATTGTCTAAATTTTTTTCTAGTTTATACCCATCATATTTAATAATTTCATTAATAAGTTTTGTTACTTCGTCTGAGTTTTCAATTCGTCTTGAATCAACCAAGCTTTCTAATAAGGGTTTTAAATTACGTGTACCATTTAATGTTTTTAGTGTTGTAATCACATATTTTGTGCGACTTAATTTAAATGGTAATCCATCATCATATACATCTCTTACACCAAAAGAATTAAAAAATTTAATGATCTTTGATCCACTTAAATAGGGTGTTGGGACACCATCATCCCCAGTAATGAAAGGGGCTATAGAATTTATTGAAAAATCTGAGAGTTGCATTTTTGTTCTGAGCCCCAATATTGTTTTATACCTAAGGTAAAAATTTTAAAGTAGAAGTAATATGGAATTAAATATAAATGGGAATAGCATTCTTAATTGTAATTGGATGAATAATTTAGCGTTTGAAGTATCGCAAAATAATCAGATAGCCTACTACACATATGATATTCGTCCCGATAACGTTATTAAAGCAGATTATATGCCAAGCTTTAAAGACAATGTTATGAATGCTTTGAGGGCTGCACAACAAAATAATAGTCAGGTGTCTATTAGTGAAGATCCTGATAGAAATTACCTAACAATCACTGTGGGAAATATAATGCAGAGAGTCACTGGAACCAGATTGCCTTAGTTTGCGTCTATTTATTAGAATTTAAAAATCACCTTCGGGTGGTTTTTTTATGGGTGGAATATGGACGAAAAACAATACAAAGCCCTGATCAATAAAGCACTACCCAAACGTAAACCTCGTACGTTGCCATTGCCTAAAGCCAAACAATCCTATTTAGAAGCGGATGCAATACTCACAGAGCAATTGCAGCAACACGGCGTTGGCTTTGAGCGTCAGTTTCAGATCAATAAAACTAAGCATTGTCGTTTCGATTTTCATATCGTTAAAAAACGAATATTGATTGAAATAGAGGGTAGTCCTTGGTCGGGTGGTCGCCGTGGCAAACTGAGTAATAAGGCTTGGAATATGGGACGATACGATGAAGCAGAAGAACGTGGTTATCATTGTGAGCGTTTTGACTATATCGCCGTTAAGTATGGTTACGTCATTGGTTGGATGCTTCACCAATTAAAAGAGGACGCTGTAGATGGAACAGATCAGACCATTTCCACCGACTGACTTTATAGATCAGGCAGAACTTGAAGAAGCGATACGTCTAGTGCCTGCACCTGATTTAAAACAATGGGTGGTTGATAATTATTTAAAAAATGATGGCAAACTCTACAATCCCGACCATGATCATATTGCCGAACTTATGGACGATGACGAAACCTTTTTAGCATTTGCGTGGGCATCATCTGCCGCCGTATCTAAAAAGCGTATGGTACTTGGCCAGTGTGAAAAAATCATGTTTAACCAAGGTGGTTGGCGTAAAGCACGACAAGAACAACAAATGCGTGATTGGTTCGGTTTTGTACCTGTTTATCTGATTACAGTTGATGCAAGTTTTTGTGAACGTGCCAATGATCGTGAGTTTTGTGCCTTGTTAGAACATGAGCTTTATCATATCGCCGTAGAGCGTGACGAAGATGGTGAAGCAATATTCAGTGAGCATACAGGCTTACCAAAACATTACTTGGGTGGTCATGACGTGGAAGAATTTGTGGGCGTGGTTAAACGTTGGGGTGCAAACCAAGACATTAAACGGCTTGTTGAGATTGCAAAGAATCCGCCGTTTGTTTCAGATTTAGACATATCAAAGTGCTGCGGAAATTGTGTAGTGAACTGAGCTGTAAGGCTCTTTTTTTTGCCTATCTTGTTTGACGTAGTATGACAAAGAGGAAGTTATGGCAACGCTTAAAGAGCCTATAAAAATATTTATTGTTCAATCACTTGCCTGTATGGAAACCCCTCAACAGGTTGCTGATGCTGTCAAACAAGAATTTGGCATAGAGTTAGACCGCCGTCAGTGTTCTGCATACGACCCAACTAAACCTGCAGGTAAAAATTTAAGTAAGAAATTAAAACAACTTTTTGATGAAACACGGCGTAACTTCCAAGAGAATATCTTAGATATACCACTGGCCAATAAAGCCTTTCGTCTGCGTGAACTACAAAAAATGTATGACGACTACGGCAAAAACAAGGTGATGAAACAAAAGGTACTTAAACAAGCCTTTCAAGAAACCGATGGGCGTGTGACTCGTCAGGAGATAGATCACACTACTAACGGCAAAGAAATTAATAAACCTTTAACAATTGAATTGGTGGCTCCTAATGTCGAAAGTACAGATTGAGCTACCACCCAAACTAATTCCACTGTTCTCACAGTCTAGTGTGCGATACCGCTCATCATGGGGTGGACGTGGCTCAGGTAAAACACGTACATTTGCTTTAATGACTGCTGTTAGGGGGTATATGTGGGCGGAAGCAGGTATTAGTGGCATGTTGCTTGGTGCTCGTGAGTATATGAACTCTCTTGAGGAATCATCTATGGAGGAGATCAAGCAAGCTATTCGCTCAGTACCATTTCTTAATAAATATTATGAAATGGGTGAGAAATACATCCGTACTAAGAATCGTAGGGTGAGCTATGGTTTTTGTGGTCTACGTCATAACTTGGATAGCATTAAATCTAAAGCACGCATCTTGCTGTGTTGGGTAGATGAAGCTGAAACAGTCAGTGAAATGGCATGGCGTAAATTACTGCCTACGGTGCGTGAAAGTGGTTCAGAGGTATGGATTACATGGAACCCCGAAAAACGTGATAGTGCTACCAGTAAGCGTTTCCGTCATGACAAGATTTACGATGATGTAACAGGTGAGTTGATTGGTATTGGAGTAGAAATGAACTACTCCGACAATCCGTGGTTTCCCGAAGTTTTAGAAATTGAACGGCGACAAGACCAAGCAAATTTAGATGACGCTACCTATCGTTGGATATGGGAGGGTGATTATCTTGAATTGTCAGAAGCTCAAATATTTAAGAATAAATATAAAGTAGAAGCATTTGATGATGAGCTTTGGAAAACTGCAGAACGCTTGTTTTTTGGTGCTGATTTTGGTTTTGCGAATGATCCAAGTACATTACTTCGCTCCTTTGTTATTGAAAATACACTTTATATTGAATACGAAGCCTTTGGTGTGGGTGTAGAGCTTGATGAAATGGCACAGTTTTATGACGCCGTGCCCGATTCAAGGAATTGGCCGATCAAAGGGGATTGTTCGCGACCTGAGACGATCAGCTATTTAGTTCGGCAAGGTTTTACGATTTCGGCTGCAGAAAAATGGCAAGGATCTGTAGAGGATGGTATAGCCCATCTAAAGGGCTTTGACAAAATCATTATCCATCCACGTTGTAAAAAGATTTTAGAAGAATTTAGAAATTACTCGTACAAAAAAGACCGCCTCACTGATGAAGTACTTCCAATTATTGTAGATAAATGGAACCACGGTATAGATGCTTTACGCTATTCATTAGATGGTTACATCATGTCTCGTGGTGGAGTGGGTGTTTGGGCGAGATTGTGAGAAACCGTTATGAACATTGTTAAACGTACTGTAGATAGTTTTCAAAACTTTGCTGCACGAGTCGGCTTAGGTGCAGGAAGTCAACATGACCAGTCCACCTATGGGTTTAATTTTTTAAGCCGTGACCGCCTAAAATTAGAAGCCATGTATCGCTCTAGTTGGATTGTGGGTAACGCCGTGGATGTGGTTGCTGATGATATGACACGCGAAGGGATTAACATGCGTGGTTTTGATGATCCTGATGAAGTCGAAAGCATTAATAATGTTTTGGATAATTTAGAAGTTTGGGATCGTCTGAATGAAACAATCAAGTGGTCACGGTTGTACGGCGGTGCGATTGCTGTGATGCTGATTGATGGTCAAAACCCATCATCGCCGTTAAATATTAAAACGATTGGTAAAGACAGTTTTAAAGGATTACTTGTACTAGATCGTTGGATGATACAGCCAACTCTAGAGGATCTTGTTACTGATTATGGTCCACATTACGGTAAGCCTAAATACTATGATGTTTTTTCTGATGCTGTAGGGCTATGTAATGAGCGTATCCACTATTCGCGTGTTATTCGTATTGACGGCGTAAAACTCCCTTATTGGCAATCTATTGCAGAAAACCTTTGGGGACAATCTGTTATTGAGCGATTAGAAGATCGTTTAACGTTGTTTGATAGTGCAACCCTTGGTGCAGGTCAGTTAGTTTATAAAGCTCATCTACGCACATATAAAGTGAAAGATTTACGAACTCTAATTGCTTCAGGTGGTCGTGCATTTGAAGGGTTAGTTAAACAAATGGAACATATCCGTTTATGGCAGTCAAATGAAGGTCTGACTGTAATGGATGTACAAGATGAGTTTGAAACCAGTCAATACAACTTTTCAGGCCTAGATAATATCTTGATGCAGTTTGGCCAACAGCTATCAGGGGCACTTGGGATTCCATTGGTTAAATTATTTGGTCAAGCACCTGCAGGTTTAAATGCCACAGGTGAAAGTGATTTATCTAACTACTACGATGGAATTAACCAAACACAAGAGGGGCGTTTGCGTACGCCGTTGCATACGCTTCTTGCGGTTGTAAGTATGTCAGTACTTGGTAAGCCATTACCTAACTCGTTTAAGTTTGATTTTGCGTCTTTATGGCAAATTGATGATGCCACTAAAGCGGATATTGCAAGCAAGGTCACTACGGCGGTTGTTCAAGCACAAGAAAATGGCTTGATCTCACGCAAGACGGCGTTAAAGGAACTACGTCAAAATTCAGAGGTCACTAATATTTATTCTAATATTACAGATGAAGAAATTGACGATGCTGATGATGATCCACCTGCACCGGGAGCGTTAAATGTGGGATCCAAAGACAGTTCGTAAGGCAGAACGCCGTTATGCTCAACAATTAAGGAAAATTGCACGTTACATTGACACGATTGTTAAAAGTTTTGATGTGAACGACCCACGCAGTTATCCATTAATTGTAAGTGCATTGAATGAATATGCAGGAACATTGCATCATTGGGCACAAAACACGGCAGGTCGAATCATGACGGATGTTGCGTTGCGTGATCAAAAAACATGGTTAATTCATGCAAAAGATCTATCGCGTGGTGTACGTGATCAAATCCGTAATACCGATATTGGTGCGATTTACCAAAAGCTTATGGATGACCAAGTAACTTTAATTAAATCATTGCCATTGGATGCAGCACAACGCGTCCATGATCTTGCTACACGCACTACCATTGATGGTGGTCGTGCTAGTGAGGTTGCGGGGCTGATTTTAGCGACAGGTCATGTTACGAAGTCACGTGCCAACTTAATTGCACGTACGGAAATTAGTCGTGCACAAAGTAACTTTACAGAAGCAAGAGCAAAAAACTTAGGCTCACAAGGTTACATTTGGCGTACGTCCGAAGATCCAGATGTGCGTTCTGATCATAAAGAACTTAATGGAACATTTCACAAGTGGGATAATCCACCGATTGCAGATCAACGTGCAGGGGTTCGGGCACATCCGGGGTGTATTTATAACTGCCGATGTTATGCCGAACCTGTTGTACCTGATGATTACGAGAGCCTATAACGGCTCTTTTTTATGTCTGAGGAAATATGATGAGTAAAGAAAAAGTACAAGTGCGTCTTGCTCTTACACAACAAGCATTGGCACAAGGTGTTAACCCACAACGTATCCCCACTTTGGTTGAACCGTTAGTGGCTTATATCTGTGATGGAACTTATATCAAAACTCCAAGTTCTGCACCAAACGGTTAAGTACAGGTGAGTCATGTTTAAGAAAAAAACAAAAGATCGCCATACCAAAGACGGATCAAATATTTACACCACAGGTAAATTAGGGCGTACACGCGAAACGACACCCGAAGGTTATTTGCTGTGCCGTGATGTGCCTGTAGCTCGTATTGGTAAGCTGATGTATGGCAAAGGTGAAGTGCCTATCACGGCGGACAATACAGGCTTAATTATCGTTGAGCGTAGTGAAGATGCTTTATTCAATAATCAGACTATTTCAAGCTTTGAGGGTAAGGCGGTTACAGATGACCACCCTGACGATTGGGTAAGCCCTGAAAATTGGAAGCAGCTTGCTGTGGGTACAGCACAAAATGTACGCCGTGATGAAAATAACCCTGACTTCTTAATTGCCGATCTGCTTATTACCGATAAAACAACTATCGACAAAGTACAAGATGGCAAGGTGGAAATTTCGCTTGGCTATGATGCTGACTATTTAGAGGTCAGCAAGGGTAAAGGAATTCAAAGCAATATTTTAGGTAATCATGTTGCTTTGGTAGAGAGTGGGCGTTGTGGCTCACGTTGTTCAATTGGAGATAGTTTTATGCCTAAGGCAAATCAATCATGGCTTGAAAAACAGCTTATGAAAGCACGCCGTACGATTGACGAAGCACTTGCAGAAGCAAAAGATACGGAAGATGACGATGATGAAACCAAAGATGATGATGAAGAAACAGAATCATCTAAAACAGGTGATGCAGCAGTTAATCGTCAAATTCTTAAAACGCTCAAAACATTAGATAAACGTATGATGGCGTTGGAAAAGAAAAAAACAAAAGATGCTGAAACGTCTGAAGAAACGAAAGACGATGATGAGTCAGAAACTAAAGATACAGACAAAGATACCAAAACCGAAGATGACGTATTAGATGCTGAAAAAGCGGATACCTTATCTAAAGAAGGTGTGCAAAATCATACAGGTGATTCGCTTCAAGAGGTGTTAGTACGTGCAGAAATTTTATCACCGGGCTTTAAAACGCCAACGTTTGATAGTGCAAATAATGGTAACGCCGTACTCAATACAAAACGCCAAGTGTTAAAACAAGCTTTTACTACAGATGCAGGGCAAACGGTGATTAAACCGTTTATTGGTTTAAATACCAATTTTGATACCTTGCCTGCACACACTGTAGATGCTGCTTTTATTGGTGCATCAGAATTGCTGAAACAACAAAACAACCAACGTGGTGTGCGAACAGGTGTCTCTACTAAGGATTTTGGACGTACACCAAAGTCAGTGGCAGATATTAATGCCAGTAACCGTGAATTTTGGGCAAACCGTAATAAAGGAAAATAAACATGGGTAACGCATTTTTATACCGCATGCCGTCAGGTATCCCGGGTGATGTATCACGTAAATCTCATTCAACCATTGAAGCACATATTGTTGGTGGTCAGCTTCCTGCATTTGGTGTGTTTGGACAATTCAATGTTCAAGGGCAAATTGTAGCTTTAGATGCTAATACTAAAAAGCCGTATGGTTTATTGGTTCGTGCTTATCCAACGCAAAGTGCAACGAATGCTCTTGGTGCGGCATTACCACCGTCACAGGGTATTAGTGATGTCTTGGTACGTGGTTATATGACTGTAAAAAATAATACAGGTACGGCGAAAAAAGGACAGCCTGTATATACACGTATTGCAAATGCCACGGATCTAAAACCATTAGGTGGGATTGAAGCTATTGCAGTCGATGGTGAAACTATTGAAGTAAAAGCCATCTTCATGTGTGAAGCAGATGCAGACGGCAACGTAGAAATCGCATTTAACATTTAATTTAAAATAAAAAGGTACAGCTCGCATTAGGCGAGTTTTTTTGTGCCTGGAGATTTATAACTAATGAGTAAAATCATTTTAGCAACCTCAATGGCATCTGCTATGGCAGCAATGCCTGTACGTGCACGCACAACCGATGGTTTTCAGACATTTGATGCACGTACTATTGACAGCTCAGGTACGTTTTTAGTTGGTGAATTGGAACGTTTAGATCAGCGTATGCATGAGCCATTAGCCAGTGTGACATGGACACGTGATATTGATTTACGTTCGGATGTCTCTATTGCTGATGAAACCGCATCATTTACTAACTCAACCTTTGCGTCTGCAGGTGGTCAATCACCGAATGGTAAAGCATGGATTGGTAAAGATACCGATGCCATTCAAGGTATTGCACTTGATATTGGTAAAACTGCACAACCTCTTAACTTGTGGGGCATGCAACTTGGATGGACAATCCCTGAGCTTGAGTCTGCTAAACAGGTAGGTCGCCCAGTTGATACGCAAAAATACACAGGCATGATGCTCAAGTACAACATGGATGTGGACGAGCAGGTTTACATTGGTGACAGTACTTTAGGTATTACAGGTTTAGTTAATAGCAGTAAAGTGGGGGCAACTAACGTACCGAATGGTGTATCGGGTAAAACTCAGTGGGTAAGTAAAACCCCTCAAGAAATTTTAGATGATGTGAACTTAATCTTAAACCAAGCATGGGTCGCATCAGGGTTCGCCGTATGTCCTGACAAGTTGTTACTGCCACCAACGGCGTTTAGCTTGCTGACAAGCCGTATTGTGTCGGAAGCAGGTAATATTTCTATTCTGCAATTCTTACGCATGAATAGCTTATGTACCTCAGTCAATGGTAAAGAACTTGATATTCAGCCCCTTAAATGGCTATCAGGGCGTGGTGTGGGTGATTCTGACCGTATTGTAGCGTACACACAAGATGAAAGTCGTGTTCGTATTCCATTGGTACCATTGCAACGTACACCGCTTGAATACCGCGATCTACGTCAACTTACCACGTACTTTGGGCGTATTGGTGTGGTGGAGTATATCTACCCTGAAACAGCCTTCTATGCAGATGGGGTGTAAGTATGTCTAAAGTACAGATTTTATTATCTAAAGATCTTGTGATTCATCTATCTAAAGATGAAAAGGTAGAACTTAAAGCAGGCATTAATGAAGTGGATTCTGAGCTTGCTGAACACTGGTATGTTGCTGCACATTCACAACCCATTACATCGTCTGACCTTGAAACTGACGGTTTAAAAAAGCAGTTGGAAGATGTACAAGCAGAGCTTGCTACGGCAACGACACAGCTTGATGAAGCCAACAAAACCATTACAACCTTACAAGCAGATGCCAAGAAAAAGGATACTGAGCTTGCAGGTTTAAAAAAGCAGTTGGAAGCATCGTCTAAGGAAAAATAATCATGCTCACAGAGTCATCTTTTCGTGAAAAGATGCCGATGTTTGCTGATCTAACACGCTACCCAAGTGCACAGTTTAATTTATATCTGTCCTTGGGGTTAAAGCTGTTAGATGAACGCCGTTGGGAAGATTTGCGTGATGAAGGGCTAATGTTTTTTATAGCTCATTACTTGACGTTATACCAACGTGCAATGTCGGCATCATTAATGGGTGCAGATGCAGGTAAAGTGGTTGGAAATGAAACCTCTAAATCGGTTGATAGTGTTTCAAAGTCTATGGATGTGTCAGGTGTAACGCTTGATGACGGTGGACAATGGAACCAAACCACTTGGGGGATTCAATTTTTACAACTTGCTCGCATGATGGGGGCTGGAGGCATTCAGCTATGAGTGGCGTTAAAGCAACAGGCTTGGGTTTGCTTGATATTCTAGAAGCCACGAAAGCTCTGTCTCAAACTGATGTTTTAGTCGGTGTGCCCCACGGCGAACAGCGTGAAGATAGTGATATGACCAATGCTCAAATTGGTTATTTACTTGAAAATGGTTCGCCTGCTATGAATTTACCTCCTCGTCCACATTTAGTACCTGGTGTAGAAGCTGTACAAGATTTTATAAGTCAGCAACTTTTTAAAGCCGTGGATAGTGCTTTGGAGGGTAATCAAAAGAAAATGTACTTTTATCTCGGCTCAGCAGGGATGAAAGCCACCATGAGTGTAAAACGTTTAATTAATGCAGGTGATTTTACGGCGTTAGCACCACTCACCATTGCCCATCGTAAAGCAAGAGGTCGCACATCAATTAAACCTTTAGTCGACACGGGGCAATATCGTAACTCGCAAACATATGTGATTATGCATAAGGATGAGGAGGTCGAACGTGGCAAGACTTGATGTATCAGATGTTCTACTCGATCCTGATTTTATGGATATGTTGGTATGTCATCGTAATGCAGTGGTGGTTGGGAGTAATGGCCGTAATCAGACCCAAAGTACTGCAACACCTTTTTATGGTGTGGTTACAACCAATAGCGGTTTCAATATGGATCGCCGTGAGGATGGTACTTTGATTAAGGGAGCAATCAATATTCATACGCAGTTTGCTTTATTATCAGGTGATAACGGACATATAGCAGATGAAATTGAGTGGCATGGAAAGCGTTATATTGTATCGCAAGTACTTGATAATCAGCATTACGGCATAGGGTTTGTAAAAGCAATTTGCGAACTTAAACCACTTTCGGGGTAACCATGGCAACGTCTGCAACAGGTGGTTTCTTATCACCAAGTGGGGCGGTTACTTATGGCCAAGAACTCGAAGATCTCTTTCAGGCATTTATTGTTGGTGTGACAGGACTAGATGGCACATTGGTTCGCCCTCGATGGCAACCTGAACCACTGCCCATGCCAAGTATTACCGAAAATTGGTGTGCATTCGGAATAAAAACCATTACACCTGATGATGGTCCTTACTTTGAACAACACAACACCAATATCGACAATATTCGCCATGAAGTGCTTGAAGTCTTTTTATCGTTTTATGGCCTACAAGGGCAACAGCTCGCCAATACCTTTAAAAATGGGCTTGGTATTCCACAAAATATACAACAACTCTTATCTTTCAAATTTGTAGATGTCAGTGCCATTACAACGGCACCTGATTTTCTCAATCAACAATATGTGCATCGTTACGACTTAGTTGCTACGTTTAGACGTAAAACAACACAGCAATACGCCGTAGATACGCTGCAATCTTCTCAAATTAAGTTTAATCGAGGTTAGTTAGTTATGACACTTCCTGTATCAAATGTGGTAAATGTGCAGGTGAGTATTGCTGCACTTTCAGCAGGGCCACGCTCATTTGGTTCACTTCTTATTTTAGGTTCGACTGCAGGTGTAATTACCACAGCTGAACGTATGCGTGAATATTCAGGAATTAGTGCAGTCGCAACCGATTTTGGTGTGGATTCTAATGAGTATAAGGCGGCGAACTTGTATTTTAGTCAGTCACCGAAGCCACGTACACTTTATATCGGGTATTGGGATAAAGCATCAAAAGAAAATATTATGACTGCCGTAAATGCATGCTTAGACTCATTAAAGTGGTATGGCTTGATGGTTGCAGACGATTTATCGGATGATGAAGTTGTTAAACTTGCTGCATTAATTGAAGCTGCAGATCCAAGTCGGATTTATGGCCATACTACACAAAACGCAAATACGCTGTTAACAACAAGTAAGGATGATGTTGCTAGTCGACTAAAAGCACAGGGTTATAAGCGTACAGTATGTCTTTATTCAAGTAGTTCTAAATTTGCAATTGCATCCTTGTTTGGTCGTGCATTTAGCGTGAACTTTAATGGTACAAATACTACCATTACACTTAAATTTAAACAATTACCCGGGGTAACTGCTGAAAATCTCACAGTATCCAAGGCAAGTGCATTGGCATCTAAAAACTGTAATGTCTATGTAGGCTACAACAATGACACGGCGATCTTGCAAGAAGGCGTGATGGCAAGCGGTGTTTTTATTGATGAAGTACACGGTTTGGATTGGCAACAAAATAATTTAGAAACTTCCCTTTGGAATTTGTACTACACCACAGGCAAAGTACCGCAAACAGATGGTGGCTTAAATCGTCAATGTGCCGTATTAGAACGTGCTTGTGAACAAGGTGTTACCAATGGGTTAGCTGCACCCGGTGTTTGGAATGGCGATGAATTTGGCTCACTCAAATCTGGTGATTATTTAACAAAAGGTTATTACGTGTTTGCTAATAGTTTAGATGATCAGTCACAGGCTGAACGTGAACAACGTAAAGCACCTGTTTTTCAAATTGCTTACAAGTTAGCAGGTGCAACGCATTTTGCTGATGTTGTGGTTTCAGTAAATCGTTAATAAGGGAGTAGAACATGTCTACTTGGTCGTTTATGGACACACATGCCACACTTGCAAGTGATGATGGCACAATTGATTTAGGATACGGTGCGGCAGTTGCAGAGGAAGGTATTACAGTTGCCATGCTGGATAATAAAAATACCATGACTATTGGTGCAGATGGTGAAGGAATGCATGCATTACATGCTAGTAAAGCAGGTACAGTCACAGTACGTTTGTTAAAAACATCACCAACCAATGCAAAGCTGATGAACTTATACAATGTTCAACAGCAAAGTGCTAAAAAGTGGGGCAAAAACTCTTTTACGCTAAATAACCCATCGGCAGGTGATAACGTGAGTGCGACTAAACTAGCATTTCAAAAAGCACCTGATTATAACGCTGCTAAAGAAGGGCAAACCGTGGAATGGGTTTTCGATGCAATCAAAATTGATATGAAGTTGGGTAGCTATGAATAATATTGAAACTTTAACCATAGGTGATCATCAGTATTCAATTGGCCGCCTCAATGCAATGGATCAATTACACGTTTCTCGCAAAATTGCACCATTAGTTCCGACAATTATTCCGATTATTTCGGAAGTAGCCAAAGGTGGATTAGCTGATGCATTCAAAGCCATTGATGGTGATACAGATATTGATTTAGAAACTTTTGATTTAAAAAGTCTTGATGGTCTAACCGATGCTTTAGAACCTTTAACCACAGCGTTTTCTGCTATGCCTGAAAAGGATGTGGATTATGTTGTACATAAATGCTTGGGTGTTGTTAATCGTGGTACTGCACGTGTTTGTGTGAATGGTCAGATCATGTTTGACGAGTTGGATATGGGGCAGATTTTACCTTTAACGCTTGCTGTTATTCGTGTGAATTTGGGAAATTTTATCAAAGGACTGCTTACGAAGGCATCAGCTACTCAGGAACAGTCCAAGTAAATTGGCGAAACTTACCGGGGAATGAGGATTGGATCCTACGTCCTGTTATTAAAGGTATGTGTAAATACGAGTCTTTGATTGATGGCACACTAGATCTTAATGATGTGGCATTGATGAATGATGGTTTAGATGTAATTGCTGATAATGAATATCTCGTTGATCAGGCAAGACAAAATGAAAGTAAACGATAGACCGCCGTAGGGTGGTTTTTTTCTTACAAAAGCAAAAAGCCAAGAACTCGCAATTCTTGGCTTTTTTGTTTAAACCTTATGGCACAAGGATATAAACAGTATATGAATTTTAACATTGGAGATTGGGTAGTGAAAGTATTAGAACTCATTCAAACTCATAAAAGTGTAAAAATCTTTTGTTATTGGATTTTAGTGGTTGTGTCGTTATTTGCACTCGCACCCATCATTCAAGCACTCACTTACTTTATTTTAACTGTTAAAGGATATTAATTTTAAAAATCCTTAAGCAAATACTAATTTTTAATACAGATATATTCCACCTCTCAGGTGGTTTTTTTATGGGGTGGGATATGGCACAGGTGAGTGTAATTCGTGATTTTGTTGTGGCTTTAGGGTTTAAAACTGATAAAGCTGCTGCTGATAAAATGAAGGAAAGTCTTGAAAATGTTGAAATACGAGCAAAACTTTTAAATAAAGCAATTGTAGGTATGGCAGCAGGTGTAGCATTTGCTGTAAAACAAACAGCTACTGAATTAGACAAGCTCTACTTTGCATCTAAACGTATCGGTGCAAGTGCTGATAATATCAATGCCTATGGTAATGCAATTGAACAAATGGGCGGTAATGCAGAACAAGCAATTAGTACATTAGAATCGCTTAGTGAAAAAATGCGTAATTCACCGGGTTACGAGGGTATGCTCAATAATTTAGGTGTAGCCACAAAAGAAGCTAACGGTGCAGTACGTGACCGTGTTGAGGTGATGAAAGATCTTAGTGGTGTATTAGCTAAGATGCCACAATACCAAGCCAATGCTTACGCAAACTCTTTAGGAATTGATCAAAACACGCTTTTAGCCATGCGAGATGGTAAATTTATCTCCAATATGGAGAAGTACCAAAAAATACAAAAACAAATGGGTATGAATGATGAGTTAACCAAATCAGGTAATGAGTTTATGACTCAATATCGTGATTTAAGCATCATGGCTAAAACAGGTTTTTTAGTCGTACTTATGCAAGCAGGTAAAATTTTAATACCTCTTTTAAAAGGGCTTAATACCACAGTTCAGTTTTGCGTTAAGTTATTTAGTCATTTACATCCAATGGTTAAAGATACCTTAGGAATTCTCTTACAAATTGCTGTAGCAACTTTAATGCTTAGTGCATTTGTTAGAATGTTGAAGATGCTGAGAATTGGGTTAGGTGTTATCCGTATCTTCTTCTCCTTTAAAAAGTCTTTAGGATCTGTAGTTAAGTGGTTAAAGATTGCAAAAGAATGGGCTTTAAAATTTGGACAAGCTATTAAGTTCTTATTCCGTATTTTTGCAATGACACCCATTGGACGTATTGTAACCCTTGTTATGGCTCTAGTGACGGCTTTGGGGTTGTTATGGGATGACTACCAAACATGGAAAGAAGGTGGGAAATCTTTAATTGATTGGGGTACATGGTCTAAAGAAATTGATTATGTGATTAATAAAATTAAAGAGTTAATGGAATGGATTGAAAATCTAAGTAAAAAAGCAATTGATGGAATTTTTGGGGATGGGAGTCATCAAAAGTTAATTGATAAGGTTGAAGAACACGTTATTGAGCCTGTTGCAGGTTGGTTTGGTGGTGCTACACCAATGCTTGATGATAAACGCCGTCAAGAGGAAGAAGCGAAAAATAAACCTAAGATGATTGACGTTACACCTTATTCTAATAATGCATCTTCACCACAACAAACTAATAAGCCTAGCCTTACTATGCAAGATGTAAAACAAGTGGTTGGACAGGCTCAAACATTAGTTATTGGTTTAGCCAAAACCGTGAAAAGTAATGTGAAAGAGGTGGCGAGTAAAGTAAATGGAAATGATGGATATACTAATCTTGGTTCACTTATAGCAAGTGGTGAAGGTGATTATAATAGTGTTAATCGTGGTTTAGTGAATGGTAAGAACTTAGGAGCATTTAAAACCGATCTTAGCAAAATGACTATTAATGAAATTCTCCAAAGAAATAAGTTGAAGGCAGGCGATAGTGGTCGTATGAATGCGGTTGGTAAATATCAGATCATTGCTTCTACTATGAAGCAAGCTATGGCCCAAATGAATTTAACTGGCAATGAGAAATTTACTCCTGAAATGCAAGAAAAAATATTTCGTGAGTTTTTAATACCAAAACGCAAAGGTCTTAATAATTATTTAAAAGGTAATGGCTCTAATTTAGAACAAGCTCAATATGAAGCATCAATGGAATGGGCAAGCATCCCAGTACCTACAGGCTTTAAAACACAAACTGGGAAGATATCAGATGGAACATCAACATATTATGACAAAAATAAAGGGAATAAAGCTAAAAATGGGCATGGTGTTAAAATTAGAAATGCGTTACAACAGATCAAAAATGGTGGAACTTCAAGCAATAATTTTTTAACAGCATCAAATATAGATATTAAGAATCCTACAGCTCCATCACGGGCAAACCCTGAAAAGTCACAATATTTAGGAGCTACTAATAATGCATCCAATGTAACAATTCATCAGAATTATCAAACTGATATGGTTGTTAATGGAGCCAAGAACCCTCAAGATTCTGCTAACGCCGTGAAGCGTCAGCAAGAAAATGCGAATATTATATTGGCACGAAATGCTCAAGCTGTAATGCCATAATGTATCTATTTCTTTGAACAAGTAAATTGTACTAGACTAATATCATCAGGTTTCTCAACATACAGTTGATTGTTATTCTTATCTTTATATTTATAAATACAACGATCTGCTATACAGTTTTCTTCAGGTAGATCGGGATTGGTACCCATATCGGATATTATTGGTTGCCAACCAGATTTGATTAATTTTGTTCTAAAAATAGAATAATCATCCAAGGTGCCATTTTTATTTAAAAGGGAGGTATGTTTTGATGGGATCCAAGCATGCGGAACAGCACACTTTTGGGCAAATGCGGTGTTAGTTAGTAACAAAAGTGCTAATAAGGTAATTTTTTTCATTCTGATTTATTCCGTAGAGTTGTTTTAATACTAATCGTATCATCTTGGCTTTGACTATCTGCAATACTTTTTTGGCTTTGCTTTTCTTGCTCTAAGCGTTTGTAGTCTTCAGCTGTAGGTACGTAGGCATGAGCATTTTGTTCAGCTTGCGGTGTAAATTCTTCTTGCTTAGGTGGTTCGGGTGTAGGTATTGGTGTTGGTTCTGCAGTTTGAGTTGGTGCGACAGTTTCATTGCTTAATGGTTTTAGCTCTTGATCTGCAACATTAAGTGTCTCAGTCTCACTAGGCTTTGACGAGTTTGATTTATCTTTGCTTAAGAAGAAAGCAAGTGCTAAAAAACCAATGATCAACCAAAACAGTATAATGAATAGCGTTTTAAAAAATCCACGTTTTTTGGGTTCAGATGGTATTTCGTTATTTTGTGTATGGGGTGTATAAGAAGAATAAGATAAACCACTACCAGGTATGCCTATAGTCGAGCGAGTACCTTTACCACTTATATTGACGCTTGCTCCTCTTTTACCTATAGATACGCTACTAATTCCTTTTTTCCCAATATTTAATTTAATACCAGGTGCAATTTTAATTGATTTTCTAAATCTAAAGCCCACTTTTTATTCAGCCATAGGGAAAAATAATAATGATTATTATAAGAGCAAAAAGTAGGCAAAAATATTTTTTTGTTTATAATCCACTTTAATTAAATGCTTTTTTACTTTCTATGAGTCAACAACTTTCGGTTATATGGTGGAACACAAGTTTATCTCCACCAACACATAAAAAATCATCTGAAGATAAAAAGCTAACAGAAATAGAGTTAGAGGAAAAAAAGAACAAAAAACTTGATCTTTGTACATCAGTGATTCAAAATTTTTTAAATCTAGATTATGATTTTATCTGTTTAGGTGAAGTTAATACTAATGATATTAATAATATTATTAAAAAATTAAATTTAGAGACTGAAAATTATACATATACATATATCGATAGTTATCAAAAGGTAGGTCAACTACATTTTGATACAGCAATTTTATATAAAGACAAACATTTAATAAAACCAATGCTTTTAGATAGTGAATTATTTTGCTATGAAAATCTAACATATTCCAATACTGATCGTAATTGTAAAACGGGTCAAAAATTTCAATTTTACTTACCAGAATTTGAAGAAAATTTAATTCTGTATTTAGTCCACTGGTCAAGTAGACAAAGTACAGATGATAATCTGTATGATTCTCTAGCACAGGATTTGAGATCAAGTATTGGACAAAGTGAATTAAGTAAAGATAATTTGATGGTTATTGGCGATTTTAATATTGAGCCCCATCATTCAGCAATCGTAAAAAAACTACAATCTTCTAGAGAGAAAGCGTTGGTGGTAGATAGAAAAAGTCTATTATATAATCCTTGTTGGAAATTTTTATCACACAGTCAAACTTCTCAAGAAGATAAATTTTTAGGAACATATAAGTTGCGAAAAACTGGATATCAAAATGATTGGCATATGATAGATCAGGTATTAATTTCTAAAAATTTCTTAAAATTAAGAGGAGCTTGGGCTTTTGACGATCAATATGTGGAAATTATTGATACGAAGATTTTATTAGGCTTGACTCAAAACATATCAGATCACTTTGCTATTAGTATATTAATTCCGAGGACTTTAAAATGAGTAAACCTTCTGCTGGTATAAATTTTGGAGAGTACCTTAGAAAAGGTTTAGAAAACTCTGAAAATAAAGATAAAAATATCGATCAAATTAAGTGCTTAATAAAAGAGCTTAATCATCAAATTCAGGCTGCTACTGATAAAAAAGTTGGTATTATGCTTTGCACAAATTTAAGGGCACAATTGACTAATTTTGCGCTAGGCTTAAAGTCTGTTGAAGATACGGAAGCTATAAAATTACAAGAGATTTATGCATATTCAATCTCTAACGCTAACGAAAAAAAATCGCTTACAAAGTTTGATTTTGGTCCTCAAGGCTTCCCATGCACAATATATGTTGATGGAAATAGAATGACTGCCGGAGATATAGAAAGTTTACAAGAAAATTTAGGAGAACTTCTATCCTCCGCGAGAACTGGAAGAAAAATTAGTGAGCTTTTAAAGTTGTAGTAAAAATTTTATAAACATTATACCGCCCTCACGGCGGTTTTTTTATGCCTTGAGGAAAATATGACAATATCATCTGTGCTCAGTGGTGCACTTAATACTGCTATGGCATCACCAATTACCGAAAAAGTAGGATCTTTATTGTTGGCAGGTAAAGGTCGAACGATTATGGGGTTGTTTGCTGATGTTACGATTGAAGAAAAACACAAAGATGAGCTTCAAATTACAGAGCATCCCACAGAGATAGGAAGTCCAATGTCTGATCATGCCTATAAAATACCGCCTGAGGTAAGTATGACAGTGGCTTGGTCTGAGAGTGCAGGGAAGTTAAATGGCTTAGTAGGTAATACGCCTTTATCAGGCACCACAGGCTTAGTCGCCGTTTATGAGATATTACAACAATTACAGGATAGTGCAGTTCGGTTGGTTGTACTTACAGGTAAACGGCTTTATACAAATATGCTAATCAAATCTTTGTCATGTACGACAGATGCAAGTACAGAGCATGTCTTGATGATTGATATTACATTTAAAAAAGTATTTGTTGTTAAAACAGCAGAAACTACGGTACTCCTAGAAAATCAAACATCACCTGAAGCCACAGCACAAGTACAAGATGGTGGTACGGTTCAAACGCAAGAAGTAAGCGAATCTTGGTTATCTAAATTGACAGGTATGGGTTCAAAAGGCGGAAGTTTCTCATTTTAATATTGTTGTTAAGGACGTAGCTCATGTCATATTTCAATATTCCACTCATGGCAACCAATCAGCGTTTTAATGTCAGCCTAGGCACTACTACATATAAGCTACAATTAATCTATCGTGTAAATAAGTGGTTTTTAGATATTTTTGATACCCAAAATACGCCATTGATTTGTGGGCTTCCGGTGGTGATGGGCGATAACTTGTTGATACAGCATCAGCATATTATTTCAGGTTCGTTATTAGTAATGAATACCAATGAAAATGAACAGCAAAATTTTACTGATCTAGGTACAACGATCACACTTTATTGGAGTCCTAGCTAATGGCTGAACAATGGTTACGAAAATGTAAACTTACCATTCAAGTAAATAAAGGTGAGACTCGAGCATTAGATTTATCTGACTTCCATATTACATTTCATGTTTCTCAGCCGACAACCGATCAACCCAAATACGCTGAAATTTATATCTATAATTTATCTGCTAAAACAATGAATTTACTTGCAGGTGATGATAATCAAATTAAAGATACGCAAGTTATTTTAGAGGTTGGCTATAAATCTACGCCATTGGCCGTAATTTTTAAAGGTACTGTATTTCAGTATCGCCGTGGACGAGATAACCAAACTGATACTTGGTTGTGTGTACTCGCACAAAGTTCTGATGCTTATAAACAAACGGCTGTAATTAATCAATCTGTACCTGCAGGTGTTAGCATTACTGATATGAGCCAAGTACTTATGAATGAAGCTCTAAAATATAATATTGAACAAGGACATACAACAGAGCTTAGTGATCAACGATATGCCCGTGGTCGTGTCTTTTTTGGATCTTTAGATCGACATATTCAACAGTTTTGTGCAGATAATAACGTTGATTTTCATGTTTCAGATGATGTTTTGAATATGTATAAGTTAGGACATTACATTGAGAAGCCCGCCATTTTACTGACACGCACAACAGGCATGATTGGCATGCCACAGCTTACAACAGAAGGTTTAAATGTATCTTGCTTACTTAACCCTCAAATTACGCGTGGTGGTCGTATTGTGGTTGATTTGGGAAATCTACAAACCGAAGGATATGATGTGCAATATGGGAAGCAAGGTGTTGACCAACCACAAAAGAATGCAAATACCGCCACTAACAAGCAAGGTTATTTTATCGTGCAATCGGTAGAACATTTTGGCGATAATCGTGGTGATGATTGGTATACACAAACTGTAAGCACTGCACCGGGAGCAGTTCAACCGATGACTGGTATTTCAATTACTGGAGTCTCTTAAATGGCAATTTCATCAAATGAACGTGCACCTAATTTTGGTGGTGTTATTAAAGATAATATTAAAGGCGAACTTGGTAATGTTTGGACAACCTTACCGGGCATTGTCGATAGTTATGATGCAGATGCTGTTACGGTAACAGTTCAGCCTGCAATTAATATTCCAGTACGCCGTGAAGATGGCACTTTAGAAGCAGTTACTTTACCGTTACTCCTCGATGTTCCTGTTATTTTTTCGGGTGCAGGTGGGTTTACTGTAACGCACCCTATTAAAAAAGGTGATGAATGCTTGGTATCTTTTGCTTGCCGAAATATAGATTTATGGTGGCAGTCAGGTGGTGTACAAAATCCATTTGATATGAGGAAACATGACTTGAGCGATGGTTTTGCCTTTTTTAGACCACAGTCACAAGTTGAAAAAATTAGTGATATTTCCACTGAGCATTTTGAGATTCGTAATAACACCAATGACTGTAAAGTTCAGATCACCAAAGAAGGTGAGCTTAATTTTTTTGGTAAAAAAGCGACCTTTAAATGCCCGGTAGAAATGGAAAGTACACTTACGGTTAAAGGATTAATTACCTCATTAACTGATGTTGTGGCTAAAGCTATAAGTTTATTTAGCCATAAGCATGGCGGTGTAGAGAGTGGCAGCTCAATAACTACAGAACCACAGTAAAACCAATTTTGAATGAGGGGCGCGAAAGCGTCTTTTTTTATGCGTTATAGAAAATTAGACGAAAACGGTGACCATACGTTTGGCATGAGTTCAAATAATTTTTATATCGACTCAGCCGAAGCAGTTCAGCAGGCTATTTTAACTCGACTGCGTTTATCGCTTGGTGAGTGGTTTGCTGACACATCGGATGGTACCGGGTGGAATCAAACCATTTTAGGCAAGCAGTCTCAAGGGCTTTATGAACTCACATTGCGTCAACGAGTGTTAGAAACATCAGGTGTCATTAATATTGATACTTTTGAAAGCACCCTAGATCCGACAACACGAAGGTTAACTGTTTCAATGAGCGTCAATACAATTTACGGCGAAGTTGATGTATCAGGAGATTTATAATGGCATTAACAACAATTGCTCCACAGCTTACAACCAGTGGTATTACAGCTCCTACTTACTATGAAATTGTGGAATATTTGAAAGAACAATATAAAGCAATTTATGGGGATGATGCCTATTTAGAAAATGATTCAATGGATGGTCAATGGATTGGTGTTATTGCACGTGCTATCTCGGACTGTAGCTCGGTATGCATTGACTTATATTCTACATTCTCACCAAAAACTGCAACTGGTGATGCACTTTCTCGTAATGTTGCAATCAATGGTATTCAGCGTACATTACCCACATATTCTACTGTAGATTTAATAATAAAAGGCATTGCAGGTACTGTGATTACAGATGGCTATGCAATAGATCAAAATAATAAACAATGGAATTTACCGAGTACTGTCACTATTTCAAATCAAGGATACGTGACTGTAACTGCTACAGCTGCACAAGCAGGGGCAATTTTAGCACAGGTAAATACGGTAACGAAAATTGGTAAGCCCACACGCGGTTGGCAATCTGTTAATAATCAAACTACATCAACCTTAGGCCAAGCATTAGAAACGGATAGTGAGTTACGTCAACGCCAAGCTCTGTCTGTTGCACTTTCCTCACAGTCCACACTCCAGTCGCTAGAAAGTGCATTGCTTTCATTAAATGGTGTTTATAGATGTAAAATTTTTGAGAATTATACAAATACACAAGACAGCAATGGATTACCTGCACATACAGTTTGTGCAATCGTGCAAGGTGGTGATAGTAATGAGATTGCTACGACAATTAATTCAAAACGCTCAATGGGATGTGGGCTATTTGGTAATACAACAATTTCAACTAAAAACCTTTATGGAATTGTGGAGAAGATTTCTTTTTATCGCCCTTCAATTATCAGTATTGGTTACAAAATCCGCCTACGTGCTAAAAGTTCATATAGCACAGATATTAATACACAGATTAAAGAAAATTTGGTTGATTATACGAACCAATTGGAGATTAGCGACAATATTATGCTGAATAAGCTCTATAGCGTTGTTAATTTATTTGGTGCACCAAATAGCTATTTATACGATGTTGAGGCAATTACCATTTTAAAAAATGGGGTTGAAGTTTCAGGAGATTGTACATTGCCATTTGGTTCAATAGCCAACTGTATTCAAGAAGATATTGAATTAGAGATAGAAAATGGCTAATGAATATACGAACTTAATTACTTCCCAATATAAAAACTCACCTCATTTTATTGCCAACCTTATTGCTGTTACAAACCCAATCATTGATATTCAGAACTTTTTAAAAGATCTAAACTCCTATTATGATTTAGACACAGCAACAAATGATCGCTTAAAAACAATTGCATATTGGGTGAATGCACCTTTACTCATTAGTGGTGCTGTGCAGTTGGGGTTTTTTGGGTTTGATACCCAAGAAAGTGCATTAACTTTTGGTGAAATTGGTGAGCCTGACATAGGCGGCTATTTTCGTGAAATTGGGCAAGATGGAACAAGTGGTTTAACGCCATCTGGGGAGTTCCTGCGACAGCTTATTAAAGCCCAAATATTAAAAAACAATTCGACAGGTCATATTAAAGATACAAAGAAAATTCTAAGTTTAGTACTTGGCCATGAGCTATTTTCTATAGTTGATAATCAAAATATGACTGTCACGTTCAAATTCAATACTGACTACAGTAGTGTTCAAAAAATTTTGGTACAGATGTTTTTTCCCATACCTGTAGGTGTTTCTTTGCTTTTTGGAGATTAAGATGACAATTGCAAAATTAGATGAATTTGCTAAAACAGGGCAAAAAAGTATTACAGGTTTAACTCAGACCGAAGGATTCCCTGCCAACCAAAAACCTGCACGGCAATGGTTCAATTACTTATTTAACAAAATTACATTGAAGATAAATGACTTGATTGATAGCAAGTTAGATATTAATGCCAATGCTCAAACCTCAAGTAAATTAGAAGTGGCACGCTTAATAGGTGGTGTTTCTTTTGATGGTAGTAAAAATATTGATTTACCGGGTGTAAATCAATACGGAAATCAAAGTACTTCAGGTAATGCAGCCACAGCCACTAAGCTACAAACAGGGCGTAAAGTTTTAATAAGTGGAGCAGTCAGTGGTGAGGGTTACTTTGATGGTACAGATGATTTAAAACTTAATTTGAGTGGATCTGCTACTGATTTAAGAGTGGTTCAGGGGAGTAATTATAAGATCACGTATGATGACTATAGAAGAATTGCAATTATAGAATTAAATCTTTGGACAAATGATGCAGTTTCAAATCAAACGCAGCAAGAGACAAAGCTAAGTTCATCAAAGTATGGCATTTTTGCTTTACCTATTCAGCTTAAAAAAAGAATTACAGCTGATGTTCAAATTGTAGAAACAAATACAAGTGAAATATATAACAAAGAAGCTATGGAATGGCTCACAAATGTTATGCCTGATGGTTATCAAAATACCAATGCGAATGAGAAGTTATTTGTACGGTTTAAACGTTGGACGGGAAGTGATGATGAAAAAGTAAGTGCAATTGCTACTGTTATGGGAATTTTTTAAAGCCTACAGATGGTTAGGTTTTTGGAGAAATAAAAATGTCAACAAACTGGAATAGCATGCTTGCTAATACTAAAAATTTGAACGATGTGGTTCAGATTTTACAGAAGATATTAGCTCAAAGTTCTACAAGCTCAAGCAGTGAGGCCAATCAAGTTACAGTTTTACCGACTGGTAAGGGAACAACTGTATCAATGACTTTGAATAAAGTCACAACAACGATTTCTCTTACGCAAGCAAATGCACCTAATTTTACTTTGGTATTAACACAAGGCACAGGTGCAAATAAAGTTATTTGGCCAAGTAGTATAAAGTGGCAATTTGGTATTGCTCCCGTACTATCATATAAAAAAGATCAGGTAGATATTTTATATTTCATTTCCTTGGATAATGGGAATACATGGTTAGGATCTATGATTGGTGGAGGGTATTAATAGTGGATATATTAACATTTGACCCTTTAGCAACGATTAAATCACTAGTGTATGGTCATTTAGATTTTATTAATCGAAATACAGGAACAACAAAAAATGCTCAAATTGAGCATTTTCTGTTGAATGAAGATCGTGTTCTATCAAACAATCGTCATTTTATTGCTGAAACAATGGCGGAGTACCAACCTAATGGTGATGGTACAACGGAAGGGCAAAGTCTACATATTATTGGTAATGCTTTGATGTACCTTGCAACAAAAGATCAGCAATTTTTAGATCATTCAGTCAAGGCTTGGGAAGCCTATATTCAATACTATTATGCTGGTCAACCTATTCCCAATACACCGCAGCGTTATATCTGTAATTGGTTAGTGAACTCCAAAGAACCTGTATTGGCCAACTATCCAATTAATCCTAAAGAACCGACTCAGGGTGGTTTTAAATGCGTACCTTTAGTCTTTAAGAATGGTCAAGCTAAGATACCTCATGGTGCACCGTATTGGGGTGAATACTTAGATAGTGCAACCTATGCTCATCGAGGGCATATGACATGGGATTCCATCAATGCTTCAGTACAAAAAATACAAGAAAATGTAGATGGTAAAATTGATTGGCAAGATATTTATGACAATTATAGAACCACTGAACAAACAGAACCTTGGTCATCGTTGGCTTGGATTGATTGGCCACGTTATTTAGGTCAACCATCTTATAAAGTACAGTGGGGTGGTGCTAGCAGTAAAGATAGTACGTTTGGGGTAAGTTGGATCAACGTGCGTACCAAGAACCGCATTGGGATGGGTAAAGGGCCTAATGATCAATTGTGGTCAGGTGACATTATTGCCACCAATATTCCTGATGCTGATATTGGAATCGTACAGCTTGAAGATACTTCAATTAATGGTGTGTACTTATTTAATTATGCGACTAAAAATCCAGTAGACAAAGGTGGCTATCAATTTTCTCGTAATGAACCTTGGCATAACCGCCCTGTTCATACACCATTTTTAGGATCTAAAAACCAATTGGGAAATGCTGCAGATGCAGAAGTTTGGTTTATTGATGCATGTTATTTGCTTTGGCGTATTACAGGTGAGGATCGCTTTAAAAAAGCGTTAGATTGCTGTTTTTATACTGCACATGAATACACTTATATTGATGCTGCAGATAAATTCTTTCGACAATCTACCGTGGCCAATACTCCTTTTACTGATGCAATCAGTTATGACTTTAGCTATCCTGAACTGACTGAAATCAGTTATAGCCGTGATGCAAAAGGTTATATACAGATAGTTTCTAAATCTGCGTCACAGCACTTTATGGAGCAACAATCTGTCTGGTACCGCATTAATAAAAACTCTAAATTACGTGTCACAGTGGGTGGTTTAACAGATACAGGTCAACCGTTAGTCGTGAAAGCGATGCTTGATATTAATCAGGTTAAAGCAGAGAACGATAGCCCTAATTGGTGGGGTGTTTCATTACCTCAAAGTACGTCAATGGAACCTATTACACGCGATGTTGAGCTTGGCCATTTAGCACAATTAACAAATCCCAAAACGAATGATGATTATTTGATTGCCGATGCTCGTGCTGTAACAGATTATGGTAATTGCTCTTTTGTAGAAGCCTTTGAAGATAATATTTATGACGGACGTGCAAGTAACGTTGTACGTTCAACATTTGTTGATGATGATGGCGGCCTTATTATTGGATTTTGGCTTACTACCACTAAGAAAGTACTTCCTGAGTCGATAGTCTATCGTGCTGATGCTGATTTTAATCTGCGTATCACAGATAATGATGGTTGGAATTGGTGGTGGATGATTCCTAAGACAGGTACAGATTGGGGGCGTGTATTTTTTGATAAGACCAAAGCAACACTTTCTTCTTATCAACCCAATCACAAAGATGCTACGACAAAGCCTACAAGCCCTAATTATGCTGAGCAAACACAGATCCAAATCATTCAAGATGGCAGTGTGGCCAATGCCCACTTTGACTATTATTGTATAAATGATGTACCACCACTTTTTAAAGAAGATGATGGATGGACATTAACGTTTCGTGTTGCTTTCAAGGGAGATGATAGTTGGAAGGCAACCCTTGGTGACTGTCAGATTATGGATTATCGCCTAGATTCATTGGCATATTGTCCTGGTGTTATTCCATTTTCAAATATTTATGCTGAAGGTACAGATCAAATTGGAGCGTGGCACGGTATGCCGTATCCAGGTTACCAATATCCAATGATGTATACCATTCACCAGGATAAATCAAAATATCAAACTTGGCTCAATAATCAGATTGAATTTTTATATGATAGCCAAGTGGCATATAAAGAAAAAGTAGGTATCAGTGGGCCTGGATGTGCCGCTTATGTTTGGAATCGTTGGGATAATTTCAAATATGGTACGGCAGATACGTGGACCAATAACCATTGGGGTGATGGTAAACCTTGGTCAGGTTATCAACCCCGTGCATTTAATGCAGCGGCACGTACTTGGTATGAACTCGCAATGCGTGGTGAACAGATCCCAATAAAACTTCAAGTATATGTTGAAAATTGGATTAAGTATCTTGTGAAGTTTTCTGCTGAGTTTGGCCGGCATACCCCGAATGACTTTCCTGTATCAGATAAACCTACTTGGATTGAGGATGATTGGACAGGGCACATGATCGGGTTATGGCTTGCCGGGTGTTGTTATGCACAACTTGCAGGTTCAACAGTCGATGGCTTAAGAGAAGTTATTGATACTGCTGTGAAAGAACTGATAGAAAGTTTTACCATCACAGATGTACCTGATCATAATATTAATGGTTCGTGGTCACCTGCACCGCGTGAAAGCTCAGATAATGGGATGTATTTTGGGTTTTATACGGGTGAGATTTTACGTGGACTTGCACTCTATATGATGTGCCGTCAAGGGGGAAGCGGTTTTGATATGTATCAGGCTTGTGCTATTTCAGATCATAAAGTAGCTTCTCTAACCCAATAGTATTCTTGTGTATCACTGATGATACAACTCAAATAAATTCAACTCATAAGTACCCTGCGTTTTAATCAACGTAGGGTTTTTTATTGCCCAAATTTAGGAACCCCAATGACAGATCAACGCATCATCGAAACGGCATCTAGTGTCGCTTCTGTATCAACTAAAACAACCGTAGGAGCATCAGGTGCAAGCTTGGTTGCCTACTTTGCCAACTTAGACCTTGTTGCCCAAATTGGTCTTTGTATTGGCTTTGGGGGATTTTTAATTAGCTTAGGCGGTTTTTTTGTCAA
The DNA here is from genome assembly GCF_027568475.1 of Acinetobacter sp. HY1485. Taxonomy (GTDB): domain Bacteria; phylum Pseudomonadota; class Gammaproteobacteria; order Pseudomonadales; family Moraxellaceae; genus Acinetobacter. The sequence goes on along the minus strand of NZ_JANKZG010000005.1, from coordinate 227,717 downwards.
TTGGTATTACAAGGCAAAAGAAAATCAACGTGCTCAAGAATTACATCAAGCCACACTTAAAAAATTAAAGGAACAATCACATGTCGAACAAAAATAAAATAGTGGTGGGCTTACTCACCGCATCCCTTGGCTTGATTGGAGGTATTAAGCTAAATGAGGGCTTTACTTCAAAACCTATCGTTCCAACCAAAGGTGATGTGCCGACTATTGGACATGGGACCACGGTATATCCCAATGGCACAAAAGTCGAAATGACTGATAAACCAATCACCCGGCAAACCGCAGAATATTATTTACGCCACCATGTGAACAAAACAGAACGTGAGCTTAAAAACTCCATTCCTCAGGTTGGATTGTCACAAACTGAATATGACGTATATCTAGATTTTGTTTACCAGTACGGCATTGGTGCATTTAATAAGTCCTCCATGCGTACCAATCTGTTGCAAGGGCAATATGCACAAGCCTGTCGCTCACTCCTGCAATACCGCTATGTGGCAAAGCGTGATTGCTCAATCCGTTCTAACAATTGCTATGGCGTGTATACACGTCAAGTAGAACGCTATAAGAAATGTATCGGAGAGAATCAATGAATATGGTCCTACTACTCAAATTTTGGCGTGAGGGAATTATCGGAATATTGGTGTTGGTGCTAATGGGCATGATTATCTTGGTTACTAATAAAACCCACACCATTGATAACTTGAAGCAACAGCACACACTTTATGTCAAAGAACAAAGCGAGATCCAACTCAAGGCACAAGTTGAAGCACAACAGCAACTCATTCAAGCGGAGCAAACCTACAATGCTAAACTCAAACAAATCTCGCGCGATGCTGATCTCGCTCACACTCGGGCTGACAGCTTGTCAAAGCAACTTACCCAAGCCAACAGCCGTGTTAAAACCGCAAGACGAGAAGCAGTTGAAGAATACTCAAGAGTCCAAAGTAACGTACTCTCAGGTTGCATCACAGAATATCGAAACATGGCAAAAATTGCTGATGAGTACCGAGCTGATGCGGGGAAAATATTAATTCAGTGATCTATATCTTTAATATTGTTTAATGAAATTATAATATGTACCAATTTTTATAAAATGATGTTTTTGTATGGATCAACTGAAGAAAGAGCGAAGTTGGCTTAGTTTATGTTTAATAATTTTATTCTTTGCAGGGTGTCTTGCTACATTATATATTTTCATATGCGGAGTATCTCGCCAAATTCCACCATTAGGAAAAAGCAGTGCTATATATATCAATAAATATGGATATGACATACCAAGATTATCAAAATCAGGCTCAACTCGGATGGCTGAACTTGGTCAAGTAGGTGATTTTTTTGGAGGTCTTTTAAATCCATTTTTAGCTTTTTTAAGTTTTGTAACACTTCTATACACAATCAATTTACAAAGGAAAGATGGACAAAAGCTTGCTCGGTTACAATATATGCAGCAGTTTGATAGTACTTTCTTTGCATTGCTGAGTGAGCTAAACAGGGTATTGGAAAGTCTCCAAAATTCCTCGAATGGAAAAGACTCTCAATTAGATAGATCTTATGACAAAATAGCATTAGCTTCCATAGAAAAGTTTCAAGAATTACCAAACAAACTTATCAGAGATCGTGAAGTATCTAGATATTTTATGATGGTTTATCAGGCTCTTAAATTGATCAATGATAAGTTAAGTTGCAATAAGAATCGCAAGGTTTATACAAATATTTTAAGAGCATCCATTTCAGAAAAAGCAGCACGATTATTAATGATAAATGCCTTACATAACGATTTTTCAGAATATAAAAAGTATTTAGAACAATCCAATTTCTTTGAGCATGTTTCCTTTGATAATCTTAATAATGATGGGGCTACATATGACCACTATAATTTCAATTTATTAAATGCAGCTTACACATATGATGAAAAAGTTTTTGGCTCTAGTATTTATTGGAAAGAATTAAACGAAGATACGGTTTTTGGAAGTTTTTTTAAGCAAAACAAGTATAAAGATATTGTAAATAATAAAAAGCTGATAGAAGTTGTTTTAGAAACAATAAATGATCAAAATGTACTTAAGGAGTACCCTGATATTGTTCAATCAATCTTTCCTGATGATCCTATCGTAGGATTTAAGACTAAGACTGGTAACGTGGATATTCTATTAGTTCTTCATGAAAGCATTCCTAAAGGTGGGCGATTAATTTATCCAGAGATGAAAAATAATAATAAGCCTAAAACTGAGTTTGATATTAGTTTTAATATTGAAAAAAATGCTATAGCTGTAGTTGATTATAGATTTAGCTTTAGTAGGTTAGGTTTAATTGAAATTAACGAAGATGCAACACTGGAGTATATAACGTTCCCTGACAAAGACAAATAATTATAAATTTAGTATTCAAAGAGCGTACCTTCACTGGTACGCTACTTCGCATTTATTTTATAAGTATGCATGCACAGTTATAATGATCAATATGATACTCATCAAAAGTATCTATCCACAACTCATGTTCGCAATCCCAAACATACGTTTTATTTTCTGTTTGTTTAACTGCAACTAACTCCTTAACCGAAAAATGACTTATACCTTTGGGCAGTTCAGAAATATATAAGTCGGCCTGCTGAATAAGCCAATCTTGCCACATTATTTGAATATCATGAGCATAAAATTGTGCTTTTTCATTGTTAAATGCAAAAGGATTTTGGCTATTGAGTTTCTTGATATGCATACGTTTGAAGTATTTATTGTCTTTATACACACTTATAAACTTTTCAATGACTGGCTCTAAGCATTCAAATGGTAACTTGATCTTCTCAGGTGAAACATCAGGTATTAAATTTTCATCCATTTTTGCAATATAACGCTGTGTCTTACTCCAATCTTTATAAAAGCTATTATATTCTTGCTCAGCAATTTTAATTGCATCCGTATATTCAAGAACTATCCCACGCTTTTTCAAGTTCACATATCGCTTAAGGGTATTCCACGACTCATGCAACGTAATGGTTTGAAGTTGGGGAACACTTAGGCCTTGTTCAGCATAACGTGTTGCACCCTCATGTCTAAGGTCATGAAAGCGTAAATCTTCAATACCACACGCCTGACAAGCACGAGTGAAGTAGGTGGAAACTGTTTTAGCATTTACAGGGATTAGTAAATTTTCGTCATACCCTAAATTTAAAATTCTATGGCGTGTGTCAGGATCTAAAAACTCCTGCATAACTTCAATTGCTTTCGGTTCTAAATGAGCATACTTATGATTACCTGCAGAACCATCAGGATTTTTAACATCACGAATAAGCCACTGCGTATTTTGTTTGTCGTAATCACTCAACCGCATATTACATAATTCATTTTCACGGCGTGCTGTATAGATCGCAAACCACATAATAAGATGCATAGGGGTAGCAGCTTTAACTCTACGCCATTGCTTGTAAAAATAATTAGTCAGTGTTTGCAATTCTTCTGCAGTTGGTACACGATCTCGCGTTTTTGATCTTGTAACAATACGAGATTTTCTTAGACCAATAAGAGCTTTCTCATATTCAACAATAACATCTTCAAGCTGCTCACCCCATACGTACTCAGCATGTACCAGTACGGCTTTAATATGGCTAAGATCTTTTAAAATTGTAGAGGGTGCAACGCCTAAACTTCCTGTAATTGGATCACCATTTTTTCTATAAATAGCGAACTCTGAAAAGTCTTGTCGCTTTAAAGAATAGATATTCTTTTCAGATAGCTCTAAACTAGCAATCGTTTTTAGAGCATGTGTTTTAGAGCGAGCAAACGTATCAGCTTCTTCTAAATATCTATTGATTAGATCTCGTAAAGATTTCTGCTTGGTTTCATTTGGATTAAAAAAATTCTGTGGGTTTCTCTCAAAGTCAGACTCTGTTCGTTTTATCCATTCCTCAGCTAACGATTTTTTGCTAAAGGTTTTAGATAACGAGATAGGGGGCTTGCCCTCATATTTAAACCGGACCTGTGCTCTATAACGAATGGTTTTGTCTTTTTGTTGTCGTTTTGAGATAGTACCCATGCAAAATTGCACCATAATTATTTCTTGGTGCAACTATGGTGCATTGAATGGGCGAGAAAAGTCAACAATAGGCGAGAATACGCCACAATAGGAGATTAAAGAAATTGAGTAAAAACAAAGTAATTACAGAATTGTTCGATAAATCAATAGATAAGAAACTTTGGGTCGCACCGATGGCAGGTGTGACAGATCGTCCATTTCGAACACTCTGTAAATATTTTGGTGCAGGTCATGCAGTAAGTGAGATGATGACCTCAGATCAGACACTTCGTATGACTAAAAAAAGTTTGTATCGAGCGAATTTTGATGGGGAAATAGCCCCAATCTCTGCTCAAATTGCAGGTTCAGACCCTGAACAGCTTGCAGAAGCTGCACGTTATCAAGTGGCTAATGGTGCTCAGATTGTTGATATAAATATGGGATGTCCTGCTAAAAAAGTATGTTCAAAATTAGCAGGCTCTGCGTTGTTACAAGACGAAGATTTGGTTGCACGTATTTTAGATACCGTAGTAGAAGCAGTAGATGTACCTGTTACTTTAAAGACGCGTTTGGGGTTTTTAAATGGACAAGAAAATATTATACGTGTGGCTAAAAGAGCTGAGCAAGCAGGTATTGCTGCGTTGGCTTTACATGGTAGAACTCGTGAAGATATGTATTTAAATACTGCACGTTATGACCTTATTAAAGATGTAAAACAAGAAATTAAAATTCCAGTAATTGCTAATGGCGACATTAATAGTCCTGAAAAAGCCAAATATGTGCTAGAACATACTCATGCAGATGCCTTAATGATTGGGCGTGCAGCACAAGGAAGACCTTGGATATTTAGAGAGATTGCACACTATTTAAAAACCAATGAATACTTAGAAGCACCTCAAATTCAAGAGGTAAAAGAGGTTTTATTGGGGCATCTAAACGAACTTTATCAATTTTACGGTGAATATTCGGGATGTCGCATAGCACGTAAACATATTGCTTGGTATACCAAAGGGCTAAGATCAAGCAATGAGTTTCGTCAACAAATGTATCAAGTAGATACCACTGCACAACAAGCACATGTGGTAGAACAGTATTTTAACGAACTTCTTACAGAAGGAAGCTTAATGAGCGATGTTCAACTTTAAGGCGATTTATATTGTTGAGCAATTTCATCTGATTTCTTTTCTGTTTTGTCTTTAAGTTGATCGATCGTGGTTTGTAGATCTGGCTGTTTTTCAATTTGAGTTACAGCTTTATCCTCACAGCCAACAATAAACATGCAGATCATCACGAAACTAAATGCTTTCATTTTTATACCTCATTTTTATTCTATTATTTGTTTTCTATCATGATTCAGCAGTACACTATAAGTCAAGAAAAATAGACTGATTTGTCATGAAAACCCGTTATTTTACCCATTTACCACAGCCTTATTGGGCATATCCAAAAATTGCTTTAGGTGTATTAAAGAATAAGAAAATTACAAGCCCATTTTTACCTAAAGTAGATTATGTTGTAGAGCCTTTTTATATACAGCCATCGCATTTACAACGTTATAATCAAATCTGTAATTTTAAAAACACAGGATATATTCCTGCTATTTATTTTTTGATGCTGTCACAACGGCTACAAATGTATATGATGACTCAAGAGGATTTTATATTTCCTGTCTTAGGTCTTATACATTTATCAAACCAAGTAGCGCAATATCAATATTTACCTGCAAATTTACAATACCGCTTATCTTGTTGTTTTGGTGAAGTAAAAACTCGACCTAATGGTTATGAAATTGAGTTTATTACTACAGTTTATCTAGATGAAAAAGTAGTTGTTAAAGGAGTAAGTACCTATTTTTATCGACAAAAAACAAATACAGGGGAGTTCTCTGAACCATTGCAACGTGTTGATGATCTAAAATTACAAAAAGTATGGCATTTAGAAGAAAATATAGGACGTCGTTATGCTTTAATTTCGGGAGATTTTAACTTTATTCATCTACATGCTTTAAGTGCAAAAATATTTGGATTTAAACAAGCAATTGCTCATGGTATGTGGTCAAACGCACAAGTATTGGCAGAATTAGACTTGCCAGAAAAATATGATGCCTATGTTGAATTTAAAGCACCTATATTATTGCCTTCTTCTATAAAATTAAATTTAGTTGAAGATGAAAATATTATTCATTTGAGTGTGGTAGGAAATAAAACACATATGTTGGGTCGGATACAGATATGAATTATATCTTTTTTGATTTAGATGGCACATTACATCAACAGGATATGCTAGAGGCATATTTAAAATTTATGATTCGGATTCGACCAGTTTGGACAGTGTTAAGCTTTCCAATTTTGTTGGGCTGTTTTCTATTTTATCTTCTATTTTCTAAAAAAACATGGGGGTTAAATCCATTATTTTTTATGATCCATTTTGGACTTTTTAGAAAAAAACAAATACGCCTGATTCAAGCATTTAAAACTGAATTTTTGGATGAAGTTCAACCTGTCAACAGTATGCTAAAACAAATGAAACAGCATATCCAAGCAGGGGACTATGTCGTTATTATCTCAGGGAGTTTACAGAGTTTAATTGAAACGGTTTACCCGCAACTCACAAAACATAAAAAAATAAAAGTCATTGGCTCGCAAACTCAACCTTTTTTAGGGTCAACTATTCTAACGTCTCGTTGTTCGGGGCGTAATAAATTAAGACTGTTAGATGAACAATTTTCACCAGAAAAAATTAAGTTTGAAGTGGGGTATACAGATAGCTTAGCCGACCTACCTGTTCTTAAACGATGTAAGTGGGCATATTTAGTGAATGAGAACGGTAAAATAACACTCGTCAATTAATCAGTTGAGCGATTGATACATTCACTATTGATGCAAAAAACAGTATGCTTAGCACTCTAAAAAGGAGCATACATGTATCAGGTTCTGGCAAGAAAATATCGTCCACGTAATTTTAATGAATTAGTTGGGCAAACCCATGTTTCTCGAGCATTAACCAGTGCTTTGGAACGTGGACGTTTGCACCATGCTTATTTATTTACAGGAACGCGTGGTGTGGGTAAAACCACGATTGCCCGAATTTTAGCCAAATGCTTAAACTGCGAAACAGGCGTTACTTCTACGCCATGTGAAGTATGTCCAACATGTAAAGCTGTTAATGATGGTCGTTTTATTGATTTAATTGAAATTGATGCGGCATCACGGACTAAAGTAGAAGATACACGCGAACTTTTAGACAATGTTCCTTATGCACCTACGCAAGGACGTTTTAAAGTGTACTTAATTGATGAAGTACATATGCTCTCAACACATTCTTTCAATGCGCTCCTTAAAACGCTAGAAGAACCACCTGAACATGTCAAATTTTTATTTGCAACCACAGATCCGCAAAAACTGCCAATTACAGTCGTTTCTCGCTGTCTACAATTCACATTACGACCACTTGATATTCAAGAAATCAGTGAACATCTTGTAAATACGTTAGGTAAAGAACACATTGGTTATGATGAGCAAGCGGTGTGGCAAATTGCAGAAGCTGCCCAAGGTTCTATACGTGATGCTTTATCTTTGACTGACCAAGCGATTGTTTATGGTCAAGGTGAAATCCATCATCAAGATGTGAAAGATATGTTAGGGCTAATTGATCGTACTTTAGTGTACGACTTAATTTTAGCGATTCATCAAAACCAAACACAATATGTAAGCCAACTCCTTCTAAAATTTAGACAACAAGCGCTTGATGTATCGTTAGTGCTTGACCAGCTTATTTCGACCCTACATGAACTCGCACTTTTACAATATTTACCTGATTTAGCTTTAAATTATAGCCAAGAAATTAATCAAAAAATTCAGAAAATTGCACAGTTGATATCGCCACAAGACCTACAACTTTACTATCAAATTGCATGTAAAGGACGTAGTGAGCTTGCGTGGGCAGTAACGCAAGAGCAAGGCTTTGAAATGTGTATTTTACGTTTGTTAGCGTTTAGACCATTACAGCCCACTGAGCGATTAGTTTTAGAGCAAAAACCACTTGACACTACTTCTGTAGAAGCGACACTATTTGAGCCTGAGCCTGAGCCTGAGCCTGAGCCTGAGCCTGAGCCTGAGCCTGAGCCTGAGCCTGAGCCTGAGCCTGAGCCTGAGCCTGAGCCTGAGCCTGAGCCTGAGCCTGAGCCTGAGCCTGAGCCTAAGCCATCATCAATGGTACATTTCTCGGCTGATGGTTTAGTTGAAGTAGACATACCGTCTTATCATTTATCACAAAAGGTAGTTGATGAAGATACGGCAACATTTCCATTTTCTTTAGATGGTGATGCACAACAATGCGCAGGACAAGCCAATCTACCACAAGAAATCTTACAATTAGCCCATCAAGAAATGACGGGTGATTGGACGGTGGAAAAATGGGAATATTGGTTTAGAAATAGCTCACTTTCGCCTGCGGTACAAGAACTTGCACAATATGGCATCATGACAGGGCAAATAAATGCAAAGAGTATTTTCACAATTCCTGAAGAATATGAGCAGCTTCTCACACAACAGCAGCACAATTTGGAAAAAGCACTTAAAGCACAGTGGGTAAATACGCAGTTTGTAGTTCAGTACAAACAGGTTGAAACGATTACGCCGTTTATAATGCAACAACAACGTAAAGAAAAAGCACATGATCAAGCAGTACAGTTAATCAAAAACCACGATACGGTTAAACAATTACTTGATTTGTTTGATGGTGAGTTGAGAAATGTTAAATTAAAACAAGATTAAACAATCTGTTACAGGCAAATCGTATAGCATCATTTGTCTGATAAAAAAGGATATCACCTTGGTTACACCGTATCGAATTTTATGCGTATGTTTGGGTAATATTTGCCGATCACCTACTGCTGAAGCCATTTTTAAGGCAAAAATAAAGGATTTTAATGTTGAGGTAGATTCAGCAGGAACAGCTGCATATCACATAGGGTCATCACCTGACTTACGCAGTCAGACTGAAGCTAAAAAATACGGATATGACTTATCTAATTTAAGGGCAAGACAAATTACCTCACAGGATTTTGAGAAGTTTGACTTGATATTAGCAATGGATCAGCAAAATTTAGAGAACATCCAAAAATTAAAGCCATTATCTTGTCGAGCCCATATTGCAATGTTAGATAGCCAATCTGTTGCAGACCCTTATTACGGTGGTGCTCAGGGTTTTACACAAGTGCTTAAACAATGTGAAGTTGCAGCTGATCAATGGTTGGCAAAATTAATTAAGCAAAATAAGGTAATGAAAAAGTGATTCAAAATAATATCCAGCTTCAAACATTGAATACATTAAAATTACCTTGTATTGCACAGTACTATGCAGAAATCACCAATAGTACAGAGCTTTTGCAGGCGCTAGATTTTTGTCATCAACATAATTTAAAACCTGTAATTTTATCAGGGGGTAGCAATGTTTTGTTACCATCTAAACTTAATACCTTAGTCATTAAAATGGCAATACAGGGTATCGATGTAATAGATGAGAGTAGCGATGAGGTTGTTATTTGTGTAGGTGCAGGGCAAAATTGGCATGAATTTGTTTTATATAGTACCGAAAAAAAATGGTACGGATTACAAAATCTTGCTTTAATTCCTGGGCTTGTGGGCGCTTCACCTGTGCAGAACATTGGTGCATATGGCGTAGAGGTTGGAGAGTTTATTGATGCGGTAGAAGTGTATGACCGCCAGAAGAAACAATTTAGTGTACTAAAAGCATTCCAATGTCATTTTGCTTACCGCCATAGTATTTTTAAAGAAGATCCAGCGCGCTACATTATTACAAGCGTGACATTTAAACTTAAAAAACAACCTGATCTACGCTTAGCTTATGGTGATTTAACACAAGCAGTGGGTGAGCAAAAAACACCTGAAAATTTACAAACACAAGTAATCGCTATTCGTCAAAGTAAATTACCTAATCCTAAAGAATATCCAAATGCGGGTAGTTTTTTTAAAAATCCGATTATTACTCAATCAGAGTATGATTTATTGAATCACAACTATCCAACCATGCCTAAGTATCCACAAGCAGATGGGCGAGTGAAAGTTGCTGCAGGGTGGTTGATTGATCAGGTAGGATGGAAAGGGAAACGCTTGGAAAAAGTAGGCATGTTTGCAAAACAAGCTTTGGTGTTAGTGAACTACGAAGATGCAAACTTAAAGGATGTGCAAAAAACCTATCAAACGGTACAGTTTGATGTACAACAAAAATTTTCTATTCATTTAGAGCCTGAACCTGTATTGTTTGATGAAACAGGGCATATTTGTTTGCATACGGCATAACTATGGCAAAAACAACACATTTAGTCGCAAGATTACTCCGTATTATTTTAATTTTTGGTATGCTTGTAACCTGTTTCGGTATTTTGTTATTTACTCCTTTTTACTCTAAAGGTGTTCTGTTTGTACTGAATCATATAGTGCCTATTGATGTTAATCAGGTTGCTGCAAAAAGTCAGCAAATGGCGGCATTAAGTGAACATGATGACTTAGAACCTGGTTCTGACTTATGGATTGCACGTCAAGCTTATTTAAAAGTTTTACAAGATGCTGCGCAAAGAGAAGATGCCGCAAGTTTAAATGTAATCCAAACCCGATATAAACTATTAGAAGCAGAAATTGAGCGTACAACGCCTCCTTCCTTTATAGAAGATGATGATGAGCCTAAAGTAGGTTTAGAGCATCCTCATGAGTCTAAAGTGAATCAACAGCTTGAGCATTTAAAAACAGTTGATGCAAAGCGATTAATGGATAAATATACGCAATTTTTATTACATTCCCCTGTAAAAAAAATAGCAAGTGAGCCGATGAGTGCTGCCGTTTCTCAAGATTTGGCACAAGTCAATGCGATACCAACGGATAAAATCAATGAGCCTTCTGCAATTGTAGTATTAGGCGGTGGACTCACTAAATTGGGTAAAGATATTGTTGTAAACAACTACACTCGACTCCGTTTAGAAAAAACCTTAGAAATTGAAAAAGAAAACACGCTTCCGATTGTGTTAAGTGGTGTAGAAGCTCCTTACATGCAAACGTGGTTAAAACAATATGGTGTAGATGCAAAATTGCTTGAAAATAGAAGCATGAACACTTGCGAAAACTCCCGTTTTAGTTCATTACTTTTACAAAAGAAAGGTGGTGCACCTAAGGTAATTTTAATTACCGATGAATATCATATGCCACGTACACGCCGTTTGTTTGCAATGAATGGTATTGAAACCATTCCTGTTGATGCCCCTATTCCTACACCTTTGACAGCATGGAAGCCTGCACGTCAAAATTATGACCATAGTCGTCGTGCCAATTATGAATTACTTGCAAGTATTCGAGATATTGTCTTTGGTACGAGCGATTGTCGAGAAGTACCTTAAATGCCTGATATCCCATTTTTAACGCCATCTATTTTAAAAGAACTTGAACTGCCTGTACCAAGTCCAGAACAAACGCCACAATATTTAAAACCACTCAATTTGTTTAAACCTTATCATCCTAATACGCAACTTGAGGCATATCTAAAACTGTATGGCTTGGATTTGTTAGATTGTCATTATTGGCAAGGTTTTATTGATATTCCATTGTTTCGTTTACATACGCAAGTGTTTGAACCTAAGCAAGGCAAAGTAAAAGGTACAGTGTTGTTAATGCATGGTTATTTAGAGCATAGTGGCATCTATCAACCCATGATTGAAGAGTTATTGCTTGAAGGGTTTAGTGTTGTGACTTTTGACTTACCTGGACATGGGTTAAGCAGTGGTTCTCCCGCCAATATTAAAAATTTTGATCATTACCAAACCGTATTGCATGCTGTGTATCGTTATGTGCACAAAGCCAAACAGTTACCAAAACCATGGGTTGGAATTGGGCAAAGTACAGGCGGTGCAATCTTGATGCATCATATTTTAGATTATGCAGAACAGCGAAGAAATCCATTTATTGATCGAGTACTATTGCTTTCGCCACTTATACGTCCTGCAAAATCTGCTTGGTGGCACAACCCGGTTGGACTTGGTATTATTCGCCGTATCAAAAAACAAGTACCACGCCATTTTAGACGAAATAACCATAATCCTGAGTTCTTACGTTTTGTACGTTTAACAGATCCATTACAGCCTAAAATGATGGGTATGGATTGGATTTTAGCGATGTCTAAATGGATGGAGCAAATGGAGGCACGTCCTGCGTGCCGTATTCCTGTTTGGCTCGCACAAGGGGCGTTAGATCAAACCGTAGATTGGAAATATAACGTTGATTTTATTCGCAAAAAATTTAGGTTACAAACCCTCCTCATTTTAGAAGAAGGTTCGCATCAATTAATTAATGAACGTGCAGATATTCGGGCAGCCCTTACAGGTTTAATTCCTGCCTTTTTACATGCACGTTCAATTAAAAGTGACTTTTATGAATGATCTTCTTCTGTTTCAGACGGTAAAATCATCAAAATAGAGTCGTTGAGTAATTGAATGAGGTCTTGTAATAGGCAGTCATCATCAAAATGTTCTGCATTAAAGATGATGCTTTCGCCATTTGCTAAGCGTTTAAGCATGTTGATACTTGATTCACTTACACAGATCTGTTCGCCATTTCCCCAAAACTTATTATGTTGGTAAAGCAAGCGTGATGCAGGTTCTACTTGTAATAAATAGTTATGCTCAAACACAGCTTTGAGGTCTGCAATATCTTCAATAGCATCTGGTGCAGGGACATTGTCTGGATATTTTGGTTCAGACATCAGCGTCATGAGTGCATCATCAAATTCGCTACAGTTTTGTAAACGCTCAAGAAGTTCTGCTTTAAGGTAATCAAGTTCTTGACGTGTAATTTCGCCTGCAGGTTGAGGGAGCTGACGTGCAATATCAATAAGTGGGTTTTTACGTACTAGATTATCAGCAAATTTATCGCCCAAACGGTCTAACATTTCGGCACTGTTTGGCATGCGGAAACCAAAAGAGAAGGTTAGGCAGTCGTTTTGTGCAACGCCATAATGCGAAAGTTTTGGTGGTACATAAAGCAGATCGCCTGGTTCTAATACCTCATCAAAATGAACATCCATCTCTTGTAAAAGTTTAAGAGGTTGGTCGGGAACAAAAGCTGTGTGTTCATCACATGTTTGTCCAAGTTGCCAACGGCGTTGCCCGTAACCTTGTACTAAAAAGACATCATAAAAATCGAAATGTTTACCAACAGAACCACCTTTAGGTGCATAAGACACCATAATATCGTCACGGCGCCATTGGGGTAAGAAGTCAAATTCTTTCCAAAAATCGGCAAGGTCTACCGAGTGATGATCGACTGCCTGAACTAAAAGTGTCCACAGTTCAGGCAAGTTTTCAAAGTCTTCTTCATCAAGAGGTGATGATTTTACTTTCCAATCATCGCCATGTTGAGTGAGTAAACGTGCACTTGCGCCTTCTAATGCTAAATCTTGAATTTCTTCTGGAATAAATAAATTAGCAATTTCAGGAAGCGCATTTTTTACAAGAAGTGGTTTTTTTTGCCAATATTCGCTTAAAAATTGTTCTGCGGTCAGTCCGCCTAAAATGGTGAGAGGTGTTGACATATTAAACCTAATATTTACGGAATTTGAATGTTGAGCTGTCTTAAAATATGGCAAAGTTGAATCATGGGTAATCCCATTAGTGTGGTTTGGTCTTGACCTTGCATAGATTCAAACAAGCTAATGCCAAGAGACTCGCATTTAAAACTGCCTGCACAGTGCAATGGCTGATCTTTTTCAACATAACGAACAATTTCGTCATGCGTTAATACTCTAAATTTTACTTGATAATGCTCAACAAGCGTATGTTCGATTTGGTCATTTAGGCATTGAACACTCAAAGCGGTGCTAAAATAAACTGTTTTTCCCGAATTTTGCTGTAGCTGTTGAATCGCTTTTTCTATACTTAGCGGTTTACCCAAAAAATCGCAGGGGTTTTCTTCACGCCATGCCACTTGATCTGAGCCAATCACAATGGCATTTGGGTAATGTTGAGCAATCTCAGATGCTTTTTGATAGGCTAATCGACGTGCTAAATCATCGGCGTGTTGTTCTTGCTTTGGTGCTTCATCAATATCAGGACTAACACACAAATACGGAAGCTGTAAACGATTCATTAGTTCTTTACGCGTTACACTGCTTGATGCCAAAATGAGCGTTTTCATGAGTCAGAAAATTCCATAAGCAAATCTAAAGGCACACAACTTAAAACAGCTTGATGACATGCATTGAGTTTCAGTTGTGGTGCATAGCCTGCTTCATAGGCTTCAACCCAACGCATCATACATAAGCACCAATAATCGCCAGGTTTTAAACCCACAAAGCCCACTTCAGGCAATGGAGTAATTAAGTCATTTCCTACACTTTGTGAAAAATTTAGAAATTCTGAGGTCATACGTGCACATACGGTATGCTGTCCAATATCTTGCGGACTGATATGACAAAAGCCATTTCTAAAGTAACCTGTAATAGGGTCAAAGCAACAGCTTGCTAACGGTTCGCCAAATACATTAAGACGATTTATTTTAGGATTTGGGTGAATAGACATCATTGTAAATCTGTTTTCTAAATGCTATATCTCTTATACTAAAGATAGGCTTTCTTTGTAAGTCTTTATCGTTACAATAGCACTAAGAATAATTTTTTGCATGGAGCAATAAAATGTCTTTTGAACGTATGAGTAACATTGATCTTAAAAATAAACGTGTGTTAATCCGTGAAGATTTGAATGTTCCTGTACAAGATGGAAAAATTACAAGCGATGCACGTTTACGTGCGGCACTTCCAACAATTCAAGCAGCTTTAGAGCAAGGCGCTGCTGTAATGGTGTGTTCACATTTAGGGCGTCCTGTAGAAGGCGAGCCAAAAGCTGAGCAATCATTGGCTGTTGTTGCAGATTATTTATCTGAAATTTTAGGTCAAAATGTACGTTTAGTAACAGACTATTTAAATGGGGTCGATATTAAAGCGGGTGAGGTTGTTCTTTTAGAGAATGTACGCTTTAACGTAGGCGAGAAGAAAAATAAGACTGAACTTGCACAGCAATACGCAAACTTATGCGATGTATTTGTGATGGATGCATTTGGTACGGCGCATCGTGCAGAAGCTTCAACTGCAGGTGTGGTTAAGTTTGCACCACAAGCCGTTGCAGGTCCGTTATTATGTAAAGAGCTAGATGCATTAGCACAAGCACTTAAAACACCACAAAAGCCAATGACAGCAATTGTTGCAGGCTCTAAAGTTTCTACAAAATTAGATGTTCTTACCTCACTTTCTGGTATTTGTGATCAAATCATTGTAGGTGGTGGTATTGCAAATACATTCTTAGCAGCAGCAGGTTATTGTGTTGGTAAATCATTGTATGAAGCAGATTTAATTGATACTGCTAAAAAGATTGCAAAAGAAGTTAATATTCCATTGCCAACAGATGTTGTGGTTGCAGATGCAAGCAATATGGGCAGTGATTTTTTTGAATTTGTAAAAAATAGTGAAGCTGTGGTAAAAAATGTCGAAGATATCACTGAAAATGATATGATTTTAGATGTTGGACCTCAAACAGCACAACATTTTGCATCTTTGCTTCAACAGTCTAAGACGATTTTATGGAATGGACCTGTTGGTGTATTTGAAGTTGATCAATTTGGCAAAGGCACACAAGCTCTTGCTCAAGCGATTGCACAAAGTGATGCATTTTCTATTGCAGGTGGTGGTGATACATTGGCTGCAATTGATAAATACGGCGTAACGTCACAAGTCAGTTATATTTCTACAGGTGGTGGTGCATTTTTAGAGTTTGTAGAAGGTAAAGTATTACCTGCGGTTGCAGCTTTAGAAGCACGTCACGCATAGGACAAAGAAATGAAAAAATTAGTATTTGGTGTTTGCATTTTATCACTTGCTTTAGTGGCATGTGCAAAAAAATCAGAACATACGGACACACAAGCATCTGCTTCTCAAGAAACAGCGCAACCTTCTAGCGAAGTAAGTGCGGTAGATAAGCCCGTACTTGATGAGAAAAATACAGATGTAACTGCATCGGAAGCAAAAGCACCTTAATTCTAAGTTCCTCATGACAATGGGGACTTTTTTTTATTACAAAACGGTAGCCTTCTTTAAAAGGCACCATCCTAGGAGGAAATTATGGCTCTTATTTCATTGCGCCAATTATTAGACCATGCCGCAGAGCATAACTATGGCGTACCTGCTTTTAACGTGAATAACTTAGAGCAAATGCGTGCAATTATGATGGCAGCAGATGCAACGAATTCACCTGTAATTGTACAAGCATCAGCAGGTGCACGTAAGTATGCAGGTGCGCCGTTTTTACGTCATCTTATTTTAGCTGCAATTGAAGAATGGCCACACATTCCTGTTGTAATGCACCAAGATCATGGCACTAGCCCAGAAATTTGCCAACGTTCTATTCAGCTTGGCTTTAGCTCAGTGATGATGGATGGTTCTTTGGGTACCGATGGTAAAACACCAACATCTTACGACTACAATGTAGAAGTAACACGCCGTACTGTACAAATGGCACATGCGTGTGGTGTTTCTGTAGAAGGTGAGATTGGTTGTTTAGGTAGCTTAGAAACAGGTATGGCAGGCGAGGAAGATGGTGTAGGTGCAGAAGGTGTACTTGACCACTCTCAACTTTTAACTTCTGTTGATGAGGCAAAACAGTTTGTTGCTGATACAAATGTTGATGCGCTTGCAATTGCGGTGGGTACATCACATGGTGCTTACAAATTTACGCGTCCACCTACAGGTGACATTTTAGCGGTTGACCGTATTAAAGAAATTCATGAAGCGTTACCAAATACGCATCTTGTAATGCACGGTTCGAGCTCTGTACCACAAGAATGGTTAAAAATCATCAATGAAAATGGTGGTGATATCAAAGAAACGTATGGTGTGCCTGTTGAGCAATTGGTTGAAGCAATTAAACACGGTGTACGTAAAATCAATATTGATACAGATTTACGTTTAGCATCTACAGGTGCAATTCGCCAGTTTATGTCTGAGAAACCAGCTGAATTTGACCCGCGTAAATACTTCTTAAAAACTGTTGATGCAATGAAACAAGTTTGTATTGATCGTTATGAAGCATTTGGTACAGCAGGAAATGCAGACAAAATTCGTCCAATTTCTTTAGAACAAATGGTTGATTACTATACTAAGTAATTCATAAAAAAAGGAGTTCAATTGAACTCCTTTTTTTATTCGTCTGAACTTGTGGCAGAGTAAAACTTTACGCCTAGTTTGATACGGTCACGTCCTTGACCCATACGAAAACGATTGGTATCACGTAATGAATATACACAACCACAATATTCTTGCTGGTAAAATTCTTCACGCTTACTAATTTCAATCATACGGCTAGAACCACCTGCTTTACGCCAGTTATAATCCCAATACACCATATCAGGATAATGTGACGCAGCACGTTCACCACAGCCATTGATTTGTTTCATGTCTTTCCAACGTGAAATACCAAGCGAACTTGAGATAACATTAAAACCATGTTCGTGCGCATAGAGTGCAGTCCGTTCAAAACGCATATCGAAACACATCGTACAGCGAATTCCACGTTCAGGTTCGTCTTCCATCCCTTTTGCACGCTCAAACCAATTGTCTGTATCGTAATCACAGTCAATAAAAGGAATGTTATGTTTTTCGGCAAAACGGATGTTTTCTTCTTTACGAATTAAATATTCTTTAACAGGGTGAATATTGGGGTTATAGAAGAAAATAGAAAAATCAATATCAGAAGCAATAAGGGCTTCCATTACTTCGCCTGAACAAGGTGCACAGCAAGAGTGAAGCAATAATTTGTCTTCGTTATTTGGGAGCTTTAACTTAGGGCGTTCCATAAATATCAACAAAATCTAAGATGGCAATATTATACGCAAAAAATCCAAGCCAAAGGCGAGAGAATCTCGCCTTTTTTATACAGTAAAGTCATCACCTAAATAAACTTGACGTACGGTGGCATTTGCTAATACTTCTTCTGCTGTACCTTCTGCAATAACAGCGCCTTCACTCACAATATACGCTTTTTCGCAAATAGCAAGTGTTTCACGTACGTTATGATCGGTAATTAAAACGCCAATACCGCGATCTTTTAAGTTTTGAATGATGTCTTTAATATCGCCGACAGAAATAGGGTCAACACCTGCAAATGGCTCATCAAGCAACATAAATTTCGGATCTGCAGCAAGTGCGCGCGCAATTTCGGCACGACGACGTTCACCACCCGAGACACTCATCCCTAAAGAGTCTTTAATGTGGGTAATTTTAAAGTCTTCTAGAAGCTCATGCAGGCGTTTTTCACGTTGTGCTTTAGTGAGGTCTTTTCTTGTTTCTAAGATTGCCATAATATTTTCGCCAATCGTGAGTTTGCGAAAAATAGAGGCTTCTTGCGGAAGATAACCAATGCCTTTACGTGCACGCTCATGCATTGCAAAGTGGGATAAGTCTTCATCATCTAGATGAATTTCACCTTTATCCATTCGAACTAGCCCGACCACCATATAAAAACTTGTGGTTTTACCTGCACCATTAGGTCCAAGTAATCCAACAATTTGTCCACTTTGCATTTTAAAGGAAACGTCTTTTACCACCCAACGTTTACTATAGTTTTTAGCTAAGTGTTTAATACAAAGTGTTTGCTTTGTCATATTCATTTACCAGTTGCCCCCGGTAAAGATTTTGAACTGTTTGGTGGAATGACAATTTGTACACGACCTTGATTTTGAGTTGGGCTTGTTGAATCTGCTTTGCTGTTACTACTGCCCACTGCCTCAATATCGCCTTTGTTCATGCTATAGCGCAAGGTTGCACCACGTACACTTGCACCATCTTGATTTACATAAGCATTACCAAGTAATGTCAAAATTCCTGTATCGGCGTTGTAAACAATTTTTTGACCTTCACCTTTGGCAAAGCCTTTGTTAGGGTCTGTTTTTTGTTGGAAGCGAGCAGGGCGACCTGTTGCTGTTACCATACTAATTTGACGATCTTTGTTGAGTTGAGCATTTACGGCATCAGCTTGTAATTTCATCGACCCTTGTTCGATAATGACATTGCCTGTATAGGTGGTATAACCTGTTTTATCGTTATACGTTGCTTTATCTGCCACCAAAGAAATTGGTTTGGTACGGTCATCAGGTAATGCAAAAGTTGCCATTGCTGTGAATGAACACGCTCCTAACACTGCAACTTTAAGGAGGGTTTTACATTTAGGATTTAGGAGCATAATTTCCTCGAATATTAAAGAATTCGTATTGTCCTGAATTTAAATCTGCTTTAAGTCCATGACTAACAAACGTACTTTGAGCTGAATCTACATGAACCAAATGATCAGTTTCGACCTGTTTTGTTTTTGGGTAGCCTGTCAGTTGATCTGTTTTAAATACCATGACACCTTGAGGTGTGTTTTTATTTGCAGTGACATCGCCACTTAAAATAATTTTTTGATTGTCATCATAACCTGTTGCACGTGTTGCAAAATAAGTTGTATCAGGTTGCCCTTGAATATATGTGGTCGCATTAAGTTGATTGAGTAATGATGTGCCATTGGTCTGGTCTTGGCTTGCGTCTTTTATTGAAGCGCGTACAGACACTAAACCTGTTGCATCTGTTTGTGTTAAATGCACATCTTGTGCTGCATAAGTGGTATTACGTGCCGCATCGTTATTTAACTTTTTACTGCTGCCACTGAAATAGTAATAACCACCGCTTACGGTCGCAATTATCAGTGCAATCACATATAAATTTTTTGTTTCCATAAGCGTACTAAATCAAACAAAGTTATATTAATAAGGGCTTGCAAGATATTTTTCAAGCAATTCATCGTAAACGCCATTTGATTGTAACAGTAAATCACAGACTTCACGTACTGCACCACGTCCACCCATTGCGTGCGTGATGAGGTCTGCACGGCGACGTACTTCGGTGTGTCCGTTTGGAACAGTAATTTTAGCCCCTGCAATGGCAAAAGCAGATAAGTCTGGCCAATCATCACCCATGTATAAGCAATCTTGAGGGGTAAGGTTGAGTTGCTTACACGCTTGTAGTAATGCAGTGCCTTTATCTTCACGCCCTTGATAAACCAAGTCTACACCAAGATCAGACATTCTTTTTTCAACAATTTTGCTTTGACGACCTGTAATAATAATAACTTTAAGCCCTGCTTGTTGAGCAAGTTTCATACCCAAACCATCGCGGATATCAAATGATTTAAGTTCATCGCCTGTATTTGTGAGTGTTACAAAACCATCGCTTAAAATACCATCTACGTCTAAAACAAGTGCTTTAATATTTTTAAGTTTTTGTAAAATTGACGACATTATGCAACTCCTGCTTGAATGAGGTCATGCATGCTAATTACACCAATGACTTGATTATTTTTATTCACGACTACAAATTGATTAATTTTTTTATCGTGTAGTCGCTCAAGTGCATCAACTGCACGTAATTCTGCAGAAATAGTGGCAGGATTTTTTGTCATCACGTCACTTACAGCACGATTTACATCAAAGCCTTGTTGTTTATCAATTAAACGACGTAAATCACCATCAGTAAAAATACCCAATAGCGTATCGTCGTTGTCAACCACAGTGGTTAAGCCAAGGCGTTTATCGCTAATTTCATAGAGGACTTTGCTCATTGGCGTATCAGGTGACACTTTAGGTAAGTTTTTATCAGTATGCATAAGGTGTTTTACATGCAAAAGTAAGCGTTTTCCTAATGCACCTGCAGGATGAGAGCGTGCAAAATCATCAGAAGTAAAACCGCGTGCTTCTAACAGTGCAACGGCAAGGGCATCGCCTAAGGCAAGTGTGGCTGTTGTACTTGAGGTGGGTGCAAGTCCAAGTGGGCATGCTTCTGTTGCTTCACCTAGCGTTAAGGCAATATCTGCATTTTGTGGCATAGGTCCACGGTCTGTGGCACTAATGGTAATTAACGGTACATTAAGATGCTTAATAATTGGCATAAGCATCATAATTTCATCGCTTTTACCCGAATTGGAAATGGCAATGACCACGTCCCCTTTGACAATCATACCTAAATCGCCGTGACCTGCTTCACCAGGGTGTACAAAAAATGAAGGTGTTCCTGTTGAGGCAAACGTGGCTGCCATTTTGCGTCCAATATGACCCGATTTTCCCATCCCTGTAATGACAACACGCCCTTGACAGTTCAGCATAATCTCACAAGCATGCTTAAAACGCTCATCAATTTGTGCTGCTAAAACATCAAGTGCTTGTTGTTCAATTTTTAATGTATCTAATGCAATTTTTTTAAAATTAACAGATGGTGATTGAGAGTGAGCAGTCAAAGCAAAATACCTTTTCAACAACGAGTAAACATACCCTAAATTTTGTTGCATATTAGCATAGAACAGACAACGTCATGTTTTTAAATGTATATCTTTTCGCAATCTAAAGTGTTTTTTAGTGTAGCGATCCGTTATGATGAGGCATCATTTTGTTCAAATTTTTGAAGATTTATCTATGCAACCATTTGTTCTTTATAACTCAGAGCAGCGTAAAAAAGTAGAATTTGTGCCCCGTCAAGCGGGTCATATTGATATGTATGTTTGCGGTATGACCGTATATGACTATTGTCATATTGGACATGCTCGGGTCATGGTTGCATTTGACTATATTATTCGCTTTTTGCGTAGCCAAGGTTGGAGCGTCAAATATGTGCGTAATATTACGGATATTGACGACAAAATTATTAAGCGTGCCTCAGAAAATAAAGAAACCATTGGCGAGTTAACACAACGCTTTATTGATGCCATGAATGAAGATGCGACACGTTTAGGTTGTTTAGCACCTGATGAGTCACCGCGTGCCACAAATTTTATTGACCAAATGCAAAATATGATTGGTCAGCTTGTAGATAATGGCAAAGCATATGCAGCGCAAAATGGTGATGTGTACTTTGAAGTCAATCAATTTGAAAAATACGGACGTTTATCAGGTCGTAAACTTGAAGATATGCAAGCTGGAGCAAGTGACCGTGTTGATGTAGAGGTTCAAAAGAAACATCCATTTGATTTTGTATTATGGAAGCGTGCAAAAGAAAATGAGCCTGCTTGGGCATCACCTTGGGGTAAGGGGCGTCCGGGATGGCACATCGAATGTTCTGCTATGTCGACTTGCTGTTTAGGTAATCATTTTGATATTCATGGTGGTGGTGGCGATTTACTATTTCCACATCATGAAAATGAGATTGCGCAAAGTGAAGGTGCAACAGGTGAGCAATACGTTAACTATTGGATGCATGTTGGCTTTGTAAATGTTGATGGCGAGAAAATGTCAAAATCGTTAGGCAATTTCTTTACCATTCGTGATGTGATGGAAAAATTTCACGCAGAGGTGATCCGTTACTTTATTGTGTCATCGCATTATCGTAGCCCAATTAATTTTTCGGATACGGCATTAAAAGAAGCAAAAACATCACTTACACGTTTTTATAATGCGTTTAAAACGTATCAACAAGTATTTGGTGTTGAGCAAAAAACAACAGAGTTAAATGATGCGTATGTTGAGCGTTTTAATAAAGCCATGTGTGACGATTTTAATACAGCAGAAGCACTCGCGGTATTATTTGAACTTGCTAAAGAGCTTAACCGTGCGGTCAAAGAGCAAGAGGATACAGCACATGCGTATTACAATACGTTGCGTGAGCTAACTAATATTTTAGGCTTAGTCCAATATCCTGTTGATGAGTTTTTAAAGTCTGATGTTGGACAAGAGGCATTAGGTTTATCTGATACACAAATTGAAGATTTAATTCAACAGCGTGTAGATGCGAAAAAAGCAAAAGATTATGCAGGTGCTGATGCCATTCGTCAGAATTTGTTAGATCAAGGTGTTGTACTTGAAGATACACGTCAAGGTACTGTTTGGCGCCGTGCCGATTAATTAACAATAAGTCCTTATCTTAAATGATAAGGACTTTTTAATTTAAAACTATGAAATATAATTTTTTATCTGCATTTTTTGCATTTGTGTTGTGGGGCGGTTGGGCACTTTATATTAATTCTGCTCAAGTGATATCGGGGATTGCACAGGGAGTTGCAAGTTTTTTAATTACGTTGTTGATTGCCATTGCAGTTGAAAAACAATACCGTTTTTTTAAATCTCCTGTTTTAAAGCTAATTTGTCCACCTGTACTTACGATTTTATTTACCACTACCTGTTTAATCGTCATTCATCATCTTATACATACACCTCAAATCTTAAAAACAATCCTACCTGCATCAACGGTTGCATTTTTATTTGCTTGTTTGACAACGTACAAAATTCATAAGGCTTCACATGGAAAATAGACGACCACTTAAAGTGCGTGGCAATCAATTTGTTAAAAATATTGCGCGTTGGTTAAGCCAAAAAAATATTACACCCAATCAAATTTCAATTGCGAGTATATTTTGTGCTGTATTTGCAGGGTTAACTTTGGTACTTGTGCCTAGTTTTGTGCAAGAAAACAAAGTTGTACTGTATATCTTTACCATTATATTTATCCAATTACGCTTGCTGTGTAATTTATTTGATGGATTAGTGGCAGTAGAGGGTGGAAAATCCACGCCATCAGGTGAATTATTTAACGATATTCCCGACCGTATTTCTGACCCGATTATTATTGTTGCTATGGGCTATGCCATTACCTGTGTAGGTTTTGGCAGTACGTTGGGTTGGCTAGGTGCATTACTTGCTGTGCTAACAGCGTATGTACGTACACTGATAAGTTCGATGGGCGCGCCGACTAATTTTGAAGGACCTATGGCAAAACAACATCGCATGGCACTCATTACAGGTGCATGTACAATATCAGCAGGTGAAAGCTATTTTTTTCATACTGATTACACCATGTTAATTGCATTGATTATACTTAATGTAGGATGTGTGGTGACGCTGTATCGCCGTGTACGGGCAGGCTACCGCTTTTTGGAAAATTAAAATGTATCATATATTAGGCAGAGTTGTTGCCTTTTTAATTAGAAGAATTGTACGTTTTGTGACAGGTGCACGTAGCTTATGGGTGGGGTGTGAATCTGAACATAAACCACGCATTTATTATGCAAATCATCGTAGTCATATTGATTTTATTTTGTTGTGGTCATCATTGCCACGCGATATAAGACGTAAAACACACCCCATTGCAGCATCTGATTATTGGGATAAAAATTTTATTCGTCGTTTTCTTATTTATCGTGTTTTTAACGGTATTGTAATTCAGCGGAATCAAAAGCAAAAAAATCCATTGCATCAGGTTGAAAAAATTTTAAGACGCGGGCATTCAGTTATTTTATTTCCTGAAGGAACACGTAATTTAAAAGAAGATTGCGATTTACTGCCTTTTAAAAGCGGGATTTATCATTTAGCAAAAAATCAACCCCATGTAGAGTGTATTCCTGTTTGGATTTCAAATTTAAATCGAGTGATGCCAAAAGGTGCATTTTTACCGCTACCTATTTTATCTATTGTGAGTTTTGGTGCGCCTTTAAAAAGTGACTTTGAAGAAAAACAAGAATTTTTACAAGATGCCCATGCGCAACTTTTGGCATTAAATGAAAGAGAATATCAATGAGTGATACGCAGTTATTTGTGGTCTGTATGACAGGAATTTTGGTATTTGCTTCAAGTATTGGGTTTTGGTTAAAGCACACGCGTCCAAGTGCGGTTGTTGATAATTTGAATGCACGAATTAACGCATGGTGGGTCATGCTACTGATTTTGTTTGTGGCATTTTGTATGGGCAAAATTGGGATTGTGGTTTTATTTGCTTTAATTTCTTTGTTTGCATTGCGTGAATTTATTTCGTTATTGCCTACACGCCGTGGCGATTATTTTGCTCTACTGATTTCTTTCTATTTTGTTTTACCTTATCAGTATTATTTGGTGTATATGGGGTGGTATGAACTATATTCTATTTTTATTCCATTTTATGCTTTTTTAATTTTACCGATTGCTACGTTAAAACATGAAGATACTACACACTTTTTGGAGCGTAATGCCAAAGTACAATGGGGACTAATGGTCTCTGTATTTTCAATCTCACATGTACCTGCATTATTAAATTTAAATGTGCAAGGTTTTACAGGCGAGAAAATTTGGCTCATTATTTGGCTAATTTTAGTAGTACAAGCGTCAGATGTATTGCAGTATGTGTGTGGTAAATTATTAGGAAAACATAAAGTTGCACCAAATTTAAGCCCATCAAAGACTATAGAAGGATTGTTGGGTGGCGTGTTTTTAGCTGTATTGTTAGGCATCAGCATGCGTTGGCTAACGCCATTTAGTTTGATGCAATCGGCAGGGATTGGCTTAGCTGTATGTATGTTTGGCTTTTTTGGTGGCTTAGTGATGTCTGCCATTAAGCGAGATCGTGGCGTAAAAGATTGGGGACATCTTATTCAAGGACACGGTGGTATGTTGGATCGTATGGATTCTATCTGTTTTGCCGCACCAATTTATTTTCATATTTTGCGTTATTGGTGGGGATAATAAAAAAGCCCCTATAAATAGGGGCTTAGTCGTATATCATTGTTAGATATACTCATAAGAGGCTCATCTCAAACTGAGTGTATTAAATCATACTTTTTGTAAAAATTCATCAATTTCTTGACGCCAAGGCACAGAAGGTTGTGCACCAGAACGAGTCACAGCAATTGCTGCTGCGGCATTACCAAACTGTGCTGCTTCTGATGGTGTCTTACCCTCTAATAATGCTGTTACAAATGCACCATTAAACGTATCGCCTGCTGCAATAGTGTCTACGGCATTAACTTTAAAGCCTGATACAAGTTGACCTTCGCCACTTTCACTTAACCAAACACCGCGTGCACCCATGGTAATCACTACGGTTTTAATGCCTTTTGTATGAAGTACACATGCGGCATTGGCTGCATCTGATTCGTTATGAATAATAATGCCTGTAAGGCTGAGTGCTTCTGTTTCGTTAGGAGTAATCACATCAACCAAGCGTAATAAATCTTCAGGTAATTCACGCGCAGGAGCAGGGTTTAAAATCACTTTTACACCTGCATCTGTTGCAATTTGTGCGGCATCAATAATGCTTTGTAATGGCGTTTCAAGTTGTAAAAGCAATGCATCTGCCGAAGCAATTAACGCTTCGTGTTGTTTTACATACTCAGGTGTCAAACATGCATTTGCCCCTGCATGAATACCAATACAATTTTCTGCGACTTGATTTACAAAAATAAGCGCAACGCCTGTCGATTCGTTTTTAACGACTGAAACAGCATCTGTTTGAACATGATCATTAGCAAGTTGCGCTTTAATCTCGTACCCTAATGCATCATCACCAACGCATGCAATAAATGCTGTATTTGCACCACTGCGACCTGCTGCAACTGCTTGATTGGCACCTTTACCACCAAAAGCGACTTGGTATTTTTGTCCATTTAGTGTTTGACCTGGGTGGGGAAAATGTTCAAGTGTTAAAATATGATCGGCATTAATACTGCCTAAAACGACTAATTTTTGTTTAGTACTCATGGGTAACTCAAGTTAAAACGGTTCTATAGGTAAATGATAACGTGTTTGAATAGGGTTTTGATGAATTTATATGGCTGATTGATCATATTAGTTTCATATTTTTTATGCACAAACACATTAAAATACACGGCAATTTGGCGATAATTTCTACATCAAAGAAAAAAGTATTCGAAATCTTCGTAAAAATTTGTTAAATTTAGCACCCAAGAAGTAGTAAAAATTAAATTTTTGTTATTAAACAAGGGTTTAATTTTAACTGCTTCTTTTTTGTGCTTACTCTTAGTGAGTTCTCCTTTTACACCATCGTTTCAAAAATTTGTAAAACCTGTTGATGTGGTTTTACGGAGACCTGTATGTTTGATTACCGCGGCTTGATCGGGATCCTCATTCTTTTACTTATTGGCTATATTTTTTCCAATAATAAAAAAATGATCAACTTACGAACTATTCTATCTGCTTTAGGACTTCAATTTTTACTCGGCATTATTATTTTATATATCCCAGCAGGGAAGGTTTTATTTGAACACCTCGCAAGTGGCGTAAACAAAGTTATTGGTTATTCCGACGTTGGTAGTTCCTTTATTTTTGGTGCACTAGTTGGTGAAAAAATGAACTCACTCTTTGATGGAGCTGGGTTCATTTTTGCATTTAAGGTACTGACTGCAATTATTTATGTGACTGCACTTATTTCGCTTTTATATTACCTCAAAATTATGGGCTTCTTAGTAAAGTTCTTAGGCGGTATTTTTCAGCGTTTATTGGGTATTAGCAAAATTGAGTCATTTGCTGCGGTAACGACTATTTTTATTGGTCAAAATGAATTACCTGCTGCATTGCGTCCATTCTTATTAAAAATGAATAAGAATGAGCTTTTTACGGTGATGTGTAGTGGTATGGCTGCCGTATCAGGTTCTGTATTGGTAGGTTATGCAGGTTTAGGCGTACCTATGGAGTACTTATTAGCCGCATCGCTTATGGCAATTCCTGGTGGTATTTTATTTGCACGCTTATTAAGCCCTGCCACTGAAAAATCGACTGTAGAAGTACAAGATATTACGTTTGGCGAGCATAAACCAACCAATATTATTGAAGCTGCCGCAAGCGGTGCGATGTTGGGTCTAAAAATTGCGGCAGGTGTTGGTACAGTCATTATGGTGTTTGTAGGCTTACTTGCACTATTAAACGGTATGATTGGTGGGCTTGGTAGTTTATTTGGTTTTACTGACTTATCCATTAATTCTATTTTTGGTTATATTTTAGCGCCATTGGCTTATATGATGGGCGTAGATTGGAATGATGCACAATTAGCAGGTGCACTATTAGGACAAAAACTTGCAATTAATGAGTTTGTGGCTTACTTAGGGCTTGCACCGCATTTGGCAGACCACAGTATCTCACCACAAACAGCAGCGATTATTTCCTTTGGTTTATGTGGCTTTGCAAACTTTAGTTCTATTGGTGTGGTGATTGGCGCATTTAGTGCTGTTGAACCAAAACTGACGCCAGTTCTATCGAAACTTGCTGTACGGGCATTATTGGCAGCGACACTGTCTAATTTAATGAGTGCCACCATTGCAGGCATTTGTTTAAGCTTCTCAATGTAGTTTTAAAAGTAGGCAATATGCCTACTTTTTTTTGCCTAAAATTTCTGTTCGCTGTATAGTGCCGTCGTTTGCATCTTATACAGGTAATTTCTCTCGTGCCTCAAAAAATTATTATTGATACCGATCCAGGTCAAGATGATGGCGTTGCAATTTTATTAGCGCTTGCAAGTCCAGAAGTTGAAGTTTTAGGTATCACAACAGTGGCAGGTAACGTACCACTTGCACTGACCAGCAATAATGCACGTAAAGTATGTGAGCTTGCAGGTCGTCCTGATATTAAAGTATTTGCAGGATGTGACCGCCCACTTAAAAAACCATTGGTTACAGCAGAAAATGTACATGGTAAAACAGGGTTAGATGGTATTGAACTACCAGAACCAACCATGCCACTACAAGAACAACATTCAGTTGATTTTTTAATTGAGACATTTCGTAATGCGCCTGAAAAGACCATTACTTTATGTACATTAGGACCAATGACCAATGTTGCACAGGCGCTTATTAAAGCACCTGACATTGCATCACGTATCAAAAATATTGTGTTGATGGGCGGTGGCTTCTTTGAAGGAGGCAATATCACACCATCAGCAGAATTTAATATGTACGTTGACCCTGATGCTGCAAAAATTGTATTTGGCGCAGGCATTGACTTAACTGCAATTCCTTTAGATGTGACGCATACGGCGCTCACAAGCCCTGAATGGGTTGCAGGCTTACGTGCGTTTAACAATAAAGTAGGTGAAGCCGTTGCTGCATGGACAGACTTTTTTGAACGTTACGATATGGAAAAGTACGGCTCTGAGGGTGCACCTTTACATGACCCGTGTGTGATTGGCTATGTGGTCAAACCTGAATTGTTTACAGGTCGTCACATCAATGTTGAAATTGAAACACAAAGTGAGTTGACAGAAGGCGCAACAGTTGCTGACTGGTGGAAAGTTACAAACCGCCCTGCAAATGCATACTTTATGAATACAATTGACCGTGATGCTTTCTTTGACTTACTTACAGAGCGTTTAAGTACTTATTCTTAATCAATTGGTGATATATCGTGCTTACGCGATATGTCACTTATTTGAAAATTTAGGTACAATACATCTGTAAATTATATAGATCTTTCTATATTGCAACTGGAGAATAAACATGCAATGGACTAAACCTGCTTACACCGACTTACGTATTGGCTTTGAAGTAACGATGTATTTTGAGCACCGTTAATTTTTTAAGATAAGCCCATAAGCCCTAGATGTTCTAGGGCTTATATTTTTTCTACAGGAGAAAAATATGTACATACACGTCTTAGGTTCTGCAGCAGGGGGTGGCTTCCCACAATGGAATTGTAATTGCCAAAATTGTTCAGGCGTTCGTAGTGGAACACTAAATGCTAAACCTCGTACACAATCTTCTATTGCTGTATCAGAAAATGGTACAGATTGGGTACTGTTTAATGCTTCTCCCGATATTCGTCAGCAACTATTTGATTTTAAAGCAGGACAACCTGCACGAGCATTGCGCGATACAGGCATTCATAGCGTGGTACTGATGGATAGTCAACTTGACCATACCACGGGTTTACTTACGTTAAGAGAAGGTTGCCCTGTTGATGTGTATTGTACAGAAATGGTGCATCAAGATTTAAGTACAGGTTTTCCACTGTTTAATATGCTCAAACATTGGAATGGTGGTTTACAGCATCATTTAATTGATCCGACACAAGCTTTTAAAATTAAAGATTTTGATAACTTAGAATTTATTCCACTGATTATTCGCAGTGCTGCACCGCCATATTCACCACATCGCAATAACCCGCATGATGGGGATAATATTGCCATGATTATTAAAGACCATAAAACAAATAAACAACTGTTCTATGCCCCAGGTCTAGGTAAAGTCGATGACCAGATTATGCATATTATGGCAGACTCTGACTGTGTCATGATTGATGGTACATTGTGGGTAGATGATGAAATGCAACAATGTGGCGTTGGTACAAAAACAGGGCGTGATATGGGGCATCTTTACATCAATGGTGAAGGTGGTTCATTGTCATATTTAGATCAATTAGAGCGTCCACGTAAAGTTTATATTCATATTAATAATACCAATCCAATACTCAATGAAGACTCAAGCGAGTATGCAACATTAAAAGCCCATCAAGTAGAAGTGGCGTACGATGGCATGCAAATTCAACTTTGAGGACATATTATGTTGTTAAGTACAGAAGAATTTAAACAAGCCATTTTAGATAAAGGTCAGTATTATCATATTTATCATCCTTTTCATGTCATGATGCATGAAGGGCGTGCCACACAAAAACAAATTCAGGCATGGGTTGCAAACCGCTACTATTATCAAATTAATATTCCGCTTAAAGATGCAGCGATTATGGCAAACTGTCCTGATCAGGCCTTTCGTCAAGAATGGATTCAACGTTTAATGGATCAAGATGGTGGTGGGCGTGAAGCGTGGTTGCGTTTGGCAGAAGCAGTCGGTTTAACGCGTGAACAAGTGATTTCTGAAGAGCTTGTGCTGCCAAGTGTACGTTTTGCCGTAGATGCTTATGTGAATTTTGCGCGCCGTGCTCCATGGCGTGAAGCAGCGAGTAGTTCACTGACAGAATTATTTGCACCACAAATTCATAAGTCGCGTTTAGAGTCTTGGCCAGAACATTACCCTTGGATTAACACGCAAGGTTATGATTATTTTAGGTCTCGTTTAAGCCAAGCACGCCGTGATGTTGAACATGGCATGAGCATTACACTTGAATCGTTTAAAACTGAAGAATCTCAACAACGTATGTTAGAGATTTTGCAGTTTAAACTTGATATTTTATGGACGATTTTAGATGCGCTTACACTCGCATATGTGCATAACGAAGCACCTTATCATAGTGTGACTGATCAAAATGTATGGCATAAAGGCTTATTTAAATGAAAAAAATTCCTGTATGGCAACGTGGTTACCGTTTGCAATTTGAACCATCACAACAAGCCCATGTGATTTTGTATCCTGAGGGTATGATTAAGCTGAATGATACGGCAGCGGCAATTGCCCAACATATTGATGGACACAACACCGTAACGCAAATTATTGTAAAGCTAAAAGCACAGTTTGGTGATTTTGAGCAAATTGAAGGTGACGTGATTGACTATATGCACGTTGCAGAACGTGAAAATTGGATTCAATTAAACGATGAGTGATGTTGGTTTACCCCTTTGGTTATTGGCAGAGTTAACGTATCGCTGTCCGTTACAGTGTCCGTATTGTTCTAATCCATTAGAATTTGCCTCAATGAAAAATGAACTGACCACCGAGCAATGGTGTGATGTATTTAAGCAGGCACGCGATATGGGTGCGGTACAGCTTGGGTTTTCAGGTGGTGAACCGTTAGTACGGCAAGACCTGCCCGAACTGATTGGTTATGCACATCAATTGGGGTTTTATACCAACTTAATTACATCGGGAATTGGTTTAACCGAACAGAAAATTGCAGATTTTAAGCAAGCAGGCTTAGACCATATTCAAGTGAGCTTTCAAGCAAGTGACCCTATCATCAATGATATGTTGGCAGGGTCGCGTGACGCGTTTGAGAAAAAGCAAAACATCGCACGGCTAGTAAAACAATACGATTATCCGATGGTACTCAATTTTGTGATCCATCGGCATAATATTGACCAAATTGAAGACATTATTAAACTGTGTATTGAGTTAAAAGCTGATACAGTTGAACTTGCAATTTGTCAATTTTATGGTTGGGCATATCTTAACCGCAAAGGACTATTGCCAACTAAAGCACAGCTTGAACGAGCAGAACGTATTACCAATGAATATCGTGAAAAGTTAAAAGCACAAAATAATCCATGCAAACTTATTTTTGTGGTGCCTGATTATTACGAAGAACGCCCAAAAGCTTGTATGAATGGATGGGGTAGTATCTTTTTAACTGTTGCACCTGATGGAACAGCATTACCGTGTCATGCAGCACGGCAATTACCGCTTAAATTTCCAAAAGTACAAGAAAGTTCTTTATCTGAAATTTGGTATAAATCAACAGGATTTAATCATTTTCGAGGCGATGCGTGGATGCCTGAACCGTGTCAAAGTTGCCCTGAAAAGAAAAAGGATTTTGGTGGGTGTCGTTGCCAAGCGTTTATGCTCACAGGTGATGCGTCACAGCCTGATCCTGTATGTTCTAAATCAGACCATCACCATTTGATTACACAAGCACGTATAGACAGTGAGCAGGCGGTGGCATTAGAAGATTTAACTTTTAGAAATAGTAAAAACTCTAAACGCATTTTTATAGAACAACTATGATACCAATTTTTGATGGGCATAATGATGTATTGGCACGTTTATGGTTAAACGACCATACTGCCGATGATTTTCTAAATACCACGCTTGAAGGGCAAATGGATTTTGCACGTTGTCGTCAAGGTGGTTTTGCAGGTGGGCTATTTGCTGTATTTGTTCCACCCATCAGTTATTTAGAAAAAAATTACCCAAAAAAATTAGAACAAACCCTGCATGATATTGTATTTTCGCAAGTTGCAACCTTACTTAAAATTGCCAATCAACAACAGGCAAAGTTATGTACAAGTGTGGCAGATATACAGCATTGTATAGACCACAACATATTGGCAATGGTGATGCATTTTGAAGGTGCAGACGTTATAGATGAGCGTTTTGATCTATTAGAAATATTGTATGTGACAGGATTACGTAGTGTAGGGGCACTATGGAATAACCCCAATCAGTTTGGACATGGACTACAAGCGGATTTTCCACATTCGCCTGATACAGGAGAGGGTCTAACATTACTTGGGAAAAAATTTATACGCCGTTGTGCAGAAAAAAATATGGTGGTTGATGTATCTCATATGAATGAAAAAGCATTTTGGGATACAGCAAAAATCTTGCAACAGCCCATTGTGGCAACTCACTCTAATGTGCACAAGCTATGCCCTCAAGCACGTAACTTAACAGACCAACAGCTTATTGAGATTAAAAACACACAAGGTTTTGTGGGGGTTAATTTTGATACTGCATTTTTGCGTAGCGATGGTAAAAGAAATACAGATACACCTATAAGCACAATTATAAATCATATTGATTATTTACTGAATATATTGGGTGAAGATGGGGTTGGTTTTGGCTCGGATTATGATGGCGGTTTTATGTCAGAACATTGGGCAACAGTGGCACAGCTTCCCAATATTATCAGCGCTTTAAAAGAAGCAGGATATTCGCAAGACCTGATTGAAAAAATTTGTTATAAAAATTGGTTAGGTGTTTTAGAGCGAATAGGAATTGCTTAAATGTTTTTTATTTTATTTGCAGCATTAAGCAGTGTAGGTGTGTCTGTTTTACTTAAACGCTATGCGCCTACTTATATTTTACCTGTGTTGGTATGGAATTATTTTATAGCAACCATATTGTGTTTTTTATGGTTTAAACCGCAATTTAATCAATCTATTGTGTGGTGGTTAATTGTAGTTTGTTCTACTTTATTACCCACTATTTTTTATTTGCTTGCCCAATCTTTAAAACATGCAGGGTTAGTCAAAACTGAAATTGCACAGCGTTTATCAGTCGTACTGTCACTGTGTGCTGCATATTTTATCTTTAATGATCATTTTGCAGGTACTAAGTTATTAGGTATAGGCTTAGGTATGGTTGCCATTGGAGGGCTTGTCTTTAAAAAAGATAAATCTTCAATTACAACGCAAGGTATGTTATCGCTGTTATGTGTTTGGGTGGGTTATGCTACAGTTGATGTTTTATTAAAATATAACAGTAGCCTCGGGCAAAATTTTGCTACAAGCCTAAACCTTATATTTTTGGGTGCATGTATTGTTACACTCATTAGTACAATGATTAAGAAACAGCCTTTGCTTAATCAAAAAACAGTAGGTTTAGGGTTGGGTATAGGAACACTCAATTTTTTGAATATTGCACTTTATGTAATGGCACATCGTTTTAATGCACCATCAACCGTATTTTTAACGATGAATTTAAGTGTTGTTTTATTAGGTACAGTAGTGGGTATTTTTTACTTCAAAGAAAAGCTCACACCGATTATGGGTGTGAGCTTAGTGATTGCATTAGGAGCAATTGGTTTTTTGGTTTAAAGTTCGGTAAATATAACGTCGGTTTCTAAGCGAGACTTCGGAAGTTGCGCATTAAAGTCTTTTTCATCATGGTAACCTAAAGCAACAACAACCACACTGGTATAATCAGTTAGGTTTAAATCTTGGTCGAGCTGTTGATAATCAAAACCTTCCATCGGGGTTGCATCAATACCATCAGCATAGGCTGCAAATAAGAACTGACCAAGCGCAAGATAAGTTTGATTTTTAAGCCATTCAGGTAAATTTTTACGCGTATTACGATAATACTCGACATAACCTGCACGTGTAGCATGTTGGGTTTGTTTGGCTTTTTCGTCTTTAATACGTCCTGCTTTTTCGTCTTGTTCTAGCAATTGTTCTAAATACGCATCATCTACATTTTTACGCGTACAAAATACCACAACATGTGAGGCATCCATTACTTTTGTGGCGTTATAGCTATATTGCCCCTGCATAGATTGAGCAATTTTTTGTTTTGCTTCGGTCGTATGTGCAACAAAAAAATGCCAAGGCTGAATATTGACAGAAGAAGGTGACAGACGAAGTACCTCTAGCAATTTTTTAAATTGTGCTTGAGGGATTTTTTTCTCTGTATTAAACGCTTTGGTCGTATATCGTTGTTGTGCAGTTTCTAAAATATCCATACAAACTCCTTTAAAGTACCTCGTTATAACAAAAAATTGAGTAGATGTAGGTGAAAAGTTGTAACGACTAAAGCAGAAAAAATGATTTAGTTATGCAAAAACATCATTAATCAGTAACAAAAGAACCTTGTGCAAGCGTGCTAACATAATGAAAAAATAGCGCTGGGTATATCAATGACTGAGGAACGATTAACTCACCTTAAACAGCTAGAAGCTGAGAGTATTCATATTATTCGAGAAGTAGCAGCAGAGTTTGATAACCCTGTTATGCTGTATTCGATTGGTAAAGATTCTGCGGTGATGTTGCATTTGGCAATGAAAGCCTTTTACCCTGCAAAATTGCCATTTCCGTTGTTACATGTAAATACGGGATGGAAATTTAAAGACATGATTCAGTTTAGAGACGATATGGTAAAGCGTCTTGGTTTAGAACTGATTGAGCATAAAAACCTAGAAGGAATGGAGCAAAATATTAATCCATTTGATCATGGTAGCTCAAAATATACAGATATCATGAAAACGCAAGCCTTAAAGCAAGCACTAGATAAATACAAATTTGATGCTGCATTTGGTGGCGCGCGCCGTGATGAAGAAAAATCTCGTGCGAAAGAACGTGTGTATTCATTCCGTGATAGTAAACATCGTTGGGATCCAAAAAATCAACGTCCTGAACTGTGGAATTTATATAACGGCAAGGTAAACAAAGACGAAAGTATTCGTGTATTTCCATTATCTAATTGGACAGAGCTAGATATTTGGCAATACATTTATTTAGAGCAAATTCCAATTGTACCGCTTTACTATTCGGCAGAACGCCCTGTGGTTGAGCGTGATGGTACATTAATTATGATTGATGATGAGCGTTTCCCACTACGTGCAGGTGAAACACCACAAATGCGTTCAGTGCGTTTCCGTACACTCGGTTGCTACCCACTAACTGGAGCAGTTGAATCTACGGCAGATACATTACCTGATATTATTCAAGAAATGTTACTGACCACCAGTTCAGAACGCCAAGGACGTATGATTGACCATGATGAAGCAGGGTCAATGGAAAAGAAAAAGCAAGAAGGTTATTTCTAATTTAGTGGAGTAAAAACATGTCTCATCAATCCGAGCTCATCAGCCAGGATATTTTGGCGTATTTAAAACAGCATGAGCAAAAAGATCTACTCCGCTTTTTAACATGCGGTAACGTTGACGATGGTAAAAGTACATTAATCGGGCGTTTATTACACGACTCAAAAATGATCTATGAAGATCAATTAGAAGCAGTAAAGCGTGACAGTAAAAAAGCTGGCACACAAGGCGAAAAAGTCGATTTAGCCTTATTGGTAGATGGTCTGCAAGCAGAGCGTGAACAAGG
Source organism: Acinetobacter sp. HY1485 (assembly GCF_027568475.1). Lineage (GTDB taxonomy): Bacteria > Pseudomonadota > Gammaproteobacteria > Pseudomonadales > Moraxellaceae > Acinetobacter. The sequence goes on along the minus strand of NZ_JANKZG010000005.1, from coordinate 191,390 downwards.
CATTACCATTGATGTTGCGTATCGTTATTTTTCTACAGATAAGCGTAAATTTATTATTGCTGATACACCAGGGCATGAGCAATACACACGTAATATGGCAACAGGCGCATCTACGTGTGATTTAGCGGTGATTTTAATTGATGCACGCTTTGGTGTTCAAACGCAAACGCGTCGTCATACTTTTATTGCAGCTTTGTTGGGTATTCGTAATATTGTTGTGGCAATCAACAAAATGGATTTAGTTGAATTTTCAGAAGAAAAATTTAATCAAATTCAGCAAGATTATTTAGATTTTGTCGGTCACTTAGGTAACCGTATCCCATCTGATATTCGTTTTGTGCCAATTTCTGCACTTAATGGCGATAACGTGGTTAACGTATCGGAAAGTACGCCGTGGTATCAAGGTGAAACCTTGATGCGTATTTTAGAAACCGTACAAATAGCCCATGATACTGCACAGCAAGATTTCCGTTTTCCTGTGCAATATGTCAACCGTCCACATTTAGATTTTCGTGGGTTTGCAGGCACAATTGCATTAGGTTCTGTAAAAGTTGGTGATGAAATTATTGCACTACCATCAGGTAAGCGCAGTCATATTAAAGAAATTGTAACTTATGATGGCAACTTGACAGAAGCCAAAGCAGGGCAAGCAGTTACATTAACGCTCAATGATGAAATTGATATTAGTCGTGGTGATTTAATTACACATCCACAGTCTAAACCTTTGGCCTCTCGTGCAGTACGTTCAACCGTGGTGTGGATGGCAGAACAGCCATTGGTTGTTGGCAAATTATATAACGTAAAAGTCGGTACGCAAAATGTGCCTGCAAAAGTTAGCCGTATTAATGCCCGTATTGATGTAAATACGTTAGAATATTCTGAAGTAGATGCATTAGAGCTAAATGGTATTGCAGACGTGACGATTGAGTTTGACCGTCCAGTTGTATTTGATCGTTACAAAGACAGCCGTTATACAGGTAGCTTTATTTTTATTGACCGTTTAACCAATGTGACTGTTGGTGCGGCAATGATTGAAGATACAGCGCAATTTGTAGAAACAAAGCAAGCGGTTACAAGTGAAGAGCGTGCAGCACGTTTAGGTCAAAAACCTGCGGTTGTTGCAATTGAACCTACACTGTTTGAACAAGTTGAACGTGCATTAATTTCGCAAGGAATTGTTGCAATTACAGCAGATGCTCAAACAGTTGATGTGCTTAAACCAACAGGGCTTGTCATTTTAGTACCATTGGACGACCAAGCAGATCTAAGTATCAAAGAAACACAAGTGGATGAAGTGGTTGTAAAAATAAAAGACTTTGTTCAACTTTAAAATTAAAACCCGACATTGTTCGGGTTTTTTTATAGGGAAATACCATGCCACATATTGTGATTGAACATTCAGACAATATTTCTAATACGCAAGAATTATTAAGGATTGCAAGTCAAACACTCATTCAGTCTAAGTTATTGGCCACAAAAGAAGAAATAAAATCGAGAGCTTATCGCAATGCGCATTTTTTGGTTGGGGAGCATCAAGACGAAGCATATATCGTGGTCACAGTATCATTGTTATCAGGACGGACACATGAACAAAAATATGTACTTGGACAAACTTTACAAGAAAATTTAGCAGTTCTTACTTATGATTTACCTGTACAGTTATGTATTGAAATAAAAGAAATTCAGCGTGACCTTTACTTTAAAAGTTGTTGTGCAAGCTTGTAGCAAACAGGTGTAAATAGCCTAGGTATTTATAAAATGGTCTAATAATTTAAAATTTCTTAAAGGTATTAGACACGTGACAAATCAAAAAATTATTGAAACTGCATCCAATGTGATTTCAACTTCTACACGAACGACTCTTGGTGCATCAGGGGCAAGCATTTTAGGGTGGTTTGCCAACTTAGATCTGATTGCTGCCATTGGTGTATGCTTGGGTTTGGGTAGTTTTCTAATCAGTTTTGCAGGTTTTTGTGTAAATTTTCATTATAAGCGTAAAGAGGATTTGCGTGCCGAAAAACTGCATAAACTTGAAGTAGAGAAGCTCATGCAATAAATAAGATGCTATCTGATTTTTAGATAGCATCTTTAAACAAACAGAACATGTTAAACTAAGTACAGTTTAATGTTATATAAAAGTGTATGAAAAAGAATATTGTATTTGATGGATTGCGCTCAGTTGCCCGTATGGGTGAGACCGCATTTGTAGCTGCAAAAGCAGGCGTAAAGTATGCAACAGAAAAACCAAGCAATGCTAAACTTATGCGCGAAACTTTTGAAGAACTCGGTTCAACATATATTAAACTTGGGCAGTTTATTGCCAGCACACCCTCATTATTTCCCCGCGAATACGTCGAAGAATTTCAAGGGTGTTTAGATCAAACACCAAAACTCCCATTTAGTTATATTTTAGAAGTGCTACAAGCAGAATTTGATGATATGGATCAAATTTTTGAGTCTATTGAGGAAATTCCATTAGCTTCCGCCTCTATTGCTCAAGTTCATGCAGCAAAGCTTAAAACAGGCGAAGATGTTGTTATTAAAGTTCAAAAACCAAATGTAGAAACCATTTTATACACCGATTTAAATGTACTGCATTGGGCAACTAAACTGATCGAAAAAGCAGTACCAAAAGTTAAATTTGCTTCACTTGCCGATATTGTAGATGAAATCAAAACACGCATGGTACGTGAAGTTGATTTTATTGAAGAAGCACAAAACCTAGAAGACTTTGTAGATTACTTAAAAGCTTCAAATAATCAGGCTGCCACAGCACCTAAGGTCTATCCACAATATTCCACACGCCGTGTCTTAACGATGCAACGGTTGTATGGCGTACCATTAACAGACTTTGATGTGGTGAAACAATACTGTAGCGACCCATCCCAAGTGTTGATTACTGCTATGAACACATGGTTTGGTAGTTTAATGATGTGTAAAAGTTTTCATGCAGACTTACATGCAGGTAATTTGATGTTGCTTGAAGATGGGCGCATTGGCTTTATTGATTTTGGGATTGTGGGACAACTCAAACCTGAAGTATGGCAAGCATGTATTACTTTTATGGAAGCCTTGCAACATACCAACTACAACGTAATGGCACAAAGTATGTTGGGTATGGGAATGACACATCAAAAAGTAGATTTAGCACGTTTAGCACAAGACATTGAACGTTTGTTTAATGGTGTTTCGATGAGTGACCCACAGGCGCTACTATCAAGTAGTCCTGCTGATTTAAACGATATTATGCTAGATGTTGTTGGAGTTGGTGAGCGTCATGGCATTCATTTTCCACGCGATTTTGCCTTATTATTTAAACAGATGATGTATTTTGATCGTTTTATGCGTGTACTTGCGCCATATACAGATATTTATGCCGATCAACGTATTAAAATGCTTCAGACGCAGAGTGATACCGTATGGATGTAATTTTGATTGAGGGTTTGCAAGTAAATACGGTAGTTGGGTGTTTTTCTTGGGAGCGAGAAATTTTACAGCCTTTAATGTTAGATTTGGAAGTGTATTGTAGTTTGGAAAAAGCATCACAATCTGATGAACTTGAAGATACTTTAAACTATGCACAAATTTGTGAGCTGAGTAGTCAAACTATTCAGCAAGCAAAACCAAAGCTGATTGAACATGCAGCAAAATTGGTAATGGAAACATTATTTACCACATTTACGGCAATTGAAAAAATTAAGATTACGATAAGAAAACCTGCCATTATTCCGCAGGCTCAATCGGTAGGGGTGTGTTTTGAGCGCCAACGTGACGACTTTTGCACTCGCACTAGCGAGTAATTTTAATGCTTATACTCATTTAACATGGGCAGTGGAGCAACTTGAATGCTTGGGTCACTTAGATGTGTCGCAAGTATTTGAAATTCCATGCCGTGATGGTGTGGGGACAGATTATTTAAATATGGCATGCTTACTCAATACATCAAAATCGTTACAGCAAGTGGAACAGTATTTAAAGCAGCTTGAACAGCAGGCAGGACGTGTGCGCCCGTCTCATCAAATTTCTTTGGATATTGATTTGATTGCATGGCAAGAAGATGAAAAATGGTATATGAATAAAAAGAAAATGCCATTTGCACTTGATGTCAAAGTACCCATGAGTCAGTTAGTTGCATTATCCATCTTTCAAGTACAACAAAATCATGGCTATAAAACGATAGAATTATGTTAAAGCAAATCATTTTTTTGAGCACAATTTTAACTAGTGGTTGTACCACCATGTCGCCACAGCAATGTGCAACACAAAATTGGCAAGATCTGGGCTATCAAGATGCCATTCAAGGCAAGGCTTCGCAAGTATTAAAGTACAGTAAAATGTGCCAAAACTCAATTGAGCAACCTTATCTTTTAGGGTTTAAGCAGGGGCTAACGACGTATTGCCAACCACAGCAAATTTTTAAGCATGCGTTACAGGGACAAGGTGCATATACTCACTGTGATAATGCGTTATCGCTTAAAGAAAGTTTTGATATTGCCCATCAGTATTATGTGGCAAAGCAAGACTATCATAATGCCCAAACGCAATATGCAAATTATATGCAACTGATTGGAAACAGTAAGACACCCGAACAAGATAAGATGCGTTATCAAAAACAACTCAGTGATATTGAGGGCGATGCAGAACGTGTGAAACGAAAATATGAAAATACTAAATCTGCGTTAGCACGTTTTAAAGCTGAACACGGTTATGCGTAAGAAAAACACCAAATCTGCCACAATCTTAGTAGATACCAAAGATCCCGATTATCATAAGTATGAAAAGCTAAAAGAAAAATTACGCTACCAACAAGCATTACGTGAAAATGCAAAAAAAATAGACCATAAACAGGTACGTTTAAATATTCAAGCAGGGGCATTGCCCACACCTACTTATTACATTATGACAGGGCTAGCAGCAGTGATTGCAGCGTATGGCTTATTGTCTAACTCTTCTGCAGTTATTATTGGCGCAATGTTAATTACCATGATGCTTGGTCCTGTGGCAGGCATTTCATTGGCGTTAATTGATAATCGTTGGATTATGTTTCGTACCTCGCTTAAAACGCTGATGCTTGGGTTATTGCTCATGTTTGCTATTGGTGTGGTACTTGGGTTATTTCACTACAATTTACCGATGAGCCGTGAAATTTTAGCGCGTACACAACCTAATTTAATGGACTTAATGATTGCACTTGCAGCAGGTGCGGCAGGTGCATTTGCATGTGTATCCCCACGGTTATCTATTCCTGTGGTGGAAACGGCAGTTGCCAATGCCATTATTCCCCCTGTGGTTGCCAGTGCAATTCTATTTGCACATCTACAATGGCAACAAGCATTTTCGGCATTGATACTTGCGTTCACCAATATGGTGGCAATTCAAGTGAGTGCATCGCTTGTATTATGGTTATCGGGGTTTCGCCGTGGTACAGGGCATGAACTTTCAAATGGATTTGCAACATTTGTAAAACGTAATATGGTGAGTTTGGTTTTTCTGACAGTTTTAGGTGTGTATTTATCGTTTAATTTTTCAACTTCTGTGCATCAACAAGTGTATAACTATCAAGTAGAAAGCAATATTCGTAAAGTATTTGAACAGCGTGATAATGTGATTAGTACGATTCAGTATAATTCACGCCCTGATTTTACACTGATTCGGGTGGTGGTGATGGGCAATCATAAACCTAATAATAATGATATTCAGGCGTTAGAAGCGAGCATGCCAGAAGACGTAGCGCATCATAAAACACGTATACAAGTCCGCTTTATTCCTGTAAGTATTATTCAAAATGGTGATTTTGGTAATCAAATTCAGCCTGAAGAAGTGAAAGGATTAAAGTTTGACAAAGTGAGTTAATCAGGCACAATAATTAAGCGTGTTTAGGAAAATAAAATATGAAAAAAATATTAACACTTTTAGCTTGTACAACTTTAGGTGCATCAGCACTCACAGGGTGTGCATCATATACCGCAAAACAAGCTAAAACTGAAACAGTAAACGTGTATGCTGTAGATCGTCAAAACTTTGTCAGTGCACATGGGATTGGCGTTCGTGTAGGGACATTACGATTATCAGACAGCCCTGAAGGGTTGCGTATCAAAACACATTTGTATGGTTTATTGCCAGGTGTACATGGATGGCATATTCATGAGAAATATTCGTGCTCATCGGCAGTGAAAGATGGGCAACTTGTGCCTGCATTAGCCGCAGGTGGACATTTTAATCCAACGCAAGTGGCACATCACGGTTCACCAACCACAGGACATTTAGGTGATTTACCTGTTTTAACCATTGATGCGAAGGGTCGTTCGTCAGAAACATTAATTGCACCGCGTTTAAAATTAGCTGATATTCATCAGCGTGCTATTGTCATCCATGCAGGTGGCGATAACTACGCTGATGAGCCACTTCCTGTTGGTGGTGGCGGTGAACGTGTGGCATGTGGTTTGATTTATTAAATGTAATAACTTGTCTTTGTCATCAGTTTAGAAATACCTGTCATGGTTAAACGAACAGGCAAAGGCAAATCTACACCACCTGCACCAATAGCAGTGTCACGGTGGTGTAATTCATCTTCATTCATTTGCTCTAAAATTTTACGTGATCGCTCATCTTTTTGAGGTAATTGACGTAAATGGTCTTCTAAATGAGCACTGACTTGGCGCTCAGTTTCTGCCACAAAGCCTAAACTGTATTTGTCGCCTGCAATGCCTGCTGCTGCACCCATCACATAAGATAATCCATACCACATTGGATTGAGTAAACTTGGAATACTGTCAAGTTCTTTTAAACGGTCTTCGCACCATGCTAAATGGTCTTGTTCTTCTACCGCTGCTTGTTCCATTTCTTTGCGCACATTCGGGAGTTTTGCTGTTGATGCTTGCCCGTGATATAACGCTTGCGCACAAACTTCACCACTGTGGTTCACACGCATTAGTCCTGCAACGTGGCGTGCTTCTTTAACGGATAGATCAGATTGGCTGTCTTGTGCAGGATTTTGACGATGAGCACTTGTTGCACCCGGAACAAGACTTCTTAAACCTTGGTCAAAAGATTGAATAAGACGATCAATGCTTGAATAATGACGCATAAAATTAGTCCTCTAAAGCATTTGGTGTTTGTTGAAGTAATGGGTTGATTTTGCGTAACAGTACATAACAAAAAATAGCACTAAAAATGGCGGTCATGCAAAATAAAAACTTCATATCTAAGTGCAAAACACTCAAGATTAAAATAGAAAATATGGCTGATGCCACCATGAAAATAGCATTAAAAATGTTATTAGCTGCGACTATTCGAGCACGGTGCGAGCGTGGCGAATAAGCTTGCATCAGTGCATAAAGCGGTACGATATAAAAACCACCACTCATACCTAACAATAAAATAGCAAACATAACATGGTAATAAACGGCACCATGATTAAACATATCACTAAGTTGTAATGTGGCTTCGTGTAAAGGCACACATGCCATTGCCCAAGATAAATAAAAAGCAAATATAGTTAAACCAAATGCACCAATAGGTACCATTTTTATATTAACGTCTGAGCCACCAATTTTTTTACATAGCATAGAACCCACACCAATCCCAACTGAAAACAGCGTCAGTAAAAGACTCACTACGTTTTCTGCAGCGTGTAAGTAATGATGGGTAAGTTCTGGAATTTGGGTCAGGTAAGATGCTCCGTAAAACCAATACCAAGAGTTCCCCATTAAAATGAGAAAAATAATCGGAATATTTTTGGTATATTGAATAGTCTGCCAACTGGTACGAAAAAAGTTCCAATCAATTTTTAAGTTAGGTTCACTGACGTTTTGTTTGAGAATAAAACGGCTAGAGATAAAGCCTAAAACCGCAATGATTAAAACAGTGGCACAAATCCAAGAAAGATTATGACCTGAAATAGAAAGAATAGTCCCACCTAAAATCATACCAATTAAAATGGCAAGCGATGTACCTGTTTGAAATAGTGCATTGCCTGACATGAGCTCATCAGGTTTAAGAATTTCGGGTAAAATGGCATATTTGATAGGACCAAAAAATGTTGAATGAACGCCCATCAAAAATAAAGCAAATAATAAAAGGCTAATTTGTCCAAGTAAAAAACCTGCACTACCAATAAGCATAATGATGATTTCAAGAATCTTAATGCCCTGAACGAGCTTTGCGCGTTCAAATTTATCTGCAATTTGTCCTGCTGTTGCAGATAAAATAAAATAAGGCAAAATAAAAAGCAGTGCCGCAACGTTGTTGAGCATACTGACATTGGTGCTTTGCTGAATCAGCCCATAGGTAATGACTAACAGTAAAGATTGTTTATAGACATTATCGTTTAACGCACCAAAAAATTGCGTTAAGAACATGGGCAGAAAGCGACGTGAGAAAAGTAAATTTTGTTTTTTTTCCATCGTATTGTCCGCTCAAAAATACTGCATAATTGTACGAGATCAAGTATCTCATTATTAAAATGATGTATGATAGGCGCGGGCGTATCTTCATCATAACGTTATCTTGATTATGACGTTATTTTCAAAATAAAAAAACTGGTTATTGTGTTCTATGTTGCTGAAAAAACATTTTAAAAAATCAACGTTTGTACAATCTCATGTCATCTATACGGGTATGGTCGTGAGTTTATTTACGCCTTATGCAATGGCTCAGGTTGAACCTGATAGTTTGCAGATGCTAAATGAACAGCAACAAAATACCAAGATTACGGCATTTCAACCCATAGATTTAAAAGAATTAGAAGAAAGTACCACGCCTGTGATTGATCAGGCATTGGCAAATGAAATTAATCAAGAAGCAGAACAAGCTAAGCAACAAGCACAGCAAAAACGCCAACAACCTATAGATGCACAGTTACCTGAAAAAACCATTGAAGCCGTAGAGCAACCAGAGCCTGATATTAATGTTGATCAATTGGTGAATTCTATTCAGCAAGCGCATGCATCGGATTTAAACCAAGCACAGCAAGATAATAGCCAAAATAATAATGCCATTTTTAAAGATTCTACGTTTGATTTAACATCTGATCAGGAAGAACCAAAAGGCTTTTTTAAGCGTTTAGTATATCGTTTTAAACCTAAAAAAGATTTAACAGCAATTGTAATGCCCAAAATTACAACACAAGTTGAGGGCGCACCTGCTGAACTTCAGACTAATATAAAAAATGCCCTTGCAACATTCACTCAAGAAGAGTTTCAAGATTACAGTGCTTCTTTGCCTCAAATTAAAACGTTAACAACGCAAGCAGCGCAGGCAGTGGGTTATTACGATGCAACGTTTAAATTTAAAAAATTAGATGCTAAACGTTTACATATACAAGTTACTGCCAATACGCCTGTGAAGGTCAATGAACAAAATATTGAGTTTTTTGGTGCAGGCGCACGCTCTCCACAATTTCAGGTGATTCGTTTAGTACCTGAATTAGATGTGGGTGCAATCTTAAACCATGGCTTATATGAAAAAACAAAAACACGTATTAGTGATGCCGCAAGTGATAATGGATATTTTGATGCGTATTGGCGTTTGCATGATGTAAAAGTACAGTTGCCCGAAGATGAGGCAAATATTAATTTACGCTACGAAACAGGCGAGCGTTATAAATTGGCAGCCGTACAATTTAAAATGAGTGATGCCAGTAAGCCATTACCTTTACGTCAAAAGGTATTAGAAAGTATGGTGCCGTGGAAAGATGGTGATGACTATACATTTTGGCGTGTGAATACATTGGCAAATAATTTAACCAATAGTCGTTATTTTAATTGGAGCTTAGTAGATACAGTTAAACCAAACCCAATTTCTGCAAAATTAGAATTACCACCTGATATTCAAACTTTGGTCGATCAGCAAAAACTAACTGAAGCAGAAGCATTAACCAATGTGGGTGATAAGAAAAAAACAGCACAATCAAGTGAAGAAGTAACCCAAAATGTGGTGGATGAAGATCAATTTGCAGGATCGCAAGACAAACGTATAGATGCAGATACAACAGATGATCAAGACAACGAACATGCACGTTTAAAAGCGCAAGCACGTGCAGAGAAAAAGATTCCTGTAATTGTAACGCTCAATGCAGACAAGCTAAATAGCTCTGAAGTGGGTATTGGTTACGGTACTGATACAGGCGTACGTTTGCGTACACAATATCGCCGTGCCATTGTGAATAGCTTAGGGCATTCATTTGATGCCAATATGGAAGTCTCACAAATTCGCCAAGCGATTGATGCGCATTATAGTATTCCATATAAAAACCCATTGACCAATTATTTTAATTTAATTTCAGGTTATGAACGTGAAAAAACAGATGGTGTTGGACCGGGGACAAACCTCACCACACAATCTGCAATTTTAGGTGCAGATCATATTATTCGTAACCCATTAGGTAATTGGCAACATACCTATGGGGTACGTTATCGCCTAGATAAAATTGACCAAACAGGTGATGTAAGTAACGTTAATGTACCCGATGCTTTTTTACGCCCAGGCTCTAATCCGCAACAAACCTCCCTTTTAGTTGGATATCAACTTTCACGTAAAGACGGTAATGACCCTGTTAACCCTGTAAAAGGTTTTAAACAAGAATATAAATTACAACTTGGCTCTAAATCTGCACTATCTGATGCCAATATGGCGATTGCCAATATTAACTATGGTTTTATTTACTCAATTGGTGAAAACTATAATCATCAATTTGTAGGTAGTGCACAATTTGGTTATATTTTTACTGATGATTTTAATAATGTGCCGTATAACTTACGTTTCTTTGCCGGTGGCGATCAGAGTATTCGTGGGTTTGACTATAAAGCACTTGGGCCGCGTGAAAACGGTTATAAAATTGGCGGTCAAGCCCTTGCCGTTGGATCGTTAGAATATAATTATCAATTTCATCCAGGTTGGCGTGGTGCAATTTTTACCGATGTGGGTAACGCCTACGATGAAAATTTTAAAACACCCACAGCATATAGTGTTGGTTTAGGTGTGCGTTGGCAATCTCCTATTGGTCCTATTCGTTTAGATGTAGCATCAGGTATTTCTGACGAGGGGCATCCAATCCGGTTACATTTCTTTATTGGCTCACAGCTTTAATTTTGGGGCACACAATGGCTACACAAAAAAAATTATGGAAACGTCTCATTGTTTGGAGCTTATTGATTTTAATTGTATTTGTTGGGGCATTGGTTGCCATGTTCTCAACCGACAAAGGCAGTAAGTTCTTACTTGGTCGTGTGTTAGAAAGTCAAAAAATGATTCGTTACCATTATGAAGGTGGTAGTTTGTTGCGTGGAATTATTTTAAGCGACATTGATATTAATTTAGATGATCTTGAAGTGAAATTAAAGCATGCTGATGTGGTTCTTGGCTGGCGTGCTATTTTAAATAAAGAAGTTCATTTACATCGTGCAGATATTCAACAACTTGAAATTATAAATAAAAAACCATCAAGCAATACGCCGTTTGAGTTTAGCGATATTAAAATGCCTGTGACATTGCGAATTGATGAGGCAAATTTAGATAAACTTATTTTAAAAACACAGACATCATCAGTTGATTTTAATCAAATTTATTTAAAAGATGCACTGTGGCAAGGGACGAAGTTGTCATTTAAAGATGCTCGTTTAAATATTATGGATTATGTGCTTGTTAAACAAGCTAAAGGTCAGATTGATTTTTCACAAAACAAATATCCACTTAATGCAACAGCAAAAGTAAATATTCCTGCATTACACAGTATTAATGTTCAAGATATTACTTTAGTTGCAACTGGTAGTTTAGATACCCTTACAGGTGGTTTTGCTACACATACGCCTGACTTAGTTACAGGGCGTGTGATTATGCACCCCGTACGCGATAATGTACCGATGCGTGGTCAGGTGAATTTTAAAAACTATCATTTACCATTTGCACAAGAGCAAGAGCTTTTTGTACAACAAGGCACAGCATATTTAAATGGCTCTGCCTCAGATATGCATGTGAATTTAAGAACAGACCTTAAAGGTAAAGATGTTCCATATGGAAACTATCAGTCTGAACTGTATGTAGACTATGCACATGAATTACAGATTAAACAGTTTACAGGGCATTTATTAGATGGTGATCTTAATTTACAAGGTATCTTAAATTGGGAAAAAGCCTTGCGTTGGGAAGCACAAGGGCGACTTAACCATCTAAAAGCAGACCAAACACCTGAAATGGTACGTGAATTTCTACCCAAAGATTTAACAGGTAAATTTGGCGTAACAGGCAATTTAGATAAAGGCACACATTTAGAGGCATCTTTAGATTTTGATAAGTACGAAAGTTGGAAGTTTAAGTTAAATCAAACGAATAAACCGTTAGTGATGAATGTTGCATGGCAAAATATGAACCGTGCAATGCCATATATTGGTTGGTTAAATAGTCCAACAGGTCAAGCAGATATTACACTAAAAGATAATCAGCAAGATATTAAAGTAAATACCCAAATTCAACAGCACGAACAAGGGACATTGCCAACAGGGCAGTATATTGCTCAGCTTAATATTAAAGATAACGATTTAAACATTCCCGATTTTAAATATATTACCCCACAAGGTGGTTTAAATGGGCATGCAATGGTGTATTTGCCAACCCAAAAGCGCCAACTGAAATGGGATGCCGATTTAACAGCGAAAAACTTTAACCCACAAACCCTTGCCACTGCCGCACCTGTTGATTTAATTAATGGTCATGTTAAAGCCAATGGCTATGCAGAACCTGATAAACAAATTATTGCGCTAAAAGGCATTGATTTAACAGGACGCCTTGCTCAACAAAATGAAACAGTGCATTTAACAGGTGACTCGACTGCCTCAATTTTACTTAAAAAAGAAGGTGGCTTAAAAGGTTACGGCGTGGTGTATGACGGCGGATTAACGTCAAGCCAATTTAAAAACGGTAACGGGCTACTTAAAATTAAAGTGGCAGGTACACCTGATAGTGTCAAAATTTCTGAATTTAGACACGAAGGGGTTGCAGGTAAAATTCTTGCTGATGGTGTAATTAACTTAAAAAATGGAATTGATTGGAATGTAAATGCGTCACTTGTGCGTTTTAAACCGCAATACTTTACGTCAAGTGTAAAAGGTGAAGTGTCGGGTGTTGTTAAGTCGACAGGGCTTTGGGCAGATCATGCTAAAAAAATAAATATTAATAACTTAAATCTTGCAGGTGTGATTAATAATCATACATTACGTGGTACAGGTAATTTAGCGTTAAGTTTAAAAGCACAAGGCAATACTTTTGTGCCACAACAATTTGATGCCAATAATTTGTTTTTGGCGTATGCAGGTAATCAAATTCAAGCCACAGGTAATGCACAAAATCTGAATGTTAAGGTAAATGCACCCTCGTTATATAATTTATATGCAGGCTTACGTGGGCGTGTATATGGTTATGTAAACTTACAAACACAACCAAAAATTAAAGCCACTGCCAATTTAGCAGTAGATGGCTTTGGTTATAATAATACGGTAAGTATTGAAAAAATGCGTATTCAGGGTGAATTGCCAACCTCTGAAACAACACCAACCATGTTAAAAGCAGAGATCAATAATCTGCGTAGTGGTAACCGTCAAATACAGTATGGTGCTGTACGTGTATCGGGTACACGTAATGCGCACTTAGTCGCATTGCAGGGGTGGAATAACTCATCTAAATTTTATGTGCAATTGGCAGGTGGTTTTAACCCACAAAATGATTGGGTTGGACAAATCCAAAAAGGAACGTTTGACTCTGTACGTGCAGTACTGAATCAACAACAAAATGCCAATGTGATTTATCGTACAAAAGATAAGTCGCTCTATGTGGGCGAACACTGTTGGGCAAGTAATCAAAGTCGTTTATGTTTTGATAAGCCAATTCAAGTGAGTCCAACAAAGGGCGATGTCTCATTTTTAGCAAATAATCTTAACTTAAATGATTTTGCGGCCTTTATACCTGAAGGTTTTGCAATTACAGGTCAGTTAAATGGCTATGCAAAAGCATCGTGGGCGCAAGGGCAAAAACCGAATATTGATGCAAAGCTGATTACACAAAATGGTAAAATCGGCATTGCATCAGATGATCCCGATGATCCATCTACGACCACAAGCTATGAACAAATTAGTTTGATGGCAAAAAGTGTGGCAGATGGTTTGCAAATCCGTACTGATCTTAAAACAGCAAGTATTGGTACAGGTTATGCCAATGTGACAATTAATCCATACAATGACGCATTACCAATGAAAGGCGATGTAGCATTTTCACAAGTGAATTTACAGTTTTTAAAGCCGTTTATTCAAGGTGTGCGTAACATTAGTGGTACGTTAGATTTTGCAGGGAAAATTAACGGGACAGTAAGTAAACCGCTGATGACGGGTGATTTGCGCTTAAAAGATGGCGCAATCAGTATGATTTCGTTGCCTGTTAATTTAACTAACATTCAGATGTATACCGCAATTCGCCAAGACCAAGCGACACTGATGGGTATTTTTAACAGTGGACAAGGTAAGGGTAAAATTGATGGTACGGCATCATGGGGTGGTGAGCCACGTATTCAGTTAAAACTACAAGGTGATGAGCTACTCATTAGACAGGCGCCGTTGGTGACTGCTGTGGTGAATACACAAATGAATGTGGATGTATTACCAATGCAACGCCGTGTAAGTGTAAAAGGAAATATCGAAATTCCTCGTGCCATTATTAATATGCCTGAAACAAGCCCGAATGTGGTGGCGTTATCGCCTGATGTGCGTATAGTGCATACAGGGGATGATCCGCTTGCGATTCTAAGAGCGGCAAAACCTTGGAATATTAATGCAGATATTGACTTACAATTAGGTAAAAAGGTTTTATTCCAAGGCTTTAATAGTCGTATTCCTTTAACAGGACGTTTGTATCTATCTCAACGTGGTTTGGAAACTGCAATGAGTGCAAATGGTGCAATTGGAGTAAGTCAAAAAGTTAAAATTGAGGCATATGGACAAAGTTTAGATCTTAATCGTGCAATTGCACGTTTCGATGGAGCATTGGCAAATCCAACGCTTGATATTGACACCAATAAAAAGATTTCAAGTACCTTGGTTGGCGTGCGTGTCGTTGGTACAGCATCATCTCCACAAATTCAAATTTATAATGATGGTGGATTATCTGAACAAGAAGCCCTAAATGCCCTGTTAACAGGTCGTATTAATGAAGGCAGTAGTAGTTTGAGCCAAACAGAAGGCTTTAAGTCGGATGTGAATAATACACTTGCTGCTGCAGGCTTAAGTTTAGGCTTGGGTGGTACGCGTGCCTTTACTAATCAGCTAGGTCGTACATTTGGCTTAAATGGTTTGGCTTTAGATGCACAAGGAACAGGCGATGACACGCAAGTGAGTGTGACAGGTTATATTACGCCTGATCTATATTTACGTTATGGGGTAGGTGTATTTACGCCTGTAAATAAACTGACGTTACGTTATCAAATGAATAAACGTTTGTATTTAGAGGCAAGCCAATCCGTCGAGCGTGCTGTAGATGTGTTTTACAACTGGCGATTTTAGCCGATTGTCATGAGACATTTTGACTCATATTTCGGTCAAAATGTCTTATCTAACCACAGGTCATAGACAAAGCCTTGATACACGGTTTTTTTTATAAAAGATTGAAATTTTCTTGACCTAATTTAACTAGAAAGAAAATCTAAAAATTAAATGCTTTAAAGCCTTAATTTTAAATTAAAAGCTTAAGCGTGAGAGGAGGATAGTAAAACGTAATCTATAAAAAAATTGGTGGTACATGCTTAATCAGCCACACACCATTTTCGGCTTGTAAAAATTTAAAACCCTCTTGGTGCATAAGCTTGGCATCTACTTTAAAAATATGTGGTTTACCATAACGTTTACCAACGGTATACGCTGTGTCATACTGTTCAGTGTACATATTGCCTATTCTGCCTTAATAACCCTCGATCTAAAATAGAACCTAAAAATCGTTCTGCTGTTCCGTGATAAAGAACGTCAGGTTGTATTGTTGCTTTAAATGAAATATCGACTTGAGGCGTAGAATGTCTTTGAACTGCTTTGATTTTTAGCCCATCTTCTGAAATTTGAAAACGTTTTTTATCGTTTGTACGAATAATGTATTCAAGCTTTTTACGGTTTAGCTTGATATCAGATGAGGAGTTTATCTGCCCAACCTTGAGCATCTAATTTCAACTGTATACTTTGCCGATGATGTCTTAAGATGTAGCTTAAGTGTTTACTGATAATTCTTTCGTTCATACTAGTAAAGTATATCATCTTTATGTAACGACAAGTTGAAGTTACTACTGAACCTCCCTATGTTATATATTCAACTTTAATGTAGGAGATTCTAAGTGATGGTTGCACAACTCACTTTAGTTGATCAGTTTGGTCGTGATCTTACAATTAAAAAAGTTTACGAACATCCACATCAGTTTTTTTGGCTATTTAGTGATACAGGCGAATTTTTTCCATTTGAGTATTGGAAGGCACTTGATGAAATATCCATCAATAAAGTACTTTGGATCAAAAATAAATGGTTTAAATTAAAAGAGTTGGTCTATTTTTAACTATTTTTTGAAAATAAAGATTGTTTAGTTATGAAACTCCTGTATAGTGCATCTTAACTAGAAAAACAGTTGTGTAGCAGTAAGTCTTTTATTCCGTTGTTTTATTATAATAATGCTTCGAAGTGCCAGATTTTAAGTTTCATCTCCTTTTTTCCAGTCGATTTTGATAAATTTAGAAATGATAGGATTATATTCATGTCTAACGTTACTACTGGTGTTGTTAAATGGTTTAACGATACAAAAGGTTTTGGTTTCATTCAAGCAGAAAACGGTCAAGACGTATTTGCACACTTTAAACAAATCAAAAGCGACGGTTTCAAAACTTTAGCTGAAGGTCAACGTGTACAGTTCATCATGACTCAAGGTCAAAAAGGTTTACAAGCTGAAGAGATTCGTCCTCTTTAATTTAAGCTTGAAGCTGATAAAAAAATCGTTCACTTAATCGTGAGCGATTTTTTTATGCCAAATGACTACCCACCTGAAGATGATCTCGTTAAAATGAATGATATTTTGGAGTAATACATGAAACTTATCGTACTTTTATTGAGTGGTCTGGTGTTGGTTGGATGTGGTGAGCAAAAGCCTGTGACACCACAAGAAGCATGGCAAAGTTTTTGTAAAAGTATTCCAAGTGCATCTTTTAATATTATGACAGATCGCCAACAAGGGATTGAAAAAGAAAAAGCCCTTGAGCACGCTAAAAAATTACAAGAACCAAAAGCCCAACAGTATGTTGTCTCTTTGATTGAAGAGGCATATAAAGTACCACTATATGAACAAATGAATGATAAAGAAAAAGCAATGAATGATTTTATTAAAAATCGTTACGAAAGTTGTTTAAAACAATAAAGTGGCATTTGACCGCTTTATTTATTTAAGAAATACTGAGTATCACAGAAGTTCTCTTAACCGCACGCATAAAGTTTAGTAGAATTTTATAACAAGCTGTATAAAGGATTAAAAAGAGGAAAATATCGTGCTAGAAGCTTACCGCCAACACGTCGCTGAACGTGCCGCACTTGGAATCCCACCACAACCATTAGATGAAGCCCAAACAGCTGCTCTTGTTGAATTATTAAAAAATCCACCACAAGGTGAAGAAGAATTTTTAGTTCATTTAATTGAAAACCGTGTACCCGCGGGTGTTGACCAAGCAGCCTATGTAAAAGCAGCTTTTTTAGCAGCACTAACCAAAGGTGAGGCAACTTCGTCACTTATTAGTAAAGAACGTGCTGTATTTTTACTAGGCACAATGCTTGGTGGTTACAATGTTGCGCCATTGGTAGATTTACTTGATGATGCTCAGCTTGGCACACTCGCAAGTGAAGCACTTAAAAAAACATTGTTAGTGTTTGATGCGTTTCATGATGTGGCAGAAAAAGCGAAAGCAGGAAATTCAAACGCAAAAGCAGTGTTACAATCTTGGGCAGATGCAGAGTGGTTTACATCACGTCCTGATGTTCCCGAAGAAATTAAAATTACTGTATTTAAGGTAACAGGCGAAACCAATACGGATGACTTATCACCTGCACAAGATGCGTGGAGTCGTCCTGATATTCCACTTCATGCCAATGCAATGCTAAAAAATGAGCGTGAAGGTATTCATCCAGAAAAACCGGGTGAAGTTGGTCCAATGACGCAAATTAAAGACTTGCTTGCAAAAGGCAACCATGTTGCTTATGTGGGTGATGTGGTAGGTACAGGTTCATCTCGTAAATCTGCAACTAACTCAGTGCTGTGGTTCTTTGGTGAAGATATTCCGTTCATTCCAAATAAAAAAGATGGTGGCGTATGTTTAGGTAGTAAAATTGCTCCAATCTTTTTTAATACCATGGAAGATGCAGGTGCACTCCCTGTTGAGATTGATGTATCTGATATGAACATGGGTGATGAGGTTGTTCTTAGAGTTAATAAAGAACAAGCAACAGTTACTGCTTACAAAAACGATCAAGAAATTGCAACGTCTGAACTTAAAACACCTGTATTGTTAGATGAAGTGCGTGCAGGTGGACGTATTAATTTAATTATTGGTCGTGGTTTAACTTCTAAAGCGCGTGAGACTCTTGGCTTAGAACCATCAACATTGTTCCGTTTGCCAAAACAACCTGTAGATACAGGCACAGGTTTTACACAAGCACAAAAAATGGTGGGGCGTGCATGTGGTTTACCTGAAGGGCAAGGTGTACGCCCAGGTACATATTGCGAACCAAAAATGACAACTGTAGGTTCTCAAGATACGACAGGGCCAATGACACGTGATGAGTTGAAAGACCTTGCATGTTTAGGTTTTTCTGCCGATTTAGTAATGCAGTCATTTTGCCATACGGCAGCTTATCCAAAACCAATTGATGTTCAAACACAGCATACATTGCCTGACTTTATTATGAATCGTGGTGGTGTCTCTTTACGTCCGGGTGATGGAATTATCCATTCATGGTTAAACCGTATGTTATTGCCTGATACTGTAGGGACAGGTGGTGATTCGCATACTCGTTTCCCAATCGGTATTTCTTTTCCAGCGGGTTCTGGCCTAGTTGCTTTTGCTGCTGCAACAGGGGTAATGCCATTGGATATGCCTGAATCTGTATTGGTTAAATTTAAAGGTAAAATGCAGCCTGGTATCACATTGCGTGATCTTGTGCATGCAATTCCTTACTATGCTATCCAAGAAGGCGATTTAACAGTTGAAAAACGCGGTAAGAAAAATATTTTCTCGGGTCGTATTTTAGAAATTGACCTTCGTGAAATGGAAACAGCGCTTACAGTTGAGCAAGCATTTGAATTATCAGATGCATCTGCTGAACGTTCGGCAGCAGGCTGTTCAATTACGCTGTCAGAAGAGAAGGTTGCTGAGTATCTACGTTCAAACATTACGATGTTAAAGTGGATGATTTCGCAAGGTTATGGCGATGCACGTACAATGGCACGTCGTGTTGAAAACATGGAAAAATGGCT
This sequence comes from Acinetobacter sp. HY1485, assembly GCF_027568475.1. GTDB lineage: Bacteria > Pseudomonadota > Gammaproteobacteria > Pseudomonadales > Moraxellaceae > Acinetobacter. Next base: position 171,862 of record NZ_JANKZG010000005.1, on the reverse strand, counting down.
TGAAAATCCGAGTTTGTTACAAGCAGATGCGGACGCTGAATATACGAAAGTGTATGAAATTGATCTTAGTGAAATTAAAGAGCCAATTTTATGTTGTCCAAATGACCCTGATGATGCGCGTTTACTTTCTGCGGTACAAGGCAATAAAATTGATGAAGTGTTTATTGGTTCTTGTATGACCAATATTGGGCATTTCCGTGCGGCAGGTAAATTGCTTGATCAAGTGCCAAGTGGTTCTTTGGCAACACGTTTATGGATTGCACCGCCAACCCGTATGGATGAGCATCAACTGATGGAAGAAGGTTTTTATAATACCTACGGACGTGCAGGGGCTCGTACAGAAATGCCAGGTTGTTCGTTATGTATGGGTAACCAAGCGCGTGTAACGCCAAACTCAACGGTAGTTTCAACGTCTACGCGTAATTTCCCTAACCGTTTAGGTCAAGGTGCAAACGTTTACCTTGCCTCTGCTGAGCTTGCAGCCGTTGCATCTGTTTTGGGTAAATTACCAACGCCAGCAGAGTATGCACAATATGCATCGCAAATTGATAGCATGAGTGCAGACGTTTATAAGTATTTAAATTTTGATCAAATGGCAGACTATACGCATGCCGCATCAAGTATAGATACTAAAAAAATTGCAGCAGCACAGCTTACATAATTATTTGTGATTAAAAAGCCTCCAATTAGGAGGCTTTTTTTTTGAAGTGACATAACCTGTCCATCCCATTTGCATAATGAAAAAAAGAATATCAAGTTTGCAAATGGAGCTGTATTTGTGTCGGTAAAGATACAATTACAAAAGGTAGATGAAAGAAACCGATCAAAAAAATGAAAAATTAGCTTATCGCTTGGCTTACATCTAATCAAAAAAAGTGTTTGTCTTGGCAGAAGAATACGCATACGCGAACTATTTTCCGAGATTTTAATCGTTTAGAAGTAGGACTAGAGATATGAATGACTTACATCTAAGAATACTTAGCTACAGGTAGCAGCTTTTTTAAATACTTAGGAATTTTTGTAAAAGGGCATACGGATAATAGTCCAGTGTCTAAGCCTGTAATAGATTATTAAAAATTTTATACTGTTTATGATTATTGTCTGCTGCTCGGGCACGTGAAGCGCGTAAACTTGGTGTTGCGACTGCAAAACGTGTATTGTAGCAAGATACCGTGATCCGCAAGCGATTGTAGGCGCATCCTCAAGTGATTCACTTACATCTGAGTTATAAAAAAAGGAGCTAAGCTCCTTTTTTTATAGCGTAATAAGCTGTTATAAGCCAACCCAAAATAAACAGTAAACCACCAATAGGCGTAATAGCACCTAAAATATGCGGTGCGCCAAGTGCCATAAGGTACAAAGAACCACAAAAAATTAAAATACCCATTTGTAGCAAAATAAAAGGTAATTTAATTGGAAAGTCATCTATTCTGACTAAGATAGCAAGACCAAATAAGCCTAGAGCATGATAGAAGAAGTAATCAGTTGCCGTATGCCACCAAGCCATTTGTTCTAAGGAGCCATGTAAACCGTGTGCCCCAAATGCACCTAGCATGACAACACATGCTAGATTAAATGTTGCAATACCCAACCACATTAGTTAGATGCCATTGCAACTTTAATTTTTTCCATTGCATTTTTTTCAAGTTGACGGATACGCTCAGCAGACACGTTATATTCAGCAGCAAGCTCGTGTAACGTTGATTTATCGTCATCTAACCAACGACGTTGTAAAATATTGCGTGAACGGTCATCAAGCGCACCCATGGCATTGTGTAAAGCTGATGTGCTTTGTTCTTCCCAATCTTCATCTTCTACTAAACGTGCAGGATCGTAACGGTTATCTTCTAAATAAAGTGCGGGGGCGACAGGGGCATTATTGTCATCGTCATCATCATTTTGCGATTCAAATGCTGCATCATATGCGGTTAAACGCCCTTCCATTTCTAATACTTGTTCAGAGGTAACGTTTAAATCGTTTGCAATTGCTTGCGCCTCATCTAAAGTCAGTTTTTTGCTCGACTTTTTTAAACTGCGCAAATTAAAAAAGAGTTTACGTTGTGCTTTAGTAGTAGCAATTTTTACGATACGCCAATTACGAATTACATATTCGTGAATTTCGGCTTTAATCCAATGTACTGCAAACGAAACCAAACGCACACCCATAGTTGGGTCAAAACGTTTAACGGCTTTCATTAAGCCTAGGTTACCTTCTTGAATTAAATCGCCTTGTGGTAAACCATAACCTGCGTAGGTACGGGCAATATGCACTACAAAACGTAAGTGCGACATTACTAACATTTTTGCAGCGTCTAAATCTTCATTATAATAATAACGCTCTGCGAGGTTTTTTTCTTGTTCGGCAGTAAGAATTGGAATTTGATTAACCGTACTAATGTATGCACCTAAATTAACACCGGGTGCAGACAAAGACAGAGGCATCAACTGATTGCTGCTGTCAGCCATGAACGCTCCTTATGAGGATGTGGTATGAACCAATATGGGTACAATCTTAATTCTAATTGATGACAGAATTAAGGTAAAAAGGGTAGTAAAATGTAAATTAACGTTCGATCATAAATTCAAAGTGTGTATCAGAGTGTTGATTGAACGTACATTTAAGCTGTTGAATCTGACAATAACGCATGATGTCTATTTCGCTATGTGGGTCTGACGAAGCAAGACAAATATGTTGAATTTGAGGGTGTGTTTTTATTACACGTTTAAGCATAAGCAATGGCGTTGGGCAGGGTTTTCCCATTGCATTTATATGAAAAATATCTCTGTGGGTATGACACATACAGCACAATATAAAAATTTCCTAAGTATCTGCTTATTATAGCAAAATGATTAAAGCGAAAAAAGTATCTATAGGGTGTTTTTTGCAGAAATAATCTTTGTCAAAAAGAGGCTATGATTTAGTTAAAATGCGTGTTAATCTCATATTGTAATTGAGCAACTAACGCTCACTTATAATTTGGATGTAACCGGGATTTTGTTAATAGTTTCACAGAATGATCACAAGTTTTAAAATGAAAAAAAATAATTTTAATCCTTGTTTGCTCTGCTGTTTGCAACACCGGGTGGTCCTTTTATTAGTAACTGAGGATTAACTTAAATGACAGTTCGCGAACAAGGTATCGTTAAATGGTTTAACGACACAAAAGGTTTTGGTTTTATTCAACGTAATAGCGGTGATGACGTATTTGTTCATTTCCGTGCAATTCAAGGCGATGGTCACCGTTCTTTACGTGATGGTCAGCGTGTTGAATTTACCGTTGTACAAGGTCAAAAAGGTTTTCAGGCTGAAGAAGTACAGCCTTTAGACTAATAAACAAGTTTTAAAAAAAGCCAGTACACTTGTATTGGCTTTTTTATTCAGAAATTTGCATTATTATGAAAGTTTGGTATTTTGATCAAATCATCAAATCATCAAATCATCAAATCATCAAATCATCAAATCATCAAATCATCAAATCATCAAATCATCAAATCATCAAATCATCAAATCATCAAATCATCAAATCATCAAATCATCAAATCACCAAATCACCAAATCACCAAATCATTTTTAAATGTAGACACGGTTAGAAAATAGCTTACGGTTTGGTATTTTTTGTTTATAATACTGCCACTTTAAACCTAACCTAGGGATTAGTTTATATATGTCATCTGGTTTTGAAACCTTAAAATTGCATCCTCAATTAAAGCAAGCCATTGATGCGCTTGGTTTTAAATCTATGACGCCCATTCAAGAGAAGGTTTTAAAATTTACCCTTGCAGGGCACGACGCTATTGGACGTGCACAAACTGGCACAGGGAAAACAGCAGCATTTTTAATTAGTGTAATTAATGATTTATTATTAAATCCAATTAAAGAACAGCGTTATCGTGGGGAGCCACGTGCTTTAATTTTGGCACCAACGCGAGAATTGGCACTTCAAATTGCTCAAGATGCTAAAGAACTGACAAAATTTACTAATCTAAATTTGATGACATTATTAGGTGGGGTAGATTTTGATAAACAACGCAAAGAGTTAGATCAAAATTTTATTGATATCATGGTTGCAACGCCAGGTCGTTTAATTGATTTTAGTGAACAAAAAGAAATTTGGTTGGATCAGATCGAATTTTTAGTAATTGATGAAGCTGATCGTTTGCTAGATATGGGCTTTATTCCCGCCGTTAAACGCATTGTACGTTTTTCGCCGCGCAAAGAACAGCGTCAAACTTTAATGTTTTCGGCAACATTTAATTATGATGTGCTTAATTTGGCACGTCAGTGGTTATTTGAACCTGTGACCATTGAAATTGAACCTGAAAAGAAAACCAATGCTGATGTAGAGCAACGTATGTATTTAGTTGCAAAACAGGATAAATTTAAGCTGTTGAAAGAAATTTTAGACAAAGATCCAATTGAAAAGGTAATGATTTTTGCCAATCGCCGTGATCAAGTACGTAAGATTTATGATCAGCTTAAAAAAGATAATTATCAAGTTGTGATGTTATCGGGCGAAATTGCGCAAGATAAGCGTTTAAAAATGCTTGAGCAGTTTAAACATGGTAATCATAATATTATGATTGCAACCGATGTGGCAGGGCGTGGTATTCATGTGGACGGTGTATCGCACGTGATTAACTATACGTTACCTGAGCAATCTGAAGATTACGTACACCGTATTGGGCGTACGGGACGTGCAGGTGCGCGCGGCGTAAGTATTAGCTTTTTGTCTGAAGATGATGCATTTTATTTACCCGAAATTGAAAAAGCCATTGGTGAAAAACTACCATTGACGCGTTTGGATGGTTATTGTTAAGAAAAGCCCTAAGGGGCTTTTTTATGACTTACAGTAAAAGTTCAGCGTGGTTTGATAGTCGTCATCGCGCTGTATATTATTTTTTTTACCTGTAACAGAATTAATAATATCGGCGGCTGATTGTACCAATTTACCTGTTTGGTCTGTAACAACACCTTTAAGTACGCCGTTATATTGTGTGTTTTCTTGAGTGATAATTGTTGTACTACGTCCACACGTTTTATTTGCTGCAAGTGCTGCGTTATTCTTAGCAAGTACTTCGGTTTTCCCTAACCCTGAAATTTCATATTGATTATCTACTTTGCGTAAGGCAACTGTGGCGTTTGGGCTTGTTGTTGCACATCCAACAAATGCTAAACTCAAAAGAATAAAGTATTTTTTCATTTTAGTTATTCCACAAAAGATTAAGTTATTGTAACGATAGACATCGTAACAATCTGTATAAAATTGCAGGATTTATGAACACAAAATCAATAGACTGTTTTTTTTCTTTTCTGTACTGCATTTCTAAATTTATTTTATGATAATCTCGAATTTATTTTTAAAAGAAAAACTGAATGATTTCATCTATTGAGCTAATTCACGAAAATATGCATCAACGTCAATCTGTTGGACAATTGGTTGATCCTGCACCAACTACACAACAGTTAAATTTAGCATTTGAGGCTGCACTCACAGCGCCAGATCATCACCGTTTAAAACCAACCCGTTTTGTGATTGTACCTGAAGAAAAGCGCGTTTATTTTGGTGAATTACTTTCACAGTCAATGAATGATTTTGATATTGATCCTGTGCAAATTGAACGTGCGCGTAGCCAGCCATTACGTGCACCTTTGTTGGTACTTGCGCTTACAGAATTACAAGACCATCCTAAAGTACCCCATTACGAACAAATCTTGAGTACAGGTGCTGCGGTACAAAACTTCTTATTGTCAGTACAAGCACAAGGCTTTTCGACCATTTGGCGTACAGGTGCAGTGGTTGAGTCAAGTACGCTCAAATGTGCGTTAGGTTTACAAGAGCGGGACTTAATTTCGGGCATTATTTATATTGGTACAGCTGCGCGTGAAATTCCAAAACGTGCTGAAATTTCTGTCGCTGATCATGTGTCTTATTGGCAAGAAAGTGATCAATAACATGTTAGAAAATCAATTAGCTGCTTTTATGGAACAGCATCAGTGCGAAACGGATGAGCCTAAGTTACGTATCACTGTATTAGGTGGTGGCAGTTTTGGTACTGCCATAGCACATACAGCTGCTCGTAATGGTTGTAATACTGTATTATGGATACGCGATCATGATACTGCTGTTCAAATGAACCAAACACATATTAATGAACGTTATTTGCCTGATTTTAAGTTGGATGAGCGCTTAAAAATATCGTCAGATTTAGAGGCTTCGGTGAAACATTGTGATTTAATTTTAGTCACGATTCCAAGCCAAGCATTTAGAGGTGTATTACAACAGGTTAAACCGTTCATTTCGGGTCAAGCAGTTGTTTCTTTAACAAAAGGGATTGAAGCTAAGACGTTTAAACTCATGAGTGAAATTATTCGTGAGGAATTACCTGAAGTCGCTTATGGTGTATTGTCTGGTCCTAATCTTGCCAAAGAAATTATAGCAGGTATGCCCGCAGGAAGTGTTATTGCAAGTCATTCTGAATTAGTTCGCTTTGCCGTACAAAAAGCATTACACAGTGCCTTGTTCAGAATTTTTTCTAGTGATGATGTACATGGTGTAGAGCTTGGTGGTGCGTTAAAAAATATTTACGCTGTAGCAATGGGTATGGCAGCTGCACATCATATTGGCGAAAATACCAGAAGTATGATTTTAACCCGTGCGCTTGCAGAGATGAGCCGTTTTGCAGTAACACTGGGTGCAAATCCACTCACATTTTTAGGGTTATCGGGTGTAGGGGATTTATTTGCAACTTGTACAAGTCCATTAAGCCGTAATTACCGCGTAGGGTATGCGCTTGGTGAAGGAAAAACTTTAGAGCAAGCTACGCAAGAATTAGGGCAAACAGCAGAAGGGATTAATACTATTTTACAAGTGCGTCAACGTGCGCTTGATTTGGGTGTTTATATGCCAATTACAAATGCATTATATGATGTTATTTTTGAGCAAGCACCTCCACTAAATATTGCATTATCACTCATGAAGAATGGTTATCGTAGTGATGTAGAGTTTGTTCTACCACACGAAGATGCCTAAAAATAAAAAGGAACGATTATGTACTTAACTCTTGTGCGCCATGGCGAAGCGAGTTTACCTGCACAAAAATATGGCACAGATGAAAAACGTCCATTGACGTCACAAGGACATCAACAAGCAGAGCAAACGGCACATTTTATCGCCGAAAATTTAACGCCTGATGTGTTTATTGTGAGTCCATTATTACGCGCACAAGAGACCTTGGTTCATATTCAACGCTTTTTCCCCGATGTTCCTACATTGGTTTGTAATAAAATTAAGCCGGATGATGAAGCAGACGTTGCGGTAGAATGGTTATCGCAACTGCCTTACGAGAATATTGTAGTTGTTTGTCATATGAATGTAGTCGCACATATTGAACATGAACTTACATTATCGGGTTTTAATGGTTTTTCACTTGCTGAAGCTCGAATTTATCAACAAAATGTGATTGCCAATGGGCTTTCAACTTTACAAAAAACATTTATCCCAAAAATTTAAAAACTATAAGGTTTTTAAAGATTTAATTTTAATAGCGCAAAAAATTAAACATAGATTTTTGCGTCTATTTTATCCTATAATAAACTGATTTAAAAATAACAGATTTGATCTATGATGTATTCACTCGCTCGTCCTTTGTTATTTCGTTTAGCACCAGAGCGTGCCCATGAACTTACATTATCTTGGCTTAAAACAGCACACAGTTTTGGTTTAGCAAGTCAGCCTTTTATACACAAGCCTGTAACGTGTATGGGGATTGAGTTTCCAAATTCTGTGGGATTGGCAGCAGGGTTAGATAAAAATGGAGAATACATTGATGCTTTGGCATCGTTAGGTTTTGGGTTCATTGAAATTGGAACAGTGACACCGCGCCCACAAGAGGGCAACCCTCAACCACGTTTATTTAGAATTCCTGAAGCGCAAGCCATTATTAACCGTATGGGGTTTAATAATGATGGTGTGGATCAATTAGTTGAAAATGTAAAAGCAGCTAAATTTAAAGGTGTTCTTGGCATTAATATTGGTAAAAATGCAGATACACCTATTGAGCAGGCTGTAGATGATTATTTGATCTGTTTAGAGAAAGTTTATCACTATGCTTCTTATGTAACAGTCAATATTTCATCGCCTAATACTAAAAATTTAAGAAGTTTGCAAAGTGGTGACGCGTTACCAACACTTTTAGAAGCATTAAAAGAAAAACAAGCTGAGCTTGCAGTGCACTATCAACATTATGTGCCATTAGTGCTTAAAGTTGCACCTGATTTAACAGCAGACGATATTTCGTTTATTTCTAAGCAATTGCTTAAATTTAAAATTGATGGCTTGATTGTAACCAATACAACATTGGCAAGAGATGGCGTAGAAAATCTTCCTTTTGGTGATGAAATGGGCGGATTATCAGGTGCACCTGTATTTGATAAAAGTACCAAGTGTTTACGTAGTTTTGCAGCTGTGTTAAAACATAAAGTTCCATTGATTGGTGTTGGTGGTATTTTGTCAGGCGAACAGGCGATGGCAAAACAGCAAGCAGGGGCAAATTTAGTGCAAATTTATAGTGGTTTAATTTATACAGGTCCTAAACTTGTAAATGACTGTGTTGAAGCTATGACCTAATGTTAGATCTGATTATTGGTGTGGTTTTAACGCTTGGCGTCGTCAAAGGTGTACGCCAAGGTTTTTCAAAAGCATTTTTTAATCTCGTTGGTTGGATCATCGCTTTGGTGATTTCTGTTCAGTATAATGATGCCCTTGCACCATGGATGAGCTTCATCAGCCAAGATCTTTATATTCAAAAAGTATGTGCATTTTTACTTTCATGTTTTAGTATTTTAGGCTTTACATGGTGGGTTGCACATCGTTTTAATTCTCTTTTAACTCAACTTAAATTGGGTATGCTAGACCACGTTTTAGGTGGGGTATTTGGTATACTCAAAAGCTTGTTTGTTATTTTAATTGCATTACAAAGTATTGCTCCATGGGCATACAAAGCATCATTTTGGAAAGAATCTAAAATGGTGGTTGTGCTAATGCCGTATGCACCGTTGGTGATGAGTGCATCTAAAAAAATTGCAAATGAAGCGTTACAACATTTTCATCAAAGTGAAAAGCGTGAACGAATTTCACGCGCCGCTGAGTCATCAGCACATGTTACGGAAAACCCTTTTCATTAGTCCGCGAGGTTACTATGTGTGGAGTTGTTGGGATTGCTGGGCAAGCGCCAGTAAATCAGTTGTTGTTTGATGCTTTAACGATGCTACAACATCGAGGGCAGGATGCCGCAGGAATTGTGACATGCGATAATAATCGTTTGTTTTTACGTAAAGACAATGGGTTAGTACGTGATGTATTCCATACTCGCCATATGCGCGCATTGAAAGGAAATTATGGCGTTGGACACGTTCGTTACCCAACAGCAGGCTCATCAAGTAGTGCAGAGGCACAACCTTTTTATGTAAACTCGCCGTATGGTGTGACATTAGCGCATAATGGTAATTTAACCAATGCTGATGAAATTCGCCAAGATTTGTTTGAAACAGATTTAAGACACATGAATACAGACTCTGATTCAGAGGTTTTGTTAAATGTATTTGCACACGAGCTAGAAAAACTTAGAACACTCCATCCAACACCAGAAGATATTTTTTATTCTGTTCACCGTGTTCATCAGCGTTGTCGTGGTGCTTATGGTGTGATTGCCATGATCACAGGTCAAGGCTTGGTTGCATTTCGCGATCCGCATGGTATCCGTCCTTTAATTTATGGTTCTCGTCCAGCCCAAAACGGTAAGACTGAATATATTGTGGCATCTGAGTCAGTAGCAATTACAGCGTTAGGCTTTAAAGTAGAACGTGATATTGAACCAGGCGAAGCAATTTATATTGATGCACAAGGCGAGTTATTCACAAAGCAATGTGCAACCCATCCACAATATCATCCATGTATTTTTGAATATGTTTATTTTGCTCGTCCTGATGCGGTGTTAGATGGTATTTCTGTCTATAAAGCACGTTTACGTATGGGTGAGAAACTTGCAAATCGTATTTTAAAAGAATGGGGTGAAGAGCACGATATTGATGTGGTGATTCCAATTCCTGATACAAGCCGTACATCTGCGCTTGAGCTTGCCAATACGCTTGGAATTAAATTCCGTGAAGGCTTTATGAAAAATCGTTATATTGGACGAACATTCATTATGCCAGGGCAACAACAACGCGAAAAATCAGTACGTCAAAAGTTAAACCCTGTAGAGCTTGAGTTCAAAGGTAAAAACGTACTGTTGGTAGATGATTCAATTGTACGTGGTACAACGTGTAATGAGATTATTCAAATGGCACGTGATGCAGGTGCAAAGAAAGTATTTTTTGCATCAGCTGCACCTATGGTGAAATATCCAAATGTGTACGGGATTGATATGCCTGCAAAATCTGAATTGATTGCTTCTGAACGTGAGCTTAATGAGATACAAAAAATCATTGGTGCTGATCGCTTAATTTTCCAAGATTTGGAAGATTTAAAAGATGCCATTCGTATACCAAAAGTACCTGCAGTTAAAGAATTTGATTGTTCTGTATTTGATGGTGTGTATGTCACAGGTGACATCAATGATGAATATTTAGATAGCTTGCAAAAACATCGCAGTGATTTAGCGAAGAAGCAAAAAGATGGTTATGTGGATACCAATATTGATGCTGCTTCTGTTGATTTAACAGGTGTACGTGAAGACTAGACGAGCAGAAATTGTGTTTACGGCGCAACATCATCAACGAAATTTATTGATAGCAACGATTATTTGTTTATTTGCAGTTGCATTGACTTTAGTGGTACTCAATTTTTCGTTTGGGTTGGTCGTACACTATTTAAAACCGTCGCAAAATGTAGGATGGAATGACTATAGCCCAATTTTTTTGGGCTTTGTTTCTACTATTATGTTGAGCTCTGTGATTTACGACTTATATGTATTTCGTAAAGGTGGTCATTCACTTGCAAAACAAATGGGGGCGCGTTACTTAAAATATGATGAATGTGCTCCTGAAGAAGTTGCAGCATTAGAGCTAACAAAAAAATTAGCTTGTCGCTTTAATATTGATGTTCCAACGGTATATGTATTACCGCATGAAGTTGGTGTAAATGCATTAACTGCAGGGCATCATCCTCAAGATACGGTTATTATTTTGACATGGGGTGCTTTACAGAATTTAGATGAACTTGAACTTTATGGTTTATTGAGCTATGCATTTAATCAAATTTTGACAGGTGAAATGCAACAAAATATCCGTTTAAAGATTTTGTTTAGCGCACTGACTGCATTTAATCAAATTGGAAGCCGTATCGCGCGTTATGGGTTTCGTCCATATGGACAGCGTAAGCCCTATAAATTAGAAACTGTATTGGTTGCTACAGGTGGCTTTATTTGGTTGATGGGTAGTTTAGGATTGCTTATCTCTCGTTTAATTAAATTTATGACGTTATCGGGTCGTACGCTTAAAAACGATTATCGTACTCATGAATTGATTGCAAACGATACTAACCTACAAACGTTGTTAAGAATTTATGTGCATCATGCAGGGTCGCAAATTCATAGTGCGTATTCTGAATCAATTGCACATATGTGTTTTGCCAATTCCCTTAGTCCACAAAGTTGGTTGAATATTCATCCGAGTATAGAACGCCGTATCTACTCATTAAGTCCAAGTGCGTTAAAAGAATTACAACTAGAAAATCTTAAGCGCCTTAAAACGCAACCTTTTTTTAGTTTATTTCGTCCTTTTTCGGAAACTTCACTAGAGGTTAAACCAATTTGGATCCCACCTAAGCCATTACCTTTATTACGTTTATCGCCTATTGGTACAACTTCAAAAGATGAAATTAAGCCTTTAAGTGCTGAAATTCGTCAGAATATGCAACGCCCAGAACTTTTAAATCGTGCTTTACAGACAAGCACAGGTGCAAAAGAAGTTTTGATTGCAATCTTTATGATACGGCAGTATCGCGAATTTATTCCCAAAGATGCTTTGGTCAGCCATGCAATTATTGATACGTTACTCACAATAGACGAACGTTTATATATTCAAATTTTTTATGATGCATGCCATCGTTTATCGTATATGCCTGTTAGTACAGCACGACAGTTTTTAACACGGATTGCATGTATTATTCAGGCAGATGGAGAAATAGGCTTACTCGATCATTTATTATTAGAATATGTACGGGCAAAACTTAATTTATTACCACCACATATGCCTAATGCTTACGATGAGGCATTACCCGATACAATCCGCTTAATTGACGCATTATTACATGTGCAACAATTTAATAGTGCAACACAATTAAAAATGCGCCAAAAAGTTATTCAAGAATTGGTACCTGCACAGGATTGGGGGAAATATTTAAAATTATCAGATGAACCTATTGATTTGAGTTGTATTTTACATCATTTGTCAGGGCTTTTATTACGCGATCGACTTAAAGTGTTAGGCATTGCAGAGCAGTGTTTATGGACAGACCATGTAATCACACAAGACGAATTAGATGTATTAGAATTATTATATTGGCGTTTAGGTTTTGAAAGTAAAGAAACAGTAGCACAAATACAAAAGAGAAATAATGTTGTAATTGCCTAGCTTTTCTACTGACAAGCACGTAAGCAGTGTTAAAATACGTGATTGATTATATGACGCAGAACAGCATGTTTGAACATCAACGAAATATATTAGCACAGATGGGGGTCGATGTATGGACAGCTCGTAGTGCTATTGTACGTCCGTGTTCAACGCATCAAGTTTGGCGCGATCAGGTTGTATCTATACAAAATGATGTTTTAATAGAACCTGTAGAACCTGTAGAACCTGTAGAACCTGTAGAACCTGTAGAACCTGTAGAACCTGTAGAACCTGTAGAACCTGTAGAACCTGTAGAACCTGTAGAACCTGTAGAACCTGTAGAACCTGTAGAACCTGTAAGTAATTTTGCATTTAAGTTACAGGCTTATATCTCGCCCAATATGGTTGTATTGGTTGAAAGTTCTAACCAAGATCTACAAGAAGAGCAGTTATTGTCTGCAATTCAAAATACTGTGTTTACACATACTGTACAACTTCAGTGGCCGTGCCTCTTACACAATTTTCAAGAATATGAGAACTTAAAATACTACATAGAAGGTTTTATGGCGGTACACGCACCTAAAAAAACACTTATAACGCTAGGTAAAATTGATTTTGTTCATTTGAATGTAACAGAACTACCATCACTTCAACAGATGATTAAACAACCTCAGCTTAAAGCAAAATTATGGGAGCATATGAAACGCCTACAGGAGTAAAAATGAAAAAAGTTGTTGTATTTAGTTCTATCGCCCCTGAAATTTTAGCAAAATTACAAAAGACATATCATACCGTTGTTGCACACGCGCAAAAAGATAAAGAAAAGTTTTTACAAGAAATAGAAAATGCAGATGCATTGATTGGTGCAAGCGTTGTATTGAATGAGCAGAATTTAAAATCTGCAAAACAACTAAAAGGTATTTCAACCATTAGTGCAGGTTATGATAACTACGCTATTAATTATTTGCGTGAAAGAAAAATCCGCTTAACTCATACACCTCATGTTCTTACAGAGACAACGGCGGACTTGGCATTTGGCTTATTGATGAGTACAGCAAGAAGAATTCCTGAATTGGATCAGTGGACAAAAACAGGGCAGTGGAAAAAAGCAGTAGAGCCAGACTATTTTGGACAAGATGTTTTTGGAAAAACACTCGGGATTATTGGTTTGGGAAATATTGGCAGTGCTATTGCTCGCCGTGGTTTTTATGGTTTTAATATGAATATTGTGTACCACAATAGAAGTCCAAAACCTGAATTGGCAGAACCATTAAATGCTGAATATTGTAGTTTAGATCAGCTTTTAAAAACATCAGATTTTATTGTTGTTGCTGTGAGCTTAAATGCTGCATCTAAGGCACTTATTGGTAAACACGAACTAAGTAAAATGCAAAAACATGCTATTTTGATTAATACGGCACGCGGGTCTGTGGTAGATCAGCATGCATTATATGAAGTACTTAAAAATAAAGAAATTTTTGCAGCTGGTTTGGATGTATACGAAGAAGAACCATTAAGTTGCTCTGAATTATTTGAGCTTGATAATGTTGTGACATTACCACATATTGGTTCTGCAACTCAAAATACACGCAATAAAATGGCGTTATTGGCTTATCAAAATTTAGAAAAAATTTTAAATGATTTGCCTTGCCGTAATGAGGTTTAGCCGAGTTTTGCTTTAATTTTGGCAGAAGCAAGAGAAGGATCGGCACGCCCGGCTATGATCGGACGTAGAGAATTCATCACCTTACCCATATCTTTCATGCTAGTTGCACCTTGAGCACTGATAGTTTGCTCAATGAGAGAGTCAAGTTCTTCCTCAGTCATAGCTTCTGGTAGAAATTGAGAGAGTACTTCAATTTCGGCTTGCTCTTTACTAGCTAAATCTTCTCGGTCAGCAGCTGTGAAAGCTTTGACAGATTCTTTACGTTGTTTGACTTGCTTTTCAACAACCGCAAGAACCTGATTATCATCAAGCTCAATGCGATCATCGACTTCAATTTGCTTAATTGCCGCTTGTAGACTACGAAGAACCGTAAGCGTTGCCATATCTTTAGCACGCATTGCAGTTTTTAATGTATCAGTAATTTGATTTTTTAAATTATTCATAGTCTTTTAAGCTTCAATCACAAATTAATTAGTAAAGGCGAGTAGTACGTACAGATTCGCGAGTTAATTTCTTTTGGTAGCGTTTAACTGCAGCAGCTTTTTTACGCTTACGCTCTTGAGTTGGTTTTTCGTAGAATTCGCGCTTACGAACATCTGCTAAAACACCTGCTTTTTCGCAAGAACGTTTAAAACGACGGATAGCTACGTCTACTGGTTCGCCTTCTTTCAATTTAACTTGTGGCATGAAGAATCCTCAAATATTTAATGGATAATACCTAAAACGAAATGCTTTAGGTAACAAGTGAAGTGCGCTATTTTACGCATTTACTTCTCATATCACAAGTCTATAATAGCATTTGCTGTAAATTGAACATTGAAAATAGGCATTTAAATGATTGTTTTAGGCTTAGAAACGTCCTGTGATGAAACGGGCTTAGCGTTGTACGACAGCGAAAAAGGGCTACTTGGACAAGTTCTATATAGTCAAATACAATTACATGCTGAATATGGTGGTGTCGTACCTGAATTGGCATCACGCGATCATGTGCGAAAACTTATTCCTTTATTAGAAGAACTTTTGTCACAAAGTGGTATCACAAAAAAACAGATTGATGCAATTGCATATACACGTGGCCCAGGATTAATGGGAGCATTAATGACAGGTGCATTGTTTGGGCGTGCCTTAGCATTTGCACTCAATAAACCTGCTATTGGTGTACATCATATGGAAGGACATATGCTTGCGCCATTGTTATCTGATACACCGCCACAATTTCCATTTGTTGCTTTATTGGTTTCGGGTGGGCATACGCAACTGATGGCAGCATATGATATTGGAAAATACGAAATTTTAGGTGAATCTATTGATGATGCTGCAGGTGAAGCATTTGATAAGGTTGCTAAAATGATGGATTTACCATATCCAGGTGGCCCGAATATTGCAAAACTTGCATTAAATGGTGATGCACAAGCATTTGAGTTCCCACGCCCAATGTTACATAAAGATTTAGTATTTTCATTTAGTGGACTTAAAACAGCAGTTTCTGTTCAACTTAAAAAGGTACAAGGCGAGGGACGAGAAGCAGATATTGCAGCGTCTTTTCAAGAAGCAATTGTAGAAACACTTGCCAAAAAATCAGTTAAAGCACTCAAACAAACCGGTTTAAAACGTCTTGTCATTGCAGGTGGTGTAAGTGCTAATGTGCGATTACGTGAAAAGTTGGAAAACGATTTATCAAAAATTAAAGCAAGTGTGTATTACGCAGAACCTGCACTGTGTACAGATAATGGGGCAATGATTGCTTTTGCTGGTTATCAACGTTTAAAAAATGGCGCATGTGATGGGTTGGCAGTCACAACAACACCTCGTTGGCCAATGACAGAACTTGAACAACCATAAAAAAAGCCTGCTTTAAAGCAGGCTTTTTTTATATTATTTTTTAAGTGATTTTGAACCAATACGACCACAGAAAATACTAATAACCATACCAATTAATAAACCAATAAATGACCAAAGTGCAGCTTTAGCAGCAGCTTGAGTTGCAATGGCAGCTTTTTGGCGTGCTTCGGCTTTTAATTCTTGATAGCGTACTTTTGCTTGATCAATATTCATTTGAGCTTGTTCAAAGAATTGATTTGCTTTAGCAACTGCTTGATCACGTTCCTTAATAAAATTATCTACAGCGCGGTCTGCTTCTGCATTTGATAAATTACTGTTTTTAACAATGGCTGTTTTAATTTCATCGCGTCCAATTGAGTTATTGATTGTTTGAGCACGATCCTTTAGTTTTTTCACAAGTTGATCAATAATTTGGTCACCCTGTTGTGGATCCATTGCGATATCTTTGACAGCTTGTTGTGTTTGCTGTTTTGCCCAATCGAGTTGCGAATTTAAATAGTTAGGTTGTAATTGTGGAATATTACTTTTTTTCAGTGCATCAATCACATTTTTATTGGTTGAATCTGCAAGATTGTCTGTGTTTGGTATAATACTATCAAAGTCAATGCTTTTAACTAAATCCGCACTACCTTTACCAACACTAGAGGCTAAACTGCCTGTTGCAGAACCAATAGAACCAAGCGCACTACCTGTCATGCTCAGTGCACCACTTAAGGTAGACACACTAATAAACAGACCAATAATAAGTGAAAGCGCCCATGTTAAAAATCCATGAATAGCACCATCTAAACCCGCTAGGCGTCCTGCAATATATCCACCTAACCCTAAACTTACCAGTAAAGAAAGTCCTGCCCAAATACTTACGGCAGTACCTGAACCATTGGTAATATCAGTATTTGACATAGGATCTAACATTGAGAAGCCTAGCGCCATGCCTAATAACGACAGTAAAAACGAAATAGCAAGCGTTGTTAACACACCTGCAAAAATGCTTGCCCACGAAATTCGTTTTTTAAAACTCGTATCAATTGTATTCATAGTTACTCCATATTGGCTAAATCGAAAAGTTATTAATTTATTTAGCCAAGTTATATTTATTTGGTTTCTCCATTGTATCTACATCAACGCATTATTTTTGTTAGATTTATTTATAAAAATGTAATATTTAAGTTTTTTAACCAAAAATGTAAGACATTCCACACAACATTGAATAAAAAATAAACGTAAATCTTGTGATAATTTAGATTTTCTAATTAAAAATGAGTTTTAAAAAATGAAACAAATGACACAAAATGAGCAGTTTCTAGAAAATTTATTCAGCTATATCACCGTTGGAATTAATTCTATTGAGAGTGCTGAAAACTTTACAATCTTACCTTTAGATATACAACAAAAACAAATTATTGAAAATTATCCATTAGATTTGCGTTTGTTTGGAGCAACTGGTGATGGAATCGTTAATGATGAGAAATATGTAGAAGTAGCACTCAAACAAGGTTTTCGTAATTTTCAGTCAGGTACCTATTTAATACAATCTAACTTTTTACTTAGTTATGCTAAACAAACGAAAGGAAATGCACTGCTGAGTTACTACGGTAATCTATATTCATTTGGCAATATCGAAAATGTAACCGTTCGCCTTAATGTACCAGCAGATTTTTCAAATATTGTGGATTGTTTAAGCTGGCTTGAAAATAAACGTATTTTGGGGACAGGCGAAGTTTTAATAGATGTAGCCGATGGCACTTATCAGCAAAATACTACTATTAATTTAAATCATATTGATGGTACAAAAATAAAATTGATTGGTAACGAAGCAGATTGTACGAAATGTATCCTTGAGGTAGATAATAGTAATAATCAAGATTGTTTTTTTATTAGTGATAGTCATTCTTTTGGATTTATTAATGGCTTTAAGGTGGTAGGTACAAAGGGTTGGATTTCTAAAGGTGAATGGAATGATCAGTGCTTTGGGGCAGGTGGCCGTGCTGTCAATGGTGGGATTTTACATTTTGGCTCGCAAATGTGGGTAGATCAAATGTATTACGGTTTACGTGCAATGTATCATGCTAAAATTGATGCAGATTATACACCTCAAGAGGGTGGATATGGTGGTGGGTTTAAAGTAACTAATGCAGGTGATGTTGGAATTCATGCCTATGCTTCACAAATACAAGCAAATGGTGCAGAAGTTTATGATACAGCACATAATGAAGAAGGCTTAGGGTTTGGCTTTTGTTCAGAATCGGGTGGCTTTTTGATTAATGAATATTCTAAATCTGATAATAATTTAAAAGCAGGACATTATGCATTAAGCAATGGAACAACATGGTCGCATGGTGTAAGTGCAAGCGGCAATATGTATGGTGTACTTGCATGGGGTGGTACAGTTGAATGTAATACGTTGGGTATATATAAAACGACTTTAACGAACAACTCACAAGCAGGAATTTACGCAACTTATGGCGGATTTGTCGGTGCCAATGGCGCAACCTGTAGCAATAACGTCAATGGCGTGATCGCAACTTATCAGGCGCGTATTGATGCAACAGCTGTAAATGTAGAAGATTGTCAAGAAAATGGTTTTTATGCCCTAAATAGTGGTGTTATTAATGGTGGAGGATGCATTGCAAACCGAAATAAACAAGGTTTCGTGGCTGAACATCACGGAATCATGCATTTAGACTCACCTGTAGCAAATAACAGTAGTATAAATGGTTTTTATGCCAAAGTATGTGGGCATATTTTTGCACCAAATCTAGGCGGTGTCGGTAATACCGTATTTGCCAACCCTGCACAGGTACAAGATACATCTGCGGAGCCACAAAATCTAGGAAGTTATATTATTAATCAGTAGATTTCCGTTATGATGGTGACAATATGTAAATATCAACATAGGGATATATGATTGAACTTATTGTCATCTGTGCTGCTTTTTTAGGGAGCGTTTTAGCAGGGCTTTTTGGTGGGGGTGCAGGACTTATTTTTACACCCACCATTTATTTATTTTTGTTGTATTTAAATCCCCATGCCTCGCATTTAATGCAAACCAGTATTACCACAATGATTGCCTCTTTAATGCTTTCGGGTGCTTTAAGCATTATAAAACATCATCGTTATCAGCATATTCATTGGCAAACTGTAAAATGGTCTGCCCCAATTATTGTACTAGGCACAATTTTGGGTTGTTGGGTCATGCAAATGATCAGTAATACATGGCTAAAGTCTATTTTTGCTGTTTCTACGTTAGCCCTTGCACTCCGTTCTACACTTATTTTACGTGCCAAATTGGCTAAAAAAACACACTCATCAAACATGTTTCGCTACGGTGGTGGCTTAGGTTTAGGCTTTATTTCAAGTTTATCGGGATCAGCTTCTTTTATGGTGCCTTACTATGAAGCAGTTGGCTTAGGAATAAAAAATGCTATTGGTACGACCACCGTGGTTGTTTGGCTATACTCATTATTTGTATTGGGTTTTATGATGTATTTGGGTAAAGGTGCCACAAATTTAGCGATAGGAAGTGTTGGTTTTTTAAATTATAAATACCTGTGGTTGTTTGTGCTTCCGACTATTCCAGGGGCATTATTAGGAACAAAACTTGCCCATTATTTGCCTGAACATCAATTAAAGTGGGCATTTACAGGTTTACTGTACGTTATTGGCGTAAGCATGTTTTTTATTTGATGGGGATATTTCCGCCTAATGAAAATCACACAAAATTATATAATAGACACCATAGAGAACACCAAAAATAAAGTTCTCAATCAAACGCCCATTAGGGCGTTTTTTTATACCTAAAATTAGAGACTTGTATGTAAGAATTTAAATCGAGGTACGCAAGTACTATCTTCTAAAACAACATCTTGGGTAAACATACTGAGTGGGCGCACCCATATAGAATAATCGCCGTATAGACATTGATATACGACCAATTGCTCTTGTGTTTCGCTGTGTGTTGCAACCGAAAAAACTTGGTAAAGCTGCCCTTTGTAATGCTGATAAATACCGCTTGTAAGTGCCATAAATGTACCTTAACCAAAATCACGTTATACTATGCGTATAGTATTAAATTTGTGTTGGATATGCCATTTACTCTTGAAGCCTTAACCACTTTTGAAGAAGAAATTAAAAAAAGCCGTTTCCAAGCGCTTGCTACACCAATTGAAAATGAACAGGACGTTAAAGACTTTTTAGATAAACATAAAGATATCTCGACTACCCATCAATGTTGGGCTTGGAAATTGGGGCATGATGTTCGTTTTAATGATGACGGTGAGCCATCAGGTACGGCAGGACGTCCCATTTTAGCGACTATAGAAGGCAATGACTTAACCAATGTTTTAGTGTTAGTGAACCGTTGGTTTGGAGGTGTCAAATTAGGCACAGGCGGTTTAGTCAGAGCTTACGGCGGATGCGCAGGACAGTGTCTACAACAAGCCACTAAAATTGAATTAATTGAAAAAAAAGAGGTTCAATTTAAGTGTTATTTTAATGAATGGGCAATTTTACAATATGAACTCACCCATCAAAAAATTGAGTTTCAAGAGCAATATACCGCAGATGGGGTGGAAGTTTTGGCAAAATTACAGCTTCCTCAAATTCAAACCTTAGCACAAAAAATTCAAGACATCACAAGAGGACGTGAAGCACTTAAAATTGAGGAAGTATCTGATGTCTGATCCATTATTAAAGTACCGTGAACAGCATAAACACCGTTTAAATTATATGCCTTGGTTATATTGGACATTAAAACCCAAACATTTGCAGTGGGCACAGGCATGGCAAGAAGAATATCAAGCTTATTTACAAGAAATGGAAACGGTTAAAATTGGTAAAAATTGTTTTATTTCACCACTTGCGCATATTTTTGCAGAACCCGGACGCGAAATTATCATTGGTGATAACACTTTTATTGCTGCCGATTGTACGTTACATGGACCCATCAATATTGGGAATGAAGTAGCGATCAATCATCATTGCACTTTAGATGGCGGACGAGCAGGTATTACGTTGCATGATCAAGTACGCATTGCGGCATATTGCCATTTATATGCATTTGATCATGGTATGGATATATCACAGCCTATTTATCAGCAACCTGTTCGCTCATTAGGGATAGAAATTGGTCAAGATGTATGGCTAGGGGCGCATGTGGGGGTAAAAGATGGCATACACGTTGGTAATCATGCTATTGTAGGTATGCAAAGTATGGTAACTAAAAATGTTGCAGAAAAACAAGTTGTTGCAGGTAATCCTGCTCAACTTATTCGGATGCGCGAGTAAGTTGTGTAACAAGTTTAAACCATAAATAGATGACATATTTTTGGGACTTATGTTAACTTTGATTGACAATTAGACCTAGAGTGAATCACTCAAAGAGAGGCGAAAATGAAACGTATTGTTGCGTGTATTGATTCGTCACCGTGTGCAAATGCCATTGCAGAAGCAGCGGCATGGGTGGCAAAGAAAACAAAGCGTGAACTCATCCTTTTACAAGTTTTAGACTATTACCCTGCAAGTTATCATTTAGGGGAATTAAGTGGTGTAATTGGCTTTGAAAGTAATGCGATGTTACTTAAAGAGCTTGCAGAACTTGAGCAAAAACAAAGTGAGCTTGCGGTAGATGTGAGCAGTAATTTACTTGCACACATTAATCAACGTTTAAAAAACGAGCATGATATTAGTGCCACTGTGGTACAAGAAAAAGGCGATTTTGTTGAACAAACTCTCGAATTTTTAAAGCCTGATGATATTGCAATTATTGGGCGTGTAGGTGATACCGCTGCTGAAAAAAATAAAGATTTAGGCAGTAATGTAGAAAATTTTATTCGTGGTGCTAAATGTACGGTAATGACGGTAGGTGAGCAATTTAAGCCACCAACACGCTTTATTTTTGCATATGAAGATTCTGAAGTATGTACCAACATGATGAAGCACATCGCACAGACCGATTTGTTCCGTCAACTTCAAGCGCATTTATTACATGTGGGCGAAGCGAAAGAGCATGTGCTTGATGAGCCTGCACAATATTTTCAGGAACATGGCATTGATGTGATCACTGAATATCGTGAAGGTGATGTGGCTGAAAATATTGTAGATTATCAACGTCAGCATCAAATTCAATTTGTAGTATTGGGTGCGTTTAGTACAAATCGTATTCAGCAATTCTTTTTGGGTAGCATTACCACTAAAGTATTCCGTGAAGTTGATGTACCACTGATTGTTGTACGTTAATTATAATAAAGTTATCCGCATAAACTGTGGATAACTTTATGGATAGCTTATCTATCTCTATGTTTTATAAAAATAAAAAATGATTGGTTATTTTACAATCGCTATCGCAAAACCATCATGTCCTTTACTGCCTACAGTTTGTAATGCAGTGCAAGATAACAGCTTTGGATGATCTTGTAATGCTTTAAACGTATCTCGTAAACCTGTAATACTTGGTTTGTGATTGTCTAAATTAAGAATATCGCCCGCACGTATCACATTGTCTAATACAATAATAGTTCCTGAGCGAGAAAATTTAAGACTCAGTTCTAAATAGTCAGGGTAACTGCCTTTATCTGCATCAATAAAAATAAAATCAAACGGCGCCGTATCTTGGGGTAAGTCATTCAGTACATCTGCTGCTTTACCTGCTTTAACCTCAATATGGGTGGGCATATTGGCTTCGTCTAAATTTTTTTGTGCCATTTGTGCATGGCTTTCGCGCCCTTCAATGGTGAGTAAGTAGCCATCTTGAGGTAACGCACGCGCAAGCCAAACAGTGCTGTATGCTGCAAATGTCCCGAGTTCTAAAACACGTTTACAGTTGTTCATTTGAATGAGCATTTGTAAAAACATGCCTTGATTGGGTGCAACAGCTAAATGATTTGAGAAGCCATGTTCTACCGTATTTTGGATCACTTTATCCAAGCGTTCATCTTTTGGAAGTAAGTGGTCTTCAATGTAGTCATCTAAATCTGTCCACAGCTGTTGCATGATCGTACCTCAATGTTGAATGAGGCGGATTATATCGAATTATTGAAACAGTGGCTGATCAATTTGTATAGGAAGCACGCGTTGACGTGTATTTTTTACAAATTCATTAAGTGGACACAAGACGCCAACGGCTGTTTTTTTACAATAACTATATTTGAGTTGTGCGCTTGCAAGCGGCTGTTTGCTATTAAGTGGCGTGAGATTGCGCCATTGATCGAGTGTGCGGGCAGAAAAAGATACTTTGACATATTCTTTACCTGTTTTGGTGTTTTTATATTTTTCAAATGCAAGTGTACCTCCAGGTGGAATGTCATTGGCAGGGTACTGTGGAAGTTGCCAATTAAAACCCAACATGGTTTGGATTTGTGAAATATTGGTATCGTGTCCTACAAATAAAGTAAGTGGACGTGGGCTTTGTAATGCATTGAGCATTTGATCCATTAAGATTGATCCACCTTGTTGTGCAAGCACAGGAATTTCATTCACATAATGGTATTTGGCTTGATGTAACGTCATAAATTTTTTGACATCACGGGCATTTTTAACATGCCCAAATGCAACTTGGTCGAGCGGTAAATTTTCGCTATATTGTAAACGAATAGTTTCGCCAATATTTGCGCCGTTCTCTACAGGTCCTTTGAGTTTAGGTTGTCCTTCTTTATTCGTTTTTAATTCCCATGGTTTGTTTAAGAAGGTACAACTATCGGGTGCACAGACAGTATTTTTTAAGAAATTAACATTTGATTGGTATTTTCTTGCCACTTGCTCGGGTGAGCCAATTCTTTTTTGGTAATCTGCATGAATTTGCTCAAATGAATTGGCAACGGTTCCCATCTTTACCGCGTTAAACAGTGGATCTTTTTCATATTGCGTTGAGCCTACTTTAATTTGACAATTTTTAAACATTCCCTCGGCAATTGCATCGGCAGTTTTTTTAGTCCGCTGAGCAGGCGATGCCCAAATAAGCACATCATTTTGAGAGGGACACCCATGAATATTAAGTCCAGCCTTTTGCCATGTTGCCAATTGATATTGGGCTTGCGATACCATGCCATCGTAGCCATGTTGAGTAAGATGCCCATCAGGTACTTGCCATGTTGCCCATTGTTTGCCTGTCACTTCATTGAGTTCGGCAATGTCTGTTTGTGGGCGCACGCCATGACGAGTAAGTGATACCACCTGTTCAAGTTGGTAATCAGAGGCATGTGCAAGTGGGAGTGTGCTAAGTAAGGCAAGAGGTAAAAACTTTTTCATGATCATCCTTTAAAAAAAAGTGTATTGAACGCCTGTTTCAAATACGGTCTGTCTTTGCTTTGATTTACTGCTTAATGATTCGTTGCGAATCTCAATATACGGCGCAATTTTCTTTGTAAGTTTATAATCTACTGTAAACTGATGTTTGTAGTCGCTGTCTTTATTGTTGTAAATAGGCGCATCGGCATGGTAGTAACCATAAGCATAGGTAAATTTAAAACGATCAACACTTTGTGTTGCGCCTAATTCGGTGAGGTGAACGTGTTTGTCTTCTTTTTTTGTATCATCGTATTTTACAATTTCGTAGCGATATTTTAAAAAGATTTTTTGCTTATCATTAAACTTAAATGAGTTCGTAATTTTAGTTTTATATTTATTTGATTCATTTTTATCAGCGATTTCAAATTCAGGTGCTATTTCATAGCGCGTTGTAACAGGATATTTGTATTTTATTTTATAAATACGTTCATAAATCTTATCATTAGAAAAAGCTGTTCCTGGCTTGCCATCGGCACGTTCATTAGCTTGAGCTTTTACACCCCATCCAATGGTAATATTATTTTTAAAGGTATGACCTAGTCCAAATTGGTCGATATTTTTTTTACTTACATCTTCATAGATATGGTAGTAAGTGGCATCTAATGCATGTGCATTAGAAATTAAACATGTTGCCCCAAGCAAACAAAATAATAAATGACGCATCACAAAAACTAGCTGTAATTAAGGTTACGGCGCAGTATGTTGGTCATTTATTACAGTTTTATGTTTTTGTGTAATTGTCATTTTTATTTCATTAAACCTTCATTTTTATTTCATTTTTTTGTCATAGAAATGTCAAAAAATAAAGGTATTCACAGCAAAGTTTTATAAACTCGCTATAATATAAAACATGAAACAAAATAATCTTTTAGGAGACCATATGACGGTCAATGTTGCTGAATCTCAATCTACACATCCTGCGTTTCAGCTGATCCGTCAGCATCATGTAGATGCTTTGGATATCAATGTTTTTGAATATCGTCATCATGTAACAGGTGCAATGCACTATCATTTAGCCAGTGAACATGACGAAAATGTATTTTTAGTGGCTTTTCGTACACAACCTATGGATTCTAAAGGTGCTGCCCATATTTTAGAGCATACGGCTTTATGTGGTTCTAAGCGTTTTCCTGTGCGTGATCCGTTCTTTTTAATGATCCGCCGTTCATTAAATACGTTTATGAATGCATTTACGGCAGCAGATTGGACAGCCTATCCATTTGCAACTCAAAATAAAAAAGACTTCCAAAATCTTCTTTCTGTTTATTTAGATGCTGCGTTTGCAGCTAACTTAAATCCACTTGATTTTGCACAAGAAGGGATTCGGGTTGAGTTAGAAAATAACAAGCCTGTATTTAAAGGCGTGGTTTTTAATGAGATGAAAGGAGCGATGAGTTCGCCATCAGATCAGTTATACCATCAACTTGCAACGCATTTATTTCCAGAAACCACATATCACTATAATTCAGGTGGTGATCCCAAAGATATTCCTGATTTAACTTACGAACAACTGACAGAATTTTATAAAACACATTACCACCCAAGTAATGCGGTCTTTATGACATTTGGTAATGAGCTTGTATATAATTTGCATGAGCAATTTGAAACTCAAGCTCTCAGCGGTTTTGAAAAAGGAACGACTATTTATTCAAAACCAGAAAAACGTTTAACTGCACCTGTTGATGTGGTTGAGTCTTATGCAGTGGATAGTCAAGAACTCAAAAATAAAACGTATCATGTGCTTTCTTGGTTATTGCCACAATCGAGTGATATTAAATTGCGTTTGGGCATGCGTTTAGCAGAAGGAATTTTACTTGAAGATTCATCATCGCCATTACGCCATTATTTAGAAACCTGTGGTTATGCAGATTCCACAGGTCCATTTATGGGTGTAGATGACAGTAATTTTGAGATGTCATTCTTCTGTGGTATTCAAGGTTCTGACCTTGAGCATGCTGAAATCTTTAAAACAGGTGTGATGGATGTTTTAAAAGATGTGGCATCTAAACCTGCCGATCCACAACTTGTTGATTCAATTTTACATCAAATTGAATTGCATCAGCGGGAAGTAAATGGTGATGGCACGCCGTACGGTTTAAGTTTAATTTTAAGCGGTATGGGCAGTGCAATCCATCATAGTGACCCTGTTGATGTATGGGATGTAGATGCTGCAATTAATTTAGTTAAAGAAGAGCTAAAAGACCCAATGTGGCTGCCATCTTTAATTCAAACTTATTTAATTGATAATCCACATCGTGTGTTATTGACCCTTGTACCCGATGCGCAAAAGTCAGAACAGGATCAGGCATTAGAGCAAGCGCGTTTGGATGAGTTGGATAAAACACTCACAGCTGAACAGCGTGTGCAGATTGTAGAGCAAACCAAAGCATTACAACAACGCCAAGAAACTGCCGATGATTTAAGTTTACTGCCTAAAGTAGGTTTAGAAGATATTCCTGCTGATATCCATATTGTAAATGGTGAAGAGACGACACTTCATATTAACCAGCAAGCCCATCCATTTCATGTCTATCATGCAGGCACAAATGGGTTGTATTACCAACAGGTGATTGTTGAAATTCCAAATCAAGTGGTGCAGTCGCCGTATTTTAATTTACTCAGTGTTTTAATGGGTGAAGTGGGCGCGGGTCAATACGATTATTTAGAGTTACAACAAATCCAAACTGCGGTAAGCGGTGGTTTAGGCATGGGCGCATCATTACGTAGTGCACTCAATGATAAAAACCAAATTAGTGCATTTCTAACTTTAACCACCAAAGCCTTGGTTGATAAAAAAGATGCTATTGAATTATTAAAGTTGGCATTTGAACAACTTCGCTTTGATGAAAAAAGCCGTATTATTGAGTTATTACAACAACGTAAAACAGCTTGGCAAGCGCGCGTAACAGGTGCAGGGCATAGTTATGCCATGCAAACTGCAACACGTAACATGAGTGCACTTGCAACCCGCGATTACTTTAATACAGGTTTAGGTGCATTAAATTGGTTATCTGAATTGATTACCAAAATTGAAAAAGATGAGGGCGAATATCAAGCTTTTATTGATGAGTTACAAGCCATTCATCAGCTTCTATTACAGGCACCAAAACAATTTTTATTGGTATGTGAAGAGCAACAAACGCAAGTATTAACGCAAGCCGTTGCACAAGTGTGGCAAAACATTGAAGTATCAACTCATCAACCACAACTTCAAACTTTTGAACGTATACAAAGTACAGGCAATGAAGCATGGCTTGCACAAACCAACGTACAATTTTGTGCAACGGCTTATCCTGCTGTAGAGTCAAGTCATCCCGATGCTGCACCTTTGATGGTACTTGCAGGTTACTTACGCAATGGCTTTTTACATAGTGCCTTGCGTGAAAAGGGTGGTGCTTATGGCGGTGGTGCAACTTACGATGGTAATGCCTGTGCCTTTAAGTTCTTTAGCTACCGAGATCCACGTTTAACAGAAACCTTTGCAGATTTCGAAGCGAGTTTAGTGTGGTTGAATCAAGATATTCACCAAGAATATCAGCTTGAAGAAGCAATTTTAGGTTTAATTGCCTCTATGGATAAACCAGGTTCGCCAGCAGGAGAAGCGATTACAGCATGTTATAGTAAGTTACACGAACGTACTGCAGAATTTCGTGCAACGTTACGTGCTCGTATTTTAGCGGTCACCTTTGATGATTTAAGACGTGTTGCAGCACAATATTTAGTCCCTGAACATGCTGTAAAAGCGGTGGTTGCACCGTTTAGTAAACGTGAACAGTTACAAGAACTTAGTTTTAAAATTCAGCAGTTAAATTAGTTGGTAAAATTAATGGTATATGTAAAATATTTACCTATGCTTGGATGTGTGTTGTTGTGTTCTTCTGCATTTGCAGAAAGCACAACAGTGTTTAATCCAAGTAGTGCACAAGCATGTTTAGGGGTTGAAAATGATGCAGATCGTTTACGCTGTTATGATGAATATTTTCATGTAAAAAAAGCAACGCCTAAAGAAGATTTACTTTACTCAAGCGAGAAACCTATAGCAGAGTCTCTGCTTGATAGCCGTTGGGAACTCTCAGAAAACAGTAAGTTAGGCACATGGAATGTTCGCAGTTACAAACCGATTTATATGTTTCCTGCGTTTTGGACAAGTAAAAAGAATGAACGTCCGAGTAGTCCAAATCCACAGAATACAGTGACTGAAGATCAAAATTTAGATTCAACAGAATTTAAATTCCAACTTTCGCTCAAAACAAAAGCTTGGGAAAACATTTTTGGTGACAATGGTGATTTGTGGTTGGGATATACACAATCCTCGCGTTGGCAAGTATTGAACTCTGAAGAGTCACGACCATTCCGTGAAACAAATTATGAACCAGAAGCTAGCTTGGTGTTTAGAACAAACTATAATTTGTTGGGTTTAGATGGACGTATGTTAGGTGTAACGCTAAATCATCAATCTAATGGACGATCTGATCCGTTTTCGCGGAGTTGGAACCGTGTGATGCTTAATGTTGGTTTAGAGCGTGATAATTTCGCGATTATGCTCAGACCTTGGTATCGTATTCCTGAGTCTGATAAAAATGACAATAACCCTGATATTGAAAATTATATTGGACGTGGTGATTTAACGGCATTTTATCGGTGGAATAATCAAGATTTCTCATTGATGTTACGTCATTCATTACGTTCTGGTGATAAATCACATGGTGCAGTACAGTTTGATTGGACATTCCCAATTACACAAAAACTTCGTGGGCAGTTCCAGTACTTTAATGGCTATGGTGAAAGTTTAATTGATTATAACCATCGTGCAAATTATGTGGGATTAGGAATCTCTTTGATGGATTGGTTCTAAAAATGAATGAAGCCACATATATGTGGCTTTTTTATAGATTAAAAAATAAACAATTAAGAAAAAATAAATAATTAAATCCGATTTAGTTTTGTAATTTTGTGTAAATTTATTTAGAATCCGCGCTTGTTTTTTTAATTTTTCTACAATTCAAGAGCGACAAATGAAATATATTTTGTTAGTAGTGTTGTTGATCTCCCCAGCTTTAGTAACTGCCAAAAATAATAACATTGATGATTTAATCCGTGATGTGGGTTATGAATCTAACCAAAGGACGGCAAAAACGATAGAAAAAATTATTACTCCAGCAGGGAGTCATTGGAAAATTGCATGTAAACGTGATCGTTTTGATGATACTAAAATTTGTAAAATGATTTCTAAAGAACTACAAGTGAGTTTGATACAAGGACAATTAGGTGTATTGGTAGGACGTCGTCATGCTTCTAATTCTAAAAGTGCCATTAAAATTGATAACAATAAAACTTTATATGGTGCAGAGGGTGTTTTCTCGGATGCGACTCAAATTATTTATCAAATGAAAAAAGGACGCACGGTATATACACGTTTTTATGAGTTAAACAAAGAAAATAATAAAGATGACGAAATTAGTTTAGATGGTTTTACAGAACGATTTGAAAAAATGAAATCGATTTACGACCAACTGTAAATATACCAAATAGTTACAAAAACGAGCATTTGCTCGTTTTTTTTTGGTTATATTAAAATAAAGATATAAAAACAAGGGAAACTAATGTCTAGTAAGCTATACGAACAAGCAAAATACTTTTTTCCTAATTTAAAAGATGTGCCACTTCCAAGTGACTTAACAGAATTTGATACGTTTTTTGATTGGATGAATACCAATAATGCTAATTTACAAGCATTGGTTTTTGAAGAGTTCTATGAAAATAAAATTGACCAATGCACGACATTAGTAGATGCAGGAATTGATGTTGTTGCGTTGCAAAATCAAATTGATCAAACAATTGAACGCATCAATAGTGAGTATTCAAGTGCAGATAATATGGACGATTATGAAGGTGATATTTTAGATATTGAGGATCGCCACTATGATGCATTTTTTGACCAAATTCAACGTGCCGCAGAAGAAAAAGAGCTAACGACATTGGTTGTTTCGGGTGAAAATCCACATTGGATGGTGGTCAAAGATGACCAAGAAGCCGTTGTAAATTTAATTGATGCATTTAATGAAAACTTTAAAGACTCAAGTTTAGAACTCAGTGAAGTAGAATAAAAAAAGCAGGCATTAAGCCTGCTTTTTAGTTTATCTTAAGAAACGGTGATAACCTAAGTTATTGGTAATTTCCTCATAAGGATAATTAATACCATCTAAAGTATTAGTTGGCGAGTGTGTAGATTGTAAACCAACCAACACACGTCCTTCGGCAGCACCATGGTTACGATAATGGAATAGGCTAATATTGTGTTCGTGACCCAAATTTTCCAAGAAAGTTAAAAGTGCCCCCGGGCGTTCTGGAAACTCTACACGGAATAAACGCTCATCTTCTAAAGATGCATGACCACCAATCAAATAACGAATATGTAACTTCGCTACCTCATCGTCAGATAAATCATCTACATCATAATTATGTTTTAAAATATCGTAAATTTCTTGGCGCTCAGCTTCACCACCTTTTAAGCTAATCCCTACAAAGACTTGTGCTGCACTGTTTGTACTATAACGATAGTTAAATTCGGTGATATTACGTCCTTGTAATGCACGGCAGAAATTCAAAAATGCGCCTTTTTGTTCAGGAATCGTCACTGCATAAATTGCTTCACGACGTTCGCCTAATTCTGTACGTTCGGCAATATAGCGTAAACGATCAAAATTCATGTTGGCACCACACACAATAGACACAATATTTTTATCTTTGATACCGTGTTGTTGCACAAACTTTTTAATGCCTGCCAATGCCATTGCGCCCGATGGCTCTACAATACTACGTGTTTCGTCAAAGGTATCTTTGACAGCTGCACAGATTTCATCTGTATTCACTAAAACCACTTCGGGTTCAATCAACAGCTTTGAACCATCTGATTTTGGGTGCGTTAGAATCTTAAATGGTAGTTCACCAATTTGCGCAACCGCCGTACCATCTGCAAATAGCCCCACATGAGACAATTTAACACGCTCATTGGCTTCTAATGCGGCTTTAAGACAAGCAGATTCATCATACTCAACAGCAACAATTTTAACGTGGGGCGCAACTTCAGCAAAATACGCCGCAATACCCGAAATTAAACCACCGCCACCAACAGCTACAAAGATGTAGTCGACCTCACGCCATTGACGATGAATTTCGTTGGCAATTGTTCCTTGTCCTGCAATTACAAGCTCATCATCAAAAGGGGGAACAAACGTTAGACCGTCTTCTTGGGCGCGCTTTTGTGCGTATTGATTGGTTATATCAAAAGAATCGCCATGTAATACGACTTGCCCACCTAGGCGTTTAACCGCTTGAACTTTAATGTCTGGTGTTGTCGTTGGCATAACAATAATGGCAGGAATACCAAGTTTTTGTCCTGAAAGTGCAACACCTTGTGCGTGGTTACCTGCCGATGCACAAATGACACCACGAGCTAACTTCTCTTTAGACAATTGACTAATTCGGTTGTAAGCCCCGCGCAATTTAAAAGAAAAGACAGGTTGTAAGTCTTCGCGTTTAAAACGAATGTTATTATGAATTCTTTGACTAATTCGTGGTGCTGCTTCGAGAGGAGATTCTATGGCAACGTCGTAGACCGTTGCTTGTAAAATTTGTCTGACCAAGCGAAACAACATGATGGTTATCTTCCATTTAACAGTTTAAAATAAAACGAGATCGTACCCTCGATTTCTCAATTTAGGCTCAAAGCTTGCCTAAAATCAAGTAAAACTGTAAAAACGAGTAATTTTTTATGAGCTTATATGCAAGCCAAGACGAAAAAAAACAAGCTGCAGCCCAAGCAGCGTTAGCACATTTACCTAAAGGCGGTATATTAGGTGTAGGCACAGGCAGTACGGTTAATTTCTTAATTGACTTATTGCCTCAATTACAGTTAGAGGGTGCTGTGGCAAGCTCTGAAGCAACGGCGCAGCGTTTAAAAAAGCTAGGCATTGATGTGATTGATATGAACCATGTTGGTGGTTTAGATGCTTACGTTGATGGTGCAGATGAAATTGATCGTCATTTACATATGATTAAGGGCGGCGGTGCTGCACTGACGCGTGAAAAAATTGTGGCGTCAATTGCGCAAAAATTTGTGTGTATTGTGGATGACTCAAAATGGGTAGATCAACTTGGACACGATTTTCCACTTCCAATTGAAGTAATTCCAATGGCACGCTCTGCTGTGGCACGTAAAATTGTGGCACTAGGTGGCGATCCTGCTTACCGTGAAGGTGTTGTAACCGATAATGGTAATGTGATTTTAGATGTACATAATCTTAATATTTTAGATGCGTTAGAACTTGAACGTATAATTAACGATATTCCAGGTGTTGTAACCAACGGTATCTTTGCAATCAATAAAGCAGATATTGCAGTGGTTGCGACAAATAATGGTATTGAAACACGTTTTGCAGATTAAAATTATAGAACACGCACGCGCTAAACGATTGCGCTTGCGTGTGATCTCCGCATCGAATGCACGTTTAACTGTACCAAAAGGGTGTGGTAAAGCCCAAATTGATGCATTTTTAAAAGAAAGTACGCCGTGGCTTGAGCAAATGTGTCAGACGTTTCCTCAACATGGTTTTCCGACACATCTCACTTTATTTGATGTTGATGTGCCATTAAGCATTCGGCTAGTTCAGCAAAAAAAACAGTTTGATTTGCAAGATAATCAACTCTTTTTAAATGAACAGTGTCCTGAAATAGCGCTTAAAGCATTTGTACTTACTTATGCCAAAGACAAGCTTCCATCTTTTTTTGCACAAGTGGCACAGCAAACACAATTGAGTTATACACATCTTCAAATACGTTATGTTAAAAGCCGTTGGGGGAGTTGTAACCAACAGCATAAAATTATGCTCAATGCATTATTAGTGACATTACCACCTGAAGTCGTGCGTTATGTATGTGTGCATGAGCTTGCCCATACAGTACATTTTAACCATAGTGTTGAATTTTGGCATCTTGTAGAACAGTATCACCCACAATGGAAAAAAGAACGGCAATACCTTAAGGGGTATTTGTATCCGATGTGGTTTTATTAAAAATTATTTGGAAAAGTGTGACTTCATCGTCATACTAAGTAACTTAAATTTAAATTGAGGTAACAAAAGTGATTTCTGTTGCAATTGTCGGTGGTACAGGCTACACAGGGGTAGAGCTTCTTAGAATTTTATTGCAACATCCTCGTGCTCAAGTGCGTGTATTAACGTCACGAACAGAAGCAGGCAAGCCTGTGGCACAGATGTTTCCAAGTTTGCGTGGGCAAACCGATCTTAAATTTTCAGATTTAAATATTGATGAATTAAAACAGTGTGATGTGGTGTTTTTTGCAACACCTCATGGCGTTGCGATGAAGTACGCATCAGAACTAACGCAAGCAGGGACAAAAGTAATTGATCTTGCTGCTGATTTTCGTTTACAAAACCTTCAACAGTTTGAAAAATGGTATGGCATGGCACATACGTGTCCTGACATACTTACAAAAGCGATTTATGGTTTATCTGAGTTAAATCGCGAACAGATTAAACAAGCACAGGTTGTAGGGAATCCTGGTTGCTATCCAACCACCGTGCAATTAGGTTTAGCACCTGTACTTAAAAATAAATTGATTGTACCGCAAAGCATTATTGTAGATGCAAAATCTGGTGTATCTGGTGCAGGTAAAAAAGCCAGTATGGGGTTGTTGTTTAGTGAAAACTCAGACAATTTTAAAGCATATGGGGTAAATGGTCATCGCCATCAACCTGAAATTGTAGAGGCTTTAGAGCACATTTCGGGGAAAAAAGAGGTTTTTGATCATTTGGTATTTGTACCTCATTTAGTACCCATGATTCGCGGGATGCTAAGTACCATTTATGTTGATTTAAACGCTGCAGGTGATGAAGTAGATTTACAAGCGCTCTATGAGCAGTTTTATGAAAATGAATACTTTGTTGATGTGATGCCTGAAAATAGCTTGCCAGAAACGCGTAGTGTACGTGGCGCAAATCATTTACGAATTGCACTGTATAAACCACAGCCGAAAAAATTAGTGATTGTGGTGGTACAAGATAATTTAGTGAAAGGTGCCGCAGGACAAGCCGTTCAGAATATGAATATTATGTTTGGGTGTGAGGAGCATGCAGGACTCACAGGAATTGCATTATTGCCTTAAATTTGAGCACAAAAGATGACAGATAAGAAAAAAGACAATGCGCCAAAATCTAAAAAGTTTGGTGCAAGTAAATATTTATTACTTGGTAGCACTGTTTTGCTTTGTGGTGGTATGTTTTTAGGTTATTCAGTGGGACATCGCCAAGGTTTAACTGCAGCAGGCTATGCAGCCGATGCAGCAGAGTTGATGGAAGTGGTACAAACGCAAAAAGATACCCTTGCGACACTCAATAAAAATCTGAATATGGCAATTCAAGAGCGTGATATTTCCATCAGTAATGTCAATAACTTGAACCGCAGTTTAACTGAAACGAAAGCAGATTTAGGTATTGTACAAACCCAAAGTTTGATTTATCGAGAAATTTTACGTCAACGTGGGGGCGTGAGCTTAACTGTACAAAATCTAGGTATTCGTCCATTGCCTGAAAATGCGTATGAATATCAAATTGATTTATTGCAAGTAAGCCCATCGCAACGCCGTGTTTCAGGCAATGTAGAGCTTCGTTTAATCCGTGGTGAAGATATTTTAGTGGTTCCTATGGAAACCAAAGCCTTTAGTTTTGATAACTTTGAACGCTTAACAGGGCGTTGGACAATGCCAAAAGGTTTTGTCCCACAGTTTATAGAAGTACGTTTAAGCGGTGGCGTGTCTGAAACAAAACGTTTTAGTTGGCTACGTGGTAAAGAAATTGAAAGTTCTGCACGTTATGCTTCGGAAGTTCCGCAAGCAACCCCAAAAACTCAGTGAAAGTAAAGTATGCGTGGTCTAAAGAAAAAATTAGCGTTAAATGATATTAAAGCCTCGTTTGAAAAAACAGGCTTAGTCGATTGGCATTTAGAGACATCAGTTTATGCCACTACAACAAAAGAGCCAGAAGGGGATTTGGCAGTACAAACAGCTCCCCCTCAACTGCAACGTCCACCCATGTATATTGTATTTTTAATGAACGATGACTATACCCCAATGGACTTTGTTATCGAAATTTTACAACAATACTTTGCAATGAACCTTGACCAAGCAACTGAAGTAATGCTAACAGTACATTATGAAGGAAAAGGAATTGCTGGGGTCTATCCGCGAGACATTGCAGAAACCAAAGCAAACCAAATTAATAATTTTGCTCGCTCACAAGGTCATCCGTTACTTTGTCAGATTGAGCCAAAACAATAAGGGGGTTGTATGCTCAGTCGCCAATTAGAAGTATCGTTACGCTTGGCTGTTAGCATGGCTCGACAAAAGAGACATGAGTTTTTGACGGTTGAACATTTACTCCTTGCGTTGCTTGATAATGACTCAGCCGTAAACGCATTAAAAGCGTGTGGCGCAAATGTGACTGTTCTACGTCAAGAGCTTGAGGAATATGTTGAGCAACATACACCAAAACTTGGTGAAAACAGCGAACAAGCACCACATCCAACAGAAAGTTTTGATCGGATTTTACAGCGTGCCATTTTCCATGTGCAATCAAGCGGTGGAGATCGCCCTGTTGAAGGTGCAGATGTATTAGTGGCAATGTATTCAGAGCGTGACGCGTTTGCGGTATATGTACTTAAACGTCATCAAATTAACCGTTTAACGTTGACACAGTATTTATCGCATGGTGGGCGTAATGAAGAAACGATCAGTGAAGATAGTGAAGAGGTCGATGCTGATACGCCACGTTCTGACAGTCCCTTTGAGCTTTATACACTGAATTTAAACCAGCAAGCGGCAAAAGGTAAAACTGATCCGCTAATTGGGCGTGAAAAAGAAATCGAACGTGCCGCGCAAATTTTATGTCGTCGACGCAAGAATAATCCACTTTTAGTGGGTGACCCTGGTGTGGGAAAAACATCAATTGCTGAAGGTTTGGCATGGTTAATTGTCAACAACAAAGCACCTGAGCCATTGGCTGATGCAGAAATTTATAGCCTTGACATTGGTGCTTTAGTTGCAGGTACAAAATATCGTGGCGATTTTGAAAAGCGTCTCAAACAATTATTGAATGCACTTAAAAAGAACCCGAATGCCATTTTATTCATTGATGAAATTCATATGATTATTGGGGCAGGTTCCAGTATGGGCAGTACAATGGATGCGTCAAATTTAATTAAGCCTGCGCTTGCAAATGGTACGTTACGTTGTATTGGTTCTACCACATTCCAAGAATATCGCCAAGTGTTTGAAAAAGATCATGCACTTTCGCGACGTTTCCAAAAAATTGACGTTAATGAACCAAGTTTAAGTGAAACAATTGATATTTTGCGTGGTTTAAAATCAA
Source organism: Acinetobacter sp. HY1485 (assembly GCF_027568475.1). Classification (GTDB taxonomy): domain Bacteria; phylum Pseudomonadota; class Gammaproteobacteria; order Pseudomonadales; family Moraxellaceae; genus Acinetobacter. The sequence goes on along the minus strand of NZ_JANKZG010000005.1, from coordinate 135,012 downwards.
AGTTTGAAGAATTCCATCATGTTAAATATGATGATCAAGCATTGATTTCTGCAGTTGAATTATCTGCGAAATATATAAATGATCGCTTTTTACCAGACAAAGCCATTGATGTGATTGATGAGGCAGGTGCACAACGCCGTTTAAAAGCCTCAGATGATCCTCAGATTACGGTTGAAAATATTGAAGATATTGTGTCAAAAATTGCACGCATTCCACCTAAAACTGTATCTAAAGATGATAAATCTGTGTTGCAGTATTTAGAGCGGGATTTAAAACGTGTGGTTTTTGGTCAAGACGAAGCGATTACTGCGCTTGCTTCTGCCATTAAATTGTCTCGAGCAGGGCTTAAGTCGCCTGATAAACCTGTGGGGAGCTTTGTATTTGCAGGACCAACAGGGGTAGGTAAAACAGAAGTCACTAAACAGCTTGCTAAATTGTTGGGTGTTGAGCTTTTACGTTTTGATATGTCTGAATATATGGAGCGTCATGCTGTATCACGTTTAATTGGTGCACCTCCAGGTTATGTTGGATTTGATCAAGGTGGTTTGTTAACCGATGCTGTTCACAAAAATCCGCATTGTGTTTTGTTATTAGATGAAATTGAAAAAGCACATCCTGATGTTTTTAATTTACTTTTACAGATTATGGATCATGGTGCTTTAACAGATAATAACGGACGTAAATCAGATTTTCGTAATGTTATTTTGGTTTTAACAACCAATATTGGCGCAGAAAGTATCTCACGTACCAGTATTGGGTTTACCGAGCAAGATAACAGTAATGATAATCAAGATGCGATGAAAAAAGCCTTTTCACCAGAGTTTCGTAATCGCTTAGACAGTACCATTCAGTTTAAAGCCCTACCAACTACAGTGATTGATTCGGTTGTGGATAAATTCTTAACAGAATTACAAGCCCAACTTGATGATAAGAAAGTGGTATTAGACGTAGACCAAGATGCGCGTGATTGGCTTGCAACAAATGGCTATGATCGTTTGATGGGCGCACGTCCAATGCAACGTCTCATTCAAGAACATCTAAAAAAACCACTTGCTGAGATGATTTTATTTGGTGATCTTGTGCATGGTGGTAATGTGGCAGTAACCGTGAAAAAAGAGCAGGATAAAACAACAGGGTTGTTGTTATCTGTTTTTGAAGATCAAACAGCAGAACCTGTTTAATCGATCAACGTCCGTATACTATACGGACGTGTTTTATAAGGATATAAAATGAATTATGTTGTTTTGGCGCAGCCAGAGGACTTAGAGCCAGTTGCACAATTATTTAATGCATATCGTATTTTTTACAAACAGCCTTCTGATCTTGATGCTGCAACACAATTTATTCAAAATCGTTTGCACCAACAAGATTCCAAAATTTTTATTTATAAAAAAGATAATCAAATTTTTGGATTTACGCAGTTATATCCGACGTATTCATCTATTTCTATGAAACATGCGTGGATTTTAAATGATTTATATGTAGATGAACAGCATCGTCAACAGGGTATTGCAGAAGCATTGATGCAACATGCCATCGAATTTGCACAACATACAAAAGCGGCTTATATCGCGTTAGAAACCTGTAAGACGAATCTAAAAGCACAAGCTTTATACAAAAAACTAGGCTTTGTTGCGTCTACAGATATGTTATTTTTAAGTTTAACTTTATAAGCGTCAGTTATTTGGAAAAAGTATGATTCATGATGTTATTGAACTCTTAGAAACTATTGTTTTAGAAAAAAAAGAATGTACACCAATTACATTCGAAAGTGGTGATGTACTCAAAGTTTTAGAAGAATATCACGATAGAATTTTAGTCAGTACTGATGCAAATTTTACCTTTACCTTAGCTAAAAAAGATGAAGGCATACGTTGGAAAAAGCTTTGATCTTGACATCATTTTAACGAAACTCTATGTTAGCCATCTTTTTGTAAAGAAACGATGATCATGGCAGAGAGTTTTGTTTACTGTCCACCTGTAAGCCCATTGAATGTATTATACGAAGATGATGATTTTATTGTAGTTGATAAAACAGCAGGTTTACTGTCTGTTCCGGGGCGTTTACCACAACACCAAGACAGTGCTTATTTAAGAATTTTAAAACAATATCCTCAAGCAAAAGTAACGCATCGTTTAGATATGGCAACATCAGGCATTTTACTGTTTGCCAAACACCGAGATGCAGAAGTGGCAATGAGCAAAATTTTTCAGGCTCGTACAGTCAAAAAACAATATATTGCACTGGTAGATGGAAAATCTCCAATGCAAACTCATATAGATGTACCCTTGATTACAGATTGGCCAAATCGCCCCAAACAAAAAGTGGATTTTGAAGAAGGGAAAAAAGCGCAAACAAATTTGTCTTTATTAGAGTTTGATGCGCAACTGAATATCTCGCGTGTAAGCTTAGAACCAATTACAGGTAGATCGCATCAATTACGTGTACACCTTATGCATATTGGTCATCCAATTATGGGGGATAAGTTGTATCATCCACACCCACAAAAGTTCTCACTTGACCGTATGGCATTACATGCAAATCAATTAGAATTTGTTCATCCTTTCACCAAAAAAGAAATACATATAAAAAGTATGCCTTTATTTTAAATAGTGGATTGTCGCTTCATATTTTATGGCTTATGATAAGTATATAAATTAAAAAAAAGGAGAAAGATATGAAAGCGGCTGTTGTAAACAAAGAGCATATTGTTGATATTGTTGATAAAAATATAAGAGAATTAAAGTATGGTGAAGCACTCCTTAAAATGGAATACTGTGGTGTTTGCCATACAGACTTGCATGTTAAGAACGGACATTATGGCGATAAAACTGGTGTAACGCTTGGGCATGAAGGAATTGGAGTTGTTACACAAGTAGGCGAAGGTGTTTCTTCTTTAAAAGTGGGTGATCGAGCAAGTGTTGCTTGGTTTTTTGAAGGATGTGGACACTGTGAATATTGTATTACAGGTAGAGAAACATTTTGTCGTGAAGTGAAAAATGCTGGCTACACTGTAGATGGTGGTATGGCAGAAGAATGTATTGTGGTTGCAGATTATGCTGTAAAAGTGCCCGAGGGGTTAGACCCTGCGGCTGCAAGTAGTATTACTTGTGCAGGTGTAACTACTTATAAGGCGATTAAGGTCTCAAATGTACAAGCAGGACAATGGGTTGCAATTTATGGGATGGGCGGTTTAGGTAACCTTGCGTTGCAATATGCCAAAAATGTTTTTAATGCCAAAGTAATTGCGATTGATGTGAACGATGCTCAGCTTGATTTTGCCAAAGAGCTTGGCGCTGATGTTGTAATTAATCCTTCAACACAAGATACACAGCAACTTATTATGCAACATACTAAAAATGGTGCACATGCCGCAGTTGTGACTGCTGTAGCAAAAGCAGCTTTTAACTCAGCTGTTGACTGTGTAAGAGCTGGTGCGCGTGTTGTTGCGGTTGGTTTACCACCTGAAGCGATGAGTTTAAATATCCCGCGTTTAGTACTTGATGGTATTGAAGTGGTAGGTTCTTTGGTTGGTACACGCAAAGATTTACAAGAAGCATTTCAGTTCGCGCTTGAAGGTAAAGTAGTACCAACTGTCAAAAAACGTTCTTTAAAAGAGATTAACTCAATTTTTTCTGAAATGGAGCAAGGAAAAATTAAAGGCAGAATGGTTATTGATTTTAATGCATAAAAAATATGCCTCTGATTAAAGAGGCATATTTATTTAAATTTGGTGATTTGAATCTATATTTTTTGTTTCTTTAATACAAATAAAAGCAATTAAACTAATGAAGGAAGCAACAATTAAGTAATAACCGACTGCGCCAATCCCATAATTGGTAGCAAGTTTAGTTGCGATTAAAGGAGCAAAAGAAGCCCCTATAATACCTGCTAAGTTAAATGTAAGTGCAGAACCTGTGTAACGTACTGAAGTTGGGAAAATTTCAGATAAAATAGTACCAATAGGACCATAAGATAACCCCATTACAGACATACCAAGACATAAAAATAACGTAACTGAAATTGGATTGTCTGCAACAAAAAATTGTCCGAAAAATAAACCAAATACAATAATGATTAAGCAAATAGCAATAGAGGTAATCTTGCGTCCAAACTTTTCTGCAAGTAAAGCGGAAACAGGAATGAAAATACCAAAACAAACGGTTGCAATCAGTTGCATCTGTAAAAATTCAGTACGTGAATATCCTAAAGATGTTGTTCCCCAATTAAGTGCAAATACAGTCACCAAGTAAAATAATACAAACGTACATACTGCACCTAATGTGCCCAAAACTAATGCGCTAACATGTTTTGTTACCACTTCTTTAAGGGGTACATTGGCTTCTTTTTGTTTGTTGAGTACACGTTTAAATGCAGGCGTTTCATGTAGTTTTAAACGGATATAAAGCCCTAAAATGACTAATAAAGAACTTGCAATAAAAGGAATGCGCCATCCCCATGCTAAAAAGTCTTCATTAGACATGACTGCACCTAAGCCTAAAAAAATGCTAGAGGCAAAGATAAAGCCAATTGGCGCACCAAGTTGTGGAAACATACCATACCAAGCACGTTTTCCTTCGGGAGCATTTTCAGTTGCAAGTAATACAGCGCCACTCCATTCGCCACCTAAACCTAAGCCTTGACCTAAACGGCATAATGCAAGCAATAGTGGTGCAAAAATACCAATTTGGGCATAACTAGGCAATAAACCAATACATACAGTTGAAATGCCCATCAAAAGTAATGCTGCAACAAGTGTGGTTTTACGTCCTACACGGTCGCCTAAGTGTCCAAAAACGGCAGCGCCTACAGGGCGGGCAATAAACGCAATGGCAAACGTTGCAAGTGATTGCAATGTTGCTGCACCACTACTGCTTGCAGGGAAAAACAAGTGTGGAAAAACTAAGACGGCAGCAGTTGCATAAATATAAAAATCAAAAAACTCGATTGTTGTACCCACTAGACTTGCAAGTAATACGCGCACTTTTGAATTGGTTGGGGCTTGTGCTTCTGTTGAAGCGGCTGAATACTCCATGATAGACCATACACTTTTTTGAACTGTTAGAGGTATTGCTGTTGTTTCACTTTGGGTAGTCGTTTCACAAGTCGCAGTGTGTATTGAAGATGAGGCTTAAAGGGATAAAAAAGCCAAAACTCAATTTAAGGAGAGGGGTTAACAATTAATAACAATTTTAAATGGAAGAAGCAAGAGAAATTAGGCAAAAAAATACACGCCAACGTTGGCGTGTATATGTTTAATAATAATTAAAGACCAGGAATGGCTTCTACTGCCTTCTTAATACGAGCAAGTGCATCAACTAATACATCATCTGCTGTTGCATAAGAAATACGCATATAACCGCCTAAACCAAATGCATCGCCTGGTACAACGGCAACACCTGTTTCTTCAAGTAACCATGCAGAAAATTCTGTGCAAGAGTTTAAACCTTTGGCACGAATGACAGGACGAATATTGGCATAAGCATAAAATGCACCATCAGCAGGTAAGCAGCTAATTCCTTTAATGTCGTTTAAGCCCGCAACTACAAGGTCATGACGGCGTTCAAACGCTTCAATCATTGGTTTTAGTACATCTTGTGAGCCATTAAGTGCAGCTTCAGCAGCAACTTGTGAGATTGACGTCGGGTTAGATGTTGATTGTGATTGAATTTTTTTCATTGCACCAATCAATTTTGCAGGACCTGCTGCATAACCTATACGCCAGCCTGTCATTGCATATGCTTTTGAAACGCCATTTAACACAATGGTACGGTCATATAAATCAGGTGCAACGGTTGCAATATTGTAAAACTCATCATCCCAACGAATTGGTTCGTACATATCATCTGATGCAACAAATACATTTGGATGACGACGTAACACCTCTGCTAATGCTTCAAGCTCAGCTTTAGAGTAAATCATTCCTGTTGGGTTTGATGGACTATTCAGTACAACTAAACGAGTTTTTTCTGTAATAGCTGCTTCTAGTTGTTCTGGTGTAATTTTGAAGCGTTGTTCTTCGCCACATTCAACAATGACAGGTTGACCTTCAGCAATAATCACCATATCTGGATAACTTACCCAATACGGTGCAGGAATAATCACTTCATCGCCTTTATTAAGTAAAGCAAGTGCAAGGTTAAAAAATGATTGCTTACCACCACATGAAACTAAAATTTGGTTAGGTTGGTAGTCTAAATTGTTATCACGTTTTAATTTTGCAATAATTGCTTTTTTAAGACTTGGTGTACCATCTACTGCCGTGTATTTGGTAAAGCCTTTATTAATGGCATCAATCGCAGCATCTTTAATGTGTTGTGGGGTATCAAAATCTGGTTCACCTGCACCTAAACCAATTACATTTTTGCCTGCAGCTTTAAGTTCTGCAGCTTTATTGGTAACAGCAAGAGTAGGAGATGGTTTGATTGCATTTACACGATCTGAAAGACGTACATCCACGATATGATTCCTTTTTAGTGGGTTACATGTGCGTTTATCTTAGCCTGAAAAAATTCACCATGTAAGATGCTATGTAAGAAAAAACTCGTTATTCTTGTGTAAAACGCTTAAAATACGTTAAACGTGGTCAGTTAGATATTTTTTATGAGCAAAGCTAAAGTTTCTGTCAAGCTTCCTTTTCCTGTTGCTTCTACTCAAGCACAAGGTGAAGAGGATACTGCACACAATCAAGTACGCCCGAAACCACAGCAGTATGCAGATCGTACATGGATGCCACCTCGTGGTACACGCCGTTCGATGGGTAAACGCTAACGTCTCTTTGGAGGCGTTTTTTATGGATTAAAATTCATCAACCATCCCGATTAATTTTTTGAATTAACAAAACATAAGGCTATTTCCTCTCTCAAATATTAAATGATTGTTAAGACAAACAATTCTATTATTACCAAGTTTAATCATATTTTTATACCCTGCTTCAAATTTTGATTCTAAAATTAATTTTTAGGTTGAAGCCTGTTATTTATAATGAAGTAGAGCCAGACAAAATTTTGCTTTTTTAAGCAAGATTGAGTCTATTTGCAAGTAAACGTCGCTTGAATAATTTAAAAAAAGACCAATATAAATAACTTAAATAATCATAAATAGTGAGAGCCGAGTGAGCGAACAACCTTTTGACCTTGTTACCGATTATCAGCCAGCGGGAGATCAGCCACAAGCGATTGATAAGCTTGTGACAGGTGTTGAAAAGGGCTTAAAAAATCAGTTGTTATTAGGCGTAACAGGCTCGGGTAAAACCTATACCATGGCAAATGTGATTGCCAAGTTACAACGTCCAACTGTGATTATGGCACATAATAAAACCCTTGCTGCACAGCTCTATGGCGAGTTTAAATCCTTTTTTCCCAATAATGCCGTTGAATATTTTGTCAGTTATTACGATTACTATCAGCCAGAAGCTTATGTACCATCGTCTGATACGTTCATTGAAAAAGATTCAGCAATTAATGACCATATTGACCAAATGCGATTATCGGCAACGCGTTCATTATTAGAACGCCGTGATGCCATTATTATTGCGTCTGTATCGGCAATTTATGGTTTGGGTGATCCCGAGTCATATATGAAAATGCTCTTACATGTGGTTGAGGGCGACCGTGTTAGCCGTGATGATTTAATTCGCCGTTTGGTAGAAATGCAATATGTCCGCAATGATTTAGAATTTGCGCGTGGTACTTATCGTATTCGTGGTGAAATTATTGATATTTACCCTGCTGAATCTGAACAACAAGCCATTCGTATTGAATTGTTTGATGATGAGGTCGATTCCATTCGTTGGTTTGACCCGCTCACAGGTAAAATGTTACGCAAAGCACCTCGTGTGACGATTTATCCAAAAAGCCACTATGTAACGCCAAAAGACAGTTTACAGCGTGCGATAGGAACCATTCGTGAAGAACTGGTAACGCAGGTTGATCATTTTAAAACAGAGAATAAACTGTTAGAAGCACAGCGTATCGAACAACGCACCCGTTATGATTTGGAAATGATGCAACAATTGGGTTATACCAACGGTATTGAAAACTATTCGCGTCATTTATCGGGGCGTGAACCTGGTGCAGCACCACCAACGTTATTTGATTATATTCCTGATGATGCGTTGTTAATTTTGGATGAGTCACATGTGACTGTACCGCAAATTGGTGCAATGTATAAGGGTGACCGTTCGCGTAAAGAAAACTTAGTTAATTATGGTTTTCGTTTACCAAGTGCGTTAGATAACCGCCCAATGAAGTTTGAAGAATGGGAACGCATTATTCCAACTACCCTTTATGTGAGTGCAACACCTGCACGTTATGAACTTGAGCATGCCGAGCAAGTGGTAGAGCAGGTGGTACGTCCAACAGGGTTGATTGATCCTGAAATTGAGGTACGTCCTGTACTCACACAAGTAGATGATGTGCTGTCTGAAATTAATTTACGTAAAGACATCAACGAACGTGTTTTGGTGACTACATTAACCAAACGTATGGCAGAGGATTTAACGTCATATCTTAAAGAGTACGGTATCAAAGTGGCTTATCTGCATTCGGATATTGATACGGTTGAACGTGTAAAAATCATTCACGATTTGCGTACAGGTATTTATGACGTATTAGTCGGGATTAACTTACTGCGTGAAGGTCTAGATATGCCTGAGGTATCTTTGGTTGCTATTTTAGATGCAGATAAAGAAGGCTTTTTACGTTCTGAGCGTTCACTTATTCAGACTATTGGACGTGCAGCACGTAATGTAAAAGGTAAAGCGATTTTGTATGGCGATACCATTACCGACTCAATGCGTAAAGCGATTGATGAAACGGATCGTCGCCGTGAAAAGCAAATTGAATTTAACCAAAAGCATGGTATTACACCAAGAAGTGCAGTACGTAAAACCATCAAAGAAATTGATACAGGTGAGGTGATTGAAGACACGCCAATTGTAGAGGAAAGCGTGACTAAACTGAGTGCAGATGATCAGCATTTGGTGGCAAATCCTAAATTATTGGTGAAACATATTGCTAAGCTTGAAAAAGAAATGATGAAAGCTTCAAAAGAACTCCAATTTGAACAGGCGGCACAGTTACGTGATGAGGTATTACGTTTTAAATCGTATTTAATTACATAACGTAATTGTCTTTTGTAGAGCGCATCGTTAAGTTAGACCTATACAATAAAATAGGAAAAAAACGATGCGTAAACGCACGCTTTTACTTGCAGCACTTGCTGTTGTACCGTTGGTGGGTTGCATGGCTAAAACCACCTCAACAGTCAGTGCTGTACCGCAAGTACAGTTAGATCGATATTTAGGTACATGGTACGAAATTGCACGTAAACCCATGTACTTTCAAAAGAAATGTGCCAAAAATGTAACGGCAAACTATGCTTTAAATAAAGATGGCACAATTGCTGTTACTAACCGCTGTATAACACATGAAGGCAAAGAAGATACTGCACATGGGCAGGCATTTTCGACAAATCCGCCTCAAAATAGTCAACTTAAAGTGAGTTTTTTACCACAAGCCATACGTTGGTTACCTGTTGGGCGTGGTGATTATTGGATTTTAAAGTTAGATACCAATTATCAGGTGGCATTGGTAGGTGATCCAAAGCGTAAATATTTGTGGGTTTTATCACGCACCCCACATATCTCGGCAGATACATGGCAAGAGTATCGCAATTATGCCAAACAAATTGGCTATGACATCTCTGATTTAAATTTAACCCCACAAGACTAATTGGCATAAGCATTGCTTTTTATACAAAAACAACAGGTAAAACGAGTTGAAGTATGAAAAGCAGTGTATTACCAGAAGATGAATTTTTAGGAACAACGCGTAGTTTTGCCTATGGGTTACAGCATGTTTTAACCATGTACGGGGGTATTGTTGCACCGCCATTGATTGTGGGGGCTGCTATTCATTTGTCTACGCCACAAATTGGATTGTTAATTACAGCATCTTTATTTGTAGGTGGGCTTGCAACATTATTACAAACACTCGGAATTCGCTTTTTTGGTGCAAAATTGCCATTGGTGCAGGGCGTTTCCTTTGCAGGTGTTAGTAGTATGATTGCCATTGGCACAGGTGTGGGCGGTGGTACAGTTGGTTTTCAGACGATTTTAGGTGCTGTGATTGGCAGTGCAGTTATTGGATTATTGATTGCACCGTTATTTTCTAAAATTCTGCGGTTTTTTCCGCCTGTGGTAACAGGCTGTATTATTACCATTATTGGGGTGTCTTTGTTACCTGTTGCATTACATTGGATTATTGGTGGGCAAACAGGTGCACCAAGTCAGCATAATTTAATTCTTGCCAGCTTTACGCTTGTGGTTTTACTTTTTTTAAGCAAACTGAAAGTAGAGAGCTGTAAGCGTTTAGCCGTATTAATGTCTATTATCGTAGGGACATTGCTTGCTTACTTTCTAGGGTGGTGTGATTTCTCAAAGGTCGCACAGGGCGATATTTTGGCATTGCCAAGTATTTTAGCCTTTGGAGCACCTATTTTTAGCCTCCCCGCAATTGTGGTGATGTTGGTTGTAACCATTGTAACGCTAACAGAAACCACAGCCGATATTTTGGCAGTTGGTGAAATTGTAGGTACAGAAATAACCCCGCAACGTATTGCAAATGGCTTACGTGCAGATATGTTGTCGTCTACAGTTGCACCATTTTTTGGCACGTTTATGCAAAGTGCATTTGCACAAAATGTAGGACTTGTGGCGATTACAGGCATTAAAAGTCGTTATGTGGTGGCAGCAGGTGGCATCATTTTGGTGATACTTGGTATGTTTCCAATTATGGGGCGTTTTGTTGCGGCAATTCCATCTGCGGTATTAGGGGGTGCAGGGCTGATTTTATTTGGTTCTGTGGCAGCCAGTGGTATTCGTACACTGAGCCAAGTGGATTATCAAAATCAGAATAATTTGATTATTATTGCGTTATCTTTAACCGCAGGAATCATTCCTATGGTCAGCCCTGAATTTTTTACCGAATTCCCAAAATGGGTACAAATTTTATGTCATTCAGGGATTAGTACCACATGTATTACGGCATTGGTTTTAAATATCTTTTTTAATCATATTGGTAAGTCTCAAGCTGTGTCAAAAGGCGTTGCATAAGTAGTTGTGCTGCTCTAGAAAGTTGTCTTTTAGGGGCCGTACATAGTGCTAAAACAAGTGGGCGAATAGCCTGATCTTTAAGAGGGGAAAATAAAAGTTTCCCTTTTTTATGGGCGGTATAAACATCTAAATAACTTAAAATCGCAATATCAGTTTGGCGTTTTAATAGATTGGTCATGAGGTTGATGTCTGAGCAATACGTTTTATATTGCGGAACAAAATCACGTTTTTTATAAAATGAAGCAACACGATCTGCAATCACAAGTGGGGCTATACCAATTAAATGCCGTGTTTCTTGAGTTTGAGAAAGGCTAATGGTTGTATTTGCAAGTGCATGTTGTGGTGAATACGCAAAGCCTAAAGGCACTTCTACAAAAGATAAAACACTCAATTGACGGTGCTCGGACGGGTCAAGCACAATGCCAAAATCGAGATCTAACGCCGTAATTTTTTGTGTAATGGCATCGCTTGTATCAATTACAATTTCTAGGGTAATCCACGGATATTCTTGCTGAAATTGATTGATTTCTTCTACGATGAGGTCTTGGTTTAAAGCAGTAATGAGTCCAAATTTAATGGTGCCACGTTGTAAGCCTTGTATCTCATCAAATCGAACACGCGTTTGTTGAAATTCTTTTTGCCATTTAAGCAAGTCCGCATATAGCAATTCACCTGCAAGCGTCATTTTAAGCCCTGTGGGCATCCTCTCAAATAATTGTACGCCGAGTTGTTCTTCGGCTAAGGCAATTTGACGATGTACCGCAGAAACTGAAATAAACAGTTGGTCTGCAGCTTTGCGTAAATTTCCTGTTTTAGCAACCATCAAAAAATATTCAGAAAAACGTGAAAAAGGTAGGCTCATCGTACTAAAAATTAGAACACTTTGTTAAAATCATTATAATAGACAGAATGTAATTTTGATAGCAAGATTAAAAAAACATCAAGATAGACGCAAAAAATGACGTATCTTCCTAAAAATTGTACTTTTACTTCTGAAGATTGGACACGCCTTGCACAGTATTGGTATCCAATTGCACGCGTGCAAGACATTGTAGAAAAACCATTAAAAGCTGTATTGTTAGATGAACAGCTTGTGGTCTATCAAGCTGAAGGGCAAATTGTAGTTGCAAAAGATGTTTGTCCACATCGTGGTGTGCCGTTAAGTTTAGGAACTTGTGATAAACAAGGCGTGATTTGCCCTTATCATGGTTTGCGTTTTGGGCAACAAGGAAAATGTAACCGTGTGCCATCAAGCCCAGAGCAACCGATTGCCAGTAAACTTAATTTGTTTACTTACCCAACAATTCAAAAATATGGGCTAGTTTGGACGTGTTTAGCACAAGATACCACGCAAGATGTGCCACATATGCCGATGTGGGATCAAGCAGATACTCAAAAAATTACCTGTCCACCTGTTGATATTGCAGGGTTTGCAGGTAGACAAGTTGAAGGCTTTTTAGATGTTGCTCATTTTGCATGGATACATAGCGGTACGTTTGCAGACCCTGATAATCAGTTTGTGGCAGATTATACGCCTAAAGAAACACCGTATGGGTTTGAGGCAGACTATTGGAGTACGGTAGGCAATTATCCTGCAAGTGAAAATTTTAAAGGCACACCTGATTTTAAATGGTTACGCCATTTTGAATTACACGTGCCGTTTACTGCCACGCTCACCATTCATTTTCGTAACCAAGGCAAAATGGTGATTATGAATGCCGCTTGTCCTGTGTCTGCTAAGCAAACACGTCTTTTTGCTCCTGTGGTCAAAAACTTCGATTTAGATGATAGTGAGCAAGACATTATTGACTACAACATCAAAATTTTTGAAGAAGATCGTTTGATGGTTGAAACGCAAAAACCCGAATGTTTGCCATTAGATTTATCTTTAGAAGCGCATATTCCTGCTGACCGAAGCTCAATTATGTTTAGACGCTGTTTAAAAAAAGCAGGGTTTAGTGAATTCTTTTTGGTGTAACAAGGAGAAAAAATCATGGAAAAAATTGATGTTATTGTAGACAGTATGTCGCGACAAGGCACACACAATATTGCCATTACCTTGATGCAAACCAATGGTGAACCTTTGCCACAATGGGAAGCGGGGGCACATATTGATGTGTTTTTGCCTAACAAAATATGCCGTCAGTATTCATTAACAGGGAACCCACAACAGACTCAGTTTTATACGTTGTGTGTTAAAAAAGAACCACAGTCACGTGGTGGGTCACGTTATATTCATCAACAATTACGGGTAGGCGATACCTTACAAATTTCTGCACCACGCAATGTATTTAAACTGCAAGATGCCGAGCGTTATACGCTGTTAGGAGCAGGAATTGGTATTACCCCCATTTTGGCAATGACAGAAACGCTAGAGCAACAACGTAAGGCTTTTACACTGTTTTATTATGTGCAGACCAAACAAGATGTGGCGTTGCTTCATTATTTAAGTAAACAATTTATTTACGGCACTTGCGAAATTTTATGCGATGACGAAGGACACAGTATTATTTCACAGTTGCCTGACGCTTTTAATGTGCCACATCAACAGCATCATGTGTATATGTGTGGACCCGCAGGCTTTATGAATTATTGCGAAGAACAACTCACACGTTTGGGTTGGCACGAAAGTTGTATTTATAAAGAAGCCTTTGCACCTGTTGTGGTGGCAAGTGATGCTCCAACAGATTGTTTTCAGGTGAAACTAAAATCGACAGGGCAAGTTTTTGATGTACCGCAAGATAAAACCATCGCCACGGTTTTAATAGAGAATGACATTGCTGTACCGCTTTCGTGTGAAATGGGAATGTGCGGCGCATGTTTGACCGAGGTTTGCTCAGGAGAAGTAGATCATCAAGATACGGTGCAGTCTGAACAAGAAAAACAAGCCATGCCACAGCATATTGCCTTGTGCTGTTCTCGCGCAAAGTCGAGCTTAATTGAAATTAACTTATAGGGCGGTATTATGAAAATTCAAACCACAACTTTACCGACCAAACCATGTTATAGCCAATTTGATGGCAATGATTGGGAAATTTTAGCACAGCATTGGTACCCTATTGCTCGTATACAAGATGTGTCTACTCAACCGCAACAAGTGATGCTGCTTGATATTAAAATGGCACTTTATCAATTAGAAAATGGCAATATTCAATTGGTGCGTGATATTTGTCCGCATCGGGGTGTGCCTTTAAGTAAGGGCTGGGTAGAGGGCAATGAAATTGTTTGTCCTTATCATGGGTTGAGTTTTGGGGAAGATGGTAAGTGTACCAAAATTCCTGCACAGCCCGATTTGACCCGTATTCCAGAACGTTTTACCCTCACTGAATTTCCTGTGGTATTAAAGTATGGTTTGGTATGGACAAGTTTATTATCACAAGATGCAACAAGTGCTAATTTCCCTGAACTAGATACATGGGAGCAAAACGGACATCAAGCGATTTTACCGCCGTTTGTTGATATTGGTGGTTCAAGTGGACGACAGCTTGAAGGATTTATTGATGTGGCACATTTTGCGTGGGTGCATCACAATGCATTTGCAGACCGTAAAAACCCTGTTGTACCTAAATACAATACTGAAAAAACAGAATATGGGTTAAAAGCTGAATATATTAGTGATGTAAGTAATTATCCGCATGGTATGCAACATTTAGCACCTGAAGGTTTTTTATGGAAACGTACATTTGAGGTGTATCCGCCGTTTAGTGCTGTACTCACTGTGGATTTTCCAAATCAAGGGGTACTTAAAATTTTAAATGCGTGTTGTCCTGTATCACATAACAAAACACGGTTATTTGTGCCATTAACGCGTAATTTTGATACCACAGGCGACTTACAGGCAGTGTATGATTTTAATGCACAAATTTTTGCCGAAGATCAAGATATGATTGAGTCGCAAAAACCTGAAGAATTACCACTCGATTTAACGGCTGAGGTACATTTTGAGGCAGATCGGTCATCGACGATGTATCGCCGTATTTTGGCAGACTGGGGCTTAAGTAAACGTTACGTAATTTAAAAAGAGCCTCATCAATGAGGCTATTTTGTTTTAAAATGGTGCGTCAATATCCACAACATCAATGAGTTTATGGTTTACAAACTCTTTTAAGCCAAGTCCAATAAGTTCACGTCCATAGCCTGAGCGTTTTACACCGCCAAAAGGTAAATCTGCTTTTACCATTGTAGGATGGTTGACAAAAACCATGCCTGTTGTGATTTGTTTTGCTACCTCAAAGCCATGTTTTGGGTTAGAAGTAAATACAGAACCCCCTAAACCAAAGTGGGAGTCATTGGCAATTGCAATGGCATCTTGTTCGTCTTTGGCTTTTAAAATCATTGAGACAGGACCAAAAAACTCTTCGTAATAGGCAGGGTTATCTGGTGTTACATTGGTTAAAATAGTGGGTTGAACAAATGCACCTTGAGCGGGAACTTTTTCGCCTACTTCTACGGCAGTTGCACCATGTTTCACAGCTTTTTTAATTTGTTCTTTGACTTGGTCTGCGGCACGTTGCGAGGACAGAGGAGCAAGTTGTGTACTTGGGTCCATTGGGTCACCTGCTTTAAGTGCTGCCACACCTTTTGTGTATTGTTCTAAAAATTGATCATAGATTTTTTCATCAATAATCATGCGTTTAGAAGAGACACAAACTTGTCCTGCATTCCAGTGACGTCCAAACACTGCCCATTTTACGGTTTTTTCTAGGTCTGCATCGGCAAGTACAACAAATGCATCTGCACCGCCGAGTTCTAAGGTTGATTTTTTAAGATATTTTGCCGCCAATTGAGCCACACTTGCACCTGCAAGTTCTGAACCTGTGAGTGCAACGCCATGTACGCGTGGATCTTTTAAAATATCTTCAATTTTGTGATGCGTTACAAATAAATTAATAAATGCACCTTTTGGTAAGCCTGCATCTTGCATGAGCTGTTCAAAGGCTAAAGCACATTGCGGAACATTAGACGCATGTTTTAATAAAATTGTATTTCCTGCAGAAAGTTGCGGGGCAATAATGCGTGCAATTTGATAGTACGGAAAATTCCAAGGTTCTACAGCAAGTAATACACCTAATGGTTCATGCACAACAACTGCTTCGCCCTCGGCAGGATCAAGAACAGGTAATTTTTCAGGTTCAAGCAATTTTTCTGCATGTTTTGCATAGTATTCAAAAATTTGAGCAGAGAGTTCAACTTCTGCTTGTGCTTCACCAATAATTTTACCCATTTCTAAGGTTAGAAATTGTGCATAATGGTCTTTTTGGGTGCGTAGCAGATCGGCAGCTTTTTGTAAAATTGCGGCACGTTGTGAAAAAGCCGTTGTTTTCCATGTTTTAAATGTGTTGTCTGCATCTTCAATTGCTTGAGCAATTTGTTCATCAGTTGCATCTGGGAAAGTTTTGAGTGTTTCGCCTGTATAGGGATTAATAGTTGCAAATGCCATGACGATCTATCCTTATTTTTAAGTTCACCTTTACATCTTATACGAACAATATCGTGATGTTGTGATACAAATATAAGTAAATAGGTAAACATATTTTTCTAAATGAACATATTAGACTTATTGTTTAAAAATAAGAGCTTGTTGTTATTTTTTAGACAAAATTACATGTAATTCTGATATTATAGAGCCATATTAAACAAATTAGAAAAGAGTGTTATGACGGGACAGCGTGTTGGCTATATTCGTGTAAGTACAGCAGATCAAAATGTAGGACGTCAATTAGAAGGTGTACATTGTGATAAGCGTTTTATTGATTATGCTTCAGGTAAAAATATAGAACGTCCAGAATTTAAAAATATGATGAACTATGTCCGAGAAGGCGATGTCATTGTTGTACATTCTATGGATCGTTTAGCACGTAGCTTAAAAGATTTAGTGGGTATTGTGGATGACATGATTAAAAAGGGAATAGCAATTGAATTTTTAAAAGAAAAAATTACGTTTACTGCACAATCCACAGCCATGGATAATTTAATGTTGCAATTGATGGGAGCATTTGCCGAATTTGAACGGTCTTTAATTTTGGAGCGTCAAAGAGAAGGAATTAAACTTGCAGCAGCAAAAGGAAAATATAAAGGGCGTGTTAAAGCACTAAAACCTGCTCAAGTCGAAGCCTTAAATTTAGCATGGAAAAATAAAGAATACACATCTAAAGCTGCATTAGGAAAAGCATTTGGCATTACTAGACAAACGGTTTATAAGTATTTAACAAAGTTGTAAAAATGAAGCAAAAAACAGCATTGAGGATGACCAAGATGCCGCAAGTGTTTTAGAAGCATACTTACAAAGAGAAAATTTTAATGTAATTGTAAAATACGATGGGCATGAAGTTTTAACGCAAATTCGTAAAAAGCAAAATACGCCTATTATTATGTTAACTGCCATTGGCGAACCAAGTGAAAAAATAGGTGCTTTACGTTATGGGGCAGATGACTATATTGTAAAGCCTTATCACCGTGGTGAGGTGATGGGACGAATTCAATCTGTATTACGCCGTACACAACAAACTCAAGAAAATACCAAACTGCTTATATATAAAAACTTAATCGTTGATTGTACGGCAATGACCGCAAGGGTAGATGCACAGACCCTCGAATTAACACTTACAGAGTTTAATGTGTTAGCAACACTGTTATGTTCTCCGTTACGTGTTTTTACACGTTTTGAATTATTAGAAATTTGCTTGCCCGAAAGCAATGCCTTAGAAAGGGTTGTAGATACACATATTTATAATTTACGAAAAAAGCTTGAGGTATATGGGGTTTGTCAAATTTTAATTAATGTACGTGGCATTGGGTATCGGTTTGCTCATGTATGAGTCACATAGCTTATGGCGGTGGTTTTGCCTACGGATTTTTTCTTTAGCGGTTGGTAGTATTGTTTTAATTGCTTTATGTATGTGGTTGCGTTATGCAATTTTAAACTGGTGGGTATTGCATCAAATGCCATTAGTAGTACAACAAGAATTTTTGTATTTAAGGGCATACCCATCTGCCAATACAGCAAGGTTTAATCAATTAGTAGATACATGGTTCGGACAATCTTATTCAGATCCGTCTATCACCTCAACTGATTGGGGCTTATTGGGTGTACTTGTGGTTGTCATTGTTCCTATTATGATTACATTAGGTTTAAGAGCAGCAAAACCATTATCTACACAATTTAGTGAACTCGCCCAAACGGCAAAAGCAGTGACTCGTGGTCAATTTAATGTGACTGCCTCTAAAGAACAACATGTGCCTCAAGAGCTATTACAGTTAACTGACGATTTTAATACCATGACACGGCAGTTACAGCAATATGATAGAGAACTAAAAGCTTCTCATGTGGCATTAGCTCATGAATTACGCTCACCTTTAACGGCTGCTATTGGACGCTTACAGGGTATGCTTGATGGTGTTTTTGAGCCTAATCCAAAACAATTAAATATGGTAATGGCACAGTTGCAGCACTTAAATCAGTTGGTGAGGGATTTACACTTTTTGTCTTTAATGACAGCTCAACAATTAAACTTAAATAAACAACCCATATGTTTAGCTGAATTGATACAACAAAAAATCCAATGGTTAAGCCCTCAGCTCATTCATTTTGAAATTGATAATCAGGTTGCTAAAACGGTGTTATGTGTTGATCCTTTACGTTTAGGTCAATTGATTACTATTATTTTAGAAAATGCATTACGTTATGCCAAAGAAGGTAAAAAAATGACAATTACCTCTTGGAGTGAACAGCACTATATCTATGTCAGTTTTAAAGATAATGGACAAGGTGTTCCTAACGAATTTTTAGATACAATTTTCCAAAAATTTACACGAGCCGAAGCCTCTCGGGCACGTCATTTAGGTGGAACAGGTTTGGGTTTATCTATTGCAACGGCAATTGCTCATGCACATAACGGATGCTTAGTGGCACGTAATCATCCTGAAGGGGGGGCTAGAGATTATTTTGAGTTTGCCTCAATCTTGATACGATCTTGATATAAGTTTGCTTTAATCAATCAAAATAAACGAAATGGAAGCGTCAGATGCTTTATTTTATTTTATTTTGATTGTATGTGGGATATATCTTGCTTTATATAGTTGGGTATCGTGGGTCATTTTAACGCTTAAGGACACTTAGAGGTTGGCATAGTTCATGCATTGTAGTAAATGAAACAGATGCATGGATAAAAGATGAAAGTAAATGACCTTAAAGGCTTAACCATAGCTCAGTGGCAAGATGCCTACCGATCAAAAAAAATAGATTTATCCATTTTAAATGAGCTTGTAGCACAGTTTGACCCAAATGATCCTGCTTGGATTTCGGTTGTAGATTCGGCAACATTAAGCCAACAATTAGATGCCTTACAAGGGCAAGAGTATTTACCGTTATATGGCATACCCTTTGCAGTAAAAGACAATATTGATGTCGCGGGTTTTGCCACAACGGCAGCATGTAAAGCACTTCAGCAAATTAAACAAAATGATGCCTATGTAGTTGGGTTGTTAAAACAGGCGGGTGCTGTGGTGGTTGGCAAAACTAATCTTGACCAATTTGCAACGGGGCTTGTAGGGACACGCTCACCATTTGGGGCTGTACCAAATTCTTTTGACGCTCACTATGTGAGTGGTGGTTCAAGCTCTGGTTCTGCAAGTGTGGTTGCACGCGGTTTAGTGCCATTTGCATTAGGTACAGATACCGCAGGGTCAGGGCGTGTACCTGCTGGGTTTAACAATATTGTGGGGTTAAAACCAAGTAAGGGACGTTTTTCCAACACAGGTTTAGTCCCCGCATGTAAAACATTAGATTGTATTTCTATTTTTGCACTTACTGCTTCAGATGCAGGGTTTGTAGCACATATAATGGAGCGATACGACCCAACAGACAGTTATTCACAACAAAATCCACATACTTCACCTGCTCAATTTGCATCTTCTCCTCAATTTGCTGTACCTAAAACGCTTGAGTTTTTTGGAGATACACAATCGGAACAGGCATTCAAACAGAGCTTAAAACAACTTAAAGATTTTGGTGCAACATTAATTGAAATTGATTTTTCCGCATTTGAACAACTTGCTCTACAGCTTTATCAAGGTTCTTGGGTTGCCGAACGCACAGCGGTGTTACAAGAATTTTTAACCCATCATCTAGATGACTTTGACCCGACGGTGCTCAAAATTGTGCAACAAGGCGAAAAATTTAGTGCAATAGATGCTTATCAAGCCGAATACTTACGTGCTTCGCTTACTCGTGTGATTCAAAACCAACTTGCTCAGTTTGATGCATTAATTGTACCTACATCGCCTACCATACATACCCTAGAAGAAATGCAACAAGAGCCGATTGCATATAACTCCCAATTTGGTACTTATACCAACTTTACCAATTTAGCCGATTTAAGTGCATTGGCACTGCCTGCTACCTTTAGAGCAGATGGATTACCGTTTGGTATCACACTGATTGCACCAAAATGGCATGACCAAGCGTTAGTTAATTTTGGCGAAAAATGGCAAAAATTTATCAATATTTCACTAGGGGCATTACATAAAAATTTGCCGACTACAATTGTGAGTGTTCCTGTTAAAGGGTTTGTTGATGTGGCGGTAGTGGGGGCACATTTAACTCAAATGCCATTAAACCATCAGCTTACGCAAAGAAATGCAGTTTTGATAAGCACAGCAACCACATCAGACCATTACGCATTATATGATTTAAATTTGGGTCATCCGCCTAAACCGGGACTAGTGCGTCAAACCCAAGGAACATCCATTTTGCTAGAAATTTGGCGAATGCCGATAGCACGTTTTGGCGAGTTTGTTACCGAAATTCCATCGCCGTTAGGAATAGGAATGATTGAATTACAAAGTGGTGAATGGGTAAAAGGCTTTATTTGTGAACCGTATGCCATACAAAAAGCGACTGATATTAGCGAGTTTGGGGGCTGGAAAGCTTATTTAAGTGCAACAAAAGGAAAAGAAAATGTTTAAAACTGTACTTGTTGCCAATCGTGGTGAAATTGCTGTACGTGCTATTCGTACACTTAAAAAATTAGGGATTAAAAGTGTTGCGGTATATTCCGAAACTGATCAATTTGCACAACACGTATTAGACGCAGATGTGAGTGTTTCTTTACAAGGGGTTAAACCAAGCGACACGTATCTAAATATAGAAAAATTAATTGAGATTGCTAAACAAACAGGTGCAGAAGCGGTATTTCCGGGTTATGGTTTTTTGTCTGAAAGTGCTGAGTTTGCCCATGCATGTGAAGCAAATAATATTGCATTTATGGGACCAACACCCGAACAAATCTTAGAATTTGGATTAAAACACCGTGCGCGTGAACTTGCAGCACAAGCCAACGTACCTATGACGCCTGGTACAGGTTTGCTTGAAAGTTTAGACGAAGCAAAAATGCAAGCGAGTCGGATTGGTTATCCAATTATGCTCAAAAGTACCGCAGGCGGTGGAGGTATTGGCTTAACGCGTTGTGATACAGAACAAGACCTTATACAAGCATATGAAAGTGTAAAGCGTTTAGGTGAGCAATTTTTTAAAGATGCAGGTGTGTTTTTAGAGCGTTTTATTGATAAAGCACGCCATATTGAGGTGCAAATTTTTGGAGATGGAGAAGGGCAAGTGGTTGCCTTTGGTGAGCGTGATTGTTCATTGCAACGCCGTAACCAAAAAGTAGTGGAAGAAACACCCGCTGCTCATTTACCTGAAGCGACACGTCAAAAAATTCATCAAGCAGCTGTTGGGTTGGGTGAGTCGATTTGCTACCGGAGTGCAGGCACGGTTGAATTTATTTATGACCCTACACGTGATGAGTTTTATTTTTTAGAAGTGAATACACGCTTACAGGTTGAACATCCTGTCACAGAAATGGTAACAGGTTTAGACTTAATTGAATGTATGCTTAAAGTGGCATCTCAAGATGAAATAGATTGGCAAACTCTTAAAGCAATTCAGCCTAAAGGTGCAGCCATTGAGGTGCGTATTTATGCAGAGAATCCAATCCAAAATTTTCAACCTAGCCCGGGATTATTAACACAAGCCAGTTTTCCTGAGGGAATACGTGTAGATACGTGGGTAAAAACAGGCACTGAGGTATCGCAATATTTTGATCCCATGATTGCCAAAATTATTGTGCATGCTGATGATCGTCCTCAAGCCATTGCAAAACTAAAACAGGCACTACAACAAACCAAACTCTATGGCATTAGCACCAATTTAGACTATGTGGCACATGTGGTTGCAGACCCACGTTTTGCTGATATGCAAATTTGGACACGCATGTTAGATGACTTTAGCTATACGCCTAAAGCCATAGAGGTGCTTACACCGGGTACATTAAGTTCTATTCAAGACTATCCCGGACGTGAAGGGTATTGGCATATTGGCGTACCCCCTTCTGGTCCGATGGACGATTATGCCTTTAGATTTGCCAATAAAATTGTGGGAAATCCCACACATGCGGCAGGTTTTGAATTTACCTTAATGGGTCCAACACTTAAGTTTTATGCTGATACCGTAGTGGCACTCACAGGTGCACCGTGTAAAGCATTATTAGATGATCAGCCTATTGCGTTTTGGCAACCAATCCATATAAAAGCAGGGCAAACGCTCACATTAGGACAAGTCACACAAGGTTGTCGCACATATTTAGCAGTACAACACGGGTTAGATGTACCACTTTATATAGGCAGCCGCTCTACTTTTGCACTTGGGCAATTTGGTGGACATGCAGGGCGGACATTACGTGCAGGCGATGTTATTGCACTTTCACAAGACCAAACCATTGATCCTCCTCAAACGGTACCCACCGAACTTGTACCAAATTATGGTAATGAATGGAAAATAGGAGTGCTTTATGGTCCACATGGTGCACCTGACTTTTTTAAACCTGAATATATAGAAGAATTTTTTGCACAAGAATGGACGGTACACTTCAACTCTAACCGTTTAGGTGTGCGTTTGGTGGGACCCAAACCTGACTGGGCACGTGAAAACGGTGGAGAAGCAGGACTGCATCCATCTAATGTACATGATTGTGAATATGCAATCGGTGCGATTAATTTTACAGGTGATTTTCCTGTGATTATTGGTAAAGATGGACCAAGTTTAGGTGGGTTTGTTTGCCCTGTAACCATTGCCAAAGCCGAACTTTGGAAAATGGGACAGCTTAAAGCAGATGACAAAATTCAATTTTATCCACTCACCATTGAGCAAGCCAATACTTTAGAAAAACAACAGAATCAAAACCTTGAAAATCTGACCACTATATTGCCACAGCCAACTGTACAGGGTTTAGGTAATAGTGTTTTGCATACCATTGGTGCAACCGAACATACGCCACAAGTGGTCTATCGCCAAGCGGGTGATCAGCATATTTTATTAGAATATGGCGAAAATGTATTGGATTTGGGCTTGCGTTTACGTGTGTATCAACTCATGCAAATGTTAACTTTAGACGGTATCAAAGAACTTTCACCGGGCGTACGTTCACTACAAATTCGCTATGACAGTTTAATTTTGCCTCAAGCAGAATTAATGCACCATTTGTTGGCACTAGAAAGTCAAATGGGCGATTTAAGTACGCTTAAAATTCCTTCCCGTATTATTCATTTACCGATGGCATTTGAAGACAGTGCTACTTTAGGTGCAGTAGAGCGTTATCAAGACAGTGTTTGTGCTCAAGCACCATGGTTACCCAATAATGTCGATTTTATTCAGCGGATTAATGGTTTAAAAACACGCGAAGAAGTGAAAGAAATTTTATTTGATGCGAACTATTTAGTGCTGGGTTTAGGCGATGTGTATTTAAGTGCACCATGTGCTGTGCCGATTGACCCTCGCCATCGTTTACTCAGCTCTAAATATAACCCTGCGCGTACATTTACCGCAGAGGGTACGGTGGGTATTGGTGGCATGTATATGTGTATTTATGGCATGGACTCACCGGGTGGTTACCAACTTGTTGGACGCACACTGCCAATTTGGGATAAGTTTAATTCAACTCAACCATGGTTTTTACGCTTTTTTGATCAAATTAAATTTTATCCTGTTTCTGAACAAGAATTAGATCAAATTCGTTTGGATTTTAAGCATGGGCAAGGACAGCTTAAAATTGAAGAAACTACATTTGATTTTGCACAATACAACACCTTTTTAGCAGACAATACTCAAAGTATTGAGGCGTTTAAACAAACGCAACAAACTGCGTTTAAACAAGAGGTGAGCCGTTGGAAAGATATTCAACCTCAAGCTATTGAAACACCAAAAGATGAACATGATTACAGTGCTTATATGCCCGTGAGTGCATCTATGACAGGTAATATTTGGAAAATTTTAGTTGAGGTAGGGCAATCTGTTGAGCAAGGACAAACAGTTGCGATTATTGAAGCCATGAAAATGGAAATGCCTGTTATTGCGACGCAAAGCGGTAAAGTGCATGCAGTGGTGGCACATACAGGGCAAACTGTATATGCAGGAGATGCAATTTTATTTTTAGAATAAAGCAGGAGACCCCTGCTTTACTGTTCGGTTGATTTACATAAAGAACAAACGATTACGCCCTGAGAGTGCATCACATCGGGGCGTTCGTATGTTTGCACGCAACGCTCACAGGTATATACCGTAGCTGTGGGTGTACCATCAGAGGTAAAGCGGTGTTCATCAATTCCATCGTGATGGTGTTGAATATAAAACTTCCCTTTTGTAATCAGCCCCAAAACAGGTGTTAAAACAAAGCCGACAACAAGTGCAATAATAGGAGAATATGCTGCTAAAAATGTACCAAATAATCCAAAGAAAGCACAAATAGACAATCCTGCTGCACTTAAAAATGCAATTAAACCTACGGGATTATAGTTGTACAGCATATCCTTACGGTATTCAGGGTGTTTGGGAGAGAGTTTAAAAAGATATTTATTGAGTGCAATATCAGTTGCAACCACGACCACCCACGCAATGGCAAAGTTAGAATAAAAGCCTAAAATTTTACCCAAAACGGCAAACATATTGCCTTCCATTAAGGCAAGTGCAATGGCAAGGTTAACCATCACAAAAATAAGACGTCCGGGATAATGTTTTTTGATGCGAGTATAAGCACTTGTCCATGCTAAAGATCCTGAATACGCATTGGTCACATTGATTTTAATTTGTGAAATAACCACTAAAACTACAGCTAACAACAAGGCAAGCCAATCGGGCAACATGGCATGAAATGCAGCATTAAACTGCTGAACAGGTTCTGTACCATTAACAAGCGGAAGTTTGGTTAGCAGATAGAACCCTAAAAATGCACCAATAATTTGTTTAATTGCACCAAGAATAACCCAACCTGGTCCTGCACAAATAACCGCTGTCCACCATGCTTTGCTATTTTCTTTGGTTTTAGCAGGCATAAAGCGTAAATAATCAATTTGTTCGCCAATTTGCATAATCAGCGATAAACAGACTCCTGCACCAAGCATAATAGCTGCAAGATCTACGCCGTTTTGTTTACCTGTAAAATCAAAAAATTGACTAGGTAAAGTAGGGTCTTGATAAACCAAGAATGCCACAGGTGCCACCATCAAAATAAGCCAAATGGGGGTTGTCCAAACTTGCAATTTACTTAGGGCTTTCATCCCATAAATAACAAGAGGAATTACCATAAATGTGGAAATAAGATAGCCAAGCCACAGCGGTATACCTAAACCAAGCTGTAGCCCTTGTGCCATAATCGAGCCTTCTAAGGCAAAAAAGATAAAGGTAAAACTTGCAAAAATAATACTTGTAATGACAGACCCTAAATAACCAAAACCTGCCCCACGGGTAATTAAGTCTAAATCTATGTTGTAGCGTGCGGCATAATATGCCAACGGAATCCCTGTTAAAAATATAATAATTGCCGCAATTAAAATTGAAAAAATAGCATTGGTTGTGCCATAGGTTAAACCAATACTTGCTCCAATCGAAAAATCTGCTAAATACGCAATCCCACCCAAAGCAGTAATGGCAACTACTTGTGGGCTCCAACGTCTAAAGCTATGAGGGGCGTATCTTAAGGTGTAGTCTTCTAAAGTTTCGTTAGATTTTCCCATGCTTTACTCCTTAAGTGTTTTAAGGAGTTTGAGCAATAATTATGCCATCGTTAAATTTATAGACATCACAGTTTGGGTCAGGCGTAATACGATCAACCACCGCAAACAAACTAGGTGCATTAAGGGTTAAAAGAGGATGATGCCATGTCCCCTGATGGTAGTTAACGCCTTGTTTGCCATTGGTTATAAAGGCACAGATTTGGTTTAAATTTGGCGTATCTTTGTTTAAAGCAGGGGCAACCACCACCAAAAATGGTTGGTTATGCATGGGAATAAATGCTTGTGAGCCTTTTGGGTGGCGTTCTAGCATTTTGATTAAAAAAGGAACACACGTTTTTTGAAGATGCTGAAATAAACTAATGCCAACCTCTCCTAAAGCCGTCACATGACTTAAAGCATGATGCCGTTTGGTTTGATGGTCGTTGATATAAAAAAAATCTGATGCTTGGGTTTCAATCACATCTCCAAATAGTGCAAATGCGGTTTGTGTAAGCGGTTGTATTTTAATCATACAGGTGTACCCCACAAACGAATACGGCTTATGCCTCCATCGGGAATCATATTGATGCGAATATGAGACACTAAGGTGTGCTGTTGAATGTCTTGGATATATTGATGTAAATGATCCATTTGCATGGGTTGTTCAAAAAGTAAATAGTCCCAAAACATACTTTGAGGGATAAGCTGTGCATCTGTTGCCGCTTCTACATATGTGCCTTGAATAGACACTTTGGCAGGATAGTTGCCTTTAAAGTGAGCTGTATCGATTTCTATTTTTTCGATTTTACCTTTTTGCCCCAATGCTAAAATACACCAATCAAAGCCTGGTGCACGGCGTCGTTTTGTTTCCCAACCATCGCCCATATTGGCAGCAGTATGCGGGTTAATCAGATTACTTGGATGTCCATAATGGGCATCGCTATATGCCACAACACGCCCCCCTTGTTTTAAGCCCACTAAATCAATAGGCGTACTACAAACAATGGGTTGCACTGTACCGTAAACCTTAAGACGTGCAATCCCACCATCAGGAAAAATATTTAAACGGATATGGCTGTATAACCCTTGGTGATGACTTTCAAAAAAATGATGTGTACTGGCACTCAAACACTGATTGGGTAATAGTGACTCCCAAACGGCATCTTTTAGATTATTGTCAGGTGCGTAACAGCCCTCAATTGAGGCGGATGCAGGATAGTTCCCTGTAAAAAAGGTGGTATCAAGGTCAAAGCCCTGAATAATGCCTGCAACACCAAGTTGGATAATGCACCAATCAAATCCTTCTATACGTTTGCGGCGTGTTTCCCATCCGTCCATCCATTTACCATTATCATCAAATTTATCCTCTATAAAGATAGGGGAGGTATGTTGCAACATACGTTCAGCAGGGGCAAAAAACTCATCGGAACATTCCACAATAACCGTACCTATGCGTGCGTCTGCTAAATTAGTGAGTGTGCTAAACGTAGCTGGAAGTTCAAAAAGTGGAGCATGTAAAGTTGCCATATTGATATACAAATAAATAAGATTATTTTTAGATATGCATAAACTATGCCGATGTGGCACAGTTTTGGCTTATAACAATAAGAAGAATTGAACAGGTAAATAATATGAAAATCGTCATTATTGGTGCAGGGATGGGAGGGTTAACCACAGGGATTGCACTTAAAAAATTTGGGTTTGATGTTGAAATTTACGAGCAAGCAGAAAAGATTTTACCTGTGGGTGCAGCAATTTCATTATGGTCAAATGGGGTGAAATGCCTTAATTATTTGGGGTTACATCAGCAAGTAGCCCGTTTGGGTGGGCATATGGATACCCTAGCATATGTGGATGGAAAAACAGCACAGAACCTGACGCAGTTTAGTTTAGAGCCATTGGTCAAAGCCGTAGGGCAACGTCCATACCCTATTGCACGTGCAGAATTACAAAATATGCTTATGGAGGAATTTGGGCATATTCATTTGGGTAAAAAAATGATTGCGCTTAGAGAAAGTGCAGATCAAGTTACGGTTAGTTTTGAAGATGGTACAACCGTACAAGCCGATTTGTTGATTGGGGCAGATGGCACGCACTCGTTAACACGGCAATATGTACTTGGTGAGCAAGTTAAACGCCGTTATGCAGGCTACGTGAATTGGAATGGTTTAGTGAAATGCTCAGACAAAATTGCACCACCAACGCAATGGACAACTTACGTGGCAGATGGAAAACGTGCATCTTTAATGCCTGTGGCAGACAATCGTTTTTACTTTTTTTTAGATGTACCTTTACCCGCAGGGCTTGAAAATAACCGTGACAAATACAAACAACAATTAAAAGAATATTTTGCAGGGTGGTGTCCGCAAGTACAAACACTTATTGATGAGTTAGACCCAAAAACCACAAATCGAGTAGAAATTCATGATATAGAGCCATTTTTAAAATTCTATAAAAATCGTGTGGTATTGGTGGGCGATGCGGCACACAGTACAACGCCTGATATTGGGCAGGGCGGGTGTCAGGCAATGGAAGATGCGATTTATTTGGCTCGTGCCTTACAAGTGAATACCCTTGGTTTGCAAGATGCGTTACAGCGTTATCAAGATAAGCGAAATGAACGCACTAAAATGATGGTGCTTCGTGCCCGTAAACGCTGTGATATTACCCATAATAAGAATGAACAAACGACACAAGAGTGGTATACATCCTTAAAGTATGAAAGTGGGGAGCATATCATGCAAGGAATTATCAGTAATATTGTAGATAATGTTTTAGACTAAGGGGAAAAAGCCCCTTATTTTTAGAAGTTATAGCTAAGAGCAAGGCGGTTTTGTAAAAATGGATGTCCATTACTTTGCTGTTTTTGTGCGCCAACAAATTCAGATAGACTTAAACCTTTGAAGCGTCCCGAAAAGTTATAGAACCCATAAAACATCAGCTCGTACATATCTTTATTGGTGTCTGCATAGGTTAAGCGACTCCCTGCAAATAAATGCTCGCCTAAAGGTGAGGTGACTTCGGTGGTATAGAAATTACCTGCGCCCAAATCTTGCGTACTTGTAAAAAATGGTTGCGCAAAATAGGGGTCTGATGAGGTATTGTGTGCGTAAGGCGTTGGTAAGCTACCTTCTAGCCATGCACTGTTGGTATCTTTTACAACATGGTCATAGCCAACGCGCCATGTAAGCGTGGGTGTTGGTTTTACTTTAACCTGTGCACCAAAAGATTTACTGTTGATATTGCCAAGTTTAGCGTCTTGAGTATCTGTACCATAAATACTTTGTAGGCTGATCTCAGGTTGCCAAGGGGTTTGTTTAAAACCAATATTAACCTCGCCATAGTACAAATTAAGCAAATCTGAGTAATGTTCTACCCAAAATTGTCCTTTAATATATTGGTTGGGTAGATCAAATTTTTTACCTAAACCAAGTGCAGTTAATCCGTCGGTACGGCTAGAATAACCTGAGTATGGATCATCATTTAAACGATTACTTTTAGAAAAATCATCATCGCCGTAACTTTTGTATTTATTTACTTTTGTTAAACGTACAAAGTTATCAGTATCGCCATATTTTGCATCAACACCCTGATATAACCATGGTTGAACACGATAAATTGAATAATCGCCTACAAAAGGTAAATTAAGCTTTTGATTTCCGGCAGTAATCGAAAATAAGTCATGCATCCAATTGATGTAAGCTTCACCTAAACCAAACGTATGTTGTGACAACTCGCTTACGTTATGTGCACCTTGGGCGAGTCGACGTTGTCCCTCAATTCCTACACCTGCTGTTACGCCATAAAATGGTGCTGTTTTATAAGTGGCATAACCGCCCGCTGTGGTGGTGTCTTGGCTAGTACTTGCAAAATATGCATTATTAAGTGAGTAAGAGTTAATGCGTAAACTGCCCTCTACTTTGCCACAAGTTAGCATGTCTGCAACATTACTTACCGCACAGTCGTTTGCAAACGCTGATGCGCTCAGTAATCCCCCTAAAATTGCAAATGTAACTTTCATGTTATTTAACTTCCTCGATAGGTAGAGTAGGCGTATGGACTAATGAGCAAGGGTATATGGTAATGCTCTTGCAAATAGTCAAGATAAAACTGAATACAAACTTCTGGAAAAAATGTATTCAGTTGATGTTGCGAAAAATATGGGGCTATATCATAAATGAGTTTGTAATGCCCTGCTTGTAAAGTTTGCACGTTAAAAGATATGCGCCCATCTTGATTGGTAAATCCTTCACTTATTAGCTGATCTTGATAGATGAGCCGTACCGTAACATTGGGCGCAGGTTTACCAAGATGTGTGTCTAAAATATGGCTGCTAATCATTCTTGTATTTCCTGATCTAAACGTAGTAGTGCAATACCTTGTAATTGTTGATGCACAATCTGTTTTTCAGTATTGAGGTTATGTGTAAGGCGTTGTTGAAGCTGTTGAAAAACTTCTTGTTGTGATAATCCAAATGCTTTAATTAAAAAAATAAAG
This sequence comes from Acinetobacter sp. HY1485, assembly GCF_027568475.1. Lineage (GTDB taxonomy): Bacteria > Pseudomonadota > Gammaproteobacteria > Pseudomonadales > Moraxellaceae > Acinetobacter. Next base: position 104,353 of record NZ_JANKZG010000005.1, on the reverse strand, counting down.
CCAAATTTTTGTTGATAGGTCAGGTTATCAAGTTGCAGTTGTTTCTGCTGTGTTGGTGTGAGCTGTATATTGGCTTGTTCACGATTAGAGTAGCGTTGCGCTTGCTCAGATAATTCAGTTTTTGCTTTTTGTTCACCAATTTTAGGGTGTTGATCTAACGCTTGTTTGATCTCTTGCCATTGCCAATTTGTGGCGTATTGTTCTGCTTGCTGTAATAGGTCTTGCTTAGTAGTGTATGGGCGCGCTTTAATCAAAGCATTGATCCAACTTTCAATGGTAACGCAATGATTTAATATAGCGTGGGCGTCTTGGTCATCGAGCTGATTAAATGTTTGTAGTTGCATAGTGATCCTTTGGGTAATGGTGTGTGTACCAATGTTGGGCAATTTCTTCTCGTGTGCAAATCCACACATCATCAAAGGTTTGTAAATAATCTAAAAAACGCTGTAAGGCTTTAAAACGTGCAGGACGCCCTAAAATACGGCAATGCATACCCACTGATAGCATTTTGGGTGTTTGTTCTTGGTACAGCACATCAAACGCATCTTTAAGATACTGATAAAACTCATCGGCATGGTTAAAGCCATTTAAGGCACAAAACTTCATATCGTTGGTATCTAAAGTATATGGAATAATTAGATGAGGGCGTTGGTTTTGCTCTACCCAAAAAGGTAGGTCATCGCCGTAATAATCGCTGTCATAACGGATATGATCAAACTCGGCTAAAAGGGCACGTGTGTTAGGGCTGTCTCTGCCTGTGTACCAACCTGTCGGTGCCTGCCCAAACAAAGTTTCAAGAATAGAAATAGCTTGGTGCATATGTTGGCGTTCAATAGAAATATCGGTGTTTTGATAATGCAACCAACGATAACCATGCGATACCACATCGTATTTTGCATCTTTGATGGCTTGTACCACTTGAGGATTACGCGCCAATGCCATTGCTACACCAAAAATGGTGAGTGGTAAGTCACGTTTTTGAAATTCATGATGGATACGCCAAAAACCTGCGCGTGATCCATATTCGTACAACGAATCCATAGAACGATGGATGGCAGGGTAGCTATTTGCGCCAATAATCTCAGATAAGAATTGCTCAGAGCCTAAATCACCATGTTCAACATGGTTTTCTGCACCTTCTTCGTAGTTGAGTACAAACTGTATGGCAACTTTGGCGTTATTTTTCCATGTAATTTTAGGGGGTTGATTGGAATAACCAATGAGTTGCCGACAGCTAGATTGATGTTGAATCGCATCAACTAAAGCTTGTCCTGTCAGGTAATTTGGCATACATCTAGATTTCATTTTATATATTGAATAAGAAAAAGCACAAACTATGCCGATTATTTGGAATACCTTTGATTTTTTTATTTCAGCAATATCTAATCAATTTTTTCTTTTTGGGATTTTGAGTATTTATGCATTTTGGTTATGAGCTTTATGGTAGTGCGTTGCGTGATAAAAAATTAAAGTACATGCTTTAATATTATCAGGACGCTTTCAAAACCTAGATTTGAGTTTAAATTTTTTGTATTTATCCCAATTTTACTTTTGTCTGCTGGGCTAATTACGGGCAATGTCTCTTACAAAAATATTTGGCTGAGCCTCTGCGTTGGTTTTTTACCGTTTCTTTACTACATTCTTACTAGTCCAATTAAGTACAGTCATTCACCCTATGTTTTACAAAGCGTTGTAAATACAATAATTTTTTGTATTTTGATTGTTCCGCTTATTTTATTTTTACGTATAAAGAAGATAAAACAAGCATCTCCAACACCTATCAAATATTTTTGTAGTTCAATAATGAACATTGTGAGCGTTATTTTTTTTATGGGATATATTGTTTTGTTTTAAAATAAGACCAAATACAATCGGGCTAGCAAAAATCCAAGTACTCACAAATCCAACACCTATACCATAATAGTGCATGAGCAAAAGACATGCACTCATAAATAAAATACCTACCACAATTTTAAATTGCCACGCTTTAAATTTTTTTTGCTTTATACCATATAGCAGATAAAAACCAATATAGATTAAGACTAAACTAAGAATGAGCATGTTTTTTGCGCCGTGTAAGTTTTTGATAAGCATTTTTTTGGATGGGTTGAATGTTCTTTAACATGAACCAAGAAAATCCCGCGAAGCACCACACAAACAGTTCAAACAGTCCAATACGATGTATCACATATCCACTCACTAAAGGCAGTAATAAAGCGAAACTGAAAAATATGCTTAGAAATACAAGCCATAAATTCTCTTTTTTAACCACTAAAGAACCAAATAAACAGCTCAACCAAATAATAAAAAATACGTGAATTTCATAATTGGGTAAATGAGGATAAAACACAGTAAAAAGTCGGTTTGTATAAAAATATCCTAAAATGGCAATAGGTAAGCCAACAAACGTACTCACGTTCAATCGATCAACTATATAATAGCCTAAGCTATATGTACTCTTTTGTATTTGACGCTTTAAACTCCATAATAATAAGCCTGAAGCAATCATCAAACAGCCTAATATTCCTGAGAAAAATAACCCAAGTCGGATAATAGGCTGTGCAAAAGGTGCCATATGTAAGCCATACATACTGTTATATAAGGTGGTTACAGCGCTTGGGTTTTGCAAATCTGTTAACGTTTGCCCTGTTACAGCAGAAAACGTAAGTTGTGCAGGGGCTAACGTAATGGAATGATCTAGCTTTTGTTTTACCGTCACAATCGCATTATTGGTATTGGGTGCTTTTATCTCAAGGCTATCTAATTCTGCATGTTGCCATTGTTGTGTAATATGCTGTTGAATGGCTTGTGCTGTGAGCATTTTTTGAGGTTGTATTGGCTTTTGAACAAGTGCAGGTTTATTTCTAAGCTCATCAAAAATATCGTATATATTATTGGGATAATACTTTTGAATATTACTTGGAAAGTAGACATAAAAAAGAATAGCAAGCCCTGTAAAAGTAATGGTTAAGAAAAAGGGTAAGGCAATGACAGACACTACATTATGAAAATCTAACCAAGAACGTTGTCCTTTAAATGCACGTAGCGTAAAAAAATCAATAAATATTTTTTTATGGGTGATGATGCCTGAAATGAGTGCAACTAGCATAATGATAGCTAAAGCGCTGACAATTAATCGTCCAATTAAAACAGGGATTCCGAAAAGCTGAAAATGTAAATAATATAAAAAATCACCTCCTTGAGTGGGCAGTAAATTGAGTTCTTTTCCTGTATTAGGATGAAGTTGTTTGCTGTTAAATGTGCCATCTGTTTGTTGCCAATAAATAGTATTAATTGGCGTATTTTGAGAGGCAGGTTGTATATACCAATACTTTGCCGTAGGTGCGTTTTGTTGCAAATAAACAAGTGCAGAACTCACCGTTTGAGATGGGTCTACTTTGATATGTTGATAATCAGGTTGCATCCATGCGGTGATATCTTCACGGTAATAGGAGATAGAGCCAAGTAAAAAAATACTGAACAGTAGCCATCCAACTAAAAGCCCAACCCAACTATGTAGGTTTGCCATAGATTGCCGTAAAGATTTATGCATGGCACATCACCAAAGAAAGTAAGTAAAACAACACCAGCACGACTAAAAGTACCCACGCTCTTTTTAAAGCAAAACTTGCTAAAAAAAATAGAACAAAAAAGAAAATTCCCACAAACGATGCCAAGAAAATGGCCTGTGCGTGGGGAAGTTGGTAAGTCAGAAGATCTGTAAGTACCGATGTAAAACATACGGTACTTAAGTAGCCACCTACACACGCAAGTAAAGCACGCCAACCCATCTTAATATTTAAATTTAACAGCAACGGTATAGTTTGCAGACGCACCGTAGTAACCTTGTCCGTCTTTTAATCCTGTTAAATATTTTTTATTCGTGAGATTATCTCCATTAAGTTGTATTGCTACATGTGGGTTAAGGTCATATTTAGCCATTAAGCCCACTAACAAATAGCTACTTTGTTGAATTAAGCCATAACCGTTCGAAGTGTCATAAATGCGGTCTTGCCATTTTAGACTTGTTCCAACTTTAAGTTGTGGCAACAGCGGTACTATATAGTTGGCTAAAACGTTAAATGATTGAGTGGGATTATACGGGCGTGGGTTTTCACCTGTTTGAGTATTTTTAAGGCTAAATTTGGTATAGCCCATTGATACATTTAAGTTGTCTGTTACTGCACCACTTAGCCCAAGTTCTATACCTTGTGAGCGTACTGTACCCAAATACGAATAAGATTTAAAATCAATCGGGTTATATACAGGGTCAAGTGGGAAGTTGTCCTGTTCTGTACGGAAAACTGCAAAAGAACCAGTTAAGCGCTGATTTAACCAAGCACCCTTTAAGCCAACTTCATAACTTTTACCCTCTACAGGCACAGCCACTTGATTGGTTGCACTATCAAGTACAGTTTGTGGTCTAAAAATAGAGGTATAACTTGCGTATCCTGTATAGTTAGGTGTGAAGTTATAGGTAATACCTGCATAAGGTGAGGTTTTATTTTTAATATAAGTGTTTTTGTTATTAATTTGCGTATAGTTTGCACCCAACAAAAGTTTTAATTGATCTGTGAGTGTAAGGCGTGTTGCACCATAAACAGACTTGGTAATAAACATTTCTTTTGCAACAGCATTTAACTCACCCCAAGTTGGTTCTTGTGGGCTCCAACTTGCTAAATCTGTGGTGGTTTCACCCAAGTTATCGCCATAAGCATAAACGCTATTCACTTGATGTTGCGACCAAGAGTAACCAAAATTGGCTTGATGCGTTTTTCCAAATAATGGGTAACTGCCATTAAGATTTAAATCAACTGTACGGTCTTTAAATTTTTGATTATAAATTTCGGGGTAAAGTGTGACACCTGCTGTATTATTTGTTGAACTTGGTACACCTGATAAGTACAGCATTTTATCGGTAAGCGTTGCATCTTTTTCATCAAAGCTTAATTTTGCTGTCCAATTATCGCCTAATTTTTGTTGTATATTGGCAAAGTAGTTATCAATATCCCAATCATAATATGTCCAAGAAGGTGCATAATTATAATTGCGATCGTAACTTAGTTGTTGCCCTGCATCATTGATGAGAGGTAAAGCACCCCATTGTGCGCCATTAGTGAGTTGATGCGTTTTTGCATATCCCACAGATGCGGTTGTTGAATTCGTTAGATCTGCTTCAATAATTCCTTGAATACCATTTTTTTCTTCTGAGTAATGGTCTAAGTACGAGTTACCTGTTTTTTCAAAAGCGGTGAGGCGTCCACGAACTCGTCCATCTTGCGTTAAAGACCCTGAAATATCAGCTTCGTAACGTTTGGTATCCCAAGAACCATAACTGATACCACCTTCGGCTTGAAAATCTTGGGTTGGGCGTTTACGTACGTAATTGATGGTTGCCCCAGGATCACCCAAAGCATTGGTTAAAGCATCTGCACCTTTAACAACCTCAATGCGATCATAAAAATAACTATCAGGATCAGCGCCGTTGTAATTATAGCTGTCAATTTGTGGGATGCCTAAGCCATCCACCATAATATTGGAAATATCAAAACCGCGTGAGGTATATGTGGTACGGTTAGTTTCTAACCCTGTTACGGTAACGCCAGGAGTATTGTTTAAAACATCTCGGGTAGAGGTAAGATGAAAATCATCTAATTGTTGTCGAGTTACCACATTGACAGTTTGCGGTGTTTCTTGAGTTGAAATATTGAGTTTGGTGGCACTGCTTGACTGCTTTACATTGTAAGCATGTTTGTTTTCTGCTGATGACTTGATGGTAATTTCAGGTAAAACCTCAGTATCTGCATAAACATGGGTAATTGAAAAAATAGCAAGCGTTAACAAGGAGAATTGGAACTGCATAGCAGACTCGTAAAATTAAACGATAATAATTATCACTAAGATTATCAATATTTTTAAAAAGTACAATCCCTTTAGGTAAAATATTTTACGTTAAAAAATCAGTCGTGCATTTTTGTAAAATGTGGCAAAATAGCAGGCTTTTATAGATTCAGAGGATTGGCAGATGCGCTTTGTTGATGAAGCAGTCATTACCGTAGAGGCTGGCGACGGTGGCAATGGCGTAGCCAGTTTTCGCCGTGAAAAATTTGTACCATTTGGTGGACCAGATGGCGGTGATGGTGGACGTGGTGGTAGTGTCTATATTCAAGCAGATGACAATACCAGTACCTTAGTCGATTACCGATATACTCGTAGGTTCCGTGCAGAACGCGGAAAAAATGGTGCAGGCGCAAACTGTGCTGGGCGTGGTGCACCAGATGTAACGTTATATGTTCCTGTTGGAACAACTATTGTAGATACAGATTCTGGCGATATTATTGGCGACCTCGTAGAAAGTGGTCAGCGCGTACTTGTAGCACAAGGTGGTGATGGTGGTTTAGGTAATACTCACTTTAAATCGTCAACTAACCGCGCACCTCGTAAATTTACGACAGGGATTAAAGGCGAATTCCGTGAAATTCGTTTAGAACTAAAAGTACTTGCAGATGTTGGTTTATTGGGCATGCCAAATGCAGGTAAATCGACGTTTATTCGTGCTGTTTCAGCTGCAAAACCAAAAGTAGCAGATTATCCGTTTACCACTATGGTACCTAACCTTGGTGTGGTAGATGCAGACCGTCATCGTTCTTTTGTTATGGCAGATATTCCTGGACTAATTGAAGGAGCGGCAGAAGGCGCAGGTTTAGGAATTCGTTTCTTAAAACATCTTGCACGTACTCGTATTTTGCTTCACATTGTGGATGTTCAACCGATTGATGGTTCAGACCCTGCACATAACGCAAAAGCAATTTTGGGTGAGTTAGAGAAATTTTCTCCAACGTTATCTCAGTTACCTGTCGTATTGGTATTAAATAAATTAGACCAATTGGATGATGAAACTCAAGAAGAATGGTGTGACCATATTCTTAAAGAAATCAATTGGACAGGACCTGTTTTCAAAACAGCAGGTTTAATGCAGTCGGGTACCAAAGAAGTAGTTTACTACCTAATGGATCAGATTGAACAGCAGCAAGAACGCGAAGCTGAAGATCCTGAATATGCACAGCAAATGAAGGATTTCCGTAATCAGTTAGAGGCGGAAACACGCGAACAAACGCTTGCAGCAAAAGAAGCATATCGAGAAATGCGTAAAGCACAACGTTTAGGTGATCACGATGATGATGACTTTGACGATGAAGACGATGATATGGAAATAATTTACGCACCATAATTGTAGAGGACAGTATGATTGAAGTGGTGAACGGGCAACGTCAACTAACAGGATGTAAACGCATTGTTGTTAAGATCGGCTCATCTTTACTCACAGCACATGGTCAGGGGTTAGATTTAACCGCAATTTCGCATTGGGCAGACCAAATTGCAAAATTACATCAAGCAGGACACGAAATTATTTTAGTGTCTTCAGGTGCTGTGGCAGAAGGGATGGTGCGCATGAAGATGGATGCTCGACCCACAGATTTACCAAGTCTACAAGCCTGTGCAGCCATTGGACAAATGGGGCTTATTCAAACATGGTCAAGTGTTTTTGAGCAACAAAATATACAATCTGCGCAGGTATTACTTACCCATGATGATTTAGCGGATCGTCGCCGTTATTTAAATTCCTGTGATGCTTTACAATATTTGATAGATTGGCGTGTTATTCCTGTCATTAATGAAAATGATACGGTATCAACCGATGAAATTCGTTTTGGTGATAATGATACGCTTGCTGCCATGGTTGCAGGGCAAGTACATGCCGATTTACTGATTATTTTAACTGATCAGCAAGGGATGTTTGATGCAGACCCACGTTCTAATCCTGATGCAAAATTGTTATCTACAGTACGTGCATTAGATGAAGAATTGTTTGAAATGGCAGGTGATGGTGGTGCATTAGGGCGAGGTGGTATGGTCACTAAAGTGCGTGCAGCACGTCTTGCGGCTAAATCAGGTTGTCCAACATTAATTGCAAGTGGAGACCGTGATTACGTTTTATCGCGTTTAATGAGTGGTGAACTGTTAGGTACGTTATTTGTTGCAGATAACGACCGTATTACAGCGCGCCAACAATGGCTTGCAGCTCATTTACAAATGGCAGGTCGTTTGATTATTGATGATGGTGCGGTTGATGCCATTAAGCAACAGCATTGTAGTTTGTTACCGATTGGCGTGAAAGCCGTAGAGGGACATTTTGAACGTGGTGAAGTGGTCGAATGTGTCGATTTACAAGGTCAACGTATTGCGGTTGGGCGTGTGAATTTTAGCTCTCGTTCTGCCGAGATGGTAAAAGGTTTAAGCTCAGATAAGGTGTATCAGGTTTTAGGTGAGGCACGTTCACCTGAGATGGTTCATCGTAATCATATGGCAATTTATTAATAAAAAGGCTTCTTAATGAAGCCTTTTTTTATAAGCGAGGAAGTGTTTGAGTTTGAGCCATCATATAAGGATGTTGTGCCAGCGATAGCATTTCGTTATCTTCATAACTATTGCCGTACGCATAAATGGCATGGTAATCATCTAAATTGTATTGTTCTAAAATTCGGCTCTTTTTACGTTCACTGCTACAGTCGTCAATATAGTATTGCCCTGTATATTTGCCATCTTGTATTTCAGGTTCAGAACAAATAAGTTTGATGTTTAATAATTCACATAGCGGTTGTAAATAAATATTGAGTGAAGCAGAAACTAACACTACCTCGTGCCCTAACGATTGATGTTGTTTAAGTTGAGCAAGTAATATTGGATTAAGTTGTTGACTCAAATTTTGTGCATATTCTTGTCCATACTGTGCAATAGGTATAACCTCTTTTTGGGTAAACATAGAGGCAAATAAACGCTTACGCATAGCAGGGGCAGTGTATAAGTTGAGAAAATAACCTTTAATCCACGGAACAATTTTGAGTCCATTAATTAAAATATGTTGTTTATCGAGTGCATAAAAAATAAAGCCTGTAAAGCTGTCGCCTAGGTATAACGTGCCATCAAAATCAAAAAGCGCTAAACTTTTTAGCGGTGCATGCATGTTTCATATCGTCCATTTACTCGGGTAGCATACCAATTGGTATTGTATTCTCGGCTAAGCTTAGGACCCGAAATAATTACTTGCGGCATAATAGCATAAGGTGCAGATTTGCCTGTTTTTTGCTTATAAAGTTTTTGTACAGTGAGATAGGTATCTGTACTTTCAAAACTCTGTTCTTTTTCAGTCTCTAAATCATTTCGAATTTTTCTTGGCGTAAGCACAATATTATTTCGCGAAAATAACTTGAGTAATGCAATTTCTGTATCACTGTTTTGTGAGAGTGGCTTTTCATTTTTATCATACACAAGTAGATCACCATCAAGTGCAAGGTTCTGTTGAGTGAGTTGATTTAGAACTTTTTGAAAAGAGGCATTACGGCTTGAGTAAATGCCTGAGTTATAGTCTGCAAAACGATAAATCGGTTTGTTATAACTCGCGTCATACATCATTAAACGGTGTATGCCATAATATAATCCACCGTATTGCGTATATAAATAATCACGTAATTGGTTGGTGTTCATGCTTTGTTTAAGGTGGTCTTGTGCATAGCGTACTTGCACTTGCATAGAACCTAGGGTAGTAATTGGGTTCATTTTTTCTGCAATATCTTGTCCAACAAATTTAGCTGTATTTGTAAATAAACTAACATGATAGCGTTTTGTCATGTCATCAAAAATCTGACGATAAAGGACGTCTAGGTCTTTTTCTGTTTTAACCTGATGCATTTGTTTTAGATAACTATTACTCACACTCGGCTGATTTTTTAAAACATTATTAAAATACTGGGCAATAGGTTTTCCAAAACGATCACCTAACTTATCTGTAAATTTTTCTTCTAAGCGAGTGTTTACTTCTTTAACGGCTTTTGCACCTAAACCTGGCACTTGTGGGTTTGCAACAAAGTTCGATTCTTGATCTACAATTGCAATGATGCTACAAACATTTTGTTTGTTCCGCTCAATTTTAAGCTCATCCATGATGTTATAAATGTCTTCTGCCCATGCCTCTCGATGAACTGTGCGTGTTGGAACTAAACGTTTAATTGATTTTTGCGTTAATATAGGCGTGTCTTGTTCTTCTTGTTGCTCTGACTGACCACACGCAGTAAGTGCAAAACAAACGCCAAGGATGAGAAGTTTATTCATATACAACCCGCATGTGAATTTTGCCGAATTGTAGATGGTTTTTTTTAGATTGTATATTGCTATTTAAAGAGGTTTTAATGGAAAACAGCCATCAAGAAAATCGGTTTTTTGAACAAGAACTACGACTTGAAAACTACCATTTATTTTTGGCAAGTGATTTGATTCAACAAATGGAAAAATGTGTAAATGCTCATAATCTACATCTCGGATTAACGCCTGAATATTTTGATCAGATTCAACATCAACTTGTGATTAAAGAAATCCAAACAGAGCGTAAATCATTTTATGGTGAAGCGCTAAAAATACGAACATGGGTTAAGCAGACGCATGAGCTTTATGTTGTTAGAATAACTATTATTTATTGTCAGAAACAGCAAAACACCATATGGATCAATCAATCTAAATGGGGATGTCTTGATTTAAAGACAAAGCGTTTAAATCGATTACCACCTACAGTGTTTCAGATTTACAAAGCAAATGAGTGTATATGAAATTAGATTTAGCAGAAAATGAACCTAAAATTACATTAACAGATGCATCAGGAATTCAAAAAGATATTACCTATGACTCAGTCTTACTAACAGGGGCACTAGTAGCGATGTATCATGAGGGAGCAATTACGGTTGTGGGGCAAGATGGTGAACCTATTTTTGATATGACGGTACAGTATCACCAAAAACAAAAGCGCTAAATAAACATTAGTTTTGTTAAAAAATGGCTTAATTATTATAGTTTAAAGATTAAAAACCAACTTTCTTAGTTAGGAAATGACCGAACTAGTATCATTTCCTAATAGGTAAACCCTCACCACAAAACGTAACATATAAATTGAAATAACTATCACAAATAGAACAATTTTTTTAATAGGTCTATATTTTTAAACCTTAGCTGTTTTATACTGTACCCATATTAAGATATTTTATTTTTTACACGTCATGAGAGCCTTTTAAAAAGAGTACGTGACGGTGTATCTACATTTTTGAGTAATTCATGGCAGCTAAAAAAAAGTCTGTAAATATCAGTAACATACGTAATTTTTCTATTATTGCACATATTGACCACGGTAAATCAACACTTGCAGACCGTTTTATTCAAATGTGTGGTGGATTACAAGCACGTGAAATGCAAGCACAGGTTTTAGACTCAATGGAGTTAGAGCGTGAGCGTGGCATTACCATTAAAGCGGCTTCTGTTACATTATATTATACTCACCCAAATGGCGAAGAATATCAGCTAAACTTTATTGATACTCCAGGGCACGTAGACTTTTCTTATGAAGTTTCACGTTCTTTAGCAGCATGTGAAGGTGCACTTTTAGTTGTAGATGCTGCTCAAGGTGTTGAGGCCCAATCAGTTGCAAACTGTTATACAGCAATTGAACAAGGCTTAGAAGTTTTACCTGTATTAAACAAAATTGATTTGCCACAGGCAGAACCTGAACGTGTTATTCACGAAATTGAAGAAATTATTGGTATTGAAGCAACAGAAGCACCAACATGTTCTGCAAAAACAGGTATGGGTGTTGAAGGTGTATTAGAAACACTTGTAAATATTATCCCTGCACCACAAGGTGAACGTGAAGCACCATTACAAGCGCTAATTGTGGATTCTTGGTTTGATAACTATTTGGGCGTAGTTTCGCTCGTTCGTATCAAACAAGGTCGTATCCGTAAGGGTGAAAAAATGTTGGTTAAATCAACAGGGCAAACGCATATTGTAACTTCTGTGGGTATTTTTAATCCAAAACATACCGAAACTGACATGCTTGAAGCAGGTGAGGTTGGTTTTGTTATTGCAGGGATTAAAGATATTTTTGGTGCGCCTGTTGGCGATACCATTACACATATCAATACACCAGATGTTGTTTCATTACCAGGTTTTAAAAAGGTAAAACCACAGGTGTATGCAGGTCTATTTCCAATTGATTCAAGCGATTTCGAACCATTTCGTGAAGCATTACACAAACTTCAAATCAACGATTCAGCTTTGTTCTTTGAACCTGAAAGTTCAGATGCACTAGGTTTTGGTTTCCGTTGTGGCTTCTTAGGAATGCTACATATGGAAATTGTGCAAGAGCGTTTAGAGCGTGAGTACAATTTAGACCTCATTACATCTGCACCAACTGTAATCTATGAAGCAGTAACTAAAGCAGGCGAAACGATTTATATTGATAGTCCATCAAAAATGCCAGATGGCAGTACAGTAGAAGAGCTTCGTGAGCCAATTGCAGAATGTCATATTTTAGTGCCACAAGAATATTTAGGCAGTGTAATGACCTTATGTATTGAACGCCGTGGTATTCAAAAAGATATGAAATTCTTAGGAAATCAAGTATCTATTACATTTGATATTCCAATGGCAGAAGTAGTAATGGATTTCTTTGACCGATTAAAATCATGTTCACGTGGTTTTGCATCACTTGACTACAACTTTGTGCGTTTTGAGGCAGCAAATTTAGTAAAAGTTGATGTGCTGATTAATGGCGAAAAAGTAGATGCTCTTGCAATGATTTGTCATCGTGATGATGCGCGTCATCGTGGTAACTCACTTGCTGACAAAATGAAGGATTTGATTCCGCGTCAGATGTTTGATGTGGCAATTCAAGCGGCAATTGGTGCGCAAATTATTGCACGTTCGACTGTAAAGGCAATGCGTAAAAACGTGTTAGCAAAATGTTACGGTGGTGATGTTTCTCGTAAGAAAAAGCTTCTTTCTAAACAAAAAGAAGGTAAAAAGCGTATGAAACAGGTGGGTAGTGTAGAAATTCCACAAGAAGCATTTTTAGCTGTATTACAAGTCGACAAAAAATAAGGTCTTAGGAAAAGCTCATGGATTTTGATTTTAATTTAATCCTCGTGCCAGTCACAATTATACTTTTTATTGTATGGCTGTTAGATAAACTCAAGTTTAAACAGCGTGAAAAGCTGGGTAAGGGGAATGAAAATTTCATTGTTTCATGGGCGTATGATTTCTGGCCAGTATTAGCAATCGTTCTTATTTTACGTTCATTTTTATATGAGCCGTTTAATATTCCATCAGACTCTATGGTACCGACGTTAGAAACGGGTGATTTTATTCTTGTAAACAAATTTGACTATGGTGTGCGTTTACCCATTGTAAACAAAAAAGTTATCGATGTTGGCGAACCACAACGTGGTGAAGTGATTGTTTTTCGTTATCCGCTCAATCCTGGTATTAGTTATATTAAACGTGTAGTTGGCTTGCCTGGCGATCATTTAGAGTTTCGTGATGGTTTGTTATCTATTAATGGTAAACAAGTTGATTATCAGCCTACACAATTTCAACGAGAAAAAGATAAACTCTCTTCTTTTAATGTAAACTATCATTTAGAAACATTAGGTGAGCATAAGCATCTTGTTCGTCATTTAGAGGGTAGAAATCCACTTGTTGAACAATATAACTATGCCATGCAAGCCAATAATCAAAGTTATATTCCATTTGTTGCAAAAGATAGCCAAGTATTTGTTCAAAGTGAAGGACAAAATTGGGAAGTCACTGTACCAAAGGGACAGTATTTTGCAATGGGTGATAACCGTGATGAAAGTGCAGATAGTCGTTTCTGGGGTTTTGTACCTGAAGAAAATCTAACAGGACGTGCTTTTTATATTTGGATGCATAAAGAACCAGGTTTACATTTTCCAAGTTTTAATCGAAATGGTAAAATCGATTAAAATTTAATAAGAGAGAAAGAAAATGATACGGTCACAACGGGGCATGTCCATAATTAATCTTATAGTAGGTATTTTTTTATTTACTTTGATATTAAAACTTTCTTTTTCTCTTATACCTGCGTATTGGGATAATCATATTATTAATAAGCAACTTACTGAGTTGCTTGCTCAAAATACTTCAGTTTCTCAACTTACGCAAAAAATGAATGAACGTTTAGAAATGAATGATATCCGTGATCTAAAATTTGAAGATATTGCAAAAATTTCAAACTTACAAGATCAGGTTAAAGTTTCTACACACTACGAAGTTCGGAAGCATTTGCTTTCTAATATTGATTTAGTTTTAACCTTCGAGAAAAATTTTGATCAAAGGACAATCCAAGTTAAATAACCAACGTTTAGCACAGCAGATTGGGTATCAATTTAAACAGCCTGAACTGTTACAATTGGCACTTACTCATCGCTCAGTAAGCCATAAATCTAATTATGAACGCCTAGAATTTCTTGGAGATTCTTTATTGGGCATGATTATTGCCAATTACTTATACCATGCTTATCCTCATGAAAATGAGGGACGTTTAACGCGTATGCGTGCCAGTTTAGTTCGCCAAGAGGCATTAGGTAAAATTGCCAATGACCTTAACTTTAGTCAGTATATGATTATGAGTACAGGTGAATTAAAATCAGGTGGGCATCATCGCGAGTCTATTTTAGCTGATACAGTAGAAGCAATTATTGGTGCAATTTATTTAGATTGTGCAGATTTAGAGCATCTTAAAAAAATTGTACTCAATTGGTATGTTCCATACTTAGGGCATATTGAACCAACTGATCAGCTAAAAGATCCAAAATCACGCTTACAAGAATATTTGCAAGCGCGTAAAAAACCATTGCCAATTTATGAGGTCACTGATATTCAAGGTGATGCACCTAATCAGCACTTTAAAGTAACTTGTCAGGTTAAAGATTTGCCAACGGTTGTTGGTCAAGGTAGTAGCCGTCGTTTTGCTGAGCAAACAGCAGCCGCGGAAATTTTAAAATTATTGGAGCAAAAAACTGCATGACAATGTCATCTGATCAACCCCAAGACGATCAAAATTCACAAGAGAGCAACGATTTAGTTGATCAATTCTTTAGTTCGCAGAATATTACAATTCCTGCCGACTTTAAAAGTGGATTTGTAGCAATTGTGGGTCGTCCAAACGTAGGTAAATCTACGTTGATGAATCATTTGTTGGGACAAAAGCTCTCGATCACCTCCCGTAAGCCCCAAACAACGCGTCATAAAATTGTGGGTATTGATAGCCGTGAGAAATCTCAAGCGGTTTATGTAGATACCCCAGGGATGCACAAAAAAGAAGTACGTGCCATCAATAAAATGATGAATCGTGCTGCACACTCTGCACTGCGTGATGTAAATTTAGTATTATTTGTTGTTGATGCCCATAAGTGGACACAAAACGATGAACTTGTACTTGAAAAATTACAAAATGCTGAAATGCCTGTTATTTTAGTGATCAATAAAATTGATACACTTGAAGATAGAAGAATGGTACTGCCGCTTATTCAAGAACGTACAAAACTCATGAATTTTGTAGAAATTGTTCCTGTATCTGCATTACGTGGTGCAAATTTAGACCATTTACGTGATGTGATTGAGAAATATTTACCATTCTCACAACCTTTATATGCATTTGATCAAGTGACAGACCGTTCTGAGCGTTTTTTAGCAAGCGAAATTATTCGTGAAAAAATTATGCGTCAGTTAGGCGAAGAACTTCCTTATGATTTAACAGTACAAATTGAGTCATATAAAACAGAAGATGCGACTGTAAATCCAAAAACAGGACGCACTAAACCTGCATGTACCTACATTGATGCTACAATTTTTGTTGATCGTCAAGGTCAAAAAGCAATTGTAATTGGTGATAAAGGTTCTAAACTCAAAAAGATTGGCATGGACGCTCGTGTAGACATGGAAAAAATGTTTGAGCAAAAAATCATGCTAACACTTTGGGTGAAGGTAAAAGGCGGTTGGTCTGATGACGAGCGTGCTTTAAAAAGTTTAGGGTATAGCGATATATAATTAAAAATACAATTAAGCCAACAAAACAGTTGGCTTAGTTTTTAAAAGGTAAGATTAATGAACAAAGTATTATGTATTCTTGCTGTGACTTTATTACTACAGGGCTGTATTACTAAAGTAGTCACTTTACCTGTAAAAGTAGCATATAAGACCACAAAAGGCGTTGTAAAAGGGACAACAGCTGTTGTTGGTGCAGTCATTCCTGATGGTGATGACAAGAAAGATTAATGAGAAATGAATTATTACAAGGATATTTAATCCATCATCGTAAATATAGAGAACGAAGTCATATTGTTCATTTATTTACACAAGAATATGGGCGTATAGATGGTGTGCTTAGACAAACACCCCCTCCACAATTTCAGCCTATTCAGCTATTAGCTTCTGGACGATCTGAACTTAAAAATTTTAGTAAGTTAGAAATTCAGCATCAGCCTATTTTTTTTCATGGCGATGCATTTTTTTGTGGCTTTTACTTAAATGAACTTATTCTACGTTTGTGTGCGTTAGAAGAACCGATGCCACAGACATTTGCTCAATATACTAAAACGCTTCAGCATTTACAAAAGATTGAATATCAAGAACATAAGACACTATATTTAAAGCAATTACTTAGAAAATTTGAACTTGTAATTTTAAGTGAACTTGGTTATTCACTTGATTACACAGTCGATCATAAACAAGCACCAATTGTAGCCGAGCAATTTTATTCTTTTCATTTAAATGAGGGTTTTGTTCCACTTGCACAAAAAGCAGGCTTAAAAGGTGAGGATATTTTGTCTATGTCATCTTATAATTTACAGGAATTTAACTCCCAACAGCTCACGTTGTTAAGTCGATTGTATCGCCAAATTATTAGTGCCTTACTTGGTGATCGTCCATTAAAAAGCCGACAACTTTGGGTACAGCAAAGATAGGAAAAATTATGGCAGTTTTATTAGGTGTGAATATTGACCATGTTGCTACTTTAAGACAAGCAAGAGGAACACAGTATCCTGATCCTGTACAAGCCGCTTTGCTATGTGAGCAAGCAGGTGCACAGGGCATTACATTACATTTACGAGAAGACCGTCGTCATATTCAAGATGATGATGTACGTCGTATGCGTTCTGTATTAAAAACACGTATGAACTTAGAAATTGCGGTAACATCAGAAATGGTGGAGTTTGCAACAGAAATTAAACCTCATCATATCTGTTTTGTGCCAGAACGTCGCGAAGAGTTAACTACAGAAGGTGGCTTAGATGTATTGGGTAATTTTGAAAATATCAAAAAAGCAACGCAACAATTAATGGATTTAGGTTGTGATGTGTCGTTATTTATCGACGCAGATTATGAGCAAATAGATGCTGCTGTTGCATGTGGTGCGCCGACAATTGAACTTCATACAGGGGCTTATGCAGATGCACTAACACCTGAATTACAAGAAGTAGAATTGGTACGTATTATTAAAGCAACACAATATGCACATAATTTAGGGCTAATGGTCAATGCAGGACATGGCTTAAATTTAGACAATGTTATGCCAATTGCCAAAATTCCTCATATTAATGAGTTAAATATTGGACATTCAATTATTGCTGCGAGTGTTTTTGTAGGCTTATCACAAGCAGTAAAAGATATAAAACATGCTATTGAGGTTGCACAAGCATGAAGTACGATGTCTTAATGCAACCTGTTATTGAGTTTTTAGGTTGTGAAACGCCTAAAGTATGGATTGATGAGGCACTTAATAATCTAGATATCTTGATGCAAGATCATGCAAATTGTGAAAAAAAAGCAGCAAGTACTGCAATGAACTTAATGTTTCGTTATAGTTTTTTTGCAGATTTACAGGTTAAGCTTGCTCAGCTTGTTCGCGAAGAAATGTTGCACTACGAGCAAGTGTTAGAGTTAATGAAAAAACGTGGGCAAACATGGCAAGCATTAAGTGCAGGGCGCTATGCAACTGGACTACGCAAAGAAGTACGTACATATGAACCAGAAGCCTTAATTGATATCCTGATTATTGGTGCTTTTGTAGAAGCGCGTTCTTGCGAGAGATTTTATGCACTAGCACCTCATGTTGATGAAGAGTTAGGCCGATATTATGGCTATTTACTTAAATCAGAATCACGTCATTATGAAGATTATTTATCTTTAGCATTAGAGGTGGCAAATACATCAAAATTAAAAAATGCTAAAGAAACTATACAACAAAGAATTGAGCATATTCGTGGTGTCGAAAAAGAGCTTATTTTAAGTTCTGATGACACATTTAGATTTCATAGTGGAATACCAATAAAGGCATCTTAAAGATGCCTTTTCTATGAATAAAAAAAAGCCCACTTTTATGCTGTGGGCTTTTTAATATTTGGCTCTCCAACCTGGGCTCGAACCAGGGACCTGCGGATTAACAGTCCGTCGCTCTACCGACTGAGCTATTGGAGAATCTGAAGCCCATTATATAGATTAAAATTGATGGGTCAATATTATTGAGTGTAAATGGTTTTTTATTATACAAATAAAGATAAGAATATGAAAAATATTGCATTAATAGAATTTATAAGGTTAAATAATCTGATCTTAAGGGTTTAGCTTTATGCTAAACGGTGTGGATTTAACCTAACTTGCCAGCACTAAATGGCTAAAATGGAGGGTACTGTGTCTGTACTTGAAATTGATCAAATTTTTTCAAATCTAAAAAATTATCAAGATAATTTAGAGTGTATTATTAAAAAACCACACTTATATTATCAACCTATAGATTGTGCTGTATTATCGTTTTCTTGTGTTAGCCAACAAAAATTATATCTAGGTGATTTATTACAGCTTTGGCAACAAAAAAAATGGTTAACTTTATTTTCTGAACATACCTCTTGTCCATTTTGCGCATATCCTTATGCAATTTATTTTGATTATTTAAATCAAACAACAATTGTTAAAGCTTGGCATAGTCAAGAAAAAAGACATGTTTCATATCAAATAAAACATGCCTTTGATTTTTACTTAGCATTTATACAGTTGCAGCGTCCCTAATCTTCAGCCGTATTTTTAGGCGTATATAAATGATGTTCAATCAAATGTTGGCGTAATATACGACGTAATTCCAAAACAGCCTCAGGTGTTTCTTGAATAGAGTGGCCACCATGAACAATTTTCTCGGAAATAGCATGGTTTAAATGGGCACTTTTATAAGGTACAATTCCATCTGTTATAATATTTGGATCAGTACTATTGGTATTATTACCAATAATAGAGTGATAAGGTAAACCTGCTTTTGGCATTACATCTTTTGTGATTTTCATAAAGTTCGATTTATAGCTTAAATCGCTTGGGCCATTTTGGATTAATCCATTATCAATTTGCTTAACAATATTTTTAACAGGAATATCCCCTTGTATTGAATCTGCAAGGGCACCAATAAAAGCATTTGGAAGTTTAATAATTCTACGTGCCACTTTAGTAAACCATAAGTCTGCAAAAGCAGTACCACGATGAGGTGAGGCTAGGAAAATAGCACGGTCAAAATTTGGAATAGAATTAATTTGAAGGCGTTGATACAGAACAGGGTCATTACGATGACTTTGGATTTGGCGCGATTTAATAATTTTAAATGCCTGTTGTGATATATCTGCATCACTCACAAGCAAACGCCCAATTACGCCTCCCATACTATGCCCAATTAGGACAGAATCTTCGCGTGCAGGGTCATTCTTACCTAACTGATCAAAAGATTGGTTAATAATGGCATAAATTTGAAATCGACTTTCAAGCATTGGCATATTAGTAGAGTAAAATACTTGCCAAACCTGATAATGTTCTCTTAAAACCTTATCACCCATAATATCGTTGGTTAAGCGAATCCAAGCCTCTGGACTACTTGCCAAACCATGCACCAAAACAATTACTTTTTTATTTGGGTTATAAGGCTCTAACATATATAAATGAGGCATAATCAACTGTTGATCACGGTCAATCAATGACAAATAAGCTGCGCGCCCCAAATTATTTTTTGCAAGCCATAAACCATAGGGTGCCGAGAAGTTAGCAGCCAAAGGGTATGACTTATCTTCAACTTTCATTTGATCATTTTGGTAAGGATCAATAATTTTTATAAGTAACGGCGCACCATTAAATAAGTCTTGTAAACTTGTATTAGGTTTAGGAGTAATGGCAATAGTAGTTGCTAAATACCGAGGCGAATGTATGTTTGGGTTACGCCCATTTTCAAACTTATGATGTAATGGGTCTAAAATATATTTATTCTCTTCAGGACGTTTTTCTTCAGGTAAAACAGTTACAAACTCTGAACCAAAACCATCACGACGGTTAATAGAGCGTAAGCCTAAAAAGTTTAAATTATAAGTAGATAAAAAGTCTTCAATTTTTGTGTTTTGTAATTGTGGATAGTCACTAAAATCTTTAATGTATTCCTTATTGCCAATCATAAATGAAGCTGATTTTTGTGATGCGTATTCATGGCGTGTTGAATACAACATCAATAATTTAGCACTTGCTTGGTTATAAAAGTCACGTACCTGCACTTGGCGGTTATCAAAAATACGTTGATCGGGGTGACGTTCTGTTTTGAACAGATAGGCATAGCTGTAACGAATACTCTGATCAAGCATATCAAGTTCTTGATCAATACAATCATCTTGTAGTTTTCTTTTTGCAAGTTGTTCAGGACTTAGATTGTCAGTATCTCCTTTAATTTTTGCTTTACAGCTTGCAGATTTTTCTAGTAATTTTGCTTTAGCTAAATAAAGTTCACTGGCTGTTGAAAAAAATTGTTCATCAGGGACTTGAGGAATTTGTTTTATATCTGTCAAGCAAGACTCAGGTGTATCTGTACAAGACTTAGATTCACGTCCCGTCATTGACAAGACATTTAAACTTGCCTCACTAAGTTTATCACGCGTTAAGATACTATCACGTTCATTGGCAATAGTGATATTTAAGGCTTGCTGTTTTACACTGACAACTTGACAACCTGTCATCATCATTGTGCCAATTAGCAGGGAGAGTGTGGCAAAAGAGTATTTTGTAAACAACATAGAACCTATTTAAAGAAAAAAAAGACCGCCAAATGAGCGGTCTTTAGAGTTTTAGTAGCGACCTTGCTTCATTGCAGCTAAGTCTTCCCAAACATTTGTACGACCTTTGGTTTTAATTTCCTTAATGAGACGGTCTACAACCGCTGCTTCTTCAGGATATTTAATTTTATAGTTGTTGAGTGTTGTTAAAGCATTTTTTGTTTGCTCTAAATACAAATAGTTATTTGCAGCAGATAAGTAAGCTTCTTGTACACCATCTTTCATTGCTTTATTTAGATAAGCGACAGCTTCGCGTTGACCACCGCCTTCAGATAGACTAAAACCAAACCAAAAGTTTGTCATTGCATCATTTGGGTTCATTTTAAGCAATCGTTGTGCATATTTCAAAGATTTAGTGGTGTATTGTTGTCCTAAATCTAAATTACGCGCCATGATAGATGCTTTTAGTGCACGAATAAGTACATCATAAGATGCATTATCTTTTTCTGCGTAAGTATCTAAAATTTGCGTCGTTTGGCGTAACTTGCTTTCAAAACCACGACGCATCATTTTGTTATCAAAATGTGGCGGATAATGACGTGCTTTACCTTCAACAAGCTCTAAAAAGTCATCTAAATCTGTCACATCAAGCTGGTCTTGTCCTGCTAATGGTACATATTTTACATTTGATTTTGTGCTATTGATTGTTGGAATAATAAGGCGATTAACATCAAAAGTTGCTGTTTTAGAGGGGTCTGTTTGGCTAGTTGCAATCATTTTAGTGACAGGTTGTGCTGCAGCTTTTTTAAGATCTATTTCAAAAGCTGGTGGAGCATCATAATCAAATGGATTGAGTGCATAAAATGGTGCAGATAGGCTAGGCTCTTGAAAAATTATAGGTTCTTGTGAAGCCATTTCTTTTTTTTGTGACAATGGATGTTTTACAAGCGGTGTATTACATGCTGTTAAAAGACCTGCAGTTGCAAGTACAGTCAGTAATGGTTTTAATGTCATCATTTTTTCCAATATTGTTGTTGAATATCAAGCAGTCTATGAAAAACAATTCTGTGATGCAATGTAAAGCATGTAACAAAATTAGGTTTTTGTTTGTGACTCACATTCGCGACGCATTTCTGCTAAAACTTTCAGTTCTTCATTTGTGTAGGGTTGCTGGTTTTGTTTTTGATTAAATGTTGGATCAAGTAAAGATAAACGCTGACACAAGGTATTCATGCGTTTTTCAGTATGTTCTAGACGATCTAATAAAACTTTCATTCCTTCTAAAATAGGGTCAGAGATATCTTGAGAAGCTGCATAGGCTTGAAAGCCAATATTTTGTGCATAATTACGGCGTTTTTGTTCTTGTTCTTTATGTTCTTTGTAGATATAGCGAGCAGGTGAGCCTACAGCTGTAACACTACTTGGTACAGCTTTCGTGACAACGGTATTAGAGCCCACTTTTGCATTCTTACCAACAGTGAAAGGACCTAAAATTTTAGCCCCTGCACCTACAATGACCCCATCTTCTAAAGTGGGATGTCGTTTACCTTTTTGCCACGTTGTACCACCTAAGGTAACACCATGGTATAACGTAACATCATTGCCGATTTCAGCTGTTTCACCAATCACAACCCCCATACCATGGTCAATAAAAAAACGTTGACCTATTTTAGCACCGGGGTGAATCTCAATACCTGTTGCAAAACGGCTAAAAGAAGAAAGTAAGCGAGCTGTTGTTTTGCAGTCTTTTTCCCACAGATGATGTGCGACACGGTGCATTGCAATGGCATGTACACCGGGATAAGTGGTTAAGACTTCTAATGTATTACGTGCTGAAGGGTCTCTGGCAAAAACCGCTTGTACATCTTCTTTTAGTTGTTTAAGCATCTTCATTCTTTTTATCTCGTTCGGTTAATGCTTCTACACGGCTAAAGACACCGCGTAATAAATTATATTCCATACGGTCAAGCTGAATACGCCCAAACAAACGGCGTAAACGCATTGGAAGTAATCGTTTATTATTTGGATCTAGAAATTCGATTTTTTCGAGCATTTTTTCCATATGTGGATAAAATTGTTCCATTTGCTCATGTGTGACAAGTGGCTCATCCCATTGCATTTTTTGAGTATGATACACAGGCATTTTCGCGGCTTCTGCTGGGCTTTCTTCTACACTAGCAGCCATACGAAGCTCATAACTAATCACTTGAATTGCTTGCGCAACATTTAACACCCCATAATCAGGATTAACAGGAATAGTTAAATGATAGTTTGCTAAAGCAAGCTCTTCATTGGTTAAGCCACGATCTTCACGACCAAACACAATTGCAATTTCTTGTTCTTGGTTAATTTTCTCAACCGCAAGTTCACAAGCAGGACGTGCATCAAGAATTGGCCAAGGTACGGTACGGCTACGGGCACTTGTACCAAACACAATATGGCAATCTTGAATGGCTTGCTCTAGTGTGTCTACAATTTGAATTTGTTCGATTAAATCTGTTGCACCTGCTGCAAGTGCGTCAATATCAGGATGTGGATAAGTTTTAGGTGCAACAAGAATAAGTTTAGATAGTCCCATCGTTTTCATAGCACGCAAAGCACTTCCAATATTTGCAGGAAGCGTTGTATTGACCATGACAATACGAACATGATTAAGCGTCTGTTGAACTGATTTCATTTTCTTTTCCATCATTATGAATATTGACTGACTTCTGCTTCATATTGATCCATAGCTTCGTCCATACTCATGTTAGACACAGGGGGAGGAGTAGGAGCAACAATTTTTGCAGCTTTAGATTTAACTTGATATTCAACCATTACATTCTCCTTACCAAAATAGTCACGGAGTTTGGCAAGTAGCTCATTTAGTGGGGCAACACACCAACTTTGACACAAGTGCATCTCAGATGCTGCAAAACTAAAATCAAGCTTTAAAATCAATGGAATATGTTGGCACATATCAACATCTTTAAATGGCTGTAATAGTGCAGGAAGGTCTTTAATAAGTTCGGAGGTCAGTTGCGTTTCAGTCAGCTTAATTTGAATATTTTGTGCACGTTTTTGTCGAATTTCATTTAAACTAAATGCTTTGCTTAAACGTCCCATTGGTCGGTCAAAGCCCTCACGTTCGTATACTTCACCTTCCATTACAATAATTTCATCAATTTGTACGATTTCTTTGAAACGTTGAAAACGCTCGTGGTTACAGCTTACTTCAAAACGCGCTGTACCATCATCTAAAGTAATGAGTACACGGTTAGGGAAGTTAGCCACATCCAATACTAAACCTGAAAAAATGACGGTTTGACCACGACGCGTTGGGCTTAATTCATTAAGTTTACATTTAACAAAGTGCTTTAATTCAGACTTATATGTATTGATAGGATGACCTGTAAGGTATAGTCCTAAGGTATCTTTTTCACCTTTAAGACGTACTTCATCAGACCACGGTTTAACAGGTTTGATGGGCTTACGTTGCACCTCAGCCACTTCGCCAAACAAGTCCATAATCCCTGTTTCGCGGTTTTGACGGGCTTGCTCGGCAGCTTGTACCGCTTCAGGCAGTTGTGCCATCAGTGTGGCACGTTCCATACCTAAACAATCTAATGCACCACCACGAACCAAGGCTTCTAATGTACGTTTATTAATTTTTTTAAGATCAATACGATGGCAAAAATCAAATAAATCAACAAAATCACCCTCTTTTTGGCGTGCATCAATCACCGATTGCATAGCTTGCTCACCTACGCCTTTGAGCGCACCTAAACCATAAACCACGGTTTTCTCATCGCTTGCATGGAAACGATAAGTCGACATATTGACCGATGGTGGCATGACGGTAAGTCCGTTATTACGGCAGTCATCAATTAAAAAGACCACGCTATCGGTATCGGTCATTTCTGAAGACATGACCGCAGCTAAAAATTCAGCAGGGTAATGTGCTTTTAACCATGCGGTGTGGTACGCCACAAGGGCATAAGCAGCAGCATGCGATTTGTTAAAACCATAGCCTGCAAACTTTTCCATAAAGTCAAAAATATGGTTGGCTGTGGCTTCATCAATGTCTTTTTTTGCAGCACCTTCAATAAAGATCTGGCGTTGTTTTACCATTTCTTCGGGTTTTTTCTTACCCATCGCACGGCGTAGTAAATCTGCACCGCCAAGCGTGTATCCTGCACATAGCTGTGCCGCCTGCATCACCTGTTCTTGATACACCATAATACCGTAAGTAGGTTCAAGTACACCTTCTAATAAAGGGTGTAAGTACTCAAAATCTCCCCCATGCATACGGTGAATAAAGTCAGGGATTAGATCCATTGGACCGGGGCGATAAAGCGATACAAAGGCAATAATTTCTTCAAATTTGCTTGGGCGTGCTTCTTTCAGCATGCGTTTCATACCAACGGATTCAAACTGAAAGACCGCTGTTGTATTGGCATCAGCAAAGATTTTATAGGCTTTTGCATCGTCTAAAGGGACATGCGAAATTAAAATTTGTTCTTTTTCTGATAAGTTTGCATTAATATTTTTAACGGCATCTTCAATAACGGTTAAGTTACGTAAGCCTAAAAAGTCAAATTTAACTAAACCTGCAGATTCAACATCGTCTTTATCGTATTGCGCAACACGGTTTGTGCCATCTGCATCGCACAAAATAGCAGAAAAATCGGTAATTTTACCCGGTGCAATCACCACACCACCTGCATGTTTACCTGTATTACGGGTAATACCTTCTAATTTAAGTGCCATTTCCCAAATTTCGCTCGCATCGTCGTTATCTGGGTTAGATGGATTGGTCACAATATCTTTAAGTTGTGGTTCCATATCAATGGCGGTGGCTAAATCTACGCCAAGTGGTTTAGTCGGCACCATTTTAGAAATACGGTCTGCTAAACCATACGATTTACCAAGTACACGTGCAACATCTCGAATTGCACCTTTTGCTGCCATGGTACCAAAGGTTGCAATTTGGGACACCGCTTCACGTCCATAATGACGTGACACATAGTCAATCACACGGTCACGACCTGCAATACAAAAATCGACGTCAAAGTCGGGCATGGACACACGTTCTGGGTTTAAGAACCGTTCAAAGAGTAGGTCATAACGTAATGGGTCTAAATCGGTAATTTTTAAACTATAAGCAACGAGTGAGCCTGCACCGGAACCACGCCCGGGTCCTACAGGTACTTCATTATTTTTTGCCCAATTAATAAAGTCCATGACAATTAAAAAATAGCCTGGAAACCCCATGCCTAAAATAATATTGATTTCGTACTCAATACGTTCGTCATAAGGTTTACGAATTTCTGCCCAATCATCCCCACGTTGCTCAGGCGGATATAGCAGATTTAACCGTTCTTCTAAGCCTTCTTTTGATAAATGAGCGAAGTAAGTATCAATGGTAAAACCATCAGGAATTGGGTAGTCAGGTAAAAAGTATTCGCCTAAACGCAATGTAACGTTACAGCGTTTGGCAATATGAACAGTATTTTCAATGGCACTTGGAATATCGGAAAATAGTGCCGTCATTTCTTGGGTGGTTTTAAAATACTGCTGATCGCTGTATGTGCGTGGACGACGTTGATCTGCTAAAACATAACCATCGGCAATACACACGCGTGCTTCGTGGGCATCAAAATCTTCTGAATGAATAAAATGCACATCATTATTTGCCACCACACCGACATTGTATTTAGATGCAAGTTTGACTGCTTCGGCAATAAAGTTTTCTTCGTTTGGGCGTCCTGTGCGTGTGAGGCTTAAATAAACACGGTTACCAAATTTTTGATGCCATGCTTCAAATAAAGGTTCGGCTTTTTGTGGGTTAGAAGAGCATAGCATTTGTCCTACATCGCTATGTAAGCCTAACATTAAAATAATGTCTTGGTTTTGCTCTAAAATCCAATCTTTGTGGATACATGGAATATCAAGTTGTTGTCCTTCAATAAAGCCACGCGATACAATTTCGGTCAGGTTACGCCAACCTTTATTACTCATCGCTAGCATTTGAACACGATGCTTTTCGTCGTTTAGGCGAACTGTTGCCCCTAGTAAAGGTTTAATGCCCTTACTTAAACAAGATCGATAAAATTTAACTGCCGCATGAATATTAGATAAATCTGTCATGCCTAAAGCGGGAATATTATGCTTTACAGCAGCTTTCATAAGCTCAGGTATGCGTACAATTGATTCTGTAATCGAAAATTCTGTATGTATACCAAGATGAACAAATTGCTGCATAAAGTTTTCCTTTCCCAAACGAATACGTATTTTAGCATGCTCTTAAAAAGATGAGCGCATAAAAAAAATGCCAACACGAGGTTGGCATTCAAATTTATCGGCGTGTGGCTAAATAGCGTCCAATACGTGAGATGGCTTCTTTAAGCTCATTTTCTGCGGGTAAGAACACCACACGGAAATGGTCGGGTGTTGGCCAATTGAACCCTGTACCTTGAACAAGAAGCACTTTTTCTGCACGTAACAGATCGAGCATCAATTTTTCATCATCTTGAATTGGATAAATGTTTGGATCAAGTTTAGGGAAGCAGTACATTGCACCTTCTGGTTTGACACAGCTTACGCCCGGAATTTCATTGAGCATTTCCCATGCAATATTGCGTTGTTCGTATAAGCGTCCACCCGGACGAGTTAAGTCGTAAATAGATTGATAACCGCCAAGTGCTGTTTGAATGGCAAATTGTGCTTGTACGTTGGCACATAAACGCATTGATGCCAACATATCTAAGCCTTCAATAAAGTCACCTGCATGTGATTTATCACCTGTGATGACCATCCATCCTGCACGGTAGCCTGCAATACGATACGCTTTTGATAAGCCATTAAACGAGATACATAACTGTGAACCTGCTAATGAGGCAAGGCTGACGTGTTCAATCCCATCGTAAATAATTTTGTCGTAAATTTCGTCAGCAAATAAAATAAGATCGTGTTTTTTAGCGAGTTTTACAATTTGCTCAAGTACATGGCGTGGATAAACTGATCCTGTTGGATTATTGGGATTAATCACCACAATACCGCGTGTATTTGGCGTAATTTTGGCTTCCATATCAGCGATATCAGGATACCAGTGATTTTCCTCATCACATTTGTAATGAATGGCTGTACCACCTGCAAGATTGGTTGCCGCTGTCCAAAGTGGATAATCAGGCATCGGTACAAGCATTTCGTCGCCATCATTGAGTAAACCTTGCATTGCCATCACAATGAGTTCAGATACGCCGTTACCCACATACACATCTTTAACATTAAGGTCTAAAATACCTTTTTGTTGGTAATATTGGCAAATTGCCTTACGGGCTTGAAAGATACCTTTAGAGTCTGAATAGCCAATTGCATTTGGAAGGTTCAATGCAACATCGTTAATAATTTCTTGTGGCGCTTCAAAACCAAAAGGAGCAGGGTTGCCAATGTTCAATTTAATGATTTTGTGTCCCTGTTCCTCCATTTCATTGGCGGCGCGTAACACTGGTCCACGAATGTCATAGCATACATGCTCAAGTTTAGATGACTTTTTTATTTCGCGTGGTGTGTTACCGAAAACCGACATAATGTTGTCCAATTATATGTATGTTAAGGAAAAATAGATTGTAGTACGATCTATCTCAAATTTCGCTAGCATTTTATTCTGCTCTAGCGTAAATATAAAGATGATTAAGCATGACATCGAATATTATAGATGCAAAGGAGTTGATCATGGGAAAAGTCAATAAAACAGAACGGGAATGGCAACGCGAACTTTCGCCTGAAGAATACCGAGTAACCCGTCAAAAAGGCACAGAAGCACCGTTTACAGGTAAATATTGGAATACAAAAAAAGAAGGAACATATGTTTGCCGTTGTTGTGGTGAACCGTTGTTTACCTCACAAACAAAATACGATAGCGGTTGTGGTTGGCCAAGTTTTTATCAGCCTGTTAATCATACTGTCATAGAAGAACATGATGATCTAAGCCACGGTATGAGCCGTACAGAAATTATTTGCCATCATTGTGGTGCGCATTTAGGGCATGTTTTTGATGATGGACCACAGCCAACAGGGTTACGTTACTGTGTAAATTCTGCTTCACTTAATCTAAAAACATCAGAACAACAAGATGAGGAAAATTATCCATGACTACAATTTATCAACTCGAAGCAGATCTATTAGATGGTACAGAGAAGTTTTTATCTGACTATGAAGGTAAAGTTTTACTGATTGTAAATACCGCAAGTAAGTGTGGATTCACTCCCCAATTTGCAGGTTTAGAGCGTTTATATCAGCAATACCATGCGCAAGGTTTTGAGGTTTTGGGTTTTCCATGTAATCAGTTTGGTGGGCAAGATCCTGCAAATAACAATGAAATTGGTGCATTTTGTCAGAAAAACTACGGCGTAAGTTTTCCAATGTTTTCAAAAGTAGATGTCAAAGGTCCTGAAGCGCATCCTGTTTTTCGTTTTTTAACGCGTGAAGCTAAGGGTGTTTTAGGATCTCAGTCCATCAAATGGAACTTTACTAAATTTTTAGTAGGTAAAGACGGTAAAGTATTGGCACGTTTTGCACCAACCACAAAACCTGAAGCGCTTAGTCCAGAAATTGAAACAGCACTTTCTGCTTAGCAAATGAAAATAGTTTTCATTTAGGAAAAGTGTGTTATAGTGCTTGCGTTAATTCATTTTCCAAAACCATCTTATTTTAAGATGGTCTTTTTTTATTATGCAAAACTATATCACAACAGAAAATATTATTGATACGGTAACGTGGTTACTGCAACATCAAGATTGTTTTGATCGCTTACAATTTGATGTAGAACAACAAGAGTTAATAGTTTATCACGCAGCAGGCGTTGATGTGATCCGCCCAAATATGTATTTAACAGCACAATACGGTATTTTAGTTACTTCATAAAAAAGCCCTCACATGAGGGCTTTTATTTAAGCTGTCATTGCATCGACAGATAATTCTTTTGCACTTGGTCTTGGTTTTTCTGCGGTTAAACCGAGTTTATTAAATAAAGCACGGTCTTTACCTTCGCCTGCATTTGGCGTAGTTAGCAGTTTTTCACCTGAGAATAATGAGTTTGCACCTGCCATAAATGCCAGTGCTTGGTCAGAGTCACTCAAAGCTTCACGTCCTGCAGATAAACGAATGTAACTATGTGGCATGATAATACGTGCAACGGCAATCGTACGAATCCATTCAGTTACATCTAATTTTTCTACATTTGCAAGCGGTGTACCTTCAATAGGCACAAGCATATTGATTGGCACAGATTCAGGGTGAATAGGTAAAGTTGCAAGTTCGTGAAGTAATCCAATACGATCGCCACGTTCTTCGCCAAGCCCAACAATACCACCACTACATACTTTCATACCTGCATTACGCACATGGTCAAGTGTGTCTAAGCGATCATCAAAAGTACGTGTTGTAATAATGTTATCGTAGTATTCGCGTGAGGTATCAAGGTTATGGTTGTAGTAATCTAAACCTGCATCACTTAAACGAGAAGCTTGATCGGCATTGAGCATACCAAGTGTCATACACGTTTCTAAACCAAGTGCTTTAACTTCTTTTACCATTTCTAAAACATAGGGCATATCACGCTCGTGGGGGTTACGCCATGCAGCACCCATACAAAAACGAGATGAACCTGATTCTTTTGCTTCTTTCGCTTCAGAAATAACTTTTTCAACTGCAATACGTTTTTCGGCTTCTAGTTTAGAATCGTAACGTGCAGATTGTGAGCAGTATTTGCAATCTTCAGGGCATTTCCCTGTTTTGATCGACAACAGTGTGCTGACTTGAATGGTATTCGCTTGAAAGTGTGTGCGGTGTACGCGTTGAGCTTCAAAGACGAGATCTAAAAAAGGCTGATCATATAGCGCTTGGATTTCCTCGCGACGCCAATCATTTCTAACAGTCATTGTCGTTTCCGTATTGCATTTTGTAGTTATCATACAGAAAAATTTACAAACCCACAGGGCAAAATACTCCAAAAAAATGTTACGGTGATTTGAATCTAAAAAGAATTAGGATAATAAAATGCCCCAGTATTTATATGACACAGACCAAATGCATGCATGGGAACAACGTTGGGTCTCGCAACATGGCGATGTGGAAGGGCTGATTAAACAAGTAGCGTGGAGCTTTGCAAATTATTTAGATGACCAAATTTTTGAA
Source organism: Acinetobacter sp. HY1485 (assembly GCF_027568475.1). Lineage (GTDB taxonomy): Bacteria > Pseudomonadota > Gammaproteobacteria > Pseudomonadales > Moraxellaceae > Acinetobacter. Next base: position 73,208 of record NZ_JANKZG010000005.1, on the reverse strand, counting down.
AATAAGCAAAAAATTGCGGTATGGTGTGGTAAAGGAAATAATGCAGGCGATGGCTACTATACCGCGCTTTACTTAAAACAAAAAGGGCATGATGTTGATATTTATGCAGTCCCATTGCATGAAACATCGCATTTAGTACCTATTCAAGGTCATGTTCAAAAAACGCTTTGTGTCTATCATCATTTTGATGTGCTACGTGATTATGATGTGTATATAGATGCATTGTTTGGATTAGGGCTAAATCGTCCGCTTGATCAAACCTCCCAACAGTTAGTTGAAAAATTTAATCAGCAAAAAGGTTTTAAAATTGCCTTAGATATTCCTACGGGTTTAAATGCCAATACAGGCGCAGTGATGCCATGTGCCATTCATGCTGATTTAACATTAACGTCTATTGCTTATAAAACAGGTTTATTTACAGGACAAGCCAAAGACTATATTGGTAAATTACACCTGACAGTGCTTATTCCCGAAGATGAGCTACTTATTCCTCAAGCACAACTTGCACCCGCTCAAATGAGACGACCACAACGTATGCAAACTGCACATAAAGGGAGTAATGGGCATGTGCTTATTGTGGGTGGACATGCTTCATTGGGTGGTGCGGTGATGATGGCAGCAGAAGCTGCTTATGCAACAGGTGCAGGTAAAGTCACTGTGGTGTGTCATGCACAGCATCACCAAGCCATTTTAGCGCGCTCGCCAAATGTGATGGTGCAAGATATTGAAACGCTAACCCAAGAAGCTGTAGAAGAATTACTACATCAAGTGGATACGGTCAGTTTTGGAATGGGGCTTGGGCGAGATGAGTGGGGTGAGCACTATTATGATTTTTGGTTACATAGCTTTAAACGCTGTCCACATTTGCATATTACCCTTGATGCTGATGCGTTATGGTTTTTAGCTAATAGTAACCAGCAATTGAATACACATTATTATTTAACGCCACATTCAGGTGAGGCAGCGCGCTTACTTGATTGTACGGTACAAATAATTGAGCAAAACCGTTATAAAGCGATCCATCAACTTAAACAAAAATATGGGGGCAGTTGGGTACTTAAAGGGGCAGGCAGTTTAGTTTTAGAAGATGCGCTTTGGGTATGTACGGCAGGTAATGCGGGTATGGCAACGGCAGGCATGGGGGATGTATTGGCAGGGATGATTTCGGGGTTAAAAGGTCAGACTGATATTGCTTTACACGATATTGTAACGTTACATGCTCAAGCAGGTGATTTATTAGCACAAAGTGGTCAACAAGGCATACAGGCATATCAAATGCCTGAAGCCATATACAAAGTTCTTAACGCCGTCTAACACGGCTACGTCCACGCGTCATACCGCCTAACGCATTTAAAACAGCCATTTTGCTCATGCTACCTGATGCGTGGGCATGACAAATGGCTGCTGCTAAACCATCTGCTGCATCTTCTTGGGGGCAAATTTGAAGCTTTAAAATTTGCATTACCATCATTTGTACTTGCTTCTTATCGGCAGCGCCGTAACCTACAACAGATTGTTTAATTTGACGTGCGGTGTATTCGGCTACTTGTAAGTCTAAATTAACCAAAGCGGCAATGGCAGCACCACGCGCTTGCCCAAGTTTAAGCGCAGAGTCGGGGTTTTGTGCCATAAAAACTTGCTCAACGGCAGCTTCGGTTGGTTCGTGAAATTTTACAATGCGCTCGACACCTGCAAAAATACGTTTTAAACGTTCAGGCATTTCTTGCGTTTCAGTCCGAATTGTACCTGCATCAACAAAACGTAACTCGTTACCTTGTCTTTCGATGATGCCGTAACCTGTTAAACGTGAACCAGGATCAATTCCAATAATGAGTGACATAAAAGGGGTTTAAAAATAAAATAATGCCCTTATTGTTACATAAGCACGTTAGTTTTGTATTCAAAGGATAAACGAAATTTCATGAACTTAATTTTTATGATCATCATCGGGGCAATTATTGAGATTGCGGTATGGATTGGTGTCGCACAATTCATTAGCGGATGGTATGTGTTTTTTTGGTTTATCCTTGCTGCCATTATTGGGTTTAAATTACTGCGTTCAAGCACATCGACCATTATGCCTCAACTGCAACAAATGCAAATGACAGGCCAGCTAGGCAATGACCCTGCAGTAACACAAAAAATTGCAGTGGCGGTGGCAGGTATTTTATTGATTATTCCGGGGCTAGTTTCGGATGTAGTGGCAGTTTTGGTTTTATTGCCACCTGTGCAAAAATTATTAACTACTGCACTGATGGGTGCGATGGCAAAACGCCAACAGGCGATGATGGAAAAAATGATGGGTGGTATGGGCGCAGGTGGAGCAGAAAATCCGTTTGCAGACATGATGCGTCAGATGCAAAATCAACAACCATCATCACGTGGTGGTTCAAATGTGATTGATGGCGAAGCGCATGAAGTACAGCCTGATCGTAAAAAAATTGATACTAAAAAATAGGAACACTGTACGTGCGTTTAGAAAAGATATTGCAATCTCAAGGGTTTGGTTCACGCCGTGAATGTAACTTTTTAATTAAAAAAGGTTATGTCAAAATTGATGGTGTACTGTGCCAAGACCCTAAGCAAGAAGTAAAAACCACTGATTTAGAGTTTAGTGTAAATGATATGCCGTATACTTACCGTGAAAAGGTGTACATTGCACTCAATAAAGCGGTGGGTTATGAGTGTTCGCATCAAGCGCAATATCACTTTAGTGTATATGAGCAATTTCCTGAACCGTTATTATTGCGTCAAATTCAAACGATTGGGCGTTTAGACCAAGATACAACGGGCTTATTATTGCTCACAGATGATGGTCAGCTATTACAGGCACTTACACATCCTAAAAAGCATGTGGCTAAAGAGTATTGGATCACAACAGTTGACCCAATCACTCAAGATCAACTTGATCGCCTGGCTCAAGGGGTAGAATTGCGTAACGAAAAGGGTATTTATACTGCAACTGATCTAATTAAAACAGATACACATGCATTTAAAATGACGATTCATCAGGGTGTGTATCACCAAGTTAAACGTATGGTGGCGGCTGTTGGTAATAAAGTTGCAACTTTACATCGTCATCGCGTGGGTGGGTTTGAATTACCGCAAGATTTAAAGGAAGGTGATTGGATTTACCTTACAGAAGATCAAGTGGCATTAACTAAGCAGTAATTTGATTCAAAATACATCTGTTGATGTGTGAGCGGATCTGTAAACTCAATGGCTTTTGCTAAAAGCTGTAATGGGGCATCAAAGTCATTTGGTGCCTTATGTACAACAGTAGGGTAAAAAGGATCATTTACAATAGGTAAACCCAACGCATTAAGATGAACACGTAATTGATGCTGTTTACCTGTATGTGGATACAATACATATTTTGCAAATCGTTCGTTATGTTCAATTAAATCTATTTTGGTTTCGCTATTAGCGGATAAACCTTCAACAATTTGCATGGTGTAAAACGGGTCACCTTTTTGCATATGATGCTGACATACTAACGGAAACTGAATGTTAGGGTTGTAAGGCGCTATGGCATGGTACGTTTTTTTAACTTGACGCTCTGAAAATAAGGCTTGATAGATTGCACGGTATTTAGGTTGCTTACAAAACAAAACCACGCCTGCGGTTTCTCTGTCTAAACGATGAATAGGTGTTAAGTCAGGGTTTTGGGTTTGATGTTTTAAGCGTACCAAAAGTGTTTCTTGTAAATATTGTCCCGTTGGACTAATTGTTAAAAAGTGTGGTTTATCCACCACAAGTAAAGCGTCATTTTCAAATAAAATGGTATGCTCAAAAGGTACAGAAATTTCATTGGCTAAAAAACGATAATAAAAAAAGTGCTGATCACCACAATACGGTGTATCAAGCATGACAGGTTGTAATTGTTCATTCAAAATAAGTTGATCTTGAAAACGCTGTTGCCATTCTTGTTTAGAAATATGTTCAAAGTTTTCGCAAAAAAAATGAAAATACGTAGTGTAGCAATCGCTTTTAGGTAGATAAACTTGGCTTGCTGATACACCATTAATCATGGGTGGTTTAATTTGAAGCTTTGACATGCGCATAACTAGGTTTTCAAGACATAGCAATGCTATCATAAGCCTTGTGTTTTCTTCTAATGCTGTCTTTTATGCATATTACACTTTTATCTGAACATGATACGCAAAAATTTGCTCAAACCCTTGCGCGGTTTTTTAATGACGGTGTGCTTTACCTCATTGGTGATTTAGGGGCAGGTAAAACCACTTTTACACGTTATTTTTTACAAGCATTAGGACATAATGGCGCAGTAAAAAGCCCAACCTATACGTTGGTAGAACCGTATCAATTAGGGTCAAAAGCAGTTTTCCACTTTGATTTATACCGTTTAAATGATCCGTACGAATTAGAATTGATGGGTATTCGTGATTATTTGGAAACACCTCAGGCACTCTTTATTTTTGAATGGCCATCTAAAGGCGAGGACGAAATCCCACAGCCTGATCTAACACTAGAATTGGTTAAATCGGATGATGAAGCAACGCGGACTGTACAAATCTCGACGCAAGATCAAGAGTTGATCAAACATTTACAGGAAATTTATGGCTGAACAAAAACGCATTCATACGTTACATCCTGCACTTGCCAATCAAATTTCGGCAGGTGAGGTGATTGAACGTCCTGCATCGGTAGTAAAAGAGTTATTAGAAAATGCTATTGATGCAGGTGCAAACTCACTCATTATTCGTATTGCTCAAGGGGGTAGTACGTTAATTGAGGTGCTAGATAATGGTGGGGGTATTCATCAAGATGATTTGGCACTTGCAGTGATGCGTCATGCAACCAGTAAAATACAAACTTCTGATGATCTGCATGCGATTGTAAGTTTAGGGTTTCGTGGTGAGGCACTCGCATCTATTGCGGCTGTATCGCGTTTAACACTCACCAGTAGCCAAGACCAAACAGGTATTGGTTATGAGGTGAATATTAATGGGACGGCATTTGATGAACAACACGTACGTACAGTTGCAAGTAATCAGGGTACCCATGTGCGTGTACAAGACTTGTTCTTTAATGTGCCTGCGCGCCGTAAATTTTTAAAAAGACAAACCACCGAATATGGTCATATTGAAGAAGTGGTTCGCCGTTTAGCCTTAACTTATTTTGATGTACGTTTTGTATTAGAGCATAACGACAATGTACGGTTAAATTTGCCCAAAGCAGACAGTGGTGCATTACGTTTTCAACGTGTACAACAACTCTTAGGGCGTGCTTTTACAGACAATGCTTATTGGATTGATGTAAACATGCAAGGAATGCGTTTATGGGGATGGTTAGGACATCCATCCGATGCGCGTGGACAAGCAGATTTACAGTATGTTTATGTTAATGGTCGGATTGTTAAAGATAAAACGATTTCCCATGCGTTACGTGTTGCATATGAAGGAATTTTACATGGACATCAATACGCAGGTTATTTATTGTTTTTAGAAGTTGAACCTGAAAATGTAGATGTGAATGTGCATCCGACAAAACATGAAGTACGGTTTTTAAATCAGCGTGAAATTCATGAGTTTGTAAGACATTCAGCAAAAGATATTTTGGCTCAATTTCAAACTGCAACAGCAAATTTATCTGAGGCAGTTGTACCTCGTCCTATTTTTCCAAAACCAATACAAGCACAGTTTGATCTTTCTTCTACACCTGTTGAAACTCATTATCAGAATTATGAGCCACAACCACGCCAAGTTGAAAACACACTTAAAACATATTTAGCGCCCTTACACCAAGAAGAGCCGATAAAAGATTATCCACTTGGGCATGCCATTGCACAATTACATGGCATTTACATTTTAGCGCAAAATACTAAAGGTTTGGTTATTGTGGACATGCATGCCGCACATGAACGAATTTTATTGCAACAAATGAAAGACAGCTGGGACAAGCCCGACTTTTGGAGTTGTCAGCAGTTATTAATTCCAAAAATTGTGTCTATTCAAACACATCAACAAGAACGTATTAATGAATTACAATCACAGTTTAAGCGTTTAGGGCTAGAAGTAGAGCTTTATGGTGATAACCAAGTGATTGTGCGTGGTGTACCTGCTGTACTTCAAAAGGCAGATATTAACGCCATTATTTTAACGTTAGTGTCAGATTTAGACCCAAATGATCAAGCTGAAGAATTAACTAAACAGCGAGATCAAATTCTTGCAGGTATTGCGTGTCATGGTGCTGTACGCGCCAACCGACAATTGGGTCTATCTGAAATGAATACTTTACTGAGACAAATGGAACAAACTGCCTTTGCAAGTCAATGTAATCACGGACGCCCAACATGGCGTGAGTTTCCTTTGTCTCAACTTGATAAATTATTTGCACGAGGAGAGTAACAATTTATGTTACCCGTCATCAATTTAATGGGACCTACAGCAAGTGGTAAGACTGCGTTGGCATGTGAACTTTATGAGCAAGGTGGTTTTGAACTTATCTCTGTAGACTCGGCACTTGTTTATAAAGATATGGATATTGGTACAGCAAAGCCTTCCAAGCTAGAACAAGAAAAATATCCACATCATTTAATTGATTTAATTACACCGTTGGAAGTGTATTCTGCTGCTGAATTTGTTGAAGATGCGATACGTTTAATTGATGAAATTCATGCAAGAAACAAAACCCCGATTTTAGTGGGGGGAACAATGTTATATTTTAAAGCACTATTAGAAGGCTTATCTGATAATTTACCAAGTGCAGATCAAACTGTTCGTGATGAAATTATTAGACAAGGAGATCTATATGGTTGGGAGACAGTGTATGCAGAACTACTTCGTGTAGATTTACAAGCTGCTCAAAAGTTTAAAGTAAGTGATAAACAACGAATTATTCGAGCATTAGAAGTATTTCGATTGACAGGTAAGCCAATTACACAATTACAGGCAGAACAACCCAAAAACTTACCATACCGTTACACTTTTCATAATTACGCTCTAATGCCAGATCGGTTAGAATTACACCAAAGAATCGAACAGCGTCTCAAAATAATGTGGGATATTGGTTTTTTAAATGAAGTTAAACATTTAATAGCTAAATACGATTTAACAACAGAAACACCCTCTATGCGCTCGGTTGGTTATCGCCAAGCTTTAGAATATTTAATAAATTGTGACAAAGATCACATTAATGCAAGTACAATGGAGGATAAAGCTTTGTTTGCAACCAGACAACTCGCTAAACGCCAATATACTTGGTTACGATCATTAAGAGAAAAACACAGTTTTACTACTTTTTTATCTATAAAAGAAGCGCAAGAACACTTGCGAAACTGTTACAGATAAAGCAAAATTTGCGTGCTGTCTTTTTTATAAATTTTTAAAAAACTAAAGATAGTTTTTGCGCTGATTACATTTTAAATTTTTTTGGAGTAATAACATGTCTAAAGGCCAAACTTTACAAGATCCTTTTTTAAATTCACTACGCAAAGAGCGTATTCCTGTATCTATTTTTTTAGTGAATGGGATTAAATTACAAGGTCACATTGAATCTTTTGATCAGTATGTAGTTCTACTAAAAAATACAGTAAGCCAAATGGTTTACAAACATGCAATTTCAACTGTTGTACCTGCACGTAACCCACGTCCTGCTGGCGCGCCTACAACTGGTGGTACTACTCAATCTGCTGGTTTTAGTGGTAGCCAACAAAGTGGCTTTGGTGGTCAAAACAATTTTGGTAGCCAAGGTGGTTTTGGTGGTCAAAACAATTTTGGTAGCCAAGGTGGTTTTGGTAACCAAGGTGGTTTTAATAACCAAAGTGGTTTTGGTGGTCAAAGCAATTTTGGTAGCCAAAGTGGTTTTGGTAACCAAGGTGGTTTCCAACAAGGTTCAAACTTTGAAAATGAATCTAAGTTCGAAGAAAACCAAGACGAAGATACAAACAATCGTTAATTAATTGAAAAAAAAGCCCCAAATTTGGGGCTTTTTTTTATTTTAAAGACGGGTCTTTAATATCAACGTAAGTATTGGCACGTAGTTCGCGTAACCAGTTATTAAGTTCTGGTGTAAATTGTTGTTCACCTAAGAATTGACGAGCAAGGCGTTGTTGGTATTCTTTTGTCATGTCTTGTTGGCGTGTATCTAACACTTGTAAGATATGCCAGCCAAATTGTGTTTGGAAAGGCTGACTAAGTTGACCAACAGCTGTTTTTTGCATTTCTTCTTCAAACTTGGGAACCATCATACCTAAATTAACCCAACCTAAATCACCGCCTGCAGCCGCAGAGCCAGGATCGTTTGAGTAAGTTTCAGCAAATTTGCTAAAGTCACCACCTGCTTGTAAGCGCTTATATATACTACCAATTTTATGTTTAGCTTGTTCTGGACTTACGACTTCTGAGGTTTGAACTAAAATATGGCGTGTATGATATTGCGTAACCATCATCTTTTTGTCACTTGTTTTGCGATCAAGTAATTTAAGTATATGAATACCATCAGCAGCAGGGATAAGCTCTGAGGTTTGCCCATTTTGCAAGGTTGTAACACGTGCAGCAAGTTCTGCAGGAATATCAGATAAACTACGATACCCCATGTCTGCACCATCTACTTTTACAGTACCTTGCGAAAACTCTTTATTGAGTTCAATAATATTATCAGTTTTATCTAAAGCTAATTTAACTTGATTTGCGATTTCTTGTACTTGCTGTGAATCTGCTCCAGAGACACGCATATGTAAAATATGTGCTTGGCTACCAATAGCAGCTTGTCCTTGAGGTGTATTCAAAAAATTATTCACGTCTTGATCGGTAATTTTGATACGCGACATCACCATTTGTTGACGTAGCACGTTTACTGCAAGTTCTTGAGCAATACGATTGCGAACAAGTGCATAAGCATTTGCTGATTTTAATCGGGTTTGAAATTCTTGTAATGAATTTGCACCTGTTTGTTGTGCGTATTTAAGCACAGCAGCATCTATCTCGGCATCACTTGGTTTGATACCATAACGTTTAACCATATCTAGTTGTGCTTGTTGTAAAACAATGGTGTTGAGCGCTTGTTGTCGTAGTGCCTTATCAGATGGAATAGGTTGTTTTTGTGCTTGTAATTGTTGACCTAGATTTATTGTCATCTGATCTAAATCACTTTTTAGCACAGCGTTATCGCCCACTACAGCAACAACTTCATCGCTTGTTGCCGCAAAAACAGGGGTAGCAGCTGAAATACAAAGTGCTATTGTTGTTGCTTTAAAAAATCGTTTAAGTTGTTGTTTCATCATTAAGGTTGTGTCCAAGTTTGATTAGATTTATTAAAACCAGTAATTCTTTGTTCAAGTAACGAAGCAAGGCGGTTATTAAATGCGCCTAATCCTTTGAGTGTAAATTCTGCCATCACTGCATTTTTTCGTTTTACACCTGATTGTGTTACATCATCAAGATCATTAAAGTAAGAACGTCCATAGACAGAAACTGCCCAACAGCAAGACTCGTAATTCACACCAAGTAAATACTCGCGGGCAAGATGGTGATCAATATCGTATTGAACGTGCCCGATAATACGCCAATTATCTTGTACAGGTTGTATAAAAGATGCAACGACTTGATCATAGGTAAGTTGGGTATTATTCACTTGTTTTCGTTTATAATAGCCTAAGTTGTAGATCTTTCCGTCATTACCGGAATAGTAAGCTTGAAAATTACCTTGTGATAAGGTATGTCCATCAAATGCAGCATTTGATGCAAGAGTAAAATGATCAGAAATTTGACTAGAAAGAGCAAAAACTGGGTCGGAAGTACGTTCTGTTTGAATATTATCTGAACTATCTAAAATTACACGACGATCAGAAAAATAAATACTTTGACCAACCGCTGCTTTTAAACGCTCTAATCCTTGGTTATTAAATAGACTGTAACTAATGCCTAATGACATAAAGTTATTATCATCTAAACGATCATGTCCATAGAAGCGATAAGGACTGAAAAGTTGATCGTAACTGATAGATGATGTTGTCGTGTCAAAATTAGGATAATTATTTTGTTCTTCGTAAGGTGAATAAGCATAAAACAAACGTGGTGTTAGCGTTTGTAAATAATTTATTCCCTGTTTTTCAAAGTTTAAACCACTATCTAAAGTAAACTGCGGTACGATAGCGGTTTTTGTTTTTGTTCCACCTGATAGACCACGTGCAGTACTAGCATCTTGATCATAGTAGTAGTTTAAACTACGTATAGATGCTTCAGGAATAACAAATGCCCATGGTGTTCTAAAATTGTAGCGTGTAGCAAGTGAGTTATAAAAACGTGTTCCACTATCCTCTAGTGAACTATTGTCATCAATACTCTTTTTGAAATAAGCAGTATCATTATGATATTCAACTTGCCAACCTTCGGGATTGGTTGATTTGTAATTGAGCAAAAATTGAGGCAGGCGTGCGTAAGGTTTATCTTTATCTGCAAGCGTTTTGTCTAGTGTTTGATATTGTTCAACTTTAAGAGAAGCATCTAAACCTGGAATTGCATTTGCAAAATTCAGTTGAAGCAGACGTTTCTGATTTAAATCGGTTGAAATATTTGGATCATTGTTGAGATCATATAAATAATCAATATCTGAAACGTAGTTATATTCTAAGTTTGCAGATAAGTACTTATCTAATGTCCAGTTATGTAAAATTTTGAGCGCTTTACGATCTTGCTTATTATAGTCTTTATCATCAGGCAGGTAACCGCCTGAAATTGTACCTTCACCAAAATTTTGTGTTTTGTATCGAAGATTTCCTTCAATCATTGCACCATGGTTATTTAAGTAACGTGGCGTCACAGTTGCATCATAATTTGGTGCAAGATTTAAATAAATAGGCAGTGAAAGTTGTAGACCACCATCGCTTGTCCAGCCAAAACTCGGTGTAAGTAACCCTGTTGTACGGCGATCATCAATTGGAAAATTATAGTAAGGAAGTGCCATCACAGGCACATCTTTTATATAAAGTTTGGTATTGCGTGTAATACCTCGTCCTGTCTCTTGATTAAGTTCAATCTTTTTAGCCGTTAACTTCCAATCGGGTGCTTTTTCTGGTGCACATGTTGTATAGGTTGCATTTTCTAAAATAATGCGATTTGCCGAAGTACGGTCAATATAATCTGCGTGTCCATGTGCATGGTTTTCTTCAGAAATATAAAAACTGTCTTTTAAATTTCCTGTTTGATCTTTTAAGTTGTAATCAATATTTTGACTTTGCGACACTAATCCATTTTGAGCAAGTTGTACGTCACCTTGTGCATGTGCATAGGTTTGTGTTTGATCAATTGTGAGTTCATTAGCACGAACTTGGCGACCTTCTTGATCTAGAATCACATTACCTTTTAATAAAGACTCACCATTTGGGTTGTAATGTGCATAATCTGCGACAGCATGTGTCGGTGAGTCATTAGGGGTTGTCGTTTTTTCTTTTGTTGGTGGAAGAGGTGTGACCCAAGCCCCCTTACAGTAAGGAGAAAATTGTTTATTTTGAGGGCGAACTTGTGCTTGTTCGCTTTGGCTATCTACATAGTACTCATCAAAAAATGACTGTCCTGCGTAGGTTTCATTCAATTTTTGCTTAAGCTGTTCATTTGTCACGTCTGAAACTGAATCAGCAGCATAGCTTGATTGTAAGGAGCCACCGCATAAAAGTGTCAAAATCGCAGTTGCTAAAGGATTAAATTTAAACTGTTGCTTCATTTGTCTCATTAACCAAGTATGCTTTTTTGCAATTAATTATTATTGCATCATAGAGAAAAAGTCGATAAGTGGCTACACTTAGCCCTTTAAAAATTCAGCCTGTATTAGAATATTTTGCAAATGAATACACAACGTGCACAATTAATACAAGCATGGTTAGAAGCCGTGCTTCGTTCAGACCAATTTGAAATCAACTATTTAGCAGGAGATGCAAGCTTCCGCCGCTATGCGCGCGTTACTCAAAATAATAAATCATTTATGCTCATGGATGCACCTCCTGAACAAGAAGATTGTGTGCCTTTTGTGAGTATTGATGAGTTTTTAGACCAAAAAGGCGTACGTGTTCCACATATTGTGGCAAAAGATTTAGCGCTTGGCTTTTTGTTGCTTGAAGATTTTGGTGATGTAATGCTAAGCCATTTACTAACAACAGACACGGTGGATGAATACTATACCCAAGCATTTAACCAATTAATCCAATTACAAAACATTGATGGCGGTCAACAACTTCCTATTTATTCGTATGAAAAATTAATATCAGAGATGGAATTGCTCACACAGTGGTTTTTCCCATCATTGAATATTGACTTAGCACAAAATGAACAGGCTGTAGTGCAAAAAACGTTTGAGATTTTAGCAGCTAATGCAGTTCAACAACCGCAAGTAATTGTACATCGTGATTTTCATAGTCGTAATTTGATGCAACTAAAAAATGAAAAACAGTTAGGTATCATTGATTTTCAAGATGCCGTCATTGGTGCAGATACATACGATTTAATTTCAATTACGCGTGATGCTTATGTGCAGTGGGAACCAACACAAGTAGAAGCTTGGTTTAAAGAATTTTATGCACTGTTACCACCACAAAAAGATCGTACATTTGAGCAGTTTAAACGTGATGCTGATTTCATGGCAATGCAACGTCACATTAAAATTTTAGGCATTTTTGTACGTTTATTTGAGCGCGATGGAAAAGATGGTTATTTAAAAGATTTACCACGTGTGATGTGGTATGTGCTCAATCAAGCAAAAGATTATACAGAACTTCAACCATTTATTGAGTTTATGCAAGCACGAGTGATGCCAAACTTTACACAAAAGTATGGGAGCTATGCTGTATGAAAGCGATGATTTTGGCAGCAGGGCTAGGAAATCGTATGCGTCCGTTAACGCTACATACCCCTAAACCATTGCTAGAAGTGGGAAATAAACCGCTTATTGTATGGCATATTGAAAACCTGAAAAGAATTGGTGTTACCCAAATTGTAATTAATACGGCTTGGCTTGCAGAAAAGCTTGTGGATTATTTGGGTAATGGCAAGCAGTGGGGTGTCGAAATTTTATGGTCGCATGAAAAGGAGGGATTAGAAACGGCAGGTGGAATTATTAATGCATTGCCGTTATTAGGAACTGCTCCTTTTATTTTGGTGAATGGTGATGTATGGACAACATACAATTTTGAACCTTTGCTCACGCATCAGCTTAACGATGATTTAGCGCATTTGATTTTAGTGCAAAACCCACCTCAGCATACTCAAGGTGATTTTACGCTTAATGGTGGTCGCCTTAGTACTTTTGAGCAACAACAAACAGGTGAGGCATTAACTTATAGTGGTATTGCGCTCATTTCGCCTCAAATGTTTAAAGGTTTATCACACGGCAAACAACCACTTGCTCCGTTACTCAAACAAGCAATGCAACAGGGAAAAATCAGTGGTGAAAAAATGACAGCATCTTGGGTAGATGTTGGTACACCTGAACGATTACAAGCGTTAGATCAAATGCTTAAATGAGTAGATAAAATACTGCGCTTTTGAATATAAATGGTTATACTTCGCTTTAAATTGCAAAAATGAGTTTAATTATATGCATCTTTTTTTTCAGGAATTAAAAAAAGGCGCTCAAGCGCTGGGACTTCAACTCAGTGATGAGTCACTTAATTTATTATTGAAATATCAAGATGCATTAGTGCTTTGGAATAAAGCATATAACCTTACTGCAATCCGTGATCCTAAAGAAATGTTAGTTAAACATTTACTAGATAGCCTTAGTATTTTAAATGACCTACCAAAAGGGCGGTTACTTGATATTGGAACAGGCGGTGGCATGCCAGGTATGATCATTGCTTTGTGCCAACCTGAACGTGAATGTGTTCTTTTGGATTCTAATGGTAAAAAAATTCGATTCTTAAAACAGTTTATTGCAGATCTGAAACTTAAAAATGTAGTTGCCGTTCAGACACGCGTTGAAGATACTGATGCCATTGAAAAACTCGGTAAATTTGATGTGATTACCAGTCGTGCATTTGCTTCACTTATTGATTTTGTTGATGCATCACAACCGTATATGCATGACTCTAGTATTATTTGTGCCATGAAGGGTGTTGTGCCTGAAGAAGAAATGGCAACACTTTCACAGTTTGACCAACAAACGATTGCATTACGTGTACCAAGATTAGATGAACAACGCCATTTAATTATGCTTAAAAATAAATAAAATAGGATTAAATCATGGCTCATATTATTGCAGTTGCAAATCAAAAAGGTGGTGTAGGTAAAACAACAACCGCTGTTAATCTTGCAGCATCTTTAGCTCATCTAGAGCAACGTGTTTTACTTATTGATATGGATCCACAAGGTAATGCAACCATGGGTTCGGGTGTTCAAAAGAATGATTTGCTTTATTCTGTAACAGACGTACTTCTAGGTGAAGCACCGATTGAAACTGCATTGATGCAAACAGAAGTGGGTTATAGCGTATTAGGTGCTAACCGTGACCTAGCAGGCGTTGAACTTGCGATTGCAGAGCAAGAAAAACGTGAATTTATTTTAAAAAATGCGTTACAGGCTGTAAGTCACCAATTTGATTATATTATTGTCGATTGTGCACCTAGTTTAAGTTTGATTACTGTTAATGCAATGACAGCAGTTGATGGTGTAATTATTCCAATGCAATGTGAATATTATGCACTTGAAGGGTTGGCAGATTTAACACAAACCATTGACCGTATACAAGAAGGGCTTAATCCAAACCTCAGCATTATTGGTGTACTTCGTACAATGTATGACGGACGTAATGCGCTTACACGTGATGTTTCGGCTGAATTACAAGAATACTTTGGATCAAAACTTTATAATACGTTCATTCCAAGAAATGTACGTCTTGCAGAAGCACCAGCCCATGGTGTCCCTGTGTTGTATTTTGAAAAAAGATCAAAAGGTGCAAAAGCATATATTGAGCTTGCACAAGAAATTATTCAAAAAAATAAAGGGTAACATCATGGCAGTAAAAAAGCGTGGATTGGCAAAAGGGCGTGGTTTAGATGCACTATTGGGTTCAATTCAAAAAGAAAAATTAAAAATAGAAGAACAAGCACAGGATCAAGGTCAACTTAAAAATATTGATGTTCAGCTTTTAAAGCGTGGAACATATCAGCCGCGCCGTGTTATCCGTGAAGAAGATTTAAAAGACCTGTCGGCATCTATTAAAAAACATGGGGTAATGCAGCCTATTGTGATTCGTCCTGTTACAAATGACGAAGCACATCCTTATGAAATTATTGCAGGTGAGCGTCGTTGGCGAGCAGCACAATTAGCAGGCTTGACTCAAATTCCTGCGATTGTGCGCTCATTAAATGATCAAGTTGCAATTGCTTTAGCTTTAATTGAGAACATTCAACGTCAAGATTTAAACCCAATTGATCAGGCACTTGCTTTACAGCGTTTTAATGAAGAATTTGGTTTGAGCCATCAAGAAATTGCAGATACGGTGGGTAAAGCGCGCACTACAATTAGTAATTTATTACGTTTGTTAACATTAGATGATGCTGTTAAAGATCTGATGCAAGAGGGTGTATTAGACATGGGGCATGCCCGTGCCATACTCACTTTAAAAACTAAAGAACAGCAAACCATTGCAAACTTAGTGGTTGAAAAAAGTTTATCTGTACGTCAAACAGAGCAATTAGTCAGAGACTTAAATACGCCAAAATCAGAAAAAGTAAAAATACAACCTGCACCTGATGTGCAACAGCTTACCCAAAGGCTCTCTGAACGCTTTAATGCAGATGTAAAGATTGATTATAATGCGCAAGGCAAAGGTAAATTAGTGATTCACTATCACTCTTTAGATGAACTAGATGGCATTTTAGATATTTGTTTAGCGGATTAATACCGTATTTGGGGTAGTAGAGTATGTGGGAACTGTTTAAAGCAGGTGGCTGGTTAATGCTACCTTTGTTTTTATGTTCTATTTTAACAGTTGCAATTATGATTGAGCGTTTTATACGCCTTAGACATCCGTTAATTTTTCCAAAAAAACTAAAAGTAACCTCTAAAAGTACACCTGAAATGATTCAGAAAAGTTTACAAGCAGATGCTAAATTAGCACAAAGTCCGCTTGGGCAAATTCTGACAACAGGCTTAGAGAATCGTCACGAATCAGATCAATTTGCACGTGCACAAATGGAAGCTACTGCAACTATAGAAATTAAAGAGCTAGAGCGTTATATCAATTTCTTAGGAACAATGAGTGCAGTTTCGCCTTTATTAGGGCTGCTTGGTACGGTCGTTGGTATTATTGAATCATTTTTGATGGTAGATATGGGGTCTGCTGCAAGCCCAACTTTGATGATTCCAGGTATTTCTAAAGCATTAATTGCAACTGCTATGGGAATGGTAGTCGCAATCCCAGCATTAGTCGCATATCGCTATTTTCAACGGTTGGTACAAGAATATATTGGGGAACTTGAGCAGCAAGCAACCTTGTTTCATGCACAACTCTTTTACAAACGTAAAGGATAATGTATGAAATTCAGAAGGACTCAAGTCGAAGATATTCATATTAATTTAACGCCTCTCATTGATTGTTTATTGTTTGTCTTAGTTTTTTTATTGTTATCTACCACCTTTTATCAGCAAAGCCGAATCAACTTAACCTTGCCTGATGCACAAGGGGTACCACCGAAACAATACGATCAAAAAATTGAGGTTATGATAGACTCAGGTGGGCATTATTTGGTAAATGGGCAGGCACTTTCAACACAAGATGCTGCTGATTTATCTACGGCAATCAAGCAAGCATCGAATGGTCGCCATGATTTAATGTTTGTAATTGCTGCCGATGCTAAAGCAACACATCAAAATGTTATCCGTGTGATGGATATTGCAGGGCAACTTGGCTTTGTGAATATCAATATTAGTACTAAAGTACCAACCCGAGGTTATTCGTGAAACAAGACTTTCAGATTTATTTTCGCTTATTGGCTTATTTAAAACCGTATTGGGGGTATGCTGTACTCGTATTCATTGGTTTTGCACTAAGCGCGAGTACCGAAGTCTCTATTGCAAAACTTCTCGAATTTATTATTAATGCGATTCAACATCAAAACCATAGCGAAACTTCTTTGTTTCCTTTTTTGGTTGTGCTACTAATTTTAGTACGTGGTGTTGGTTCATTTTTAGGTGATTATTATTCAGCTGTGATTTCACGAAATTTAATTTTTAGTATTCGTGAACAAGTATTTTCTAAATTATTGCGTTTACCACCAAACTATTATTTAGAAAATTCAAGTGGACATATTACCTCTAAAGTATTGTTTAATATTCAACAGCTGACAGCAGCATCATCCGAGTCTGTACAAATTATTGTTAAAGAAGGTTTGATTACGCTAGGTTTGTTGAGCTATTTGGTTTATCAAAACTGGCGTTTAAGTCTTATTATTTTGGTATTTGGCCCTTTAATTGGATTTGTTGTACGTAAAGCGGCAAAGCGTATGCGTAAGCTTTCTACACAAGTACAAGATACTATGGGAGATGTCAATCATGTTGTACAAGAGTCTATTTTAGGGCAAACCGTTGTTAAAGGCTTTGGTGGTCAAAAACTTGAAGAAGAGCGCTTGTATCGCTATTCACAAGAAAATTTAAAACGTGGTTTAAAGCTTTTAGTTGTAAATGTATTAAATACGCCTGTGGTACAGCTGATTATGGCGATTGCAATGGCAATTATTATGTGGATTGCATTACAACCGAAAGTTTTAGGAGGTACATCTGCCGCTGAGTTTATTGCTTTTATTACTGCTGCAGGTATGTTAAGTAAGCCTATTAAAAACTTAACGACTGTTAATGAAAAATTACAGCGTGGGCTAGCAGCAGCACATTCCGTATTTGAGTTATTAGATTTACCAGAAGAAAAAAATACAGGTACATTAAAACCAACACTTCATGGTAATGTGAGGTTTGATAATGTGAATTTGGTTTATCCCGATGGTTCACATGCCATTCATGACTTTAATTTAAATATTAAGGCAGGGCAAACGGTTGCACTTGTAGGGCGTTCGGGGGCAGGAAAAACCTCACTTGTTAACTTATTAGTACGTTTCCAAGAAATTCACTCGGGTACTATTGAGTTAGATCAGCACAATATTTCTGATATAGAGCTTAACAATTTGCGTGGTCAAATTGCGATGGTCAATCAGCAGGTCTTTTTATTTGACCGTACAGTTAAAGATAATATTGCATATGGTTTACTCCAAGGGGCATCAGATCAAGACATTATTGCAGCAGCAAAAGCAGCTTACGCGCATGACTTTATTATGGCTTTACCACAAGGTTATGACACTGTATTAGGTGCACAAGGTTTAAACCTATCAGGTGGACAGCGCCAACGTATTGCAATTGCACGTGCTATATTAAAAAATGCGCCAATTTTGATTTTAGATGAAGCAACAAGTGCTTTGGATAACGAATCAGAACATTTCATTCAAAAAGCATTTGAACAAGCAATGCAAGAACGTACGACTATTGTGATTGCGCACCGTTTATCAACCATTGAAAATGCCGATATTATTGTCGTAATGGATCGGGGACGTATTGTAGAGCAAGGTACGCATCAAGAACTAATTGCGTTACAAGGTGCTTATTATCAATTACACCAACGTAATTTTGAGGAATAATAATGGATCTTGCACACATCATACAAAATGCGTGGAATTCACAGGCAAAGTGGCTAAAATTATTACGTCCTTTATCATTTTTGTATGGTGTAGCTTTTAACTACAAGAAGCAACAATATTTATCAGGCAAGAAACCAATTTATACTGCTCCGATTCCTGTTATGGTGGTGGGTAATATTACGATTGGGGGAAGTGGTAAAACCCCTTTATTAATTGCGCTTGTTAAGTATCTTCAAATGCACAAGATTAAAGTGGGTGTAATTAGCCGTGGTTACGGTGGTAAAGGTCCATTTCCTACATTGGTAGCAGGTAAAACCGTTTTACAAGTCGGTGATGAGCCTGCGCTGATTGTACAAAAGACACAAGTGCCAATGGCGGTTGGGGCAAATCGTCAAGAAGCTATTGAATTATTACTCAATCATTATCAACTAGATTTAATTTTAAGTGATGATGGTTTACAACATTGGGCATTAGCACGCCAAATAGAATGGATTGTATTAGATACACAGCGTGGTTTGGGAAATCAGCGCTTACTTCCTGAAGGTTTTTTAAGAGAACCTATCAGTAAGCTTAAAAACAGTACTGTAATTGAGCATAATCCAAAGAGTACAGCATCCTTAAATATGCATTTGGCTTTAGGTCAACCGTATTTATTGCATCAAGGTACAGATAAGTTTAATCCACTTGAATATTTCCATGTGGTCGTTGGCATTGGTTACCCTGAACGTTTTTATAAAAGTTTGAATATTTTGGGTTTAAAAAATTTGATCAAGCATGAATTTGAAGATCATCATACTTATACGTCTCAAGATATTTCTTTTAATGATGACTTGCCTATTATTACGACTGAAAAAGATGCAGTGAAGTTAAAAGATTTACACTGTAAGCATAAAGTTTGGGTCTTACCCGTTGATGCAATTTTGTCAGATGCTTGTTATACGCATCTACAACAACAATTATCTAGGTTTTTAGTATGAAACACATCGTTATTCCTGCTCGTTTTGCAAGTTCGAGATTGCCAGGTAAACCACTACTTAAAATTCATGAGCGTGAAATGATTTTACGTGTGGTTGATCAAGCAAAAAAAGTTGATGGATTCGATAGTTTATGTGTTGCAACGGATAATGAGCAAATTGCTCAAATTTGCCATAATGAAAACATTGATGTGGTGTTAACGCGTGATGATCATCCATCAGGTACAGATCGACTAAGTGAAGTTGCAAAAATTAAAGGTTGGTCTGCACAAGATATTATTGTAAATGTACAAGGTGATGAGCCATTACTTCCTGCCCAATTAGTTAAACAAGTTGCATCTTTGTTAGAGCAGAAACAGCAATGTTCTATGGCAACACTATGCGAGCCCATTCATACAATAGATGAGTTTAAGCGTGATAGCATTGTGAAAGTCGTGATGTCACAACATAATGAAGCTTTATATTTTAGCCGTGCGAGTATTCCTTACGCGCGTGATTGTCAAAATCAGCATCATCAAGCATTTCGTCATTTAGGGCTTTATGCGTATCGAGTACAACTGCTACAAGAATACGTGACATGGCAACAGGGGCATTTAGAACAACTTGAATCTTTAGAGCAATTGCGTGTGTTAGAAAATGGGCACCGAATTGCAATTGATGTTGCAGTGGTAAGTTTGCCACCGGGTGTTGATACTCAACAAGATTTAGATCGTTTAAATGCATTGGATAAATCGGTATTTGAATGACATTTTTCAAACTGAATGACGTCTATCCTTGGCAAAAAACACCTTGGCAACAACTTACAAATCGTTTTCCTGATATAGCGCATGGATTATTATTTTTTGGTAAAAACGGCTGCGGTAAATTAGATTTTACTTCCCATTTTGTTGCTTGGGTTTTATGTTTAGATAAACAACCTCAGCAAGCATGTGGGCAATGCTCAAGCTGTTTATGGTTAAAATCTAATACACATCCTAATTATTTACACATTACAGTTGATGAAGAAAAGAAAACTCAACCTAGCATCAAAATTGATAAAATTAGAGAGTTACAACCTTTTATTCAACAAACAGGCGAGGGTTGGCGCGTTGTTGTGATAGAACCTGCCGATCGTTTAAATACGGCAGCAGCAAATGCACTGCTTAAAACACTTGAAGAGCCAGGTGATCGTACTATTTTAATTTTAGTGACGGAGCATTTTTTAAAACTACCAGCCACAATTCGTAGCCGACTACAGCGTTATGCGTTAGATCGCATGACTTATCAGCAAGCCTATTCATATGTAAAAAAACAATTGTCTGATGATGCGCAAGTAGATTTAAAACTTGCATTGGGTAATGGTATGCCATTACAGGCACTTAAAGAGCATGTATGGTTGACGCATCGGCAAGAATTTTTAGAAGATTGGATAAAAATTGTAAAGCACAAAGATACGCCCATGAAGTATGCCACTAAATGGACAAAAACACTGAGTTTTTATGATTTTCAAACGATGCTTGAATATTTGTTAGCAGATATTATTTGTGTCAAACTACAACAGCATATCAAAAACACAGATTTAGATTTTTCAGAAATTGTTCGTTTTTATTCTTTAGAACAACTATTTCATCTTCATGAACAGGTACAAAAAAATAAGCAATTAAATAGACAGAATGTCCAAACCAATTTAATGCTTGATCAGTTGTTTACTTTGTTTATGAATATTAACGGAGAGTAAGTGATGCAACCACAAATGGGCGGAATTATCCAACTTAATATTCCAGATCGTAATGTGCTACAAGCAAGTTATATGCCCTTTGTTACAGGTGGTGGTTTGTTTATTCCATCTAAACTTGATGTCAAGTTAGGTGAGGAGCGTTTTGTGATTGCAACCTTGCCTGAGCAAGCACAAAAAATTCCACTGACAGGAAAAGTAATTTGGATTAATGCACGTGCAACGGGAACAAAGCCACAAGGTTTTGCCATTCAACTTACAGGTGAAAAAGGTGCATATTATCGTGCAGAGGCTGAAAAATTGCTTGCAGGAAGTATGTCTTCTACGCGTCCACGTTATACCATTTAATTGAGGTAGTTGTGTTTACAGATACTCATTGCCATTTAACAATGCTTGATTTAACACCATATGATGGATGTTTAAATAAAGCATTAGATGAGGCACGTAAAGCAGGTGTAACTAAATTTATGGGAATTTCTGTAGATTTAGATGACTATCTTGCTTTATCAAAAATTGCATCACTACATCATGATGTTGGATATAGTGTAGGCGTTCATCCTTGTGAAGACCCAAGTGTTATGGCACGTGCAACAACGGAATATTTAGTTGAACTTGCACAGTCTGATAAAGTGTGGGCGCTTGGTGAAACGGGCTTAGATTATTACCATAGCCAAGATTTTGTAAAAGAACAAAAGGACTGTTTTGCACGGCATATTCATGCTTCAAAGCAAGTAAAGAAACCTGTTGTGGTACATACACGTTCAGCTAAGCAAGATACACTTGAGATTATTCGTGCAGAAAAATCAACACATGGTATTTTGCATTGTTTTACAGAAGATCTAGATACAGCGAAAGCCGTACTTGATTGTGGTTACTATATTTCTTTTTCAGGTATTGTCTCATTTAAGAATGCGCAAGATCTTCGTGATGTAGCAAAACAAGTTCCATTAGATCGACTTCTTATCGAAACAGATAGTCCGTATTTGGCGCCTGTACCTTATCGTGGTAAGTCTAATGAGCCAAAATATGTTCCTCATGTTGCTGCAGCTTTAGCAGCTTTATATGGCTGTAGTGTAGAAAAACTAGGTAAAATAACATCAGAAAATTTTGAGCGCTTATTAAAAGAGGCTTAACTTTGAATCAGTTTCATCAGCGTGAACAACAAATTTTAGATATGACTGCATGTTTATTGTTAGAACATGGTGAAACTGAGTTAACTTTAGATATGGTTGCACAGGCGTTAGATATTGCAAAAGGTACCATCTATAAGCATTTCAAAAGTAAAAATGAACTTTATCTTAATCTATTGATTAAAAACCAATTGCATTTTTTAGCTTTACTTGAAGCACAATCCAATACGCCGTTTGACCAATATGTCAGTTATTTCGTCGGTTATCATTTGGATCAACCCGAACGTACTGTTTTATTTCATTTTTTAGAAGAAAAATTATCACAACAAAATGGATTACAGCAACAATTTGCAACGTTGTATCAAATTAGAAGAAAAAGTTTAAAAGTTTTAATTCCAATAGCTGAAGCGCATTTACACTATGCCAATAGCAAACTTACGCCTCGCGATTATTTAGCATCGCTTTGGGCATTGACTTATGGTGCTGCACTTTTGCTTAACTCAAGTTTTTATCAACGTTATTTAGGCTCTCGTCATACGCTTAAACAGCGTTATATCCAACAAGCCTTACAAATTCCTTCACTTGCTTTATAATAAAGGCATCTCCTAAATTATGACAAGCATATGTTAATTCGTAAGCTATTTAAGTTTGAAAATGCACATATTGTACGTAATTGTACGTCAGATCGTTGTAAGCGTTCTATTCATGGGCATAGCTATAAAATTGAATTATTACTCAAAGCAAATAAATTAGATCATGGACAGATGGTTTATGATTTTGGATTACTCAAAGGGGTAATCAAAGACTTATTTGATAGTTTTGATCATGCGATTTGTTTTTGGAATCAAGATAGCGCCGACTATACAAAAGCATGTCAAAAATTTAGCGCACGTTGGATAAGTTTGCCTGTTTCTCCATCTGCTGAGCAATTCTCGCGTATTTTCTTTTTCCTAGCACAACAGGTATTACATTCAACTCAAACACAAAATGGCGAAGGTGATGTTGAGGTGTACTCTGTGATTGTGCATGAAACAGAAACAGGTTATGCCCAAAGTTTTGTGGAGGATATTGAAAATTTACAAATGGGTGAGTTAAGTTTAGATAGCATTGTGTTTTCAGAGCAAATTCAATCGGAATGGAGCAATCCACAGATGTATGAATATTTAAAAGAAGGGAAAATGTTCCAAAATCCATCTGTTGAACTTCAAGTTAAATTATAGAGAATACAAATGACACCTGAACAAGAGCAAAAGTTAGAAAAAGTACAATTAGAAACAACGTGGAAAAATGCTTTAGCACCTTTTCTGGTCAGTCCACAAATGGATAATTTACGTCAGTTTTTACGTGAACAAAAGCAGGCTCAAAAAGTTGTTTATCCACCTAATCAATTAATTTTTAACGCATTTAATACTACACCGCTACCTCAGGTTAAAGTCGTTATTTTAGGACAAGATCCTTATCATGGTCCTAATCAAGCCCAAGGGTTAAGTTTTTCTGTTAATCGTGGTGTGGCTATTCCACCTTCTTTACGTAATATTTATCATGAATTACATAGCGATATAGGTGTTGCTATTCCTAGACATGGTGATCTGACACAGTGGGCACAACAAGGTGTTTTATTGCTTAATAGCGTTTTAACAGTAGAAGCCGCTCAACCAACTTCACATCAAAAACAAGGTTGGGAAATTTTTACAGATCATGTCATTGATGTCTTAAATGAACAGCGTGAAAATATTGTATTTATTTTATGGGGAGCGTATGCTCAGCGTAAGGGACAAAGAATTAATAGAGATAAACATCTTGTACTGACCGCTGCGCACCCATCACCTTTAGCAGCGAATCGTGGCGGTTTTTTTGGATGTAAAGTCTTTTCAAAAACAAATCACTACCTGCAGAAGCATGGTATAGAACCTATAAATTGGCAATTGGACGCATGACATTATTAGAATCTAATCAAGATCTTATCGTAGAAGAAGCAAAAAATGGTTGGCGTATTATTCGTTTAAATCGGCCAAATGCACTTCATGCTTTAAATAGTAAGCTTGTAAATACATTAATTCGTGTTTTTAAAGAATTTGAGTATGATGAAACTGTAAGAGCAATTTGGTTAGATTCTACAACCCCAAAAGCATTTTGTGTGGGTGGGGATGTGCGTAAACTACGTGAGTTAGTACTAGAGGGTAGGCAAGAGGAAGCAAACGAGTTTTTTAAACAAGAATATGCATTAGATTTATTGCTTCATCAGTACAGTAAACCGATTGTTGTATGGGGTGAAGGTTATGTGATGGGAGGTGGGTTAGGGTTATTTATGGCAGCACCATTTCGACTAGTCACACAATATTCACGTTTAGCAATGCCAGAAATTCACATTGGGCTTTATCCTGATGTAGGTGGCACTCGTTTCTTGGCAGATCGGGGTACAATTGGACTTTTTACAGGTTTAACAGGCTCAATCATGACTTCGGCAGGTGCATATGCGATAGGTTGGGCAACGCATGTTTGTGAGGTAGATCGACAAACAGTTTTAGATAAAGTTCTAAATGTAAATTGGGAACATTATCCTGCGCGCTCCTTTAGAGCCATAGATGATGCTTTAAATACAATCCATCGTCCCTTACCCGCAGGTCCATTACAAAACTCCTTAGATATCCTTAGTCAAGTATGTAAAGGGGATAATTTTGAGCAAGACTATTGTGGTATATTAAGTTTGATCGATGCAAGAAGTGATTGGTTGCGCCAAGCGAGTGAAAGCTTAAAAAAAGGTTCGCCAATGACAGCTGCATTGACTTGGTTATTGTGGCAATGGGGAAAAACCACACGTACATGGCAAGAAGTTTTTGAGCTTGAAACACAAATTTCGGTTTGGAAACTCAAACAAGCTGACTTTGTCGAAGGTGTACGCGCTCGTTTAGTTGATAAAGATTTACTTCCTGTGTGGAAAGCCCCTGCTAAATTAACGCTCACTACTATTTTGGGTGATACACCACCAATTACCCATATTGAAAGTTGGAATAATATTTTAAAGCAGTACCATGTTATTTAGTGAAAATGATGAAAAGTGGATGCAATATGCATTTGAACAAGCTGAAATTGCAGCTTTAAATAATGAAGTGCCAGTTGGCGCTGTTTTAGTGAGTAATAACCAAATCATTGCTCAAGCTTGCAATGCACCTATTGCAACACATAATCCTACTGCACATGCAGAAATTTTAGCTATTCAGTCTGCTTGTCAAACGCTTAAAAACTACAGACTACCTGAAGATACAACTTTATATGTTACCTTAGAACCTTGCACCATGTGTGTTGGTGCTTTGGTGCATGCTCGGATAAACCGGGTTGTGTTTGCAACGACAGAGCCAAAAGCAGGCGCATTAGTGAGTGCACGTCAGCTTTTAGACAATGGTTATTTTAACCATAAATTCATATTTGAACATGGGTGCTTACAGCAACAATGTGCAGCACAATTGAGTCAATTTTTTAAAAAACGCCGTGAACAAAAAAAAGCACTCAAGCAACTACAATAATTTTGTTAATATAGCAATAATTGAAATATGAATGAGTGAGTTAAATGACGACACCGATTATTACGATAGATGGACCAAGTGGATCAGGAAAGGGAACATTAGCAAGTAAAATAGCACAACATTATGGGTTCCATTTATTAGATTCAGGTGCGATTTATCGTTTATTAGGACTGTCTTTAGCACAACTAGACTTAATTGATAAACTACAAGAAAACTTACCTAAAGCAATTAAAATTGCTGAGAGTCTAGATATTTCTTTTAAACCAAACAATCAAAAATTATCTATTTTTCTAGATAAAAAAGATGTAACTGAAGTTATTCGTACAGAGCAAGTAGGCGAGTATGCTTCTAAAGTTGCGACTATTGTAGAACTACGTCAAGCTTTATTAGAGCGTCAGAAAAAGTTTGCACAAACTCCAGGGTTGGTTGCAGATGGACGAGATATGGGAACAATAATTTTTCCTCAAGCAGAAGCTAAAATATATCTAACGGCATCTGCAGGCTCTCGTGCTCAAAGACGGTTTAAACAGTTGCAGGGTTTAGGGCAAGATGTTAAAATAGAAGCCATTTTAGCTAATATAGAAGCTAGAGATAAGCGTGATACAGAGCGCACAGTTGCTCCGTTAAAGCCAGCAGAAAATGCTTATATCATAGATAGTTCATTACTTTCTATTGATGAAGTTTTTTCTAAAATGGTCACGTATATCAATAGTAAATTGGCATAAGAATTTTGCGTAAGTACTGCCAGATCAGAAATAAGGGACAGTACTTATGTGTAACTAAACCGGCCTTGTCTGATCCAAGACCGCTGACTTTATCAGGTATAACATGACCGAATCTTTTGCAGCCCTATTTGAAGAAAGCGAATTAAATTTAAACGTTGAAAAGGGTGCAGTCATCCAAGGTGTTGTAGTTAGCATCGATGACGACTGGGTAACTGTTGACACTGGCCTTAAATCTGAAGGCGTTGTTAACCGTGCAGAATTCTTAAACGACCAACGCGAATTAGAAGTTCAAGTTGGCGATAATGTTGACGTTGTTGTTGAAGCACTTGACAACGGCATGGGTCAAACTGTTTTATCACGTGAAAAAGCAAAACGTGCTGAAACTTGGACTAAACTTGAAAAAATCTTTGAAGACGGCGAAATCGTTACTGGTGTTATCTCTGGTAAAGTTAAAGGCGGTTTCACTGTTGACATCGGTCCAGTTCGTGCGTTCTTACCAGGTTCTTTAGTTGATACTCGTCCTATTCGTGATACAACTCACTTAGAAGGTAAAGAGTTAGAGTTCAAAGTAATCAAACTTGATGCTAAACGTAATAACGTTGTTGTATCTCGTCGTGCTGTAATGGAAGCTGAATCTTCAGCTGATCGTGAAGCATTACTTGCTCAACTAGAAGAAGGTCAAACAGTTACAGGTACAATTAAGAACCTTACTGATTACGGCGCATTCGTTGATCTTGGTGGTATTGATGGTCTTTTACACATCACAGATATGGCTTGGAAACGCATCAAGCATCCATCTGAAGTTGTAGAAGTAGGTCAAGAAGTTACTGTTAAAGTACTTAAATTTGATCGTGAACGTAATCGTGTATCACTAGGTCTTAAACAACTTGGTGAAGATCCATGGTTAGCGATCATGAGCCGTTACCCTAAAGGTTCTATCGTTAAAGCACGTGTGACTAACTTAACTGATTACGGTTGCTTCGCAGAAATTGCTGAAGGCGTAGAAGGTCTTGTACACGTTTCTGAAATGGACCACACAAATAAAAACATCCACCCATCTAAAGTAGTTCAGATTGGTGATGAAGTTGATGTTATGGTTCTTGAAGTAGACGAAGAGCGTCGTCGTATTTCTCTTGGTATCAAACAAACTCGTGCTAACCCATGGGAAGAGTTTGCTAAAAACCATGACAAAGGTGAAAAAGTTTCTGGTACGATTAAATCGATCACTGACTTTGGTATCTTCATCGGTTTACCAGGTGGTATTGATGGTTTAGTTCACTTATCTGATATTTCTTGGAACGAACAAGGCGAAGAAGCTATTCGTCGTTACAAGAAAGGTGATACAGTAGAAGCAGTTATTTTATCTGTTGACGCTGAAGGTAACCGTATCAGCTTAGGTATTAAGCAATTAAACAACGATCCGTTTAATGATTTCTTAGCAACGAATGAACGCGGTGCTTTAGTTAAAGGTACTGTAACTGCAGTTGATGCTCGTGGTGCTACTGTTAAATTAGCTGACGAAGTAGAAGCTCAATTAAAAGCTTCTGAAATCAACCGTGATCGCGTTGAAGATGCAACTAAATTCTTGGAAGTTGGTCAAGAAATTGAAGCTAAAATCATCAATGTTGACCGTAAATCACGTTCAATCAACTTGTCTGTTAAAGCAAAAGACGAAGCTGAAGAGCGCGAAGCTGTAGCAAACTTACGCCAAACATCTACATCACAAGAAAATGGTCCTAAGACTATTGGTGATTTGATTAAAGCGCAAATGAAGTAATAAAGTAAAAGTTGATATTAGTGTAACTAATTGATACTTTTTATTTAATTACTGTAAAAGGTAGCGTGGTATAGACATACTGCGCTACCTTTTTGTATTTAAACAGGTTATTATTAATATACTAATAAAGTTGCTAAAATTAATGAGGTCGTTATGACTAAAGAAGCACTTAACAAGTCTGATTTGATACAGCGAATTGCTTTAAAAAATCCACATCTTGCAGAACCTTTAGTTGAAGATGCGGTAAAAATTATGATTGATCAAATGGTCGATGCATTATCATCAAATGATCGAATTGAAATTCGTGGGTTTGGTAGTTTTTCATTACACCACCGTGAGCCAAGAGTAGGAAGAAATCCCAAAACTGGTAAATCAGTTGATGTTTCTGCAAAAGCTGTTCCTCATTTTAAGCCTGGTAAAGCATTAAGAGATGCAGTAAATAAATCAGCTAATAAATAAAATCAAAGATTTTTTGGGGGAATTATGCGTTTTATATTAATTATTTTACTAATTGTTTTATTTATATACGCGCTTGCATTAGTTCTATTAAATGCACCACCTGTATCTGTAGATTTATGGTTTACACATATACCAGAAATGCGTGTAGGATTATTGGTATTAATTACTCTAGCGCTTGGAGTTGTATTAGGTTTATTACTTGGCGTTCAAATTTTCCGTGTATTTCAAAATCATTGGGAAATTAAACGTTTAAACAAAGAAATTGAACGTTTAAGACAAGAACAAATTCAGACTGCTCAACTTGCAGCAGCTGAGGCAGCTGCAAATGTTAGACACGAAAAAACAGTGTTAGACATTAACGCTAATGATAAAAGCCCATTATAATGGGCTTTCTTTTTATCAACTGGAAGTGATATTTTGAGTATTATCGTTGCTTTAGATGCAAAAAGTGAAAAAGATGCCCTTAATTTAACTGCATCTCTTGATCCTAAGTTATGTCGAGTAAAAGTAGGTAAAGAACTATTTACCTACGAAGGACCACAGATTGTAAAAAAATTGCATCAAGAAGGCTTTGAGGTTTTTTTAGACTTAAAATTTCACGATATACCCAATACAACAGCTCAAGCTGTGTGTGCGGCAGCTGACCTAGGGGTATGGATGGTTAATGTGCATGCATCAGGTGGTTGTAAAATGATGGAGACGTGTGCAGAACGTTTAAAATTAGGCAACTATAATACACAGCTTATAGCAGTTACTGTTTTAACATCTATGGAACAAAGCGATTTACAAGAAGTTGGATTAAATTACAATCCTGAAGAACAAGTTTTGCGCTTAGCTAAGTTAACGCAAGACTGCGGTTTAGATGGTATAGTTTGTTCTGCACAAGAAGCTAAGGTATTACGTCAAGAATTAGGTCAAAATTTTAGTCTTATAACGCCAGGAATACGTCCTATAGGCTCAAATCTAGATGATCAAAAAAGAATAGTTACACCTGCTCAGGCAATCAAAAATGGCTCTACTCATTTGGTAATAGGGCGACCAATTACAAAAGCAGAAAATCCTAAAAAAATGTTATTTGATATTCTTCAAACTCTAAAATAAATTAAAATAGCCTCAACTGAGGCTATTTTTATAACTAATATGGAAGTTCAAGTTAAAACACCATTACAACATTACCAACAAGCAATATCTTCAGGGCATTTTGTTGAAGATAAAGTACAAGAAAAAGCGGTAATATTATTGGATAAAATTTGGTATGACCTAGTTGATCAAGATAAACAAAAAAAATCTTTTTTTAGCTTTTTTAAGAAAAAAGTAACCCCTAAAGGCATATATATGTGGGGTGGAGTAGGCAGAGGAAAGACTTGGCTTATGGACACATTTTTCGATTCTTTGCCTATTAAAGAAAAAATGAGAATGCATTTCCATCATTTTATGCAGTATGTTCATAAGGAGCTTAATAGATTATCAGGACAGCAGAATCCTTTAGATGAAGTTGCAAAAATTATTCTTTCTAAAACAACAGTAATTTGTTTTGATGAATTTTTTGTAACAAATGTAACTGATGCCATGATTTTAAGTGATTTATTTCAAAAATTATTTACTCAAGGCATTACATTGATTGCAACATCAAATATTGAACCAAGCAGTTTATATAAAGATGGTATTCACCGTGATCGTTTTTTGCCTACGATTGGGCTTCTAGAAAAAAATTGTACAATTCTAAACGTAGATGCGGGTATCGATTATCGATTACGTATTTTAAAACAAGCTGAGTTGTTTAAATTCCCTTTATCTATAGAAACTACAAAATGGTTAGAGCAACGTTTTGAAGTACTTACGATAGGTCAAAAAATAGATCAAGAACCTATCGTAATCAATCATAGAAATATTAATGTTGTAAAAAAAACTAATGATATTTTATGGTGTTCGTTTAATAGTTTGTGTAGAGAGCCAAGAAGTCCATCTGACTTTATTGAAATTGCAAATAAATACACGACAGTATTGGTCAGTGATATTCCACATTTAAATGATCAAATTAATGATATTACACGTCGTTTTATTTATTTGGTCGATGAGTTTTATGACCGAAAAGTAAAATTAATTATTACTTCTGAAAATACTATTTTAGATTTATATCAAGGAAAGAGACTTGCATTCGAAATTCAGAGAACACAGTCACGCTTATTAGAGATGCAATCTGATGAATATTTAAATTCAGCACATCGGTTAGATTAATGTGATATCATTCTCATTATTAATATATACTAATAAATATATCTTCTTTTTTCTTTAAAAAAGAAGATATAGCTTACAAAGGCTGTCAAAAAAAGTATGGATAGATTTATTTGAAATTTTAGTATGATGAATTAATTAAGAATATTAAGTTATGGCTATTTCATGAGCGTTTCTATTTGGTTGAAATCTTTTTTTGGCTCTCAAAATACATCAGAAAATAATTTAAACTTATCTGAACATGAACGAACAATCGATAAGAACACGCAAGCTGAACAAATTCATTATAATGAAAATCTAGTTAACAATTTAAAAGAAGATCATCAGAAATTATTGTTTTTATATGGTTCAATTGTAGAAAGTGGGAGTAAATTCCAATACGCTCAAATATTAGAAAAACTACAACAATTTAAAAAGACGTTTAATATCCAACTTTATAGTAAAAATGTAAAGTTATATGCTTATTTAGAGCAAAGTTTGAAAGAAGAAATAGAAGAGTTCAAAAAAATCAGAATATTCCGACGAGAAATGCGTAATTTGGAGACAGAAATCAATAAATTTTTGAACACATGGATAGACATTGATTTAAGTTCACATAATATTCAAGAATTCTCAGCAGATCTTAGAGAGATAGGACAAGTATTAGTTAAGCGTATCGAAAGCGAAGAAAATCTTCTTTATCCAATTTATGCTAAAGCTGCATGAGATAATGCTAGTGGTTATTTTATGAAGACATAACAGAATTCTTTTATATGGTTTTTTATTATAAACTTTAAAAAAAACTTATTCTTTATTATACTTTCGTCTATCGGATGTATGAGCTTTTTATTTGTTTAAGTTTGGTGTGATGATTGCATTTCTTGCAATCTTTTTACAACTTGCTGTGTTTTTACAGCCACTACTTCCAAAGCCGTTTCAAACGAGCTTGGTGTGTGAGACTGTCTCTGAAGTTATGCATTCGCCTCATCATCAGATGACTATGCGTCACCATCATCAATCTTTGCCAACACATCAAAAAAAGAAAGCTCTCGAACATGAGTGTTTGTATTGTCATGTTTATAGTAGTGTGGCATTTTATATAGAGAAAAGTATTCAAGAAGTTTTTGAGCGAATGCAAATTCGTTTATTGGCTTTTCAGCATGCGTTTAAACATATCTATTTTGCATTACAACGTCTTTTCCTTAATCCACAAGGGCGAGCCCCACCCATCTCTTAATTTTTTCATTTTATTTAAATTTTGATTAAGTTAAGAGAAAGATATGACTCAAAATAAATTTATCCGATGCGCACTAAGTATCTCAATCTTGCTCATCTGTAATTTTGTACATGCAGACGATCATGTATTAGATACATTATCGTTTAAAAGTCAAAACCGCTATATTGCAAATACAAATACGGTAGCCTCTAAGTTGCCCGTAATTTTAAAAGAAACTCCACAATCTGTTTCTGTATTAACAGAGCAAAGAATAGAGGATCAACATTTAACTTCCGTAGAGGATGCTTTAGAACAAGTTGCTGGACTCACTGTTATTCCAAATGATTCTACACAAAGTCAATATAAAACCCGTGGATATGCTCTTAATTCATCTGTTGATGGTATTCCAAGCTATAATAGCCTAAGCGGTAACCAACAATTTGATTTAGCACTTTATCAGCAAATAGAAATTTTACGTGGAGCATCAGGAATTTTAACAGGAACAGGAAACTTAGGCGGTACTGTAAATTTTGTGACTAAAAAACCTAAAGATGCCCCCGAGATATTAAGTAATTTGAGTTATGGTAGTTGGAATAATAAAAGAGCAACAATAGATATTTCACAACCTATAACAGATAAAATAAATGGACGAATGGTTGCAGTTGGTCAAGATAAAGATTTTGATACTGATCAAACACATCAAAAAAAAGGGCTATTGTATGGGGTACTAGAGTATAGACCAACTGATTCAGATTCTTTTTTAATTTCAAATGCTTTACAAACCACTAAAACTGATTCACCATCTTTTGGTTTGCCTGCAAGTAAAACCGGAAAATTGCTAAATATTAAACGTGCTACAAATGCAACGCCAGATTGGGCATATAGTAATAGCACAATGAATGATACTGTATTGGGCTATGAGCATTTATTTAATACAAGATGGAAATTAAATACACGCGTTCGTTATTACACAAGAACTGAGCATGCTTTAGATAGTTATGTAACAAGTGCTGTAGATACAAACACAGGGTTAGTAAGTTATGCACCTCTTGAAAATAATAAATATCACTATACACGCAAAGCGGTTGATCTTTATTTGAGTGGTTCATTTGATTTGTTTAATCATGAACATCAAATGGTTATTGGTTATAATTATGATAACCTAAGTTATAAAAATTGGTGGGCAGATGATGGCACGACATATCAAAATATAGATTTATTTACCCATCAATTAAAACAGCCAAATTTAGATTATGATAATGCTTCTCAGAAGAAAACAACTCAAACGGGTTTGTACTCCCAAATTCGTTTTAAGTTAACAGATCCAATGACATTAGTATTAGGTGGACGAGTATCAAATTATAAAAATAAAAGTCGTGATATTGCACCATCTACTGTAACAAATTGGAAAACTCAAGGTGAAGAAGATGGTGAATTTACACCTTATGCAGGACTTTTATATAACATCACACCTCAGCTCACAGTATATGGCAGTTATTCCAATATTTTTGTACCACAAACAGCTTTAGATATACAGGGTAACGTATTAGCGCCTAGACAAGGTAATCAATACGAGATTGGTGCTAAACATAGTTTTATTAATGATCATTTAAATACGTCAATTGCTTTGTTTAGATTAAACGATGAAAATCGTCCTATGAGTGATCCGAGTGACCCAAAGGCATATATTGCATCGGGTAAGGTACAAAGTGAGGGTATAGAAACAGAGCTTGTAGGAAGTTTAAAAGACAATTGGAACATCTCTTTAGGGTATACGTATGCGACTAATACATACTTAAAAGATAGCCGTAACCAAGGCTTAACAATGAGTACAGCAGAACCAAAGCATAGTTTTAAATTGTGGAATATGTACACACTTGAAAATGGGTTAAAACTTGGTTTAGGCGCAACTGCTGTAAGTGAATATTATGGTAGCCGTGGAACACAGTTAACACGAAAACAAGGGGGTTATGTGTTGATTAATACGGTAGTGAGTTATCCAATTAATCCGAATATAACAGTCAGTTTAGTTGGAAATAATCTAACAGATAAGCGTTACTATAGCTCTGTAGGTACAAACAGCGTTTATAATATCTACGGTGATCCTCGTAATTTCATGCTCTCTTTTAACTTTAAGCACTAATGATGATGAAAAAAAATATTTCGGCTTGGCAAGTTCTAAAGCCTTATTGGGTATCAGATGAAAAATGGTTTGCTTTTGGTCTATTAGCGCTTGTTATTACATTAGATATGAGTAATATCTATGTGATTTTGCAAATTACACATTGGCAAAAAGATTTTTATGATGCACTTACAGACTATAAAGTTGATTTAATAAAACCATTACTGATTACATTGCTAGGTTTAGTAACTGCAAATATTACCGCTAGAACATTTAGTACCTATTTTGAGCAAATGTTAGAGATTCGTTGGCGGACATGGCTTACACATCATTATATTAGTGATTGGTTAAAAGGTGATAAGTTTTATCATATTGAAAAAGAAAAACGAGCAGATAACCCCGATCAACGTATTGCAGAAGATTTGGGAGATATGGCTAAAAAGAGTTTATCTCTTTCAACAGGCTTACTTAAAAACTGTGTGAATTTAGTGTCTTATGGTGCACTGATTTGGAGTGTATCCAATACATGGGTATTTAATATACAAGGTGCAGATTATATTATTCCCGGTGCAATGTTATGGGTTGCCATTATTTATGCCTTTTTAGGTTCATACATTATGGAGAAAATAGGGCGCCCAATGGTATCCTTGAATTATAAACAACAGCAATATGAAGCAGATTTTCGTGCGCTTTTAATTAATATTCGCAGTAATGCGGAACAAATTGCGTTATATAAGGGACAAGAGGCAGAAAAAAATCGGTTAGTTAATTCGTTTGTTGCCATTCGTCAAAACTGGCGTGGCATTATGACATATACCAAACGAATTGCAGTGACAGAGTCTGTATATATTGAAGCAGGTGCATATATTCCATATTTACTTGTGGTACCACAGTATTTAGCAAAAAAAGTCACGCTGGGCGGTATGATGCAACTTACCTCTAGTTTTATGCGAGTACGAGCGTCTTTATCTTGGTTTATTTTTAACTATCAAGAACTTTCAGCTTTACGTGCAGCACTTAAACGTTTAACTGAGTTTCAATCTGCACTTTATGACGATGATTTATCAACGATTGAGTGTAAAAAATCTGAGGTGATTGCAACGCACAATTTACGTTTAAATCGTCCAAATGGAAATATTTTAGTTGATGTACCCAATTTACAGATTACTTCTGGCAACCGTGTTCTGATTCAGGGTGAATCTGGCGTAGGTAAAAGTACATTGTTGCGTGCTTTAGCAGGGTTATGGAAACACGGTGTAGGTACAGTTGAACGTCCGATTCCTGAGGATATTTTATTTTTACCTCAAAAAAGCTATTTGCCTTATGGCACAATCAAAGAAATTTTATGCTATCCAAAACATGCGCAAGATTTTAGTGATGAAGCGTGTAACGCTGCACTTACTCAAGTCAATTTGGCTTTAGATTTACACGATGCAGATGATTGGGAGAATATTCTATCTTTAGGTGAGCAACAACGTTTAGCTTTTGCCAAAATTGTTTTGCAACAACCTAAATATGTTTTCTTAGATGAGGCAACATCAGCATTAGACACTAAAAACGAAACACGTTTGTATACCCTATTAGATGATTTGCCACAACTTACCGTGATTAGTGTGGCGCATCGAGATAATGTACAACAATTCCATCACGAAACAGTTGTACTGAGAGTTTCTACTAAGTAGTCAATAAATACCCGTACCGCAGGGAGCATACCTCTGCGGGATGGATAAACTGCATGTAGGATACCATGAGGAGCCTTCCACTCAGGTAATACTTGAACAAGCTCGCCACTTTGTATGTAATCATGGGTTAAAGAATCGGGGAGTAAGGCAATACCGCAGTTTTGTCTTGCAAGTTGTGCAAGCATAATTAAATCTGAACCCATAACCGTTGGATTAATTTTAACTTTACTTGTGCCATGTTCTAGATGATTCAAAATCATGTATTGATCTGGATTACCATCTGCCATACTCAGCACTTTATGATGGGTTAAATCTTCAGGACATTTTAAATGTCCATATTCATTTAGATAGGCTTGGCTTGCAAATAAATGCTGTTCTATACGCTCAAATTGTCGCACGATTAAATTTGGATCATCATCAATTTTATAACGTACACGTAATGCAATATCCACATTTTCATTAATTACATCTACACGTCTGTTAGTCACGATGAGTTGTAAACGAATTTCGGGATATTTTTTAATAAAATCAGGTAAAATTTTTGTGAATTCATTTTGCGCCACAGAAACAGGAATACTGACACGAATCACACCACGCGGTTCTACACTCAGATGATCAACCAAGTCATGTGCTGCTTGTGCTGCATTCATCATTACTTGAGCATGACGGTAAACATTCATACCAATATCGGTCACTGAAAAATGACGAGAGCTTCTTTGAATAAGACGGACGCCCAAACGCTCTTCTAAATTATATACACGACGACTCAATTTTGATTTTGGAATATCTGTTACACGCTCGGCTGCACTAAAGCCACCATGTTCTACTACAAGAGCAAAGCAATAAAAATCATCTAAATCATTGAGCATTGTGTTAACCATATTATGTTGCTGTGCTCACCTTAAATGTTTAGAGAACATAAAACAATATCTGATAGAATACTTATTTTGAGGTATTTCAATGTATCACCAAATACAAAGTGCAACCGCATCAATTAATTGTCCGGTATGTCAACACACTGTATTAGATTGGACACAAGAACAGTATATACAGCCTTGTCAGCATACACAGTTTATTGCCTTAGATTTAGGATTTGAATATATATTAGATGATTTTGAAGATTGCTTACCTAATCCCGTCGATGTGATTCATGCACAAGAGCTGAATGTTTGGGATAATCTTAAAGATGTAATTCAGGATTTAGACGTGTATCAAATGCCATTAGGTGTACTTGAATATAGCCGTTACATTGGGTTTAAAAAAGGTTGATTAGCTCAACCTTTTTTATGTGTTAGACAAGTTGTGCATCCAACTCAATTTCTGCATTAAACAATCGAGAAACTGGGCAACCTTGTTTTGTTGCTTCAGCAATTTTTTGAAAGGTGTCATTGTCTAGATTGGGTACTTTGACACGACTTTGTAGTTTGATGTGATTAATTACAAAACCTTGGTCATCTTTTGCAAGGGTTACAAAGGCTTCTGTATCAATATGATCAGCTGTATAATTCTGTTCGCCAAGTTGTAGCGATAGTGCCATCGAAAAACAAGCGGCATGTGCTGCACCTAAAATTTCTTCTGGATTTGTACCTGGTTTACCTTCAAAACGTGTATTAAAGCCATAAGGTTGTTGATTAAGTGCGCCACTTTCTGTAGAAAGCGTCCCTTTACCTTGTTTAATGTTGCCTTCCCAGTGTGCAGAACCTTTTTTTATAATATCAGCCATGTTGTTATCCATTTAGTTTAATTGAGTTTTTAATCTACCATGTCTTGGGGATTAAAATGTTATAGCTCTGTAAGGTTAATTTAAAACAAGGTAGAATAGTGTTTTTAAATGATAATGCTTGGAGTTCTGCGTGGAGCGATTGACTATTAGCCCTGAAAGTCTAAATGAAGCTGCTGAAAATTTAACAACAATTCGTGATTTTATTCGCTTTGGGGTGACTGCTTTACGTCAACACGATGCACACTTAGGACAGGGCACA
Organism: Acinetobacter sp. HY1485; assembly: GCF_027568475.1. Classification (GTDB taxonomy): domain Bacteria; phylum Pseudomonadota; class Gammaproteobacteria; order Pseudomonadales; family Moraxellaceae; genus Acinetobacter. Next base: position 35,052 of record NZ_JANKZG010000005.1, on the reverse strand, counting down.
GAAGATTTTTTTGCTGAAAGTTCTGCATTAGTATTACAAACTTTAGCTTTAGATTGGTCGGCAGATAACGAAATTTTAGAGGCAAAATTATTACCAAGTGAAAAAGCTGAATTTTTAGCATTACTTGAACGTCGTATTAATGATCGTATTCCAACATCTTATTTATTAAACCTCGCATATTTTTGTAATAAACCGTTTTATGTAGACGAACGTGTACTTATTCCTCGTTCGCCAATTGCAGAACTCATTGAGCAACGTTTTTCGCCATATTGTTTAGATGCACAAGGGCATATGCATGAAGCGTTAAATAATCTACCTAAAAATAAAGAACCAAAAACACCTCGCCGTATTTTAGATATGTGTACAGGATCAGGTTGTATTGCTATTGCGCTTGCGTATGCATTTCCTGAAGCAGAGGTCGATGCAACCGACATTTCACGCGATGCATTAGAAGTCGCTGCGTTAAATACTGAACATCATAATATGCAGTATCAAGTTGCACTATTAGAATCTGATTTATTTGCAAAAATTCCTGCCGAAAATCAATATGATTTAATTGTAACGAATCCACCGTATGTAGATGCTGAAGATATGGCAGATTTACCTGAAGAATTCTTACACGAACCCGAACTTGCACTTGCAGCAGGTCAAGATGGTTTAGACCTTGTTCGTAAAATGCTTGCACAAGCTGCCGATTACCTTACAGAAGATGGTTTAATTGTGATTGAAGTGGGTAATTCTGAATGGGCAATGCGTCAAAACTTCAATACTGTTGATTTTCATTGGTTAAAATTCCAAAAAGGTGGCTCAGGTATTTTTGCTTTAACTGCCGCACAATGCCGTGAATATAGACAATTATTTTTAGATTCTGTGACAGCTTAAAGGAATAAAAAATGGCAGGAAATTCAATTGGGCAGTTATTTAAAGTGACTACATGCGGTGAGTCGCATGGGGTTGGGCTTATGGCAATTGTAGATGGCGTGCCACCCGGCATTGAATTGTGTGAAGCAGATTTACAAAAAGATTTAGATCGCCGTAAACCGGGAACATCTAAATTTGCAACACAGCGTAAAGAGCCTGATCAAGTTAAGATTATTTCTGGTGTATTTGAAGGTAAAACCACAGGAACATCAATTGGTTTATTAATTGAAAACACAGATCAAAAATCAAAAGATTACGGTAACATTGCGCAGACTTTTCGTCCTGGGCATGCCGATTATACATATACCCAAAAATATGGTTTTCGAGATTATCGTGGTGGTGGGCGTTCAAGTGCCCGTGAAACTGCAATGCGTGTTGCAGCAGGGGCAATTGCTAAAAAGTATCTTGCCGAGAAGTTTAATATCTTAATTCGTGGTCATGTCACGCAAATTGGTACTGAAAAAGCAGAAAAACTTGATTGGAATGAAGTTCCAAACAATCCGTTTTTTTGTGGCGATATAGATGCCGTACCACGTTTTGAACAGTTGGTCACCTCACTACGAGAACAAGGTACAAGCTGTGGTGCTAAGCTAGAAATTTTAGCTGAGAATGTACCTGTAGGATGGGGTGAGCCTGTTTTTGACCGCTTAGATGCTGATATTGCTCATGCTATGATGAGTATCAATGCTGTTAAAGGTGTTGAAATTGGCGATGGTTTTGGCGTAGCAGAACAGTTTGGACACCAAACACGTGATGAACTCACAACAGATGGTTTTTTAGCAAATCATGCAGGTGGAGTTTTAGGCGGTATTTCATCAGGTCAAACAATTCGTACAGCTATTGCTCTAAAACCAACTGCAAGTATTACGACATCCGGTAAAACGATAAATTTGCAAAGAGAGAATACAGACGTTCTAACAAAAGGGCGTCATGATCCATGTGTAGGTGTTCGTGCAACACCTATTGCAGAAGCAATGATGGCAATTGTTTTAATGGATCATTTTTTAAGACATCGTGCACAAAATGCAGATGTTATTCAACCGATTGAACCTATTTAAAAAAAGCCCCTCTTAGCAGGGGCTTTTTTGTAGTAAAACTATTGAAAAATGTATCCATATTAATGATAATAATTATTGTTTGTATCTTAAGAATCATTATTATGGAAGATGTGTATAAAAAAATATTCTGGAGCTCGTATTTATTTACAATTCTATTCAATTATAGCCATGCAGAGGAACAATTACCGACTATTACATTAAAAGCCCAAACTAAAAATACAATTAATCTAAATACATTAGGTAATTTAGAAATTAGTGATATACCTTTTTCGATAAATAACTACACACATGATTTAATCCAAAAACAGCAAATTACTACTTTAGCACAAGCATTAAAAAATGATCCTAGTATTCGTACAACCACAAACGAAGGGCATTTGAACGAAAACTTCCAAATACGTGGCTTTAGTGTTGCATCTGATGATATTGCGCTGAATGGAATGTATGGTATGGCACCTATTAGTCGTATACCAACGGATATTTTAGACTCTATTACCGTACTCAAAGGGCCAAATGCCTTGGTGGGAGGTATAGCACCCACGGGAAGTGTAGGGGGTGTAATTATTGCAAATACGAAACGTGCAGATAAAAATTTAACGCAACTGAATACAAGTATAGAAAAAAGTGGATATACAAAAACAGGTATAGATATCTCTAGACGTTTTGGTGCAGAAAATCAATTTGGTATACGTGTTAATAGTACATATGGTGAGGGTGAACACACAATTAAAAGTATGAAAGATCAGTTAAAATTAGGATCTATTGCGACAGATTATACAACAGATAAAATAAAAATAAATTTAGATGCATACAGCATTAGAGAGCATCGTAAAAATGGATCTCCTGCTATGGTTTCTATGGAGAAACTTACAGAGGTAATTGATGCACCCAGTGGTGACAAAAATTATTTTCCACATTTAGATGGTAAAACAAGTAGCGATTTTATTGGGTTATCAACCATTTACAAAATTACACCCATAACTAAAATTTTTGGTGGAATAGGTTATGCTGAAAAAGAGTACGAAGGACATATTTTTGGCACGCGTATGATTTTGAAGAATACTTTAGGTGATGCAACTTCACAATATTATCGTACTGCTCTTAATGAACATAACACCACATTCAACGCGGGTATAACGACAGAGTCTAATTTAAGTAAATCACATCATGTTATTGAATTTCGTGTCGATTATTTAAATAGAAATTATTGGCAACATGCAAAAGCAACATCTTCAGCATTTACCACAAATTTATATAATCCTACAACGATAGGTACGATGCCTACTACATATCCAACTTTATTGCCTTATGGAAATCATTCTTTTACAAGTTATACCTTCACAGACCAAATTTCGTTTTTACAAGACCAAATCAATTTTATTTTAGGTGCTCGATATCAAGAGATGAATATCAAGAATACATATTCTGACACTCAATATAAAGCGAATAAACTTTCACCAACTCTAGGTATTACATTTAAAGCGAATGATCTAACCTCAATTTATGCAAGTTATGTAGAAGGGCTATCACAAGGTGTAACCGTAGACAATATATTAGACGTAAATTACGGAAAAACGTTTAAACCATTTCAAACAAAACAATACGAGCTTGGATTAAAATATAAAACAGTAGATTGGTTTAATACATTTGCGGTATTTCAAATTGAAAAACCTTCTACTATGACAACAGCCTATACGGACTCCCAATATACTCAACTTACAACTGATGGGGCAAACACTCGTTCCAGAGGGCTAGAATGGCAGTTTAATGGCAAATTATCTGAAAAAATAAATTTATCAGGAAATGCAGCTTATACCCATACAAAAATAATAAAAGCTTCGGAGAATCAAGGGAATAACGTATATGGTGTACCCAAACTGACAAGTAGTTTGAATTTAGAATATTCACTATTTGACAGAGCAGTAATTAATTTTGGTACCCAATATGTTGGAAAGCAATACTTAAATAATCAAAATAGCCTAAGCCTGAAAAGTTACTTTATAATGAATTCAGGGATTAGTTATAAAGTAACAATGTTTAAAGTTCCAACAACAATAAATTTAAACATCGATAATATTACAAATAAAAAATATTGGGCAGGCATATTTAATAGTAACTACGCCATTATTGGTGCAGATCGAAATTATAAATTAGGGCTAACTTTTAATTTTTAGGAAATTATCATGTTTAAGCAAATTGGCATATTAATCACAATTTTAGGCGCTATTTTTATCTATTTATCTCACAACAATCAAAATTTATTAAAAATAGCTTTAAAACCTAGATGGAAATATTTAGGAATTATCACATTATTAATAGGACTGAAATTCTTATGCTCAAATCAAATTATTATCGGCGTATTTATGTGGCTTATTTGTCTAAGTGTCATTTTGTCATTTATACCTTTTATTCAAGTGATCTTTAAAAATGATAAATCTATTGTGGATTAGAGTTTTTATAGCAAGTGTATTCACTTTTACATTCTCTATGATGTTAGTAAGTATTCTATTTATCTTCATGCAACCTTATTTTTCTAAAATAATTTTAGCTCAATATGTCATCTGGTTAATAGTATGGATATGGCTTCCTCTAATGATGAGCTGTTTATATTTTAAATATAGTTGGTATTGTTTACTTATACTCAATGTTATGAGTGCATGTGTTTTACTTTGGATTAAATAATGAAAATTAAAACAGAATTTTTAAAATTAAGTAAAACTTTACATACGTGGACAGGAATTATTTCTGGAATTTTTCTTTTTATTTGTTTTATCGCAGGTGGATTATCTGTTTTCCAATATCAAATAACACAATGGTCAACTCCACCACAACAAGTCGTAAATTATACACCTCAAAATATTAATCAATTTATTCAAGCTGTTCAGAAACAAGTACCTATTACTCAAGATCATTTTACTTTAAATCTAAGTAATAATGTTTCCCATAAAATTCCTATGATATGGCAAGAAGGGCACTCAACATGGATAGCTAATATACAAAATAATCATCTTAAAGTTGAGCAACAACAGCCTTCAGAACTAGGTCATTTAATTGAGCTTCTGCACGAAACAGCAGGTATACCCACACATATTGGGCACGAAAAAACAGGTGTAATTTTAATGGGATTTATCTCATTGCTTTATTTTATTGCAATAATTTCAGGGCTAATTTTACACTTGCCAACATTAGTAAAAGACTATTTAGTAATTCGAAAAACAAAAAACAAAAAAAGATTTTTATTAGATATGCATAATGTCGTTGGTATTACTAATCTACCTTTTCATATTATTATTAGTTTAACCGTTATTGTATTTGCTTTTCATGATGTATTTTTCACAATTTTATCGAATTTAACAGGGCAAACTATTTTCAATAAACCTATTATATCTGAACAATATATTCAAAAAAAACCATTAGATATCAAGCAAATTTTACTGAAAACAAATCATATTGCTCCTAACTATCAAGTTGATTATATGGATTTTAATCATCTTCAAAATCAATCACAAGCAGTGGTTAGAATTGCAATATATAACAGCGATAACATGCTCCGAGGTGCTAATCATAATTTTGTAATAATGAATCCCTATACATTAGAAGTTACAAATAAATTTTTTCTAAATGCAAATGGAATAGAACAATTTATCCAATCTATGTTTGCGCTACATTTTGGTAGTTTTAATGGAATCTGGACACGTTGGTTATACTTTATTTTAGGGATAGGTGGGGCTTTTTTATTTTATACTGGAAACTTGCTTTGGATTCAAAGTCGCAAAAATAAAAATAACTTAAGTGTAAGAGTTTTAGAAAAAATTACTATAGGTGCAATGATTGGTAGTGTATTGGCGATAAGTCTAGTTATGGCAACAACCAAATGGGTAGTTATTTTAGGTTTTCCAAAAAATTTACTTAATCTCTATTTTATATATGGTTATTATTTTATTTTTACGCTTAGTATTTTTTACTGTTTAATAACAGATTCCAAAAAATCTTTGAAACATTTATTATTTTTAACAGCTCTAAGTCTTTTTAGTTTTATATTTACATCTATCATTGCTTTTTGTGTTCCAACATTTGGTTTATGGGTAAATATTTTAAGTGTTGATATTACAGCATTTTTTTTAGCCATTTGTTTTTGGTATATTTATAAAAAAAGAAGTGGTTAACCACTTCTTTTTATCTTTTATTTTGCTGGTTTTTCTTCAAGTTGTTTAAGCAAATGTTTTTCCAAATAATGGATATCCATTGCTTTTTCACAGAAATCTTTATCTTGTAAGATCAGATCTTTATGTAAAGGAATATTTGTTTTCACACCTGTTAGAATCATTTCATCTAAAGCCTGACGCATACGCGCAATTGCCGTTTCACGATCTTTACCATGAGAAATGAGTTTAGCAATCATTGAATCATAGTAAGGTGGAATACGATATCCTTGATAAATATGTGAATCTAGACGAATACCTGCACCGCCTGGTGCATAAAATGTTTCAATTTTACCTGGCGATGGCATGAAAGTCGTTGGATCTTCAGCATTAATACGACATTCAATAGCATGGCCTTTTACTTCAACATCTTTTTGTTCAATACTTAAGCCAAGTCCTGCTGCAACACGTAACTGTTGTTCGATAATATCAATACCTGTGACTTGTTCAGTTACAGGATGTTCTACTTGAACACGTGTATTCATCTCAATAAAGAAGAACTCATCATCTTCAAATAAAAACTCGAATGTACCTGCGCCACGATATTGCATTAATTCACATGCATGTACACATGCTTGTAAAATATCTTCGCGTGCTTGTTCTGGTAAATTAGGAGCAGGGGCTTCTTCAAGTACTTTCTGATGACGACGTTGTAAAGAACAATCACGATCGTACAAATGAACGGCATGTCCATTACCATCTGCTAGGATTTGTACTTCTACATGGCGCGGTTTCTGTAAGAAACGTTCCATATAAACAGTATCATCACCAAACCACATTTCAGCATCACGCTGTGCAGCTTGTACAGATTCAAGTAATGTATCAATGCGTTCTACAATACGCATACCACGACCACCACCACCAGATGCTGCTTTAACAATAAGTGGGAAGCCAATCTTTGCAGCTTCTTCTTTTGCATTAGCAGGTGTAACGGCATGCTGTGAACCAGGGACAGTTGGAACACCTGCTTTACGCATTGCTGTAATTGCAGATACTTTATTACCCATAAGGCGAATATGTTCAGGTCGAGGACCAATGAAAATATAACCTGAGCTTTCTACCATTTCTGCAAATTCAGCATTTTCAGATAAAAAACCATAACCTGGATGAATTGCATCTGCGCCTGTTACTTCAGCAGCTGTAAGTAGAGCAGGGATGTTCAAGTAACTTTCACTTGTTGCACCTGGTCCAATACAAACAGCTTCATCTACAAAACGTAAATGCATTAAATCTTTATCAGCATCTGAATACACACCAACAGTTTTAATGCCTAACGATTTACACGCACGTGTAATACGCAATGCAATTTCGCCACGGTTTGCAATTAATACTTTTTGCAACATATTAAACCCCGTGATTATGCGCGGTAGCGGAACAATGCTTGACCAAATTCAATCACATCGCCATTTTTTACTAAAATTTCTTCAATTACACCACTTTGAGTTGCCTCAATTGGGTTCATAATTTTCATTGCTTCGATGATGCCTAATGTTTCACCTGCAGAAATTGTTTGTCCAACTTCTACAAACGGTGCCTCACCTGGGTTTGGTGCAGCATAAAAAACACCAACCATTGGCGCAGTTTCTACAACGCCACGAGGTGTTTTCGCTTTAGGGGTACCTGATGATGCAGGTGTTGCAGCTGGCATTGCAGCCATACCCATTTGAACAGGAGCAGGGGCAGGACGAGTTAAAGCAATAGATTGATCGCCTTCTTTAACTTCAATTGCTTGAAGATCTGATTCAATCATTAGGTCAATCAATTTTTTGATTTTACGAATATCCATAATATTCCTTACAAGGACTCATTAAATAGAAGAAAGGGCATGATGTAGTGCAAAATGATAGCCTTTTGCGCCTAAACCACAAATAACACCAATCGCTTTATCACTTAGATAAGAATGATGCCTAAATGTTTCGCGAGCATGTACATTAGATAAGTGTACTTCAATAAAGGGGATAGCAACGCCTAATAAAGCATCACGTAGTGCAACAGAAGTATGTGTTAAAGCAGCAGGATTTATAATTATAAATTGTATATTGTCATCTTGAGCCTGATGAATTCGATCAACAATGGCCCCTTCCCAATTACTTTGAAAGGTTTCTAATTTACAACCATATTGTTGTGCATCTTTTAATAGGGCAGTATTTATATCTTCTAGAGTTTTATTGCCGTAAACTTCAGGTTCTCGTTTACCAAGCAAATTTAAATTTGGTCCATGAATGACCAAAATACGTGAAGACATGTTTTCCCTCCTAAAGAAAACTTGCACTATATTTTTGTAAGATACAAACAAAAACTGCTTTTAGCCTACATTTTAGTTACAGCTTTTAAAAAAGCTACTCATAAAATTAAAATACAATACAACTCAAAATTTTGCATATATTGTTAATTTTTAGAGAATTTAGCAATGTTAAAAAATGCCATTTTTTAATTTTTATTTGGTAAATATGTAAATCAAAAAATAGCCTAAGTAAAGTTATTAGTTAAAACTAAAAAAAGTAACAAAAAATGAAAAGAAAAATGATAAATTAAAAAAAATCTGTAATAGAAGTAAAATATATGAAGAAATTAATACTATTTAGCGTATGTTTGTTAGGTTATACGTCAATATTAGCAGCATCACCAAACCAAGAAAATGATATCAATATCATGATACGTCCTGCAATTTACGGACTATGGGGTATGAAAATTCCTGAAAACCAATGTATAGAATATTATAACTTTAAAAACAATGGACAAGCCATTATTCATAGTGCAAAAGAATGGTCAACAGGTATTTATGAATATCAACCATCAGATGAAAACAATGAAATTGGAGCATTAGCATTACAGATTAAATATGATAATAATGAAAAAGATTGTTCAAATCAGCAAATTAACCAAACAGGGGAGGTATCACAATATTTTATCCATTGGAAAGATGATAATAATATCCAATTTTGTGATTCTGCAAAAGGAACCAAATGTTTTGCTGACTTAAAACGTGTTTTACCTTAACTATAAACAATTTGGTGGTTTCGGCACACCTGCAAGTTTGCTTAAGTGCCGAGCAACCAAACCAGTTTGAAACTTTTCTTGTAATACGGCGTTATTAATATCAGGACTGACCGTTTTAATTAAATACTTAATTAAAGGTCGTGTCGCAGGTGAGTGCCCAAACTGTTGGTAAAATTGGCGTACAGCTAAAAGAATTTCAATATGCCATTCCGTTAGTTGTAAATCAGCTGCTATAGTTTGAGCAATATTTTTGTCCCAAATTTGATAATCGACTAAATGTCCATCTTGATCTAATTCTAAACTCATATATTTTTTACTTAATCGTAATACATCTTTTATATTGTAAAAGAATTTCTACAAATTGTAGATAGGTAAGTACAGTATGAGTTTGATTCAAAAGCATATCTTTTTCTAAAACAAAAATATTGGGCATATCTAAATCTTGTAAAGTCACTGCATCGGCAAGTAATACCACCATGTCTGCATCTGTCTTAAGTGTTAAAAGTTCTTGTACCTTTAAAGGATTTTGTAATAAAAATAAAGTATGCATATTACCAATATAAGATATGATCAAATTGCTGTAAAAATTCAGGATTAAGTTGTATAACATCTAAATGATGCGAGGTTGCTAAAACATATGGATGATTCACATCTTTATTTAAAATATAAAGTGTTTCTATATCATAAAATTCAAACCCATCAACGAGATTAGAAGCAAGTTTAAAAGCATTTTTTTGAGTATCAAATATCATATTATTTTGAAGTAGCGTTAAAGCTTGATCTTGTAATAACACTTTTACGTTAGAACCAAACGTTGCCAAAACCATTGTGGCAGATACTGCTTCTACCGTTTGTAATTGAGTTACATTGGCATGATTTAAAATAACAAGAATATTTTTCACAAAAAACCTAATTAAAATTGAATTACACGTTCTGCTGTTTCCACGGCATCAGCAAGTTGACCAAGTCCAACAAGCTCAAACCCTTTTGCTAAATTATACTGACTTAATTGATGACGTTTTGAATTTTCTTGATCTGTAATACCACGATTAAGTGCAGCACTTACACAAACAGGTAAACGAACGCCTAATTTTTGCCATTCTTGAGTTAAATTTTTCTGATCATCGGGTACCCAATTAAGCTGATTAGCAACATAAACAGCATCTTGATAAAAAAATACTTGAAACGGCGCTTGTTTTTGTTTTAATGCTTGTGCTGTTTCTAAAGCATGCCATGCAACAACAGATAAAGGGGATGCTGTAATTAATAAAAGCGTACTCATATACTAACCACCTATAATAATGATAACAATTATCAATTAAAGTCTCAAAATATTCATAGTAATATAAACTAAAAATACAGCGAGACAAATATGAAAACACGTATAGAACACGATACTATGGGCGATGTTGCCGTACCATCAAATGCAATGTGGGGTGCTCAAACACAACGTAGTTTACAAAATTTTAAAATTGGTAGCGAGCATTTACCCCGTGCACTTATTGAAGCAATGGGAATTGTGAAAAAATCAGCCGCCATAACAAACTATCAACTCAATCAAATTTCTGAAGATATTACCAATGCGATTGTGGATGCTGCTCAAGAAGTTATTAAGGGAAAATGGGATAGTGAATTTCCTTTGGTTATTTGGCAAACAGGTTCTGGTACTCAAAGTAATATGAATTGTAATGAAGTTATTGCAAATATTGCCAATCAAAAACAGGGGCAGGCACTAGGTTCACAATATCCTGTACATCCAAATGATCATGTAAATCGTGCACAATCCACCAATGATTCATTTCCAACAGCGATTCATGTTGCAGCCAGTTTGCAAATAACTCGGTTACTTATTCCTGCTGTAACACGATTACGTAATACGCTTGCAGAAAAGTCCGAAAAATTTAAAAATATTGTGAAAATTGGTCGTACTCATCTCCAAGATGCAACACCACTCACTTTAGGACAAGAATTTAGTGGCTATGTAAGCCAACTTGACCATGCGCTTAAACGTTTAGACTATGCTTTAGATGGTTTATATGAATTACCACTTGGTGGTACAGCAGTAGGGACAGGACTTAATGCACATCCAAATTATGCTGAACAAGCTGCTCAACAAATTGCTAAGCAAACTAATTTACCTTTTATAACAGCACCCAATAAATTTGAAGCGCTTGCAGGACGTGATGCAGCAGTTTTTGCATCTGGCGCATTAAAGACGCTTGCTACAAGTCTAAATAAAATTGCGAATGATGTACGCTGGCTTGCAAGTGGTCCACGATGTGGTTTGGGTGAACTTCGTATTCCAGAAAATGAACCAGGTTCTAGCATTATGCCTGGCAAGGTGAATCCAACACAAAGTGAAGCAATGACAATGGTGGTTGCACAGGTATTTGGTAATGATACCACTATTAATTTTGCAGGTGCATCGGGTAATTTTGAACTTAATGTTTATATGCCTGTAATTGCCTATAATCTTTTACAATCTATTCAATTATTAGGCGATGCGTGTAATAGTTTTAATGATCATTGTGCTGTTGGTATTGAACCTAATCGTGAAAAAATCGAATATTTTTTACAAAATTCATTAATGTTGGTTACGGCATTAAATCCTGTGATTGGTTATGAAAATGCCGCTAAAGTTGCAAAAACAGCCTATAAAGAAGGAAAAACGCTAAAAGAGGTCGCTGTTACACTTGGACTTGTAACCAATGAAGAGTTTGATGAAGTTGTAAAACCTGAAAACATGGTTGCACCTAATGCAAAATAAATCATTGTGTCTTACAATGCATCAAATTTATTGATTTTATTTGTACATGCTTAATATTTATTTAACAGATACGCAACAACACGTTCAATTTAACGATTATCCAGGAGATCATCCGGTTAAATTTATTTTAAATTTTAAGAAAATTTTTCCAAGTGTGATGGAGTTATTACTTCCTGTACTACCTGAGGATAATAACTTAGAGGAAATGTCATGGGAATCAACTACACATGACTTTAATGTATTTAAAGCATTTTTAAGCGGATGGGGCATCGTTGAGTTACGCCTTACTGCATTATCTAAATTTAAAGAACGTGCTTATGCAGATCAGTTAGTAAAAACGGCGCAAAAAAAACGTCAAAGTTTTGATAAAAATTTAAGTGCCATGGAACATGATTATTTATTTTTACATGAACTCCATGCACTTATTGATGCTGAACTTGTAGAAGTGGGTGAGTCTTTTTATTTACCAACGCTTCGCCAAATTTGGAAACCATTGGTTTCAAGCAAAATTTTACAAGGATAAAAAAAACCGCCATCAGGCGGTTTTTTATTAATGTTGTTTTAAAGCTTTATCACATTGTTCTTTGTCTAATGCACCGTCCCAACGTGCCACAACAATCGTTGCACATGCATTACCAATAATATTAGTTAAAGCACGACATTCAGACATAAAACGGTCAATCCCCAAAATCAGTGCCATTCCTGCAACAGGAACATCCGGAACAACAGAGAGTGTTGCTGCAAGTGTAATAAAACCTGCACCCGTCACACCTGCTGCACCTTTAGAGCTGATCATTGCCACTAATAAAAGCGTAAGCTGTTGTGTGATTGTTAAATCAATATTACATGCTTGTGCAATAAATAAAGCTGCCATCGTCATATAAATATTAGTGCCATCTAAATTAAATGAATAGCCAGTTGGAATAACTAAACCAACCACGGACTTTTCACACCCTGCATTTTCCATTTTTCTCATTAAATTAGGTAATGCAGCTTCAGACGAACTTGTACCTAAGACAAGCCATAATTCATCTTTAATATAACGAATTAAATTTATGATTGAAAAACCGTTATATTTTGCAACTGCACCTAAGACAACAAGGATAAATAAAATGGCAGTAATATAAAAAGTGGCAATCAGTAATGCTAGATTTCCAATGGAACCCACACCATATTTACCAATGGTAAAAGCCATTGCACCAAATGCCCCAATAGGTGCAAGTTTCATCAACATACCCACAAGTTTAAAAATAGGCACAGTTAATGTATTTAAAAAATCAATGATAGGCTGTGATTGCTTACTTGTAGATGCAAGTGCAATACCAAACAAAACCGCAACCACAAGAACTTGTAGAATATCCCCACCAACTAATGGACTAATCAGTGTTTTTGGAATAATTCCCATTAAAAAGCCAACGAGAGTTGAGTCATGCGCTTTTTCTACATATTCTGCAACTTTATCACCTTGCAGTGAAGCAGGGTCAATATTGAGTCCATGCCCCGGTTGAATCACATTGGCAACAATCATCCCAACAAACAATGCAAGTGTGGAGAACGTGACAAAGTAAAGCATGGCTTTACCTGTAACACGTCCCACGCTACCAATATTGTTCATACCTGCAATACCTGTTACAACCGTTAGAAAAATAACAGGTGCAATAATCATTTTTACAATATTAATAAAAGCATCGCCAAGTGGTTTAAAGCTTTCACCTACTGTAGGAAAAAAATGTCCAAGTAAAATACCAAGCGTAATCGCAAAAATAACTTGCACATATAAAATTTGGTAAAACTTTTGTTTTTTGGGCGGAGGAGATGAATGCACAAGAGCCATAAAAAATTCTGCTTTAAAATCTAATTCTAAAATTCTACTTTAAAAATGGATTTTAAGTCGAAATGTCTTCATTTTAGTTTTAAATATGATAAAAAATATAAAAATAAGATAAAAAACTTATAATTCAATTATTTAGATTTAATATAACTAGTTTTTGAAAATTTTTGCTTGTTATGTAAACGAAATAGGCTATTTAGACTTTAGTCTTATATGTTGTTAAATAGCCTATTTTTAATCAAATATAGCGCTGAATTGCTTGATGTAAATTGGTCTGTGCATCAATCACCGTCATAAAAGTATATGCACCAATAAATTTACGGCTAATAAACATAAATTCTTTAGGTGGAACACTAAAATAACGTGATGCCATAGATTTACTTGCACGCTGTATTACACGTTGGTGCAGTTGGCTCTTTTTCCAGTGATAAAGTCCCTGTTCATCCACTACACCATACGGCGCACTTTCGCCCGTACTAAATGGTTCTGTTGCCACTAAAAAGACACGTGCCATATCGGGTTTTATACTCACAGGAATTTGCTCAAAAAATGGATAACCCTGCATTGCATTGACCATTTCGTCTAAATTGTGATGGAAACCTGCTTGAATAAGATTATGTGCCACACGTAGTAAGTTTTGATCAAACTGACGGATTGCACCAAAATCGAGGAGTACAATTTGGTCTTGGGTTTCGTTTAAACGTACCAAATAATTGCCAAAATTAGGGTCTGTTTGCATTTCACCCCATTCAAACAACTCACGTACGGCGATTTCAAGTGAAGCTTCACCAATTTTATTACGGCGTTCTTGACTCAATTGTTGTACAGCGGGGCTATTAACAGGAATACCTTGCTCATAGGTCATACAAAGTACAAGGTCTGTACAATAACCTTCTATAATTTCAGGCACCACATAACGGGCATCACCCTTAAGATAGTCTGCAAAACGGCGAGTAGTTTGCGCTTCTAAAGCATAATCTACTTCACGGTGCATCATTTCACGCACTTCATCAAACCATTGGTCAAATTCACGCGTTTGCGGGGCAAGGTGTGTGAGTTTAAGCATATTCTTAAATAAGCTCATATCTGAATCAATGGCAGAGGCTACCCCTGGGTACTGAATTTTAAGTACCAATTGGCGTCCATCAGATTTTTGTGTAGCACGATGGACTTGTGCCAACGAAGCTGTTCCAATGGGTTCTGGATCCACGTCTAAATCATCAAGACGTGTCCCAAGCTGTTGTTTAAGATGCGGTAAAATCGCATCCCATTCTAAAGCAACCGTTTGGTTGTTTAAGGTATTAAGGGCATTCGTCACTTCTTGTGGAAGAAAATGCTCTCCATACAGTGCCATCATTTGCCCTATTTTGACAATAGAGCCCTTGAGTTTGCCAATTTCAGAAACTAAGTAGTTCGCCTGTTCCATCAGCACTTTCTTGCGTTTTCGTTCTTTTTCTTCTTCACTTGAAAACAAAGATGTTGCGTTTGAAGTTGCCCAACGCGTACCTGCAAGAAAAGATGCTTTTGCGATAGATAAACGTCGATCAATAGAAGATGTTTTTAGATTTTTTAATTTATCTTTCTGATCCGACATAAATTAAGTCCTTCAATTTAGGGAGAGTAAACAATTTATTGTAACGGAAAAACGGACATAGGCAATTATTAAACGCCCCCGTATTTACGAATTAAGGTTAAGCTAGCTTCATTTAGACCAATTAAACAGCACTCAATCTGTTGTGCTTTAAATTTCTCTACCACACTTTGCAAGGCTTCTACTGATGTTACATCCCAAATATGGGCATCTGTTAAATCAATGATGACTTTTGTAGCATTCACGTTGTAATCAAATGCTTGTGTTAAACGACTTGATGAAGTAAAGAAAATTTGCCCCGTAACAAAGTAGGTTTGAACACCATCTTTTAGGGTTGACGTAATACTAAGCATTTTTTCAAGTTTATTGACAAAAAAGACAGCCGAAAGTAAAACACCTGTTAAAACGCCTAAAGCCAAATTGTGTGTTGCAAGGACAACTGCCACCGTTGCTAACATTACTGTATTACTACTGGTTGAATTTTGGTTAAATTGAAGCGATTTCCAATTAAATGTACTGATACATACCATAATCATTACAGCGACCAATGCTGCCATTGGAATAACGCGCAACCAATCGCTTAAAAACAAGACTAAAATAAGTAAAAACACACCTGCAAAACATGTTGATAGGCGTCCACGTCCACCTGATTTGACATTAATCATGGATTGACCAATCATAGCACACCCTGCCATACCGCCCATCAGTCCTGTGGTGATATTAGCAATGCCTTGTCCAACGCATTCTTGGTGTTTGTTACTTTTGGTTTGCGTCATATCATCAATAATGGTGGCAGTCATCATCGATTCAAGTAATCCCACAAATGCCATTGTCACGGCGTAAGGGGCAATAATACTAAGTGTTTCCAAATTGAGCGGAATTTGAGGAATTAAAAACACAGGCAAGGTGTTAGGAAGTTGTCCCATATCGCCTACAGTGCGCACATCAACCCCAAATATAACAGCAAGCAATGTAATGGTGACAATACACACCAACGGCGAGGGAAGAATTTGTCCAATTTTAGGAAGACGTGGAAATAAATAAATAATGGCTAAACCCAATGCGACAAAAATATATACCATGAGTGGCATATTTGTCAGTTCAGGCAGTTGCGCCATAAAAATAAGAATGGCAAGGGCATTCACAAACCCAATGACCACAGATTTAGACACAAACCGCATGAGTTTTGCCAATTGGATACGCCCAATAATAATTTGCAAAATACCTGTTAAAATGGTGGTGGCAAATAAGTATTGAAGTCCATGTTCTTTAACTAAGGTCACCATTAACAGTGCCATTGCCCCCGTGGCTGCCGAGATCATGGCAGGGCGACCACCCACAAAAGCAATCACCACCGCCATGGAAAACGAAGCATATAAGCCAATACTTGGGTCAACACCTGCAATAATTGAAAATGCAATGGCTTCAGGAATAAGCGCAAGACCCACCACTAAGCCTGAAAGCAGGTCAGCACGAATGTTGCCAAACCATTGTTGTTGGTACGACATAATCTTCCAAATAAACGTATTATAACATGGCATATGTTATCGTTTTTATGTCTTGAAAATGGGGTATTTTCCCGAGATTTTTGGCATATTAAGCGTTTTTAACGATAATTTGAAGCCATTGCTGTAATGCAGGTGACGGTACTTTATTTTTTTTCCAAGCCATTGCCAAATGCCAACGTAATTGAGGTTCAACCAATTCAACGGCGGTAAATTTTTGCGGATCTAACATATCGGTATAGTACTTGGGTAACAGTGCAACGCCCATACGTTGATAGACCATATCAGCAAGTAAATTCCATTGACTACTTCGGCATACAATATGTGGCGTAAAGCCCTGTTGTTGGCAGGCGTTTAAAATCACTTCGTTGAGTGAGAAGTTTTCTTGAAACATTAAAAAGGACTGCTCAGAGAGCTCTTGTAAGGCAATACTTGGACGTTTTGCCCAAATTGCATCATGACGTAACACCACCATTAATGGATAGTCACACAATTCAATGCGATGGAATGAATCTTCAATCGGTTCTAACAAAACTCCCACATCAAGTTCATTATTGATCAGGGCTTGTTTAATGCCTTTAGAACCTACCTCTAAAAATGACAATTGAATATTGGGACATTGCTGATGAAACTCAAATAAGGACGAGGTGAGTAGTTGCGCGCCTAATGGCGGAACGCCCATATTGAGTGTACCTATTTGTAGGTTTTGATAATTTTCGATGTCTTGAAATAAATTATGTTGCTGTTGTAAAAGTTGCTGTGCATGTTGATAGATCCGCATACCAATTTCGGTCAGCGTTTTATCAGACATGAATAATGAAACGCCCAACTGTTTTTCAAGTTGTTGTAAGTGCTTACTGACCGTGGGCTGCGTAATACAAAGCAGTTCAGCAGTTTTAGTAAAACTTTGCGTATGTACAAGTGTACAAAAGCATTCAAGTAATTTAGGCGAAATATTCCGTTTTGGCATAATAATGATGGTGATAATTCATAACCTGCGGTGTTATTGCACTTTAAACTAAAAATATAAAGAAAGTGAAGAGATTAGCGCCGTGTTTTTAAAAGTTCTTTGGCAGATTGCACTCATTGCCATATTTTGGGGATCAGGCAACGCCCTTGCCATGTTATTACATAGCACCATGCCTGGCAGTATTTGGGGTATTTTACTTTTATTTTGTGCGCTATTTTTTAAAATGATTAAACTTGAACAAGTTGAAGAAGGTGCAAGTGCTGTTTTAAAAGAATTAGTGTTGCTGTTTTTACCGCTTGTGATGACCGTGATGCAATATAAAGCATTATTTATCACAGAAGGATGGAAACTTTTGATTAGTATTGGTGTTGGAACGGCGCTTGTGATGATCAGTACCAGTGTTACGATTCATCTGATGTATCGCTTTAAAAAACGAGGTGCAATATGATGAGTCTTCTGTGTTTAGTTTGGACTATTTTAGCTTATATTGGCGCAAAACAAATTTATAAAAAATATCCTAAAATTTGGTTAACACCTGCTATTACTGTACCCACCATTACCATTTTGTTAATGGTGATTTTTGGCATTTCGTATCAAACCTATAATCAAGATACCCATTGGTTAACCCAACTAATTGGTCCTGCTACGGTGGCATTTGCCGTCCCCATTTATCGTTATCGAAACATTATTAAAGAACATATCACTGTATTAATGGTTTCTATTTTTGTGGGCATGAGCGTGGGTGTGTTGAGTGCCTACGGTTTTGCACAACTTTTTCATTTTGATAGTGAAGTTACACACAGTCTCATGGCACGTTCAATTTCAACGCCGTTTGCCATGATTTTGGCAGAAGATTTACATGGTTCTGCGGCATTGGTGTCTTTATTTACGGTAATCACAGGATTTATCGGCATGATTTTTGGAGATTTGATTTTAGCCATCACTAAAATTAAATCGAATATTGCCAATGGTGCAGCGCTAGGTAACGGTGCACATGCCTTTGGTACGGCACGTGCACATCAACGTCATAGCGAAGAAGGCGTTATTGCCAGTTTAACCATGGTCATTGCAGGCATCTTAATGGTGGTAGTCGGTCCATTTTTGATTCAGCTATTTATTACAGTGTGCAATTAAATGTAACAGCATACAGCTGTGATGTTTCTGTTTACTGCAAATGCTAGTCAGACCAAAATTAGTTCGCTACATTAGCTTCATACGTTAATCACAACGTACAACAATAAAGGAAAGAACAATGACGATTAATACTCAAGAAATTAAAAAACACGCAAACGTAATCGCTTCTTGTGGCAAACATGTGGGTACTGTTGATCACTTAGAAGGGACAGACCAAATTAAATTGACAAAAAATGATGCAGCAGATGGTCACCACCATTTAATCCCTGTAGCATGGGTAGCAGAAATTAAAGGTGATGACGTAATTTTAAATAAAAATGCACAAGAAGTAGAACAAGGTTGGACAGCAATCTAATTTTTAAAAGTTCCTAAAAAAAGCATGTCTGCGGTCGTAGACATGCTTTTTATCTATAAAGGAGAAAGCAATGCCTTATATCTCGAAAAATCCTTTTAATAATGAAGTATTAAAAGAATATACGCCGCATGACCAAACTAAAATTAACCAAAGCTTAGATGATGCTGAACATCTTCTAAAATCGCCATGGTCATCGCACCAAAACATTGAGCAACGTGCACAAGTATTGCGTAATGTGGCAACTAATTTACGTCAAAATGAAGAAAAATACGCCAAAATTATGACGCTTGAGATGGGAAAACTCATTGAGCAAAGTCGTAGTGAGATTGAATCTTGTGCCAAAATTGCAGATTATTATGCAGAACATGCACATGAATACTTAGAACCAATTCCTTATGAAAATCCAATTGGTGAAGCGTGGATTGAACAACATCCTTTGGGTATTATTGTTGCCGTTGAACCGTGGAATTTTCCATTTTCGCAGTTAATGCGTGTATTTGCACCTAACTGTGCTATTGGTAATCCTGTTTTGGCAAAACATGCAGGAATTGTACCTCAATCGGCAGAAGCTTTTGAACAACTGATTTTAGATTCAGGTGCGCCAAAAGGCGTATGGACAAATCTGTTTGTGGATAGTGACCAAATTGCCGAAATTATTACGGATGAGCGCGTACAGGGTGTTGCACTAACAGGATCAGAAAAAGCAGGGCGTGCGGTGGCTGCCCAAGCAGGAAAATATCTTAAAAAATCAACGCTTGAATTAGGGGGCAATGATGTATTCATTGTACTAGATGAAGTTGATTTAGAAAAAGCCATTAAAATTGGTTGTCAAGCGCGTGTTAATAATGCAGGTCAGGTGTGTACGGCAGCAAAACGTTTTATTTTGCATGAAAAAATTGCAGAACAGTTTAAATCAGGCCTGATTAATGCTTTTAAAGCACTCAAGACAGGTGACCCTTTAGATGAAACCACAACGTTGGGGCCATTATCATCTGAAAGTGCGGTAAAACACCTTAAAGAACAAGTAGAACACGCCGTAGAATCAGGGGCACATCTTGTATTAGGTGGACATGCCATTGATTCGACAGGAAACTTTTTTGAGCCGACTATTTTAGAAGGAATTACGCCTGACAATGATGCATGGTTTGAAGAATTTTTTGGGCCTGTTGCACAAATCTATGTGGCAAAAGATGATGATGAAATTGTTGAGATCGCCAATCACTCACATTATGGCCTAGGTGGTGCAATTCACTCAACCAATATTGAACGTGCTAAAAAAATGGCATCACGCGTGCAAACGGGGATGTTATGGATTAATTGGTACACTGAAAGTACACCTGAACTTCCATTTGGTGGTGTGAAGAATTCAGGTTATGGACATGAACTTTCAGATATTGGTTTTAAAGAATTTGTGCAACAAAAATTAGTTGCTGTCAAATCATGATTCCCACTTTTGGCGGTAGCGCCATAAGGTGCTTCTGCTAATACCAAGTGCTTTTGCAACGGCATTGAGGTTATTTTGATGTTTTTGCATGAGTGCTTGATAGCTCTCATAATTAATTCCTGTTAGATTTTCACAAATAATATCTTGTGGTAAATCTTCTATATCAATTTGGGTTTTACCTTGCGCCATTGTAAGAGCGTATAACAACGTATTTTTAAGCTCTCTTATGTTCCCTGGCCAATCATAGTGTTTAAGTACATTCATCGCACGAAGTGTCAGGTTTGGCGTATCTTCAAAAGAGTTTTCTAATAAAAGCTTATCCACGAGCTGTTCAATTTCTTCTTTACGCTCACGTAAAGGCGGTACAAAAATAGGAATAACACGCAAACGATAGAGTAGGTCTTGCCTGAAGCGCCCTAATTTTGCTTCTTCTCGTAAAGCACGATGGGTTGCAGCAATAATACGGACATTACTTTGAATGACCTGTTCACCTCCTAAACGCATAAATTCTCCTGTTTCTAGTACACGCAAAAGCTTTGCTTGTAGTTCTAAGGGAATTTCCGCAACTTCGTCTAAAAACAGTGTTCCGCCTGCTGCACGTTCAAACATCCCTTTATGATCACGTATTGCCCCTGTAAATGCACCTTTAACGTGTCCAAATAATTCGCTTTCAAGTAGATTTGCATTTAAAGCGGCGCAATTTACGGCAACAAAAGGTTCTCTTTCGCTTGCTTTATGAATTGCATGAGCAACAAGTTCTTTGCCACTACCAGATTCACCTCTAACCAATACAGGAAAAGGCGTTTTAGCCACTTTTTGAATAATACTCATCATATTTTCAATCGCAGATGAGCTATATTCTTTAACTGTTGTATTTACAAAATAAAGTTCGCCGTAATGTTGTTGTTGAACATATAGGTAATAGGTGGGTTCATCTGATTTTTTACCATGTGCCACCGATTGATCAATGATCTGATGAGAGATATCGTAAGCAATAAATGGGTGACCTAAAACAGGAAGTTGTTTTAAGAAATCTTTTAAACTAACGACAGAGCTAAAATAGAGTTTTTCCATGGGTCTTATATGTTTCAAGCAATGTTTCATTGTAGTTTCATGAAACATATAAATACAAGTATAATAAAATAAACGATTGTTTTTAAACAATAAATACAAATTGGCATTAAATATGCATAATAGAGATGAATTAAAGAAATAATAGAGATAGGTTTATGTTGTTTAAGCAGTTTTTTGAAGAAAAAAGTTCAACTTATACTTATTTATTGGCATGTGAAACAACCAAACAGGCGGTCTTAATTGACCCTGTGGCGTGCGAAGTCGAAAAATACCTACAAGCACTTAAAGGTTACACCTTATTGTATACTTTAGATACCCACGTACATGCAGATCATATTACGGCAGCTAATTTATTAAGAGAGCAGTGTGGGTCTAAGTCTGTACTCAATCGTTATTCTGATGTGGAGTGTGGTGACATCCTAGTAACAGATGGGTGTGTTTTGCGCATTGGAAAATTTGAAATAAAAACATTGTATACCCCAGGGCATACCAATTCTTGTACCAGTTATTTGGTTGGTAATATGGTGTTTACAGGCGATGCGCTGTTGATTGATGGTTGTGGACGTACAGACTTTCAACATGGCAGCGCTGAAATGCTGTATGACAGTATTCATAATAAGCTGTTTTGTCTGCCTGATGAAACGATTGTGTATCCAGGACACGATTACAACGGTAGAACCGCATCTACCATTTTAAAAGAACGTACAACCAATTCTCGTTTAGGTGCAGGACGTTCAAAAGCAGATTTTATTGAATTAATGAATAATTTAGACTTACCTTATCCAAAGCAAATTGATATTGCACTTCCTGTTAACCAAGTATGTGGAAAACAAAAGTAATGAAAAAATTTAAGATTGTGATTGTCGGTGGTGGGGCTGCTGGTATTTCAACGGCATCTAGTATTTTAAAACGTGACCCTCAAGCAAATATTGCGATTATTGATCCTGCTGATACCAATTATTATCAACCCGGTTGGACAATGGTGGGTGGCGGTATTTTTGATGCACCCTCAACAGCAAAGCCTATGGCATCGGTTATGCCTAAAAATGTGACATGGTTAAAAAACGCTGTAGTACGTTTTGTACCAGATCACAATACAGTGGTTTTAAGCAACCAAGAAGAGGTTGGTTATGATGTTCTTGTGGTTTGTCCGGGAATACAACTTAATTGGTCTGCGATTGAAGGATTAGAAGACACGTTAGGTAAAAACGGCGTTACTTCAAATTATCGTTATGATCTTGCGCCGTATACATGGCAGTTGGTTCAACAGTTAAAACAAGGTAAAGCAATTTTTACACAGCCACCAATGCCAATTAAATGTGCAGGTGCACCCCAAAAAGCAATGTATTTATCGGCAGATCATTGGCAAAAACAAGGATGTCTACAGCAGATTAGTATCGACTTTTGTAATGCAGGTGCAGCATTGTTTGGTGTGAAGGATTATGTACCTGCGTTAATGCAATATATAGAGCGCTACGGCGTAAACTTATGTTTTGAAGAGCAACTCATCAAAGTAGATGGTATTGCCAAAAAAGCATGGTTTAAAACTAAAACTGGGATTATTGAGAAACCATTTGATATGTTGCATGTGGTACCACCACAACAAACACCAGAATGTATCCGTACAAGTACGCTTGTTGATGAAAAAGGATGGGTGAGTGTTCATCCTGAAACACTACAACATACCACTTATTCTAATATTTTTGCTTTAGGTGATGTGGTCAATACGACCAATGCTAAAACTGCTGCAGCCGCACGTAAACAAGCTCCAGTTGTCGCCGTGAATGTTTTAGCATTTTTAAATCAAAGTGCTGATTTTTATGCTTACGATGGTTATGGTTCATGTCCATTAACGGTTGAACGTGGCAAGATTGTACTTGCAGAATTTGGGTATGGTGGCAAATTAATGCCAACGTTTCCTGCTTGGTTTTTAGATGGACGTCAACCTACAGCGTTAGCTTGGTTTTTAAAGGCTAAACTTTTACCTTATATTTATTGGGAAGGTATGCTCAAAGGACAAGAATGGTTTGTTAAACCCAATAAGAAGTATCAGTAATGTGGGTTTTAGTACTTGAAGGTATTGCAATTGGTACTTTACTTGGACTCACAGGTGCAGGGGGCGGCATTCTTGCTGTGCCTGCACTCATGGCATCTCAAGGGTGGAGCGTTGCCCAAGCTGCACCTGTAGGATTGATCGCCGTAACGATGTCTGCATTTATTAGTACGATTCAAGGCTTTGTACAACATGTTGTGAGGTATCGAGCTGCAATTTGGATTGCAATTTTAGCGATTCCATTTGCTCATTTTGGAGTTGTTTTTAGCCACTTTATACCTAAAGCATATATGACATTATTATTTTCTTGTGTCATGTTTTTTGTGGCTTATAGATTATTTTTTAAACAAAATATAGAGCAGCCAAATCCATTATGTAAACTTAATCCAAATACTGGACGCTTTTTATGGAATAAAAAAACCGCCGTTATTTTAGGATGTGTTGGCATCTTTTCAGGGTTTTTAACTGGGCTCTTAGGTGTTGGTGGTGGTTTTATCATTGTACCTGTGCTTAAACGTCTTACTAATCTTGGTATGAAAAGTATTATTTCAACTTCTTTAATGATTGTTGGTTTGATTGGTTCTTTTACAATTATTCTTCACTTGCTTGAAGGATTTAGTTATCCAAAAACCATTACAATCATGTTTGTTATTGCATGCATAGTTGGACTGTTAGTTGGAAAACAACTTCTGAATATTATATCTCCAAAAGTTGTTCAGCGAATATTTGCTTTAACCGTTGTTTGTGTTGCAACAAATATGTTTTTAACGGCAGTATGAAATTTCGTATAATACATATTATGTTAAATATGTTGTCGATAAAGTAATAAAAAAGCACCCGAAGGTGCTTTTTTTAACGGCGCGCTGTATGTAGTTTTTTATAACTTTCAATTAAACGTAAATGCGGTTCAATCCCCTCAAGCTTCATACTTGTTGGCGTTAATCCATAAAAACGCACTGTGCCTTCAACTGAACCCATCGCAGCATCCATACGTTCATTACCAAACATACGGCGGAAATTCACTACATAATTTTCTATATCAAGCTCATCATCTAATACAACTTCAAGTACCACGTTAAGTGCTTGATAAAACAAGCCACGCTCAACGGTATTAGTGTTGTATTGTAAAAATGCCTCTACAAGATCTTTTGCTTCTTCAAACTCTTGTAATGCTAAGTTAATTAGAAGCTTGAGCTCTAATAATGTAAGTTGTCCCCACACGGTATTATCATCAAATTCAATACCAATCAGTGTTTTAATCTCAGTATAGTCATCTAGTTCACTGTCTTCTAAACGTTCAAGCAACGCTTGTAACTGCTCATCATCTAAACGATGTAAATTTAAAATGTCTTCACGGAACAATAAAGCTTTGTTGGTATTATCCCATACAAGGTCTTCTACCAAATAAACTTCCGAATATCCCGGAACTAAAATACGACACGCCGTTGCACCTAATTGGTCATATACCGCCATGTAAACTTCTTTACCCAACGACTCTAAAATACCAAACAACGTTTGTGCTTCTTTTTGGTTATCGCCTTTTGCTGTGAAATCCCATTCCACAAATTCAAAATCTGATTTAGCACTAAAGAAATGCCAAGACACAACACCACTTGAATCAATAAAATGCTCAACAAAGTTATTTGGTTCTGTTACGGCGTTACTACTAAAAGTTGGTTGTGGTAAATCGTTTAAGCCTTCAAAGCTACGACCTTGTAAAAGTTCAGTTAAGCTACGCTCTAAGGCAACTTCAAAACTTGGATGTGCACCAAAAGATGCAAATACACCACCTGTACGTGGGTTCATCAATGTTACACACATCACAGGGAACTTTCCGCCTAACGATGCGTCTTTTACAAGCACAGGAAAGCCCTGCTCTTCTAATGCTTTAATACCTTCTACAATAGATGGATATTTTGCAATTACTTCTTGTGGTACGTCAGGGAGCGTGATCTCACCTTCTAAAATTTCACGCTTTACGGCACGTTCAAAAATTTCAGATAAGCATTGTACTTGTGCTTCGGCAAGTGTATTACCTGCACTCATGCCATTACTTAAAAATAAGTTTTCAATTAAATTTGATGGGAAATAAACAGTTTCACCGTCAGATTGACGAACAAATGGTAAAGAGCAAATACCACGTGCCGTATTACCCGAATTTGTGTCATATAAATGAGAACCGCATAACTCATCTTCAGGATTATAAATTTCTAGGCAATACTCATCTAAAATTTCAGACGGTAACTCATCATTTTCACCTGGTTTAAACCATTTTTCATTTGGGTAATGTACAAATTCTGCATTAGCAATTTCCTCACCCCAAAATTGGTCATTATAAAAGAAGTTACAGTTTAAACGCTCAATAAACTCGCCTAAGGCAGAAGCTAATGCACTCTCTTTAGTTGCACCTTTACCATTGGTAAAACACATTGGCGACTGGGCATCACGGATATGCAATGACCACACATTAGGTACAATATTGCGCCACGATGCAATCTCAATTTTCATACCTAAATCTGCCAAAATTTTAGACATATTGGCAATCGTAGTTTCTAATGGTAAATCTTTACCCAAAATGGTGGTTGCCGTATCTGATGATAAGCTTGGCATTAACAACGCTTGTGCGTCAGCATCAATACTCTCAACTTCTTCAATGATAAATTCAGGACCTGTTTGTACCACTTTTTTAACGGTACAACGGTCAATAGAACGTAAAATTCCTTTACGATCCTTCTCTGAAATATCGCTTGGTAATTCCACTTGAATTTTAAAAATTTGGTTATAACGGTTTTCAGGGTCAACAATATTATTTTGAGATAACCGAATATTCTCTGTTGGAATATCGCGTGCATTACAATACACTTTTACAAAGTATGCAGCACACATTGCAGATGATGCTAAAAAATAATCAAAAGGACCGGGTGCAGAACCATCCCCTTTATAACGAATGGGTTGGTCAGCGATTACGGTAAAGTCATCAAACTTAGCCTCAAGCCGAAGATTATCTAAAAAATTGACTTTGATTTCCATGCTGGCACCTTAGGGTCAAATAAAGATGCTGATCTTACAGAATTCTGCCCCCTTCTTCTACACAACGGATCTACCATATGCTTAAAACAATAACACCATGGCTCGCTTTACGGCATGAATTTTGGGCACAGCTCAATCAAGAAGAGCATAAAGAAGATATTCATCATATTTTAAATAAAAAAATTTCACGGTCTGCATTTTTACTACTTAAAGACAATAATGTGATTGGTTTTGCAGAAGTAGCTTTACGCTCTTATTCAAATGGCTGTTTTTTTCAACCTGTTCCCTTTTTAGAAGGTTTTTATATTAAGCCAAACGAACAAGGTAAAAAGTATGGAAAATTCTTTATAAACCAAGTAGAACAAGAATTAATTCAGCTTGGTTATAAAGAATTATGCTCATCAACAGATTGGGAAAACACAATATCTCAAGCAGTACATACTGCCCTGAACTTTACCGAAGTTGATCGTATTGTGCTCTATCATAAAAGATTAATGCCCGTATGATAAGCGTTTAATATTCACAAAATCACGCCATGTCACAGGGGCAGTCGATCCATTGCTTCCCCATGTACCTGAGCCTTGCATAAATGACAATGGAATATCTGAATCTATGCCCAACATACCATGTGTCGCAGGTAAATTAACCAATACACGACCTGCAGGCAGTTGTTCTGCAAAGGTTTGAATTTCGTATTGATCATGACTATGGATTACAGCAGTATGCCCTGTACCTGATTGCCACAATAAACTTTCGGCAACTTGTATACCTTGCTTATGTTTGGCTTTCACAATGGTTAATAACGGCGTTAATTTTTCTTGTGTCAAAAATTCAAAACCTTCTGTTTGCTCAACAACAACTAAGCAACATGATGTCTCTGTAAGTTGACTTGCTTCTACTCCAATTTTTTCGCGTTTTAATGTGTTTCCATCAAAATTACAGGCTACAAACGCGTCTATATCATTACGTTCTTGTAAAACACACACTTGATTTTGCTTCAGTACACGAATAAATTCATCGTAAACATCCTCATCAACCACAATATTGCTTTCAGAACCGCACACAATACCATTGTCATACGTTTTACTTTGAATAATGTGCTCAACCGCTTGCTGTAAATTTGCTGTACAACCAATCAGTACAGGCACATTACCTGGTCCAACACCAATGGCAGGCGTACCTGATGAATATGCAGATTTAACTAAACTACTACCACCCGTTGCCAAAATTAGCCCCACTTCAGGCGCTTGCATGAGTGCTTGTGTAGTTTCTCTAGACGGCGTTTCTACCGCTTGAATCGCATCTTTTAAATCGTAGTGAGCTAAAACATCTTGAATTTTTTGTACCATCAAGTTACCAATGGCTTGTGCTTTTCTTGGAAAGCTTAAAATCAACGAATTACGGGTTTTTAAGCACATCAACGTTTTAAACAATGCATTGGGTACAGGGTTAGTTAAAGGCACTACAGCAAAAATTAACCCAATCGGTGCAGCATACTCAACAAACGGCGTTGGGGTATTTAAACGTCCAAATGTTTTAACGCCAAATAATTCACGGTAAACACGGTCTGTCACAAGTTCTAATTTATGAACTTTATCTTTGACATTACCAATTTGGCTTTGTTTAAGCTCTTCACTTGCCCAATACGTTAAGTCTGATGCAAATATATTGATAATTTCAGTAATAACAGTATCCAAACGGTCATCACTAAAATGCGCTAATTTTTCTTGTGCTTCAACGGCAAGTTCAATCATGTTGATCACCACGCAATCGGTTGACGTTGATAAAAAAACTGTCCATTAATCTGTTCAGCTTCTAAAGCTAACCATATTGGCGTATCTGCCCCTTGTGTTGCAGAATTCGGTGCTTTATGGGTAAAGTCATCATGCTCGTTTAAACCTGTTCGGCACCAACCCGGGCTACATGAACACACTTGAATATTTGTATTTCTAAATTGTTTGGCAAATACAAGTGACGTCATATTCAGTGCCGCTTTAGAAACGCGGTAACTTGGCGCATCAATTGCATCAAACTTAGAATACGGATCGCTCACCTGTGCCATTGCGCCCAAATCACTCGACATATTAATCACGCGCGCATCGTCTGATTTTTTCAGAAATGGCAGTAATGCTTGAGTGACTGCAAAAGGACCACGCACATTGGTTTCTAATAACTGTGTGATGGTATCAAACGGCGTATGTTCAATATCTAAATCATAATCAGGCATAATGCCTGCATTATTCACCAATACATCAAGACGTTGTTCAGGAAAATTTTGTGCAAGCTGTTCAATAGATACTTGTTGTGTTACATCCAATAACATATGGGTTAGATGAGGCACATCAACAGGTGTACGGCTTGTAATATAAACTTGATGCCCTTGAGCCGCTAAACCTTTGGCAATTTCTAGACCAATCCCACGCGAACCACCTGTGATTAAACATATTTTTTTCATTGTATTGTCCCTTTTATAATGTTCTAAGCGTACGTTTTAATTTTTTACCTGTTACACCCGTATAGTCATGTGCAGACTGAAATTCCAATGTACTCAATGTTGGATAACCATGCTGTTGCATGTGGGCGTTCATACGTGGCAACAAATCAGATGTTTCGGCTTTTAATTCAACATAAGCAATCAATTGGTTATGATGTTCAACAATGCTGAGTTCAAAAATTTCAGGCATATGCGCCAAGATTAACTCTTCCATTTGACAGCTATACACTTGCTTACCATCTATCATGATGGCATCACTCGTACGGTCTACATGGTAAAAATCACCCTGATCATCAAAATAAACCAAATCACCTGTTAGCCAATAACCTTGTAATTTATTTTTTTCAGTTAAAGAGTGGTTATTCCAATAGCCTTGAGTGACAGATTTAGCCTTAACACCTAAGCGTCCTATTTGATTTGCAGATAACTTTTGTCCTTCATCATCAAATACGGCAACATCTACCCAATCAAACGCTTGTCCAATACAGCGTTGGTATTTATTGGTATTTGGCGTATGAATATTTCTAAAAATAGCAAAAGCAAATTCAGACGAACCTAAGTTATCAATAAAACAAGAACCTGCAACACGTTGCCCTTTCTTTTGATGATGCCCCAATGACACCAATTTTCGGATATGTGGTTCATGGTTAGCATCACCTGTCGCAATCCAATAACTTACTGATTCAAAATCTTCAGGATCAAATTGTTCACGGCATAAATCTACAAATACTTTAGGAAATGCTACCACAACATCAGGTTTAATTTTCTTAACAGCGTGAATAATTGCATCAGGCTCACGTTCGCTTAAGAGCGTCATGGGTGTGCCACGCAACAAAAATGACATAAGAACCGAAATTGATGCACCATGTGAATGTGGCAAAATAGATAAAACGTGTTCACCTTTTTGCTTTTCAATCTGCTGCTTAACGCCATAATACATCGATTCATGGGTAAAAATTACGCCTTTGGGAATACCCGTTGTACCTGACGTATGTCCAATCATAATCACATCATCAGGTTGATGTTCAAATAACGGCGGACGCTCACCTGTTGCATGACTGTCAATCTCATTTAAATTAAAAACTGGAAGATGCGAGATTGATGTAGGTCGATTCACGACCAAAAAATCAGGTTTAATAATGGCTAGAAATTTTGCTAAAACATCATCTGAGAGCCCACCATTAATCAATGATGGAATTGCACCCATGCTATTTAGGGCAACAAAATGCAAAAAGTAATCAAAGCTGTCTTGCAAATATAAACTCACAACATCTTTAGGCTTTACTCCAAGTGCATCGTAAGCTGAAGCTAAACGATCCGAAATTTGGATAATATCCGCAATACTGAGGGATTTTTGTTCAAATAAATGTAAAAGGGGCTGTTGAGTATCAAAATATTGACTCAGTTTATAAATGAAATTCCCTGCGCCTAGCGCTTCATCTTTTAAAATTTGATTTAACATTTTAAGCCTCTTTTTCTAAGTTATAACGCATGCCAATAGCTAAGCGATTCCATACATTGACCAAACCCACAAGATAAGTCAGATCAACAACTTCTTTTTCTGTAAAGTATTGAATTAAAGGTTCATAATATTCATCATCAGCATGTGTCGTTGCCACAAACGTGAGTGCTTGTGCCCAAGTCAAAGCCGCTTTTTCTTTTGGTGTAAATAATGCTGTTTCCTGATAAGCATTCAGTAGCAAGAGTTGCTGTGATGAGATACCAATTTTTGTTGCTTGTTTTGCGTGGTAGTCAATACAATAAGCACAGCCGTTGAGTTGTGAAATTTTAACTTTAATCAACTCAACTAAAACCTCATCTAATGAAGTTTGAGTAGAAATTTGCGTATCGTATTGTACTAAAGTGTTGTAGAGGGTTTTAGAAACTAATGAAGGTTCAATTCGCCGAGCAGACATTATGAAATCCTTTTATTTGTCTGTGCGTTATAATGCTCCACCATCTTAAAATAATTATTAAAGAAACCAAGTCCATCTTTCGTTAAAATCGACTCGGGATGAAATTGCACGCCCCAAATCGGTTTATAACGATGTTGTAGTGCCATAATTTCGCCGTTTGGCTCATCTACCCATGCCGTTGCAACTAAATCCTGAGGTAAATCATCAACGACTAAAGAGTGGTATCGCCCTACTATAATTTTTTCAGGAAAATCATAAAATAATTCGTTGGCATGATGGACAATTTCAGAACGCTTACCATGTATTGCTGTTTTAGCACGAATTACTTTACCGCCAAAAGCATGCGCAATACATTGATGTCCCAAACAAATTCCAAAAATAGGAACATCAAGCTGTTGAATGATTTGAACGGATATACCTGCTTCATGAGGTGTACAAGGACCTGGAGAAATAATAATTGATTCTGGTTGCATCTTTTTTATTTCATCTAGGGTGATTTCATCATTACGTACCACTTTTAAATCAATATTAAGCATTTTGCAGTATTGATAAACGTTGTAGGTAAAACTGTCATAATTATCAATCATTAAGTGCATGAGTGTCCGCTTCCATCCGTTTTAGTTCGTAACACATTGTTTTTTATATCCAATCTCTTTTTATTAGTCCGTATCAATCCGTATTAGTCTCTGTCTATTCGCTATAAAAACGGGTAACGTAACGGGTAACGAATTGAGTATGATTATGTTGTTTCGATGTTGTCTAATACTAAAATTAAAAACTTAAAACCTGCTGAAAAAATGTTCCGAATTTTAGATTCTGAGCGTTTATATATTGAAGTAAGGCCAAGTGGTAAGAAAATATGGCGGTTTAAATACTCATTTGAGTCCAAAGAAACCTCGATGAGTCTAGGTGAATATCCGCTAATTTCATTAAAAGAAGCAAGAGAACGTAGACAGCTTCAACAAAAATATCTCTCACAAGGATTGAATCCTGTCGCTGAAAAAAGGAAATCAGAAAATAAAGCAAAAACTTCAACGCTTTTTAAATTTGTTGCTCAAGAATATAAAGAAAAAAAATTAAAGACTAAGTCACATACATATATTCTTCAGTACGATCGAGCTATGCAAAAAGATATTTTTCCTATCATTGGTGACAAAGAAGTCTCCGAAGTGACCTCTGCTGATGTTTTAGAAATAATGGAAAAAACTGTAAAACGGATACGTCGTTCAAAAAGTTTTACTGGTGAAGTTGCTGCAATACTTAATCGAAAGTTTATTGGTGCAATCATACGTTATGCAATAGTAACTTTGAGAGCAAATTATGATCCAACGTACGCAGTAAAAGATTATGTAGAACGTCCTGAAATTGAACATGCTCGTGTCTTAACTAAACAAGAAATGTTTAAACTTAGAACTTCTCTTGATTCTTATAAGGGTTCTATTACTGTAAAAAATGCTGGGTTAGCTTTGCTTTATTCAATGTTGAGAACAGTCGAAGTTCGTAGAATGAAATGGTCATTTGTTGATTTTGATGAGCGTTTAATTACTTTTCCTGTTATGTCTCGTAGAAAAACTCAAGAACGTTCAACCAAGAAAAACCGCCTACACCTTGTACCTATATCTAATCAACTGTATCAATTATTAAAAGAACAATATGAAATAACAGGCCATCAAGATTATGTATTTTGTTCAATACAACGATCCAACGCTATGTTGTCAGCTACTACATTAAATAGAATGCTTGAATATATAGATTTGAAGGGCGTAACAGCTCATGATTTTCGTGCAACTGCTTCTACAGTATTAAACGAAAAAGGCTATAGTGAGGATTGGATAGAAAAACAATTGGCTCATTCTCACCAAAATAAAACACGTGCTTCTTATAACCATGCACAGTATTTAAATGATCGCCGTAAAATGTTACAAGATTGGGCTGATATGGTTGATGGGTGGAAACAGTAATGAAAGGTAGTTGTTTAAAACAGGTGTTATATTTACTTTTATGGGCAGTGCTTGCAATTTTTATAGTATATACAGCCCTACTTATGTGGGATCTTATTCCAAAGTATAACCGCGATAATGCTGCTATTTTTGCAGCTGGTATTTCCGCTTTATCAGCTGTAGTAACAATTTTTGCAGTATTAACTAATAATAATCGTACGATTGATTCACAAAAGAATTTGCAAAATAACCAACTTACACAACAAAAAAACGAATTACTTTATAAAATTTCTTATGAAAAATTGGAAATCTTGATTGAACTAAGGAAAGAAGATATTAAAACTTTTCAAAGTGAAATATCAAACTTTGGTTTTCATTCTCATAAAGCAATTAATTTAACTGGAATGGCACACCACAAGGCCTATCAATTATTTAAGGTACTTGAAATACCCAAAAATGAAAATACGAAACTTTTAAGAGATCAACTTATAACCCAATATAATAACGACCTTGCGAAAATTGATAGTGATTATATTGCAAACCATAATGAACTTACAAAATGTATAAATAATATTAAGATACATAAACTAACCCCTAAAAATATTATGGATAAGATTAAAGAATTTGAAAATAAAAATATCGAATTATGGGGGGTAATAAGCAATCAAAAAAATATGGGTGAATTAATCCATAATGAAACAAGCTTAAACACTTATCCTGATATGCAAGACATCTTACTGTCTTGTACTCAAATTCTAGAAGATGCAAAACTGCATTTAAAACAAGAACGTATTGATATAGAGAATTTGTTAGAAAGTAATGAAAGTATTATTAAAAACACGTTAAGTTAAAAAGAAAAATTTCTAATTAAATTTTTCTTTTATTTAAATTTTTTTGTAGTCAAAATATTTTTAACAAAATTAATTTTATATACATGATACAAAATATTTTACTATCTTTTTGACAAAAAGACTATTTTTTAACCTCTTTTTTACGTAGCAAAAGGGCTATTTTATTGATTTACTCGCCTTGCATCAGCTCGGTACTCATCAGCAACTTTTGCCATATTTCGATATTCTGTGATGCAACTTGAGAGTACGTTACTTTGGACTCTTGAGTATTCTTCGACCGCTTCTCGTCTTGCGGTTTTAATACGACTGTTGGCTTGGGTAAGTTGCTTTGACAAGCTGTCAGCCCGAGTGTGAGCAAGATCAGCATCATGCGAGATTTGTTTAAGTTTAGCATTGTAGGTTTTCTCCGCTTGAATGAGTTGTTGTTGTGCTTCGACTTGCGCTTTAAGTTGGATCTCGTTTTGCTCTTTGACATAAAGCGTATGTTGTTGCTTTAAGTTATCAATAGTGTGGGCTTTATTGGTGACCAAGGTGATCATGCCCATCAGCACAAACACCAGTACCCCGATAATGCCCTCACGCCAAAATTTGATGAGTAGTGCTAAGCTCATGGGTTCTCTCCGATACATTTCTGATAGCGTTCTAATTGACGCGTATACACGCCATAGCAATTGTTTGAGCGAACCTTACAGTCACGCTTCGCCACGTAGCGGTATTGCAGGAGTGAGCGACAAGCCTGTGCATATTGACCATTTAACAGATTGGTACGCATAGACGACTTGTTAAATGCACCAATACCGTATTGGTAGACAAAGTCGAGATACACGTCATATTCAGTTTGTGACAATGCAACTTTTGGAATTGAGTTTTTAAGCTGACGTTCTGTTTTACCCACATGCTGACGTAAGTAATGATC
>NZ_JANKZG010000004.1 GCF_027568475.1 Acinetobacter sp. HY1485 | reverse complement strand
ATCGCACATCGCACATCGCACATCGCACATCGCACATCGCACATCGCACATCGCACATCGCACATCGCACATCGCACATCGCACATCGCACATCGCACATCGCACATCGCACATCGCACATCGCACAGATGATTTGTCTTTTCTATATTATAAGTAAAGATTTTTTATAAAAAAAGGCACTTGAATTAAGTGCCTTTTAAAACTACTTAGTGTCGCCTAGCTAGAAATGTCGTGACAAATCCTGAGAGTGCATAGAGCGAACAAACAATTAAAATGCCAACAGGAATGTTATATGTCATTGCCGCTAATATAAGTACTACTGGAAGCATGAAAATGAACGGTACTCGCTTTCGATCCATTTGCTTAAACGAATAATACTTCACATTTGAAATCATCAGTAAGCCAACGACTACCATAATCACAGCATAAAAAATCTGTGTGGTTCTTTCTTTGAGTGTAAATAATTCAGGGTAATCTTTACTAACCCAAACCAAACAAATCACCAAGATTGCAGCTAATGGACTCGCAATTCCAATGAAATAGCGTTTATCCACAGTCCCAATTTGTACATTAAAGCGTGCTAAACGAAATGCACCACATGCTGTATACACAAAACAGCATGCTAAACCAATACGTCCTAACTCGTGTAAATCCCAACTGTACATTAAAATTGCAGGCGCAACACCAAAAGCAATAAGGTCTGATAAAGAGTCAAACTGTTCGCCGAATGGACTTTGTGCACCAATAGCTCGTGCTACTCGTCCATCTAAACCATCTAGTAATGCCGCAATAAAAATTGCATAGATTGCATGCAAGTAATGACCATCCATACTCGCAACAATAGAATAAAAACCCGATAATAGCGCTGCCGTTGTGATGAGGTTTGGCCAAAGATAGATACCACGGCGTTTTACTTTTTCACCTTCGTTCGTATCTTCTTCTTCGATAACTTCAAATGTAAGTCCATCATGGGTATCGTCAGAATAGTCCCCATCATTTTTGGGTGTATTGCGCATATCTACGTTCCTTTGTTATTCGCCAACCGTCCATTTCACTGCAATTTGTGCGCCTTCCTCTTGCATACGTAAATGAGGAAGTAACCATTGCAATGCATCTTTTGCTTGTTGTGCAAATTTCCAAGGTGGGTTGATTACCATTAAGCCACAGCCATTGAGTCCAACAGGCGTATCGTCTGGCCAAATACAAATTTCACATACAAGTTGACGGCGAATATCTGTTTTTGCCATTTTTTTGTAAAAACGATCTGTCATCACACGGTCTTTAATTGGATACCAAATGGCAAATACGCCTGTTGGCCATTTTTTGTGTGCTTTTTGAATAAGTTCTACCAATTGAGGAAAGTCTTTACGTTCAACCTCATAAGGTGGATCAATCATCACTAATCCACGCTTTTCTTTTGGTGGAATCATCGCAAGTAAGCCTTCGTAAGCATCACGATGGTGTAGTCCCATACGGCGATCACGAATGTTATGACGTAATTGTTCAAACACATCAGGCTGCATTTCAAATACAGTGGCTTTGTCTATTTCGCGCATGCCTTGAAGTGCAAACCACGGCGAACCTGGGTAAGCACCTTTACTTTCTTGATCACGTAATTGCTCAACATGATTCATATATTGCTTAATAGCTTCAGGTGCTGTTTTCTTTTGCGCACTTTCTAACTGAATTAAGCGATGGATACCTGTTAAAAATTCACCCGATTTTTGTGATGGTGCTTCTGATAAATTGTATTTACCTGCCCCACCATGGGTGTCGATATAACGGTACGGTTTATCTTTTTCGTTTAAGCGTGTTAAAAGCTGAAGGAGTAACACGTGTTTCATAACATCAGCAAAGTTGCCTGCATGAAAATGATGACGATAATTCATGAATATATTCCTAATTTCTGAGGCTATATTAACATGAAAAAAAAACTTACATGTAACGTCTCAAATCAGGGTATTCTTCTGTGTCATTTTTTTTGCTAAACAGTTATGCAAATGTCTTTGCCTGCGCATTGGAATATTGAGCGCATTATCAATCAATTAGATGAATTTGGCTTTTATATTCTTGATGCGGCTTATTCTACTGAATATTTAAATGCAGTACGTCTTGAATGCATGTCTCATTTAGAATCTTTTCGGCAAGCTGCAATCCAAAATGGGGTTGTAAGTAATATTCGTAGTGATCATATTTTATGGTTAGATGACACCCTTTGTATTGCACAGCAACACACGCAGTGTTTAATGGCATTAGCACAGCAGTTAAATCGGGTATTCTTTTTAGGTATTAAAGATATAGAAGCACATTTTGCATGTTACAACGCAGGTGAGTTTTATGCGTTACACCGTGATAATCCACAAGAAAAAAATGGGCGCATAGTTTCGAGTGTGTTCTATTTGCATGAAGCATGGCAAAATGACTTTGGTGGCGAACTACGTTTGCAAGATAAACAAGGTCATTGGCATATTGTTCAACCCATGCCAAATCGTATTGTAATTTTTCAAAGTAACTTACTGCATGAAGTACTTTTGTCTAAGCAACAACGTTTATCTATTACGGGTTGGTTACGAAGCGATATTCCTTTAATTTAAGTGAGTGAATTGAATGACTAAACGTATTATTGAACGCCTTGGTGAAACAGATCAGTTATTTTTAAGTGAAAATTCGGCTGAGTTAGCTTTAGAGCGTGGAGATTTACGCTTACAATTGGTGGCACTAAGCAAAAATAAACAAGAACAAATTCATTTTTTGCACGAAGCGATTGCTATTTTAGAGCAAGGACGAATTGAGTTTGAAGATATTTCCGTATCGCTTTATCTTGATTTGTCTTTACAACTGGCTAAAGCGTATATGATTTATTTTGAACTGAGTCATGATACAAAGTTTGCACTGATTACCCAGCAAATTTTAAAGCCATTGGCACACTTAAATGATGGCAATATATTCTTATTTTTGGCATATTCCTGTGCTTGTAAACAAGAAAACGCGTTAACACGACATTGGTTAGTTAAATACGAAAAAACGGTTACTTTTGACCCAATTTTATTACAACAATACTCTGCATTTAAACCATTTCATGCAGAGCATTGGTTCAAAACATTAATTCAGCACAAGTTAAATTGATTTTTCATGTAACAGTTGATTAAGCGTATCTACAATAATTGCCCATTCATCATCTTCTGCACAGCGATTTTTTAAAAAAGAACGTTGAGAGTCATTCCAAAACGGCGCGTGTTCAAGTTGAACATCTTTTGGAAGTTGATGTGATTGTATAAATTGATCCATTTCATCAACCTCTAAGCCAAGTTGCTCAAAGAGTAGTTCTAGGGTGGGTTGTTCATTAAACATGTTGTTATCCTGCCTTGTTGTTTGTTTTATTGTATGCACAGTTTGATATAAAAAAGCACCTTCTAAAAGGTGCTTTTTTTGTTACTAAAGTAAGTGGCTAATGGCACTACGCTCTTCTTCTAATTCGGCAAGTGTTTTATCCATATACTTACGGCTAAACTCGTCAATTTCTAAATTCTCAACGCGTTTATATTCACCATTTTCGCACGTTACAGGTACACCATAAATGATGCCTTCAGGAATACCATAAGAACCATCTGAAGGTACACCCATTGTCACCCACTCACCTTGAGTGCCGAGTGCCCAATCATGCATATGATCAATCGCTGCATTTGCCGCAGAAGCTGCAGATGATAAACCGCGTGCTTGAATGATTGCCGCACCACGTTTACCTACCGTTGGTAGAAAAACATTTTCATTCCATTCTTGATCGTTAATTAAATCTTTAACTTGTTCACCATTTACTGTTGCAAAACGATAGTCTGCATACATGGTTGGTGAATGGTTACCCCACACTGTTAAGTTTTTGATATCTTTAACAGCTTTATCTGTTTTTTTAGCAATTTGCGTTAAAGCACGGTTGTGATCTAAACGTAACATTGCAGTAAAGTTTTTAGCAGGTAAATCTGGTGCAGATTTCATTGCAATATAAGCATTTGTATTTGCAGGATTACCTACAACCAATACTTTTACATCACGGCTTGCTACATCATTTAATGCTTTACCTTGTACAGTAAAGATTTTTGCATTTTCTTGTAATAGATCAGCACGTTCCATACCTGGACCACGCGGACGCGCGCCGACAAGTAATGCGTAATCTGCATCTTTAAATGCAACATTTGGATCGTCTGTACCAATCACATCAGCAAGTAATGGAAATGCACAGTCGTCTAATTCCATAATGACACCTTGCAGTGCCTGTTGTGCTTTTTCTACAGGAATTTCGAGTAATTGTAAGATAACTGGTTGGTCTTTCCCTAACATCTCACCACTTGCAATACGGAACAGTAAACTGTAACCGATTTGACCTGCAGCGCCAGTCACGGCAACACGAACGGGTTGCTTCATGTCATGATCTCCTTGTTAAAATCTTAATGATTGTACTCTTAAACTGCCTAATATGTACCCTGAATATTAAAATTTGTTGGACAATTTGCCGTGATTTGTGTTGGGCATGCTTTAAATTGTCCATTGGTTTTGTAACAAATACTGGCATGGGTAAGTAATGCTTTACGTCCAGCACGTTGACAATTAAATT
The DNA here is from genome assembly GCF_027568475.1 of Acinetobacter sp. HY1485. Taxonomy (GTDB): domain Bacteria; phylum Pseudomonadota; class Gammaproteobacteria; order Pseudomonadales; family Moraxellaceae; genus Acinetobacter. The sequence continues at coordinate 272,949 of NZ_JANKZG010000004.1, read as the reverse complement.
GAATTGCATTTGCAGGCAAACTATTATTCAGTTTCATAAATTGGTCTTGTAACGCACTATAAGAAACTGTATGCGATGCAGCATCTGTGAGTAAGGTTGGAATTTTCAGGTTTTGTGCAAATGTCGTCATTGTTCTAAAATACTGCGATGCATTCATTGGCATACAACCACCAATGGTGCGCCAAAGTTGTACACGATATGCTTCATCAGGAATTAAGCGTGCCACAACTTTAGATTGTACTTGAGATAAATTAGCTGACGTATTGGTAAAGCAGTCCGAACGCATCACTTCAGGTACCAAACTTGCAACTGTCATGGCGTACCCTTCTAAGCATTTACGTTGGCGTTTTGCGTTATCATCAATTTCACAGATGGCAGGGGTCATCTGGATATGTAATACATATCCTAAATTACCCGTTGTGGTCATTGCAATATCTGCCCGACTGACCACACAACATCCCATCATGACTAAAATGACGACATAATGTTTTAACTTCTTCATATCTATTGTTCTGCACGCGTCGGAATGTCGCGCATCCATTTTCCAATATCCTGTAATCCCTGTCCCAATATGACGCCATAATGGGTGGCATTGGTCATGACATTTTTTACGTAGTTTCGTGTTTCATTGAGTGGAATACTTTCCACATATTGATCGGCTGGTAAATACTGATCTGTTGGTTGCCAACGGCGTGCTCGGTTAGGTCCTGCATTGTAACCTGCCGTTGCAAGCACTGCATTGCCTTCTAACTGACCTTGTATCATAGATAAATAATATGTGCCATAGCGAACATTGGTATTCATATCAGTTAATGCCGCAGGATTATAGCTTTCGCCCATTTGGCGAGCGACTAATTTAGCAGTATTTGGCATCACCTGCATAATCCCACCTGCACCAACATTAGAACGTGCAGTGGTCACAAAACGGCTTTCTTGACGCATTAACCCATATGCCCACGCAGGATCTAGCGTTACATTTGCGCTATGTGCCACAACTGCATCTTGATGTGGTGTTGCATATCTCAAACGGTAATTATGGCGATTTTGGGTACGATCTGCCGCGTAAATTGCACGGTCATACCAACCCATTTGGGTTGCGCGTTGTGCTGCGGCAAGTAGCAGCCCATCATCATGTTTTAAATATGATTGGCGTACTGCCCAATTCCACTCACGATTGGTATAGGTAGCAGGTGCATTAATACTCTTAAGTGTAAATGCCCGATTAAAATTGATATCTTGATTTAAACGTATAATATCATTTGATGTGGGCTGACTTTGTTCTAACTTATTGTATTTTCGACCCAAATGTTCTTGCGCTAGTAAGTTATGGTAATCATCACCTTGATCGGCAAGACGTTGATAGATCGCATTTGCTTGTGGTTTGTTACCCGAATTTTCATAGCTCCGTGCCAACCAATATTGCCAACGGTCTTCTTGCTGCTGCATTACATTCATACTTGAAATAGCACGAATCACACTTTGCCATGAACCAAAACGAATGGCTTGGCGTGCATAAATTTCTGCTTCTTCAGGACTAAATGCAAGCCCCACACTCGCGTTAAAATAATTAAGCACAATACGGTTAAAATTATTTTTAAGTACTGTGGTGCCACCAATATATGCCACTGTACGATATAAATACTTTTGCACATCAGGAGGCGTATTTTCGGCAGCACGATTGGCAGAACTTAAACCTGTGACTAAATCATTGGTTGCCAAACGCCCAAGCGCAAAAATTAAATAAGCATAATCGGTTTCGTTATTTTTAGGCGCAGACCACAAATAACCCAAAGGATTTTGTTGAATTTGGTTAAGCTGAGCTAAAGAAACATTTAAACCAATCGCTTGGGCAGTCGACACCGCTTGTCCTGTTTGCCCTGCTCTAAGTTGTGTCCATAAGCGTTGTTTTTTATCTTCTGTGGTCATCAAAGGGCTTTGTAATAATATACGGCTAAGCCCCATACAAGACTCTGGCATACTCTCAGTACTTAAAGATAAATCTTGATATTCTGCAAGTGCTAACGCATCGCCTGTTTTGGCACGTACTTGAGCAATTGCACAAGTTTCTGCTTGGTCAGGATTAGAAATATAAGGCAGTAATGGCTGTGCCCCAAAAAAGTCAGCTTGTTTTACTTTTTCTTCTACAAAATCGGATGCGAGTTTTTCTGCCATTGCCGACTGTGGGTAACGTTGAACAAAATTAAGAATATTGGCAGCAGGTTGAAAAGCAAGATTTTGATTAAGCTTCCAATATTCAGGATAATAACCGAGCACATCGTTTTGCATAGAAAATACGTACTGATCTAACGCCGTACTTGAGTTTGCAACTCTTAGTGCCTGACTAAAATCTTGGTTATCTGCATAGCTTGTACATGCTGTACCGCATAAAAAAAGCCATAGCCAATTTTTTGCTGTTCCCACACCCATTCCGTTTTGCGCCATCATTTTTGTCATCAGTTTAAATGCAACCGCCTCAGGTTTCTTGTTACGTTATGTAATATTTTTGGATAAAGTGATAAACTGCCGCTCTTTTTATCTCTGCTAGGAGCCAACATGACGGTTGAAACCTTCATTCCTACTCACGCCCCAGCTGCCTCAGACAACACTGTTCACCAGCACACGCCAAGCGATTCAATAAAAAAACTTTATATTGAAACGCAAGGGTGTCAGATGAATGAATACGACAGTCATCGTATGGCAGACTTATTAGGCGATTCGCACGGTTATGTGCTCACAAAAGACCCTAAAGAAGCTGATATTCTACTCATGAATACCTGCTCTATTCGCGAAAAAGCACAAGAAAAAGTGTTTAGTGAACTTGGACGCTGGCGCAAACTTAAAGACAAAAACCCTGATCTTGTGATTGGTGTTGGTGGCTGTGTGGCATCTCAAGAAGGTGATAACATTCAAAAGCGTGCGCCGTATGTCGACATGATTTTTGGACCACAAACACTGCACCGTTTACCTACGATGTTAGATCAGCATCAAGAACAAATTGAAAAACCAAAAAAAGAAAAAATTAAATTGGTCGATATCTCATTTCCAGATATCGAAAAATTTGACTTTTTACCCGAGCCACGCGTAGAAGGACACAAAGCTTTTGTTTCTATTATGGAAGGCTGTTCAAAATACTGTTCATTCTGTGTTGTGCCATACACACGTGGCGAAGAAGTTTCACGCCCATTAGATGATGTACTTGCCGAAATTGTTGGGCTTGCAGAACGTGGTGTACGTGAAATTAACCTATTGGGACAAAACGTAAACGGCTACCGTGGCGAAACATTTGACGGTGGTATTTGCACATTTGCAGAACTGTTGCGTCTTGTTGCAGAAATTCCGGGTATTGGACGTTTACGCTATACCACATCGCATCCACTTGAATTTTCTGAAGAGTTAATTGAATGTTATCGTGATTTACCACAAATGGTGTCTCACTTACATTTACCTGTGCAAAGTGGCTCTAACGATGTGTTACAAGGCATGAAGCGCAACCATACCATTGATATTTACGTGGATAAAATTGCAAAACTTCGTGCAATTCGTCCCGACTTACACTTATCAAGCGATTTTATTATTGGCTTCCCGGGTGAGCAAGATCATCATTTTGCAGAAACATTACAGTTTATTGAAGACTTAGATTTTGATCACTCATACAGCTTTATTTACTCAAAACGTCCGGGAACACCTGCGTCTGAACTTGAAGACAATATTCCTGAAGATGTAAAAAAAGCGCGTTTGGCTAAAGTACAAAAAGTGATTAAACAATCAAGTATTGCTAAAACAGATGCCATGTTAGGTACTGTACAACGTGTGCTCATTGAAGGTATTTCCAAGAACGATCCAAACGTATTAACAGGCACTGCCGATAACACACGTTTTGTGAACTTTATTGGTGATGCATCTTGGATTGGACGTTTTGCAGAAATCGAAATTACCGAAATTAAAACATTGAATTTAGTTTACGGAGAACTCTTGAATCTTGAGCCTGACGTAGCGTAATGTAAGGGTATTAACTCAAAGATAAAGGAACTCTCTTGACTGCAGCGATCCGACGTACAATAGCTTTTCCGGGTGTTTCAATGGAGCGTTTAAAAAGCATGCTCGGTGCTTATAACGGTCATTTGAAACAAATTGAACAACGCTTAGAAGTGCAAATCACACATCGTGGTGATACCTTTTACGTTGATGGCGATTTAGAAGCAGTTGAGCGTGCCGAAACGCTACTCAATAAAATGTATGAAGAATCCACTGATCCCATCAGTGCCGATCAACTTCATGTGATGATTCAAGGTAGCCAAACTCAAGAACACACAGGGTTAGATGAGGTTTGGCTACAAACACGTAAAGGACGCATTAACCCACGCGGTGCCAACCAAAAACGTTATGTTCAGCGTATTTTACAAAGCGACATTTCGTTTGGGGTTGGACCTGCAGGAACAGGTAAAACTTATCTTGCAGTTGCTGCTGCGGTAGATATGCTAGAGCGCAATGAAATTCAGCGTATCTTGCTTGTGCGCCCTGCGGTAGAAGCAGGTGAAAAACTTGGCTTCTTACCGGGTGATCTTACGCAAAAAATCGACCCGTATCTACGCCCATTGTACGATGCACTTTATGAAATGTTAGGCTTTGAGAAAGTTGCAAAACTGATTGAACGCCAAATTATTGAAGTTGCACCCTTAGCATATATGCGTGGTCGTACCTTAAATCATTCCTTTGTCATTTTAGACGAAGCACAAAACACCACGCCTGAACAAATGAAAATGTTTTTAACACGTCTAGGCTTTGGTTCTCGTGCTGTGATTACAGGAGATATTACACAGGTCGATTTACCTCGTGGACAACGTTCAGGGCTTTCTCATGCCTTACGTGTGCTTGAGAATATTCCCGAAATTCATATTACTCACTTTCATTCACGCGATGTTGTACGACATCAACTTGTGCAAAAAATTGTAGAAGCTTACGAAGGTTGGGACAGCGAGCAAAATCGCTTGAATAGCGAAGAGCGTGCTGCCAAAAAAGCAGAACAAGAAGCACTCGTTGCACAAAACGATGCGGCAGCAGATGCACAAAATTAAGGAATTGTGTTGAAACTTAACCTTTCATTACAACAAGATGTTTCAGTGCCAGAATTGGTGCTGAAACGTGCTTATATTAAAAAAGTGGTCGAAACTGCCCTACGTCATATTGGTTTAAACGAAGATTGTGAGATTGGCATTGCCTGTGTTGACCATGCACAAAGTCATGAACTGAACCTCGCTTATCGCCAAAAAGACAAATCAACCAATGTATTGTCTTTTCCAAGTGATATACCCGAAGAAGTGCTGAGCATGTTAGATGCGATGCCATTGGGTGATTTAGTGGTGTGTGTTCCTGTTGTATTACAAGAAGCGCAAGAACAACAAAAACAACCTCTACATCATTTTACTCACATGCTTGTACACGGCACGCTACACCTTCTTGGCTATGACCACGAAACAAGCGAAGAAGATGCAGAAGAAATGGAAGGTTTAGAAATTGAGATTTTAGCAAAACTTGATTTAGCTAATCCTTATTTAACTTCAAACTCTGCTTGAGCAGGATCAAACCGCCACGTTCTTACAATACGAAGCTCGGAAATATTCTGCATATTTTTGTCAAAACGTCCAAAAGGCGCACCACGGCGAACAGAGTTTTTCGCAGCTTCATCTAAAATTGTATGTCCTGAGCTTTCTAATAATCGAATAGCACGTATGCCACCTTCGGCATTTAAAATCACCATCAGTTGTACCTCACCTGCAAGCTGTTTGGCTTGTTCGGGATAATAACGATTACCGTACAACTCTACTTTTTCACGGAATTTTTCTAAATAAGCCGCAGAAGCATCACGCTTTGCTTGAATACCATCCACCGTTTTAATACTTTGTTGACGACTATAATCTTGCTGACGGCGTAAATATTGGGCTTCTAGACTTGCAATCATGGCTGCTTTAGCTTGATATTGACTTTCAAATTGTTCTTTAGCTTTTTTACGCTCTTGTTCTTCACTTTGTTTTTGCCAACTTAGCACTGTCATCAGCACCTTTTCTTCAAAGTGTAATTGGCGTTGTTGTTGGATCATTTCTAATTCATGTAATTGTGCCTGTTCGCCTGCCGTTTGCGTTTCGGGTGCAGGGGCAATCTCAGTCGATGTTTTATGTTTATCCTTATATTGACCACTACCTTGTTGATCTGCTTGTGCCAAAAAGTCAGCATGCTCAACAGATTTTTCACTTGGTCGAATCGTCACTGCAATATCTTGTACCGAACCTTGTTGCTGAGGCATTGTAAATTGAAACAACAACAACCCTGCATGCAGGAGCACAGCGATTACAATGCATAGCAAAAAAAATTTATCTTTTAATGACGAATAATCTTCGCCTATTTGCGCTCTTGCCATAACATTAAAATGACCACAATCTATTAAAAAAAACGTAAACTATAACAACTTGCCAATAAAGGCGATTATAATGTTATTTCTTGTCTAAAAATAACCGATTTTTGGAAAAATTTATGCCAACGCTAATCACCAGTATTTCTAATCATATACGTAATGCTTACCAAAAAGCAGGTGGATTTATTGAGGAAGAGCGCGAATTTGCTTTGTCACAAGTTTTTTTAAATGCCACTTTTCAGCGTTTTGTGACCGACAACGTTGGTTTATTAAAAGACCTCCATGCCGATGTACACGACGATTGGTTACGTTTATATGCCACAATTGACGTACAAGGGTTACATACAACGCTCTCTGTAGATTTAAAACTCTTACAGATGGAACTCAATAAAGACGTACAACTTTTAGTTTTTGAACAAATTAGTAAAACTAACGTCATTGAAGCCACATTTAAAAATATCTTCCAAAAAATGGGCTTTAAATGTGCCCTATTTGTTTTTCAAAAAGTGTTAAACAAAGACCCATTGGGTATGATTTTACAAAAATTTAACGTGGTACAAGTTAAAGATGGTTTACTTTATTTAGACCTGAACCAATGGCTTGGTAAAAACCGCTCTGTATTAGAAACGCTCAATAAAGTTCATGTCAATCATGCCGTATTACGTGAGTCAGAACTTGTAGTAATGGGTAATGTAAATTTAGAAGCTTTATTTAATAAAATGCCAAGTGGTGAATAATACTATGAAAAAAATTCTTTTTTTTATTGCAGCGAGTACGTTGTCTTGTAATTTATTTGCAATAACTCCTTTTGAGGCAAGTTATAAATTTGCCTACAATGGTAAAAATTTAGGAAGTGCAACACGTACACTGTCACAAAAAAATCAGAATTGGAATTATGTTTTCACTGCTACGGCAGGGATGATTGCATCAGCTTCTGAAAAAAGCTCATTTAATCTAAATAAAGGTATAGTTGATTCAAAGGACTTTAGCCGTACAAGTAAAATTTTAGTACATCAAGACAATATGAGTATTCATTTTGATGCTAACAAGCATGTTATTTCAACACAGAAAAAAGAAAAAAAACGTAGTTTTCAGTGGCAGCCTAATGTATTAGATGAACTCAATGCAGAAGTTCAAATTCGCGAAGACTTAATAAATAATCGTTTGCGCTCTACTTACTTATTAACTGATGCTAAAGGTATCGATGAACGTCAATTCATTAAGGAGGGAACAGAGCAAATACAAACTAATTATGGAACATTTGAGGCAATTAAAGTACGTATGCAACATAGTCGCCCTGACCGTAATACAATTTTTTGGCTTGCTCCAAAATTAGATTATTTACCTGTAAAGATTGTACATAACGATGATGGAACATCATATGGTTTAACACTCACCAATTATAAGAAATTTTAACTTGTAATTTTTTAAATGCTTCTTAAAATATCTTTTTGCTTAAAAAGCAAACAGAATATAGAGGTCTATTTAAAGTGCACGCACTTGAAGAAAAAATTCGTACAGAAGGCATTGTGCTTTCTGACCAAGTTTTAAAAGTTGATGCTTTTTTAAATCACCAGATTGATCCTGTTTTAATGCAACAAATTGGGCAAGAATTTGCAACACGCTTTAAGGATCAAGGCATCACCAAAATTATCACCATTGAAGCATCAGGTATTGCACCTGCTGTCATGGCAGGTTTAGTGCTTGGCGTACCTGTTATTTTTGCTCGTAAATACCAATCGCTTACACTTAAAGATGATCTATTTAAAGCAAAAGTTTATTCATTTACTAAGCAAACTGAAAGTACAATTGCTATTTCTAAAAAGCATTTAACAGCACAAGACAAAGCATTAGTGATTGATGACTTTTTGGCAAATGGGCAAGCTGCGTTAGGTTTGATTGACCTCATTAAGCAAGCAGAAGCAGAAGTGATCGGTGTTGGAATTGTGATTGAAAAATCATTTCAGACAGGGCGTCAGCTTTTACTCGATAAAGGCTACCGCGTAGAATCGTTAGCCCGTGTGGCATCACTAGAAAATGGCGTTGTTCGTTTTGTAGAAAAGACTGCTTAAGCAGTCTTTCTTTTTTTGGTAGATAAGTAATAACCAAATGCCAATAATACAAACCAAAGTGGTGTATATAACAATGCAGTGAGTGTGTCTTTTTCTAATGTTAGTAACACTAAAATAAACGCAAAAAAACTCAGCACCACATAGCACATCACAATACCGCCCGGCATTTTAAAATTAGACTTTGCATGTAATTCAGGTGATCTACGGCGATAGACCATATAACTGATTAAAATAATTGACCACACAAAGATAAATAAAATTGCAGCCACTGTGGTAATAACGGTAAATGCAGCCATGGCTGTAGGCATTAAAGATAAAACCCCATAAGCAAGCAACACACACAAACAAGAAAAAATAAGTGCATTTGCAGGCACACTATTACTTGAAAGCTTTGCAAAACATGCAGGAATGACCTTTTTTTCTGCTAAACCATACAACATACGGCTTGTGGAAAATACGCCACTATTTGCAGCCGATGATGCTGAGGTTAATACCACAAAATTGACCAAGCTTGCTGCAATTGGAATTCCTGCAAGTACAAACATGGTCACAAACGGACTCTGCTCAGGTACAATCTGATCCCACGGCGAAACTGACATAATAATGATCAGCGAAAAAACATAAAAGAAAATAATACGTAACGGAATAGAGTTAATCGCTTTAGGTAGATTTTTTTCAGGATTTTTAACCTCTGCGGCGGTTGTTCCTGCAAGCTCAATCCCTACAAAAGCAAATACTGCAATCTGAAACCCTGCAAAAAAGCCCATTAAGCCTTTTGGAAATAAATCGCCATGATTCCAAAAATTTGCAAAAGATGCGGTTGTTCCTGTAGGTGATGTAAAGCCTGTTGCAATCATATATAAGCCAAGCACAATCAAACCTGCAATTGCCACAATTTTAATCAAGGCAAACCAAAACTCTAATTCACCAAAGAGTTTTACTGCTGCTAAATTGAGTGCTAAAAATAATAAGATTGCACTTAAAACAGGTAACCACGAGTTTAGATCGGGCAACCAAAAATGAACATATGATGCAATCCCTATCACATCGGCAACAGCTGTTACAATCCAACACAGCCAGTATGTCCAACCCACAAAATAACCTGCCCAATCCCCTAATAAATCAGAGGCAAAATCAATAAAAGATTTATATTGTGTATTGGACAGTAATAATTCACCCATTGCACGCATTACAAAGAAAAGCATAAAGCCAATCACCGCATACGTAATCACAATAGATGGACCTGCCAAACTAATTGTTTTACCAGAGCCCATAAATAACCCTGTCCCAATGGCGCCACCAATTGCCATAAGTTGAACGTGACGATTATCTAAGCCTCGCCGTAACTCTTGAGGATCATGTGAGCTCATAACCTTTAAACTCTAAAAAAAATAGGCAGGCACTATACCTTATTTTAGGAGTTGTTGGGCAACTTGTCCTAAACGCACGCCCTGATGGAAACATAGTGTTTTTTCATCTGTACTCATTTTTTGGTCATGACGTGAGCCACTGACATGACTTGCACCATACGGTGTGCCACCTGTTTTAGTATTTGATAATTCAGATGATCCATTGGTAAGCCCTAATAGCATCATGCCATGATGAAATAACGGCGGTAACATACTTAAAAGTGTACTTTCTTGTCCGCCATGCATAGAGCCTGAACAAGTAAAAACACAAGCAGGTTTATTATGCAGTGCACCACTAAGCCACAATGTTGTGGTTTGGTCTAAAAAGTACTTTAGTTCACTTGCCATGTTTCCAAAACGAGTTGCTGAACCTAATGCCAAGCCTGCACAGTTTTGCAAATCTTCCAATGTACAGTAAATATCACCTTCTTCAGGAATGCTTGGTTCCACTGCCTCTATTGTAGAAGATATTTGCGGTACAGTTCTAACTTTGGTTGCAATTCCTGTCGACTCAATACCATCTGCTATTAAATGCGCCATTTTTTTTGTTGCGCCATATTTACTGTAATATAATACTAAAACATAAGGTTGCATCAAATTTTGCTCATTATAGAAATCAAAACTATACGGTATTTTTACTATTTATGTGTAAGGCTATACACTATTTAATAAATCATCATTAAAACTAATTTAAACCATGCTAGAACAGTATTTAAAAAAACTCCCTTTCTATGAAAAAACGTGGTTCCAATTTATTATTTTTGTGATTGGACGTTTTGAAGAAGATCGTTGCCGTGATAAAGCAGCGTCTTTAACCTATACAACACTATTTGCTGTTGTCCCTATGCTAACGGTCTTTTTGGTCATTGTGTCTTCTATTAAGGCACTTGAACCTGCAAGACAACAAATGCAACACTTGATCTATAGTAACTTTTTACCTAAAAGTTCAATTGCATTTGATAAAACCCTTAATTCATTTGCAGAAAACTCAAGTAACTTAACTGCCATTGGTGTGATCTTTCTATTTATCACTTCTGTAATGATGCTCAACAGCATTGAAGATGTGTTCAACCGCATTTGGCGTATTACAGACCGCCGAAATGGCATTGTCGGTTTTATGCGCTATTGGACAATTATCTCACTTGGTCCTATTTTACTAGGTGGCGCATTTGCACTTTCATCTACCGTTGCCTCAATGAATGTACTCAGTAACAACTTTGCAGGTTACGAACTTGATGGCACGATGTTTCTAGGTGTACTGTCTTATGCTTTAACTGTTCTTGGCTTTTTCTTTTTATATTGGACCATTCCAAACCGTACTATTCCACTACGTTCTGCCTTAATTGCAGGTGCATTTAGTGGCACAATTTTCCAACTGCTCAAAACAGTATTTGGCTATTTGATGTCAAATTTTACCAGTTATGAATTGGTGTATGGTGCGTTTGCTGCTGTCCCTATTTTTCTATTATGGATTTATCTTTCTTGGAATATTGTACTACTTGGTGTAGAGGTAAGTTTTGCAAGTACCTCTTTTAACACAGGTAAAGTCCAAAAACGCCATCCATTAGTGATGATGTTAGATATCTTAGATATGTTTTACCAAAAACAAAAAGTGGGTGAAACAGTGAATGATAATGAAGGTCTCAAAATCTTAGGACGCGGTGAGGTAGATCGCTGGTCATCTTACATTGAGATTTTAGAACAGCAACAAATGATTAAACGGACCGAAAATGATGAATACGTATTAGTCCGTAATCTATCTAAAGTTGATTTTTGGCAATTCTTCAGTGAGCTACCTTTTTCACTGCCAACTCGTAAAGACATTGGCAACATCCACCCAGATGATGAATGGATGCAACGTCTTGGTCCTTTTCTTGTTGACTCTAACGACTACTTAGCCGCTAAACTTTCAATTCCACTTGCTACAATTTTTGAAGAAAAGTAAAAAAAAGCCCTCTCTTGAGGGCTTATCTTACAGTCGTTTTCCAACAAAAATCTTGAGTCTTTCCTTTTAAAATCATTTTGAGCTGTTCGTTTGAATTTAATGCACCTACACCTGCAGGTGTACCTGTCATCACCACATCACCTTTTTCTAAGGTAGAGGTTTGACTGATGTCACATAACAACTCACCAATACTAAATAATAACTCTTTGGTACGTCCTTCTTGACGGATTTTGCCATCAATTTCTAGACGATACTCAATTTTGTCTAACTCAGGCAGTTCACTTAGCTCAACCCATTCACCCAAAATACAAGACCCATCATAAGCCTTAGCACGCTCCCATGATTGTGCTTTGGCTTTTAAAGCACTCTGTATATCTCTTAATGTTAGGTCTAATCCTAATGTTACAGCGCCGACTGCTTGTAATGCTTTTTTAGGATCTGTTTCATTTTTTAACACGTGATCTATACGTAAGCTGAGTTCGCACTCATAATGGCAACTACCTAAAGATTTATTCCATACAACCCCATCATCAAGTTCAGCAAGTGCACTTGGAGGTTTCATAAAAATCATGGGTTGTTCAGGAATTTCATTCCCCAATTCATGCGCATGATCGGCATACGTACGCACCAGACATACAATTTTTGATGGTCTCATCGTTCCCTCTGATTTTTTTATTGAAATGTATTTTTAAATACCGTCTGATCTGCAGATGATGCAAATGCACGTTTAGGTATAATAATGACTGTACGACTTTTTAACTCTAAAATATAGGTGATTTTTCCCTCACAGAAGCGCTTTACATCACTATATTCAAATGTACGCGTACGTCCTGCCGAGCTAAGTTGTGCATAATCTTGGTATAAAGAAAGATGTTGCTCGCTTTTACCTAGTTGATATTTAACAAATTGGCGTTTAAAAATAATAGGTAAAAGTGCGTAACGGACAATAGACTGCATGATAAGAAATAGTGCACCTAGAATAACGTAATAACGTCCTGCACCACTTGCACCTAAATACACACCCCAAATAATCAAACCAACACTAATTAATGGCGTAATAAACTGAGTGATTTGTTTTTTACCAAAAGTTGCAAGTTTAAAACCATCTTGAGATTCTTCTAGATTAAGAAGATAGTGAACAGATACCGCAGGCTTTTTGTCTGACATAACACGTTTCATCATATAAAAACTGCGTTATTAGAGCATATAAACAGGCACAAAAAAACCGCATTTAAGCGGTTAATTCTTCAATTGGTGCGCTCAGAGAGATTCGAACTCCCGACCCCTTAGTTCGTAGCCAAGTGCTCTATCCAGCTGAGCTATGAGCGCATCGTCTTGATAAGGTGGCATTATACGGAAGTTTTTAATTTTAGCTAGCTTATTTTCATAAATTTAGTCTGATTGTATTATTTCTCAACACTATTTAACTCATTTTTCCATTTTGGAATTAGATTTTGACCAAACTGTTGTTCTGTTTGTTGAGTGTTATGCTGATAATTACTTAAACTATCTATACATAAGTAATATGTTGCCTCTATACGCAACTCAAAATTAGTCTTTTGCCAAGTTTGATCAGTCATACAACTCTCAAACACTGAGTATGCTTTTTTATATCATGTATATCTAATTCATCTTATATATGAGAATAAGCCATCATTAATGCGTTTGCTTGTTTGGGCGTTAGTTTTTGACTACCATCATCCAAGGCAATCAATTTTTTGGCGGCTATATCAAATAATTCTTTTTCTTCATCCGTTATCCAAAGCGAATAACAAGTTTTCATACAATTTTCTAATGCTTTTCGATTACCCTTTAATACACCTTGATTACGTTCAAGCCTCATTCTATCTTCTTCTATTGTAGAAGACTCAATATAGTCTTCCAAGAAAGATAATGGTAGTACAATTGGAACCAATACCACCATATAAATCATATCTAAATTAGAACAACTACCACTTGAAAGAATATTGCATTTTGATTAGCTAATGAGTGCAACTAAACTACCTACAAGCAAAAGATAAATCACTACAACACAACCTAACACTTTTATTTTTCTTCTCACTAAAAATTAGGCACAAAAAAACCGCATTTAAGCGGTTAATTTTTTCAAGTGGTGCGCTCAGAGAGATTCGAACTCCCGACCCCTTAGTTCGTAGCCAAGTGCTCTATCCAGCTGAGCTATGAGCGCATATACTTGTGTGTTCAATTTATTACTTGGTGCGCTCAGAGAGATTCGAACTCCCGACCCCTTAGTTCGTAGCCAAGTGCTCTATCCAGCTGAGCTATGAGCGCGTAAGTAATGGCGGTGAGAGAGGGATTCGAACCCTCGATACAGTTACCCGTATGCATCCTTAGCAGGGATGTGGTTTCAGCCACTCACCCATCTCACCGGAACGAGACGAATAATACAAATTAAAAGACAGGTATGCAAGTGCTTTTATTACTATTTACTTATTTTTTAAGCAATTCGCATATTTTTTGCTAATATATCGTTCAATTTGAATAAAAACTGATATAACAACACATTGTTGCAATCATTTTCGTGCAGTCTCTATCTGCATGACTTATGCTAAACCTATCCATTAAATGAAACAAAAAGATATGATGAAAAACTGGGTCGATCCTGAAGCTAAAAATGAAGCACAGCGCTACGATAATCCCATCCCAAGCCGTACCTTAATTTTAAAGACACTTGAAACACACAATACGCCACAATCTCATGCAGAGTTTGTCGATCATTTTAATCTTTCTGATGAAAAAAGTATTGAAGCCCTTAGTCATCGCCTTAGTGCAATGGTACGCGATGGGCAATTGGGTAAAGAAGGCTTAAAGTTCCATGTTTTAGCAGATCAGCCTACTTACGAAGCAACGGTTTATATCAACAATAAAGGCTTAGGTAATGCCAAGATTGATGGTGAAAAAGAACTGTTACTCCCTGAACGTGAATTACGCTTAGTCTTTAACGGCGACCGTGTGAAAGTGCGTCAAACCTCTGTAGACCGTAAGGGCAAAGGTTGGGGATATATCGAAGAAGTATTACAACACCGTGTAAAACAAGTGATTGGTACACTTAAAACACATGATGGTGAATACTATATTCAACCTGCTGCTCCTAACCAACATCAACCTATTACACTTGAAAAAGAATTGGTTGATCATGCCAAAATTAAAGACGGCGAAACGATCCGTGTTGCATTAGACACATACCCAACGCGTGAGGAGTTTGCAACAAGTCATATTGTGCAATCTATGGCAGACAAAGCCGATACTGAAATTATTATTCCACAAACCATTTTAGAATACGGCTTACCTTACGAGTTTCCAAAAGAAGTGGTTGAAGAAGCAGAACGCTTTAAAGAACCTTCTGCACAAGAAACCCAAGGGCGTGTTGATTTACGTGACTTACCCCTTGTGACCATTGATGGTGAAGATGCACGAGATTTTGATGATGCCGTTTATGCAGAAAAACGCCCAGGCGGGGGTTATCGCGTTGTTGTTGCCATTGCCGATGTCAGCCATTATGTAAAACCAGAACATCCGTTAGATGACGAAGCACAAGAGCGTGGTACATCAGTTTATTTTCCACATTTTGTGTTACCAATGTTACCCAAAGCGCTCTCTAACGGCTTATGTTCACTTAATCCGCATGTAGACCGTTTATGCATGGTGTGTGATTTAACACTATCACGCGCAGGGCGTGTAACAGGGTACGAATTTTATCCGTCTGTGATGCATTCTCAAGCACGTTTAACGTATACACAAGTTGGACGCTTCTTTGATGGCGACTCACAGGCTATCCCTGAAGACCGTGGTATTCGTAAATCGATTAATACCCTATTTCAGCTCTACCAAGTTTTAAAAACCTTGCGTGCAGAACGTCATGCAATGGAATTTGAAACAGTCGAAACGTACATGACGTTTGACGAACTAGGCGGTATTAAAGAAATTTTACCGCGTAGCCGTAACGATGCACATAAACTTATTGAAGAATGTATGTTGTTAGCCAACGTTGCAGCAGCAGAATACTCACTTAAAAATGATATTCCAATGCTGTACCGTGTGCATGAACCACCTGAGTTTTCACGTATCCAAAAGGTACGAGATTTTGTCAAACTTCTTGGTTTACCGTTTCCTGAACAACCTACCCAAGCAGATTATCAAGCTGTTATTGATGCAACCAAAGATCGTATTGATGCAACCACAATCCATGCCGTTTTATTACGTTCAATGATGCAAGCTTATTACGGCGCAAAAAATGCAGGACATTTTGGCTTAGCATACGAGGCATATACGCACTTTACTTCTCCAATTCGTCGTTACCCTGATTTACTGTTACACCGTGCAATTAAATCTCACCTTAAACAAAAACCTTATCCTGTTTCAGGTGCAGAACTAGATAACGCAGGTGAGCATTTTTCACAAACTGAACGCCGTGCAGATGAAGCGTCACGTAGCGTAACGTCTTGGCTTAAATGCCATTATATGCAACAGCATTTAGGCGAAGAATTTATTGGACATGTTAGTGCTGTCACAGAGTTTGGTTTATTTGTGACACTCAAAGACTTATATGTCGATGGTATGATGCACGTTAGCCAACTTGGCGATGACTTCTTTGTTTTTGATGCACCTACACAGTCGTTAGTTGGACAAAATCGTGGGCAAATTTTTGGTTTAGGCGATGAAATTAAGATTAAAGTGGCTGGGGTAAACCTAGAAGAACGTAAAATTGATTTTGTACCTGTACAACAAATTACTCACGCAGGACGTACTGTACGTAGTCGTGCTCCTCGCGTTGTGACAGAAAACAACGAAAAGAAAAAGCCGAGTTCTTATAGCAAGAAAAAACCTGCTAAAAAGAAACCTGAGACAAAAGACAAAAAGAAAGTAAAGAAAAAAAGTAAGTCCAATGCCAAGGCAAAAAAAGACTAACAAAAAGGCTCTAAATTAGAGCCTTTTTTAATATCTGCTCTGCTACTTCTTCACAGTAGCCTTCAACCAAAAAACGGCTAATTAAACCTTCGAGCAAACAATACAATAACTCGCCTCGCACCTGATCAAACCTCACAATAAAATCCCTTAGCCATTGTTTATGTGAGATTGCAATTTGGCGAATTTCTTGCTGTTCAGGCGTAGATTCTGCTACAGCCCTAACAAATAAACACCCTTTAAATGTATCTGTTTTAAACCAACTCAAATGCCACTGTACAATTTTCTCTAATGCCTTGTGCCCCTCTAAACCTGCTGTTATTGCATACAATTGTTCTTTAAAAAAATTATCTCTTTGTATAAGTACCTGCTCAATGAGCTGATTTTTGTTTTTAAAATAAGTATACATCGTGGTCTTTGAACAACCTGATGTATCCCGAATTAAATCTACCCCTACGCCTACAAAACTATACGAATTAAAAAGCATTTGTGCTGTTGTTAAAATTTTTTGTGCAGATTTAGACATTTTTAATTCCAAAATAGTACAGATCTGTACTATTATAATTTTAAACACAAGGATGACAAGCAATGAAAATATTAACAGGATTTTTAGGCGGTTTTATTAGCATACTCATTTTATTGCTATTAACCCATTACACAACTTATCCATTGATTATGGCACCCTTTGGAGCAACCTGTGTCTTGTTATATGCAGCATCACAGTCGCCTTTAGCACAACCCAAAAACGTTATTTTAGGACACTTTATTTCTGCACTCATTGGTTTGGTAGTTTTACATACTTGGGGTTCGTCATCACTAAGTATTGCATTTGCTGTTGGGCTTGCCATTGCTGCTATGCAGTTTTTTGAGTGTATCCATCCCCCTGCCGGTGCAAATCCATTGGTTATTTTATTAAGTCCTGTGCCACTTCATTCCGATTTTTTACTTTTTCCTGTCTTATTAGGTGCTGTCGTTTTAGTCATTATCTCTAAGATTAACTTGATTTCTGCTTACCGAAGACTCACATTAAGATAAAGTACTTATTTAGTGGCATATAATTATGAAAGCACAGCTCCCCGTTCCAAATTTCGATACCATCAATTTACAAGACCTCAAACAACAAGTTGAAACGCTGTTAGAACAAAGTAAAGACTACTTAGAAACACTCACCCAAGTTCCTCAAAGTTTTTCTGAGCAACTTGCCGTTGTGTCTCACATGGATCATGTTGCCAATGATATTGATGAAGCTTGGGGAATTATTTGTCACTTAAATAGCGTCATGAGTACGCCTGAAATTCGCGAAATTTATCAGGGTATTATTCCACTTATGAGTGCCTACTATACCCGTATAGGACAACACCAAGCGTTATATCATACTTATCAAGCTATTCGCCAAGCACAAGATTTTGTTACTTTGTCAGATGCTCAACAAAGTGCTATTAACCACCGCTTAGCAAGCTTTGAGCTTTCTGGAATTGCACTTGAAGGTAAGGCAAAAGAACGTTTTGCAGAAATTTCTACACGCCTTTCACAACTTTCTTCAGATTTTTCCAATCATGTCTTAGATGCAACTCAAGCCTATTTCAAACCACTTTCAGATGAACAGCTCAAAGGCTTACCTCAAGATAGTATTGAACTTCTTAAGCAATATGGGCAACAACGAGAGCTTGACCAAGCTGTTGCAACGCTAGATTTTCCATCCTACTTAGCTATTATGACCTATGCCCAAGACCGTGTATTACGTGAAGAGTTATATAAAGCGTATACCACACGTGCATCTGAACAGGGTCAGCCTGAGTTTGATAATACGGCTGTGATGGAAGAAATTCTTAAATTACGTGCAGAAAAAGTAAAACTTTTAGGCTTTAATACATTTGCTGAATTATCACTCGCACGTAAAATGGCGCCTAATGTTGAAACGGTACAAACCTTTTTAACTGACTTATCAACACATGCAAAAACACCTGCACAACAAGAAATTAGCGAACTTAAAGCAATTGCTTTAGAAGATGGTATTGACGAACTCAAACCTTGGGATAGTACGTATTACTCCGAAAAGCTAGTTCAAAAGCAATTTAACCTTTCACAAGAAGAACTCAAACCATACTTCCCTGCACCTAAAGTCATACAAGGATTATTTGAAATTGTAAATCGCTTATACGGTATTAAGATTATTCAAAAAGATGCACCTGTATGGCATAAGGATGTGAGGTACTACGAAATTGAAGATCACGGAAAAGTGATTTCTGGTTTCTATTTTGATTTATATGCCCGTAGTGGTAAACGTGGTGGTGCATGGATGAGCGGTTTTCGATCACGCATGCAAACACAACAGGGCCTACAGCTACCAATTTGCTATATGGTCGGTAACTTTACGCCACCTCTTGGTCATCAGCCATCTTTACTCACACATGATGAAGTCATTACCTTATTCCATGAATTTGGACACGGCTTGCATCATATGCTAACAGAAGTGGATGACCTATCCGTAGCAGGTACACATAACGTTGCTTGGGATGCTGTAGAACTTCCAAGTCAATTTATGGAGTTTTGGGCATGGGATAAAGAGGCCCTCCACCTCATTAGCGAACATATCGAAACTAAAGAGCCTTTACCTGAACACTTATTAAAAGCCTTACTTGATGCTCGCTTCTTCCAATCAGGAATGCAAACACTTCGTCAACTCGAATTTGCTTTATTTGATTTTACAATCCATAACTTGCCAAGTTCACCAAATGCTCAGCAAATTCAAGAAGAATTAAACGCAGTACGACAACAAGTAGCTGTACTTCCAACAACTGAATATAACCGTTTTCAGCATAGTTTCAGTCATATCTTTGCAGGTGGTTATGCTGCAGGTTATTACTCATATAAATGGGCAGAAGTGTTAGCAAGTGATGCTTTTGACCGTTTTGAACAAGAAGGAATTTTCAATACTGCCACAGGTACTGCATTTAGAGACACTATTTTAGCTGTAGGTGGTAAAGAAAGCGCCCTTGATGCTTTTGTTAATTTTAGAGGACGTGAACCAAAAATTGATGCACTTTTACGTCATCAAGGTTGGACGAACATATCTCAAACCGATTAAACTAGTAGCATAGAATAACTGTGGTGATGTGATAATGATCAAAAAGCGTTTTATTGCAGGCGTAAATTGCCCTAAATGTAATACTTTTGATTCAATTGTTATGTTTACCACGGTTGATAGAGAGTGGATTGAATGCATTCAGTGCGACTATACCGACAATAGACCTGAATTTCCAACATTATCAAAAACACAAACTTCAGATATTGGCGTTGTTCAATTTCGCCCATCTAAACATTAATTAAGCATATGAAATCAAATAAACTATTGTGGGGAATTGTTACCGTTCTCCTTACTGTAACTATTCTTTTTGTTTTTTGGTTGAAGCCTACACAGCCTACACAGCCTACACAGCCTACACAGCCTACACAGCCTACACAGCCTACACAGCCTACACAGCCTACACAGCCTACACAGCCTACACAGCCTACACAGCCTACACAGCCTACACAAAATAGTTCACCTCCCCCCTTAGCACAACCTCTAGCTACTACTAAAGATGAAATTTCTAAATTTAAAGATATTAATGAGCGGCTAGAACAACAACAAGAGACCCTGCATGAACAGCATAAAAATGCAGATGAATTAATTAAACTCAAACAACAACAAATCGCCTTATTAGAACAACAACTTAAATCTACTCCTTAAAATGAGGATATAATTTGGTAAATAAGACTAACTTTTTCCAATCTTTTTTAGAAAGTTGGTCTTGCCAAATAATTACATTATGCGAAGTTGTATGAAAAATAATGTACAATCGATGATTAACTGTATAAGTAATATTAAATTTTTCTTTTTTGCAATCTGAATAAACAACGGTCCAAATATTCTTTTCAAATTCTGCAATCGCAATGATTTGTCTTTTTGTTTTCCAAAAGAACCAAAAACTTAAAAGTAAAGATACAGCTAATATAAAAAAACATAAAGGTTTTACCGTAATATATAACAATACTAAAATACAACCTAATCCATTTAAAGGTGCATACAATGCATAACGACTAGGTTGTAGCTCAAATTCAAGCATGAACATACTCTTTCATTTTTTGAATTAACTGCTTTAACTCTACAGTATTTGGTTCGCTTACTTCCATGAACCAATCTAGTAGATCTGGATCCTCACATTCTACTAGCTCAGCAAATAGTTTTTTCTCTTTTTCATCAGCCATTAAATAATAATTACTTGCATAAGGATGAAAATAAATATCAAGCTCCATTAAACCTCGGCGTGCACGATAAATTACTTTTCTTTCTTCTAATGTCATTTTTAATACCTCATAACAAAAAAGACCGGATAGTCCGGTCTTTTTTGAGAATAATATTTAACTATTACTCAGCTGAAGATTTAACTTCACGATCTACTAGCTCAACGTAAGCCATCGGTGCTGCATCACCAGCACGGAAGCCCGCTTTAAGAACACGTAGATAGCCACCGTTACGTTCTTTGTAACGAGGGCCAAGAACGGTAAATAATTTACCTACAGTTGCTGCATTACGAGTACGAGCAAACGCTAAGCGGCGGTTTGCTACAGTATCGTTTTTAGCTAAAGTGATTAAAGGCTCAGCAACACGACGAAGCTCTTTCGCTTTAGGCAAAGTTGTTTTAATTAACTCATGCTCTACTAAAGCATTTGTTAAGTTTTGAAACAACGCCTTACGATGGCTGCTTGTACGGCCTAATTTCACACCACTATTACGATGACGCATGGTGATAGTCCTACTTAATTAGCGGCTACGATAGGCAAAACGGTCATCCATTCGAAGACTAGCAGGTGGCCAGTTCTCTAAACGCATACCGAGTTGTAAACCTTTCGATGCCAAAACATCTTTAATCTCAGTCAACGATTTTTTACCTAAGTTAGGAGTTTTTAATAACTCAACTTCTGTACGTTGAACAAGATCACCAATGTAGTAAATATTTTCTGCTTTCAAACAGTTAGCAGAACGAACAGTAAGCTCTAGATCATCTACTGGACGAAGCAAGATTGGGTCAACTTCTTCACGAGGTTCTTGAGCAACAGGAGCTTGATCTTTCTGAAGATCAACAAAAATTGCAATTTGTTGTTGCAAAATTGTTGCCGCTTTGCGGATTGCTTCTTCTGGATCAACTGTACCATTGGTCTCAAGATCAATGACCAATTTATCAAGGTCGGTACGCTGTTCTACACGTGCATTTTCTACAGTGTAAGACACTCGTTTAATCGGGCTATAACTTGCATCTAACTGCAAGCGACCCACTGGGCGGGTTTCGCCTTCTGGGAAGCGTGAATCAGATGTTTCATAACCACGACCTTGAGCAACTTTCAGGCGCATTTTTAATGAACCTGTAGCACTTAACGTGCCAATCAAATGCTCAGGGTTAACCAATTCAACGTTATGAGGTAAACGAAGGTCTGCAGCTGTTACGTTGCCAGGACCTTGCTTTTCTAACGTTAAATATGCTTCATTTTGATCGAACAGCTTAATCGACAATCCTTTAAGGTTCAGCAAGAGCTCGACGATGTCCTGCTGCAAGCCTTCTAAAGTACTGTACTCGTGCTCGACGCCTTCTATTTCTACTTCAACCACAGCTGCGCCAGGTAAAGAAGACAATAGAATGCGACGTAAAGCATTACCAAGAGTATGACCAAAGCCACGCTCTAAGGGTTCTAGAATTACTTTTGCCGAGGTCCCGCTTGCCGCTTCGACCTTGATCGCTTGCGGAGTTAGAAACTCGTTTGCAGTACGCGTCATTTATTGCTACCTCAAGGATTATTTAGAATACAATTCTACAATCAAGCTTTCATTGATTTCAGCAGGTAGATCAGAACGATCTGGTGCAGCTTTGAACGTACCTTCTAACTTAGAATGATCAACTTCCATCCAAGTAGGAATACCACGTTGTGCAGCTAATTCAATTGCGCTTTTAATACGTAATTGTTGTTTAGCACCTTCGTGTACAGCAACAACATCACCAGTTTTCACTTGAATAGACGCAATATTTACACGACGACCATTTAAAGTAATAGCACGGTGACTTACAAGCTGACGAGCTTCTGCACGTGTAGAACCAAAACCCATGCGATAAACAACGTTATCAAGACGGCTTTCAAGTAACTTTAATAAGTTTTCACCTGTAGCGCCTTTAACACGAGCAGCTTCTTTATAGTAGTTACTAAATTGACGCTCTAACACACCGTACATACGACGTACTTTTTGTTTTTCACGTAATTGTAGTGAGTACTCTGATTGCTTAGCACGAGACTGACCATGTTGACCAGGTGCTTTTGCATGTTTTTTAGTTTTGACGTCAAATGGTTTAACGCCAGATTTTAATTGCAGGTCTGTCCCTTCGCGGCGAGAGAGTTTGCATTTTGGACCAATATAACGAGCCATGAATGTTTCTCCTTACACGCGACGTTTTTTAGGTGGACGGCAACCGTTGTGAGGAATCGGTGTCACATCGGTAATGCTGTTAATCTTATAACCCACTGCGCCTAATGCACGTACCGCAGACTCACGACCTGGACCTGGACCTTTTACAAGAACTTCCAAGTTTTTCAAACCATAATCTAAAGCTGCTTTACCAGCAACTTCAGCAGCTACCTGAGCAGCAAATGGAGTTGATTTACGTGAACCACGGAAGCCTTGTCCACCTGAGGTAGCCCAAGCCAATGCATTACCTTGACGATCGGTAATCGTTACAATGGTGTTATTAAAAGACGCGTGAATGTGTGCAACACCTTCAGAGACGGTACGAGTGACCTTCTTGCGTGTGCGAGTATCTTTAGCCATCTTTTAGCTTCCAGAAATCTTACTTTTTAATCGGTTTGCGCGGACCTTTACGGGTACGAGCGTTAGTTTTAGTGCGTTGACCGCGGACAGGCAAGCTACGACGATGACGAAGACCACGGTAGCAGCCTAAATCCATTAAACGTTTAATGTTCATGGAAATTTCGCGACGTAAGTCACCTTCGGTAGGAACCTTAGCAACTTCTGTACGAATCGCATCAAGCTGAGCATCATCCAAATCACGTACTTTAGTTGTTGGAGCAATGCCAACAGCTGCAAGAATATTCTGTGCAGTGTGACGACCAACACCAAAAATATACGTAAGGGAGATAACAGCATGCTTGTTATCCGGAATGTTTACACCGGCAATACGAGCCATTCACTTTCTCCAAAAAGGCAGCTGAGATAATTAACCGCCCATCAAATTCTTGAGGGGCGGATAGTAACCCAATTTGCCTACTGAAATCAACAGGTCTGAGTTATAAATTAACCTTGACGCTGCTTATGACGAGGTTCTGCGTTACAAATAACACGAATAACCCCATTACGACGGATAACTTTACAGCTACCACAAATTTTCTTTACAGAAGCTTGTACTTTCATGATGAAACCTCTAAGTACGCTTATCCTTTAGGATGAGCTGTCGTTTTTTTCATCAATGTTTGATTATCATATTGATGTGATGTCAAATGTGCTTGTAATTGTGCCATGAAGTCCATTACGACTACAACAACGATTAATAGCGATGTACCACCAACGCTCATTGTCATGCTGAATGCACTTTGAAGTATCATTGGCATTAAACAAATAAACGTAATATAAATTGCACCAATAAAAGTCAAACGATTGAGAATATGATCTAAATAACGAGCAGTTTGTTCACCTGGACGAATACCAGGTACATATGCGCCACTACGTTTTAAATTTTCTGCTACTTCTTTTGGACTAAAAACCAAAGCCGTATAAAAGTAACAAAAGAAAATAATTAACGCGCCAAATAGCACTAAATACAAAGTGTGTCCAGGTGACAAAACAAGTGCCAAGTCTTGTAGCATAGTTTTCACTATACCAGCATTTGGATCAGCACTACCAACCCACTGGCCTATACTTGCAGGAAACAACAATAACGAACTTGCAAAAATAGCTGGAATTACGCCAGCCATATTAATTTTTAATGGCAAATGCGTTTGCTGTGCCGTAAAAATACGACGACCTTGTTGCTTTTGAGCATAATTAACTGAAATACGACGTTGTGCTTTTTCAATAAACACAATTGAAGCAAGTACGGCTAATGAAAGTAACGCAAAAACGACTAAACCAATAATACTTGTTTGACTATTTTCGATCGCTGATACAGATTGCAAAACCATATTTGGTAAATTTGCAACAATACCTGCAAAAATAATCATAGAAATACCATTACCCACACCACGTTCTGTAATTTGTTCACCTAGCCACATTAAGAACATCGTCCCTGCAACTAAAGATGTTACAGCAGGAATGTAAAATGCTAAGCCCGATGAAAGTGTAATACCTTGGCTAATTAAGCCTGCACACATACCTACAGCTTGCACAACAGCAAGTAATAACGTTCCTTGACGTGTATATTGATTTATTTTTCGTTTACCTTGCTCACCTTCTTTTTTCAATGCTTCTAAAGATGGAATAACAGTTGACATTAACTGCACAATAATAGAGGCAGAAATGTAGGGCATTATTCCTAAAGCAAGAATAGACATACGTTGTAATGCACCGCCCGAAAACATGTTGAACAAACCAAGGATCGTACCTTGGTTTGCACTAAACAAATGTTCAAGAGCTGCATTATTAATGCCTGGTACAGGAATATGCGATCCTAGTCGAAAAACCAACAACGCACAGATTAAAAATACCATACGACGTATAATTTCACGATATTTTACGTGAAATGGTTGGCCTTTCATCATGTTCACATGACCAGAAGAACTAGGAGACATAGACACTGGAATTACTCCTCGACTTTACCGCCAGCAGCTTCTAGAGCAGCTTTAGCGCCTTTAGTCAATGCAACACCTTTTACAGTAAATGCACGAGTTACATCACCAGAAAGTACAATACGAGCACGCAATTGGTCACGACGTACAACGTTTGCAGCTTTTAAAGTTTCTAGGCTAATAATATCACCTTCAACTTTATTAAGTTCCGAAACACGTACTTCAGCAGTTTTTAATGCCATTTGGCTAGTGAAACCAAATTTTGGAAGACGACGGTATAATGCCGTTTGACCACCTTCAAAACCTGGACGTACACCACCACTTTTACGTGAGTTTTGACCTTTCACACCACGACCACCAGTCTTACCAACACCAGAACCGATACCACGGCCTAGACGACGATGTTCGCGCTTTGCACCTTCTGCTGGTGCAAGTTCATTTAAACGCAGAGTCATGGCTTATTCCTCTACACTAACCATATAGTAGACTTTATTGATCATACCACGGTTAGAAGGAGTGTCCTGCACTTCTACAGTATGACCGATACGACGCAGACCTAAGCCCTGCAAGCAAAGTTTATGATTTTTTAAACGATGCGAAGCAGATTTAGTCTGGGTAACTTTAATCGTTTTCATGATTGATTACCCTTGAATTTCTTCTACTGATTTACCACGTTTCGCAGCGACTTTCTCAGGAGAAGTCATGTCACGCAGACCATTAAAAGTCGCGTTTACTACGTTAGCAGCATTTGTAGAACCGTAACATTTAGCAAGTACGTTGTGTACGCCCGCAGCTTCAAGAACGGCACGCATAGCACCACCAGCAATTACGCCAGTACCTTCAGAAGCAGGTTGCATATAAACACGACTTGCACCGTGACGAGCATTCACAGGGTGTTGTAAAGTAGTCCCGTTTAGGTCAACTGTAATCATGTTACGACGAGCAGCTTCAAGTGCTTTAGAAATAGCAGCTGGAACTTCACGTGCTTTACCACGACCAAAACCTACACGACCATTACCATCACCTACCACAGTCAAAGCTGTGAAAGAGAAGATACGACCACCTTTAACAACCTTGGCTACGCGATCAACGGCAACCAGCTTCTCAACGAAACCTTCGTTTTGTTCAACTTTTGCCATGATTAGAACTCCAAGCCGCCTTCACGAGCAGCATCAGCCAAGGCTTTGATACGACCATGATATTTAAAACCAGAACGGTCAAATGCAACTTTAGTAACACCAGCTGCTTTAGCACGCTCTGCAATTAAAGCACCAACTTTATTTGCTGCGTCAATATTACCAGTAGCACCGCTACGCAAAGATGCATCTAAAGTAGAAGCTTGCGCTAATACTTTGCCACCATCTGCTGAGATAACTTGAGCATAGATGTGACGCGGAGTGCGGTTTACACACAAACGAGTCGCACCCAATGCACGAATGTGCAAGCGTGTGCTTTTCGCACGACGCAAACGGGATTGTTTCTTTTCGTTCATAAGAACCTCGCGCCTTATTTCTTCTTAGCTTCTTTACGAAGAATAACTTCATCCGAATAACGAACACCTTTACCTTTATATGGCTCTGGAGCACGGTATGAACGGATATTTGCAGCTACTTGACCTAATAATTGCTTATTAGCAGATTTTAATAAAATCTCTGTAGGTGTTGGAGTTTCTGCAGTCACACCTTCAGGCAATGTATAGTCGATAGGGTGAGAGAAACCAAGATTAAGATTAAC
Organism: Acinetobacter sp. HY1485; assembly: GCF_027568475.1. Lineage (GTDB taxonomy): Bacteria > Pseudomonadota > Gammaproteobacteria > Pseudomonadales > Moraxellaceae > Acinetobacter. The sequence continues at coordinate 245,628 of NZ_JANKZG010000004.1, read as the reverse complement.
TACGTTACCTTTAATCGCAGCTTTATAACCTACACCAATCAGTTGTAACTTACGTTCGAAGCCTTCGCTAACACCTTTTACAAGGTTATTTAACACAGCGCGAGCAGTACCAGCTTGCATCCAAGCGTCTTTAGACACTGTAACTGGAGCAATTTGAAGTTTACCTTCTTCCTGTTTTAGCTCGACCAGCGCATGCAGGTTGAAAGACAATGTACCTTTAGTGCCTTTCACTTCGACCTGCCGGCCGTTCTGAGTAACTTCTACACCATTTGGTAGAGCTACTGGGGCTTTAGCCACACGAGACATGAGGAATCACCTATTAAGAAACAAAAGCAATAACTTCACCACCAATGCCTGCAGCACGTGCAGCGCGATCAGTCATGATGCCTTTGCTTGTAGAAACAATTGCAATACCTAAACCTTGCTTAACGCTAGGAAGTTTATCTTTACCGCGGTATTGGCGAAGACCTGGACGGCTTACGCGCTTCACAGTTTCGATAACTGGTTTGCCTTCAAAATATTTTAAAGTGATAGTCAAAGTAGCTTTGCCTTCATTATCAGCAACTGCCACATTTGAAATATAACCTTCTTGCTCTAATACGTTTGCAATTGCAACTTTTAATTTAGAGCTTGGCATAGAAACATTTTGTTTTTTTGCCATTTGTGCGTTACGAACACGTGTTAGCATGTCGGCAACGGTATCTTGCATACTCATTTATGTCGCCCCTTACCAGCTAGCTTTCACAACGCCCGGTACATCACCTTGCATTACTGTATCACGTAATTTGTTACGGCTTAAACCGAACTTACGGAAGTAACCATGAGGACGACCAGTTAAACCACAACGGTTGCGAAGACGCACTGGAGATGCATTACGTGGCAATGCCTGTAATTTCAACATCGCTTCAAAACGCTCTTCATCACTTGCATTTACGTTTGCAATAACAGCTTTTAATTCAGCACGTTTTGCAGCGTATTTAGCAACTGTTTTTTCGCGTTTTAATTCGCGATTAACCATACCTTTCTTAGCCATATCGACCTCTTATTTGAACGGGAAGCCGAATGCACGCATAAGCGCACGGCCTTCGTCATCGGTGCGAGCAGTCGTAGTAACGGTAATATCCATACCACGAATACGATCAATCTTATCAAAATCGATTTCAGGGAAAACGATTTGCTCTTTCAAGCCCATAGAGTAGTTACCACGACCATCAAATGATTTCGCTGAGAAACCACGGAAGTCACGGATACGAGGGATTGCAATAGAGATCAAACGGTCTAAGAATTCGTACATTTGTTCGCCGCGTAAAGTAACTTTACAACCAATAGGCCAACCATCACGGATTTTAAAACCAGCGATTGATTTGCGAGCTAACGTAAGTACTGGTTTTTGACCAGCAATTGCTTGCATATCTGCTAATGCGCCATCTAATAATTTCTTATCAGCTGCTGCAGCACCAACACCCATGTTAAGCGTAATTTTTGTAATGCGAGGGATTTCCATCACATTACCAAGACCAAGTTCTTCTTTTAACTTAGCCTTTAATTCGTCGTTGTAACGTGTTTTAAGTCTAGCCATTGGCTTTTTCAACCTATTACTTCGCTACCGCCACTGATTCACCATTTGATTTATAAACACGAGTTTTCGCGCCATTTTCATCAATTTGGTAACCAATACGGTCAGCCTTTTGGGTTGCAGCATTTAAAATTGCCACGTTTGAAATATGAAGCGAAGCCTCTTGAGTAACAATACCGCCTTCAGCGCCTGTTACACGGTTTGGCTTCTGGTGCTTCTTCACTAAGTTAAGGCCTTCAACCTTAACGCGGTCATTAGAAACAGACAGAACAGTACCCTGTTTGCCCTTTTCTTTACCTGCGATCACAATAATTTGATCGCCTTGCTTAATCTTAGCCATGATTGCCTCTTATAGAACTTCAGGAGCCAATGAAATGATTTTCATGAACTGTTCAGTACGAAGTTCACGAGTCACTGGTCCAAAAATACGAGTGGCAATCGGCGCTTTGTTAGTATTTAACAAAACTGCAGCGTTGTCATCAAAACGGATTAATGAACCATCTGGACGACGGATACCGAATTTTGTACGAACCACTACTGCATTCATCACGTCGCCTTTTTTAACACGACCACGTGGGATTGCTTCTTTTACAGTAACTTTAATAATGTCGCCAACGGAAGCATAACGACGATGTGAACCACCTAGTACTTTAATACATTGTACGCGGCGTGCACCACTGTTGTCTGCTACGTCTAGCATCGTTTCGGTTTGAATCATTGCCCTACTCCAAAACCGAGCATCACCGGTCACAATTTCAAAAGCACATAGCGTACTCGAAATCGACCGATGATGCAACAAGAACGTCTAATTACTCAGCAGCTGCTGCAACTACTTCCACTAAAGTCCAAGCTTTAGTTTTAGAAATTGGGCGGCTTTCTTTAATGGTCACAACATCACCAGTTTTAGCAGTGTTGTTCTCATCATGAGCGTGTAATTTTGTTGAACGGCGAATTAACTTGCCATACAACGGGTGTTGAACTTGGCGTTCAATAAGCACAACAATAGATTTATCCATTTTGTCGCTTACAACTTTACCAGTCAACGTGCGGACTGTTTGTTCACTCATTGTCCGTTCCCCTGTTTTTCGGTAAGGAGTGTCTTAATACGAGCAATTGCCTTTCGAGTAGTTTGCACTTCGTGCGTTTTACCTAATTGACCAGTTGCTTTAGCCATACGAAGACGGAATTGGTTAAGCTGTTGCTCATCAAGCAAAGCTGTCAACTCTTCTACCGACTTTTCACGTAGATCTTTAGTTTTCATTACATTACCGTCCGAGTCACGATAGTGGTTTTAAACGGAAGTTTAGCAGCCGCTAGCGTGAATGCTTCACGTGCTAATTCTTCGTTTACACCTTCCATTTCGTAAAGGATCTTACCTGGTTTGATTTCGCAAACCCAGTATTCTACACTACCTTTACCTTTACCCATACGCACTTCTAAAGGCTTTTGAGTAATTGGCTTATCTGGAAATACGCGAATGTAGATTTTACCACCACGTTTAACACGACGGCTAATAGTACGACGCGCAGCCTCGATCTGACGAGCAGTCATGCGACCACGCTCTACAGATTTAAGTGCAATAGTACCAAATGATACTGTGCTTCCGCGGTGTGCTAGACCAGTGTTACGGCCTTTTTGCACCTTACGGAATTTAGTACGTTTAGGTTGCAACATGAATTATTCTCCTTTATCAGCAGAACGATCATTGCGACGACCACGACGCTCTTGACCTTCACCACGACCACGACCACGTTTAGCTGGACGTTCTTCTTGTGGTGCTGGGTTCATGACTTGTTTCATGCCACCTAAGATTTCACCGCGGAAAATCCAAACTTTTACGCCAATCGTACCGTAAGTAGTTTCTGCGCGAACTGATGCATAATCAATATCAGCACGAAGTGTATGCAAAGGTACACGACCTTCACGATACCATTCTGTACGTGCGATTTCTGCACCACCTAGACGACCAGAAACTTCAACTTTGATACCTTTAGCACCAGCACGCATTGTGTTTTGTACCGCACGCTTCATAGCACGACGGAACATTACACGCTTTTCTAATTGTGATGCAATTGCATCAGCAACTAAACGCGCGTCTAAGTCTGGACGATCGATTTCATTGATACTTACTTGCGCAGGAACACCCATGATAGTGGTAAGTTCACGCTGTAATTTCTCAATGTCTTCGCCTTTTTTACCGATTACGATACCAGGACGAGCAGTGCTAATTGTTACTTTAGCAGCGCCTGTTGGACGCTCGATAAGAATTTTACTTACCATCGCATTCTTAAGTTTTTTAGTTAAAAACTCACGAACTTGAAGATCTTTTAGTAAATATTCAGAATATTGTTTCGGATTCGCATACCAGTTAGCATTGTGACGTTTCACGACACCTAGGCGGATACCGATTGGATGAACCTTCTGACCCATATCAAACTCCTACCTTAACGGTAATGTGACAAGTACGCTTAGTGATACGATCCGCACGACCTTTTGCACGAGGCATGATGCGCTTAAGGCTCACACCTTCATCAACGAAAATCGTTGTTACTTTTAGGTCATCAACATCTAAACTGTTGTTGTGTTCAGCATTTGCAATTGCAGATTCTAATGCTTTTTTAACAAGCACAGCTGCTTTTTTATTGCTGAAGTTTAGAATGTCGAGTGCACGTGCAATCGATTTACCACGGATTTGATCAGCGACCAAACGTGTTTTTTGTGCCGAAATGGCGGCACCGCGTAATTTAGCAGTTACTTCCATGATTAGCACCTATTAACGTTTAGACTTCTTATCAACACCGTGACCACGATAGGTACGAGTTGGCGCGAATTCACCGAGTTTATGACCAACCATATGCTCAGATACGATTACTGGTACATGGTTACGGCCATTATGAACAGAAATTGTTAAACCAACAAAGTCTGGGAGGATCATCGAACGACGAGACCAAGTTTTAATCGGCTTGCGAGAGTTACTAGCAACAGCCGCTTCAATCTTAGCGAACAAGTGCGCATCGACGAATGGGCCTTTTTTCAATGAACGAGGCATTAGTCAGATTCCTTTACTTGTTACTTAACGCGACGGTCGCGAATAATCATCTTAGTCGTACGCTTGTTGGTACGTGTTTTGTACCCTTTAGCTTTTTGACCCCATGGGCTTACAGGTTGAATACCTTTATTACGCCCTTCACCACCACCATGTGGGTGATCAACTGGGTTCATTGCCATACCACGTACGGTAGGACGAACACCACGCCAGCGAGAAGCACCCGCTTTACCTAATGAGCGAAGGTTGTTTTCTTGGTTAGAAACTTCACCAATTACTGCACGGCATTCAACATGAACTTTACGCATTTCGCCTGAACGAAGACGAATAATTGCATAAGAACCATCACGACCCAATAATTGAACTGAAGTACCAGCAGAACGTGCTAATTGCGCGCCTTTACCAATTTTAAGCTCAAGATTGTGTAGTGTAGAACCGATTGGCATGTTGCGAAGTGGTAAGCAGTTACCTGGACGAATTGGTGCATCGTTACCAGATTGTACTTTATCACCAGCACGTAAGCCTTTAGGCGCGATGATGTAACGACGTTCGCCGTCAGCATACTTTAACAAAGCAATGTGTGCTGTACGGTTAGGATCGTACTCAATACGTTCTACAGTTGCAGGAATACCATCTTTGTTGCGTTTAAAGTCAACAATACGGTAATGCTGCTTATGACCACCACCAACGTGGCGAGTGGTAATGTGACCGTTGTTGTTACGACCACCTGTACGTTTTTTTGCTTCAACCAACGCTGCAAACGGGCGACCTTTGTGAAGGTGGTTATGAACCACTTTTTCTACAAAGCGACGTCCTGGAGACGTTGGCTTACATTTTTGAATAGGCATAATTCTCGTCCTTATTCCGCTGCGTTTTCAGCGGTATCGCCCAAGTCAGCCATTTCAACATCTTGGCCAGCTTTCAGGGTGACGTATGCTTTTTTAACATCAGAACGACGTCCTAATGTCTTACCAAAGCGTTTTGTTTTACCCTTAGTGATCGTTGTGTTTACTTTAACAACTTGAACACCAAAAAGTTGCTCAACTGCTTTTTTAACTTCAAGCTTAGTAGCACTGATGTCTACTTTAAATACTTGAACGCCAGCAGTTTCGCCTAAAACTTGTGCTTTTTCTGAGAATACTGGTCCACGTAGGACTTGATAGATACGTTCGTTGTTCATCCGAGTTCTACCTCAATTTTCTTAGCAGCAGCTACAGACATGACAACTTTATCAAACGCGATCAAGCTTACAGGATCGATAGCAGTTGCATCTACCACATCAACGTGTGGAATATTGCGTGCTGCAAGATATAAGTTCTCTTCTACAGCTTCTGTTACGATCAATGCACGTGGTGCGTTTAATTCGTTAAGTTTTGCAAGCAATTCTTTAGTTTTAGGTGCAGACACTTGAACGTCTTCAACTAATACTAAACGATCTTGGCGAACAAGTTCAGCTAAGATACATTGCATCGCACCGCGGTACATCTTACGGTTAACTTTTTGAGACCAGTCTTGTGGACGAGCAGCAAATGTTTTACCACCGCCAACCCAGATTGGGCTACGAATAGAACCAGCACGAGCACGGCCAGTACCTTTTTGACGGAATGGCTTTTTACCACCGCCAGATACTTCACCACGTGATTTTTGAGCTTTTGAACCTTGACGGCCGCCTGCTAAGTAAGCAGTAACCACTTGGTGTACAAGAGCTTCGTTAAATTCACGTCCGAAAGCAACTTCAGATAATTCAACAGCAGAGCCGGAAACAGTATTTAAATTCACGTTATTTCCCCTCAGGCCTTAATAGTAGGACGAACGATAACGTCGCCACCAGTTGAACCAGGAATAGCACCTTTAACAACAAGAACTGAACGTTCTGCGTCGATAGATACAATTTCAAGACCTTGAACTGTTACGCGATCATCACCTAAGTGACCAGGCATTTTTTTGCCTTTGAATACGCGACCAGGTGTTTGGTTTTGACCTGTAGAACCTAAAGCACGGTGAGATACAGAGTTACCGTGTGTTGCGTCTTGCGTACGGAAATTCCAACGCTTAACACCACCTTGGAAACCTTTACCTTTTGATTGTCCAGTTACGTCAACAATTTGACCTTCTGCAAACAAATCAACACCGATAGTTCCGCCAATTTCACGACCTTCAAGATCAGCTTCCGTTACACGGAATTCTTTTACTAAACGACCAGCAGCAACGCCAGCTTTAGCAAAATGACCTTTTTGTGCGTTTGTAACGCGTGATTCGCGACGTTCGCCAGTTGTCACTTGAATAGCTTGGTAGCCATCTGTTTCAAGTGTTTTAATTTGAGTGATACGGTTTGGATCAACTTCGATCACTGTAACTGGCACAGAAACGCCGGCTTCTGTAAAGATACGGGTCATACCGCACTTACGACCGACTAAACCAATAGCCATGTGTGTAAACCTCTTAAAATGCGGCTTGATTAACTAAGTTAATCAACCGACAAGCCTTATCCCAATGCGATCTGAACATCAACACCAGCTGCTAGATCTAATTTCATCAATGCATCAACAGTTTTGTCTGTTGGTTGAACGATATCGATCAAACGTTTGTAGGTGCGGATTTCGTACTGGTCACGCGCGTCTTTGTTTACGTGCGGTGAAGTCAGAACGTTGAAGCGTTCGATGCGAGTAGGCATCGGGATTGGACCACACACTTGTGCGCCAGTACGCTTTGCTGTTTCTACGATCTCTTGAGCAGATTGATCAATTAAACGATGATCAAAAGACTTAAGACGGATACGGATTCTCTGGTTAGACATACCAGTAAACTCCAAGCCAAAATATGTAAAGAATCACCCATGACGCATCTCACCTATTAAATTGGTAAGTGTCAAGGGCAGTGAAAATCACTAAGGTCGTGATCGATGCCACGACTGTAACGATAAAATTACTCGAATTTATCGTGAGCAATTTCCCCTTAATTAGGGGTCACTTATTATAACCATTGTTTAATCGTTACGCAAAGTTATTTTTGACTTAATTTTATTTTGTTAAATTTGCTTGTACATTTCACAGCGCTAGATGCTTGCTTTATACTTATCTTTAAATTTTATATTTGGCGTGATTTTTATGCATCGCTATGCAAAATCTAAAGATACGAAAGCAAAGCTAGCTCCGAAACAAAAAATTAGTTATGAAAAAAAGGAAAACCCAGCTTTAACTCAATATGCCCATCAAAGTTTAAACTGGCTCAGACAAGCTGAATTTTTAATGAGTGCACCAAAGCTGTCTATTTGTGTTGAAGATACAGGTTATGAAATCGCTTTTGCAGGGCGTTCTAATGCAGGTAAATCAAGTGCAATTAATGCCTTAACCAATCAAAAACAGCTTGCCCGTGCCTCTAAAAAACCGGGTCGTACGCAAATGCTTAACTTCTTTAGCTTAGGTAATCCACATCAGCGTTTAGTGGATTTGCCAGGTTATGGTTATGCGGCTGTACCCGAGGAGATGAAGCGCGTTTGGCAAAAAGAGTTAGAAAATTATTTAATACATCGCCAAAGTTTGCAAGGGCTTGTGTTGTTGATGGATATTCGTCATCCATTACAGCATTTCGATTTGATGATGCTTGAATGGGCTCACTCACGTAAGCTTTTTGTTCACATTTTATTAACCAAATCAGATAAGTTAAACCGTGGTCCTGCCCATAAGGTATTACTTGAAGTTAAGCAGTCATTAAAGAAACTAAAGATGGCGTTTTCTATTCAGCTATTTTCTTCTTTAAATAAGCAAGGCTTAGAAGAATTAGCAAGTGTCATGGCAGGGCGTTTACACTATACACTTGATGAAAATGCTCAAGCAATTGATATCAGTTTAATTCCTGAAGCATCTGATGATGATATAGTTGAAGAAGATTAAAAAAAGGCATGTTTAACATGCCTTTTTTTTATTGAAATACGACTGTTTTTGTACCATCAACAATAACACGATCTTCTAAGTGCCATTTGACCGCGCGCGCTAGAACATTACGCTCAACATCTTCGCCTAACTCACGTAGCTCTTCTACACTATTTTTATGGCTAACACGTTCTACATCTTGTTCAATAATTGGCCCTTGATCTAAATCGGCTGTTACATAATGGGCTGTTGCACCAATCAGCTTAACGCCTTTTTCGTGCGCTTGCTTATATGGATTTGCACCCACAAATGCAGGTAAAAATGAGTGGTGAATATTGATCACTTGCATTGGCCATTTTGATACAAAGTCTTCACTTAGAATTTGCATATAACGTGCTAGAACAAGTACATCATTGCCTTGCATAATTTCATTAATTTGCGCTTCTGCTTCTGGCTTGTTGTCTTTATTTACAGGCACAACGGTAAATGGGATACCAAAATTCTCAACAGACTCACGCAATGTGTCGTGATTTGAAACGACATGCGTAATTTCACATGGTAATGAGCCACGTGCATGACGCCATAATAATTCTAATAAAGCATGGTCTACTTTAGAAACTAAGATACCCACTTTTTTGATATCGCTTACTGAAGAAATATGCCATTGCATGTTATAGCGATGTGCGACATTGGTATCGAATGTTTGTAATAATGCTTCTTTACGCGCTTGTAAATGTTCTAACTCAAACTCAACACGCATGAAATAACGCCCGCCCTGCGCTTCTGTTGCATATTGGTCAAGTGCTGTAATATTTGCCCCTTGATGATACAGAAAACTTGATACAGCTTGTACGATACCAGGCTTGTCTTCGCACGTAATTAATAAACGTGCTGTATTGGCGGTCGTCATATTCATCTTGCTCTAATTGTTTATAAAAAAATCTAGCTCAACATTTTACTCATTTTTTATTTTTTGCACAGTCCTATTTGGGTTATACAGGGCTAAACAAATCTACTTCCTCCATAGATTCAAGTAGTGCTTGGCAAGCCGTTTTACTTTCTCCAAGTAAATAAGGCGACTCTAAAAAAATAAGCTGTCTAAGTGCTAAAAGCTTCCATTTCTCATTCAATTGGCTTTGTTCGGTGATATGTCCAGACATAAATAAAAAATTTGTCCAATTCGTCAGTACAATCCAACTATTAATAATTAATGCCTGAATTTCTGAAGGATTCATTTTCATAAGTTCTGCATCTACAAAAGCTTGATATAAGCATTGCACCTGTTGCATCACCTTTTGTGAAAAAAAACTCGATTGTTGTTGGAAGCTTTGATGATTTTCAACTAAATGGTACACATCTCGATGTAAAAAACGATAGTTCCAAAGTTGCTCACTCAATATTTTAAAATAATGTATTTTATCATTTGGTGTAACGTTGCGATTTTGAGGAAGTTGCAGCAGACTTAACGTTTGCTGCTGATATTGCTCAATCAATGCTTTTATAATGTCTTGCTTATTACTGTAGTGATAGTATAAATTGCCCGGACTCATACTCAGTGCTGCTGCAATATGATTAGTTGTAACCGAACGCTCTCCTTTTTCATTAAATAGCTGTAAACTGATATTGAGGATCCGTTGTTTCGTTTTTGAGGTCTTAGCAAGTCCCATTCAATTTCATTTCCAGCAAAATAAAAGGCTATTATAGATATATTAGAATAATTACTCTATATTTAAATCCATCAATTCCATTTGGTTTTAAATTTTTTTAAAATTTAGTTAGAATTAAATGATCAAGGCATGAGCTGTTACACAGTCTAGTGTTGTGTTTTATCTAAATTCGCTTGTCTTTTAATCGCATTTTTGCTATAAAACGCCCCTTGAATAAATTCAATCTGTTTGTTTTATGACTGGCCACAGATTTGCTGTTGGCTAAATCAATGGAGTTCCACCATGTCTAAGGTTTGCCAAGTTACCGGCAAGCGTCCAGTCGTTGGTAACAACGTCTCACACGCAAACAACAAAACTAAACGCCGGTTCGAGCCGAACCTGCACCACCACCGTTTTTGGTTAGAAAGCGAAAAGCGTTTTGTACGTCTTCGTTTAACCACTAAAGGTATGCGTATCATCGACAAATTGGGCATTGAAAAGGTTGTAGCTGATCTTCGTGCTCAAGGCCAAAAGATCTAAGGAGTCCTTGCCATGCGTGATAAAATTCGCCTAGTTTCTTCTGCAGGTACAGGTTATTTCTATACTACTACGAAGAACAAACGTACTATGCCGGAAAAAATGGAAATCAAAAAATTTGATCCAAAAATCCGTCAACACGTAATTTTCAAAGAAGCTAAAATCAAATAATTTTAGTTCTTTAAAGAAGCGACTCCTTTTGGGGTCGTTTTTTTTGTGCTATTGATAAGTTCTTACCTTATAAGGAATTTGCTGTGCCACATGATATTGACCTATTGGTATTACTTGCCGTAGGTTTTGGACTTGCCTTGTTTTTTGGCTATATAGCTGCGCGTTTGCGTCTTCCACCCCTTGTTGGCTATTTAGTTGCAGGTGTTGTCATTAGTCCAAATACACCGGGTGTTGTAGGTGATATTACGCTTGCCAACCAACTTGCAGAACTCGGAGTTATGTTTTTAATGTTTGGTGTGGGCATGCACTTTTCATTAAAAGACCTATTAGAGGTAAAACGCATTGCACTGCCTGGCGCTATTTTGCAAATTATTGTGGCAACCTTACTTGGGGTCGCAATGTGCTTTTGGTGGGGATGGTCTTTTGGTAGCGGTTTAGTCTTTGGTCTTAGTTTATCTTGTGCGAGTACAGTAGTACTCCTTAAAGCATTAGGCGACCGTGGGTTACTTAATTCTGTAAATGGTAAAATTGCGGTTGGTTGGCTTCTTGTTGAAGATTTAGTCATGGTTTTAGTCCTTGTACTATTACCTGCAACAGCAGTGCTATTAGGTGGTAAAGCACCTGCATCGGATCAATCTTTATTAATTACTATTTTACTTACATTACTTAAAGTATCTGCCTTTATTGCCTTTATGCTGATTGTAGGCAAACGCGTTGTCCCTTTAATTATGCAGTTTGTTGCACGATTAGGCTCTCGTGAATTATTTACACTTACTGTGGTTGCAGCAGCTGTTTCTATTGCCTATGGTGCGTATGCCGTTTTTGGTGTTTCTATGGCATTAGGCGCATTTTTTGCAGGAATGGTGGTTAAAGAATCTGATTTTAGTCATCGCGCAGAAGAAGAAACTTTACCCTTACGTGAAGTATTTTCTATTTTATTTTTTGTTTCTGTAGGAATGCTATTTGACCCCAAAATTTTGATTGAACAACCTTGGCATATTTTAGGGGTTGTTGGCATTATTATGTTGGGTAAAACTTTAGCAGCGATGGGCTTGGTATTATTTTTTAGATACCCCATTAATACCGCGCTGACAGTAGGTGCAAGCCTTGCCCAAATTGGAGAATTTTCTTTTATTTTGGCAGCATTAGGTATGTCTTTAGGGCTACTTAGCAATGAAGCACAAAATCTAATTTTAGCCGGTGCTTTGTTTTCTATTACCCTCAATTCTTTTATTTTCTCTGCAATTGAACCTACACAAAAATGGATTAAATCACGCTCACATCTCGCTCGTTTATTAGAACGTAGTGGCGATCCCCTTGCCATGTTACCTGATGAAGTTGACCAGTCTTATTTGCGTGATCAGGTGGTTATTGTAGGGCATGGTGAAGTAGGTAGACGCATTACTCAAACCTTGATGCAACAAAATATTAAAGTGGTCATTGCTGAAGAAAACCGTGAAATTGTTGAAGGTTTACGGGAAAAAGGAATTGCTGCTGTCAGTGGTGTCGCAACCGAACCCAGCGTTTTAATTCAGGCGCATATTATGCATGCTCGCCTACTCGTCATTTCACCCATGGATTTAATCAATATTCATCGTATTGTTGATATTGCTAAACAGCTTAATCCACAAATTCAAGTTTTAGTTTGTGCGGAAAACAAAGAAGAAGCTGATGCGATTCGTGCTGATGAAATTGGTGATGTCTTTTATGCCAAAGAAGAAATGGCAAATAATATGAGTACATACATCTTAAAACAAATTCATATTGCACACCAACATTAAAAAAACGCACATGATGTGCGTTCTTTAACTAAAATGTTTGGGCTGTTGGTCAAAAATTTCGGCTTGTAGCTCATTCATTTCTTTTTCTAGCAAACCTGCTAAAGCAGCTTGAATCATATTTTGAGCCACCACAGGCGTATTTTCACCTAGAAGTTTTTTAACCTCATCATTAAATTGAATGGTCACTAATGGCGCATTTTCAGAGCCAGCGTTGCGTAATGCAAGTTCACCATTTTCAAGTTGTACAAGTTCTAAAACGGCTTCTTGACTACCAAAAAGTTCTTTAAGTTGCTGTATAGACATATAACCTCCGTGCGCCTTTTTGTATTTAGGGCTGTTTTAGGTAAATTTCAAGTCAAAACTCAACCATTTCATTACGAAATCCATCAAACAGTGCCATTATTTCTTGGTGCCACTCTCTTAAAATAGCAGTATCGGGTAACCATGCCTGTGGTGTTTGTGTGACTTTGATAATCAGTTGCGATGATGCCTCGCCCTCATATTCAGGTACGTGAGGAACAGGTGCATAAAGACAATGATGATATGCTGTACTTAGTTCTGCTAAAAAACCTGATTTAAATAATGATTCTAAAACTAGAATTTCTGGAGACACCTGCCCTTTTTGTGCCATTTTTTGACTTACAGAAATAAGCGTGGGTTGTGAATCTGAAAGTTGATAGTAACGTACTAATTCTTGTAAAAAAGCAAAAATAGATTGATATAAATGACTCACTGCTGCTTCTTGATACGCCTGTTTTTCTTGATGCTGTGTTTTCTCAGCTTGCGAAATAGCTAACCTTGCAAAATAAAGTTTTTGATTTGTACGATCTGCATGATAGCGTGCAACCCGAGACATAAAATATTCCTTACTCTTTTTCTTAATATTTAACAGTTTTTTTAAAATTAAAATAGGGTAAGGGCAATAAAATAAGCGAAATAATGGCACAACCTAGGGCTGTTAACCAAACATTTTCCCAGCGTGCTATATGTGGCACGATTGCTGTTGTAATAAAAAAGCTCCCAAAAACAAAGGTATTTGCAATGCCTAAACCGCGCCCAACATATTGCTTCTGAGCCAGCACTGCCATCTGTGTATAGGCTAAACCATTCCAACAAGATGCAATGATGGCTGTAACAATAAATGTGATTATAATTGCCATTTGTATTTTAAAGTAAGTCAATATGCTTAAAATTAAAAACAAAATAACTAGAACAAAAGGAATCTGAGATAGTAATACGGCACGATTTTGTTTTCGATCTGTCCAATATCCTACAGAAACTCGTGCTGCACCTGCACCTAACTGAATAATCATCATCACAATACTAGTTTGAAGCAACGAAAGTGCACAAACTTGGTGTAAAAAAACCACAGCAAATACGACCATCGCAATTTGTGGGAAACACATCACACTTGAAAATAAAACAGTACGCCAAAAGGCAATTGTTTTTAAACCATTTTCAGAGATTATATGTTGTTCTTCAATATGCTGAGGTTCTTTAAGCCAAACAAAGACAAGGATTAAAGCTAAGATATTTAAACCACATAAAGTGCCATATACTGCAGTAAAACCAAAATGTGATGCGATAAAAGGTAAAATGACTGCACCCAATGCCCCACCAATCGGCAATGCAGTTTGGCGAATACTCATCGCTAAACCATGCTCTTGATGAGTAAACCAAACCATAATGGCACGCCCACTTGCGCCATTAATACTTCCACCTAAAAACCCAACTAAAAAAAGTAAATAAATAAGGTGTTGAGAAGATATTGCCATACACGCAAATAAAATAATGAGTCCCACTAACCCTATTTGTAAAACACGGCGATCTCCTAGCCAATCGGTCAAAATTCCCCACAGTATTTCACTTACTGCGATACCTAATGCAATCATGCCCAATGCAAGACCTAATTGTTGCGGTGTAAGCAAATAATGATGTTGCAATAGTACGGCAATTGCAGGAATTCCCGTTGCCGCAACTGAAAATATTGCATTGGCAAAAAAACCTGCCGCTAATACAAACCAACGCTGATGACTTTGCATATCCATATTTCTAAGTTAAAAATTCAGCGTAAATGAATTAAACTGTTCTGAAAATCACATAATATTAAACATATCATCCCAAATTTAAGGACAATATTTTGAACAAAACAAACTTAGATATGGATGCCTTAAGAACATTTGTGATTGGGCAAGAATTAGGGACTTATCGACAGGCAGCAGAAAAACTTAACCGCTCTACTTCTGCAATTAGTTCGCAAATTAAAAAACTAGAACAGCAAGTGGGCGCACCTTTATTTTATAAAGAAGGACGTTTACTCAAACTGACTGCTGTAGGTGGCATATTGTTTGAAGATGCAAAACACTTACTTACTTTAAATGACCACTTTTTTTCTAAGCTGGATCAACAACAGACAACAGAACATCTAAAGATTGGCTTAACTGAAGATTTTAGCCACTCTTTTTTACCTGTTATTTTAAAAAAATTGGCTGATTTATACCCACAAGTGCATGTAGAAGCGCACATCATGCGAAATGATGATTTGTTGACGCGTTTACAGCAAAAACAGTTAGATTTTGTGATTGGTTGGGCTCAAGAAGATTACATTGCCACTCAAGTCATTGCAGATTTACCCATTTGTTGGGTAAGTGCCTCTTCTTATTTTGTAACCACACCTGTGAAGTTGGTGTCCTACCATAACAGTTGTTTATTTCATAATTTAGCAACGCATGCGCTTAATGAAGCAAAGACAACTTGGTATTTAAGTTTTACAAGCTCAAACCTAGTGGGTTTATGGGCGGGGCTATCTTCTCATTTAGGTATTACCGCACGTACACCCTTATTTTTACCTTCTTATTTAAAAATTTTGCCACCCTGTCAACAGTTGCCCGTCCTCCCCAATATACAGCTCTGTTTATATCAACAAAAAGCATCAGTAATTGCAGATTTATTTGCCAAAACCATTATTGGAGAAGTACAGCAACATTTACAGATTTAGTCAGCAGCTTTTACACGAATTCCTAAACCTTTTACTCTAAGCGTATTTAAACCTTTGATTGCTTTCACAGCATCACGACCGTTTGGCATTTCAACAAAACCAAAACCTTTTGATTTTTTGGTTTCTTGATCCATCACAAGCGTACAACTTTGCACTTCGCCATAAGGCTTAAATAACGCTTCTAATTCAGCTTCTGTAATTGAGCGTTCTAAGCCACGGACTAAAATTTTCATTCATTCACCTTACGTTTTATCTAATACATAGTTTAATCGAAATTGATCCCAAATGATCTAGGGCGTTGATGGATTTCTGTATTCACCAATAATGCAGGTAAATCACCTAGAAAATATTGGCTCACTTTTCGTCCTTGATCGTCAATTTGGTCGTATGTCCATGTATTAAAGTCGGGCTTTGTTAATATTAATTCATTTTTAGCACGTGTCAGTGCAACGTACAAAATACGGCGTTCTTCTTCTACAGCATCAAAATCACCTTGCGCACGAGCATGTGGATATTGCCCTACGGTAAGATGTGGCACATAACAAACATTTTGTTCTGTTCCTTTTGCCGAATGAATCGTAATCAGCGTAACCACATCATTGTCTTGTGCTTGTTCTACTTCCGAAATAGAAATGGGCTCTAAAACATATTCTTCTAAAAATTCTGCCAAGCGACCATGTTTTTTTGCCAGTTTCTGTACCAAAGCAAAATCTTTTTCACGGCGTTTCCAATCTTGGTTTTTATAGTTTTGTTCCAACTGTTCTGCCAAAGCCTCTACTGCAAGTGCAATACATGCCTCTACTTCTTGTTGCAATACAGATAACTGCTTAAGAATGAGTAATGCTTTAGCGCTTACTTTGCCATGTTGTTCTAAACATGCAACTTGGGCATCAATATCATTTATTTGCGTTAAGCGCGTGGTGAGCTTACTTGCACCTACATCCCCAATACCGTTCCATAACGTTAGAAATCGCATCCATGCCAACTCATCTTGCGGATTAGCAGACACACGCAAAAAACTCAGCACATCTTTTACATGAGCAGACTCAAGTAATTTTGTACCCCCAATAAAACGATAAGGAATATTACTTTTAATAAAAGCACTTTCTATATGACGTGCAGCAAAACTTGAACGTACTAATATCATGTGCTCTTGCCAATCAGCATGCTGATGGCGTCTTTTTAAATCTTCAGCAATCCAATTTGCTTCTTCAAATTCATTTGCAAAAAGGTGCAAATCAGGTAATTCGCCATCACCACGTACGGTACGCAGATGTTTGTTATATTTAATCGGACTTTTTTCGAGTAGCCAATTTGAAACATCTAAAATGTTTTGAGTAGAACGATAATTTTGTTCTAATGTCAGCACTTGAGCATCGGGAACATGTGTTTTAAAGTGATGAATATTCTCAAAATCTGCACCTCTAAACCCATAAATTGACTGTGCATCATCACCTACACAAAATAATTGACTATGTCCTACTAAAGGTTGTAACAACGACCATTGCAGAGGGTTAGTGTCTTGCATTTCATCTACTAAAAACACATGACACAACTTACTCACCCAATTTACAAAAGCTGTAGAGGTTTGTAGTTGTTGCGCCACAATCGCTAAAATATCATCATAGTCTAAATAGCGATTTTCTTGTTTGCGTTGCTCATACGCTTGCATAATTTGCGCAATATCATCTTTAAGCTCAATGACATCGGGTAATACTTTTTCTATAGCAATAGACAGTGTGTTTTGGGTATTACGTGCAAATGAGTAGATATCGCAAAGTTGTGCTGCTTTTGGCAGTGCATCATTGCCTTTGCCACGTAACAATCGGAACATCATGATTTGATCATCACGGTCAATCACACTAAATTGACCTAGACCAAATGCTTTTGAGTTACGGCGCAATAAATGCAAACAAAATGTATGAAAAGTCGATGCACGTATGCCTTTGGCTTGTGTGTATTGTTCAATACGCGTCACAATTTCACTCGCTGCACGGCGTGTAAACGTTAAAATCTGAATTTTATCAGCAGGGACACCTTGAGAAATTAAATACGCAGCACGCGCTACAATGGTTTTCGTTTTGCCACAACCTGCCCCTGCAAGCACTAAACAGTTTTGTGCTTGAGTCGTTGCTGCTTCATACTGCTGTGTATTTAACTCTGCTTCAAAACTCATTTAGTCCAACCGACCTCTTTTGCTGTTTCTTGCCCAATAATGGTGTGTGCCAAATTATCAGGCATTTTATTGGTTGTTTTAGATAGTGGAATATAGCCTGCCATAATCTCAGCTTTGTGTTGCGGATACAAAGGTTGTTGCTGTGGATTTACATACCCAATTGGGAAAATGGGTTGACCTGTCGATAAGTCATATTTATCTGTTGCACCAAACGCATGTAAGAGTTCGTGAGTTAAAACAATATTATTTTGATTTTCTTGCTTTGTAGATGCAAATAAATTCACTGCACCAATACGCCCTTTTTCAAGTGCAGTGGAGTGCTTTAACATATTGGTGGTTTGTGGGTCATAATAATTTAAATACAGCGTTACACTTGGATGCCCATCACTCGATTGATGCTGTTTCCATGCATAATAACGGAACTTCAAACTCCATAATATCGCATCAAGCATATTACCTTCAGGCACTTTAGGTGGAGTTTGACGGATTTCACGCCCCATTTGGAAATAAAATGCGGTACTTTTCCCCCTTATTTTTTCTGCATTTTTCTGTAAATATTCACTTGCTTCTTGAAACTGCGATAAATTAAGACGATTAATATATTGCTGTGTGGATGTACGTCCATCTGCATTAATTGGATGCAACAACACAATGGTTGCTTGATTCCAATTTTTATTTTGATCTCGCCATGTGTCTACTGCCACATACAATAAAACTGACAAAAGCAATAAAATACGAAGCGCTTTCCACATTATTTTATCCTTGTTATTTTAAAACGCTGATTTTAGGGAGCAGACAAAAAAAATGCCAGCTTAACGCTAGCATTTTTTATCATTAACCTTCAATCCACTTGCCATCTTCAAATA
Organism: Acinetobacter sp. HY1485; assembly: GCF_027568475.1. Classification (GTDB taxonomy): domain Bacteria; phylum Pseudomonadota; class Gammaproteobacteria; order Pseudomonadales; family Moraxellaceae; genus Acinetobacter. Next base: position 226,959 of record NZ_JANKZG010000004.1, on the reverse strand, counting down.
GCAAACTCCACTTGGTTGGTTTGCCGTCTGCTTTTTCTGATCCGACATATTGCGCTTGGTTTTTACGACTAAAGCGTACAATGGTTGGATTACCCTCAGGATCAACATCAGGCGCACCAAGTAAGAACTGAAACTTTGGATCTAGCTGATCTTTGACTGTTCTCAGCTCTGCCACTTTAGGCGCACGCGTTTCGCGGATTTTGGGAAATTTACTTGCTGCCAAAAATAAACCTGCTGCTCCATCACGCAATACAAAAAAGTCATCGTTTTTGGTCGAGCGCAGATGCTCCATTTTAATTGGATCAACACGTGGTGGTGCAGGTTGTCCACTCTTTAAAACTTTACGGGTATTGTTACAGCTTGTGCAGGCAAAATAAGGACCAAAACGCCCTGTTTTTAACTGCATTTCACCATCGCACTTGTCACATGGAATGGTTGGACCATCATAACCCTTAATTTTGAACTCACCTTCTTCAACTTCAAAACCATCACAATCGGGGTTATTACCACATACATGCAATTTACGACCGCCATCAATAATGTAGCTGTCCATTGCTGTGCCACATTTTAAACAACGGCGTTTTGCCATTAAGTCTGCGGTTTCTGCCCCTTCATCATCAGACAATACTGCTAAAGACTCGACAGGCGTTAAATTAAGTGTACCTTTACAACGCTCTTTAGGCGGTAAGTTATAGCCCGAGCAACCTAAAAAGACACCCGTGGTACCTGTGCGAATTTGCATTGGACGGCTACATTCAGGACACGCAACATTTGCAACCTCTACAGGTTGGTTACGACGCATCCCATTTTCGCCTTGTGCATGGGTAAGCCGTTTTTTAAAGTCGCCATAAAAAGTATCTAATAACTCTTTCCAATTACGGTCACCAATTGCAATTTTATCCAGTTGCCCTTCTAAATCTGCTGTAAACGCATAATTCATCAAGTTATTAAAACTTTCATCAAGGCGATCTGTCACAATCTCGCCCATTTTTTCTGCAAATAAACGGCGATTTTCTAACTTCACATAACCACGGTCTTGAATAGTCGAAATAATCGCTGCATAGGTCGATGGTCGCCCAATCCCACGTTTTTCTAATTCTTTTACTAAAGATGCTTCGGTAAAACGTGCAGGTGGTTTGGTAAAGTGTTGGCTTGGGTCTAATTTTTCAAGACTCAGCACATCGCCTACCTTCACCGCAGGCAATAACACATCGTCATCAGACTTGTTTGCACCACGAACTTTGGTAAAACCATCAAAAACGAGCGTACGACCTTTTGCTTTTAACTCTAAATCTTCAATTTTAACAATAAGATTAGAAGACAAATACTGCGCAGGTGTCATTTGACACGCAACAAACTGACGCCAAATTAAATCGTATAGACGCTGTGCATCACGCTCCATTGCACTAAGCTGATCACCCACTAACTCAACATTTGATGGACGAATGGCTTCATGGGCTTCTTGTGCACCTGCTTTATTGCCATAACGATTGGCTGTTTCAGGTAAATACTTATCGCCAAATTCACTTTGGATATGTGTTCGTACCATCTGTAATGCATCATCACTTAAAAACGTAGAATCAGTACGCATATAAGTAATAAAGCCTGCTTCATACAAACGCTGTGCAAGCATCATGGTTTTTTTAACCGAGAAGCCTAAACGTGTACTTGCCGCTTGTTGTAACGTAGAGGTAATGTACGGCGCACTCGGATTAACCTTAGTCGGTTTATCTTCACGCTGTGCAACTTGATAGGCACCTTGTTTAAGGATGTTTAAAACGGCATCGGTTTCGGCTTTATTTTTAAGTTTTAATGCCTTACCTGCACGTTTTACTGCCTCAAAACGAATGGGGTCTTGCCCTGCTTTGGTGTCTGCAAAGACTTGCCAATATTCTTCTGGAATAAAAGCACGAATTTCACGTTCACGCTCTACCACCAATTTTACCGCCACAGATTGCACACGGCCTGCCGATAAACCACGGGCAATTTTTTCCCACAACAATGGCGAGATCATAAAGCCAACCACACGGTCTAAGAAACGACGAGCTTGTTGTGCGTTCACACGGTGAATATCTAAACGGGTTGGATGTTTAAAGGCTTCTTGAATGGCATTTTTGGTAATTTCGTTAAACACTACACGATGATAACGTGAATCATCTCCACCAATCACCTCACGTAAGTGCCACGCAATGGCTTCACCTTCACGGTCTAAATCCGTTGCAAGGTAAATTTCATCTACTTCAGATGCTAATTTTTTAAGCTCATCAACAACTTTTTCTTTACCTGGTAAAATCTCGTAATGCGCTTTCCACGCATGTTCTGGGTCTACCCCCATGCGATTGACCAAGGCTTTTTGCGCTTTTTCTTGTTTTTGTAGATCTGTTAATTTAACACGCGGTGTTGGTGCTTTTTTTTCTGTTGTTTTAGAACCGCCTGTAGGCAAATCACGGACATGCCCCACTGATGAGCGTACAACGTACTGCGAGCCTAAATACTTATTAATTGTTTTCGCTTTGGCAGGCGACTCCACAATCACTAAAGCACGTTTTTTTGCAGTCGATTCAGCGCTTGCTGTGCTGCGCTTAGGAGCATTCGCCATAACGTTATCTGTATCCTATTTTTAAATTTCTGACAAAGAAATTAGGTAAGTTTTCATTTCTTCTAATTGAGTTGCATGCAAATCTGCGTATTCATCCCAATAGACACCAATGCAGTTTGCTTGCATATCAATAGCATAAATTCCCTTTAAGGGCATAGTGTAATGCTGAAATTTTTCATCACCATACACCACCTTTAATTGTTGATCTTCAACCAATGCACGCATCAAAGGCAAACGTGCTTGAGGGAGTAACACACTATAATATGCCACCATACTGGCACGTTTTTCAGTGGCTTTTGGGATTTTCGTCCAATCTGGTGCCACCACTAAACGTGGATGTAACCCAATTTTACGAGCTTGGTCACGCATCATACCCAATGCTTTTTCGCGCGGGCTGATTCTTAAACCCAAAATCGAACCCAACACAAAAATCACAATAATGAGGGCAACCCAAAGTCCCATAATGTTCTCTGTTGATCACTAATATTGGCGTATGCTACTCGAATTTCAAGAAATAACAAATTACAAAAACGAAGCTTTGTGTATTTAGTTAACAATCAAGTTTAAATTTTACAATCGTTTACGCTATGTATCTGATTGTAAATAGCCCTCGACTTATGTCTAATATCGTTATAACTTAAAAACATACTTAAAAAGCGAGAGATAGTAATGACTAAGAAAAACGCTGCACTTCGCGTATATACACGTAACAATTTAGACGAAACAATCAAAACAGAAACACATACTATTTTAAATCAGGTGTTGTCTAACCTCATTGATTTATCTTTAATTACAAAACAAGCGCATTGGAATATGCGTGGTAGTAACTTTATCGCCGTACATGAAATGTTAGATACATTTAGAACGTCTCTGATTGATCATTTAGACAATGTTGCAGAGCGTATTGTACAAATTGGTGGTACAGCATTGGGTACAACGCAAGCGGTCGATAAGCAATCTCAATTGCCTGCATACCCAACAGATATCCATCAAGTACAAGACCATATTGTACAGCTTGCTGATCGTTATGCGATTGTGGCTAACCATCTGCGCGATACTATTGAAGAAATTAAAGAGCCGATCTCTGAAGATATTTTACATGCAGCACTTGAAGATTTAGATCAGTATTTATGGTTCTTAGAAGCCAATATTGAAAAGCAATAATAGTAAAGAGCCAGCGTTAAGCTGGCTTTTTTCTTCTAAGAAATAAAGATACAATTTATCTACAGAAACAATATATTGTATTTTTATGAAAGATTTTCAGGCACTATGTTTTGGTTTAGCCTTAAGTCTCTCTCCAATCACTCTAGCCTCACAAGTCAGTACAGAAAAAGCTGAAACAATATATAATACAGGCGTAGATTATTATAATGGTGAGGGAAAAAATCAGAAAAACCACTCTACAGCCTACGAGTATTTTAATAAAGCTACAAAACTAGGCTACAGTCCCGCTCAAGCGACCATTGGTATCATGTATTATTATGGATACGGCGTAAAACAAGATTATAAAAAAGCATACGAAAACTTTTTAAAAGCAGCAGAAAAAGGAAATTCAGATGGCCAATTGTATGTAGGAAGCATGTATTTAGACGGATATTACGTTAAAAAAAATGAAAATAGTGCCATACAATGGTTTACCAAATCTGCCGAACAAGAAAACTTAAAAGCACAGGAAGCTCTAGCCCGCCTTTTTGTTGAGAAAAATGACTTAATAAATGGTAAAAAATGGCTACTTAAAGCTGTAGAACAAAATTCAGCTGATGCTCAAACAGCTCTAGGCGCAATGTATTACTACGGTATAGGTATGCCACAAGATTTTGCTCAAGCTAAAGACTTATTTTTAAAAGCAGCAAACCAAAACCATCCGCGTGCACAGTATTATTTAGGTGTTATGTATATGGATGGATTGGAAGCTCCCACTGATTATGTCGCTGCTAAAGTGTGGTTAGAAAAATCAGTAGAACAAGAATACTCACCTGCCCAAGTTGCTTTAGGTGAAATGTATGAAAAAGGTCTAGGTGTTTCTCAAAACTATACAAAAGCAGCATCGTTTTATAAACAAGCAGCGGAACAAAACAATAGTGTTGGAGTTTATTCTTTAGGCTGGTTATATTTAACAGGTCACGGTGTAGAAGAAAATGAAGCTTTAGCCTTTAAATATATTAAAATGGCTGCCGAGCAAGACCATTTACCCGCACAAAGTGTCTTAGGTTCTTTATATAAAAATGGCTGGGGTACAAAACAAGATTACGCAGCTGCAATAACATGGTATCAAAAAGCAATTCAAGCAGGTAATACACCAAAAGCTGAATATCAGTTAGGTGAAATGTATTATGAAGGTTTAGGTACTCCTAAAGATATTCCTAAAGCAATTGAGTTATTTACGGCATCAGCAAATCATGGCAATGATGATGCTCAAGTACAACTAGCACTGATGTACTATATGGATACAGATTTACCACAAGATATCCCAAAAGCTCTTGAATGGGGTTTAAAAGCAGCAGAACAAGACAATACAACGGCTCAAGAACTTGTTGCTGATATCTATTTATTCAAATTAGACCCTATTAATTATGAAGAAAGCTTTAAATGGAATCTTATCCTTGCTCAGAAAGATGCCGTTGTAGGTCAAAATAATATAGCTGAATTTTATTTTAATGGACAAGGTACTAAGCAAGACTATCAACAGGCATTTTACTGGGCAAGTAAAGCAGCTCAAAAAGATGTCAGTGAGTCTCAATACTATCTTGGAATGATGTATTACAAAGGCTTAGGTGTTAAAAAAGACCAAAAACTTGGTAAATCATACATTGAAAAAGCTGCTGCTCAAGATTACGAGAAAGCTATTCAACTTTTACCTACTTTAAAATAACTCACTATCAAGGATAGCCACCTGTTTGGCTATCCTTGTATATAATTTTCAATAATCTTCAAATTATACTGAATCTTATTATTTCGATCATTCTGTATCACAATTTTATGCTTTACCAATAAATTATAGCGGTCAATAAGCGTTGTCTCTTTTTCAATATTCATCACGGTTTTAATAGAATTTAAAAGTGTTTTTTGAGTGGCGGGTCTATTGTTTTGGTTAAATAAATATTGGCAATATTGCTGTAAAAAAACTAAATGCGGTTTAGTTTGTGGCACAATTTTTTCTTTTTCTTCAGAAGTTAAAATACCTAACTGTAACACTTGCTTGAGTAACTGATTGGCTTGTGTACGATCTACCTTTGTCCAAGACATAATAGAGTTTAAAAAAGCCTCTTCACTGGTAGGTTTATTATTTACCTTAGCAAGCGTACTCACCAATTTTTCTAAAATGTCGCTTGTTTGGACTGCTTTTTTCTTCACTTCTACTTCAAAGTTTTGTCTTTGTAATAATTCAGCCACATAATCCATGGCATGATCATTTGAGATGATTTCAAAGCTCGTGTCTATCGGCTGATATTGCTGACTCAATTGTCCTGCAATAAACGCCAAGCCAAAATCTGCCGCATCCTTACCCACCGTTGGCATTTTAACCAAATGAAAACGCTGATTTTGAATAAATGGAATAAGCAGATACAATCCATCTAAAGATAAATTTACATTAGACGTGGCATACACCACATAAATTTGCGTATAGGTTTGTAATTTTTCTTCAAGTTGATGAAGTGCATGACCGCAGTTTTCAATATCAATCAGTAAAATTTTATTCATATTCAAAGTACGCTATTTTTCTTTTGAATATAACGTACTTTTTTTCATCACTCTAGTAGTGTGGTGGCTTATCCAAAATCGGATCAAACTGTGCAATGCCCTCTTGCAAATCTGAGGCTTCCACACGGCGATACAACAACTGCATCTGCTTTTGTAAATTTGCAATTTCTTGGTTTTGCTTAGCAATTTGATCATTTAACTGATCAACTAAATCATCTAAAAATGCAATTCGCACTTGCAAATCTTCAATGGGTGCGGAAAATGACGCTTGATCATCATGGTATGGTGGTTTAGTCACTCAACACTCCTCAATCTGAGATTTTAATACTATGGCATATATTACCTTACGGGATGTCCAACTGGCTTTTGGTGGACCTGCCCTACTCGACGGCGCAAACTTTACGCTAGAACGTGGCGAAAGAGTCTGTTTGATCGGTCGTAACGGCGAAGGTAAGTCTACTTTACTTAAACTCATTGAGGGAAGCCTTGTTGCCGACCAAGGTGAAGTTTTAATTCAAAATAGCTTAACCGTGGCAATGCTTGCCCAAGATGTACCGATGGATTCGGGCAAAGTTGCCGATATTGTGGCAGACGGTGCAGGCGAAGCAGCAAGTGTGTTAAAACAATATAATGCCGCAAGCGACGCATGTGTATTGGGTGACATGGATGCGTGTGAACGCATGGGCGATTTACAACACAAGATGGATCAGCTTGATGGCTGGTCACTTGAAAACAAAGTAAATACCATTTTAGGCAAGATGGGCTTAAACCCTGAAGATGATTTAGCGGATCTATCAGGTGGTCGTAAACGCCGTGTTTTACTTGCTCGTGCACTTTTGACACAGCCTGACGTACTTTTACTTGATGAACCAACCAACCATTTAGATGTAGAAAGCATTGAATGGTTAGAAAAATTCTTACTCGAACAAAATAACCTCACACTTTTATTTATCTCACATGACCGTTCATTTGTAGATCGTCTAGCAACACGTATTGTAGAGCTAGACCGTGGCACATTGCGTAGTTTTGATGGCAACTATTCACGCTATTTAGAACTTAAAGCACAGCAAATGGAAGCAGAAGAAAAACAAAACGCACTATTTGACAAAAAACTTGCAGAAGAAGAAGCATGGATTCGTCAAGGTATTAAAGCCCGCCGTACTCGTAACGAAGGACGTGTACGTGCCCTAAAAGACTTACGTGAGGCATCAAAAGCCCGTCGTTCACAACAAGGCAAAGTAAACATGGGCGTGCAAGAAGCACAACGCTCAGGCAAATTGGTCTTTGAAATTGAAAACCTAAACGTAAGTTATGGCGATACCCCAATCATTAAAGATTTCTCTGCAATGGTGATGCGTGGTGACCGTATTGGTTTAGTAGGCGATAACGGTGTAGGTAAAACGACACTGATTAAAGCCATTTTGGGTAACCTTGAACACACGGGTAAGGTTAAAACAGGTACACAGCTAGAAGTGGCTTATTTTGATCAGCTACGTAACCAACTTGACCTAGAAAATACCGTTGCCAACAACGTATCAGAGGGCTCTGACTTTGTTGATGTGAATGGTCAACGCCGTCATATTTATAGCTACTTGCAAGACTTCTTGTTCTCACCTGAACGTGCACGTACACCTGTTAAAGCACTCTCAGGTGGTGAGCGTAACCGTATCTTATTAGCTAAGCTTCTTCTTAAACCATCTAACCTAATTGTGATGGATGAGCCAACCAATGACCTAGATATGGTAACACTTGAGCTATTAGAAGAAATGCTCGGTGAATACAAAGGGACATTGTTACTTATCAGCCATGACCGTGCCTTTATGGACAATGTGGTAACATCAACTTGGGTATTTGATGGTAAAGGTGACGTACAAGAATATATTGGTGGTTACCAAGATTACCTTGTACAACGCGATGCGATTGCTGCACTCAAAAAAGAGTCTAAAGCTGCTTCATCAACACCCAAATCAACTGCAAAACCTGCAAACACGCCAAAAGTAAAACTTAGCTATAAAGATCAGCGCGAGCTTGATCAATTGCCAAAAGAAATTGAGGCATTAGAAGCTGAACAAACTGAGCTGACAGACCAACTTGCAGATGGTTCTTGGTTTTTAAAAGATGCTGATGCTGCAACGCAAGCAAGTCAGCGCCTTTCAGAAATTGAAGAGACATTGCTTGAAAAATTAGAGCGTTGGGACGAGTTAGAAAACTCTACTAAAGGTTAAAAAAATAAAGCCATACATGATGTATGGCTTTTTTATGAGAATTTTATAAAAAATGATTTCTTTTATATGGCTTATTCAAATACTTATTTATATATGTCTACCTGTTTTTTTATTTTGGGGATTATTAAAGTTACAAAGAACAGAAGTATTCAAAGCTTATTTATTGTTTAGCTTACCTGTTGCTACTGCTACTTTTTTTATATTTTTTCTTGATGTAATGGGCATGCAAAATGACCCAGGTCCTGAAATTTTTGGATTAGCAATATTTATGTTTGTTGCTCCTATTTATTTCATCCAGCTTTATTTAATTTACTTTGCAATTTTTTTTAGTCTAGTCTATATCATCAATCAAATTAAAAAATGGAAACCTGAATACGGTTTATATCTAATAACCTTTATTTCTAATATTATTTTTCAATATATTTGGTGGAAATATTTTTATACTTCTATTTCACTTCCTCGCAGAATCATCGGATGGAATGTTATTACAATTGTTTTCCCATGGTTACCTGTATTAGGTGCTTTATTTTGGACAAAAAGAAAAGGGGTTTAAGCCCCTCTTTCAATATTCAAAAATTGTTCTGCTGTTATAATATGTGCAAAGTTTTGTAATGCAGACAAATAGGCAATTTGTACATCTTGAGCTTGTTATATCGTAGTGGCTTGTTTTTCTAGCCATCAACTTAATTTATTTTTAGAAGAGATTGAACCTTTTGCAACTTATACAGTGGAAACGGTAATCAAACAAATTAAACCATGAAAAATCAAGTATCGCTGTTCTCATATTATGGCTATTTTAGCTTTCCATTTGCACTAATAACATGTGGTGTTTTTTTTATTGATGCAGTTAATCCACAAAGTGACCCTGGTCCTGGTTTTCTTGGATTTGCAATATTTTTTTTAGTTATGCCATTTTATTTTTTATCAGCATACTCTTTGTATTTGTTTATTTTTTTCGTTTTGGTTTACTTTACAAATAAAGTATTAAAATGGAAGCTCGAATATGGTTTATATTTTGTTACCTCTGTATTCATCATTATTTTTCAGTCTATTTGGTGGACAAAATTTTATACAGAGATATCTCTTCCAAGAAGAATAATCGGATGGAATATTATTACCATTATTTTTCCGTGGTTACCTGTCATTGGTGCTGTCTGGTTAGGAAAAAGAAAGTTTTCATAATAAAAAGAGGTACCGAAGTACCTCTTTACTTTTAACTATTTAATCTTCAAAGCATTTTTCATAATAAAGAACATATCAGTCTGGTCTAGTAAACCTGATACTTGCTCTGCCCCTGGTCCGTATGCTGCTGTACGTACTTGCGAACCTGTATGCTCTTGGCTAGAACCTGTTGATGTCGCATAGTTCACTACCATTGGTGAATTATCTTGCGTCAGTAAACGTGCCGTTTTACCTGGGCTTGGGCTATCGGTTGGAATAATTTGGCTTGCATGTGCATGGTCACCTGTCACAATAATTAACGTATCAGGATGTGTTTTCGCAAATGCCAAACCTGCTTGAATGGCTTCATCAAATGCAACCGTTTCACCAATTTGCCCACATGGATTGGCTAAATGGTTTTGTTTATCAATCGAGCCACTTTCCACCTGCAAGAAAAAACCTTTTTTATTCTGTTCCAATAAACTGATTGCTTTTTCCGTCATCGTTTTTAAAGATGGTGTAGATGCAGTCATTTCAGGGTTATTCTGACAACGTTGTGCTGCCATTTCTGAACCTCCTTGTACTGCTTGTGGACCTGTCCAACGTACAGGCAAATTACCTTGTGCAAATAAGCCTAATAGAGGTTTGTTTTGATTGGCTTGTGTGATGCTATCCAATCCTTGGCGATCCGTCACAACTTGATAGCCCTTATCTTGTGCCTGTGCAAGTAACGTTTGCCCTTTATATTTCCCTGCGCGTGCAGTTTCTTCAAAAGAAGCATAGCCACCACCCAATGTCACATCAGGTCGTGCATCCAATAATTGCTCACTAATTGAACCTAAACCATTATTTTCAAGTGCTTCATTTGGACATAATTTGGCTGTCGATGAAGGTGAATAACATTTACGATGGCTCACATGTGCCACTAATGCTGCAGGCGTTGCATCTTGGATTTCTGTTGTCGTGACATCCCCTGTTGCATAACCTGCTTTTTTAGCTAGTGCTAAAATAGACTCGCGTGGTTTTTGTTGTAAATCTACGCCAATAGCACCGTTATAGGTTTTAATTCCTGTTGCCCATGCAGATGCAGATGCGGCTGAATCAGTTACATAATCAATGGTACGGTCTTTATTAATCGAATATGTGGTGTAGCTTCCTGTATGTGGTAATGCATCGATGCCTTTAAAATAACCTGATGCACCCTCTACATAATTTCGTGCAATTGTAATTTCTGAATCACTTGTTCCATCGCCAATAAATAAAATTACATGTTTTACAGCAGGTGCATGCTCATTTTTTAGACGTGTTGCACCGCCAAACTGACGAATATCGCCTTTTACAGAGGCATCAATCAACGGGTGTTTTGGTGTAGTTGTCGTGGTACATGCAGCAAGTAATGAAATAAGGGCAGGTAAAAGTAATTTTTTCACGAACAAGAAGCTCCATCTTTTTTATATTGGGAGCTAACTTAGTTGGTAATTGTTACAGTTTTGTTGATGTCATAAAAGTTTCATATAAAACATGGGGTGCAAGTAGATGATCTTGCGCTAATTTGGGATGTAAAAATGTCTTTACATATCGCATATTTAATCGTTTCATCAAATTTTGTGAAGGAATATTGATAACGGCAGTCAATGCCATCATTTTGTTGGGATGCATATAAGACAGTACACAGTCTGCCGCCTCAGTGGCATAGCCATTCTCCCAAAAATTTAAATCAAAATACCATAAGTTAAGTAAGGTGCAACGATTTCACTTTGATTAAGCCCAATGAATTGTAGTGTTTTTAAATGAATAACTGCCTATATCACAGAGTATTGTTTTAACTGTTTAAAAAAAGCAATACTTTCTTGCTTATTAAGCCAATTTGGAAAGAATTGCATTACGTTTGGATTAGCATTTAATGCAATAAATTCAAGTCGATCAGTTTTCATTTTCCACTAAACGAATATTTGCTTGCTCTTGCTGAGATGAACTTAAACTACGAGTACGGTAGATTTGATAATTTTCATCGTTAAAACATACAAAAATAACCTCTTGTAAATTTTCAGATGTTTTTAAAAAATCAACTACTGTTTCAAGTGCAATTTCTGCTGCACGTACTTTAGGAAAATTATAAGCACCCGTTGAAATATTCGGAAATGCCATCGTTTCTAACTTTAAAGATTCGGCAAGTTGTAAGCTGTGTTCATAAGCACTTTTTAATAATTCTTCTTCATTGTGCGTACCACCTTGCCAAACAGGACCTACCGTATGAATCACATAGGTAGAGGGCATATTACCTGCTGTAGTGACAACAGCATCACCAACAGGGCACTCACCTTGTTTTTCACGAATACGTTTGCATGCTTCTAAAATTGACTGTCCGCCTTTGGCATGAATTGCACCATCTACACCACTACCACCTAATAAAGACGTGTTTGCTGCATTTACAATCGCATCCACGGTTTGCTCTGTAATATCTCCTTTTATAATCTGAATACTTTTCATAAATTACCCCAAACCTTCAATCAAATTTTGCGTATATTACTGCACATTGTCAGTAAAATGCATGATTTATGTATTATATGCCCAAGTTTTGCAAAACGATATGGATAAGTTTGTGTTCAGTTTGTTATCGAAAAATGGGTTTTAATGCTAAAATTTTCATCTTACTTGTTCAATTTATACACTCATGTCTAACAAGAACGCCTATCAATCTGGCAAATTTTATTGGTCTTTTCTACTCCCTCAATACTGGCTCACTTGGTTAAGTATTATTAGCTTAATGCTTCTTGCTGTTTTACCTTGGGCAATACAACGGCGTGTCGCACATGTGTTGGCAAATATTGCATGGAAGTTTTTAAAGTCGCGCAAAAAAACGACTTTACGTAATTTAGAAGTGTGTTTTCCTGAATGGTCAGAGCAAGAACGCTTGAAGCAAGCCAAACAAGTGTTTGTTGATATGATGCTTGGTACATTTGAAACCTTAAACGCATGGTATTGCCCTGATTGGTTTAATGGACGTGTTACCATTGAAGGCTTAGAACATATTCAAAACGCACAAGCACAAGGGCAAGGTGTTTTGTTACTCGGCACACACAGTACCCTACTTGATGCAGGTGGTTATATTTGTGCCAAATATTTTGAACCTGATGTGGTTTATCGTCCACAGAATAACCCTTTACTTGATATGCTGATTTACCGTTGTCGCAGTACAATTTATAAAGCACAAGTTGACCATGATGATATGCGTGGATTGATTCGCCACTTAAAAAATGGTGATGCCATTTGGTATAGTCCAGATCAAGATTTTGGACTTAAACAAGGCGTGATGGCACCTTTTTTTAATATTCCTGCTGCAACTGTCACCGCACATCGCCGTTTACTTAAAATCTCAAAAGCTGCCGCAGTCCCGCTTTATTTTTATAGATATGGCACAGAAAAGAATCCGAAATACAAAATTTTAATTGAACCTGCACTCAACAATATGCCATCAGATAACGAACTTGATGATGCAACACGTACCAATAAAATTATTGAACAACAATTACGCATTGCGCCAAGTCAATATATGTGGTTTCACCGTCGCTTTAAAACTCGCCCCGATGGATTTGAGCGTATTTACTAGGATTTTACCATGAAAACTGAACTCAACAGTGGTAGCGTGGCACGTTAGAAATTGCACGTGCCTTAGTTGCACAAGGATATCAATCTATTGTGGTGTCTAACGGTGGGCGTTTAGTCCCTGAATTAGAAGCTGAATGTACACAGCACTTAACCTTACCCGTGCATAAAAAATCGTTGGCAAGTTTGTGGCAAATTCGCCCATTACGCCAACTTATTTTAAAACATCAACCTGATGTGATTCATGTTCGCTCGCGTGTTCCTGCATGGTTAACGCACTTTGCTTTAAAAGGCATCGCTCATCCACCTCATCTTGTCAGTACCGTACATGGGTTTTATTCAGTTAATCGTTATAGTGCGATTATGACGCGTGCAGAAAAAGTGATTGCGGTCTCTGATAGCGTGGTTGACTATATCCATCAAAACTACCCGCAATGTCCGCCAAAAGATATTATTAGAATTTATCGTGGTATTGATCCCACTGCATTTCCTCATGGTTATCAACCTTCTGCACAATGGCTTAATCAAGTTTTTAGTGATTTCCCACAATTAGAAGATAAAATTATTGTGTGCTTACCTGGACGCATCACACGCTTAAAAGGACACGAAACACTCATTAAGCTGATGACACAACTTAAACAACATTATCCAAATGTTCATGCTGTGGTTGTAGGGGGTGCAGACTCTAAAAAACAAGCCTATTTAAGCGAACTCGAACAGACCATTCAAACTAAAAATTTAGTCGATCAAATTACATTTGTGGGGCATCGATCAGATATTCGTGAATGGTTGGCGTTTAGCAACATTGTATTGTCTTTATCTAACCAAGCCGAAACTTTTGGACGCACCGCTTTAGAAGCACTGTCTGTAGGTACGCCTGTAATTGGTTGGAAACGCGGTGGTGTTGCAGAAATATTGGATCAGCTTTATCCAGAAGGGTTAGTTGAAATTGATAATGAAACTCAACTTTTAAATACGCTGACACAACATATTCAAAATTTGCCTCATGTTACACCTGTACATACTTTTAGTTTAGAAGATATGTGTCAAAACACTATTAATGTCAAAAAATAATTAAACCCGAGCTAACGTCCTGTTAGACTCGGGCTAATTTGAGGTTGTGTTTTCAATTTTTTTGTTTTAGTGAACTCCGTTCTAAGCATCTTTTCCATGATGCAAACTCCATCAGCTTATGTCTTCCATAAGTGGGACTCTCCATTCCCGCTTCCATTTGCTGATGTGTTTAGAATAGGCCTTTTGATTTTCTGAAAAAAGTCGTCATCTACGGTTTTTAATGTAAGCATTTACTTACAGCAAAAAAACTCGAATTGTTGCTTGCAGTTAAAAGCACTTTTGGTACACTGAAAAATCGTCTAATTTTTTAACATAGCACCGAGGCAAAGCGACAATGAAAGTAGGTCTGGTCGGTTGGCGTGGAATGGTAGGTTCCGTTCTTATGCAACGTATGGTAGAAGAAAATGATTTTGCTCACATCGAGCCATTTTATTTTTCTACCAGTAACGCAGGTGGTGAAGCGCCTGCATTTGGCGGTAAAACTGCCCCAGCACTTATGGATGCAACAGACATTAATAGTCTGAAGCAGATGGATGTCATTATTACCTGCCAAGGTGGCGATTACACCTCTGCTGTTTATAGCAAGCTTAAACAAACAGGTTGGGCAGGCTATTGGATTGATGCTGCATCAACACTACGTATGACAGATGACGCGGTGATTGTACTTGATCCTGTAAACGCAGATGTGATTCAAAATGCCCTTGTAAATGGCACTAAAACCTTCACAGGTGGTAACTGTACAGTATCGTTGATGCTAATGGGACTAGGTGGTTTATTCAAACACAATCTTGTGGAATGGATGAGCGCAATGACCTATCAAGCAGCTTCAGGTTCTGGTGCGCAAAACATGCGTGAATTATTATCAGGTATGGGCTACTTATACAATAATACCCAAGACCTATTAAATGACCCTAAATCTGCAATTTTAGACATTGATCGTCAAGTTGCAGCATTACAACGTGGCGACCAATTTCCAAAAGAACATTTTGGCGTACCACTTGCAGGCTCTTTGATTCCATACATCGATAAACAACTTGAAAATGGGCAGTCTAAAGAAGAGTGGAAAGGACAAGCAGAAACAAATAAAATTTTAGATCGTTCACATATCATTCCAATTGATGGACATTGTGTACGTATTGGTGCAATGCGTTGTCATTCTCAAGCGCTTACCATTAAACTACGTAAAGATGTACCACTGAATGAAATTGAGGATATTATTCGTCAATCAAATGAGTGGGCAAAAGTAGTGCCTAACACGCGTGAAGCCTCTATGAATGAGCTGACACCTGTGGCAGTGACAGGAACACTATCTGTACCTGTGGGTCGTTTACGTAAAATGAATATGGGTAAAGAATACCTTGGTGCATTTACCGTAGGCGATCAACTTTTATGGGGTGCAGCAGAACCATTACGCCGTATGCTCCGTATTTTAATTGATTATAAAGCTTAATTTATAGCCAATTAAAGAAAGTCGACCTCGTCTGGTCGGCTTTTTTGTATAATCATTTTACAATTGATGATCATATCGCTACATTATAGCTGGGGAATCTTTTTTTGTTTTTTTAAGTTAGTAAGAATGATTACATATAATAAACTTTCTGCAGCTTTATTGTTGTTGTGTGCATCTCAATGGGGCAATGCTCTTACTTTTAGTCAGCCTGATATTCAATCTGCCCAAGATCAACTTCTCTATGTAGAAATACCATATAGCGGTGCGAGTAATAATGCGACTCTCTCTGCTAACACTGCAAGTGATGATGAGCTAGTTCAAATTGGCGTTTCACCTTCTCGCAATTTAGGTGAACTGAATTTTTTTGTGCGAAAAACAGATGACCAAAGTGGTGTAATCGTTGTTACTTCCTCACGCCCTATCATAGAAAAAAATATTAATCTTGTTTTAAAAATTCAAGATGGTGATGCTGTACATTTACAACAAATTCATCAGTCGCTATCTACAACAGTACCAACATATAAAGTAAAAGTTCATCAGGATGAACAGCCCCTGATACCACAAAAAATTAATGAAGAAAAAGAAATTGCACTAAATTTACCTCAAAGTCAGCAATACAATACACTATCAGCAACATCAGCAACATCAGCAACATCAGCAACATCAGCAACATCAGCAACATCAGCAACATCAGCAACATCAGCAACATCAGCAACATCAGCAACATCAGCAACATCAGCAACATCAGCAACAAATCATAAAGAAAAAACCAAAGCTGTCAAAAAAGTTACTGAAAAAGCGATGTTAAATCATTACATTGTCAAAAACCAAGATTCTTTATGGTCAATTGCATCTAGAATTTCTGAACAGACGCGTCGTCCATTCGCACAGGTTATGCGTGAATTAAAAGACCTCAACCAACATGCCTTTGTTGATGGAAACGTGAATCGCTTACGACAAGGTGTTACACTAAATACAAATCTTACTCAAGCACCTGCTGCAAAACCTAAACTATCTAAGGTAAAGGGACCGCATGCACAAACTACTAAATATCGTCTTAATCAAGCAGAAATGACGCTTGTAGGAGGTAAAAATGATAAAAGTGGTATTGCATCTTCTGAACTTTCTAAGAAACTAGGACATGCACAGCAAAATACCGTAACACTTCAAAAAAATGTTACAGACCTTGATCAAAATTTAAAGCAAAAAGAGCTTAAAATTGAGCTACTTAATTCTAAACTTGCTCGCCTTCAGCAAAAACTGAAAGAGCAAAATAGTAAAAAGAAACCGCTTTAACCTATTTCACGTTTGTTCCTT
This sequence comes from Acinetobacter sp. HY1485, assembly GCF_027568475.1. Classification (GTDB taxonomy): domain Bacteria; phylum Pseudomonadota; class Gammaproteobacteria; order Pseudomonadales; family Moraxellaceae; genus Acinetobacter. The sequence continues at coordinate 209,825 of NZ_JANKZG010000004.1, read as the reverse complement.
GTCAACACAACACAGGATTAAAATATGTTGCTCTACATTCTTCCCTTTGTTCTCTTGTTAGTCGTAGCAGTGATTCTCAAAAAACGTGAATCTAGCAAAACCGATGAACAGCCTAAAAAAACAGCCAAAAAAACTGTTGCAACTAAGACAACTAAAAAGGCAACAAAACCTGTATCTGAGCAACCTAAAAAAGAAGTTGTTGTTGAAAGCAAAGAAATTGAACCTGCTTTACGTCGTCAGATTGAGAACCTCATTCAACAACAAAACTTCTCTGCTGCAGAAGCGTTGATTAACCAAGCATTAAACGAAAATAATAAACAACATGATTTATACTTTTTGCTATTAGATATTCATCAACAACAAAATGATGAGTTTGCAATTAATCAATTACTTAATCATCTTAAAGCACTGCAACTACATGATATTAAATTAGAACTTGAACAAAAAATTAAAGAAAAAGAACGTAAAGCACCAAGTGATGGTATTCAATATACGCCTGTCCAACTAAATGAGTTAAAGCAAGAAGAATCAAAACCAACGCCTAAATCATCTGATAACAATGCATTTGATCAACTAAAGTCAAATCGTGATGATGCATTTAATTCAATTTTAGAAGAATCTAAAATTGAGCAAAATTCCAATAGCTTAGATTTTGGGAAAGAGCAAAAATCAATCTCTACACCTGAAATACCAAAAGAAGAAAAGAAAACTGACGATACACACGAATTAGATTTTAGCTTTTCGCCTGAATCAAAAGCGGAACAGCCTGAAGAAGAGAAAAAGCCTGATGATACCCATGAACTAGACTTTAATTTCTCACCTGAGCCAAAAGCGGAACAGCCTAAAGAAGAGAAAAAGCCTGATGATGCTCATGAACTAGACTTTAATTTCTCGCCTGAGCCAAAAGCGGAACAGCCTAAAGAAGAGAAAAAGCCTGATGATACCCATGAACTAGACTTTAGCTTCGCGCCTGAACCAAAAGCGGAACAGCCTAAAGAAGAGAAAAAGCCTGATGATCCTCACGAATTAGACTTTAGCTTCGCGCCTGAACCAAAAGCAGAACAACCTAAAGAAGAGAAAAAGCCTGATGATGCTCACGAATTAGACTTTAGCTTCTCGCCTGAACCAAAAGCGGAACAACCCAAAGAAGAGAAAAAGCCTGATGATGTTCATGAACTAGACTTTAGCTTCGCGCCTGAACCAAAAGCAGAACAGCCTAAAGAAGAGAAAAAAGCTGACGATACGCACGAATTAGATTTTAGCTTTTCGCCTGAACCAAAAGCGGAACAGCCTAAAGAAGAGAAAAAAGCTGACAGTACACATGAATTAGATTTTAGCTTATCAACTGAGCCTGAAGTAGAAAAAGCTTCAGATCCACTTTTAAACGAATTCCCTGAATTAAAAAATCTAAATGAACACGAACTTGATTTGGACCTTGCAGAACAATACATTAAACTTGGTGCTAGTGAATCTGCTAAAGTGCTTTTAACTCAAACGAGTTTTAATGAACAACAACAAAATCGTGCAAAAAACTTGCTGAATAAAATAGCATCTTAAGTCATATCGTTTTAACATAAGCAGTCACATTTGGCTGCTTTTTTTATTATGTCTAATATTGCTTTAATTTATATGGGTGGTACATTTGGCTGCGTTGGCGAGCCTTTAAGCCCAATGCCCGAACATCAATTTTTACCGCATTTAAACTCAGATACATGTGATTGTTTTGCAGCCCCTAGCATTAAAGACAGTAGCTCATATACCGCCACAGATTGGCTTCAGCTCGTTCAATTTATTCAAGAAAAACAAAAAGATTACGATGACTTTATTGTCATTCATGGTACAGATACTTTAAGTTATGCCAGTGCCGTACTTGCACGCTTTTTAGCACAATCTTGTCGTGTCATTATTACAGGTAGCCAATATCCACTCCTCAACACGCAAGGTACTGCTGTCCGCGATTTTACAGATGCACAAGACAACCTTAATTTTGCAATACAACAAATTAAACAGATCAATAAAGGTGTTTACTTAGCATTTCACCAACAGCTCTTTCATGGGCGTACAGCACTCAAAGTACACACCACAGAGCTTGATGCATTTTCAGGTCTAAGTACTCAAGAAATCATCGCGTTTGATCAAACGCAGACTATTACAGATCATGATATTGCCCGTAGTAAATCATTAAATATTGCTAATTTAATGATGCAACCGATCGGCTTAGAACAATTAGAACAAAATCTGAATGCTTTTATTACTGCACCGCCACACTTCCTCATATTACAAGGATTTGGTACAGGCAATTTAGTGACCAACACAGCAATCACTCACATTTTGCAACAGCTTAAACATCATAATTGTTTGCCTATTTTAACCACTCAAGTGACATTTGGCGGTATCGATCAACGTTATGCTGTGAGTGCATGGGTAAAAGATGCACAAATTATCACAACAGATACGCTTGGACATGCTGATTTATATGCCAAAATTTTACAATTATATTTACAATACGAACATGCCGAACAATGGTATACCCATTGGTCTGATTTTGTTTAATTTGAGGTGAGTATGCAACGCTACGCTGTTGGGATTGAGTTTTGTGGAACAAATTATCGAGGATGGCAAACTCAACAAGCGGGTGTGGTCAGTGTACAAGAAACTTTAGAGACCATTTTAAGTAAAGTTGCCAATCATCGTGTTGACTTGCATGGCGCAGGACGTACCGATGCAGGTGTACATGCAACCAATATGGTGGCACATTTTGATAGCGACGCAGAGCGTACAGACCGTGGTTGGTTGATGGGCTGTAACAGCCAACTGCCCTCTGATATTTCAATACAGTGGATTAAACGTATGGATGATGATTTTCATGCACGTTTTAAAGCCACAGCTAGGCGCTATCGCTATGTAATCTATAACGCGCCTGCTCGCCCTGCATTATTACACAAACAAGTAACGCATATTTACCACTCACTTGATATTCTTAAGATGCAACAAGCCGCTAAAAAATTTGAAGGCACACATAACTTTGAAAGTTTCCGAGCGGCAGCATGTCAATCCAATCAACCTGTCCGTACTGTTAGTCATTGTACGCTCACTCAACATGGTGCTTTTTTAATTCTAGATATTCAGGCTGATGGTTTTTTACACCATATGGTGCGTAATATTGTGGGCTGTCTGTTAGAAGTGGGACAAGCAAAATACGATGTCGAGCATATTGATGCTATTTTTGCAGCACAAGACCGTAAAGCCGCAGGCGTTACAGCACCTGCAGATGGGCTTTACTTTATTCAAGCCTATTACCCAACACAATTTGATTTACCCCAAATTATGCTAGGTCCACAATGGCTCAATTGGCCAAACTAAACAACTGACTGCTATATTTGAAAACAGTTGAACCTAGCCGTTATCTTGTTTTTCTAGTTTGTTCTGTATATAATTTGCACCTTCTGATTTTATATTATTTAGGTAGGCTATGGCCAATAAAGAGGAACTAATTGAGTTCGAAGGCGTTGTCACCGAAACGCTTCCTAACACTATGTTTCGTGTACGTTTAGAAAATGGTCACGAAGTCATTGCTCACATTTCTGGTAAAATGCGTAAACACTATATCCGTATTTTAACTGGCGATAATGTGAAAGTTGAAATGACTCCATACGACTTAACAAAAGGTCGTATTACTTACCGTGCACGCTAAGTATTAGTCGAAGCAAAAAAGCCACTGTATGAAGTGGCTTTTTTTGTTTTTGGGCTATAATAAAAGCAAGCTGAAGCATTAAGTAAGCTGCTCTAGAGGGGCGTTACTATACTTTCTTTAAACCTTACAGAGGATGATTCTTCATAGTAACGCAAAGAAAGAGTAAGACCTCCCACAATGCGAGAGGCAAAAGTCCCCGTTAACCACACGGGGCATTTTTTATAATGCGCTTACAACTGCCTCACCCATCGCTTTTGTACCTACTTTGGTCATGCCTTCAGACATAATATCGCCTGTACGGATACCTTGATCAAGTACTTTACCGACAGCATCTTCAATTGCTTGTGCTGCAGCTTCTTCACGGAAGGTATAACGAAGCATCATTGCTACAGATAAAATAGTCGCAAGCGGGTTAGCAATATCTTGTCCTGCAATATCAGGTGCAGAACCATGACAAGGCTCATACATCCCTTTACCGTTTTCATCTAAAGAAGCAGACGGTAACATCCCAATTGAGCCTGTTAGCATTGCAGCTTCATCAGATAAGATATCACCAAATAAATTACCCGTTACCAATACATCAAACTGTTTAGGTGCACGCACCAATTGCATCGCAGCGTTATCTACATACATATGCGATAAATCAATGTTTTGATACTGAGCTTGCTGTAAATCGGTTACTGTTTGACGCCATAACTCTGTGACTTCTAAAACGTTTGCTTTATCAACAGAGCAAACCTTTCCACCACGTAACTGCGCTAACTCAAATGCCACTTTTGCAATTCGCTTAATTTCAGATTCTGAATAAACGTCTGTGTTATAACCTTGCTTTTCGCCATTTTCTAATTCACGAATACCACGCGGTTGACCAAAATAAATACCGCCTGTCAATTCACGCACAATCAGAATATCTAAACCTGCCACAATTTCAGGTTTTAAGCTTGAAGCATCTGCCAATTGCGGATACAAAATTGCAGGGCGTAAATTTGCAAACAAGTTCAGTTCACTACGGATTTTTAACAAACCACGCTCAGGACGGATTGAACGCTCAATTTTATCCCATTTTGGACCACCTACAGCACCTAATAAAATAGCATCAGCTTTTTGTGCTTGTTGGCTTGTTACCTCAGGGTATGGCTGTCCATGAGCATCAATGGCTGCGCCACCCAACAAACCCTGTTCCCACGTTAACCCTAAGTTAAATTTTTGGTTAACTGTGGTTAAAACAGTTTCTGCTGCTGCAATAATTTCAGGACCAATTCCATCGCCTGCTAAAATAAGAATATGTTTAGACATCTCGTTTTCCATTTTTAAAATATTGTTTTTTGCTCCGCAAACTCGCCCAAACCTGTTAGCACATTATATGGCTTACAAAAACGGCGTACTGTACGTTTATCATCTAACAATGCTACACATAACGGGTCTGGGGCAGATACATTGAGTAAACTACCTGTACCACGGCTTCGGGCACGGTACATATTAAACGTATAGGTATGTCCTGCCATAAATTTGTGAATCACCGTAATTTTTTCTGCACGGTCTTTAGAAATTGGGTAAAAACGAATAACCACTTCGTTTTGTCCCGCAGGTACAGTTAAATAAATTGAGTTTGCTTGCAAAGTTGTAAGTTTGGGTTTTAAGCGAATGTATCCTTTTTGAATCGCATCATGGTTCACAAGGTGCGTACTTTCATTCACAATTTCGGTACGATTAATCCGCTCAAATTCGCAGTTTTCTGTACCTGTACAATAAATTTGTATATTGGTATTTGTGACTGGTTTCGGTGCTGTATAAATATTGACAGTATCTAAAGCACGTTGTGTATGTTGACATGCACTCAGTAATACCGCACACCCACCTAAAAGTAATGCTCGTCCCACAATGTTTTGCATGATATTGCCCAACCTTACAGCTCACTTTGCCTAAAAATGATGGCTCATGTTAGCAACAGTCGGGCAATTTCGCTATAATTTATTAACCTTGAATTTCTGCAAACACCCAAGGACGTGACTGCTTGGTTTTTTGCTCATAATCTTTAATGACTTCGGCATCTTGTAACGTCAAACCAATATCATCAAAACCATTTAATAAGCAGTGCTTACGAAACGGATCAACCTCAAATTTAAATGTTGTTCCATTTGGTGTGCGTACTTCTTGTGCTTCTAAATCAACCGTGATGCTATAGCCTTCGTGTTCAGCACATTCTTTAAATAACTGCTCGACTTGGTCTTCGGTAAGCACCACAGGCAACATACCGTTTTTAAAACAGTTGTTAAAAAAGATGTCAGCAAAACTTGGTGCAATTACGGTACGAAAACCATATTCATTCAATGCCCAAGGCGCATGCTCACGGCTAGAACCACAGCCAAAGTTTTGACGAGTAATCAAAATTTTAGCATCTTGATAGCGAGATTGGTTCAATACAAAATCAGGATTAATCGGACGTTTTGTATTGTCTTGCCCCGGATAACCTTCATCTAAATAACGTAATTCATCAAATAAGTTATCACCAAAACCTGTGCGTTTAATCGACTTTAAAAACTGTTTTGGAATAATTAAATCGGTATCTACATTGGCACGGTCTAATGGTGCAACAATACCTTGTTCTACTGTATATGCTTTCATGCGAAATTCCTCTAACGACCGTAGTAGCCAATAAACTGTGATTTTGCAATAACTTTGCCATTTAAACTAAACCCAAGTACCGCAGGTGTCACTGTATTGGGTACATCTAAGGTTGTGTTTAAAGCATAAAGGGTAAAAATGTAACGATGTGGCTGATCACCTACAGGTGGGCATGCGCCAAAGTAACCTTGTGTCCCTGCATCATTTTTTAATTGCTGTGCATTGTGTGGCACCGTATTACTTTGAATATGCGTCACGGTTGGGTCGATGTTATAGACATTCCAATGCCAAAAACCACTACCTGTAGGTGCATCGGGGTCATACATCGTTACCACTAAAGATTTTGCCTCTTTAGGTACATTTTTCCAACTTAACTCAGGGCTTGCATTGTGTCCTTCACAGCCAAAGGCATTGGCAACGTGTTGTATATTAAGTGTCTTAGATGGACTATAAAGTTGCATTGTTGATGATACGGGTGCATCAGGTTGTTTAATATCTAACGCATAAGCCGAACTAGACACCATTAAACTCAACAAAACACGGCGTATCATCTGCATCACCTTGAATTAAAATGTACGAACATCAACAAAATGACCTGCAATCGCCGCTGCCGCTGCCATTGCTGGACTCACTAAATGTGTACGGCCGCCATTCCCCTGACGCCCTTCAAAGTTACGGTTTGAGGTAGAGGCACAATGCTCTCCTGCTTGTAACTTATCTGCATTCATTGCCAAACACATCGAGCAACCCGGCTCACGCCATTCAAAGCCTGCGTCTACAAAAATTTGGTCTAAACCTTCTTTTTCTGCTTGTGCTTTAACAACGCCCGAGCCCGGTACAATCATAGCTTGCTTAATGCTTGATGCCACTTTACGACCTTTAACCACTTCAGCCGCTGCACGCATATCTTCAATACGTGAGTTGGTACAAGAACCAATAAACACACGATCAAGCTGAATCTCTGCCAATGCCTGACCTGCATTTAAACCCATATATTGATAAGCACGCGTCCAATCTTTACGCTGAACTTCATCTTTGGCTTGTTCTAATGTAGGCACAGCTTGCGATACAGGAATCACCATTTCAGGTGATGTACCCCAAGATACCTGAGGCTCAATCTCTTCACCTTTTAATACTACAACCGTATCAAAGTGTGCATCTTCATCAGAATGTAGGGTATTCCAATACTCAACCGCTTTATTCCAATCTTCACCTTTTGGTGAATACGGGCGGTCTTTTACATATTCGATAGTTTTTTCATCAACACCTACTAAACCAACACGCGCACCTGCTTCAATCGCCATGTTGCACACCGTCATACGTCCTTCAATCGACATATCACGGAAAACCTGACCACCAAATTCAATAGCATGACCTGTACCGCCTGCTGTACCAATTTTACCAATAATGGCAAGAACGACATCTTTAGACGTTACACCTTTGCCCAACGTGCCATCTACACGTACAAGCATGTTTTTCATTTTCTTTTGAACTAAACACTGCGTTGCAAGTACATGCTCTACTTCTGATGTACCAATACCATGTGCCAAACAACCAAATGCACCGTGTGTCGCTGTATGTGAATCGCCACACACAACTGTCATACCTGGTAATGTTAAACCTTGCTCAGGCCCCACCACATGCACAATGCCTTGACGTACATCGTTAATACCAAATTCAACAATGTTAAAACTTTTGCAGTTATCGTCTAATGTTTGAACCTGAATACGTGATGTAGTGTCTTCGATCCCTGCAATGCCTTGTTCACGTTCTTTTTTAGAGGTTGGCACGTTATGGTCAGGCGTTGCTACATTGGCACTCAAACGCCATGGCTTTCGACCTGCAAGCTGTAAACCTTCAAATGCTTGTGGCGATGTTACTTCGTGTAAAAGCTGACGATCAATGTAAATTAAGCTTGAGCCATCGTCACGTTGCTTAACTAAATGGTCGTCCCACAATTTGTCATATAAAGTTTTGCCTGCCATGTCGTGCTACTCCATTGGACTGGGTAATTTTTCTTAAGTATAGCAAGGGTTTTTTATAAATCTAATTTATCATTTTTATACGTTAGAAAACTTTTTGGAATGATTTAGTCATCTCCTCCATCATCTGAACTATCAGCATTATGAGAGTCATAAGAATCAGAGTTATGGTAACTTGAGCTTGCATCTGATGAAGTAGAACTATTCCAACTTGAACTAGAATCTGAACTACTCTAACTTGAACCTGTACCTAACCAATCGATAGGTTCGGATTGATAATCTTTAAATAATTGCTCCAATACAACATTTGAAACAAATGCAGTCGTTGCTATTTCACTTGTTTTAAACGATTCGTTGAGATGATAATTTTCTTTGATGTGTAAAATTTCCCTTAAACTGTAAGCCACACCACCTAAGTTTTCTAATGTCCAATCTAATAAAAACACATCAGGTAAACGGTTTGACCCGACGCCTCTCCCTTTTTTATTTAGTGCATGGTAAGTATGTAAATATGCAGGTACTCTACGATAGTTTCTTAACTTAACATGTCTTATTTTTCGTCTATACCGGCTAAACTTAAAATCTCTAAAATCAGGATTCGCTTCATAATTCCAAAACCGATTTAAATGTCTGCATGTCATTTTTTTAGATAATTCGGTATGCGCTTGATAAGTTAAAATAAACTCATTTAGTACATAAGATGATGAGACATAGTTTTTATTTTTACCTTTATGAATGCAAATAAAATCCCAAAATGCATGTTCAATTTCTTTTTTTTGCATTGGTGTAATAGAAAAACCTTTTGATATAAAGCTCTCCCAAATTTGATCAGGAATATTAAATTTTCTTTTTTCAAAAGAATAAGGAACAATTAACATACTAAAAGTGGCTGATAAAACGAGCTCTACAAGAAATTGTTCTTTTTTTAAACCAAAATTTAATGCAAACAATAATACATCTAACGTTGGCATAACTTGTAATAACATGATCTTAAATAAAAACTACCGTAAAAAATTCTTTAAATATTGCATTGAACACCAAATATCTTAATCATCATTATTTTATAAAAATAAATTCTAACTTAATCACATCCGCTACTACTATCAGAAGATGAGTCGCTGTTCCACATAAAATCAATACTACTATTTGTATCGCTATTAGAATAAGACGAACGGCGTGTTTTAATTTTAAAAAACTTCCTAAACCAAGTCCTGTAACGGTCTGACTTTTTTAAATCAAAAGACAAATTTGAAAACAATACAGAATGATCAAATATTTTGGCATCTTTAAGCTGATCTTGTAGCTGTTCATCTATCTTAAATAAACGAGGTAACTGACAAGATGGCTTCACCTTGTTTAAGTAACATGCCATTTTAAATGTTGATGCTAATGCAGATTTTTGTTCATTTACATAATAACGAGGTACATCAGATAAAAACTGTTGCCACATCGTTTGATAGGCAACACCATGACGTGCGTAGACTTTAATAAAGTGATGAACTGCATGTGATGGTAGGTAGTATCTTTTTTTATCCAACAAATATAGGGCAATAAAATCTTTAAAACCTGCCACAATAAGTTGGTACTGTTTTTGGGTTAAACGAGGATAATTTGCTTTAAACGCATCTTCGACATCTTGAGGAATTTTATAACGATTAAGTTGCCACAACCGATAACTTATTTTGAAGTAACGCCAAGGGCGGTAAGATAGTAAAAAAAGCCCTGTTACAAATGCCGTCACCCCTAAAATAAAACTTAAAAAATCCCCAAATAAACAGGCAAAAATAAAGCAAAGAAAAAAACATCTAAGTAGACCATAACAGTCTGTATAATTATAACGCCGATAACTCAATCAATACCCCTTTGATTTACAGGAAAAATATGAACCTTGCTGCGTTTGAAGCTTTTATTAAAGTTATGGAAACAGGTGCTATTTCAACTGCTGCCGATCAGCTGTTTATTACACAACCTGCAGTCACCAAACGTATTCATAGTTTAGAACAATATTTTGGTATTTCTTTATTTGAAGCCGCAGGACGAGGTATACAACCCACCCATGCTGCCCACACGTTACTGCCTAAAGTAAAAATTTGGCTCAATGAACTTAAAGAAATGCAACATACCGTAAGCCATGAACAGCATCATATTCAAGGCACATTACGGTTGGGTACAAGCCACCATATTGGCTTACACCATCTTGCCCCTTACCTCAAAAAATACGCCCAACTTTACCCACAAGTTACCCTTGATGTACGTTTTGTAGATTCAGAGCAAGCACACGAACAAGTTTTGGCAGGCGACTTAGAAATTGCATTTTTAACCCTACCGCCGCATGGTGATGAACGTTTGACCTATCAACCCATGTGGGAAGACCCTCTTATCTTTGTAGTGGCACCTTTTCATGCCTTAGCACAAGCTAAAAACTTACAGCTACAAGACTTAATGCATTATCAAAGTTTATTGCCTGCGGCAAAAACCTATACTAGTCAAATTACATTAGCCGCCTTTGAACAACAAGGGCTTAAGCCTAAAATTATGATGCGTAACAATCCTTTAGAATCCATTCGTATGTTGGTTTCTATTGGTTTGGGTTGGTCGGTATTGCCTCAAACTTTACTCAATCAAGACCTGCACCGCCTAGACATTAATTTAGAGCTTAAGCGCGAGTTGGGCTTGGTTTGGCATCCTGCACGCACACAGTCCAAAGCCTTACAAGCCCTCATTGAACTCGTTAATTTACAATGACCAATCTGCAATACGCCAGCCTTTTTCTTGTGCAAGTGCCAATAATCGCTCATCAGGATTAACCGCAATAGGATGTGTGGCATGTTCAAGTAAAGCACGGTCATTTATAGAATCTGAATATGCCCAAGATTCTTCTACCTCTTGCCCTGCTAACCACTCATTTAGACGCGTAATTTTACCTTCTTGATAACACGGCACACCTGCTACTTTGCCCGTATAACGCCTATCTACATATTCAGCACGCGTGGCAATCACGTTATGAATATCAAACGCATTAAAAATAGGCATGGTAATAAAATCACTCGTTGCTGTAATTCCGACTACAGTATGCCCAAGCGATAAATGCGCTTGAATGGTTTTTGCACCTTCAGGGCGCATTTGTGGTGCAATTACATTTTGCATAAAACGCTGATGCAATGCCTGAAGTTCATCATCGCTATGCTGTGTTAAAAATTCAAACACAAATTCATTATAAGCAATTGGGTCTAACTGCCCTGCCTTATAATCTTCATAAAACTGATCATTCATCTGACGATGGCGTACAGGATCGACTAAACCCTCATTGACTAAAAACTCGCCCCATGAATGGTCTGAATCGGTATTTAACAAGGTATGATCAAGATCAAATAAAGCCAATTTCATAAAAATTCTCGTTTAATCTGAAAAATAAAGAAAAAAAATGTAAATCAATTCTCGCTAATGGCAAGAAATTCGTTAAGATCATAGCAATTTTTAACAATATTCTTTGGTCTTTTTTTGAGATGGATTATCCCCGAACAAAAGACAACTAGAAAACAGATTTAGGAAAGCCAAATGATCGACTCTGAAGGTTTCCGACCCAATGTCGGGATCATTTTGGCAAACGATAACGGACAAGTTTTATGGGCAAAACGCATTGGACACAATGCATGGCAATTTCCACAAGGTGGTATCCAATACGGAGAAACACCCGAACAGGCACTTTACCGAGAGCTTGAAGAAGAAGTCGGTCTCTTGCCAGAGCACGTCCAAATTATTGCGCAAACCCGAGGTTGGTTGCGTTATCGTCTGCCTCACCGTTACATTCGGATTGGTTCAGAACCCGTTTGTATTGGACAAAAACAAAAATGGTTTTTGCTGAAATTGGTGGGTTCACCCCGACATATTCAGCTTAATTTATCCGATCCACCCGAGTTTGATCAATGGCAATGGGTGAGTTATTGGTATCCACTAGGACAAGTAGTAAATTTTAAACGTGACGTTTACCGTAAAGCGATGACAGAACTGTGTAGATATCTACCTCATTAAGTCACTGCTGTTTTTATTGCTCGGAGTATGCTTTTATGTCGAACATGCAACTAGACACCCTAAGACGAATTGTCCAAGAAATTAATGCGTCTGGCGGTTTGCATGAATCCTTAGAGATTATGGTCAATCAAGTCTCTGCCGCTATGGATGTTGATGTCTGTTCGATTTACCTCCTTGATGAGCGTAACCAATGTTATGTTCTTATGGCAACCAAAGGCTTAAACCCCGAAGCAGTCGGTACAGTATCGTTACAATCAGGCGAAGGCTTAGTAGGCTTAGTCGGACAACGTGAGGAAATTGTTAACCTAGACAATGCGGCTCAGCACACGCGTTATGCCTACTTTCCACAAACAGGTGAAGAACTCTATCACTCGTTTTTGGGTGTACCTGTCATGTATCGCCGCCGTGTGATGGGTGTTTTAGTGGTACAAAATAAAGCGCCTCAAGACTTCAGTGAAGCTGCCGAATCGTTTTTAGTGACGCTATGTGCCCAGCTTTCAGGTTTAATTGCACATGCCCATGCTGTGGGTAATATTGATGTCTTTAAAAAAGTGTCTAGCTCCAATATTGCCAATTACAAAACCTTTAAAGGTGTTTCAGGCTCAGGCGGCATTGCACTTGGTCGCGCTATTATTTTATATCCCCCTGCAGATTTAAGTGCTGTTCCCGACCGTGAAGCAGAAGATATCAGCCAAGAGCTTAATTTACTTCATCAAGCGATTACTTCTGTACGTACAGAAATTCAATCACTCGATGAAAAAATGAAAGATGCACTCATGGCAGAAGAACGTGCCTTGTTTAGTGTGTTTTTACGCATGCTTGATGAAAATGCTTTGCCTGCCGAAATTCAAGCAGAAATTAAAGATGGTATTTGGGCACAAGGTGCGGTTAAACGTGTCATTGATAAACATATTTCTTTGTTTGCACAAATGGAAGATGACTACTTACGTGAACGAGTATCCGACTTAAAAGACTTAGGACGGCGTATTCTTGCCTCACTGCAAGAGTCAGATCCAAGCCACCGAGAGATTAGCTCCGAAAGTATTTTGATTGGCGAAGAAATTAGTACAGCGGCATTAGTTGAACTGCCTGTCGATAAAATTGCTGCAATTGTAACCAGCGAAGGCGCTGCAAACTCCCACATGGTGATTGTGGCACGTGCACTTGGCATTCCTACTGTGGTTGGCGTTACAGAGTTACCCATCAACACCCTTGACGATGTGGAGATGATTGTAGATGCTTATCAAGGGCGTGTGACCATTCACCCACCACGCAGATTACGCCAACGCTATAAAGAAATTCAAAAAGAAGAAGAAGAAATTGCCAAAGACTTAAAACAATATGAAACTAAAGACGCGATTACACCCGATGGTGTACCCATCAAATTATTTGTAAATACAGGCTTAATGATTGATGTGATCCGTGGCGTACAACGTGGGGCAAAAGGCGTTGGTTTATACCGTAGCGAAATTCCATTTATGCTACGTGACCGCTTTCCTGGTGAAGAAGAACAACGCACCATTTACCGTCAGCAACTGAGTCACTTTGCGAATAAACCTGTGATTATGCGTACCCTTGATATTGGTGCAGACAAGGAATTACCGTATTTCAGTATTGATGAAGATAACTCTGCACTCGGTTGGCGTGGTTTACGTTTTACTCTTGATCATCCCGAAATTTTTTCTGCACAAATTCGTGCCATGCTCAAAGCAAGTATTGGGCTCAATAACTTACATATTTTATTGCCGATGGTCACTAGTGTCAGCGAAGTAGAAGAAGTACTGTATTTACTTGAACGTGATTGGATGGCAGTACAAGAAGAAGAACAAGTTAAAATTGCCAAACCTAAAATTGGAATTATGGTTGAAGTACCAAGTATTTTGTTCCAAATCAAAGAATTCGCTCAATTAGTCGATTTCTTCTCGGTAGGCTCAAATGACTTAATTCAATACTTACTCGCTGTTGATCGTAATAACCCACATGTATCGGGAGTGTATTCACACTACCATCCTGCTGTTTTACGTGCTTTGTCTTATCTTATTCAAGAATGTCAAAAATACGATAAACCGATTAGCGTATGTGGTGAAATGGCAGGCGATCCACTGTCTGCAATACTTCTTATAGCCATGGGCTTTAATACACTGTCTATGAGCTCAAGTAATATCTTAAGAGTGAGAAAAGCAATTTGTCATGTGTCATTAGAAGATGCAGAGCAATTACTCCAAGATGTCATTCATTTAGACAATCCACTTGTGGTAAAAAGTAAAATTGAGCACTTTTTTAGACAACATGGTTTGCATGACATGGTCAAAACCGATCGCCTTATTTCTGCATAGTTGGTTAAGATATGGTTTAGAAGTATCGTTCTACTTCTAAACCAATGCATATAGTTTAACCTCTAAATTCAAAAATCTGATTTTTTGTAAAATCATTGAATAATCAAAATAAACTGTGTTTTAAATTCTAAAATGGCTGTCATCTAAATACAAAATGTAGCGGTACACTATTCAAATTAAACCAATCGTTTTTATCTATTAAAAACATAGCTTTTATCTATTTAACAACAATATAAAAATGACGTATTTTTACAATAACGTGATAGTGATTTTTGCAATTTCGTGTAACAGTAGTTAAGATTTTTTATACGCTTGTTTATTCTTTTTATTTACTACAAAAACAGCAAGCCCTTACAACAAGGAGTCAGCAATAATGAGTAAGTGTCCTTACCATCAAACAACAACAGCGGGTTCACCCATTGCAGATAACCAAAACAGCTTAACGGTTGGTTCGCGTGGACCTGTGTTAATGCAAGATTGGCAACTTATCGAAAAACTTGCACATCAAAACCGTGAGCGTATTCCTGAACGCACGGTACATGCCAAAGGTTGGGGAGCATTTGGTACATTCACACTTACAAAAGATTTATCAGAATATACACGCGCTAAAATTTTTAATGGTGTTGGCAAACAAACGCCAATGTTAGCGCGTTTTTCTACCGTTGCAGGTGAACACGGTGCTGCAGATGCAGAACGTGATGTACGCGGTTTTGCATTGAAGTTTTATACAGAAGAAGGCAATTGGGATTTAGTGGGTAACAATACCCCTGTGTTCTTTGTACGCGATCCGTTAAAGTTTCCAGACTTTATTCATACACAAAAACGTCACCCACGTACTAACTTACGTTCACCCACTGCAATGTGGGATTTTTGGTCGCTTTCGCCAGAAAGCTTACACCAAGTGACGATCTTGATGTCTGACCGTGGTTTACCAACAGATGTGCGTCATATCAATGGTTACGGTTCACATACTTACTCATTTTGGAATGAACAAGGTGAGCGTTTTTGGATTAAATTCCACTTTAAAACCCAACAAGGACACCGTCATTGGACGAACCAAGAAGGGCAACAAAAAGTAGGTGAAAGCCGTGAAACGACACAAGAAGATTTGTACTATGCGTTAGAAAATGGCGACTATCCACGTTGGACAGTACAAGTACAAATTATGCCTGAATTAGATGCGCATAATACTAAATATAACCCATTCGATTTAACCAAAGTGTGGCCACATGCCGATTATCCACCTATTGAAATTGGTCACTTTGAATTAAACAAAAACCCAGAAAACTACTTTGCACAAGTAGAACAAGCAGCATTCTCACCGTCAAATGCTGTGCCTGGGATTGGTTTTTCACCAGATCGTATGTTGCAAGCGCGTGTATTTAGTTATGCAGATGCACATCGTCACCGTTTAGGGACACACTACGAAAATATTCCTGTTAACCGTCCTGTATGTCCTGTACATACCTACCATAAAGACGGACAAATGAATATTCAAGAGCATTTCCCTAACCCAGATGCTTACTACGAGCCAAACTCATTTGGTGGTCCAACTGAAAATCCAGACGTGAAAGAACCGCCTTTACGTTTAGATTCAAATGTTATGGATCATTTTAACCATCGTGAAGATGAAGGCAATAACGATTACGTACAAGTAACAGCATTGTTTAATTTGTTTGATGATGGTGAAAAATCTCGTCTATTTGGTAACATTGCAGATGCAATGCAAGGCGTACCAAAAGAGATTATCGAACGTCAGCTTGTTCATTTTGGACGTGTACATCCAGATTATGAAGCAGGTGTCCGCAAGGCACTACGTGAAAGTGGTCACAGCTCATATCAACAAGAAGATGGCAGTGAAGGCGAACAAAACGACGGTCACGCAGAATAAAAAAAGAAGCCCTCAATATTGAGGGCTTCTTTTATACCGTTAATTTTTTGCCTTCATGAATACAATAAAACGGATTCATCAATTTAGATGAATATTTAACTGCATGCTCTAACACTTTTTCGGGCTGATCTCTTGGCTCATCTGTAAGTTGAAATGTACGATAATGAATTGCCACCGAACGCTGTGCCTGTAAGTCCATATGTGCTTTTAAAGCATCATACGGATTCATATGCATATACTCCATCAGCTCTCTAGGTTCATATGCACCAATTGGTAAAAGTGCTACACGAGGTGCACCTAATTTATTATAAATTTGCTTGAAATGAGGTGAATAGCCTGTATCACCTGCAAAATAAACATATTGCTTACCCTGCTTTAAACAAAAGCTCCCCCATAACGCTTTATTCTGATCTCTTAAACCACGCCCAGAACCATGCTGTGCAGGCGTATATAAAATTTCAAAATCTTTAAAATGTGCACTTTGCCACCAATCTAGCTCAATCACATTAAACTCTTTTGGCAAATAATAACGATTACCTAATCCTGTATAAATAGGCATAGCAAACTGATCATGCAACCACTGTAACGTGGCAAGATCCATATGATCATAATGATTATGGCTTAATAACACCCCGTGAATAGGCGGTAAATGCTCCAAAGCAATCCCTGCAGGACATACACGTTTTGGACCTGTTCCCTTTTTAGGACCTGCGTACTCTGCCCAAACAGGATCTGTTAAAAAATTATATTCTCCAATCTGAATGAGCACAGTTGCATGCCCCACAAACCAAACTTTCCATTGATTGGGCACGGTTGCTTCAGGTACCTCATGCGGTTGCGCCAAACAGTCCTCAAATTCTTGTTCTATATTGATATTCCAAGAACTAGACTGACGTGATGCAATCCACTTAAACAAACGCCACTTACTACGTGTCACTGTTTTTGGAATTTGATTATGAAACTTACCATCCTTGAAATGCACAGAATGCTCAAAGTCTGGTTGAGGGCTAGAAATAGTGTGTGACCAACTGTTTTTTACAGGCAGTTGATAGTGGAGTACTTTAGATTTATTCATGCCTTCTTTTTAATTTTTTAATCAGATTAAAGAATGTTGGTATCAACAGATATTAGCATTAATAGCGCAAAAATTTGTGACATGATGTAGTCTCATTTAAGTTTTATTCATCGGACTTGGTTGTTTTTTAAACTTCAAAAAGAAACAGATTGTTCTATACTGAACAATAAATGTAATAAAAACTCTATTTTTTGGGATTGGTCTAATGGAACTACGCCATCTACGGTACTTTATTACTGTGGCAGAAGAACTTAATTTTAGTAAAGCTGCATTAAAACTTTTTACAGCACAGCCTTCTTTAAGTCAACAAATCAAAGACTTAGAAGAAGAAATTGGTGTAAGATTGTTTAACCGTACTAAACGAAAAGTAGAACTAACAGAAGAAGGTGCGGTATTTTTAGAACAAGCCCGTTTAACTATGGCACAAGCCGAGCGTGCTGTTGCAATGGCGCGCCAAGCCCACTTAGCTAAACAACAAATTTTACGTATTGGCTTTATTACTGCTGCTGAAATTCGTATTTTTCCTAAAATTTTGCCGACATTTAGAATTCAGCATCCAACACTTAAAATTGAACAGCAAATCTTGCATGATTTAGAGCAACATAAAGCACTTAAAAAAGGCGATTTAGATATTATTTTTAGCCGTCAACAAATTGAAGCTAAAAATATTAAAAATCATGTTGTATTTAAAGATGAGCTTGCACTTATTTTACCGAAACAACATCCGTTAGCACAGCTTGAGCGCATCCCTGTTAAAGAACTCGAAAAACTCAACTTTATTGTGCCAACATCAAATACCTTTGCCATCATGAACCAAGCAGTAAGTGAGTTTTTACAAGCCCATCACTTACACTTAAATGTTCATACAGAAACACAAAATATTGTAGATAGTTTGGCATTAGTCAACTCAGGTGTGGGTTGTGCAATTTTACCTAAATATGTTGATCCATTTAGTAGCTTACCTAATCTTGCAGTCCGCCCTTTAGAGATTGACTTACCAACGCTTGATTTAATTGTAAGCTACCGTACCGACACCATGACGCAACCTTTAAAAGAATTTATTGAAATTTTAGCTGCTGCGTTTCCACTACACTAGACCGCCATTTGCCCGAAGCGTTTGTCCATTGATCCACGCACCATCTTTACTTGCTAAAAAGGCAACTGTGGCTGCAATATCATCAGGTTGGGCAAGACGTTGTAATGGGCTTGCTTGTGCCATGCGTTCAATTAATTCTGGCGATTTTTCATTTAAAAATAAGTCAGTCGCAGTTGGACCAGGTGCAATGGCATTTACACAAATATTTTTACCACGTAATTCTTTAGCAAAAATAGCAGTCATGGTTTCTACGGCTGCTTTAGTTGCCGCATACACTGCATAGTTTTCAAGTTTCAAACCCACAACACTGGTCGAAAAATTAATAATCCGCCCGCCTTCGCGCAAATACTGTGCTGCTTCACGCAACGTATTAAATGTCCCTTTTAAATTCACATTTATTTGCTGATCAAACATATCATCTGTGGTATCTGCTATGGGAGCTAATTGCATAATCCCTGCATTGTTTACCAGTACATCCACACCACCATAAACCTGAATGGTCTGCTCAAATAATGCTTTAACTTGATGTGGTTGCGCAATATCGGCTTGTAGTGCAATAGCTTGACCACCTGCTTGTTCAATTTCTTCAACAACTCTTAACGCAGATTTGGCAGTTTGAGAGTAATTGACAACTACTTTAAACCCATCTGCTGCTAGGCGTTTTGCAATTGCCGCACCAATACCACGGCTTGCCCCTGTTATAATTGCAACTTTATTATCCATTCTATTTCTCATTTAAGTTTTAAATGAGTTTAGCCAATATATTGCTTTAATGTATGATGTAAATTTGTGACATTGTGTTCTATAGATAGGGGTTGATACTGTGCCAATGTCTTTTCATGATGAACCCCGTAACTGACGCCAATCCGAGGCATCTTTAAACGTTGTGCCATTTCCAAATCGTAACTGCTATCACCCACCATAATAGCTTGAGCAGGTTCAACCCCTGTATATGCCAAAATTTCTTCAAGCATTTGAGGATGTGGCTTAGATTGCGTTTCACTTGCTGCACGCGTAATACAAAACAGATCTGTACTTTGCGTTTGTTTAAGTACACGGTCTAAGCCTGCCCTATTTTTACCTGTTGCTACAGCCAATAATGTATTTTGTTGTTTTAAATCATGCAACATTGTTGCCACGCCATCAAACCATTTATCTTGAGTTGATAGCGTGGGATAAAAACCCTTATAGCTTTGTGTAATGGCTTCATGCAAATGCGGTACTTGAGGAAATAGCGTGTGCATCACTTCGGGTAAACCTAACCCAATCACACTTTTAGCTGCTTCTGGAGTTAATGGTTGTGCATGCTGTTCGGCGGCAAAGCACAAACTTTTTACAATTTGTGCCACAGAGTCAAACAGTGTTCCATCCCAATCAAAAATAACTAAACGTGTGTTTAAAGGCATTAGGCGTTCCTAAGTTGTACGAGCACTTCTTGCATATCTTCAGGCAAAGGTGCTTCTATGATTGGATAATTTGGAATTTGTAAACGCAATGCATGTAAACACAAACGGCGTGCTTGCACTTTTGTTGGCGTTTGATGTCCATATTTATCATCTCCAACTAGCGGATGTCCAATACTTAAACCATGGACACGAATTTGATGCGTACGCCCCGATAGCGGTGAGGCATGTACCAAGGTTGCTTGCTTAAAGCGTTCTGCCACTTTAAAAATAGTTTGGCTTGGCTTGCCATCTTTAGCAACACGTACACGGCGCTCGCCATTAGCAAGCTCATAACGTAATAACGGCGCATCAATACGCTGTTCATCTAAACTAATTTGCCCTTTTACAATTGCCGCATACGTTTTTTGAATTTTATGTTCGCGCAATAAATCTTGTAAATGTTTTAAGGTACTGCGCTTTTTACTAATCATCACTAAACCTGAGGTATCACGGTCAATACGATGAATGAGTTCTAAATATTTTTTACCTGTTGCCACGCGTAGGGCTTCAATTAAGCCATATGCCACACCGCTTCCGCCATGTACTGCAATGCCTGAAGGTTTATTAATCACCAACAGTCCTTCGTCTTCGTACACAATACGGCTCAATAAACCTTGTGCCACTTGATCGCTTACAGGGGCATCTTGTTTTTGCTCATAGCGAATAGGCGCAACACGGATTTGATCTCCAATGTTTAAGCGGGTTTCGGCTTTAATTCGCTTTTTATTTACACGTACTTGGCTTTCACGAATCAAACGATAAATGCGACTCTTTGGCACACCTTTTAAACGAGAAAATAAAAAGTTATCAATACGTTGCCCTGCTTGATGCTCGTCAACGTCAAACCATGTCACACTTTGCCACTCTTGATTGGAATTCATACAACTATTGAACCTTAAACTTTGATAAATTTGCGTAATATTTGAACACTTAGATGGTTTTTTTCATCAGAAACATCAACTCAACCCATAGGCAGATGCCCTAAGGTTTGATATAGTCAGCGCTCGGATACCGCCGTAAATAAGAAAACAACTTTAATAGTTGCTGACGACGATGCAGATTTGCATCACACATCGGAACGGTCCCAAAAGAATATGCCAACGCCGAGGGCTTATTATATCGGCAAAATAGTAGGCTGTTGCGTTAATTTGTGCTTTTGCATGCAAAACAGCCTGCCCCAAAAAAATATGTCGCCAACTTTGGTTGGTTATTAAACGTAAACTGGAACACATCAGACAAGTCGCTCCCTGATGGTATGTTCAGGCTTCAACGTTTGATGTATTGGAACTGTAGCGTTAAATCACATTACGACGAACATTCCGTAATGTGTTATTTAAACAAGGATGAATCTGCCTAATACAGTGAAAGTTTTACATCCAATACACCGTTAGACTGCCAGTGAATAATTCAGGTCGCTTGAAATAAGCAAGTATTACATGAGTGGCAAGAGATGATATAAGCTCACCATGTAACACGGATTGCTTGTCGTTGTGTGCCAACGATTAGGTATTACACCCATGAAACGTATGTTGATTAATGCAACACATGCCGAAGAGGTTCGTGTTGCACTTGTCACTGGTCAACGCCTGTATGACTTTGACCTTGAAAACCGTACCCGCGAGCAGAAAAAATCAAATATTTATAAAGGTCATGTCACTCGCGTAGAACCTTCTTTAGAAGCTGTATTTGTAGAATACGGTGCAGGACGCCAAGGCTTCTTGTCGATGCGCGAAATTGCACGTAGCTATTTCAATTCAGATGCCCGTGATACCAGCAATATCCGCGACTTAATTTCTGAAGGTACAGAATTACTTGTTCAAGTAGAAAAAGAAGAACGTGGCAACAAAGGTGCTGCGCTTTCAACTTATATTTCTTTAGCAGGTCGCTACCTTGTTTTAATGCCAAACAACCCTAAAGGCGGTGGTATTAGCCGTCAAATTTCGGGTAATGTGCGTGAAGAACTCAAGCAAATGTTATCGGCACTAAATGTACCGCGTGGCATGAGCGTAATTGTGCGTACAGCAGGCATTGGACGTACACAAGAAGAATTACAACTCGACTTACAACATCTTTTAGACCTTTGGGGTCAAATCCAAAATACAGCACGTTCTGGTCCATCACCAATGCTTGTACATCAAGAAGCAGGTGTTGTAACGCGTGCTATTCGTGATTATTTACGTGATGATGTTGCAGAAATTTTAATTGATAACGAGCAAGCCTATAACGAAGCATATAACTTTGTTAAAGCAGTGATGCCAAATCAATTAGACAAGTTAAAAACTTACACATTAAATGAGCCATTATTTGCACACTTCGCGATCGAAAGCCAAATCCAAACAGCGTACGAACGTGAAGTGAAATTACCATCTGGTGGGTCAATCGTGATTGATCAAACAGAAGCATTGGTTGCTATCGACATCAACTCTGCAAAATCAACCCGCGGACAAGATGTAGAAGATACAGCGCTCAATACCAACTTAGAAGCAGCCGAAGAAATTGCACGCCAATTACGTTTACGTGATATTGGCGGTTTGGTCGTGATCGACTTTATTGATATGAGTAAAGATCGCAACCAACGCATGGTTGAGGCTAAGTTACGAGAAGCCACGCAAAGCGACCGTGCGCGTATTCAATTTGGACAACTTTCACGCTTTGGTTTAATGGAAATGAGCCGTCAACGCTTACGTCCATCTTTAGAAGAAGCAACAGGCTACGTCTGCCCTCGCTGTCATGGTACAGGCATGGTGCGTGACGTACGCTCAATGTCATTGTCTATTATGCGTAAACTAGAAGAAATTGCGCTGGGTCAACGTCATGGTGAAGTACAAGTTGAAGTACCTGTCGAAATTGCAGCGTTCTTACTCAACGAAAAACGCCATAGCATTGTTTACTTAGAACAAACCACTAATGTCCGTGTCACTGTATTGCCTCACCCGCACTTAGAAACACCACATTACGAAATTAAATTTAATCCTGAAGGCTTTGCCCCAAGCAGTTACGAGCGCACAGAAGCAACACGTTCTAACGAAATTGGCTACGAATCTTCAACATGGCACTTAGATGAAAGCGAACAGCTTATTCCTGCGCCATCAGCTGATAAAAAACAGCAACAATCACAGAAGAAACAGCAACCTCAACAACAAGCGGTTGCACCAACAGCACAAGCACAAGTGCCTGCTCAAGACAGCAACAGCCCATGTGCATGGTTAGAAAACTTGTTTGTACAAAAACAAGCGCATACTGTAGACCAAGCACGCTCTGCAAATAACGCTGCTGCTGCCATTGAACAAATGGTGAATAACGGTGCTGTGAGCCGTGGTCAATTTGGTCAAGTGCAACAAGTTGCGAATACCACTGTTACAACACAAGCTGTAAGCAATACCACACAAGGTAATGCTTATATTTCTCAAACGCATAGCACCACAACTGCAACTACACATAAAGCAGAAAAACGTGATGTGCAACAAGACAAAGAAGAGAAAAACCAACGTAAAAATAACAAGCCGCAGCGTCAGCAAAAGCAACAACGTGACAACCGTGAACAGCCACAACATGAGCAACAAGAAGAGCATGTGCAGCTTTCTCGTCACGAAATGCGTGAGCTAAAACGTCAAAAGCGTCAACAACAGCAAGAGCAACAACAAAACGACCAACCACAGCAAACAGAAAATACTGTGCCACGTCGTGACCGCCATCAACAGCGTCCGCAACGCCCAAATCGCCAACGTGATACAAGCGTACTGAATACACCTGAAGAAAAAGTGGTTGAAGCACCTAAACCACAACAGGTTAAAGTGGATATGGTTGATGCACCACGCCATGAGGAAACTCCAACGGCATTAGTGGTTAATGTTGATCAGGCAACGCGTGATATTGTTGCATTAAACGATGCACCACAAGCGCAACCAAAGCAAAAAGAAGCAAAACCTGTTACTAAAACAGAAGAGCCAAAAGCGAAAAAAGTAGTTGCAGAAAAAGTGCGTTCTGAACCAGAACAACCTAAAGAAGCAACCAAACCACAACGTGCAAGCAACGACCCTCGTTCACGCCGTCGTGCGCAAAAATCTGCTCAACCTGTTGTACCTACAGTTGTAGCAACGCAAAATCCTGCACTTGCAGGGCATACATTGCGTAGTTTAATTCAGCATGTTTATGGTGAAGACTGTAACGTTCTGATTGAACAGTTTGGCTTAGTACAAACTTTCAGCCGTGCGTTAGTGAAATTTACGCAAACGTATGCCGAAACGTTAGTCAACACAACTGCGGTGGAAACAGCAAAACAGCCTGTAACGCGTGATGTTGCTGTACCAAGCAAAACCACAGAAGAAGCACAACCTGCACCTGTGTTATCGCTTACACCTGAAAAAGCAGATAAACCACGCGTGGCAAATGATCCGCGTGAGCGTCGTCGTTTAGCAAAACAGGCAGCCGAACAAGCACACGAGCAAGCAAAGGCAAAACATATTGAAGAAGAAGCTGTTGAAAAACCGCAAGAAACACCTGTGGCGACTCAAGAAGCTGAACCAACAGCTGAACAGGTAGAAGCACCAACGGTAACTGAAGAACCTAAGGCAGAAGAAAAACCTGCCGAAGAAGAAACAGCTAAGGAAAAGAAAACCACAACTAAGGCAAAAGCAACGAGTAAAGATAAAGCTGCTCGTCCGCGTCGCCCACGTGGTCGTCCACCTAAAAAGGCAGTGACACCGCCTGAATCAGAATCATAAAATGAAAAACCGCTCCAATGTGAGCGGTTTTTTTTACTTTCAGTTAAACTAAAACCTATGTACTTTTAAATTAGAGAAAATAAGAATGAAAAAATCTCCTAAAAATGTCGTTCATTTTAAAGAGATCATGCATCAATTCCCTCATGTTTTACCTAAAATTCCGCGCCTATTACGTGGTCTCAAACAGGTTTATACACAAAAACAAGAAACACCAATGGGGCTTGGACTTATTTTTGAAAAAATTGCTAAACAACATCCACGTTATAATGCCTTAAAATTTGGTGATCAAACCACAACCTATCAACACCTCAACCAACATGCCAACCAAATTGCCCATCTACTTATTGCGTATGGGTTTAAAAAAGGTGATGTTTTAAGTTTGGTCATGGAAAATCGACCTGAGTTTTTTGCAGTTATATTAGCAACAGCCAAGGTGGGTGTGATTTGTGCTTTAATTGATCCGACCAAAATAACTACAAAGACATTATTAAGCACCGAGCCTAAAGGTCTTATTGTTAGTGATCAATATCACCAACAAATAGATGCTTTAAAATTAAATTTTGAGCATTGTTTTTGGGTTGCATCTTCAAACCAAGATAAACAAGAAAATGCGCCGAGTGGTTATCGTAATTTAATTTATAGCGCTCAAGAATACCCAACGTTTAACCCACCCACTACTGCTCATATTTATGCACAAGATGGTTTATTTTATATCTACACATCAGGCACAACAGGACAACCCAAAGCAGCCCTTTATACGCATGGACGTTGGATTTTGGCTTATAACACCTACGGACAAACACTTGGGTTAGTCAATAAAGATATCCTTTATGTTCCCTTACCTCTACACCATGCTACCGCCAGTATTGTATGTTGGAGCAGTGTCCTTGCAGGACAAGGAACCTTTTCATTTAATGCTCATTTTTCTACACAAACATTTTGGCAAGATGCCCAAGATGCTGTAGCGATTGGCTATTCAAGTGATGTTTGCCGTCAACTGCTTGAACAACCTGTTCAGGCCAATAAACATCAAGTTAAAAAAATGATTGGCTATGGTTTACGTGCTTACTATTGGCGAACATTTAAACACCGTTTTAATATCAAAGAAGTATTTGAGCTGTATGCCTCAAACGAAAGTAATATTGGATTTAATAACTTATTTAACTTTGACAATACGGTTGGATTTTCTCCCCTACCTTTTGCAGTCGTTCAATATGATATTGACAGCCAAAAGCCAATTCGAGATAAAAATGGCTACTGCACCGAAGTAAAAAAAGGCGATGTAGGTTTACTGTTAAGCAAAATTACTAGCCGTACACCATTTGATGGTTATGGCAAACATGACATCAACGATGATGCTGTTTTACACCATGTATTTAATGAGCACGATGCTTACTACAACACAGGCGATTTGATGCGTCGCTTGGGATATCGCCATGTTCAATTTATTGACCGCTTAAGTGATACCTTTCATTGGCAAAATCAACGCATTTCAACACATGAGGTTGAAGATGTGATGTGTACTTGCCCAAGTATTAAAGAAGCCTCTATTTATGGTGTTAAAATTCCAAATTATGAGGGTAAGGCTTGTATGGCAACCGTTATTTTAAATTCACTCTCGCCTATCTTTGATTGTAAGAATATCTATGCAGAGTTTAAAAAAGCCTTACCTACGCATGCAATTCCATTATTTTTGCGCATACAGCTAACTTTACCTGTATCGTCTGCATTTAAATATTCTAAAAAAGAACTACAAAAGCAAGGCTTTGATATCCATCATTGCGATGATTTGTTACTTGTACAACTCCCCCATCAAGACACATATCACCCGTTAAATCACAAAATTTACGAACATATTATGCAAAAAAAGCCTTATTTTTAATATTTTTGTAGCTTTTATAAACAGTTGAGCATTTTTTTCTAGATTAGGACTTGCCATCACACAATAAATTGCTACAATACGCACCATCAAGACGATATGGGTCGTTAGCTCAGTTGGTAGAGCAGTGGACTTTTAATCCATTGGTCCCGCGTTCGAGTCGCGGACGACCCACCATTAATCTTGACCTTTACGGGTCGTTAGCTCAGTTGGTAGAGCAGTGGACTTTTAATCCATTGGTCCCGCGTTCGAGTCGCGGACGACCCACCAAGATTCAAAAAAGCCTCTTAACATTGTTAAGAGGCTTTTTTTATTACAAAAATATACTTTTAATTCATTCCCTTCCCCTCATATAAATACATATCTATTTATTCTTTTTTTGGAGTACCGCCATAATGTCAACAGGTCTATATCGTTCACGTAAGCATTGCATGATTGCAGGCGTTATGGGAGGTATTGCCGAACGCTTTGGTTGGAATGTCACATTAGTGCGTGTCTTATTTGTCTTAGTGTCTATATTAAGTGCCGCATTCCCTGGTATTTTAGTTTATATCGTGCTGTGGTTTGTGATGCCAAAACAATCTCGTTTCCAACCCACACAATACCGCTAAACCTTTTGCCATGTTCTTATCCTTAAGAATATGGCTTTTTTATATTTAGAAGCCTTTGCCACCTCAAGGCAAAATCCTTATACTTAAACTCAATTTTTCTCATAATTAAGTGGATGCTACATGAGTCGCGCCATCTCTCATATTGATACTTTTCAAGGCTTAATTCTTGCCTTACAAAATTACTGGGCTGAGCAAGGTTGTGTGGTTTTACAACCATACGACATGGAAATGGGCGCAGGGACTTTCCATACCGCAACTTTTTTACGTGCTTTAGGTCCAGAAACATGGAACGCAGCATACGTACAGCCTTCTCGTCGCCCTAAAGATGGACGTTACGGCGAAAACCCAAACCGCTTACAACACTACTATCAATTTCAAGTGGTGCTTAAACCAAATCCAGACAATATCCAACAACTCTATTTAGATTCTTTAAAAGCCATTGGAATTGACCCACTTGTACATGACATTCGCTTTGTAGAAGATAACTGGGAGTCGCCAACATTAGGTGCTTGGGGCTTAGGTTGGGAAGTATGGTTAAATGGCATGGAAGTGACACAGTTTACCTACTTCCAACAAGTAGGTGGTATTGAATGCTACCCTGTTACAGGCGAAATTACATACGGTTTAGAACGTCTTGCAATGTACCTTCAAGGGGTAGACTCTGTATACGACCTTGTTTGGACAAAAGGACAATTTGGTACTGTGACTTATGGCGATGTGTTCCATCAAAATGAAGTAGAACAATCAACTTATAACTTTGAACATGCCAACGTACCAAAATTATTTGAACTGTTTGATTTTTACGAAGCAGAAGCCACTCGCTTAATTGATGCCGAATTACCATTACCTGCTTACGAGCAAGTGGTTAAAGCATCACATACCTTTAACTTACTTGATGCACGTGGTGCCATTTCGGTAACAGAGCGTCAACGTTATATTTTACGTGTTCGTACACTTGCCCGTGCCATTGCACAAAGTTATGTACAAGCCCGTGCCAAACTTGGTTTCCCAATGGCAGAACCTCATTTAAGAGATGAAGTCCTTGCACAGCTAAAAGCACAAGTTGAAGCAGAAGCAGCAAAAGCGGAGAAGAAATAATGAACCACCATACCGTTTTATTTGAACTTGGCTGCGAAGAACTTCCACCCAAAAGCTTAAAAAAATTACGTGATGCCCTTCTTGCCGAAACTATCAAAGGCTTAAACGATGCAGGGCTTAAATTTAGCAGTACAGAAGCCTATGCAGCACCACGCCGTTTAGCCCTTAAAATTGTAGATGTTGAAAGCGCACAAGCAGATTCACAAAAACGTTTTGATGGTCCTGCTGTCCAAGCTGCTTTTGATGCTGAAGGTAAACCAACCAAAGCACTCGAAGGCTTTATGCGTGGGCAAGGCATTACAGCGGATCAAGTAAAAACATTCCAAGCAGGCAAAGTCGAAAAAGTTTGTTATTACAAAGACATTCAAGGGCAAAGCTTAGACACCCTACTGCCACAAATTTTACAAAATGCTCTTGATCGTTTGCCAATTGCAAAACGTATGCGCTCGGCAACTAGCCGTACCGAATTTGTACGTCCTGTAAAATGGGTGGTATTGCTTAAAGATGATCAAATTATTGATGCGACCATTCAAGACCATCAAACAGGTAATGTAACGTATGGTCATCGTTTCCATGCCCCACAAGCCATTACGCTGAACCATGCAAACGACTACTTAACAGCATTAGAGCAAGCACATGTGATTGCAGATTTTGCAACACGTCAAAACCTTATTCAAACTCAAGTAAAAGCATTGGCAGATGAAGTAAATGCCACTGCCATTGTGCCCGCAGATTTACTAGATGAAGTCACTGCATTGGTTGAATATCCTGTAGCTTTACGTGCAACGTTTGAAGAGCGTTACTTGGCTGTACCGCAAGAAGCACTCATTACGACAATGCAGGATAACCAAAAATATTTCTGCTTAATCAATGCCGAAGGTAAGTTACAACCGTACTTTATTACGGTGTCTAACATTGCGTCAAAAGACCCAGCACAGATTATTGAAGGTAATGAAAAAGTTGTACGCCCTCGTTTAAGTGATGCAGAATTTTTCTTCTTACAAGATCAAAAACAACCACTCGCAAGCCGTAAAGACAAACTTGCCAATATGGTGTTCCAAGCACAGTTAGGTACACTTTGGGATAAGTCTGAACGTATTGCCAAACTTGCAGAAAACTTAAGCCAAATTACAGGTGCAAATGTAGCAGATGCTCAAAAAGCAGCATTACTTGCAAAGTGCGATTTAACGTCTGAATTGGTCGGTGAGTTCCCTGAATTACAGGGTATTGCGGGCACATACTATGCCCGTATAGAAGGCGAAAATAACGAAGTTGCACAAGCCCTTGGTGAGCAGTATTTACCAAAATTTGCAGGGGATGTATTACCGCAAACCAAAACGGGTACAACACTTGCACTTGCAGACCGTTTAGATACGCTCGTGGGTATTTTTGGTATTAACCAACCGCCAACAGGCTCAAAAGACCCATTTGCCCTACGCCGTTCTGCTATTGGGATCTTGCGTTTAATCATTGAAAATCAGCTTAATGTAACCATTGAGCAACTTGTGAATTTTGCATTACAAGGTTACGGCGATGTGATTAAAGACCACGATAAAACCCGTACAGAAGCGACTGCCTTTTTAGAAGGGCGTTACCGTGCAAAATATGAAGATCAAGGCGTTGCAGTTGACGTATTACAAGCGGTACAAGCACTTTCGCCAAACTCACCGTTAGATTTTGACCAACGCGTCAATGCGGTGAATCACTTCCGTACATTACCAGAAGCAGCAGCACTTGCAGCAGCCAATAAACGTGTTGCTAATATTTTGGCAAAAGAAGCTGCACCAACAGGTGATGTGGTTGAGAGCAAGTTGGTTGAAGA
Organism: Acinetobacter sp. HY1485; assembly: GCF_027568475.1. Lineage (GTDB taxonomy): Bacteria > Pseudomonadota > Gammaproteobacteria > Pseudomonadales > Moraxellaceae > Acinetobacter. The sequence goes on along the minus strand of NZ_JANKZG010000004.1, from coordinate 179,515 downwards.
TGCAGAAAAAGCACTTTACGCTGAGTTACAAGCGATTACCCCTGTGGTACAACCATTGCTTCAAGCTCATCAATACACAGAAGCGTTATCTAAACTTGCAACATTACGCACCACCATTGATGCGTTCTTTGACAGTGTGATGGTGATGGCAGATGATGCCGAACTGAAAGCTAACCGTTTACGCTTACTTGCACAGTTACGTGAACTCTTTATTGCAGTTGCAGATATTTCCGTATTGCAAAGCTAATAAATAAAACAGAGAGCTTTGATGGCTCTCTGTTTTTACTTATATTTAAAAACTATAAAAAACATTATTTTTCTTTATATAAAATAAAGACTTAATTTTTAAAACTAGAAAAATTCTCTCTAATAAATATAATATGCACACTTATAGTATTTATTTTATATTTTTTATGAAGTTCTCTCATATTTTATTGTTAGTTCCTATTGCTACAGCATTCACTGGATGTAATACCGTTACTTCTATTCAATACCCAGCAGCAAATGTAAACAAAACCTTATCTGTTTCTTCAGAAACAACATCTCACTCTAAAAGTGTTGCAGGTCAGCACTTAATTGAAAATACGCAAACAACAGTTTCTGGACAAAAAAACTTATCTCAATCGGCTTTAGGGTCAGGTACTTTTGGCTTACTTGGTTCAATGACTGCAATGGCAATGGATAAAAGTGCTAATCATAATGCAATCAAAAAAAGTACTTTAAACCAAGCTATTAAATTTGATAAGTTGCTCAATACGGATTTAAAAACTGATATAGACAGAACATTAAGTCCCAATATCAAGATGTTAGAAATGAACCAAGCGTCTGATATTAAAATTACACCTTATGCCCATCTTTCTTTTGAATATAAACCAAAGGTTCTTGTAAGTTATGGTGTAGTCAGTGAGTTCTTAAATGCTGCAAACAATAATAAAAAAGCACGTCGTGAATATCAATTTATTAGCAAACAAAATAAATATACATTACCAGAACTTGAGGCAAATAATAATGCCCTCTTTACTGATGGTGCCAATAAAGCCTTTGCATTAATGTCTCAGGCAATTGCTTATGATATTAATCATAATTTTTCTTTAAATATATTTGACGAACAAAAACAACGTGATTGTAGTAATGCATATAGTTTTGGGGTGTCATTCTTAAAAACACCCGATAACTCATGCATTGGTGTTGAAAAAGATATAAAGGGAAATGTCATTGAAAGTACAATCTTTGTTACTGAACAATGAATCTTCTTGGGTGACAACTAAAAAAGTTGTCATCCTTTTACATACCATTTAACTATATAAAAAAATGCTGTGTAACGTTATATTGTATAAAACAAACAACTTTTTAAGCGATGAAAAAAATACTATTTGCTATTTCAGTTATGTCTAGTTCAATCGTTTTTGCAACACCCACTATCGAAAATCAGCCTCTAAACTCAGGTACAGATAATCCAAGTGTTTTTCGTGTGGTTAGCACAACGACAGGTCAGGCATTAGTGCGTGTAGGCGATGCCACTCAACGTGGTGTAGACCGAGTACAGCAATCTTGGAAAAATTCAAAACCTGAGCGTACAGCACTTAAACAAAAGATGGTTGGCACACCCAACACACAGCCTACACCCATAGAGCAAAACCAACTGTCTAATTAAACCTGACGAATTGGTTGCCCTGCTTTAAACGCTTTGGCATTTTCTACAAGTTGGCTGACCATTCTTTGGCGTGCTTCTACACTTGCCCATGCTGTATGTGGTGTCACAATTAAATTTGGAATTTCATCATCTAACAATACATTGCCTTCTTCAGGAGGTTCTACCGTCAGTACATCAACTGCCGCACCTGCAATTACCCCTGTTACCAATGCTTCAGCAAGTGCAGTTTCATGCACAATACCACCACGCGCTGTATTAATTACAAATGCGGTCGGTTTCATTAAATGAAGTGCATCAGCATTAATTAAATTACGAGTATCACTTGTTAAAGGGCAATGAAGCGTGAGTACATCCACCTGTGGCAATAACTCATTTAAGTCTAAACGATCTGCTTGTTTAGGACGATGTGGCAAATTACCAATTAACACCTTCATACCAAAGGCTTCTGCAATTTTAGCGACGGTTTGTCCAATATCACCATAACCCAAAATACCAATCGTTTTACCTGCAAGCTCAGTAATTGGATGATTTAACATACAAAACTGTGGAGACTCTTGCCACTCGCCTGCTTTAATGTCTTTGTCGTATTGCACTAAAGAGGTTGCAAGTGCCAAAATTAAGCTAAAGGTATGTTGTGCAACTGATGCAGAGCCATAATTGGTACAGTTACACACCACAATGCCTTGCTTTTTAGCCGCGTCTAAATCTACATTATTCGTGCCTGTGGCACACAATAAAATCAGTTTTAGCTTTGGTAGTTGATGTAATACATGCGCATCAAGCAGTACCTTATTTACAATTGCCACACTCACATCTTGTAGGCGGTCAACTGCTTGAGAGTAGTTGGTACGCTCATAAATATGTAAATCATCAAATACATGATGCAGTTCGTGCATATCTAAATCGTGTTGATCGAGTGTTGCATAATCCAAAAAAGCTGCCTTAAATAACATTGTATTTGTCCCTCATTTGCATGTTTTTTATATTTATCTTTTAGATATAACACAGCTTTTTTACAGGAGAAAGATGACTTCTATAAAAAAGACGGGTGATCAACCCGCCTTGTTGTTAAATCAGAATAAATTTTTCGGTCTCTTTAACAGGCGGTTCAACCAAGGCACATAAACCATGATCATCACTGCTTAAATTTAACCCTTTATAACTGATTACATAATAATCGGTGAATTTTTTAAGCACCAATGGACTCATATCACTCGTTAACGCATCCTCTTCTTTAAATAGCTTCGTCACACGGCGGTCATTCATTGCCACAATATAACGCTCACTATTCATCTCAATTTTTGCCAAACAGGTTCCTTTAGCCAAAATTGGAATAAGATATTTATGATTAAGCTCAATGGCATCTTGTGGATAGCTTTCTACTTTGTTGCTAATCATATTAAACACCAAGAAATTGCCAAAACAGTCTTGAAGCTGTGGGCGCGTTTCTTTAGGTGTATTCACCTGAATACCCAATTTTTGTAAATCTTGCTCTGTAACCTGACGGCGACTTAACATCACACGGGTAATCAGTTGTTTTAAGTTAGGGTCTAAATATTGCGCATCTAACTGTAGGTCGTTATTTTTTAAGATACGTCCTAACGCTTTACTATGGCGTGACATCAAACTGTTAATGACATTGCGGTAGTAAAATTTACTGTTTTTCTTTACTTCACGCATTTGCTCGTAAAAATAAGACGCATCTAAAGGATGACGAATAAAATCGTTGAGTAAACGTGAACTTGCCAAAACAGACAATGCCTCATGTCCTGTGAATGGCAATTTAAGCGTCAGTACATGCGGAATGAAAGGCTTAATCTTTAAATAATGCTCACGGTCATTGGCATAGTACGGGTCGTACACAATAATATACTCTGTACTTGGCAACACATCGTCCGCGGTAATGTGCATATTTTGATGTAAATTCTCATCAAAAAATTCTGTATAACGGCTGTCTTCCACTTCTTGTGGGTCAATACTGTATTGCGGTACAAATGAAATGGCACGCGTCATTTTAAGTAGTTTAGAGTACTTTAAAACCGCATATCCGCCCATAGAACCGCCATAGCCAATCACAGTATCAAATTGGTCTAAAATTGGCTGAACGTGAGGCATCATATTTTGCATGCTTGCCACAGGAAACCATGACTTTTCTTTTGGCATAATACCAATCACGTTATATTCATATTTTGTTAGTGATTTTTCAGCATTAATGCTTAAGCCTTTTGCACGAGTAATCAAATCACCAAACGAAAAAATCAATTCTTTTGAATTTCCGGGTAGAAAAATAACTCTGATTTGTTCATCTTCAAAAATGATTTGCTTTTCCATTACGCACCAAAAATTAAAATAATCGATTGCAATTTGATTCGCTCACCCCGCAAATTTGGGGGCTGACATACTCAAAGGGCACAAAATATAACACCTTTAGATATTAACACTAAATGATGATGGAAAAAATGAAGCACAAAATAACGAAGATCAAACAAAATACGTGATCTTTCATTGATTTGTCATATATTTTTGCCACATTACGGTGATCAAATTCAATGGATGTTGAACATGTCTTATACGAAAACAGCAGAAGGGATCACTGCACTGCAACAACGCAATAAAATTCTTTCCGTTAAACAAAGACAACTTCTCATTCTCATTGATACACCCGATTTTAAACGTTTAAACGATCAGGCACGCCAAAAAGTTTGTTCATCACAACTCCTTAACGAGTTAGTTGAATTAGGCTTTATTCAAGATAAAACTAAGCCAACACAACCGCCCCACCCTATTTCACCAAAACAACCGCAAGTGAGTATTGTGTTTGATGAAGATGGATTTGATGGCATTAAAAAACTTATGATTGAAACCTTAGAACAATACTGTGGACTCTTGGCACAAAGTCATATCAGACAATTAGAACGTACTACCACCTCACAACAATTACACCAATGCCACCGAATTTGGATTACGCTTTTGCAAGAAAGTCGTATACCAACCACTTACTTGCAATCGCTTAATCAGCATATCCAACAGTTTTATTTAAAGTACATTTGAGCCTCACGTGCAACAAAATGGCGTCCTGCATTATTGCCTTGCAACCATTCATTAATACTAAACAAGTTAAATAACCCCACTTTAATGAGTGTTGGAATTGCCACCTCACCGCGCGCACCTGCATTATACCGCTCGATGTTACGCAACATATTGGCAACCGTACCTATTTGCACCACTGTGCCATCGTTTAAAGTCACCTGTGGAAAATGATCGCCTTCTTTGAGGAGGTTATTATTCATGTTCAAAACTCTTCATAAATAGCAGGATCTTGATTTTTTAAACGCCCATCTGCTTTCGTCAGTGTGTTAATGCGTTGCATTGCATTATCATTTAAAGAAAAATCAAAAACCTCTTGATTGGCAATTTGGTTTTGATGACTTGCCGACTTTGGAATTGGAATAACACCTAATTGTACCTGCCATCTTAGAATGATTTGAGGCACAGAATAGCCCACCTCTTGGGCAATTTGTTGTAAAACAGGATGTGTTAAAACATCACTTGCACGTCCCAGTGGACTCCATGCCATCGTTATAATCCCTTGAGATTGGTCATAAGCGCGTTGTTTTTCCTGATTAAAAAATGGATGTAGCTCCACTTGATTAATGACAGGTAAAACGCCAGTTTCTTTTTTCAAAGTTTCGATATGTTCGGGTAAAAAATTACTTACCCCTATCGATTTAATTTGTCCTTTTTTTTGTGCATCAATGAGTGCTTGCCATGCTTCAACAAATAAGCCTTGTTTTGGATTTGGCCAATGGATTAAATACAAATCGTAATAGTTAAGTTGTGCACGAAACAAAGATTCTTCTATGGTTTGTACAGCTTGCTCGTAACGTTGACGGCGTCCGGGTAGTTTAGAAGTAATAAAAAATTCATCTCGTGGCACATCAGATAAACGTACCGCTTGTCCAACCGCACCTTCATTTTCATAGTTAAAAGCACTGTCAAGCATACGATAACCTTGTTCGATGGCTTGGCTCATAATTTTGACACCTTCGTGTCCATTAAGTGTATACGTACCAAATCCTAAAGCAGGAATTTCATAACCATCTTGTAATTGTAGTTTTGGAATTTTCATCACAGACTCCTTTGTGTTGTTGTTGCTGTTATTATGACCGATGGAGCGGCATAGTTTTGTATAAATCCTGCTAAGACAATATTTCTTTTTCAATGTAATTGTCCTATGCTTAAAACACTCTTGTGCCTTGGACCAGATTATGCGTCGCACCATTCATCCCACAGCCGAACATGGTTTTCGTTTAGGTGCAGAGCGGTACGCACAATCACGTCCTAATTATCCAGAAGATATTGTATTTTGGCTGCGAAATACACTTAATTTATCCGAACAAAAACAAGTTATTGACTTAGCATCGGGTACGGGTAAATTTACACAATACTTAAAAAGAATTACCCCACACGTCACTGCCATTGAACCTGTAGAAGAAATGCAGGCACAATTTTTAAAAGCACACCCCGAACTTGAAGTAGTTTCTGCGTTTAGTGATCATGTTCCACTCAATACACAAGCCTTTGATGCGGTATTAAGCGCACAAGCATTTCATTGGTTTGCACATGAATACACCCTTAAAGAAATGCATCGTTTACTCAAACCACAAGGACATTTGGGTTTAGTTTGGAACGACCGTGATACTTCAATTGAATGGGTACATGCTCTTGCAGAGTTGTTAAAACCCTTTGAGCAAGGCACACCACGTTTTTATCATCAATCTTGGAAAAAAGCGTTCCAAAAACAACCTTATTTTAAGTTAGAAAGCGAACAGCACTTTTGCTACGTGCATACAGGAACAGTCGAGCAAGTGGTGAGCCAACGTTTACTCTCTACTAGTTTTATTGCGCTACTCCCAAAACCACAGCAGCAAGCACTTAAACAACGCTTTGAGCGTATTATTTTTAAATATTTAGGCAAACATCCTCAAGATATCATTGAGTTTCCATATATTACTTATGCCTTTCACTTTCAACGGTTAGATCATGAATCAACTTAAAGCTATTTTTACAATATTAGCAACGAGCGGTGTGCTGATGGCTTGCCAACCACAGCAATCAGAACAAACCCAAAGCTCTGCCCCTCAACCCACAATAGAAACGGATATCAAAGCATTTTCTGCAACTCAAGAAGATGCCACCGATATTGAACATCTCAATACGTTTAATACGAATTTTATTACTATGAGCAATGAGATGTATCATGAACTTGAACAGCTTAAAACTCAAAACACGCTACAACCCGATTTTGTGCAACGCCGAAAGCGTGACCAAGCCTTATCTGCGCTTAATATGCTGAAAGACTTAGAGCTAAGTACACCACAAGGACACTATATTCAGGGCATGCTGTACGATTATTGGGAACAACAACTCAAATTTTTAGATGGGCAACAACAGCAAGCCCCAAATAAAAATATTGTGTTGCAAGCCGAGCATCAGTTACAACATTGGCAAGCACAAACAAAAAAAGCATGACGATCATGCTTTTTTTATATTACGATACTCGAACCCGACAAAACCATTGCTCGGCAGGTGGTGCACCTTTTTCCCAAGGGCGAACATAAACCAGTTCAATTTCTTCCTCGCCTGCGGTTTGTGCATTAAACTGATAAATCTTTTCAGTTTCTTGCCCAACAATTTGTTTATCGTTTTTAGGTGATTGCTTCGATTGTTCGACCGAAAATAAAGCCAATGGTTGATTAATTTGCCATTCATACCCTGTACTGACATTTTCAGGTGCATGAAACATCAAACTTTGCCCCACTTTCATCTCTAATAATGCAGGACACTTTTGCTTCAAAGTAAAGACATGTGTTTTGCCATCTACCGTTGGGCTACTGTTATGACACGCACTTAACCCAAGCAAAAGCACCAACATGCCAAAGACGTTTTTCATGATGTTGCTCGCTGTTTAAATCTGCTGTAGTTAGATTTTTACAAATCTTTGTTACATTAAACCTCAGATTTTAGATTTTTCAATCCATTGAATAGAATTTACTCGAAATAATTCACAAGCGCCCTCTCCAACGTCTAAATGACTCAGCGAAGAACGCCATACTAAATTCTGATCTTTAATTTCAACTAAGTCGCCTTTAAGTTTAACTAAATCACCGCGTGACACTTGTTTGATCTGTTGCGCAATTTTAGGGTTGGCAGGCACAATATGCATATTAGAGACCATTTGCATGGCTGTTTTAGGTGCTACAGGTAATGTTTTAAGTTGCCAATTTAAAAACCGATCGTACTGTTTAACCTGAATTTGCTTAGCAAAGTCAGGGCTTGCAAACATGCCAATACTTACAGCGTAATCAATCGGGGAAAATTTAGCTTGCTCATCTTGTGTATATGTTTTTGTGCCTAAAATTCTAAATTGCCCTGCATACGGTTTTAAGCTTGTAATAGATTGTCCATTTGCTGTAGGTGTTAAACCATTTGCAATACGATATTCAGGTAATACAGATGCCCAAACGGGCATACTTAAAAAACCCAATACACAACTCAACAATATTTTTTTCATTGATCACACTCAATTTAAAAGTCTATTGTAAAATTTGAATGCAAAAATACGATGTAGAAAAAAGAGGATTTTTGTATTCCTATAAAATAGACTATTTATGCGTAAATAAAAAAATTTACAAAAACTAAAGTGCAAGTATGCAATTCATTTTACAGCGTAAACGGTATTTGACTCTTTTTTTTAAATCCATTGTGTCTCTCAGAGGTTTAAAAAAAGTAAATTACCTCACTGTATTATGGTTAATCGCTCATACAGCCATAAAACTCTATTCCAATTAGAGAGTAATTACTCAAAATGCTTTTTTGCTGTTGCAATATACGAGATGACTTAAAAAGATCTATTACTCTAACTTTAAGTAAACAAAATTTTTATCAAAAAAAACTTCTTGATATGTTTTAACTAAATCAACTTTGGAATTTAGAAAAATTAAGTAAAACATTCTTCTAATTTCCAAAGATAATGCTTAAATCAAGCTTATTTTTTGTACTTATTTAAAAATTTGACCCAATAGCTTTTCTTACAACCTCAAATAAAGTGAAAATCAAAAAATAGGTCTATTAATATGCTTTAAAAGGGAATTAAAAATCTACTCGAATAGTCTCAAAACGAATACGCCCTTTTTTAATCGCATGGGCAATCGCTTGCTGTCCCTTAGTTAGACGTGCATTACCACTTTTGATATCAATTAAGATAATTTCAATATCTTTGGCATCTAACTCACCCTCTCTAAATTGGCTATATCCATTAAAAACGATGTAATCAATCGGATCACCTAAAAATTTAGAATCTGATGGCAGATAATCAAATTGGGGGAAAACAGGCGCAAACTGCTCTGCAATTTTACCTTTAAGTACGGCACGGCTACTACTCACACTACGTGACATCGCCTCATTTAATTCAATACGATGTTGTGCTTTGAGTTCTAACAGTTGTTTTTCATATTCTGCTTTGGTTTTTTCATCTTTAATACTTGCCATCACAAAAGCTGTAAAAATACCACCAATGAGTACGCCGATCATAATTGCAAGCCCAATAGACACTCAGCTTTACTCCACACATTTAATCAGGCGATTAAATCAAGATTAATCCACTTTGTCATGTCACAAATTTAAGCTATAAATGTTAAAGTATGTAAAAGCATAAAAGTTGATCACGGATGAAAACAATTTTAATTGCAAATCAAAAAGGCGGTTGTGGTAAAACCATGACCGCGATCTCACTTGCCAGTGCCCTTGCAAACAAAAATTACCGCGTTGCGCTTGCCGATGCCGACCCGCAAAAATCTGCACTACAATGGCTAAAGTCACGCCCAAAACATGTTGCGCATATTCAAGCACTCGATTGGCGACATCAACAAGAAATCCCTAAAAATTTGGATTACCTCATTATTGATGCGCCAGGTGCGCTCACTTCAAAACATGCCCATGATTTGATTGCACAAAGCCATACCATTATTACCCCGCTTCAACCCTCTTATTTTGATATTGATAGTACCAAACGATTTTTAAAACATATCAAAGAGGTAAAACGTATTCGTAAAGGTAAAGTGAATATTTTACTTATCGCAAACCGTATGCGCACCCAGCGCACCATTCCATCCGAAATTCAGCAATTTTTTGAAAAGTTGCAACAACCTGCAACCACTTGGATTTCAGAACGTGTGATGTATGGACAGCTTGCCATGCAAGGTTTGAGTATTTTTGATGGACAGCAAAAACGCTTTTTAGATGTGCAACCCCAATGGCAACCTATTTTAGATGCCATCATTGAAGATGATCAGCCTTGGTTCTAAGATAACTAAAACGATTATAGAGATTCACGATGTTTCATCGCATTTTACTGTTTGGGCTATTTGCCACACTCATTTTTTTAAGTTTTGATGTCTTAAAATATTTTATTATTCCTGTGGTTTGGGCAATGATCATTGCCTATATGACCTTTCCAATTTATCAATGGATTAAACAACGCTGTCAGCAAAAAGAAATGCTCAGTGCCTCAATCATGCTGTGTTTGATCACCTGTGTGATTGGTTTACCACTTATTTTAGGTGCAATTTTAGTTCAACACGAAGGACGGCATTTATTTACCGAGCTTCAACAACAGTTAGTTTCAGGTAACTTACAATTACCTCAGCAAGTGTATCAATTTCCAATTATTGGCGAAGAAGCACAACGTATTATGGCAGAGATTAACCAAAATCCACGTTTAATTACGGTTTGGATTCAATCTCATCTGAGCTATGGGCGTTTGGTCTTTACCGAAATTAGTAGTCAATTGGTTAAATTATTCTTAGCACTTTTTTCTTTGTTTTTCTTTTACCGCGATGGGCATACCTTACTTAATCAAGGACGTCAGGCATTACAAAAAATCATTGGAGACCGTGCAGATCATTATATCCAAACGATTTCAGATACCACGCGCGCAGTGGTGTATGGCTTTGGGTTAACAGCACTTGCCCAAGCTATTTTAGCGGGTATGAGCTACTTTTTTGCAGGTGCACCTAACCCTGTACTACTTACGCTTGTCACTTTTGTTCTTGCTATTATTCCGTTTGGTACACCTGTGGCATATACAGGCGTGGCACTGTGGTTATTTTCACAAGGGCAAGTTTTACCTGCTATTGGCGTCATGGCATGGGGTGTTTGTGTAGTAAGTACATCCGACAATGTTATTCGCCCACTTGTAATTTCAGGCGCAACTAAAATTCCATTTCTACTTATTATGTTTGGTGTACTCGGTGGTATTGCAAGCTTTGGATTAGTTGGTTTGTTTATTGGTCCTGTGGTACTTGCTATTTTACTTGCTACATGGCGTGAATGGTTGGAAACCAAATAACCCACATTAACGTGGGTTTTTTACTTTATATTCTAAATCTTTATCCATTACATATTTTGTTACTTCAAAATTAGGAGCATAGATGCCTATTAGCATAAAAAGATAATATCTTAGATTTACGTGAAAAATTATTTACCTATGACGTTGTAAGTAGTAACCTTAAGACTTGAGTAAAATTACTCCAAAATACATCAAAATTTTTAGGCAATTTATAAGATGGATGAGTAGGTAAATTCACCTGACTCCATGTTTTAGCTAAAACATTTTTAGCCTCACAAAACAATAATTTATTTTTATCTAGATCAATATTATCTCTTAAACATTCATCTTCTAATGTTTGCCAAATCATATCACGCTGTTGTTGAGTTTGAATATAAGGCAATAAGTGAGTTAAATCTAAAATATCTTTATGGCGTGGATTAACTAATGTTTGATGTAGTTTCCAAGCCACTTGCAATGCCACAGATGCACTTTGCTCAATGGTAAAAGGTTTGCCCTCATACGGTTTATAATTAATTGCAACAGGCGCATCTATCAAATTTAAGTTGAATGAAATATCAATCTCTAAGGTGATAAGTTTATTATTAAACTTTGCCTTAATATAATATTTTACTGTCGGAAAATCATCTGCCATTTCATATTCAGGATTCCACCAAAAATCATCTTGGTTGATGTCCTCAAATACAATATCATCATATAAATCTATCTTTGTCACCGTCTGTAAAAAGGCACATACAGTATTTTGAATTTGCTCTAACTCACAATGTTTTAAACATACAAAATCTAAATCGTTAGGAATACGCTGATAAAAATACTGACGTGTTAAAAAACTTCCCTTCAATAAAAAACGATGTCGATAATGACTCACTGCCCAACGGCGCAAAAATGCTTCATATAGGTTTAACATGCTATGCCCATCCCTGATCTAAACATATCCCATTATCATAAATACAACATTCGTGCTGTTGTTTTTCAAGCTCTCTTTCTTGCTGCACTAATATATCTTTAAAATTCTTTAGGCGTATTTCAAACTGCGTTTTATCTGTATCTCGCAGGGTTAAAAATCGAGTTTGACTATGTTGCTTAAGGGCATTTTTAGATAAATGTACATTGTATCGTTCACATAAGGCAATCAACTTAGGTACATCTTGATATAACACACGCCCATGCCATTCATAGTACAACGCTGTGTACAAATCATTTATTGGTGTTTCTACTTTTGTACGCAATAACGCCATATTATTTTTGGTAAAATAATTTGCCCAACCTTGTGCTGTATTTAAAACATCGGCTAAATGGTTTGCTTGCAGGGTTTTAGAAATCATCATATGTTTAGGGTATTGCCCTGTTGCCAATACAATTTCTAACGGCTTTGCACCTAATACATCACATACATTTAAAAATAACACATACTGATGGGGCTGAACATCAAAGGTTAAATGCACCTCAAAACATGGCATAACTTAACCTTTTTTCACCAAATAGTGATATTCCTTGGATGCCGTTTCTTCTTGAAGCAAAAGCTCATGTCCCATATGCGTACAAAAACGCGGAATATCCCAAGAGGTAGATGGATCTGTTGCAAATACTTCGACCACTTCACCACTTTGAATTTTACGGATTGCTTGACGCAACATCATAATTGGGTCTGGACAATATAACCCACGTGTATTTAACTCAACTTTTACATCTACAGACACAGCGCTTTGCCTTATACCAAAAACGCTAATTTTAACATAGAAAGTCTGTAGGTCTTGTCTTGGCTAAAATTACATCACTTTTTCAAAATTTTCATACAGTTTTACTAATGCATACGCGCTTTTTCTTCGGTATGATGATCACTTATTGCAAACACATACACCTTATTTAGGAAGGATCATGCACGAGGAATCTGGCTCATCGTGGGGCATGCGTGGCTTAAGAAAATGGTTAGGCACAGCACCAGAAACACGAGATGAATTATTAAAATTAGTTCACGATTCACGCCGTTTTTTAGAACCAGACACTGTTGCAATGTTAGAAGGCGTTTTAGACCTTCCTGCAACAAAAGTACGAGAAGTGATGACCCCTCGTACTGCAATGATTAGCTTACAAGAAGATGATCAATTACTTGATATTTTGCATGTTTTAACAGAATCAGCGCATTCACGTTTCCCTGTTTTTTCAGCAGATCAACCCGAAAACGTGGTGGGTATTTTACTTGCAAAAGATTTACTGCCATTTTTGCGCGAACCTCATGCCAAAGTCGATATTCATACCCTCATGCGTCAACCGCTGTTTATTCCAGAAAGCGCACGGTCTGACCAAGTGTTGCGTATGCTTAAAAATACGCAAACACATATTGCGATTGTGATTGATGAGCACGGCGCAACATCAGGTCTTGTAACGTTAGAAGATATTTTAGAAGAAATTGTGGGCGAGATTGAGGACGAGCATGATAAAAATAATGAAGAAGAACAATTTATTATGCCCGACTCAAAACATGACGGCTCTTGGATAGTACAAGCGCTTACCCCTATTGAGCATTTTAATGATGTACTTGATGCCAACTTTTCAGATGATGAAGTTGAAACTGTGGGTGGATTACTCTTACAAAAAATTGGTTTAGTGAATGATTTACAAGGTCAAACCATCGAGCTTGATAATTGGACATTTACCATTTTAGAAGCAGATTCGCGAACCATTCATTTAGTTCGGGCTGTACGTCAATGAGCCTAAGAGCTTCTTTTAATAAACCTAAAACAGCCAAAAAACCACTACCTAGTGCCCTGTTATGCTTAATTGCATTGGGTGCAGGGAGTGTCTTTAGTTTAAGTCTTGCGCCATTTTATTATTGGTGGTTAGCGTTGCTGTCACCTGCTTTATTGTATATGTGTTTAAGCAAACGTACTGCACCGCAAGCCTTTATGATTGGTTGGAGTTATGGCATTGGCACTTGGTTTACAGGTGCGTTTTGGCTGTACCACTCCATCCATTATTACGGCGATACCAGTGCATGGCTTAGTGTGGTTTTAATTGGTTTGATGTCCTGTGTTATGGGGTTGTTTACAGCCGTACAAACATGGCTTTACCGTCGCTTTTTCCCTGAAACACCGCTCACCTTTGCCCCATTGTGGATTGTTTTTGAATGGCTCAGAACATGGCTATTTACAGGTTTTCCGTGGTTGTTTGTTGGCTATGCATTTACAGAACGCTTTTTAGATGGTTATGCACCGTTATTTGGTGTACTCAGTATCTCATTTATTGCAGTTGCCATTGCTACAGGTGCAATAGAACTCATTAAAAAACGCTTTGTTTGGGCTGTACCTATTACCATTATGTTATTGGGTGCATGGGGTGCTTCGTTTTTACAATTTGTGCAACCAAGTCAGCAAAAACCTCTCTCTGTTTCATTGGTTCAAGGCAACATACCACAAGATGTTAAATGGTTAACGCAATACCAAGACAGAACCTTAGAAATTTACCAAAACTTAAGTGCTTCTGAATGGGGGCGTGACTTAATTGTTTGGCCAGAATCTGCAATTCCAATGGCACAAACAGCCGTTGAGCCTTTTATTGAGCAAACAGCACAAACGGCAAATGCATATGGTTCTGCGTGGATTACAGGCATACCGTATTACAACCAATTAGCTCAAGAAATTTATAACAGTGTTATTGCAGAAGGGCATCACACCCAAGGGCAATATAACAAGCAACGTCTTGTACCCTTTGGCGAATATGTACCCTTTGCAGGCTTAGCAAAATGGGTTGTGCCTGCTCTACAAGAACATGCAGGTTTAACCGCAGGTGCATCGGGGCAAAAGGCACTTAATGTACAAGGGCACGATTTAGGTACAGCCATTTGTTATGAAGTTGCCTATCCAAATATTACCCGTATCAATGCCCAAAACAGCGACTTTATGCTCACAGTTTCTAACGATGCATGGTTTACAGGCACAAGTGGTCCTTGGCAACATTTACAAATGGTACAAATGCGTGCCAAAGAAAATGGACGTTGGTTTATCCGTGCTACCAATACAGGCATCACGGCATTTATTGATCAAAATGGGCATATTGTTAAACAAGCTCCACTAGACCAACCGTATGTATTGCGTGGAGAACTTCCTAGCTTTGAAGGGCAAACGCTTTACAACCGTTTAGGCGATACACCTATTTTAATTTTTAGTGCCTTACTGCTTTTGCTTGGCTTGCGCTATCGCCCTAAAAAAGTAGATGTTTCTTTTAAATCTAGACGCTAACATTAAAAAGGTTTTCAACATGAAAACCTTTTTTCTACTTAAGGATATGCTATGAACCCACTTCGTGTGCAGGTTGCCGTACCTGTTCCGCTTTATGATTGCTTTGATTATGAAGTCACGGCACACCAATATGCACAAGTTTGTGTGGGTATGCGTGTACTTGTACCTTTTGGACGGCAACGTCTAGTGGGTATTGTAATGGGTAAACAAGACACGCCTTTTGAGTCTAGCTTTAAGCTTAAATCTATTTTAGATATTCTTGATGAACACAGTTTAATTGACGATATTACTTTTAAACTATTAACATGGTCATCAAAATATTATTTGTTTCCATTGGGCGATGTGATGCACTGTGCATTTCCTACTCTGCTCAGACAAGGCAAACCATACAACTTGCTTGCTCGCAATTGGAAAATAACTGATCCCAATGCACAGGACAAAATTAAACGTTCACTCAAACAGCAAGATGCTTACAAACTCTTAAAACTAAAACCACAAGGTACGCCCGAGAATATTTTAACCATGAGTGGCATAGAAACAGCCACACTCAAAGCCCTCGAAAAAAAGCAAATCATTGAATTTGACTTACAACAAATAGATTTTAAACCTGAACCTATGAAATTGGCAGAAATGCCCCTAACTCCCAACCCAGACCAACAAACTGCCATTACCCACATCAATAAAGAACTCAAACACTACCATGCTTTTTTATTAGACGGCGTGACAGGTAGTGGCAAAACAGAAGTGTACTTGCAGGTTATGCAAAAGGTACTTGAACAGGGCAAACAAGTCTTGGTTCTTGTGCCTGAAATCGGGCTAACACCACAAACTATTTCACGTTTTCAATCACGTTTTCATTGTCATATTGATGTGCTTCATTCGGGTTTAAATGACACCAAACGCTTACAAGCATGGCAACATGCCCAAACAGGTAAAGCCTCTATTATTTTGGGTACACGTTCTGCAATCTATACGCCTTTACCCAATCTAGGGCTGATTATTTTAGATGAAGAACATGACTTATCGTTTAAGCAACAAGAAGGCTTTCGTTACCATGCCCGTGATGTTGCGTTATACCGTGCATATCTCACAAAATGTCCTATTATTTTAGGCTCTGCTACACCTAGTATTGATAGCCTTGCACTGGTTGATCAGCACAAAATTACACACCTGCAACTGAACCAACGTGCAGGCAATGCCTTACTGCCTAAAGTGCATGTATTAGACTTAAAAGTTGCACCCAAACAACATGGGTTAAGTGAACATCTTATCCATCAAATTAAAGATCGCCTGAGTAAAAACGAACAAGTTTTAATTTTTTTAAACCGTAGAGGCTATGCCCCTGTTTTAATGTGTGAGGCATGTTCTTGGCAAGCTAACTGCCCACGCTGCGATGCTCACTTTACCATTCATACGCACCCTTATACGCATTTGCACTGCCATCATTGTGGTCTTATTCAACGTATGCCTGACGATTGCCCCGAATGCAAACACAATACGTTAAAACCTATTGGTATGGGGACGGCAAAAGTTGAAGATGGACTTAACGAACTGTTCCCCGATTATGATGTGATTCGTGTAGATAGAGACAGCACATCTAAAGTAGGCAGTTGGCAAAAAATTCTAGATAAAATTCATCAAAGCCAACCGCTTATTTTATTGGGTACACAAATGCTTGCCAAAGGACATCATTTTCCGTATGTAACATTAGTTGCCATTTTGGATATTGATGGGGGTCTGCTGAGTGTCGATTTTAGAGCACCCGAACGTACAGCACAGCTCATCACACAAGTTTCGGGACGTGCAGGACGTGGTGAACAAAAGGGCGATGTTTACTTACAGACTTTACGCCCTGAGCATCCTATTTTTAATACCCTTGTGCATCACGACTACCGCACTTTTGCCAAAGAAACCCTACAAGAACGTAAAAGTGCACTCTTACCCCCTTATCGCTACACCATTTTATTACGATGTGAAGCCCGTACAGCCGAGCAAAATTTAGATTTTTTAACACACATTGCCGAACAGCTCAGACACAACAGTCAAAATGAGATCGAAATTTGGGGACCTATTCCTGCGCCGATGCAACGCAAAGCAGGACGTTTTCACGCTCACATGGTACTACTTGCTACAGATCGGGCACGATTGCATTATTATGTAGAGTATTGGTGGGCAAGTCTTCAAATACCACCACAAATTCGCTTGACGTTAGACGTTGATCCGCAAGAACTTAACTAATTCAGGACATCTATGTCTGTTTTACTACAAATAACACTTTTTTTGGGTACGGCGGTTTTGATTGTACCTTTAGCTAAATATTTACGTTTACCTGCTGTTTTAAGCTATTTTTTGGCAGGTCTTGTTGCTCATTGTTATATAACGCTTCCTCAAGATTTTCTAAACTTGAGTATCATTTTACTTATGCTCATGATGGGGTTTAATTTTGAGCGCCCCAAACAGTGGCAAGTGGGGACTATCTTTACGTTAGTCAGTAGTTTAGTCCTTACAGCCATTACATGGTCAGTCTTTGGACAATATCTAGTCAGTAGTATGATTATTGGTTTTTCACTTGCGTTGTCTTCTCATTTTTTAAGTTCTCATCAACAGCACAATATTTTAAATACACAAATGATTATTGTTGTTCTTTTACTTACTATTTTACCTGTTCTGGCAGATGAGCAATCGATTCAACATGGTGTAGCAAATCTTTCAGTGACGGTGGCATGTCTAAGCGGATTATTGCTCATAAATCAAATTTTAATTAAAACCTCGCATTACTTAATCGTATCGGCATTTATCGTTGGGCTTGCCTTAACCATAGTGCAGGTTTTTAATATTCATCCTGCTATTGGTGCATTGTTTGCAGGTATTACCCTTGCCAATAGCCCATTTAAACATCAACTTACTGCATGCTTTATGCCATTTAAAGAAGTCGCGATTGGCTTATTCTTTATGATGATTGGTATTAATACACATCTAAATACCGTTATTGAATACCCGATTGCCATTTTAACAGGCACATTAACGCTTATTGCTTGCAAGGCATTGATTATGTTTGGGCTGAGTTATCGTAAACAAGGACAACTGATCAGCGTTGCATTAGCACAAGCAGGTGAACTTTCGCTCATTGTAATTATTTCCACAAGCAATCAACAACTTATCGACACACCCGAGCCACTGATTTGGGTTACCCTATGTTCAATGGCTTGCACACCGCTACTGTATAGACTTGTACAAAAATACATGCCGCAACCCTCTACACAGACAAGCACATATGATGTGACCATTATTGGATTTGGTAATTTTGGTACATTGGTGGGGTGTATTGCACAATCTCAAAATATTGAATTTTGTGTCGTAGATAAAAAGCCTGCACAACCTCATATTCATTGGCATCAAGCAGATGCAACCCAATACCAACAACTGCAAAACGTCAATCTTGAACAGACAAAAACGGTAGTCATTGCGCTTTCTGATCTTGAGGATGCCCTCAATGTTGCACGTTATCTCACTTTAAACTATCCACATATTCAAATTTTAACGCGTTCACACAGTGCCTATGAAGCCCAACTGTTTAAAGATTTAGGAATTCAATATGTTTATCAGGAGGTTGAAACGTCGGCGGTTCAACTTTCTAGACAATTGATTGACCTGCACAAACCTGCCTTGTGATTTATAATAGTGCCACCATTTAAACAGGGTATCGGAGGAATATATGCCAAACTTACGCCAACGTTTTTATGTTGAAGACTGCCCTGTTCGTGGTGAAGTCGTTCATGTAGAAGATGCGTTACAGACCATTTTAGCGCAAAAAGATTATCCCCAAGCTATTCAAGTTCTATTGGGTGAAATGCTGACTGCAACCGCTTTGCTTGCTAGTACCCTTAAAATAAAAGGACGTATTAGCTTACAAATTCAGGCACAAGGCTCATTTAAATGGGCAATGGCAGAGTGCAACCATTTAGGGCAAATTCGTGGATTAGCAGACTTTGAAGCCGACCCACGTTTTGAGCAAGCCACTAACAGCAGTACTGTATTTGCAACATTAGTTCAGCCTGTTTTATTTATTAATATTGAGCCTGAATTTGGCGAGCGTTACCAAGGAATTGTACCTTTAGATAAGCCGACGCTTGCACAGTGCTTAATGCAGTATTACGATTTATCTGCACAAATTCCAACGCAAATTACCCTTGCAAGTACACCACAACGCGCAGGTGGTTTACTCATTCAGTTATTACCACGTAATAACGAAGAAGAGCAAAACTTTGTAGATGAAGATCTTTGGCCACGTCTTAAAATGCTGACCGAAACGCTTAAACCTGAAGAGCTTACAGATTTAGAAGCCAACGAAATTCTATATCGTTTATATAACGAAGAAGACATTCGCTTACCTGAACCTGAACCTCTTGAGTTTGCCTGCACCTGTTCACGCGAAAAATGTGAAACGGCGCTTGTACAAATTGGTGTGGATGCTGTAAAAGAAACTCTCGAAATTCAAAATCCAATTACAATGGATTGCCAATTCTGTAATGCACAATATCGCTTTACTGCCGAACAAGCACTCGGTTTGTTTGGTGAGCATTTAAGTTAATTGCATTTTAGATCATATAAAAAGAGCAATTTATTTGCTCTTTTTTATTAGGATACCATTATGTTCAAACCTATCAAAACACGCCTTATGTGTATCGCTGTCATGAGCTTATGTATGTCACAACTTTATGCAAAACCGCCTATTATTATTGTGGGTGCAGGTACAGCAGGATTAAGTGCAGCGCAAACGCTACAAAAAGCAGGCGAAGAAGTTTTAGTCTTAGAAGCGCGTGACCGTATAGGAGGACGGGTTTATTCACAAACAATGCCAAAGCATACATTAGATTTAGGCGCATCTTGGATTCACGGTATTGAGGGTGGCAACCCCATTTGGAAAATTGCGCAACAAAATAAAATTAAAACGGTTGTATATGATTACGATGAGTCAACTTATTTCCATGATAATGGACAAGCTTTTAATAAAAAAGAACAACAAACCTTTGAACATGCCATTGAAAAAATTGAAAAAAAACTGAACCAAGCTGCACCCAACACCAATGCAGATGATGCTGTAAAGAATGCACTTGAACATACTTCTTTTAAAAATAAATCGTTTAATGAAACTGATCTTAAAAGACTGGTTTATAGTTTCTATAGCTATACAGCAACAGATCCCTACGCCACATCTCTCAATCAACTTTCTGCCCACTATACAGATTTTGAAGGCTATTTTCCTGGCGATGAGGTTATTTTTCCTAAAGGCTATCATCAAATTATTGATGTACTTGGAAAAGGAATTAAAATTCAAAAAAATACCCAAATTGAACAAGTAATGTTACTTAATGATGGCGTTGAACTCGTCGATCAAAATAACCAACACTATACTGCTTCTAAAGTAATTATTACTGTACCTTTGGGTGTGCTTCAGCATCATAAAATTAAATTTACGCCTGAATTACCAAATGAATATCAAAATTCGATTCAAAATATTGGATTTGGTTCATTTAATAAAGTGTTTGTGGAATTAGATAAGCCTTTAGCTCTGCCTGCCAAACACTTAAAAAATGATATTTATTATCAATATAAAGGACAATGGTTTAATATTTTAGATCTGTCTAAACCTTATAAAAAACCCATGTATTTATTTTTATTTGGTGGCCCTTATTCACAATGGGTAGATCATGCCAGTAATGAGCAGGTATGGGCTCTTATTCATGATGGATTAAATCAAAACTTCAAGCATATACCGTTAAAACCTAAAAACATAACAATTACCCGTTGGGGAAGCGACCCATATAGCTATGGTTCGTTTAGTTTTCCAACACCGCAATATAATAAAACACTGGTAGATACACTGACAGCTCCTATTCAAAACAAAATTTACTTTGCAGGTGAACATACCAATTTTGAATATTCCGGTACTGTTCATGGCGCTTATATTTCGGGGCAAGAAACGGCAAATCGAATTTTAAATCAGCCATAATTTTGGTTATTTTTAGAACAACAAGAATACAACACAATCATACTATTGCTTAATATTTAATCTAAGTATGGTGTAGGTATACCTAGTATTCCTCGCTATGCTTATGCCTAAAAATTACTATGAAGCACTTGGGGTTGACCGCGACGCAACACCAGAACAAATAAAAAAAGCGTATCGTAAACTTGCTCGAAAGTATCATCCCGATGTAAGCAAGGAAAACGATGCTGAAGCTAAAATGCAAGAAATTAATGTGGCTTATGACACACTAAGCCATACTGAAAAAAAAGCAGAATATGATCACCAACTTGATCATCCTCAAGGGCAACATCAGCATTATAGTCAAGATCAGCAAGGTTTTAGCGGTTTTGAAGACCTTTTTGGGCGGTTTGGTGCAGGTTTTGGTGGTGCGCGTCATCAAACCCATGCTTATAAAGGCGAAGATCAACATGCCTCTATTGAAGTGCCTATTCAGGTCGCTTATCAAGGCTCAACACAGCACATCACCCTACAAATTCCAACTTACAATGCTTATGGTGAACCTGAAGTTCAGCGCAAAACTTTAGAGATTAAAATTCCCAAAGGTTTAAAAGCAGGACAACAAATTCGTTTGACTAAACAAGGACAAGCTGGCATTAACGGTGGTGAAAACGGCGATTTATATATCGAAGTGCATTATCAAAATACAGCAGATGTTACGGTTGAAGATACAGATGTCTTTTTAACCACAAATATTAGCCCATGGGAAGCCGTTTTAGGTAGAACCATTCAAGTACAAACCCCTGCCGGTCTCTTGCAAATTAACCTTCCTAAAAATGCAAAGACAGGGCAAAAATTACGTTTAAAAGACAAAGGAATTCCTGCAAAAACCGCAGGACAACTGTATTTAATTTTGAATATTGTTTTACCTGATGTGCAGAATCAGCAAGATCAACACGCATTTGAACAACTTGCCCAACACTTTAAACACTTTAACCCGCGTGGGTGATTAGGAGTCCCAAATGACAACCATTCATTACCGTGAAATAACCACTCAGGGTGCTCAGCATCCTGAAATTGTAGATGATGAGCTAAGTTTAGACCAATTTGCACAAGCATGTGGGCAAACTCAAAGTTGGATTTTACAACTGCTCGAATATGAAATTTTACCTACACGCTCTCAACAGGTTTATACCTTCTTAAGCGATGATGTAACGCGTGCACGGCGTGCCTATCGTTTACAGCGTGATTTTGATGCCTCTTTTTCTGCTGTTGCCATGATGCTTGACTTAATTGATGAAGTACAACAGCTCAGACGCCAAGTTAAATTTGTTCATTAAATAAAGTAGGTACAGAGCGATACTGTACCTTTTTTAAAACATTTTAATTTTGTTAGTGACATTCTTTTAAAGATAATCATTAATTTAAAATAATAACTCTACGGTTCTACGGTTCTACGGTTCTACGGTTCTACGGTTCTACGGTTCTACGGTTCTACGGTTCTACGGTTCTACGGTTCTACGGTTCTACGGTTCTACGGTTCTACGGTTCTACGGTTCTACGGTTAAATTATCTTTGATACTGCAATAAGGTAAAGAAACACCATCCGTTTTAAGCAAATTATATTGAAACTCTTTATTTTAGAAATCCAACCAAATTGATTAAAAAATTGAATATATCAATTACATTCCAAAAATTTTCACTTGGTTTTTGTTGATACAACCATGCCTTTTTACCCGATTTTAACTCAACCCTTACACGTTCATAATTTTCAGCTTCATAATCATCTATTTTGAGTAACTCTGCCCCTGTAACTTCTAAAATAGAGCCATGAATTTCTTGGGTAGAAGCATTATTTTTTACCAAAATAGGATGAAAAGGCTCGCCACTTTGTTTAATGACCAGTGGATCCTTAATCTCGATTAATTTTTTCTCATAGCCCACTAAAATATCTTTAGAAACACATAAAGTTCTATTTAAAAGCTGTTGCTGTACTTGAGGATTTTGCAGTGTGCCATAAGAAAATATAAAAGCCATGCATTACTCTTGTTTAGCCAATTGATGGATTAAATCTTCTGTATTTTGTGCATGTAATACACAATCGAGTACATTGAGTACGCCTTCTTCCTCATTGCTTCTTACCACATAACTTGCAACATCTTTGAGTTCATCAACTGCATTTTTCATTGCAATGCCATAACCTGCTTTCTCAACCATTTCAATATCATTATTATTATCACCAATTGCTAAAATTTCGTGATCTGCAACTTGCCATTGTTTTTGTAAAAACGCTAACCCATAGGCTTTATGTTTTTTTGGCACAATTAGATCAATAAACCCAAATCCACTCGATACCATTTTCACTTGTTGTTGTTCAATATAGGTTTTCTTTTTAAGGGCATTTTGCAATGTGTCAAAATCAAAATGTTGCGTATTGATGGTCACTTTGCAAATCTCATCATCAATATTTAGTAAGTTTTCTACACTGGTGAGGCGCTTAAAATATTTATTAAGCTTAGGCATATCACTTTGAGGAACTTTTTGGCTGATATATGCACCTTTTTTACCACACACAATCGTGGCTTGTTCATACTGTGTTATTAAATCAGTCAAAAGCTGTTCTTTAATTTTTTGCGAAAAATGAGAAAAATGGATTTCCTCTGTGCCACTCATTACAAATGCGCCATTTTCTGCCACATAACTAATTTCGTTGGCAATCTCGGGAAAATAGTTTTTAAGGGTATACAACTGATTACCACTTGCCACAACAAAATGAATACCACGTTCTTTTAACTGTTGGTATTGTTGTAAAAAGCGTTGTTTATTGTATTTTTTTTCTTCATTTAAGAAAGTGCCGTCCATATCAACAGCGATGAGTTTTACTGTCATTCACACCTCTACTTTTATTATTTGTAATTCAGTATAGCGCGAACATATGACAAATTTGTGATTTAACTTGTTTCTTTAATGTATAAAACAACACCAAATTTGTATCTTTTGATAATTAAAATGTTATTGATAATCTTTCTCAAATGATACAAAATAAGACTTACTTCCACTTATTCACGTGCACGATTATCTATGTTGTCTGCAAAACTTTCCACTCGTCTTACAACACTTTCTTTAAGTCTCCTTATCTGCTCATGGGCTTATGCTAATGACGCTATGGATGTTGCTCAACCTCTAGAGACGATTGTCGTTAAAGGTCAAACCTCTTTACCCTATCAAACTGAAAAGAGTAAAAGTTATACCACTTCAAGCATGCGTACTACCACAGGCTTAGACTTAAGTGCCAAAGAAACACCTCAATCTGTAAGTGTTATTACGCAACAACAACTTAAAAATCGTGGCACAACAACACTGGCAGATGCTTTAAAGCAAACAACAGGCATCAATGTTATTCAAGATTCAGGACGTTATCGTTTTCAATCTCGTGGTTTTTATATTGACCAAATTGAAGAAGATGGTTTAAGCAGTACAGTTCCTGGTTCATCTTCTAACCCTTACCGTAGTTCTAGTAGCTCTACTAGCCTAGATATTTATGATCATGTTGAGGTTTTACGTGGTGCATCAGGCTTAACACAAGGTAATGCTGAACCAGGTGGCACAATCAATGTGATTCGTAAACACCCAACCGAAGATTTTCAAGCTCAAGGTTATATACAAGCAGGTACTTGGAATAATGTACGCTCAATGGCTGATGTTTCAGGTAGTTTAAATCAAGATAAAACTATTCGTGGACGCATGGTGGCTGCAGGTGGCTCATCAGACTCATTTAAAAATAATGTATCGAGTGATGATCGCTTACTTTATGGTGTTTTAGATTTCGACTTAAATCCAAACACGCTTTTACGTATTGGGGCACTTTACGAAAAAAGCAACGATACACCTGACTACTACGGTATTCCAATGGCTGCCAATGGTGCAGATAGCCATTTGCCAAACTCGACTTTTTTAGGAGCAAGTTGGTCAAATATAGAGTATGAAAAATACAATGTATTTACTGAGTTAGAACATAATTTTAATGATGATTGGAAAATTTCTGGAAAAGTAAATGCGAACTTTAATAAGTCAATCACAAAATTTTCAGGGCTTTCCAAACTTACCACAAGTTATACAGGACTAACCGATAGCAATTCAAGCCTTCCGACCAACAATAAAAATTATTACGATAATGATGGTAAAGAAATAACAGCTAAAATTAACTTAAATGGTAAATACAATTTATTTGGCAACACGCACGATTTATTTGTCATCGCAAATTATTCTAAATTGAATGAGAACTCTGAATGGCGACGTGTTTTAGATTCCACAGCATATGATGTGTGGACATTTAATCCAAATATGATTAGTCAGCCAGATTGGAGTAATGATAGCCTTTTAGATAACAATACATTCTATAAAACACAAATTGAACAGACTGCACTGGCTTTAGGAACACGTTTTAACTTCCTCAACGATTTTCATTTACTGGTGGGTGGTCGTTACACACAATATCATTACAAAGGTTCAACGTATTATCGTATCTATAATGGCTCATACGATGGTGAATATGCGACCAGTGACGTCAAAAAGAATAAGTTTATTCCTTATGCAGGTTTAACTTATGATATTACACCTAATACAAGTGCCTATTTAAGCCATACAGAAATTTTTAAGCCTCAAAGTAATAGAAATTCAGCAGGTGAAGTATTGTCACCTGTCGTGGGTAAAAATGATGAAATTGGCTTAAAATCCGCATTCTTTAATAACCGTTTAAATACATCCCTGGCTTTATTCCAAATAGAACAAGAAAATCGTGCAATTTATAACACAGCAACATTATCTTACTTTGCAGATGGAAAAGTGCGTAGCCGTGGGGTAGAAGCTGAAGTTTCGGGTAAATTGACAGATCAACTTGAACTTTTTGCAGGCTATACGTTTAATAAAAGTAAATATTTAGAAACTGAAAGCACAAGCTATCCAGCAGGAACTAACTTCAGCAAACATACGCCAGAACATATGTTTAGACTCTCATCACAATACCAATTTGGTGGTGAGCTAGAAAAATGGTCAGCAGGCGTTGGATTATCTGCTCAATCAGATACAAGTAGTTTATACAATATCCATCAAGGGGGTTATACCCTACTCAATGCCAATATCCGTTACGATATTAATCAAAACCTTTCGGTTAATTTGATTGGTAATAACCTCACAAACAAACGTTACTACCAAAATCAAAAAACACGTATGGAAGGTGGTAATAACTACTTAGGCGACCCTATTAATGCGATGTTACGTGTAGATTGGAAATACTAAGTTTAAGAAGCCAGAGCACTTGCTTTGGCTTTTTTAATTTTTTCTATTTGTTATTTTTTCCATGCCTTTTTTGATCGGTTGCATATCCACAAATGAGAAAATATTAATATTTTTCTGATGATGCGATTGTGACAACATATCAATTACACTTTTTTTGCCACGCCCTACCAAATGACGACGATAAAAATAAACAATGAGTAATACTGTACAAATAAGCATAGCAATTAACATCATCCAAAAACCTTGTGGCGATTTCAGCCCAGGAATAAACTCAAAGTTCATACCATAAATGCCTGTAAGCAAAGTTAAAGGTGCAAAGACTGCGGTAATGATGGCTAAAATTCGCATATTTTCATTGGTTTGGTTTGAAATAGCAGAAAAATGTAAATCTATCGCAGATTGAATAGAACTTCTTAAACGTGACGTATGTTTTTGGATACGTTCTATATGGCTCACCAAATCGTTTAACCGCACTAAAATTAAATCTAAAGATTCTGTTTTTTTCTGATCTGTTAAATGATGATAATCTTCTACCACCTCATCTCTGAGTTCTTGAAGTACCTCAATTTGTTCTTCACACAAATTTTCAACTTGCTGAAATGCCATGTTTTCTTGTAACAATGGTTGCCATTTTTTAAAAGAATGACTACGTTGTAATAGTTCGGTTTGCCAATATTCTACACGGCGTGTTAATGGCACACGTAACCCTAAATAATCATCAATAATATTGTTTAAAAGACGCATCGTTAAATTGAGGGGCGTATTCGGCAATTTACGCATACGGTTTTGTTCTTTGGTTGGCTTCTTAAGTGTGCCTTCCAAGCGTTCTAAATACATCTCAACTGATTTATTACCCCGTTCACTTACCGTAATTAACGCATGTGGTGCAATAATAAAATTAACAGGGGTAGTCACTAAACCAAATTCACTGTTATGTTGTTCTAAGCTTTTTTCTGTTTCTAAATTAATATGATCTTCTGGCGTAATCAGCTTACGAAAAATCAAGCTGTCATAATTCTCCATGGCATCAAATGCACAAGGGTGCTCTAAATTTAAAATATCTAAAATATGAAATTCATTAATTGAAATATTAGTCAGTTGTTTTATTTTTTCTTGCCATTGGTCGCTGTGTCCAATGACATCCTCTCTTAGACTATCTACCCATAAAAATAAAAGATGATGTGTCGTGTTTTCTTCGGTCGTTACAAAAATATGGTTTTCTTGAGCGTGGCGGTAAAAATAGTAAACTTGCATAACCCATCATCAATTTGTCTTTATTTTTATGATGCCACAAAAAAGCCCGCATAAAGCGAGCTTTTCTTTAAATCAACAATTATTCAGCTGCTGGTGCAACTGCTGCTGACGCTTCTTCTTGCTGTGCAACGTCTTTCATGCTCAATTTAATACGACCACGGTTATCGACGTCTTGTACTTGTACTTTCACTTCTTGACCTTCCGTTAAAACGTCTGCAACGTTGGCAATACGCTCGTTCGAAATTTGAGAAATGTGAAGTAAACCATCAGTACCTGGCATAATGTTTACAAATGCACCAAATTCAACAATACGGATTACTTTACCCACGTAAATTTTACCTGGTTCAATTTCTGCTGTTAACGCTTGGATTTTTGCAATTGCTGCTTTCGCTGCTGCTTTAGACTCACCAAATACACGTACTGTACCGTTGTCTTCAATATCAATCGCTGCTTTTGTTTCTTCTGTAATTTGACGGATGGTTGCACCACCTTTACCAATTACATCACGGATTTTATCAGGATTAATGCTGATTACTTCAAACGTTGGTGCATGTGCATTAATTTCTGGACGCGCACGAGAAATCACTTTGTTCATTTCATTTAAAATATGCATACGACCAGCAAACGCTTGGTTTAATGCCACTTCCATGATTTCTTCAGTGATGCCTTCAATTTTGATATCCATTTGAAGTGCAGTAATACCGTTTGCAGAACCTGCTACTTTAAAGTCCATATCACCTAAATGATCTTCATCACCTAAGATGTCAGACAATACAGCAAAACGCTCGCCTTCTTTTACTAGACCCATTGCAATACCTGCAACTGGTGCTTTTAATGGTACACCTGCGTCCATAAGAGAAAGTGATGCACCACATACTGATGCCATAGAAGAAGAACCGTTTGACTCTGTAATATCAGACACAATACGGATTACATATGGGAAACGGTCGATTGGTGGAAGTACAGCTTGTACACCACGGCGTGCCAAACGACCATGACCAATTTCACGACGCTTAGGACCAGACTCACGACCTGTCTCACCTACAGAGTATGCAGGGAAGTTGTAGTGCAACATGAAGTTGTCAGTTTTTGTACCCGCTAATGTATCTACCATTAACGCATCACGCGTGTTACCCAAAGTCGTTGTTACTAACGCCTGAGTTTCACCACGCGTAAATAATGCAGAACCGTGTGTACGCTCTAAAACACCCACTTGAACGTCTAACGCACGTACAGTTTTAGTATCACGACCATCGATACGTGGCTTACCAGACAAAATGTTGTCACGTACAGTACGGTATTTTAAATCGTCAAATAAGTAGTTAACTTCGTCTGCAATACCTGCTTCGTCTTCTTCAGGTACAAACTGCGCTACAGCTTCATCATATAAAGCACCTAATGCTGCATAACGATCTTGTTTAACCGCAATTGTGTATGCTTCAGAAATTTTTGCTTCAAATGCTTCTTTTAATTTTGCACGTAACTCTTCGTTGTGTGTTGGCGCAGACCATTCACTACGTTGTACGCCAACTGCTGCAGCAAATTCGTTGATTGCTTGAATCGCCACTTGCATTTCGTCGTGACCATACAATACAGCACCTAACATTTGGTCTTCTGAAAGCTCTTTTGCTTCAGACTCAACCATCAATACAGCTGTTTCTGTACCTGCAACCACTAAGTCTAGGTCTGACTGTGCAATTTGCTCATGATTTGGGTTAAGAACGTATTCACCGTTAATTAAACCAACACGTGCAGCACCAATAGGACCATTAAATGGCGTATCTGAAATTGCAAGTGCAGCAGATGTACCTAGCATTGCAGCAATATCTGCATCCATTGTTTTATCAGAAGAGATAACGCTTGCTGTTACTTGTACTTCGTTATAGTAACCTTCTGGAAATAACGGACGAATTGGACGGTCAATTAAACGAGAAATTAGTGTTTCTGCTTCAGATGCACGACCTTCACGCTTACCGTAACCACCTGGAATACGACCTGCTGCATATTGTTTTTCTTGGTAGTTTACAGTTAGTGGGAAAAAGTCTTGACCTGATTTCGCTGTTGGTTGAGCAACCACAGCCACGAGTACAGACACACCACCCATTGTCACTAAAACAGAGTTTGCTTGACGTGCAACACGACCTGTTTCTAAAACAACTTGCTGTTGACCAAATTGAAATTCTTTACGAACGATATTAAACATCGACATATTATTTTTCCTATCTTTTATTCTAGTGGCGACCCCTAAGGTTTGCATTCACACATGTAAATGGCAAAGCTTAGAAGCCCAAGCTCACTAGAGTTTACACACAAAGAAGGAGCGAACATTCGCCCCTTCTAGATGACTTAGCAATACACTAAGCCCTGCTTTATTTTCAGCAATGCCGAAAACATGCGGTTAAATCGAATTAACGACGTAAACCTAAAGCACCAATTAACGCTACATAACGACCATGGTCTTTACCATTTAAGTAGTCAAGTAATTTACGACGTTGGTTAACCATACGGATTAAACCGCGACGGCTATGGTGGTCGTGTTTATGAGCTTTAAAGTGTGACTGTAAATCATTGATTTGAGCAGACAATAAAGCAACCTGTACTTCTGGAGAACCAGTGTCGTTTTCTGCACGAGCAAATTTAGCGATGATGTCAGCGCGGTCTTGGTTAGTTAAAGCCATTCGATTTCTCCGAGATGCTTATAAAATTAATGAATCTGATATAAATCAATTTATAAAAATTGACTGCCGTGCATCACTACAGCAATGGTTATATTAAGTGAAAAATGGTGAAATTGCAAAAATTACCCAATAAAAAAAGCCCAAATTTCTTTGGGCTTTCATGCGCTATATTATTATTCTTTGATTTATACCAGCGACTCGCTTCGCTATTATTTTTACTTTTTTTGTTCTGTCCTGCGAAAGTTATATTGCCCTGATTGCTTTATTTAAAATAGAGCAATTGACCTCTATCTATGTGAGCATTTTCGTACATATTTTATTCACATTTTAATAAGATGAGATAAGTATTTATTTTTTAAGTAACTTAAAAAATTTCCCTATCAATTAATTTATTTTGACCAAGATTTAATCTTTAAATTTTTTATCTACTGGATTGGATATTTTGGAACAGTAGTTCTACTATTTACAGTTAAAATAAAAAAGCCCTGTAGTCTCTCCCAAAACTACAAGGCTTAGCGGCTGTAAATTTCTTCTCTGTTACTTACATCTTTGTAAGTTCGCTGCCCTTCAGACATTATTATTATCGTTAGCGCGACTTTGTTGCTTTCGTCTTCCTGACTAAGCTTATTTGATGTAAGTATCTTCTCAAAAAAAGATTTGCCCTACTATGCGTTAATGTCTTGATCTTATGTAAGCAATTGCTTACATCTTTGTATTTAAATTGCTACAGACCTGTTTACCTTTAATTTTTCTAATCAATCCGCTCTTACGTTTGGTTTTTATACTTAATGCGCATTGCAGTGCTTGAGGATGAACCAACAAACTTACGACCTTTTTGGCACGGGTAATGGCTGTATAGAGGAGCTCTTGACTCAACAGTTGTTGCGCTTGATTATCTAGTACCACTGCGGTATGTGTAAATTCTGACCCTTGCGATTTATGAATAGTGAGTGCAAATGCAGTTTGAATATGGCGTGGTAAACGTGTTGCATGCATCCACTTATCTAGACTTGGAAAATAAACCTCGTACTGCTGTGGTTCAGTTCTATGCCAAAAACAAATGCCTATGTCACCGTTAGATAAGCCAATTTGGTAGTCGTTTTCGGTCATTATCACTGGACGCCCAACATACCAATCACCCGCTTTTTGACTATATAACACCGTTTCTTGTAGCAACTGTTGTTCCATATAGCGATTAAGCTGTTGAATACCAAACATGCCATAGCGCATGGCAGTCAATATACGGTAATCATCAAATGCTTTGAGTACCTCTTCATAGCCATGCTCTTGTTTTAAATATCCTAGAATAGCTTGGCTATATGTCTTAAATCCGTACCATAATTTTTGTAAATAAAGCTCGGCTTGTTTGATATGCTGTGGCAAATATTCAAGCTGTACAGCGTCTTTTTCTACAGATTCTAAAACAATCGGTTGTAGCTCAGTAGGCTGTACCACGTGTTGTTCAAATTCTTTGAGTTGTGTTTGATGATCTGCTTGTTGAATAAATTTTGCCATACCTCCAATTTGTGCATCATCACTAAAACGGCGGCTATGTTTTAAATTCACATGATGAGCTTGCAATACAGCCTGCAAATCTGCCAAAACAGCCCCAACATCTACCGATGCCAACTGATTTGCATCGCCAAGCAAAATAAGTCGTGCGTTATCAGGCAATGCTTCAAACAATAAAGTCGCTAAATTTAGATCAAGCATTGAGGCTTCATCAACCACCACAATATCGTACGGCAAGGGTTGTTTTAAATTAAATTTTGCCACACCCTGATGCCCCATCCCCAACAAGCGATGCAGTGTCATCGGCGTAAGCATCTGTAACGTGGGTGTCACGTATTCTTTTAAAGTAGCGTCTGAAAAAGCAGCTTGTAAAGCTTCCTGCATTCGCTGTGCAGCTTTACCTGTGGGTGCTGCCATGGCAATTTTAAGATTAGGTTGTGCATGGTGTAAGGCAGCAATAATTCTTGCGAGTGTATAGGTTTTACCCGTACCAGGTCCGCCTGTAATAATATTAAGTCCCTGCTCACATACCATATTTAAGGCTTGGCGTTGGAATTCATCTTTTAAAAGTGTTTGATACGCAGCTGAATCCACACTTTTGGGTATTTGTTGAGTTAAACGGTTCACTTGCAGAGCAAGCCGTTGCTCTAGCGCATAATATCTATACAAATAAAGTAAATTATCTTCAAAAACAAAGGGTGCAAGGTGGTTTTTTTCTGCAAAAGCCACTAAACTGCGCAGCCCTTGTGCCTGTGTACTCGTCACAGGTAAGCAACTGTCACCATTTTGTATGGCATTTAACAGAGTAAGTATGAGTTGTTGTGCGTGTTGCTTTTCATTTTCTGTTGAAAAAACAACCGATTGCGTTAAATATTCTACCCACAGATTTTCCCATCCATTTTCTTGAATGTTTTCTTGTACTAACGCATTTTCCACAACACTATCCTCAAGTTTATTCACAGTCCTATCAACACAGTTATACCCATCTTTTTCCACAGTTGATGTAAAAACAACCACTTACATATAACCTAAAATTGCATCTAATCTTAAAATAAATTCGCTTTCAGGTCGCCAATGGCACACCCCTTGTTCGGGTTGTCCATTCATACCACGTAGATATAAATACGTTGCACCGCCTAAATGTGTATCAATATCGTAGTTGGCAAGCTGTTGTTTTAAATAACGATGTAATGCCACCAAATACAAACTTGCTTGTAACCAATAACTACTTGTGGTCATATTGTCTTGAAGTGCCGTTTCTTGATAATGCACTTGCAAGTCACCTAAAAAATTACTTTTATAATCGGCAATATAAAAAGCACCTTCATACTCATATACCAAATCAATTGCACCCGTTAAAAAGCGTGCCGATTCTGCACGGTATAATTCAGGAATATGAATATCGTACTCTTGTAAAAGTTGATGGATCCGTTGTACCGCAAATACCTTATCAGTCATTGCCAAATAAAAAGGAAATTCTGATAAATAATGATCTTGCTGGAGTTGGCTTAAACTAAAGTCATCGTGTAATGGCGTATTGAGCACATCAAACAACCATGCTTTTACATCGGCAATTAAATTAGGCGCTTGGGTATACTGCTCTAAAATTTGTTGTTGTAAATTTGCATAGTCATTTTTAAAACGGCGTGTAATTTCTAAATCCCACCCTGTAGTATCTTTAAAATCAAGATGCTCAAAAATTTCGTGTAAAAAATTACCTGCTTGTTTGCCCATTGGGAAATGTTGTGCAATCCACGTAATTTTTTCACCTATTGATGTCGGTGTTAAAACAGGTATATCGGTTTCATCGTCTGTTAGCTCGGTATGTTGCTGTTGCTCTGCTAATAAATCTAATGCCTGACGACGATTTAAGTGCTGAGCGAGTGCTGTAAAACTTGTTTTTAATCTTGGATAAAATCGCTGATTTGGTAAAGCAAGTGCATCTAAAACAACTATTTGTTGCTGTTGAGTTTGATACATTAAAGGCTGTTGAACCTCTAATTCATCACTGCTTGCCACATGGCTAAAATTGCCTTGAGCATTTAACCAAAAGGCTAAACCTGTGGTAGAGCTTGCAAATTTTTCACTTAACATGGCATATACACGGTGGCTTGCACGGGTAAGTGCCACATACCAAAGTCGATGCTGTTCTGCCTCTGCACGTTCTTGGTGTTGTTTTAAGGCTTCTTCTTTTAAATTTTCTTTGTCATTAATTTCTAAAATTCGTTCATGCTGTTGCTGTTCATTTATTACACTTGAAAAGTTCAGGGTTTTTTCTTGTTCTTTAAATGAAGCATCTGCACCTAATAAAAACACAATTTTAAACTCTAAACCTTTCGATTGATGAATCGTCATCAACTGTACGCCTGCTTCATCAGACAATTTACGCTCTAATTCCCACTCGCGCTCACTTGGTGAAGCAAGCTGTTTGAAATACCACTGGTATAAATTCTGTGGTCCTTGGTAATGCGTACTATGTTGACTTAATAACTCTGTCAGATGGCGTAAATTAACCACTGTGCGCTCGTTGTCTCGGCTTTTACTTGCCACTGCAGTTTGCCATACATCAAAGCACTT
The DNA here is from genome assembly GCF_027568475.1 of Acinetobacter sp. HY1485. Taxonomy (GTDB): domain Bacteria; phylum Pseudomonadota; class Gammaproteobacteria; order Pseudomonadales; family Moraxellaceae; genus Acinetobacter. Next base: position 144,906 of record NZ_JANKZG010000004.1, on the reverse strand, counting down.
TAAACAATATTGCCATGCGCTTAAGAAGTTACGTTCAAACCACATTTCACGTACTTCATCAAAAATAGTAATGTACTTGCTCAGTCCATCGGCTTGTTTTTCTAAATCTTGTAATTTTGCTAGATTAAAACCTAACATACGGCTGAGTAAAGCCCGCTTGATTTTGGCTTCATCAAATGGATGCATGATTGCGGTTAAAACTGCGGCAACATCCTGGGCAATCGTACTATCAAACACACTGCGTTTAGCAGGACGATTCACCCGAATACCTAAACGCTCTAAATAATATTGCACTTTATCTAAACCAACATGATTTTTAGACAGTACCGCAATATCATTTTCAATAATGGGTGATGTACCCACCATCAAACGGTTTTGTTGTGCTTTTTGTAATAGATGACAAATTTGCCATGCCACTTGCTGATGCTCTTCTGCTGTTTTGTACCAACGTAATGGAGTGAGATTTTCTACGCCATCTTCAATCAAAGCAGGATGCGGTTTTTGCCCTGCTTGTACGGGTAAATACTCAACATCTTCACCAAAGTTAGGTTGTTGTCTAAAGAGTAAATCGACCACCTCGACCAACGGCGTTACTGTACGATAATTATGAATAAGGTTATAAAATTTACCTTTTTTAAGCGTGACATCTTGATGCGCTTTTAAGAAGGTAAGCATGTCACCGCCTCTAAAACCATAAATCGCTTGTTTACGGTCGCCCACCATAATCATACAACCTTGCATATAGCGTTTAGGATTGCGCCAAATACTCGCAAGCATATCGTCTTGGTCTTGGTTGGTGTCTTGGAACTCATCCACCAAAATAAGTGGGTACTGCTTTTGCACAAATTCGGCAAATTTTTGCCCTTGCTCATCTTTTAACGCATCTGCTAGGGTTCGGATTTGTTGCGAAAACGTGGTTTCACTTTTTTGTTGTAACAGTTGTGGTAAACGTTTTTTAACTTCTTGGCATAAATAAAATTTTAAATAATTTTGTGTACCTTTGAGTTGGCTACTCAGCTTTTGTTTTTGCTCAATTAGACAATCAACAACTTGTACCACAGGGTGTTGATGAAAAGCATCAACAATGGCATCATCACATTTATTAAATAAACTTTTTCTGCGTTCGCCTTTGCTGTCTAAAAATAATGTTTCTACCCCTTGCCATATACCTTCTTTAAAAAAAACTTCTGCACCTTTTAACTGAAATTGAGCAATTAAACTTGGAATAGACTCAGCAAAAATAGTGGCAAATTTCTCTTTAGGAAATGCTTTTTTGTTTACAAACTTAAAATAGTCACCTTGCGTATACGGTGCTAAGTCTGTGATTTGATTTTGCACACTTGCCAACTGCTCAAGTGCTCGTTTAAATTGAGTAAAATCTAAATCAGGTTTAATGGGTGTTTCTAGTTTGGCTGTACTAAAATTTAACGCGTCAGACACCAATTTACTGTAAGTCTCTACAGAACCAATCATGCCACTACGATACAACCAATCGACTTGTGTTTGCGATTGTGCTTGCAACCATTCACGCAATACATCATGAATAATTTGATGTGTATATGACTTGACATCTTCTGTTAAATTGGCAGGTTCTATTTTACCACTTTCAAAGGCAAACTCTCGCAGTAGTTTTTGACTAAAACTGTCTAACGTGCCTACAAACAATTCATCTAATTGCTCTGATGCTAACCGTAATCGTTCCGAGGCATAACCTGTTTGATCGGCAAATCTATGCAACAGTAAACTTTCCAGCTCATCGCTGAGCTGTTTTGCTTGTTGTAAATTTTGTTCAACTGTTTGACTCCGCCTTATATCAAAAAAACGGCGCATTTCGTTCACACGTTTGCGTATTCTCAGTTTAAGTTCTGCAGCAGCTTTACGAGTAAACGTCGTCGCAACCACTTGCCTCGGCATATATTTTTCTAAAAAAATACGTACCATCAGTGCAGACAAAGTAAATGTCTTGCCCGACCCTGCCGAAGCCTCAATCCAATGTAGCCCCTCAAACTCAATATCAGCAATGGGTGTGGTGGATATCACTTAATTTTTCTCCGCAGTTTGATGGGCATAAATTGGGGCATAAAGGGGCATTAAAAACTGTTCACATGCTTGTTTAAGCAGTAATGTGGCATCTTGCTCTTGTAATAAAAATTGCCAATCTCGATGGTATTGCGACGATTTATCTCGGTGCACATCAAAGCTAGTAAAAGTATTGGTGTTTTCCCATGCTTTGAGCATTTTTTCTATATCACACTCGCCTGTGGGCTTCCAAAAGGTAAGTTTTTGATCTTTGACTTTTAAAACAAGATCGGCAGGTAAAACCAATGGCGTTTGCCGAGCATAATGCCATGCCTTAAACCACTCATCTAAATAAATTTTAGCTTGCTCACCTGTTACGCCACTGCAAATAATGGTTTGGTCGCTAAACACCACAATACGTTGATGTTCTGCCGTACCTGCAATATGTCTTAACCATAGTAAATACTCTAACCACACCTTAGCACGGCGTTCACCTTTGGCACTTGAGGCTTGCAAGCTCACCCATATGGTTGTACGGCTTTTGGGAGCTTGAAACTGTAAAAATAACTGCGATGTCACCTGCCATGTATATTGTGTGATTGGTGTCGGTTGCGGTGTATATTCATGCAGTTTATCCAATAAATCTTGATACTCTGCTTCGGTACTTTGCCACGCACTTTGGCTTACTTTACCTACAGGCAACTGGTCCAATAACAAGTCTGCATTGGCGTGTTCATTTTGTTGCATAAAATCACGTACCGCATAGCGTGCCAATCCATCTAACACAATCGGTTCTTGCGTATCGGGTAATTCCTCAGGTTTTACATTTTCTATGCCTAGTGTTTTTAAATAAAGTTGTGCAGGAAAAGTCATATCACTGAGCCAGTGCTGACTATTTAACACCTGAATATCCACATTTTCTGCCAAATACCGCTCAAGTGTCCACGGCTCACGTTGTCCTTTAGCAGATTGCAGTTGCTGTGCCACTTTAAACCATTGGTCTTGGTAACGAAATGTAGGATGTAACGCATCAAAAGGCTGTAATGGATGAATGTGGTACAGACTTTCAAGCTGTTTGGGTATTTCAATTTTTGATACTTCAATCAGCTCCTCATCAACATCTGGTGTTTGCACAATAAAGGCTAAATGTGCCATAAGTTCACGCAACACACTCGATGGCTCTCGTATCTCACCATCGTTCACATCAAAACCATTATAAAATAACCAAAAATTTTCTTTGGCAAGCAACAAAGCATCTAAAAATGCCCCTTGGTCATCGTCTAAACGTGAACGATCACCCAAGTACGGACGTAAAGCTTGCATTAAATCAAATGGAATATGCGTATTACGGTTTGGGAAAGTTCCGCTATCTAAATTAAGCAAAACTACCAACTTATACGGCAATGGACGAATACTACCAATTTGGCTAAAGGTGACTTGTCCGCTTGGCTCGGCATTTTCAAGTTGACTATCTATGCCTTGTTGAATTTCTGCTAGTACATACACCAATGGCAGTTGTAAATTATCTAAAGGAATAGATGCATTTTCTTCTTGTTGATGATCGTGATAAATAGACAGCGTCAGCATACGAATATGCTTTTGCAAAATATCTGCCACAGGTTTTAAGTTTTCTTCACCTTGTTGTCTAAACTGTTCGACTTCTTTTTGCAGTATCTTTAACCAAGATTCAACACTTTTCGGCTGTCCTTGTTCATGGCAAATCAGCCAATCACGGCGATGGTTTAAATCTTGGTAAATTTGAATGAGCGTACCAATCAGCTCAAAATCATCAGGGCGTACACGCGTATAACTGAGTTTTTCTTCAAACAGTTGATGCTCAGGTATTGCAATACCTAACGCCAAACGGTCTAACGCAAACTTAAATGTAAATCTAAAATCGGTATCTTCTTGACTTAAAAACCGTACAAGATGTGCTTCATCTAAACCACGTTTAAAGCCTGCATCTTGCAATAAATGTAAAGCACGAGCAACGGTATTAGCATCTAAAGCATAGTATTGTTGCGTGGTTAGCAAACTTAACCAATCGGCAAATTCTTCAAAGCTAAACCGCCCTTGTGGCAACTCCATACGCCCTAACACCGCACGCCACGCATTACTCACATCAAGCTGTGGCACACCACCAATTTTGATGGGTACATAACTTTCTTGGGCTTGCCCTTGCTGTCTAGGTGGTGGTGCAAACACACTCCGAATATACGGTTCTAACGACTTTAAATTGGGCGTGAGTACCAAAATATCATCAAGTTTTCTGCCTTTTTGTTCCGATAACCAATACAACAATTGATCTTTTAAAACTTCTAACTGCCGAATTGCCGAATGACACACATGCACCTGAATTGAACGATCATCTTGTTGCAGTGGATAAGCATGCTGTTCAGGTTCCATCAAATACAAAATATCGGACTGTACTTTGCCTAATAATGTGTCAGGAAAATCATCTAAAAATAAATCAAACCATTCGCCTTCTTCACCCGACGAAAAACCTGCCAATAAGGAAAAATGGTCACGGGCTTGCTTACCAAAACGCGTCAGTAACGGATGGCGTGATTCACGGGCTTCTGAATTAAAACGATGATTAAATTGCTCAAAAAACTGATCAATGGCTTCATCATCGACCACTTTGCCACGTTGTTTATTTTTTTCGATAAAACGCTCTTTTACTTCTAAGTCGTAACGTTTTTTCCAATTTGGATCGACACTATCTGCCCAATATTCTTGCGATGGGTTGTAGTGGTAAATTACCACATCAATATACTGCCCCAAACGGCGTAAAAATTGCAGTTGGCTTGGCGGTAAATCCAATAAAGTAAACACCACCAACTGTTTGGGTAACGTTTTTAAAGCAGTTTTTTGGGTATCGGAATGTTCAAGAGTTTGCCAAAAAGTATGATCAATCTTTTGGATATTCAAAAAATCATTATGAAAAATATGTTGCCACAACCAACGTTGCCATTGTTCTAATTCTTTGGCTTGTTCTAAGTCATATAACGATACCGACTGATCTTTATTTGCCATAAAACGTTCAACGTCAATGGCTTGATCTTTGCCCCATGCACTTAACCAATTTTGTGGGCAGTTACAGTTGTCGGCATGTCCTTTTAAGCAGTACCCGCGATACTGCATATAATGGCTAAACAAGCGTGACACTTGGTCGGCAATCCAATACAACATGCTTTGTTTTTTAAGCTGTTTGTCTAAACCTTCATCTAAATTGAGGGCACTGTCATAAACACGGCTAATTACACCATACAGCGGATGCGTGGCTACAAGGTTTATTTTTTCAGCAGTAATAAAGGGTTTTAGTGCTTCAAAAATTCGCCATTTCATTACCAAACGCGGAATATTAGCTTGGCGAACTTGGTCTTTATCGGTTAAAACTTGCTGATAAATGTACCACTGAAATGATTGAATACGTTGATGATAAATCCGGTTAGCACTGATGCCCTGTTGCTCAGCAATTGATTGCGTCAGCCATTGCTCTACTGCTTTACTTGGTACAATAAAGTGTTGTGTTGCCAACACGCTTAAGGGTGATGTTTTGGGTTGTCCTATTTGTTTTAGCAATGCTTGTAATAAAATATCTAAACATTGACTTTGACAAACATGAATTCCCATAAATTTTCCTTTAAGCTCGCCTTGAAAAACATATTGTAATGTTTATCTTGTTAAAAATATGGCATTTTAGAGTAATGTAATAGATATGGGGGCATCTCCCTCATTTTCTCCCTTAAAATGTAAAAAAAAGGTACTGTTATGAAAATAGAAAATGCACCCGACCGTATTGATCCAAAAATTAATTTAGAACAAGTACGTCGTGAATGTTTAGAATTGACCAAAAAACGTGCCTATATTTCGGCAGGGGCAGCTATTGTACCCATTCCTTTTTTTGATGTTGTTGTCGATGTAGGTGTACTCACTGCACTATTGCCCGATGTAAACCATCGTTTTGGTTTATCTGATGAACATGTCACTGTATTTGATCCAAAAACACGCCAAATTCATTGGGAAGAATTACGCAAACGTGGCATTCAATTTTCGGGCTTAGCCGTTGCACGTACAGGCGTTAAACAGTCTATCAATGGTTTTATTGGGCGTATGCTCAGCAAACAAGTAACAAAATTTATTCCACTTGGTGGGCAAATTGTAGCAGGTACATTAGGCTATATCGTATTTAAAAAGATTGCCGAAGCACATGTAGAAGATTGCTACAAATTAGCCAAACAAATTCAAAACAAACAAAATGCCGAAACAGTGGCATAAGTTAAAAGGGCATCTTTAAGATGCCTTTTTAACTCTTCATCTGCTTTACAATTGCTTCTAAAACTTGCAAACGTGCCTGTTTTTTATCGTTTGTGGCAATAACATGCCACGGCGCTTGTTCTGTGCTGGTCTGTGTAAACATATCAGCTGCTGCATTTAAATAGGCATCCCATTTTTCACGGTTACGCCAATCTTCAGCCGTAATTTTAAAACGCTTGTGTGGTGTTTCTTCACGCGCTTTAAAGCGTTTGGATTGTTCGTCTTGATCTATAGCAAGCCAAAACTTAATTACCACGGTTTTACTCTCTGTTAGAGTCTTCTCAAATCGGTTAATTTCTTGATAAGCACGTTGCCACTCATGTTCATTTGCAAAACCTTCTACACGTTCTACCAAAACACGTCCATACCAAGAACGGTCAAAAATATTAATTTTATCCTGCCCAAGTTTTGTCCAAAAGCGCCACAAGTAGGGGTGTCTTAATTCATATTCTTCAGGTGCAGCAATACTATGAATATCATATTCTCGTGGGTCTAGTTTTTTGACAATACGTTTAATTGCCCCACCCTTCCCTGCTGCATCCATTCCCTCAAATACTAAAACCACTTTTCGATCATCGTAACGTAACAAGTTCGCAACTTTTTTTGTCAGCTTTTTAAGTTTTTTCTTGTAGTTTTCAGGGTCTTCAGGTGTTTCAAACTGAGTAAGTATTTCAGGTACTTCCATTTGTTGCCACGGTTGTAGCATTTGGTTTTGATGCTCAGGTAAATGCTTCAATTTTGCCAATATTTCTTGAGCAAACACCTCATCGCGGTGTTCTTTGTCATCGCCATCAATTAATACCCAATCACGGGTAAAACGTTGGCGTAAACGTTGAATATTGTCGTATTGTTTATGGTCTCGCCAATCTAAACCGTGTAAGCGATGCCATTGCATATCATCTGCATCAATATGGCTAATACGTTTTTGCAAAGTTTTCCACGGCAAATCAAACCAAAACTTCACCACATCTACATTGTTATTTTTTAAGTCTTCTTCAAACGCACGCATGTTTTGTACATAGGCATCAAACAGTGTTTCATCAAATGGTTTAGATACATGCATTGCCGTAGCAAGTAAATCGCTGTACCAATTACCAAACAGCACTACAATTTGCCCTTCACGCGGAATATAACGTGCGTAATCTTGCCAAAACGGCTGATCGGTACTCAGTAAATGTGGGCTGTCTGCCTTTACACGTAAATAACGTGGATCTACCCACTCTCTCAGCTGTTTAACTGCTTCCCCTTTGCCTGCAAGCTCAATACCACTCACCAAAATCAGTAAACTTTTCCCTGTATCTGTGCCACGGGCTTTTTTAAGGGCATATTGTGCTTCTATTAAATCTAAAGAAAGTTGTTCTTTTTGTTGCATGTTGGGTGTCCTACTCACACAAAAGTCATCGTTTTTTTATCAATAGCCCTTTATGATGGGCGCTATGTTCTTTTAAACCGATTTTTGATATGTCTAAACTTGCTGTATTAGATGACCTACTTGTCCGCTATCATCAGTTAAAATATCATCACAACGCTACTTTAAAACAAAAATTAAACGATGTACAAGATTGGCAACGTAAACGTCTGTGCCAATCACACCATGCTTTTTTTACGCAAAAAAATCATCAACTCATGGCAGATTACTTTGTTAATCGTTTATATGGTGGTGATGAGTTTGATGAGATTGCCATCCAAATTGAACGCCTTGTTAAACATGCACATAAAGTTGAAAAACTCATTCCCGAAACTGCCATTAAAACAGGTACACACGGCATTGAACTTGCTATTTTAGCCGTAGAGCTAGATGAGCATGTGGCAGAAAAACTACTCGAAACCTACCCTGCTGATACCCCCCTGAATAATGAAATGATGCGTCTGACTTATTTAGCCGTGGGGCAAAAAGATGACCGGTTAAAACAGCTTAAAATGGCAGATGAATTTGGCTACAATTTAGATCATTATTTACGTTCTTTTATTGTACAAACTGCCTTTAAAATGGCAAAACCTGTGGCATACAAACACCGCTTTAACGTGATGTACGACTTTATGCACGATGGCTTCGTGGCAATGAAGCCCTTAAAGTCGGCACAAACCTTTGTTGAAACATTTACACAAAAAGAACGTCAGGTGGTATTAAACGTACATTCGGGCGACCTTAATCCCTTTGCCTGTGTATAATGCATCTTAAAACTATTTTCCGTTGTAGGGAGAGACTCCGTGTCAAACGAAAACCAAAAAACCAATACAGCTAAAGTGAGTCCCTTTTTAACCTCTCCTTTGCCTGAAGGTACAGAGCAAGGGCAACAAACCACAAAACAATACAACTTACCGCGTGGCGTAAAAAACACAGGCAATGTGGGCGATACCACACACTTTGGTTTTGAAACGGTAAAAACCGAAGATAAAGAACAAAAAGTGGCACACGTTTTTCATTCTGTGGCAAAAAAATACGACATCATGAACGATGTAATGTCATTTGGTATTCACCGTTTATGGAAACGCTTTGCCATCAATATGTCAGGTGTACGTCGTGGACAACGTGTCCTTGATATTGCAGGCGGTACAGGCGACCTTGCAAAAGTATTTAGCCGTGAAGTTGGCTCAACAGGGCATGTGGTATTGTCAGACATCAACGAATCTATGCTTAATGTCGGGCGTGACCGTTTAATTGATGCAGGCTGTACCAATGTTGATTTTGTACTTGCTAATGCCGAAAGCCTAGAACCATTTGAAGACAACAGTTTTGATTTAGTGACCATTAGTTTTGGTTTGCGTAACGTCACAGATAAAGATGCCGCTTTAGCATCAATGTACCGTGTACTTAAGCCAGGTGGTCGCTTACTCATTTTAGAATTCTCAAAACCTGTATTTGAGCCGTTTTCTAAACTCTACGATTTCTATTCATTTACCGCATTACCTGTGATGGGCAAAATTATTGCCAACGATTCAGAAAGCTATAAATACCTTGCCGAGTCAATTCGTATGCATCCGGACCAGCGCACCCTAAAAGGTATGATGGAAAATGCAGGCTTTGAAAACTGTGACTATAACAACCTTACAGGTGGTATTGTTGCAGTACATCGTGGTTTTAAACTATAAAAAAGGAGTTTCCTAATGTGGTCAATTCTTGCATTAGGTGCTGCTGAGCGTTTGGTCAATCGTGTAATTGACCTAGACGCCATTACGCGTACACAATTAAATGCCTTACATGGGCAACGGTTACGCGTAATTATAGATCAGCCCCAACTCAGTGTTGATGTGTTTTTTGATGAGCAAAAATTGCGCTTAGAACCTACCCCAACAGGGCAAGCACAGCAATCTTCTATTTTTGAACAACGTCAATTTGACCAAGCAAATACAAGTACCGTTGCCAATACAACATTGCACGTCCGCAATGTCGTTGAGCTGATTAAACTTTTAATCAGCGACGATACGGGTACTGTGCCTATTCAGGGTGACTACCGTTTACTGATGCAAATTCAGCAGATTATGGCAAATACATCGCCTGATTTAGCTGCACATTTAAGCCCATGGATTGGTGCAAAAGCAGCCCATGAAATAGGTAAATTACAACAATTACCCAAACTGGCAAAACGTACTGTACAAAGCCAACTTTTCTTTGCTCAAGACTACATTAAAGAAGATACAGGCTTATTTGCACCTCGTTGGCAAATGGACGAATTGCAACAAAGTACCCGTACATTGAACCAAAATTTAGACCGTTTGGATGCCAAGATTCAAGCACTACAAAGCAAACTGACATTAGGTTAAACCATGATTCCGCATATCTCTCGTTTACTTGATTTATGGCGCATCGCAGCCCATTACAGACTCGATACTCTGATCCCTGCGGAAGACGTTCCCCCTAAAGCACGTCGTTTACTTAAAATTATTCAGGCACATCCCGCTGCATGGTCAAGCAAACAACAGAAAAACCCGCTTAAACTCAAAGAAGCACTTGAAGAGATGGGACCGCTTGCCATTAAATTAGGGCAACTGCTCTCTACACGGCGTGACCTTATTCCGCCACATGTGTTAGAACAATTGGTGATGTTGCAAGACCGTGTTAAACCTTTTGATGCCAATATTGCCAAACAACGTATCGAAACTTCATTAAAAGCAGACATTGCAACATTATTTGCACGCTTTGACGAAAAACCACTTGCTGCTGCCTCTATTGCACAAGTACATACCGCCGCATTGCATGACGGTAAAGAGGTTGTGGTTAAAGTCACACGCCCCGACATCAAAGTACAAATTATCCAAGATTTTGAAATTTTAGCTTGGCTTGGGCAAGCACTCGAACGGCGTTTAGAAGCAGCACGCGCACTACACTTATGCGAAATTATTCAAGATTACCGTCAAACCATATTAAACGAGCTTGATCTGACTTTAGAGGCAGACAATACACGTCGTATGCGCCACTACTTTACAGGTTCAAGCATGATGTATGTGCCTGATGTGTATATGGACAGTACCGATGTGATGGTGGCTGAACGCATTACAGGCGTGCCTATTTCGGATAAAGAAACTTTTGATCGCTTGGGAATGAACAGAGCCGAACTTGCCGAAAAAGGACTCACTATCTTTTTTACCCAAGTGTTCAGAGATAACTTTTTCCATGCCGATATGCACCCTGGTAATGTGTTTGTCGAAACTATTGATCCGCAAAACCCACGTTATATTGCACTCGATTGTGCCATTATGGGTGAGTTGTCTAAACAAGATCAGATGACTGTTGCACGCATGCTTCTTGCTGTGATGAACAGTAATTTTATGCAACTTATTCAAGTCGTACATCAAGCAGGTTGGATTCCACCGGGCACAGACCAAGATGCCCTGTCGCGTGAAATGCGTCGTACAGTTGGACCGATGGTATCTAAGCCAATGCACGAGTTAGATTTTGCAGGAATCCTTATTCAGGTCATGGATATTGCACGTCGCTTCCATCTTGAAATTCCACCTCAACTCATGCTTTTGCTCAAAACATTGGTACATGTAGAAGGCTTAGGTACAGACTTATATCCTGACTTAGATATTTGGAAACTGGCAAAACCAATTCTGACGCAATGGGTCAAATCCAATATGGATCCCATCAAAAATATTAAGGAATTAGGGCAACAAATCCCCGATTTATTATTGGGTGCACAAGATATTCCAAGCCTTGTGATTGACAGTTTAAATGGTTTAAAAAATCAATCGGCTTGGCAAGAACGCCAATTGCGTGAGCTACAACAAGTACGCGTACAGATGGAACAACAACAACGCAGAAGTTGGACATTTGGCAGTATTATTGCCATTTGCTTAACCATTGCGATTGTTGCACCGTGGTATGCTTCTATTATCCTGATTGTATTTGCAGGTTTATTAGCCATGTGGCGTATTGTTAAATAACTTGGATTTGTCTACTTTGTATGATGGCTAAAACCTATAAAGTAGATTTTTCCTTAAAAATCTCTTAAGAAACTGTTATGTATAAAAACATCACTCTAGAAAAGTTAATTTTTTAAGTCAGAGCGACTTTTTCAATTTTACTTAAAAAACTAATATTTTCTCTACACCTTCTACTTGATCTAAAGAAGTCCTATAAATTTTTGTTTTACATTATCAGCAATGTTTTTCAAGATTACATGCTTTAAATAGATGTTGTAAAAACACTTTAAAATGATAAGTTAAAAGCTCAAACTATCTAATGACATCGTAAATGCAATAACGCAAGATCGAAGGATTTAAAACACAAATGTTATATCAATTAAATGTACTTAAAAAATTAGATTTCACTTGATTTTAAGTAGTGATTACTAAAGATTATGACAAAGTGTTACTTATCTTCTCAATAAAAAAGAACCTGCAATATACTCGCTTCTTTTAGTATTCAAATTATTTATTATTTTTATATCGTTGCGGAGATTTCTGCCAATTACATAAAGCATCTTCAATTTCCTGATACCCTATTTCTAAGTTTTCTGCTAAACGCATCGTCATTTCATTGAGTGTATCTTCATCATATGCCCCAAATAAACGCTTTGCGCCTTTAAGTGGCCCACTAGACCCTTGAATATAACAGCGGTCTGCTTTTAACGAAGCAATACCTGTTAAAGCACACAAACCTAAATAATCGTACTTGGCTAAACGTCCAAACCGAAAAATACGCATTTTGTGATAAATCCATGCATAACGCTGTTTGGGTGTGTCAAAAGGTTGATTAAAAAGTGCTACATGTCCACCCATCTTTTTAATCCAAGTTTGATAGCTAAAAACCACATCCATCAACTGTGATAAAGACTCATATTTACGATGACCACCAAATTTAAATTTAGGGGCTTGCTTTAGCCAATTTTCCACTGTATCAAGATTTATTTGATCCCATTGACCTATAACATCATAGAGTTCACGAACAAACTGCCAATTCTTTTTTGTGCTGTCTCCTGTATGTACCATTAAAAAAATAAGCCAACAAGCTTCGTCTATATCTTTATTTTTGTAATACAAAACGCTACGGATAGGATCAAATAAAACATGATGTGGTTGTGTACGGACTATTGAAACCTGACGCTGTGCAATCATTTTAAAATAGGTGGTTTTGTTTATACTATCGACTATTTGCCGAGCAAATGTTTCAATTTCTATCGCTAATAAAGTTTGAATATTTGTTTGCTGTAAAAGTTTTTTTTTAAAACACATGATGGCTTGTTCTTTTTGCTGTGTATTCATTTTTTCTATCAACTCTTATTTTAACGATTTATAAAATGCTAATATAACTAAAATATCAAATATATACTGATTCAATGACGAAGCATTTTGCCATTATTGGCGCAGGAACAGCAGGGCTTGCAACCGCAACCTTACTTGCTAAACAGGGTTTTAAAGTTAGCATTTTTGAAAAAGTAGCACAGCTTGCACCTGTCGGTGCAGGGCTTTTGTTACAACCTGCGGGGCTTGCCGTATTTGAGCACTTAGATATTTTAGAACAAGCCATGCAACTTGGGGCACACGTTACAGGATTAGAAGGGCAACTTTCGGGAGGTTCTCTGCTTGTTAATAGCCACTACAAACAAGCAGGCACAGGCTATTCAGGCTTAGGGATTCATCGTGCAACGCTTTGCCATGTGTTAAAACAAGCCACCCAACAATATGCCAATTTAATTGATTGGCAAATGAATACAGACATTACCCACTATATCGAAACCCCACAAGGCATCACGCTATTTGGTCAATATAATAATCAAAATTTTGAACAACATGCCGATGCCATCATTATAGCTAATGGCGCAAAAAGCCAATTAAGACCAAGCGCATGGGTTAAAATTGATAAGCCCTACCCGTGGGGGGCTGCATGGACAATTTTGCCAGAATGCTTAGCCTTTAATCCTCAAATTCTTCATCAGTTTTATCATGGTTCAAATACTATGATGGGCATTTTACCCACAGGTGCTATTCCTGACGTACCTAATCAACGGCTATGTAGTATTTTTTGGAGTATACCAACACATCAACTTGCACAATTTAAAGCAGATGATGCATGGCTTAAAAATATTGCAATCCATTGGCAAGATGTGGCGGATTGGTTAAAAACTACAATGCCCACTCAACAAACTTGGTTGAGTGCCCAATACCGCGATGTAGTAATGTCGCAATATGGCACAGGAAAAATTGGCGTGATAGGTGATGCCGCCCATGCCATGAGTCCTCAACTTGGGCAGGGTGCAAATATGGCACTATTAGACGCATGGTCATTCGGACAAGTAGCTCATCATGCTCGGCAAAATGATTGGGCAAAACTTTGGCAGGAGTACCATCAACTACGGCGTTCTTCTATTTATTTTTATCAGTCTTTAAGCCGTTTACTGACTCCAATGTATCAATCCGATTCTAAATATGCACATAAAGTACGTGATTTGGTTTTTCCATGGATGTACCGTTTGCCTTATTTTCAAAAAGAAATGGCAATGACCATATCGGGATTGAAAACCTCCCCTTTTAAACAACGGACTTATCAAGAGATTGCACAAAGCTAAATATGCCGTAAACTAGCAGACATACAGACTAAAATATTTAAGGTTTCTCCATGAACAATATGCAATGGCTCGATGAAGTAAAATTTAACGAACAAGGTCTTATTCCTGCTATTGCACAACATCATCAAACAGGGCGTATCTTGATGGTGGCATGGATGAACCGTGAGTCTTTGGCATTGACTGCACAAAAAAATCAAGCGGTCTATTTTTCTCGTTCTCGCCAAAAATTATGGCACAAAGGCGAAGAGTCAGGACACTTTCAAACGGTTCATGAAATTCGTTTAGATTGCGATGCCGATGTGATTACCCTACAAGTTGAACAACACGGTGGCATTGCGTGTCATACAGGGCGTGAGTCGTGTTTTTATCGTAAACTGACGCCAAATGGTTGGGAAATTGTAGATGCTCAACTCAAAGACCCTAACCAAATTTATAGCAGTAATGCCCATACTCAAGTGATGCAAAACTCAACTGCTCAGGCAGAAAGTGTTGAGGTTTTAGACTATTTAGGCAAAATGATGGCAGAGCGTAAGCAGGCAAATCCTGACAGCTCATACGTTGCTAAATTATTTGATAAAGGCTTAAACAAAATACTTGAAAAAGTAGGCGAAGAAAGTATCGAAACCATTTTGGCAGCAAAAGAATATGCTCAAGATGCCAGTGCCGACCATAAAAATGATTTCATTTACGAAGTTGCTGATCTTTGGTTCCATACCATTGTAATGTTGGGTTACTTTGACTTTGACCCACAAATTATTCTCAATGAACTTGCGCGTCGTCAGGGATTATCAGGCTTAGTTGAAAAAGCGAACCGTACACATTGAGTAAACCGCAGCCAACACCTGAGCAACAGCAAGCGATTGATCACGGTTGTTCAGGGCAGTCCTTTAAAGTCATTGCGTATGCAGGTACAGGTAAAACCACCACACTCCAAATGATTAGTGATGCCATGCCCAAACGGCGTGGTATGTACCTTGCATTTAACAAAGCCATTGCCAGTGAAGCTAAACAAAAGTTTCATCATGGCGTAGACAGTCGTACCTTTCATTCATTGGCTTATCGTAGTGTTGAACGCAATATTACAGATAAATTGCGTCTGCCTCGGTTAAGTCCCAGTTTTTTAGCCAAAGACTACCGTTTAGAACCCATTACATTACGGCGTTTAATGGGTGGACGCTATGAACGCTTTACCATTATGCCCAATCGCTTGGCAAGTTTAGTGGTCAATGCAGTCGGTTACTTTTGCTCCACAAATTCGCAATACCCTGCACCACGGCATATTCAAGCACCAAGTTGGTTACATACAGAGGATATTGATGCCTTACAAAAGCACCTTTACCCGCATGTAGAAAAACGTTGGTTAGATGCCATCAACCCACAGCATCAAGCAGGGATTGGGCACGATATTTATCTTAAATTGTGGGCATTATCTAATCCTTATATTCCTGCCGATTATGTATTATTTGATGAAGCTCAAGATGCCGATCCATTAATGCTTGGTATTTTACTCAAACAACAAAACACCCAAGTCATTTACGTGGGCGATGCACATCAACAAATTTACGCATGGCGTGGGGCAATTAATGCCATGCAACAACTGCCCTTGCCTGCGTCTCGCCTGACGACATCATTTAGGTTTGGCGACGAAATTGCACAAGTTGCCAATACTTTGTTGGGTGGCTTAGAAGAAAAAGTCCCTTTATTGGGTAACCCTGCTCTTAACTCTAAAGTGGTGAATAAACCACATACCAAACAACGTGATGCTATTTTGTGTCGTACCAATGCCCGTGCGATGGAGCTGTTACTTTCAGGTTTGGTGAGTGGTGATCGTGTGAGTTTACAAGCAGATCATGCACGTTTAGGTAAATTTTTAGAGGCAGCCAACCTACTCAAACAAGGCAAACGTGTGACCGATGTGCCAGAACTAAGCTGGTTTAACTCTTGGCAAGATGTGCATGAATATTGCGAAACGCATGATGGCAGTGACATTAAACCGCTTGTACGTTTAGTGGATGATCATGGTACGTCGGCATTACAAAAAGCTTTGCATAAAATTACACCACTGCATGAAGCAGATTATGTGATATCGACAGCACACAAAGCCAAAGGCTTGGAGTGGAGCCGTGTGCATTTAGAAGATGATTACCAATTTAAACTCAATACGCACGATTATAAAATTACAGATGAAGAATTACGTTTGCTCTATGTGGCGTGTACGCGTGCAAAGGACAGTTTAAATATTCATCACATTCATGATTTACTGAAACGTATGAAAAAATAATGTCGGATGTCGGATGTCGGATGTCGGATGTCGGATGTCGGATGTCGGATGTCGGATGTCGGATGTCGGATGTCGGATGTCGGATGTCGGATGTCGGATGTCGGATGTCGGATGTCGGATGTCGGAAATTTTGAACGTGGCATTCCTGTTAAAAAAGCTGTATTTCTCCTCTAAATTATGTATAAATGTTACAAACATACATGTTTCATTAAACCTTCACGACCACTACTTTATGCTAAATAAGATAAAGTAGAAATAGGCTTTTAAAGTTTGAATATTGGGTTGCCTTTTGCCATCCTCTAAACTTTAAAAGATAAAAATAAACCTAGGTATTTACCTAATTTATAAAAGGATATAAGTGTGCTAGCAATTATCATACTTCTACCTTTGCTCTTAGGTACAGTCCTAAGTGCCTGGTTACACCAAATGCCACGTCTAGTTAAAATGCTAATTGCCGTTGGTATTAGTTTAAGTTGCTTTGGACTTTTGCTTAGCCAAGCACCCACTGTATTTAATGGACAAAGTATTTCACAAAGTTGGGCTTGGTTACCCGAGCTAGGTATTAATTTAAGCTTCCGTCTAGATGCTTTAGGCTTACTCTTTGCATTACTCATTAGTGGTATTGGCACACTTATTTTTATTTATGCCTATTACTATTTAAGCGAAAAAAGTTCTTTAAGTAAGCTATATAGCTTACTCATGCTGTTTATGGCAGCTATGCTTGGTATCTCGCTTTCCAATAACCTCATCATTCTCACCACGTTTTGGGAACTCACCAGTATTTCATCTTTCTTGCTGGTCGCTTTTTGGCAAAATTATGAAGCTGCACAACGTGGTTCACGTATGGCGCTTACCATCACAGGTTTAGGTGGGCTTGCAATGTTAGGGGGCTTCATTTTATTGGGGCAAATGGCAGGCACGTATCAAATTGACCAAATTATTGGACTGAGTAATACCTTACAACAACAGCCTTTATTTAGTACGGCACTTATTTTAATTTTACTTGGTGCCTTTACCAAAAGTGCACAGTTTCCATTTCACTTTTGGTTACCTAATGCCATGGCAGCGCCAACGCCTGTTTCGGCTTACTTACACTCTGCCACCATGGTTAAAGCAGGCATTTTTTTAGTAGCACGTTTGCTTCCTATTTTTGTAGGCATGGCACTATTTCATAACATTGTCACCACAGTTGGACTCATCACCTTTTTTATTGGTGCGTTCTTTGCCATTTTTAAAGAAGATTTGAAAGGGTTACTTGCTTATTCAACCATCAGCCATTTAGGGCTCATTATGAGTCTATTGGGGATTGGTTCACCATTGGCGGTCGCTGCTGCAATCTTTCATATTATTAACCATGCCACATTTAAAGCGGCATTATTTATGATTGCAGGGGTGATTGACCATGAGACAGAAACACGAAGTCTAAAAAAACTAAAAGGACTATGGCAACTACTGCCTTTTACAGGCACACTCACACTTATTACTGCCTCTGCCATGGCGGGTGTACCACTTACCAATGGGTTTATTTCTAAAGAAATGTTTTTTACCCAAGTAGCAGAACAATTGGGTGGTACAGCAGGGCTATTTGCCATTATTGCAACAACGCTTGCAGGTATATTTGCTGTTGCTTACTCAGCACGCCTTATTCATGGCGTATTTTTTGATGGCAAACTCGGCAGTGAAATTCCCAATCAACATGCCCATGAACCTACTTTTGGCATGCGAGCACCGATTTTATTTTTAGCCATTTTATGTATTGCCGTTGGGCTTATTCCTGCATTTTTTGCAGAACATACGGTTAATGCCGTTACTCAAGCCACCGTTAATGTTCCTTTTGATGGTGTACATCTTGCCATTTGGCACGGCGTAAATTTACCACTGATGATGAGTGCGATTGCACTTGTAGGCGGTATTGGATTTTATGCAGTTCTCGTACCTAAAATTCGCCGTATTGATATCGAAGATTACCTTGGTATTTTTCAAGGAAAACTCATTTTTGAAAAAATACTGACCTTTTTAGAACGCACTGCACTTAAAATTAAACGTGCGACAGAAACCAGTAAGCTCCAAAATTACCTTGTACTTATTCTTATTTTTAGTTTGGTTTTTGCAGCACTACCGCTCTTACCTTACGATCTTTCTACAGGTACACGTGTTCTCACACATGCTTCTTGGCTTGCCATTGTCTTGTGGCTCATTTTATTTAGTGCCTGTTGGATGATGCTGTGGTTTCATCATGACCGTATTAAAGCTGTACTCATTAGTGGTGCAATTGGCTTAGTGGTCACGATGGTCTTTGTGGCATTGTCTGCACCTGACTTGGCACTGACTCAAATTACCGTAGATGTGGTGACCACTGTTTTACTGCTCATGAGCCTCTCTTTATTACCCCAACTTACTGCTTATGAATCCACACAAGCACGGCGTTGGCGTGATGCTATTATTGCCATTATTGCAGGCGGTGGTATAGGGTGGATCAGTTGGCTTATTCTCACCCGAGATCATGATTCAATTTCTTGGTTCTTTGTACAACAGTCTTTACCACTTGGCGGTGGCTCAAATATCGTCAATGTTATTTTGGTCGATTTTCGTGGCTTTGATACGTTTGGCGAAATTACGGTGCTTGGCATTGCAGCTATTGGCACGTTATGTTTAATGGATGGTATGCGAACACACGGCACACAAATGACCAAAGGGCTCACCTACCGTTTTAATCCTTCTCCGTTATTGGTGCGTACAACAGCGTCTTGGGTACTCCCCATTGCATTAGTGGTGAGCTTTTATATTTTTATGCGTGGACACAATTACCCAGGTGGTGGCTTTATTGCAGGATTAATCACGGCAATGGCACTAATTATGCAATACATCGCACTTGGGCAAGATGTTGCAGAACGCTTATTACGCGCAAAATCGGGGCGTTTATACGAAATCTGGATTGGTACAGGCTTAACCATTGCAGGCATATCGGGCATGTTATCTTGGTTTTGGTCACGCCCATTTTTAACCAGTGCGCATGTCTATGTTGAGCTTCCTATTCTTGGAAAACTGCATTTAGCTTCTGCTGCTATTTTTGATTTAGGTGTTTATTTTGCAGTGGTAGGTGCAACTATGCTCATGATCTCGGTACTGGGTGATTCAAGAAACTCATCGATGTCGGGTCCAGTTCCTAAGGAGTAATTTATGATTAGTATTGAACTTTTACTTGCCTCAGCAATTGGACTTTTAGTGGCATCAGGTGTGTATTTACTGTTACGTGCGCGTACATTTCCTGTGGTGCTTGGACTTGCCATGATTGGTTATGCAGTCAATCTATTTTTATTTGCGACAGGTCGTGTCAATGTTAACTCACCTGCTATTTTAACCGAAACTACATCCGTAACAGACCCTCTACCTCAAGCTCTTGTTCTCACTGCTATCGTCATTGGTTTTGCAACCACTGCCTTTGTTGTACAACTTGCTTTGCGTAGCCGTTATGAATCGGGTACAGATCACGTTGATTCTAAAGAAATTGCCGAACTTGCCAACGACCCAAGTGAGGACAAAGTATCATGACATTGTTTCACTTTTGGCAAAATAACATGCCAATTTTTAGTATTTTAATCCCCGCACTCGCAGGTTTTATTTTATTACTCTTTGGTAACCCTGGAGCAGATGCTTTACAAAATGATTGGCGACAACCATGGCGGCGTGTCATCAGTTACACAGCCACTCTATTGGGCTTATTTACGGCAATCAGTTATCTTATACAAGCCAATACAGGTCTCATTACGACCTACCAACTCAGCGAATGGACAGCCCCTTTTGGCATTGTGCTTGTGTTAGATCGGCTCTCAGCATTTATGCTCATTTTAACCTATACCCTTGCTTTACCTGTGTTGTGGTTTTCAAGTAAAGATTGGGATTTACGGGGTCGTTATTTTCATGCCCTATTTCAATTTTTGCTCATGGGTTTGTGTGGTGCTTTTTTAACAAACGACTTATTTAACCTGTTTGTCTTTTTTGAAATTTTGCTGATGGCATCTTATGTTTTGCTCATTTATGGACAAGGTAAAGCTCGTTTTCAGTTAGGTATCCACTATGTGGTGATTAACCTATTTGCAAGTACTCTATTTTTAATTGGGCTAGGTCTTATTTATGCCAATGTAGGCAGTTTAAATATGACAGACGTGGCACGTTTGCTTCCACAACTGCCTCAAGATGAACAACAGCTTGCCATTGCAGGTGGGTATTTACTCTTTACCGTTTTTGCCATCAAAGCTGCGATTGTCCCTCTTGGTTTTTGGTTACCCAAAACTTATGCCGTTGCAAGTACACCTGTTGCAGCTCTGTTTACTATCATGACTAAAGTGGGTATTTATGCCATTTTGCGGGTAAATTCTATTTTATTTATGCCTGAACAATATGCACAGCTTTTTGACTACTTACTTATCTTAGGGCTAGTAACATCCCTTTATGGGGCAATTGCAGCCTTAGGGGCTGTTCGTTTACGGCGCTTTGTTGGCTTTATGGTGTTATCCTCTTTAGGTACGGTTTGTATTGCTCTTGCACTGCATCAAACGCAAGCATGGTCGGCAGGTCTATACTACCTGTTTCATAGTACCATTGTGGGCGCTACTTTTTATTTACTGTGTGGTTGGATTACCGCACAACGAGGTGAATTTAAAGACCATCTACGCATTGCACCACAAATGAAACAAAATACCATTCTTTCGGTTTGTTTCTTTATCATTGCACTGATGATGGCAGGACTACCACCGTTAAGTGGTTTTTGGGGTAAGGTTTTTATTTTACAAGCCACGCAAGGACATGCCTACCAAACTACAATTATCGTGATAATCTTAATTGTAAGCTTAATTAGTCTTTTGGCATTTGTTCGAGCAGGTTTTATTTTGTTTTGGCAATCAAGCGAGCCAGAAACAGACCCTAAAACAGCAGACTATCAACTTTATCAAGCCTTACCCAATGTTGCACCTGCACGCAATGATACTGTTGTGTATATTCTTCTCAGTGTTTTAGGGCTATATGTCGTCTTTGCTCATCCCATTCAACAATATTTAGCAGATACGGCAACACAGCTGGGCTATCAAGAGATTTATCAATACAAAATCTTAAAACAAAATGATGAGGGACATTACATCAGTGTAGAACCATTTGATCCAAAAAATATTCCTGAAACCAAATATGGTGGCGAAAACCCTGATCCAAATGCCCATTTTATACCGTATATAATTGCTCCTAATACCTTAAATGGTGAACATATTTCAGAATATAAAAAACGTCAGATTGAAAAACAAAGTCAAAATCTTCACGACACCCCAATTTTGCCAAATCAATCTACAGGTGCAAAACTCCAACCCATGAGGGAGAGATAATATGCCACATCGTTTTGTCTCTTTATTGGTAGGTTTAACATGGCTCATGCTTTCTCATAGCATTGACCCTTGCGATTTACTGATTGCGTGTGTACTCGCTATTATCATTCCTAAATTAGTTAATCCATTTATTGTCAGTACCCCTAATATTCGTTGGAAAGGCACCATTGAGCTTTTTTTTATTGTGCTGTGGGATATTATTGTATCTAACTTTGTAGTGGCAAAACTTGTACTCGGTCCTAAGCAAAACCTCGCGCCTAAATGGTTTAGAGTACCGTTAGAAACCAAACACGAACAAGTCAATGCCTTGCTTGCGATGATTATTAGTACCACGCCAGGTACGGTCAGCGCAGGGATCGACCAAGAACGAGGCGATATTTTAGTTCATGCTTTAAGTAGCCATCATCCCGAACAAGATATTGCAATGATTAAAGAGCGCTACGAGAGTCGTCTCATTCATATTTTTATGGGAGAACAAACATGAGTATTTTACCTTATGTTCTTGGACTCTGTTTAACAGCCATCACCATTTCAATGTTGCTCTGTTTAATCCGTATGATTATGGGGCCATCCATTGTTGATCGCTTACTTGCACTAGATACTCTATTTTTAAATACCACAGCACTCATTACTGTTTTAGGTATTTATTGGTCAACTACCAACTTATTTGAGGGTGCACTACTCATTGCAATGCTTGGCTTTATTTCTACCATGGCACTCGCACGTTACTTCACAAGTGGACATGTCATTGACTAGGAGAAAAATATGAATAAACAAATGATTATGGAATATTTAGTTTCTTTTTTTCTCTTATCGGGCAGTTTTTTTATGCTAGTGGGAAGTATTGGTATGATTCGCCTGCCTGATTTGTTTACGCGCTTACATGCACCTACAAAATCGAGCACATTAGGATTAGGCAGTTTTTTAATTGCAGGCATGATTTACAGTGCTTTTCAGGGTTATTTTGGTTTTGCAGAACTTCTTTTAACTTTGTTTGCCTTTTTAACTGCGCCTGTTTCTGCAAACTTACTTGCACAAGCAGCACTACATTTTAAATTGCGCTCATTAAGTGGTGATGTACCCGAAGCCATTGATCGTCCACTACCTTGGGATAAACGTATGAACCAACGTAGAGAAGTTAAAAACTCTGCCTATCACGCCCAAAAAATTCCTAAAACAGCAGATGAAGATCAAAATAAATCTTAGATACGCATCTACGCATAAAAATACAAAAGCTTACGTTTCAACTGTTAAACACAACTTTTCATTCGCATAGAAAACAAGCAACATGAATCACGCCATAAAAATTAACAACGGAGTGATTCATGCAAAATTTAGATATTCATGCTCAAAAACAAGAACTACCAGGCAACGAAAAAGATATGCAACCCCCTGCAGAATTTATCCGAGAAAACTATGAAGGCTCAAATAAATTAAAAGATAAAGTTGCTCTGATTACAGGTGGCGACAGTGGTATTGGACGCTCTGTTGCAATGCATTTTGCCAAAGAAGGTGCAAAAATTGCCATTACTTATCTTAAAGAAGAACTTGATGATGCTAATGATGTAAAAGAGTGGGTCGAAAACATTGGTGGTACATGTAAGCTATATGAAGCAGATTTACGTGATGCAGATAAATGTCGCCAAGTTGTAGCCGATGTAATTAAAGACTTTAGTAAAATTAATATTTTAGTGAATAATGCAGGAACCCAAGCGCCTAACGAAGACTTAACAACTTTAAGCGATGAACAGTGGCTCAATGTATTTAATGTCAATGTTCATTCGATGTTTTATTTAAGTAAAGCTGTACTTTCTCAATTTACCGAAGGCGATAGCATTATTAATGTTGCATCAGTCAATGCGTATGTTGCACCTAAAGTATTGGTAGATTATTCAGCAACTAAAGGTGCCATGATCAGCTTCACGCGTGGTCTATCTAACCAAGTCGCATCAAAAGGCATCCGTGTTAATGCAGTTGCACCTGGCCCTGTATGGACACCACTGCAACCTGCAACATGGGGGCCATTTGATGCACAACGCTTAGAAGATTTTGGTTCAGATACACCACAAGGTCGCTGTGCACAGCCAAGTGAGTTGGGGCCTGTTTTTGTATTTTTAGCAAGCCAAGACTCGTCATTTATCACAGGCCAAACCATCCATCCTAATGGTGGCACAATGGTAGGCGGTTAAAAAAATATAGGGTTAGCATTTGCTAACCCTTTTTTATGAGGTGATATATGACACAACTTACACAGGTCAAACACAGTTGGCTTAACCAAGATTTTCACCAAACTTGGCTTACCCAACAATCTTTTAATTTACTCGGTTTTTATAAACGATCACGCTGCCAAGAAGGCGGCTTTTTTGATTTAGACCGCTCAGGTATTCCCCTAAATCATCGTCCAAATACGTTAAATACTGCACGTTTAACTCATTGTTATTCAATCGCAGCAAAGCGTGGTCATCCTGGGAGCTTAGAACTTGCAGAATGGGGTATAAAAAGCCTAAATACAGTTTTATTTGATCAAGAACATGAGGGTTGGGTGTCATCATTACCACGCGATTGTTTGTATGATCCTAAAAAATCTTATATTCATGCATTTGTTTTACTTGCTGCAAATAGTGCACAGCAAGCGGATATTGAAGGAGCAGACGAACTTTATGAAAAAGCGCTTACCCTGTTTGAGCGTTACTTTTGGTCTGAAGAAGAGCAATGTGTTTTAGAAAGCTATGATATTGATTGGAAAAATTTAGAGGAATATCGTGGTGCAAATTGCAATATGCACAGTACTGAACTCTTTATTCAATTGGCAATCACTAATCAAGATATTAAATGGCTTAAGCGTGCATTAGCAATTGTAGAACGTATTATTCATACTCATGCAAAACAGCATGATTATCATGTAGTAGAACATTTTGACCAACATTGGCAACCTATTTACGATTTTAACCAAGACCAACCAACAGATGATTTTAGACCATACGGCCTCACGCCTGGACATGGTTTTGAATGGTGTCATTTATTGCTTAACTTAGAACAAGCTTTTCATCACTTTAATGAATTGCCACCAAGCTGGCTAGTTGAAGATGCCATTGGCTTATTTAAAACAGCATGGGCACATGGATGGAAAGGTAATGGCATTATTTATACTTATGATTGGCAACAAAAACCCGTAGTAGAAGAACGTTTGCATTGGGTACATGCCGAAGCAGCTGTGGCATCAGCAACATTGCTTAAACGGCTAGATGACCCTAATTATGAGCCTTACTATAGAAAAATTACAGGTTATATTCACAATCATTTAGTTGATGAAAAAGATGGAGGTTGGTTTCAAGATTTAGACTGTAAAAATCGTATTTCCAACTTAATTTGGAATGGTAAACCTGATTTGTACCATGCATATTTAATGACCATTAAACTGGCAAACCCACTTACCTCCTCTTTATTATAAATAAAAAAAGCCACCCTTAGGTGGCTTCTTTCATTTTATTCTTCATCATTACGCTTTGGTAAATCTTTTACAGCTTCTTCAATCAAGCCAAACATATAATTACCATGAGCATTTGTTTTATCGTAATGAAAGCGTAAACGAGGCGTTACACGCGTTTTAATACGACGACTCAACTCTTGGCGTAAGAAACCTGCTGCTTTATTTAAAACATCTAAGGTTTCTTTATGCGATTCTTCATTTTGATCATCAGTCAGTTCACGACCCATTACAGTCACATAAACATCTGCATAACCAAGGTCAGGGCTTACCTTAACCGAAGAAATGGTAACAAAACCACCTAAGCGAGGATCTTTTAACTCTTGGCGAATCATTTCAGAAAGTTCTTTCTGTACTGTATCCGCCATGCGCTTAAGACGTTGACTACCCGCCATTAAAGACTCCGTTTAACAATTTGAATGTCGTAAACTTCGATCTTATCCAATGCTTTAATATCCTTATAGCCTTTAACCGCAAGACCACACTCCATACCAGCACGAACATCTTCAACCACTTCTTTATAACGACGTAGCGATTCAAGTTCACCTTGGAAAATCACGACATCATCACGCAATACGCGAATTGGTTTGTTACGATGGATAACACCTTCTGTCACCATACAACCTGCTGCAGCACCGAACTTACTAGAATGGAATACTTCACGTACTTGAGCCACACCTAGAATTGTTTCACGATGTTCTGGTGCAAGTTTACCGCTCATTGCATTTTTAACATCATCAATCAATTGATAAATAACGCTGTAGTAACGGATATCGATATCATCTTGATCTGCTTTTTGACGCGCGGTTGCATCTGCACGTACGTTAAAGCCAAGTAATACCGCATCAGAAGATTCTGCAAGTGTTACGTCAGACTCAGTGATTGCACCAACACCCGAACCAATAACACGTACTTTAACTTCTTCAGTTGCAAGGTCATACAATGCAGTTTGTAATGCTTCTAAAGAACCACGTACATCTGTTTTAAGCACGATATTCACAGTTGGAACATCTTTTTTGCCCATAGATGACATTAAGTTCTCTAAACGCATTGCGCTTGCACGCTCTAGACGTTTTTGACGTTCACGATCAGAACGTGCATCAGCCACTTCACGCGCTTTTTTCTCATCATTTACAACAAGAACTTCGTCACCTGCCATTGGCGCATCTGGTAAACCTAAAACTTCTACAGGAATAGATGGACCTGCTGTTTTAATACGTTTACCGTTTTCGTCTACCATCGCACGTACACGACCGTAAGAAGAACCTGCAAGAACAAGATCACCTACGTTTAATGTACCGTTTTGTACAAGAATAGATGTTACTGCACCACGACCTTTATCTACACGCGCTTCAATTACAACACCTTGTGCTGCACCTTCAGTTGACGCTTGAAGTTCCATCATTTCTGCTTGTACAGAAATAAGGTCTAAAAGATCGTCAATACCTGCGCCTGTATGTGCAGATACTTGTGCCACTGCAACATCACCACCCCATTGTTCAGGTACGATTTGTTTTGCAGTTAATTCGTTTAATACGCGGTCTGGATCAGCAGATTCTTTATCCATTTTGTTGATTGCAACAATAATTGGCGTACCTGCTGCGCGTGCATGATCAATTGCTTCTGCTGTTTGTGGCATTACACCATCATCAGCTGCAACAACAAGCACTACAATATCCGTTGCCTTAGCACCACGTGAACGCATAGACGTAAACGCTGCGTGTCCCGGCGTATCTAAGAACGTGATAATGCCTTTTTCAGTCTCTACATGGTAAGCACCAATGTGCTGTGTAATACCGCCTGCCTCGCCTGCTGCAACTTTTGCACGACGAATACGGTCAAGTAATGACGTTTTACCATGGTCAACGTGACCCATGATGGTTACCACTGGCGGACGAGTTGATTGCTCACCACGTTTTTGCTCAGCTTGCTCAAGTAAGTTGTCTTCTGCTGCTGTGTCAGATACTAAAACTGGGTTATGACCCATCTCTTCAACAACTAAAGATGCAATTTCTTGGTCAATGGCTTGGTTTTGATTAACTAATTCACCCATTTTCATAAGTGTCTTAATTACTTCACGCACCTTGATTGCCATTTTTTGAGCAAGATCGGCAACAACAATTGTTTCGCCAATTTCTACATCATAAATTTGCTTTTTAACTGGTTTTTCAAAGCCATGCTTATTGCCTTGGCTTGTTTTTAAACCGCGTTTGTGATGGTTGTTACGACCAAAGTTTTGATCTTCTTGACCATTACGACCACGTTTTTGGCTACGACCGTCTTTAGAGTTACCACCACGTTTAATTTCGCGGTCTTCTTTCTTAAATGATTCTTCGTATGCTTGACCAACAAGACCTGCTGCAAGTGGCGTATTGTCATCTACAACACGGATTTTTGCTGCACCATCATCGTTTGAGTATTTAGATGCCATTTGACGCATCTGCTCAAGCGTACGTTGCTGTGCTTCTTCTGCCGCTTTACGACGAGCAACTTCTTCGGTTGCACGTAATTTTGCTTCTTCGGCTTGACGCGCTTTTTTCTGTGCAGCTGTTTCAAACGATTTAGGTGTTTGAACTGGTTTTACAACACCACCACCACGTTTTTTAACAACAACTGCCGCTTTTGGCTTGTCTGCCACTTTTTCTTTGGTATGCGCAGCGCGCATCGCTTCAAGTGTTGCACTTGCTTTATTTTGTGCAGGTGCAGCTGTTGACGATTTCGCTTCTGATTGCGCTTTTGCTTCTAATTCAGCTTTTGCTTTTGCTTCTGCTGCAATTTGCTTAGGATCAGGCGTATTAAATGTATGCTTCTTACGAACTTCTACATTAATCGTTTTTGCCTTGCCTGAAGTACCTGCAACTTTAGCTGTACTCGTTGTTTTACGTTTCAAGGTAATCTTTCCTGCATTACCCTCATTTTGACCATGAACTTTTTTCAAGTGCTTAACGAGAGTATCTTGCTGTTCTGTATTAATAATATCATCAGCACCACGCTGTGGTAGTCCTGCATCACGAACTTGCTCTAGGAGCTTCTCTACTGGACGTCCTACGCTTTGCGCTAACTCTTTAATAGACTTGTCCGTCATGTATTACCTCCTAGTTAAACCATGATTCTCTGGCTTTCATAATCAGTTGACCTGCAAGCTCACGCGTTAAACCGTCAATATCTGTAATATCGTCAGTTGCTTGGTCTGCAAGATCGTCTACTGTAATAATGCCACGGCTAGCAAGTGCATAAGCAAGCTCTTGCGTGATACCTTCCATATCTAGCAATTCTTGGCTTGGCTCTTGCACGTTTTCTTGTTGCTGTAGCGCATCGGCTAATGCAACTTCTTTTGCACGTGCTTGCAATGTTTCTACTGTTTGTTCATCTAACTCAATTTCGTTAAATGTTTCAGCAGGTACATATGCAATTTCTTCTAAAGTGGTAAAGCCCATCTCTACAAGTGCCATTGCCAAGTTTTCTTCAATTTCTAGGCGTTGCACAAAAAGATCTAAATACTTTTGCGCTTCGTTTTGCTGACGTGCATGGTATTCTTCTTCCAACATCATGTTTAACTTATAACCCGTTAACTCTGATGCTAAACGAACATTTTGACCTTGTGAGCCAATTGCACGCGCAAGTTGATCGCTTGTTGCAAAAATAATATCTGCTGTTAGCGCATCTTCATCAATCACAATACCCGATACATCAGCAGGTTCTAATGCACTTGCGATATATTGTGCAGGGTCATCAGACCATACCACAACATCAATACGCTCACCATTAAGTTCTTGCTGAACTGCCTGAATACGCGTACCACGCATACCAATACATGCCCCAACTGGGTCAATACGGTGATCGTTGGTTTTCACTGCAATTTTAGCACGAACACCTGGTTGACGTGCAGCAGCTTTAATTTCGATGATTTCTTCAGAAATTTCTGGAACTTCTTTTTTCATCAATGCCATCAGCATATCAGGTTTTGCACGCGTTAATAATAACTGCGCACCACGCCCTTCGCGATTTACTTCATATAAAATGGCATTTACACGTTGTTTTGGACGTAATAATTCTTTTGGAATCATTTCGTCACGCGCAAGGTAACCTTCAGCATTGTCACCTAAATCGATGATAAAGCCTTCTTTTGTTTGCTTTTTCACTTCACCGTAAATGAGCTCGCCTACTTTAGATACATATGCATCTGCAATTAAAGCGCGTTCTGCTTCACGGATTTTTTGTACAATTACTTGTTTTGCAATTTGTGCCGCAATACGACCAAATTCAATAGATTCTACTTCTAACTCGCGGATATCACCAATTGAGCATTTTGAAGGGTCTAAATCTGAAATCGCATCTTGGCAAGCCGGCATTTCGTGGTCTTCATCTGCCACGACTTCCCACTGACGGAATGTACGGTATTCACCTGTTTTACGGTCGATTTCTACACGTAATTGCGCTTCTTCAGATTGCGTGCCTTCATAGAATTTTTTCTTTGTTGCGGCAACGAGTGCTTGCTCTAGTGCTTCAAAGATGGCTTCGCGACTAACACCTTTTTCGTTACTAACCGTTTCTGCAACGGTAAGAATCTCACGACCCATAAGTCACCTGTCTATACTTTTAAATGATTTAGTCTTGATAAACTAGATTTGCTTTATCGATATTATGGCTATCGATCTCTAGCACTTGTTGCTGTTCAACTTCTACTTGAATCATCTCATTTTCAAGATCAACAGAAATTAGTTTTGCTTGAAATTTACGACGATTTTCTACTGCACTAATGAGGCGTAATGCAACTTGATACCCCGTGTATGCAGACATCTGAGATAATTCAAAAAATGGACGATCCCAACCTGGTGATGACACTTCTAACGCATATTCACCCGAAATAGGGTCGTGAACATCTAAAATTGCACCCACTTGCTGTGTAACACGCACGCAGTCTTGAACACCAATACCACGTCCTTGCTCTTCACCGTCTTCACCTATTACAGGTTCTGCATTTTCATTGATTGGTTTATCAATAAAAATACGTAACATAGAGCGCTTACCTTGTGGCAAAAATTCGATGCCCCAAAGTTCTACATCACATGCTGCCACAGCAGGTGCAATCATGTCTTGTAACGCTTGAGTTTTATTTGATAGCTTCATGTATTCTCGTCATTTGTGCATATCGGTCTTTAACCGTATGTCGTGAATGTGACTCTTTGATGTCTGCACCACACAGTAAATAATAAAAAAGGGCGTAACCCGCCCTTTTTATAGCACAGAAAAGCATAGCCCACTGTGCAAAAAGACCCACCTATTTGTGAGCCTTTTTGAAAAAATCTTGGTAGCGGGAGCTGGATTTGAACCAACGACCTTCGGGTTATGAGCCCGACGAGCTACCAGACTGCTCCATCCCGCAATAATGCGTAAATTTTAACGAAACTGGGTGATTATTTCAATCAATTTCGTTTAACAAGTTTACGAAGCTTGTTAAAATTGGTAGCGGGAGCTGGATTTGAACCAACGACCTTCGGGTTATGAGCCCGACGAGCTACCAGACTGCTCCATCCCGCACCGATATTTACTTTCTGGTTTAAAGTAAATAAAACAGCTAATTAACTGTATGTGGCGTAGTATATAGCGTTTTTTAGGTTTTGCAAGGAGTTTTGTTTTATACGGTTATTTTTCATTCTTTTTTAGAATATAGCGTGGTCTGTTTTTGACTTCAATATAAATTCTACCAATATACTCGCCTAATACACCAATACCTATTAGCTGAATACCACCTAAAAAAAGAATAGAAACTAATAAGGAAGGATAACCTTTTACTTCATTACCCCATACAAGTGTTGTACATATAATCCCTACCCCATATATGAAAGATAAAAATGCAATTATAGAGCCAATATAAGTCCAAACTCTCAAGGGAACTGTAGAAAAACTAGTAATTCCTTCTAGTGCTAAATTCCAGAGCTTCCACATATTAAATTTTGTATTACCAGCTATTCTTTCTTGTCTTGTATATTCAACAACTTCTACTTGACCACCTACCCAAGACAATACTCCTTTCATAAACAGATTTTTTTCTTTAAGCGATTTAATGTCTTCTACAATACTCCGATCTAATAGACGAAAATCTCCTACATTTTCTTCAATTGGGGGAAAACTAATTTTATTATGAATTTGATAAAACATAGATGCTGTTTTACGTTTTAAATAACTATCTGTAGAACGATCCACTCTTTTAGCAAGTACTACAGATGCACCTTCTTGCCATTTTTTAATCATTGAAGGAATGACATACAAAGGATCCTGTAAATCTACATCTATTGGAATAACAATATTCCCAGTTGCATACTCCAAGCCCGCCATTAAAGCAGCCTCCTTACCAAAATTTCGGGTAAAATTCAATACCTTAATTGATTGATCAGCAAAAACTAATAATTCTAATATTTGTTCTGTTTTATCTGTACTACCATCATTAATGAAAATTAATTCTAAATTTTCTGTACTTAAATAGTTATCTTTTTTTATCGCCTCATAAAAAATAGGAATTGCATCTTGTTCATTAAATACAGGAATGACTAGTGTAATTTGCATCAATTTACTCTAAAAATGAAAAATTTAGAAAATAAAAAACCAAAAAATAGACTTAATAGTGATGTAATTATTAAGGTTATAATAGGTATAAAATTATATATATCTCCAACCTGCCCTATCACAAAATTTAAGCACCCCATTCCAATTAAAAATATACAATATCTACCAACATTTACTGGTTTATTGAAATTATATTTTGAATTTAGAATATACGAAAGTGTTGATGCAACGATAAAAGCAATTAAATTTGAATTACTTTGGGAAAAGTAAGAGAAAGTGCAGATATAAAATACAGACCAATGAATGGCTGTATTTAAAATACCAATTAATATATATTTAATAAAATTCATTTAAATCGATTTGGTTCATCTGAAATATTTACTACACCATTATCATTTTTAAAAGCTACTATTAAGTTACCCTGATATGAATATATATTGTAAAATGGGTCATCTACAATAGGTACTTTATTTTTTACCTGTTTGTAGAGATTTGCTTTTGTCAACAAATCATCACTTGGATATTGTTGAAAATTAAAGTTAAAATTATTCATAAAAGAATAAAAATAGCTATGCGTATTAACATCTAATTCCGAAATTATAGTTTTTCTTATACATGGATAGATATCTGCTAAAACTTGATATCTTTTCGTATAATCAGTATATCCGACAGCCACTAGGTAGCTTTCAGATTTTCTCACTTTTTTTATGTCATGTATTAAATAGGATATAATATTCTGATTATATTTTTTTATGTCATTTAAAGCATTATAAGTTTGAGCAATTATAATAAAATATAGTACAGGTAAATAACTTAAAATAGAAAATAGAAATACATACTCATTTTTTTTAATATTATTTCTAAAAAAATAAAATGCGATCGATAAATATATAAATAAATTTACAAAACCAAAGCCAATATAAGTTCTAGCATGTAATCTAGGTTGATATAAAAATATATTTGTATTTAATAAGCCTAACAAACATACCAAAGTCAATCCTAAAAAAATAGCAATCTTAAATATAAAAGTACTTTTATGATTTTTTAAAATTACTAATATTGAAAGTAGTGATAGTATAGATAAGATTAAAAAAAGAATATAATCGATTAACCTATTTGTAATAGTTAGGTTTTTTAAAGAATAATTTATATTTTCATAAATTAAATTTGTCCAATTTGAATAAGAAAATATGAAATTTAAATTTTTACTTGCGTAATGATTTGGCTCAATCAAAAAGTGAGATACGAAGCCAAAAATAATTAAAGCCCCAAGTAGTGCTAAAATATTTTTAGAAATAAATAAGGCTACTTCTTTTTGTGTATAGTTTTTAGATATTAAAAATAATGTATGTAAACAAACAATTACTGAAAACCCAATAATACTAGACTGATAAGTAAACAAAGTGAGTAAACAACATACTATGGAAACTATAATTTTTTTATATTCAAAATATAAGGGTAAACATACAAATATAATAGATAACATCATCGGTAAAGAATCATATCTAAAATAAATATTTTGTAGAAAAAAAGGATTAAGAAAAAGACAAAAAAAACCTAAAGAAATGAGCTTTTCATATTTATTATCAAAATTATAAATTCGTTTCGTTTTTTCAGTTATTGCATATATAAAATAGCTACAAATAAAAATTTGAATGATATATGTGTATGGAAATAAGTCTACAAAATAGCCTTGCCCTAAAATATAGTAAATTAAATCCGCAATTGGTCTATAATCACCTGTCCAATCATAATAACCATAAATAGAACGATAACTATCATCCATAAAATAGTTACCCCATAATATAGGTGGTAAATAAATTAAAAGACTAATGAAAAATATAAAACACTCATTTCTAATTTTTATAAACATATTGCTCTCTTTTTAATCAAAAAAAGAGAAACATAAGTTTCTCTTTTTAAAATCTAATTATTGATTTTAAGAACCAGTTTGATAAGCCTTTGGAAGAATCGTAGTATCTGTTGGCGTACCTGTAATACTATAACTCCATACACCATCCGCAGTTCTCGTTTGAACTAAAGCAACATTAGCAAGTTGAGATGGTGCATTAACAAGTTGGCACGTAATTGTACCTGCCCCAGCATTTATATTAGGTGTTATAGTACAGTTTTGACTAGATGTATTTACTCCAGCTGTTTTTAGGTTATCTGCTGTAGGAGCAGTAGTACCATCATTAATTAATTGATCTGTAATAGTTTTTACGCCAGCTAACTCTGAAGCTGCTGCCGCTGCTTTAGCACGAGCTTGATACTTACTGTATGCAGGAATCGCAATTGCAGCCAAAATACCAATAATCGCCACAACGATCATTAATTCAATTAATGTAAAACCTTTTTGAGCTTTCATAGTTAACCCCAATGTTATGTTTGGTTTAAGTTGGCGTACCAACCTTTGATGCATATATGTTAGCACAGAGCGTGCCAACTCTTACAACCCTTTTATTTAAAACAGTTTAATTGAATATTTTTAGAATTTTAACTAACATTCTTTGTTTAGAAGTGACATTTTTTGTCAGTAGAAATTACAAAATTTGTCAGTTTTTAAATCATTATTATACTTTTTAGTTTCAATATATTTTTTATTTAAATTTATATCAAAAATAAAAAGCCCCTTACGGGGCTTCATCTTTAAATATCTAAATAATCCAAAATACCTTCTGCTGCTTGTCTACCTTCCCAAATAGCAGTGACCACCAAATCAGAGCCACGTACCATATCGCCCCCTGCAAAAATTTTAGGGTTTGCAGTTTGGAATTTAAATTCTTGTTGCTCTTTTGCTACCACACGCCCCCAACCATCTAGCTCAATATTTTGACTATTAAACCAATCGGCAGGGCTTGTACGGAAACCAAAAGCTAACAATACCGCATCGGCAGCTAAAATTTCTTCTGAGTTAGGGATAGGCTCTGGGCTACGGCGTCCTCGGCTGTCTGGTGCACCAAGTTGCGTTGTAATTACCTTTACACCTGTTACTTTGCCATTTTCGCCTACAATCTCAATCGGTTGTCGGTTAAATAAAAAATTCACCCCTTCTTCTTTGGCATTTTTGACTTCACGGCGTGACCCCGGCATATTTGCTTCATCACGACGATAAGCACAGGTCACTTGTTCTGCACTTTGACGAATCGCCGTACGGTTACAGTCCATTGCCGTATCACCACCACCGAGTACAATGACTTTTTTACCTGCAAGATCAATAAATGCCTGTGGGTCTTTTTCCCACCCTTGGCAACGGTTTACATTGGCAATCAGATAATCAAGTGCATCATGCACACCCTCTAAATCCTCACCTACAAAACCGCCTTTCATATAGGTATACGTGCCCATCCCCATGAAGACCGCATCATAGGTTTCTAATAACTCATCAATGGTAATGTCTGACCCCACATTGGTATTTAAGCGAAACTCTACACCCATACCTGTAAAAATTTCACGGCGGCGTTTCATGACATCTTTTTCCATTTTAAATTCTGGAATACCAAACGTAAGTAGTCCGCCAATTTCTGGGTGTTTATCAAATACCACAGGTTTAACACCATTACGTACCAAAATATCGGCACAACCAAGCCCTGCAGGACCTGCCCCAATAATCGCAACTTTTTTATCTGTCCATTTCACATGCGACATATCGGGACGCCATCCCAACGCAAATGCCGTATCGTTAATGTATTTTTCGGCATTGCCAATCGTCACAGCACCAAAACCATCATTTAAAGTACACGCACCCTCACACAAACGGTCTTGCGGACACACACGCCCACACACCTCAGGCAATGTATTAGTCTGATGACATAGTTCCGCTGCTTGGAAGATATGCCCTTCGGACACCAATTTTAACCAATTGGGAATATAGTTATGCACAGGGCA
The DNA here is from genome assembly GCF_027568475.1 of Acinetobacter sp. HY1485. Classification (GTDB taxonomy): domain Bacteria; phylum Pseudomonadota; class Gammaproteobacteria; order Pseudomonadales; family Moraxellaceae; genus Acinetobacter. The sequence goes on along the minus strand of NZ_JANKZG010000004.1, from coordinate 108,960 downwards.
TTTCCATTCACAGTACGGATTACCACACCCCAAACAACGATGCGTTTGATTAGCGGCTTCTTCTTTATCAAATGGTTGATAAATTTCTACAAATTGTGCGGTACGCAGTCCAATCTCTTTTTTGGTTGGTTCTTGACGAGGCACATCCAAAAATTGGAAGTTGTTGTTAAGACGCTCTGCCATGATGTACTCCGTCCTTATTGTGGGTCTGCTTGAGTGGTCTTTAAAAGAGTAAGCAAGTTTGCCGCTTTCGGTTTCACTAACCAAAACTTACGGCTATAAAAATCAAACTCATTACGGATTTTATATGCCCACGCACTACCTGTTTCAGCAATATGCTCATCTAAAATTCTAAGTAAAAATTCTTGATGCTCTTCCATAGATTCAGTAGAAATACGATTTAAATCAATCAATTCATGGTTGTAGTAATCCACAAAATCGTTATCTAAATCTAGAACATAAGCAAAACCACCTGTCATGCCTGCCCCAAAGTTATGTCCTACTTTGCCAAGCACGGTGACTACACCACCTGTCATATATTCACAGCAATGGTTGCCTGCACCTTCAATCACTGCAAATGCACCCGAGTTACGCACTGCAAAACGCTCGCCTGCCGTACCTGCCGCAAAAATTTTACCGCCCGTAGCACCGTATAAGCAGGTATTACCAATAATGGCGGTTTCTTGCGTTTGGAACGGCGACCCCTTTGGCGGGAAAATACTGATACGACCACCTGCCATACCTTTACCCACGTAGTCGTTGGCATCGCCTTCTAGTTTAAGATGCAAGCCACCTGCATTCCATACACCTAAAGACTGCCCTGCTGTACCTGTTAAGTTAAGCGTAACAGGATGTGCCTCCATATCTAAATTACCGTAGCGACGTGCAATTTCACCACTTAAACGTGCACCAATAGAACGGTCACAGTTGCCAACGTTATAACTCAGTTCAATCGGTTGTTTCTGCTCAATACTTGGTAATGCATCGCGTACCATTTGCTCGGCAAGTTCGCCTTTATCAAATGGATGATTGCCCTGTACTTGGCAATATTGTGCTTTGCCTTGAGCTGATGGGTGCGACTGTAACAACGCATCTAAATTTAAATGCTGATGTTTTTGGGTTGTACCCGGTAAAATTTCGAGCAGATCTACACGTCCGATCAAATCTTTTAACGAACTTACCCCTAAAGCCGCCAACCACTCACGCGTTTCTTCGGCAATAAATCTAAAGAAGTTAATTAACATTTCAGGCTCACCAATATAATGGTCTTTACGCAAGCCTTTTTGTTGAGTTGCCACACCTGTTGCACAGTTATTTAAATGGCAAATACGTAAGTATTTACAACCTAATGCAATCATTGGGGTAGAGCCAAAACCAAAGCTCTCTGCACCTAAAATGGCAGCTTTAACCACATCTAGACCTGTTTTTAAGCCACCATCAGTTTGTACACGGACTTTGCCACGTAAATCGTTCACTCTAAGTGCTTGATGCGTTTCGGCTAAACCAAGCTCCCACGGCGACCCTGCATGATGAATAGATGAAATTGGAGATGCTGCCGTACCACCGTCATAACCTGAAATGGTAATAAAATCGGCATAGGCTTTGGCAACACCTGCGGCAATGGTACCCACACCTGGTTCAGAAACTAGTTTTACCGACACCATGGCTTGTGGATTGACTTGTTTTAAATCAAAAATAAGCTGTGCCAAATCTTCAATAGAGTAAATATCGTGATGTGGCGGTGGCGAAATAAGCGTTACACCCGGTACAGAATAACGTAACCGTGCGATTAAACTATTGACCTTACCGCCGGGTAATTGCCCACCTTCACCCGGTTTTGCCCCTTGTGCTACTTTAATTTGCAACACTTCGGCAGAGGTTAAATACGCAGGCGTTACACCAAAACGACCCGATGCAATTTGTTTAATTTTAGAGTTTTTGATGGTGCCATATCGTGCAGGGTCTTCACCGCCCTCACCCGAGTTTGAACGCCCACCAATGGTATTCATGGCAGTTGCAATGGCTTCATGTGCTTCTGGCGATAATGCCCCTAAAGACATACCTGCCGAGTCAAAACGAGGTAAAATCTCTTCGACTGCTTCTACACTTTCTAAATCAATAGATGCGTCTGTTTTAAGTTGCAATAAATCACGAATTGTCGCAACAGGGCGTTGGTTTACGAGCTCGGCATATTGTTTAAAGTCTGTATAACTGCCCGAACGTACTGCATTGTGTAGTGCATTAATCACTTCGGGGTTAAAAGCATGATATTCCTTACCAAATACAAATTTGAGCATACCGCCTTGATCAATTGGCTTACGTGTTTTCCATGCAAGTTCGGCAAGTTGTTTTTGGTCATCTTCTAAATCTTTAAAGGTTGCCCCTTCAATACGGCTTGGTACACCTTTAAAACATTGCTCAACCACTTCGCTTGATAAACCTACTGCTTCAAACAGTTGTCCACCACGGTACGAAGCAACGGTTGAAATCCCCATTTTAGACAAGACTTTAAGTAAGCCTTTTTCGATGCCTTTACGGAAATTGAGTTGAGCTTGTACAGGGTCGCCCAAAAGCTCACCTTTTGCCACAAGGTCATAAATCACGTCAAACGCAAGGTACGGATAAATTGCCGTTGCACCAAAGCCTAATATCACTGCAAATTGATGCGGGTCACGTGCGACTGCGGTTTCAACAATGATGTTAGCGTCGGTACGTAAGCCTGTTGCTATCAGGTGATGATGTACTGCACCCGTTGCCAATACAGCATTGATAGGTAAATAACCTTCACGGATTTTCTTATCCGATAAAATAATAACGGTTTTACCTTCTGCGACCGCTTGCGATGCTTCTTGGCAAATACGTTTAACTGCTTCTTGTAAGGTTTCATCTGTTGCGTAATTGAGGTCTAACTCTGCAACATCGTACCCTTTACGCCCAATACTGCGTAATTGATGCATTTTAGAATTAGACAATACAGGGCTTGCAATAATTAACCGGTCTGCATGCTCAGGACCTTGCTCAAATACATTTTGCTCACGCCCAATACAGGTTTCTAGTGACATCACAATAGATTCACGTAATGGATCAATCGGTGGATTAGTCACCTGTGCAAATTGCTGACGGAAATAATCAGACACATGGCGTACTTGGCTAGACAGCACTGCCATTGGTGTATCGTCCCCCATAGAACCTACGGCCTCTTGTCCGTTTTCTGCCATTGGACGAATAAGCTGATCTCGTTCCTCAAAGGTCACCATAAACATTTTTTGAGCAGATTTTAATTGATCGCCTGTTAAGCCTTGGGTAATGAGGTGCTCTTCTAATTGTGGGCTTGCTTTTAGGCGAACTGCATTTTCACGTAGCCATTCACGGTACGGACGCATACGTTTTAAATGATTATCAACCTCTTGAGTTTCTAATACTTTGCCTGTGTTTGTATCGACCACTAAAATTTCGCCCGGTCCTACACGTCCTTTAGAAACCACATCTTCAGGTTTGTAGTCCCATACGCCAATTTCTGAGGCAAGCGTAATATAGCCATTTTTGGTAATCACCCAACGTGCAGGGCGTAAACCATTACGGTCTAACATACAAATGGCATGGCGACCATCTTGAATCACTAATCCTGCAGGACCATCCCACGCTTCCATATGTTTAGAGTTAAACTCATAAAATGCACGTAAATCTGCATCTAAGGTTTCTACGTTTTGCCATGCAGGTGGTACGAGCATACGTAACGCACGGAATAAATCCATACCGCCACCGACCAATAGTTCAAGCATGTTATCTAAACTTGAACTGTCCGAACCTGTACGGTTAATAATCGGTTTGATTTGTGTAATATCGGGCAGTAAAGGATTTTCAAATTTAGGAGTACGTGCCATTGCCCAATTACGATTGGCAGTGATGGTGTTAATTTCACCATTATGGGCAAGATAACGAAACGGCTGAGCTAAATGCCAAAGGGGTAACGTATTGGTTGAAAAACGCTGATGGAAGACCACAATATGTGACTCCAAACGCTCATCTGCCAAATCTGTATAAAAGTCATCAATCGCTTCAGGCATCATCAAGCCTTTATAACTAATGACTGTAGAACATAGCGTTGTTACATAAAATGCAGGGTCATGTTGTAATTTTTGTTCTGCACGACGGCGTGCTAAAAAGAGCTTACGATTAAATTCGACTTCGGTTACACCCATTGGGCAGTTAACAATCACTTGCTCAAATACAGGCATAGATTGCAGTGCAATCTCACCTAGTGCATCTACATTGGTGGGGACGATACGCCATGCGATTACGCGTAGACCTTCGGCATTAATTTCTTTTGTGAGTGTATCTTTTGCTTGTTGTGCCAACGTAGCATCATGATTTAAAAAAATACTGCCAACAGCAAATATTTCACTTAATGTAATATCACTGAGTCTTTTGGCTTCGGCTCTAAAAAATGCCTTTGGCATAGAAAGTAATAAACCACAGCCGTCTCCTGTTTTGCCATCTGCGGCAATACCACCACGGTGGGTCATACAACTTAAACTATGAATGGCTGTTTTAACCAAATGATGGCTTGCATTTCCTTGCATTTGGGCAATTAAGCCAAAACCACAATTATCTTTAAACTCATGCGGTTGATACAAACCTTGAGCGGGAGCTAGTGTATTTGGCGATGGCATGTGCATAGCGTACCCTTCTTAAAATATGTGCGTCATACATACGCATATTGATGGTATAAGTGCAAATTCTTCCTGAATTTCATTAGCTTAAATCACAAGCTGTTCAAAAATAATACCTATATTGTTTAAGGATTGCACTGTTTTATATCAGATACTGTATATATGCAAAATTAATGCCAATTATTTTTTAATATTTAGAATTTAAATTATTGATTTATATTAATTTTATATTTAAGTGGATCGACATAATGCACTAAATTTGTGCACTATGCTTTCATGCGCTTTTTTAGTTCATTACTGCCGCTGCATCATCATTACTCAATTGTGGTGTTGGCGCTGGTTCAGGTGCAGGCGAAGAAACAATTGGCTGAGGCTGTGGACGAGGTAGACTTGCTTTTTTCAAACGCACCTCATATATGGTATTTGTTCCCATTTCTTCAGAACCTAAATCATTTACATATTTAAGATAACTTTTAAATGCTTGAGGCTCAGGATGAATAGAAGCAGGTAATTTTAAGTTAAGATGCTGTAGATTAAACTCAGCAGACTGTTCATTTCTATAAATACCATACGTTAAAACATAGCGCTCGGGCTGATCTTCGTCGCTTAATCTAAAGTACATGAAGTTTTGACGATCTTTACGATCTTTTAAAAATGCTTTAAGCACATCTTCTTTACTAAAAGAAAGAACTTGAATGGTATAAGATTTTGAATTAGCTTGTAGAAACTTAGTGCCTCTAAATTCAGCATCATGAATGCCCGAAGCCACAACGCGTGTCGTTTGTTGTAAAGGCTTAACTTGACCTGTTAAAACACCAATATCAGGCGTTGCTGAAATTTTTTCTGCTTGAAACTGCGGCTGTACATCTTCTTCAGGTTCTTGTTTTAAGATGGGATTCGTTTTTACTACCAAACTCATTACAAGTGCCACACTCAAACATGTACCACCGAGTAGCAGTAAAATCCAAGCATAGCTTTTTTTAGGCTTTTGCACAGGCATTATCCTTGTATTTGATAATTTAAAATGGCTTGATTCATTTTTTCGGTATCAAAATCTGCTGTAATGACTGCTTGCCCTAACGATTTTAATAAAATTAAACGTAACTGCCCTTCTAATACTTTTTTATCATGTGCCATATAAGATAAAAATTGTTCTAATGGAATAGATGGATAACGAATTGGCAATTTTGCACGTTTTAATAATGTTTCAACACGTATCACGTCTTGCTGAGAAAGCCATCCTATCTGACAAGATAAATCAGCTGCCATTAGCATACCCACAGCCACCGCTTCACCATGCAACCACTCGCCATATCCTAAGTAAGATTCAATGGCATGTCCAAACGTATGTCCTAGATTAAGTAACGCACGCTCACCTTTTTCTTTTTCATCATTTGCAACAATTTTTGCTTTATGCGCACATGAACGATACACTGCTTCAGCTAGTTTTTGCTCATCGCCTTGAACTAAATCATCAATATGTGCTTCAAGCCAAATTAAAAAATCAACATCGCCTAACAATGCATATTTAATCACTTCTGATAAACCTGCTGAAAGCTCACGCGGTGGCAGACTTTTAAGCTGCGACATATCTGCAAATACTGCTTGAGGCTGTTTAAATGCCCCAATCATATTTTTGCCAAGTGAGTGATTAATACCTGTTTTACCTCCCACACTTGAATCAACTTGAGACAACAAAGTGGTTGGAATTTGTACAAAATAAACACCGCGTTGGAAACTTGCCGCTGCAAAGCCTGCCATGTCACCAATCACACCACCACCTAAAGCAACAACGGTACAATCGCGGTTAAAATTTTCTTGTAAAAGTGCATCAAAAATTAAGTTGAGATACTCAATATTTTTATATTTTTCACCATCAGGTAAAATACATTGTTTAACTGTTTTGCCTATCCGTTTAAATGCATTGCTATAATGCTCAAGATATAGAGGTGCAACCGTTGTATTGGTTACGATCATTACTTGTTTACCTTTAATATAAGGAACAAGCTGCTCTGTAACATTTAATTGGCTTCCTATAAAAATAGGATAACGACGGTCACCTAACTCTACATATAGTGTTTGCATTACATTAACTCATTTAAAATTTGATAGGCAAGATCACGAGCTGCACCCTCATGGGTATCTATAATATAGTGTGCGACTTCACGATATAAAGGGTCTCGGACTTGCAATAAGTCCTGTAGTTTTTTTCTAGGATTTTCTACTTGTAACAATGGACGGTTTTTATCACGATAGGTACGTTGTAATTGCACTTCTACAGGTGCATATAAATACACCACAATGCCACGAGATTTTAAAGCATGACGATTAGGAAGCTGTGTAACAGCACCACCACCTGTTGCAACAACCAAATTTTTTTGATGTGTCAGGTCGTGAATCACCATTTGTTCACGTTGCCGAAATCCTCGTTCCCCTTCTTTTTCAAAAATCCAAGGAATGGTGGCACCTGTTTTCCGCTCAATTTCATGGTCACTGTCAATAAATTCACGACCTAAAATCTCTGCTAGATGCCGTCCAACTGTTGTTTTTCCAGCTCCCATAGGTCCTACCAAATAAATATTTGGTAGGTTATCGAATGCTTGATTTGGCAAGGAGCCACCTATTTAATTACATCACTACAAGGTATATTAATGATTTCTTGAACTACTGTCATTAACAATTCGTGGTGTGATAAACATCAATAGTTCACCTTTTGTGTTTTCTCTTAATGTATTTTTAAATAAACCACCTACATAAGGAATATCGCCAAGCACTGGTACTTTTTTAATGGTTTTAGAAGTAGTATCTTCATATAGCCCACCTAATACAACTGTTTCACCATCACTGACTAATACATTTGTATTGAGTTTATTGGTGTTAATTGCATAACCTGCATCTGTTAATTCACCTTGCGTATCTTTAGATAAATTTAACTTCATCTGGACCTTACCATCGGGGGTAATACTTGGTACAACCTTGAGTTCTAGTACTGCATCTTGGAATGTTGTTGTTGTGCCACTGTTTGCACTGGTCGTTTGATATGGAAGTTGTACACCTGAACGAATGACAGCTTCTTGCTTATCACCTGTCATAATTTTTGGTGTCGATAAAACCTCGCTCTCGCCATCACTTTGAGAGGCAGCTAATTTTAAATCTAAAAGGTTTGAACCTACACGCAATAAACCCAAAGACATGCTTCCATAAGATGTTGTTGTGCCTAAATCAATACCGAAATTATTAACACCAGTGCTTGTACTTGATGTTTTGCTAAAACTCCAATTAACGCCGATCTCATGAGAGAATGTTTTTGATGTCCTTACAATTCGAGCCTCAACCATGACTTGTTGTACCGGGACATCCAACTGAGAAAGTAAATTTTTCATTTGATTGACTTTATCTGCCGTATCACTAATCACAACAGTATTTGTTCGATCATCCGTGACAATTCGACCACGCTCACTTAAAAATGAATTTTCAGTATTTTTCTTATCTTCATTATTCTTAACCAAATTTAATACATCTTTGGCACGCGCATAGTTTAGTTGAATATATTCAGTTTGGAGTGGTGCAAGTTTAATGGATTGTTGATAAGCCTTTGCTTGATCCTCTTCATATTTAGCAATTTCAGCTGATGGTGCAATCCAAATGACATCACCACTACCACGTTTATCTAAATTTTTTGTTTTTAAGATTAAATCTAAGGCTTGATCCCAAGGCACATCTTTTAAACGCAGTGTGATATTACCCTGCACGGTATCTGCTGCGACAATATTAGTGCCTGTGAAGTCAGCCAATAGTTGTAAAACACGGCGAACCTCAATGTCTTGAAAATCAAGTGAAATCTTTTTACCTTTATAATTGGTTTGTAAAGATCTCGCATCAAACTGTTTTGGTTCTGCTTTTTTAGTCACACTGACTGTTAGGCGTTTTTCCGCCTGAAATGCCATGTAATCAAAATTACCTGTGTTTTGAACTTCAATAACACCATTACTTCCATCGTTATAAGCGTCTACCACAGATACCGGCGTTGCAAAATCTGTTACATTTAAACGACGCACTAAAGATGTCGGTAGTTTATTGCCTAAAAGACGAATAACCACTTTACTACCACGTTGTTGTACATCAACAGGGGTATTTGGACTGAGCAAATCAACAACGACTTGCCCTTCATCTTTTTTACTACCACGATTAAAACGCACATCTGCCGCACCTTGTACTTGTGCTTTGGCTACAGCTTTAGCCGTTTGGGCAGGTGAGTTAATTTTTAAAATAAAGGTATTGCCTTCCACACGCGTTGTAAAATCACCTGCTTTATTCAAGTTCACCGTAAGACGCGAACGCTGTAGATCAGATGAAATATCAACTGAACTTGCTTCAGAGGTACCCACAGGAATACTGGTCTTTTGTAACGATTGTCCTGCTTTATCAAAATCTAAAATTAAACGAGAGGGCTTATCTAGTTGATATGCTTGTGGTTGGGGAGGTAAACCATTAAACATGACACGAATTTCAGTCCCTTGCCCTGCAACTTGCATTGGAACAATATTGGTCACTGTCATACCTGCTTGCGCAACTTGTGCCATTGCAACAGCAATAACCCCTAAAGAAAATTGATGAACAAATGGCTTCATGTTTCGGTTATCCCCAATAAAAGAACGTTTTACTGCGTTTTTCATTATTATCCTCAAACTTATGATGGTTGTCCAAGTAGGACAAGACTTCTTGGACGTTCCACATAACCATCACGTCCATCAGATACAATTTCAATTAAATCAATTTGGTTTGGTAAAATTTTAATCACCCGCCCTTGATTTAAACCTACATAATTTCCAACCTGCACACGGTTCATTTGACCATCAGGCGTTTGAATTAGTGCAATAATTTTACCTTGCGTATTTTGCATACTACCTTTAAACATTAAAGACTCTAATGCGTAGGCTTCTAAAGGCTCAGCAGTACGTGATAAATCTGGATATACACGTTTACCTGCCATTATTTTAAGTTCTGTATATAAAGAGCTTGGTAAAAATGGGCTACGTAAATTTTGTGCTGAATATTGAAATTGTGGTGCATCTTCAAATGTTGGTGGCGGTTCTAATGGCAATGCAGGTTGACTACGAATTGTATTCATTTCGCTATTGACCACATCAACACGTGAGCCACATCCCACTAAGCAGCTACCGACCATTGCAAGCGTTAATAGAAGTGATTTATTCATATTAAGCTCCTTGATCTTTTTTATCAGGTACAGTACCTGCATAACGATATGTTTTTGCTTTAATTTCATATGTCATATCAGGAATATCAGACTTTTTATTCGCATTCGGTGTTGCCGTAATGGTGAAATCATGTAATGTCACAATACGAGGTAGCACAGCAATGTCACTTGCAAACTGTCCTAGTGCGTGGTAATTGCCTGTTGCAGATATAGAAATCGGTTGCTCAATAAAAAATTCTTGTTTAACTTCAGGATCAAGCCGAATATTATTAAATTTGAGACCTGAATTAACGCCCGTTACGTTAATATCTTCGACTAAACCTGGAATTTCTGACTCTTTAGGTAGTTGTTGTAATTGTTGATCAAAATTTTCTTGCATGGTCGCAAGTTGTGTTTGATATTGTTTTAAATTACGCAGTGTTGATTCTTTTTGACGATAGCTATTTAAAAGATTCGTTTCTTCTGCCTGTGCATTAGAAATGTCATCCATAAGAGATTGGATAATGACAAAATACCCTAAGCCACAGACAAATAAGAATGTGAAAATCCAACACGTAATTTTAACTGAAAGTGGCCAACTTCCATAGTTGTTTGGATCGAGTGAATTAAATTGCTTAATAAAGCGATCAAAGGTCAGTTTTTTCTTTGCTGGCTTTGTTGTTTCTTCTAATTCATCAAATTGATCTTGACTCATTGATGCCCCCCAATTTTTTCAGATTGTGCACCAGTTTTCTCTACTTGTTGGGCAGCCGCATCTAAATTGGCTGTCACGATAAATGTGCCATATTTTTCTTCAATACGAGGTATAACAGAGCTTGGCGTATTATTATTAGACGGTGTATTTGCTAAAAATGAGCTCATAAATACATTACGGTACCATGGCGATGCTTCCATCATACGCATCATATCTGCAACAGCATTTGGACTTTCTGCACGCCCCTCTATTGCAAAGCTATCTCCTGTACGAGAGAACTTTGTCAGATAAACATTGTTTGGAACAACACGAACAAGATCGTCAATTAAATGCACAGTGATTGGACGTTGTTGTTGTAAATTTTGAATGAGCTTCATACGTTCAATAATTGCCGTACGTTTATCCTTTAAACCTTCTAGTGATTTCAGTTGCTTATCAAGTTCGGTATTAGTATCTGTAATAAGCTGATTAGCACGTTGCTGATCACTCAATTGATGATCAAAATACATCCAAGTTAAAAACAGTAAAATACCAGCCAAAAGTGCTGAAAAAATACAAACAACAATAAAGTTTTTTTTACGTTGTTCTTTAACTTCATCACGCCAAGGTAGTAGGTTAATTTGTGCCATTAATCAAAACTCCTCAACGCTAAACCACATGCCACCATAAGCGAAGGGGCATCTTGCTCAATTTTACTGATATTCACTTGTGGTGAATAACTCATTTGTACAAATGGATTTGCAACAGTAACGCGGTAATTGAGTTGTTGTTGTAAGTATTTAGCAAGCCCATCTAAATTTGCTGTGCCACCTGCTAATAAAATATGATCAACATCTGCATACTGCGTTGCAGAGAAGAAAAGCTGTAATGAACGCTCAGCTTGTTGTGCCACACTTTCCATAAAAGGAAGAAGCACATCACTATCGTAGCTATCTGGAAGTGTTTTTTCTTTTTTAGCACGCCCTGCTTCAGCAACAGACAACCCATAATGGTTTTGAATATCAAGCGTCAGTTGACGCCCACCAAATACATGCTCACGTGTATAAACAATTTTGCCATTTTCCATCACCGACAAAGTCGTCATCGAATGCCCAATATCAAGCATTGCGACAATATGTGCACCCATTGGTAAGGTATTTGCAAACACAGTAACTGCACGCTCAATCGTATAATTTTCTACATCAGCAACTTTTGGTGTTAGACCTGCATACATCAGTGCTTCTGTACGTGCATCAACATTTTCAGTACGTGTTGCGACAAGTAATACATTTACTTTATCGGCACGACTTGTGCGCTCAGGTAATACTTCAAAATCAAGACTAACTTCATCAAGTGGAAAGGGAATGTATTGTTCAGCATCTAAACGAATTTGGACTTCTCGCTCATCATCTGTCATATCGCTATCCATCTCAATGATTTTTGTAATCACACTTGAGGTAGGAACAGCAAACGCAGCTTGGTCACTTGATGGATTACCCTTATCAAGCGCATTTTGAATCGCTTCAGCCACAGCTTCAGGATTAACAATATTTTTTTCGACAACGGTTCCTTCTGGTAAAGGAACGAGCCCATAACTTTCTACATGATAACGATCACTTTTTTTAGAAAGCTCTAAAATTTTTACAGAAGTTGAACTAATATCAACTCCTATTAACCCCTTTTTCTGCTTACGATATAACCTGAGCACAATAAATTTTCCTATTATTTTTTATAAAAACAAAGTCTTTAACGAAAATGACTTGTTTGGAAGATCTAGGCGTAATAACGTATATAATACCCTGACGACGAGTCTTCTAGGCTATACTCACACGTTGTTGCCCCTATAGTGTATCAAAATAATCATTTGTTATGAAAATGTTATCCTGTTCTGGTCGAATTTATCCCTTTTTTTTGTTTCTGCTGATTTGCATTCTTGCCATACCAATGGGGTTTTATGGTATGTACTTGTATATTGCACCCTCATTACCCGAGATGAGCAGTTTACAAAAAGCACCGCTTCTTAAGCCTATTCAAATCTATACTTCAGACAATGAGCTCATTGGTGAATACGGTGGAAAACTCTCCGTTCCTGTGGAATATAAACAAATTCCGCCTACGTTTATCCATGCATTTTTAGCGGCAGAAGACTCTTCATTTTTTGAACACAGTGGTATCAGTTTTAAAGGTTTAGGGCGTGCTGTTAGCGAAAGTATTACAGGATCAGACGTACAAACAGGTGGCTCAACAATCACCATGCAGGTGGCAAAGAATTACTATTTAAGCCCAGAACGTACACTTAAACGTAAACTCACTGAGGTATTTTTAGCGCGCAAAATTGAGGAAAATTTAAGTAAACAAGATATTTTGACACTGTATGTCAATAAAATTTTCTTAGGTAAAAATGCCTACGGTATTGCGGCAGCTGCTAAAATTTACTACAACAAAGACCTTGCGCACTTAAGTATTGCACAAATGGCAATGATTGCAGGGTTGCCTAAAGCACCGTCAAAATACAACCCTGTTGCAAATCCAGAACGTGCCTTAGAACGTCGTAATTGGATTTTAGGGCGTATGTTGCAACTGGGTTATCTTAATCAAAAACAATACCAAACTGCGGTAGCAGAACCGTTGAATTTAGATATGCCTGAACGTGGTGTGGCAACACGTTTTCCTTATATTGGGGAAATGGTACGTTCAGAAATTGTTGATAAATTTGGGGCACAAGCAGTTGATTCAGGATTAAAAATTTACACGACCATTAATAGTAAACGTCAAGAATATGCAGAAGATGCCGTACAATCAGGCTTAGAAGCATATGACCGTCGTCATGGTTGGCGTGGTGCAGAGGCACATGATGAGCCTTTAACTAAATTTGTGCCTTACGCCAATACTTATCCAGTACAAGTAATTAAAGTAAACAGTAATAGTTTTGAAGCCCAATTTAAAGATGGCAATAAAGTGACTGTCCCTTGGGCAGGTATGGCATGGGCAGCACCTTATCGTAGTGCAAATAGTGTAGGCGGACTACCTTCTCGGGCATCACAAATTGTAAAAGTTAATGATATTGTACGCTTACGCCCACACGATAACACATGGTCTTTAGTACAGGTGCCCAAAGTGCAGGGTCAGATTATTGCACTTAATCCAAATAGTGGCGCAATTGAAGCTGTTGCAGGTGGTTATAACTACTATCAATCTACCTTTAACCGCTCATTACAAGGCTGGCGTCAACCAGGTTCAACCATTAAACCCTTTATTTATGCACTGGCTTTAGAACGTGGCATGACCCCTTATACCATGGTTGATGATGCACCCATTACGATTGGAAAATGGTCACCTAGAAACTCTGATGGTCGCTACTTAGGAACAATTCCATTACGTCGTGCTTTATATTTATCACGTAACACCGTGTCTGTCCGTTTATTACAAAGTGTTGGGGTCGATCGTGCACGACAACTTTTAATGGATTTTGGTTTACAAGAAAATCAAATTCCAAATAACTTTACCATTGCACTAGGTACACCGCAGGTACTTCCTATTCAAATGGCAACTGGATATGCCACATTTGCAAATGGTGGTTACCGTGTTCAGCCTTATTTTATTGACCATATTGATGATGCCTATGGCAAAACAATTTATAAAGCTAACCCTGAATATGCATGTATTCCTTGTATTTCAAGCAATCAAACTGTAGAAAATACAGATGACATTACACCTGACGATGAAGCATTTGCTAAACATTCACCACTTAAACAAGTAGATGCCAGTAAAAGTGATTATCGCCAAGCACAACGTCTCATTAAATCAAGTTCAGCTTATGATATGGCGAATATTTTAAGAGATGTAATTCAAGTAGGTACAGGACGTGCAGCACTTGCTATTGGACGAGATGACTTAGGTGGTAAAACAGGGACAACAAACGATGCACGCGATGCTTGGTTTGCAGGCTTTAATGGGAAATTAGTTGCGATTGCTTCTGTTGGATTTGACCAACCGACCACACTTGGACGCCGTGAATTTGGTGGTGTTGCAGCGTTGCCTATTTGGGTAAATTTTATGAAGAACTCATTGGCAGGCACACCATATGCTTGGGTAGATTTAGACCGCAACGCGGTTGACCCGACGGTACATGGTAAGCAACCAAAAGTAAATCCAAGTGAAAATCGCTCTTCTGCACCATTGGCACGTCCAACGTATAAACCTGCACCTATCCAACCAAAACCACAAGACAGTGATTTTGCCGACTTACCCGATGAAGAGCCACTTAAACCAACCACACAAGCTCCTCCAAAAATGCAAGAGCATAAAAAGCAAAATAGTGATGATTTAGAAAATCTGATTAACGAAGTTCAATAAATAAAAAAAGCCGTTTTTAAACGGCTTTTTTATTGGCTCTATGCTCATCATAATAAATGAGAAAATGGAGCACTCCATTATTTCAAATTAAAAGCATAATGTCTTAAATATCATTTTTTAATAAAAAGTAAAATATTAAAACAAGCGGTTACCTCAAAATTATTCTGTTTCTCTAATTGTTGTCTTTTCTCAGGTTTAGCCTTGTATGCATAAGGGGTCATTGCAATCAGATTTTTTAAATCTTCTGACGACAATGTTAAAGGAGCTTCTACTCGTTTTTGCTCTACCAAAGTAAAGTGATCTTGTAGCTGTTGCACAAATTTATTTGGTTCATGTAAATTCACCTGATCAAATAGTGCTTCACGCATTGCATATAAATGCTGTGGTGCAGGTGTCACCACCAAACAAAACCCATCTTTTTTAAGCACACGCAAAATTTCTTGTTGCGGTATTGGGCTAAACAAACTTGTACATATGCCAATAGATTTATCTTGAACAGGTAAAATAGCACCCGTTCCGACTACCCAAGTGATTTCACGATTAAGCTTAGCTGCACGCTGTACTGCAGTTTTTGCAATATCTACACCTATACAATGCTCAACATGCTGCTGCATCGCATCCGTGTAATATCCTTCCCCACAGCCAATATCCAATAATGTTTTTTGATTGAGTGTTTTTAAAATATTTTCGATTTCATTTTTTAAAGGTGCATAGTGTCCTTTAGACAAAAACTCACGGCGTGCTGTGACAGACTCAACCGTATCTCCTGGTGTTTTGCTGTGTTTATGTTGCACCACATGTAAATTAACATATCCTTGTTTTGCCAAATCAAAACTATGCGCGTTCTCACAACGCCAAGTACGCTCATTTAGCGTGAGTTGCTCACGGCAAACAGGACACATCAACATCTTCTTTCTCCACCAATAAAAAAGCTGGCATTTGCCAGCTTTTTTATTTTAACGTAATTTTAAGGTCATCAAACCTAAAACCACCAAGAAAATTGTGATAATCCAAAAACGGATCACCACTTGGGTTTCTCTCCACCCTTTTTTCTCGTAATGATGATGCAGGGGTGCCATCAAAAATACGCGTTTATTACGCATACGCAATGAACCAATCTGTAAAAATACAGAAATTGCTTCCATTACAAATACACCGCCCATAATTGCAAATACAATCTCTTGACGCACCATTACTGCTATCGTACCTAGCATTGCACCTAAGGCTAATGCGCCTACATCACCCATAAAAATTTGTGCAGGGTGTGCGTTAAACCACAAGAATGCTAAGCCTGCACCCACCATTGCAGAACAAATAATCACAAGCTCAGACGTATATTTAATATAAGGAATATGCAAATAGTTAGCAAAACGAAGATCGCCAGACAAGTAAGCAAAAACACCTAAACCTGCTGCAACTAAAACCACAGGCATAATTGCTAAACCATCTAAACCATCTGTTAAGTTAACGGCATTAGATGCACCGTTAATCACCAAATAAGTAAAAGCAATAAACGCTAAACCAATTGGAACAGCAGAAAGTGGAATACTTATATTTTTAAAAAATGGAATGAGCAAATCTAGCATGTTATGTGTAACCAAAGGATCTGCTTGCTGTTGTGAAATACAATACAACGCAATACCTGCACCTAAAGACCCTACTGATGTCCAAAAGAATTTTTTACGTGCGGGTAAGCCTGCGTTGTCTTTATAACGAATTTTAATCCAATCGTCTGCCCAACCTACAGCACCAAAAATCACCATGACACCTAACACAATCCATACATATGGGTTAGATAAATCTGCCCAAAGTAAGGTGCTTAAACCAATCGATAATAAAATAAGTACACCACCCATTGTTGGTGTACCCATCTTCTTCGCATGGTTTTCAGGCGCAAATGAACTGACTGCCTGACCATATTTAAGCGCTTGCAATTTACGAATCATGGTTGGTCCTAAAACCAAACCAATCGTCAATGCTGTTAATACACTTAACAACGCACGTAAAGTTAAATACCGCACAACACCAAAAGAACTGTCGTACCCTGCTAAATGTTCAAACAACCATAACAGCATTTATAGCTTCTCCATCACATCAGCCATCAACGTTTCCATATGAGTATAACGAGAACCTTTAAAGAGGAAACTCATGGTCTGAGGTTGATGTTTTTCAATCAAGTTAGTTAAATATGGCAGTGCTTCTGCCTGCGTAGAAAATGCGTGAATCTTGTCATGACCCTCTGCCATTGCACAGGCATATTTACCTACTGCAACCACAGCGTCTAACTGTTTTGTATTTAAGTCCTGCCCAAGCTGTTGATGTTCAGCCACAGCATCATCGCCTAATTCACCAATATCACCGACCACCATCACCTTTATGCCTTGTTGTTGTGTCAGCACATCAGCAGCTGCACGCATAGAGGTTGGATTAGCATTGTAAGTATCATCAATAAACAAATACTGTTGATGTTGAATAAAATTAAGGCGACCTTTTGCCCCTTTAGCTTGTGCTAAACCCGCCACAATATCAGATAGATTTATACCAATCGCTATTGCAAAAGCGGTTGCTGCAAGTGCATTTTCAACATTATGCTGTCCTGCAAAAGGTAACTGTACATCGGCTTGTCCGTGTGGGGTATGCAACGTAAACTCAGCAGATTGTGCATATAACTGAATTTGTGTGGCATATACATCACCCCCTGTACCAAAGCTGAGCTGAGGCTGTGGCGCAATATTTTTTATCTGACCTGTAAAATCATCATGCGCAGGCACAATCGCTGTACCATTTACGTGTTGGTAAATCTCAGACTTTGCCTTACAAATGCCTTCGCGCCCACCAAACTCACCTAAATGCGCCGTACCAATATTTAAAATACCTGCCACATGCGGTTGCACTAATGCAGAGGTATAATCAATCTCACCTTGATGACTTGCACCCAACTCCATTACTGCATATTCATGTTGAGGACATAACTCCAATAACATCATCGGCACACCTAAATCGTTATTTAAGTTGCCACGCGTAATTAAAGTCGGCGCTAAGCGAGACAAAATTGCACCTAACATCTCTTTTGTGGTGGTTTTTCCGCTACTGCCTGTTAGTGCAATCACCTTTAAATTCGGATACTGACGGCGACGATAAGTACCTAATGCACCTAGTGCCAAACGCGTATCGGGAACAATCAGTTGTGCCATATCAAGGCGTTCATTCACCTGCTCCACGATAGCAACTTGGCATTGTTGCTCTTGGACTTGATGTAAAAACTGATGCGCATCAAACCGCTCACCTTTTAAAGCTAAAAAAACATCGCCTGCTTCTGCATCACGCGAGTCTGTTAAAATGCGTTTAAATTCACCTTGTGGAATTGTGCCAAACCACACCCCACCTGTTGCTGCTTTAAGGTCTTCTGCTGTCCACGGGGTTAAATCGCCCGTGCTTGTTGTTGAGGTATGCATTATTTAATCCAAATTTTTTATTGCAGCTTGTACTTCAACCACGTCATCAAACCAATGGCGTACGCCTGAAATCTCTTGATAATCCTCGTGCCCTTTACCTGCAATCACCACAATATCGCCTGCTTTTGCATGGCGTACCACAAACTTAATCGCTTCACGGCGGTCATGGAGTTCATGCATTTGATGACCTGAAAAATCAATTTCTTCTTTCATATCATCAAAAATTTGCTCAGGGTCTTCAGTACGTGGATTATCAGAAGTAAGTACAATCGGATTAGCATGTGCTAAGGCAGCTTGTGTCATCAGTGGTCGCTTACCACGGTCGCGGTCTCCGCCACAACCAAACACCGCCCATAAACGTGCATCTACATGACGCTTTAAGCTAGTTAACACTTGTATCAAGGCATCGGGGGTGTGCGCATAATCAACCACAAATAAACGGTTTTTATCACGGATTACTTGCATGCGCCCTGGTGCGCCTTTTAACACACTTACATGCGCAACTAAATCCTTTAAATCAAACCCTAAAGCTGATACTGCGACTAAACTTGCTACTAAGTTTTCAACATTAAAATGCCCAAGCAATGGACTTTTTACAGTGTAAGTTTGGTGTTGATGGTTTAGCGTAAAGGTTGCACCTTCTAAACTAAAAGTTAGATCAGACACATAAAAATCAGCGTTTGAATCTTTTAATGAATAGGTCAAAACCTTTGGGTTTGCAGGATTTTGCTGTGCCGTCTGTTGCATTAAATCGGCATATTCATCATCTAAATTAATCACTGCTGTTTTTAGTGTTTCAAACTCAAACAGTTGTGCTTTAGCCTTTGCATAAGCTTCTAATGTGCCATGATAATCTAGATGGTCACGGCTTAAATTACTGTAAATAGCCACCACAATATCACAGCCATTTAAGCGACCTTGTGCCAAGCCATGTGAGCTTGCTTCTAAAGCAACAAAACGTGCACCTTGCTTGGCATAACCATGTAAAGCGTTTTGAAGTTGTAACGCATCTAATGTGGTATGTGACGATGGTACAAGCTCGGGTAAAATTCCATTACCTGTTGTTCCCATTACGGCGCAACGCGCATGTTGTAATGCAATTAATTCAGCAACTAAACGCGAGATTGTTGTTTTGCCATTGGTACCCGTAACGGCAACCGCTTTTATTGGACAAACAGGTTGCGTAGCATCTAAATATTGTTTTTGCCATGCACCCATTTTTAAACGTACATCAGCATCAACTACGCTATTGTCTATTCCTAAATCTTGTTCAGAAATAATACCCAATGCACCTTGCGCTAATGCTTTTTGAGCAAATTCTTTTGTACGTTCAGGTTGAGAGAGACTCGTCAACGCAATAAAAATTTGATCTTTTTTAATGGCACGACTGTCTAAACAAAACCCTGTAAATGCTTGTGTTACCCATTGGGGGCTCTTTTTAGTTGTGTCTATGTCTTGTAGCGTAATCGACATAACATCTCTCTTAATTGTTTGTTTGTTGGAGCGGACGATCTAACGGTACGTTTAATAAACGCAATGACTCTTGCATAATACGTGCAAACGCAGGCGCTGCCACCAAACCACCATAATATGCACCACGCGGGTTTTCTACCACCACAATCATGGCAATACGTGGATCACTTACAGGAGCAACCCCTGCAAATAATGCACGGTACTCTGTTTTAGAATACCCACGGCGGTCTGGGTTAAGTTTATGTGCTGTACCTGTTTTACCACCAACACGATATCCCGGAATTTGTGCTTGGCGTGCTGTACCACCCGGTTGCGTAACTTGTTCCATCATCAATAAAACTTCATTGGCAATTTTAGGATCAAGCACTTGTTTGCCTTCGGGTGCATGGTCTAATTTGTATAAAGACAACGGCATTTGTAACCCATGATTGGCAAGCATGGCATAACCTTGAGCCATTTGTAACACAGTTGCGTTTAAACCATAACCGTATGCCATTGTCCCAATTTCAGAGACATTCCAATATTTCTTAGGCAAAATTAAACCTGGACTTTCACCCGGAAAATGTACCGCAGAACGCTCACCAAACCCAACACGTTTAAAGAATGTAGGTACGGTTGGCGTTGGTAACGAAAGGGCAATTTTTGCTGCCCCCACGTTAGAAGATTTAATAATCACACCTGCAAGGGTTAATGTACCGTAGTTATGCGTATCGCGGATGGTATGATCACCAATTCTCATATTACCCGGTGCAGTATTGATAATGCTGTTTGGTGTATATTTTCCACTTTCTAGTGCCGCCGCAATAGTAAATGGCTTCATGGTAGAGCCAGGTTCAAACATATCAATAGCCCCACGGTTACGCATGGCATCTTTATTTTTTAAATCATTTTTATCATTTGGATTGTACGACGGCCAACTGGTTAGCGCTAAAATTTCACCTGTTTTTACATCCACTGCAATTGCTGTTGCAGAACGTGCATTATTGGCAACACCTGCGGCAGTCAATTCACGATACATAATATACTGCAAGCGCGAATCAATACTTAAAGTATAGTTTTTTCCGTTTTGTACAGGCTTAATAATTTCAGGTTCTTTAACACGGTTACCAAACTTATCACGAATGCTAGTTTGTAACCCCGTTACACCTGATAAATCATTATTAAGCTTCATTTCCAAGCCTTCCACCCCTTTGCCATCATTGTTGGTTAAACCAATAATTTGTGCATTTGGCTGGGGTTGTGGATAGTAGCGTTTATACGATTTTTCGGTATAAATGCCTTGGAAATTACGTTTTAAAATAATATCTGCTTGTGGCGGTGGTACTTCAGTTTTAAGTACCAAATAACGTGAATGCTGATGCTCATACATCTTACGTTTTAGCTCACCACGATCCATGCCCACTGCATCAGCAAGCTCGTCTAAATTAAAGTCTTTATCAGGCAGTTTTTGTTTGGGTTTACGGCGTTTTCCATCTGCAGAAGGTTTGGTCATTTCCTCATACAATTTTTTATTTTCAAAATAGTCACGCGGATCCATCACAATTTTCATGATAGGTGAGCTAATGGCTAACGGCACACCATTACGGTCACTAATGACACCACGCATCGCTTCAATTTTTTGATCACGCAAAATCAGCGCGTTGGCTTTAGTCTGCAAGAAATTTCGATCAATCACCTGAACATAAAAGGCACGAAAAACAAGGGTTAAAAAGCACAGTAAAACAACACCCCACATTAAATAAAAACGCCATTTATCCGTGGCAATCGTCGTTGTTGCTGTTACTGCTTGTTTTTTAGTTCGCTTAGCCATCGAGTAACCTTATTTCTTTTGCTCGAGTGAAGGTAGAGAAATGACAACCGTATCTGAGGCTGGCGGTGAATACATTCTCAGTTGAGTAACTGCACGCGTGCCAATTTGTGATGTCGCACCAAAAGTCTGCTGTTCAATCAGCAAACGTCCCCACTCAGCGTTTAAATCATCTTGTTCTTTTAAATAGGTGGTCATTTGGCGGTAATCATGGCGATATTCATATACCTCAAATACCACCATCAAAGCACTCACAAATAAAATTGCCACCAATATACCGTAGGTTGCAACCTTACGAATACGTCCTTGGTATTCAGGTACAACAACATCTACGAGTCCTTGCTTCTTCATTTTAGACCTTCAGCTACTCTAAGCCATGCACTGCGTGAACGCGGATTTTGTTTTACTTCTTCATCACTTGCTTTTACACGCGCTACTTTTTTCAAACGACGTGTATCTACTTGTTGCTGAGGTAAGCCCCAACCGTGATCTTCAGGCAAAGTCGATTCTTTTTGAATAAACTGTTTAATTAAACGATCTTCCAGCGAATGAAAACTAATGACCGCTAAGCGTGCTTGTGGTTTTAACATTTCCACGGCTTGGGGTAAAAAGTTTTCAATATCATCCAACTCTTTATTAATGGCAATACGAATGGCTTGAAAGGCACGCGTTGCAGGATGTTTATGTTTTTCCCATTTAGGATGCGCCACTTTCACAATTTCAGCTAACTGTGCTGTGGTTTCAATATCCCCTGCAAGCTTAATCGCTTTAGCAATACGGCGACTATAGCGCTCCTCACCATATTGATAAATCACATTAGCAAGTGCTTCTTCTTCAATCTCTAACAACCACTCACGCGCGGTCTGACCTTTAGAATTATCCATACGCATATCTAGCGGTCCGTTATGCATAAAACTAAAGCCACGCTCTGCTTGGTCAAGCTGAGGAGACGATACGCCTAAATCTGCCATCACGCCATCTACTTTCTCAATACCGCGTGATATAAGTTCTTGTTTTAAATCGGCAAAACTGGCATGAATAATATGAAAACGTGGATCTTCTTGTTCTAATTCTGCTGCCACTGCTAATGCTTGTGGGTCTTTATCAAACGCATAAACATGGCTATTGTCATCTAATTGAGATAATAAAAGACGAGAATGCCCACCACGTCCAAAGGTTGCATCAACATAAATTCCTGTATGACGGTTAGCTAATAAGCCTTCAATTGTTTCGTGAAGTAATACAGAAATATGTGACATAAACAACAGCATCAGAAATTAAGAAAGGAATTCCCTATTATCTATGGGTTTAGGTGAAGTTCCAAATAACTTTTTGTACAGAAATATTATTTTAGCATTGTAAGTTCTATTTTTTTATGCATTGACGTTTTTTTAATCTTTGATATGTACACAATTTGTAAAACAAAATGGTTTTCATTTGAGAATTACTTTCAGTATCATGCTATAAAATTTGGGGAACTCTTGTGATGCGTCACCTTATCTTTATCACTTTGTGCTTAAGTACTGTGGTTACACACAGTGCCACAATAGAACAACATCAAAAAGCAAAAGATGCACGATACTCACTCATTGAACGTGCCGCACTCAACCAAAAACATAGCGATATTGATGACATTAAAATGTTAACGACCATTCATGTCAAACCGACACAAACTTTTTTTGCCCAACAGCAAGAACAGTTTTCTCGCTTTTTACAGAATTTGTTTTTTTCGCATGAATCTTAACGGCTAGACGAAGCAATAACACTCGTTATAATGACAGACATAGATATTCAAAAAAGAATTGATTATGACTGTCCGTACACGTATTGCTCCTTCTCCTACAGGCTTCCCACATGTGGGCACTGCCTATATCGCTTTATTTAATTTATGCTTTGCCAAACAACATGGTGGCGAGTTTATTTTACGTATTGAAGATACTGACCAACAACGCTCAACGCCTGAATCTGAAAAACTTATTTTAGACTCATTACGTTGGTTAGGTATTGAGTGGTCTGAAGGACCTGACATTGGTGGTCAACATGCACCATACCGTCAATCAGAGCGTATGGGTATTTATAAGCAATATGCAGAACAACTCATTGAAAAAGGTCATGCATTTTATTGTTTCGCAACCGCAGAAGAACTTGACCAAATGCGTGCAGAACAACAAGCACGTGGCGAAACACCAAAATACGATGGTCGTGGTTTAAAACTTTCAGAAGAAGAAGTACAACGCCGCTTAGCTGCAGGCGAACCACACGTTATTCGTATGAAAGTTCCTGAAGAAGGCATTTGTAAATTTAATGACTTACTACGTGGAGAAGTAGAAATTCCTTGGGCACAAGTAGATATGCAAATTCTGCTTAAAACCGATGGATTACCGACCTACCACCTTGCAAATGTTGTGGATGACCATTTAATGGAAATTACACATGTTTTACGTGGTGAAGAATGGTTACCCTCTGCTCCAAAACACCAATTACTTTACCAGTATTTTGGTTGGGAAATGCCAACACTGTGCCATATGCCGTTATTGCGTAACCCAGACAAATCAAAACTTTCTAAACGTAAAAACCCAACATCAATCAGCTACTACAAAGATATTGGCGTACTACCAGAAGCCCTACTTAACTATTTAGGACGTATGGGTTGGTCAATGCCTGACGAGCGTGAAGTCTTTACGCTTAGCGATATGATGGAACACTTTGATGTTAAGCGTGTATCATTGGGTGGTCCTGTATTTGATGTTGAAAAACTCAATTGGCTCAATGGTCAATGGATCAAAAACTTGACACCTGCTGAGTTATTACAACGCTTACTTGCTTGGCAAAATAACCCACAAAAACTTGAAGATATTGCAGCAGCAATTCAACCACGAATTAATTTGTTGTCTGAAGCGGTCGATTGGGCAGGTTTTTACTTTAACCATATGCCAAATATTACAGCTGAAATGTTTGAGCATAAAAAACTAAGCCAAGAACAAGTTCGCCAAAGCCTACAATTTGCGATTTGGCGTTTAGAAAAAACCTTTACATGGAATAACGATACGGTAAGCCAAATTCTGATGGATCTGGCAAAACAGATGGATATTAAACTCCGTGATTTTATGCCAACGTTCTTTATTGCCATTGCAGGTTCAACTAGTTCAACCCCTGTGATGCAATCTATGGTCACAATTGGACCAGATTTGACCTATGCACGTTTACGCCGTGCCCTTGAAATTGTAGGTGCACCAAGTAAAAAAGAGTTAAAAGCGTGGGAAAAACTTAATGAAAGCCTTCAATTGCCGAAAAATGATGCAACTGACGCATCTAATTGATTTTTTAGCTTGACGGTTTAGCGTTATATCACTAATATAGCGCTCACACAGAGAGAGGTCCTCTACCTCAATCATTAAGTGTGATACGTCCCTATCGTCTAGAGGCCTAGGACATCGCCCTTTCACGGCGGTAACCGGGGTTCGAATCCCCGTAGGGACGCCAAATTCTAAAAAGCCACTGACACATTCAGTGGCTTTTTTTTGCTTATAAATCTAGAATAGGCACAAAACAAACTTGGAGTATTCATGCAATACCGTTGTCCTCAATGCCAAAGTGCTAAAATTATGCCTGTGGCGCAAGGTGCAAACACACCCCGTCCAGAAATTCCAAAAAGTTTAATGTTGCTTATTTTTTCTATTTTTATTTTACTACTTCTTGTGATTACCAGTATTGCCATGTGGTTATTTGGACACGGTGCAGGCACAAATATACAAATTGCGACCGTGATTGCATTTGTAGTTACAGCTGTAGCTGGTTTTTTATTTTGGCGTGACCTACCTAACTTTAAAGTTTCAATGCAAGCTTTTATGCAATCTCAAAAGGTATGGAAATGCCGTGAATGTAACCATCAATGGCAAGTATAAAAAAATCCAATAAGCATACAATAAAGTATGCTTATTTTTTATATACTTACAATAAATTTGATTATTTTTTAACCTCATGTAGGTAAATGTCCACTGCGTAAAAAAACTAAACCCTCTAATATGTGTTTTAACAATAATTAAAAAAGAAAACTTTTCTCCTCTTAGCCATCCAAGAGGAGAAAAGTTTTCCACCTTCAAACACACTTAGGGGAAACGACATGCAAGTACTAGAATGGACAGTTATGGCAGTATCACCAATCATTATTAGTTGTGTTATCTACGCATTAGGTCAAATGGTCTAACTTGAAAAAACCATACCCTGCTCCCATTTAGACTGTAGATATTTGTAATATAACTTAATGAATACATAGCCTTTTATGGCTTTTAAGCAGTATACTCAAGTTATCGACAATGATATAAATGATGAAAAGGGAGCACTTCATGAGTTTAGTGGTACCTGCTGACAATCACGATGTCCTTCATCCTGAGGGTGATCGAGTTGAACGTATTTTAGTGGTAGACGACGATGTTCGTTTACGTACACTTTTACAACGCTTTTTAGAAGATAAAGGCTTTGTCGTTAAAACTGCACATGATGCAACACAAATGGATCGCTTGTTACAACGCGAGCTTTTTTCACTCATCGTATTAGATTTTATGTTACCTGTAGAAGATGGTTTAAGCATTTGCCGTCGTTTACGTCAATCTAATATTGATACCCCTGTCATTATGCTAACTGCCCGTGGCAGTGATGCTGACCGTATTGCGGGTCTAGATGCAGGTGCTGATGACTATTTGCCAAAACCATTTAATCCAAATGAGCTACTTGCTCGTATCCGTGCTATTTTGCGTCGTCAAATTCGTGAAGTTCCGGGTGCACCAAGTCAACAAATGGAAGTGGTAAGCTTTGGTCCTTGGTCGCTTGATTTGTCAACTCGTACATTGACACGCGAAGGTCAGGTGGTGACACTTACAACAGGTGAATTTGCAGTACTTAAAGCATTGGTACAACATCCTCGCGAACCACTTACACGTGATAAATTAATGAACTTGGCACGTGGTCGTGAATGGGGTGCTATGGAGCGTTCAATCGACGTTCAAGTCTCTCGCTTACGTCGCTTAGTAGAAGATAACCCTGCCCGCGCTCGTTACATTCAAACTGTTTGGGGTGTAGGCTACGTTTTTGTTCCAGATGGTGCAGAATAACGTGTCACTTGAGCCAATTAATCCAAAGGAACTTATAGACGAGTCTGGATACTATGCTAAAAAGCGTACACCTGTAGAACGTTTTTTAGATAAAATAAAACCACGCACAACGGCTGTACGTACAACTGTACTTGTTGGTTTTGTGGTGTTTTTTAGCTTATTTATGTCCCTTTGGTTCTTTTGGCGAACATTATATTTACCTGAAATTCAGCAACACGCACGCTATTTGGCTGTTGAGCTAGATGTCATTCATAATCCTGATTTTCAGATTATGTATGATAAAAAACAAATTGACGTTGATACGTGGTTAAAAGAACGTTTGGGCGTAGAATATGTTACTGATCCAAAACAATATCCTGATGTAAAAGATAAATTATTAGCAGGATTTTTCACAGATCGTATCGAAAAACGTCTTGCACAAGAAATAAAAGTTAACCGCGATGATGTTATTGTTTTCTTTAAACTAAAACCGCTTCCAACGATTTGGGTACAAACACCCGATATGCACGGTCACTGGCTCAAAGAACCCTTAACCACATACGCAAACTACCATCCCGAGCTTATTTTTGGATGGCTATTTGGAATTCCAATTATTGCATGCATTATTATTTTAACATTAGTACGTCAACTTAACCGCCCGTTAAAACGTTTACAAAACTCAGCCAACGCATACAGTGATACGGGGACTGCACCCTATCTTACGACCAACCATGGTCCTTTAGAAATTCGCCAAGTTAATCAAGCTTTTAACCATATGATGTATACGCTTGAGCAAATTGAAAAAGATCGTAAAATTATGCTTGCAGGCATTTCACACGATTTACGTACTCCTCTTACCCGTATTCGATTGACTGCCGAAATGTTACCTGATGAATTTTTACGTGAAGGTTTAATTTATGATGTAGATGATATGGACGCAATTCTTAATCAGTTTATTTCTTATATGCGTGATGGCTCGGACGAAGAACTGTCAGAAACAGATTTAAACTGCGTATTGCAAGAACTCATCGTACAATTTCAGCCTTTAGATATTCGTTATACCGCTCATGAACTGCCTATTATTATGGCACGTACTTTATCACTTAAACGCTTAATTGGTAACTTAATTAACAATGCCAAACGCTATGGTGCAGAACCCATTGAAATCACCACAACCGTGGTTCATGATCAAATTCAAATTAGTGTAGCAGATTGTGGCGAAGGTGTACCTGAAGAGCAAATTCAAGACCTTATGCAGCCTTTTGTACGTGGTAATGCAGCACGTACTATTCAAGGTAGTGGGTTAGGCTTAGCTATTGTTAAACGCATAGTAGACCTTCACCAAGGTACGCTTATTTTACAAAACCGTGAACAAGGCGGTTTTGAAGCGATTATTTCTTTACCAATTAACTTTTAATTCGCTTACGACTTTTAAGATAACGCTAAAAACAACTAAACGTGTTAGCCACTTTGTCCAATCAATTGACTGACTACGCTTATGCTTTAGAACAATTTTACGGGGCTTTTCATCTAAAATTGGCTGTTTAATTTTAATTTTTGAATATACTTCATTGTTTTGATTTTCATCATCAAAAATTAAATTTAAAGCTGGCTCAAGTGTTTGGAGTGTCCCAGGAACAATATTATGGCTACGCTCTAAGGATTTAAAAATTGAAGGCGTTAAATCATAGTCATACCCAAACTTTTCTTTTGCCATAGCCAACCATTTATGCCGTAGTGAAGGCAACCAAAACCATGCAGGCAATACCATCACTTCACTCATATAACTGGTAGATGGTACAATAATAGGAAAGCACGACATCATTAACATCCCATTGGGTAGATGTGGACGCCATATCAAGATACTCGATAGCTTCAAATCAGAAAATGATAAACTTTTTGGGCAAGGATAATTAACAAGCCGATCTCCTCGCTTTAAATAATCTTGAAAATCTTGTTGATCTTTTTCTTTAGGTTGATGATTTTGTAATTTCTTTGCGATCTGCATTAATTGTTTTGGACAAGTTTGTCCCTTTGGATCAAATACAATATTACCTAAACAATTATCGCCTGTTGGTTCAAAAATTTGGTCATTACTTTGAATAAGTGCTGCCCAAACAACGACGCCTTCTTTATACAGTCGATGATAATTTTTAACCTGTTGATAAATTGGATCTTGCTTAACCCATTGTGGCGGAGATACTTGTAAATAATAACGATAATGCTTGGGTAATTTATAGATTTCTTTATTTATTTTAATATCCTGAAACGGATTTTCATAAATCATATTTCTACGTTGTTGTGGTTTATTAACATGAATTGCTTCACTGAAACATGCTTCAGGCTCATTGAATAACGTATTAATTAAGCTACGCTTGGGAAAATAATAAATCTTTTCTTCAAATACATGTCGCCAAAAACTTTGCTTTGATTGAGGATCAGAAAAACTAAAAGCAGCTTCATAAAATGCGTTCATTCCTAAATCAAAATACTTTTCAGAAAGCACAGAATGACAATAACGTACGACTGAGAATATTTTAAATTGTTGCTTATCTAATACATATGGAATTGCCAAAACCAGTGAAAAGGGGAATAAATCATAGTTACGAATTTCTAAACGAATTGCTTTAACTTTTCCTATTGGTAAATAAGCATAGCTATGATGAGCCAAAATTTGGTAAGGTAACGTTTGTGGATTGACATTCAAATTATCAATCAAGTCTGTAATACTTTCGCCATTTAAGAAGAAATTTAAACTATAGCTTTGATCCACTTTAGGTTTAAGTAACGTTGTATTAACCTTAGCTTCTTGTTTTAACTGATAACTAGCAATTGCCGCTAACATACCTGCTTTTTGCATGATCTGAACAATATAATCTGTCATATCAATTTGCGACGAATGAGTCATATCACCCCTTTCATAAACGCTATAACAAATCTTTCTTGTCCGTGAAAAATATATTTTGTTATATTCATTTTTTATAAAAAGTTAATTTGACATTATAAGGTATTCATTTAAAAAATAACTATTTTAAAAGCAAAAAAAATCCTAAGAAAACTTAGGATTTTTTTGAATATGGTGGCGAGACCCAGGATCGAACTGGGGACACACGGATTTTCAATCCGTTGCTCTACCGACTGAGCTATCACGCCAATGGGTGTATTAAGCCTTATTTGAATGAATACGTCAATCTCTTTTTTAAATTATTGAAACAAATGAATATTTTTTACGCAAAAAAAATCCCTGATGGAATCAGGGATTGAAAACACAAATATGGTGGCGAGACCCAGGATCGAACTGGGGACACACGGATTTTCAATCCGTTGCTCTACCGACTGAGCTATCACGCCAATGGGGCGTATTAAACAAGGTAATGCATTAAAGGTCAAGCCTTTTCATCATATTTTTTTAAATACTTTTGAATAACAGCGCATTTCGCTTGCCAATTGTGCGCAAGCTGTTCCTTTTTGTACACTTCACTGAGTAAACGATCTGCGATGCCACGTCCCCGATTTGCAGGATGTACGACAATATGATGAAGAAAGTGATCTTTTAACCATACAGCAGCAATCATCTTTGTATTAAATACGGCGGTATACAAAGTTGCTTGCGTTTCTTCAAACTGTCTAAATGCATCTTCACCATTTAAAAACTCTGGGCTATTGTTATATAACTTTATAAATTCTTCTTTTTTTACGGTCGTTTGACGATCAACGATCACAGGCATTGATTAACCCTCCTCAGCAATCTAATATACAAATCTAAGCAAAACATGTTAAGGAATGTGTCAATGACGCAACGTATTAGTGAAGTGGTAAGAAACACGAATGAAACCAAAATTAAAGTTCGCGTCAACCTCGATGGTACAGGTCAAGGCACATTGCATACAGGCGTTCCCTTTTTAGACCATATGATTGATCAAATCAAGCGACATGGTTTATTTGATATTGATATTCATTGTGATGGCGATTTAGAAATTGATGATCATCATACAGTTGAAGATTGTGGTATCACATTAGGACAAGCATTTGCACAAGCATTGGGCGATAAAAAAGGTATCCGTCGTTATGGACACTTTTATGCACCTTTAGATGAGTCACTATCTCGTGTAGTGGTTGATATTTCTGGACGTCCAGGTTTATTTATGGATATTCCATTTACACGTGCACGTATTGGAACATTTGATGTTGATTTATTCTCAGAATTTTTCCAAGGCTTTGTGAATCATGCCTTAATGACGTTACATATTGATAATTTAAAAGGTCAAAACAGTCATCACCAAATTGAAAGTGTATTTAAAGCATTCGCACGTGCATTACGTATGGCATGTGAGCAAGATCCAAGAGCGCAAGGCACCATTGCATCAACAAAAGGAAGCCTATAAATGACACGTATTGCATTACTTGACTATGGCATGGGGAATTTACACTCAGCAGGTAAAGCGTTAGAGCATGTAGGCGCACAAGTTGATATTACCAATGACCCTAAAATTATTGCACAAGCAGATAAAATTGTGTTTCCTGGTGTAGGTGCAATGCGAGACTGTATTCAAGGTATGCAGGCATCGGGTATTGACCAAGTGATTCGAGATGCTGTTTTAAATAAACCTGTTTTGGCAATTTGCGTCGGTATGCAAGCCTTACTTGAACGCTCTGAAGAAAATGGTGGTAGTGATGCCTTGGGTATCTTTAAAGGAACAGTAAAAGAGTTTCCAAAAACTCCCCATTTGAAAGTACCTCATATGGGTTGGAACAAGGTTCATCAAATTGACTCTACTCACCCGATGTGGAATAACATTGAACAAGATGCACGCTTTTACTTTGTGCATAGCTTTTATGTAGAGCCTGAAAATCAGGACTTAGTTGCAGCGACCTGTGACTATGGTTTGCCATTTTGTACCGCTATCCATCAAGAAAATTTGTTTGCTACACAGTTTCATCCAGAAAAAAGCCATACCGCTGGTTTACAGTTATTAAAAAACTTTGTTGAGTGGAAGATTTAATATTTATAGATCAAGTCTTTAATAGGGCTTGATCTTTATTTTTGTAGTTTATTACAAAATATTATAAAATAATACATAAATATAACAGTGAAAAATTTTCCATGGACGCACCTTTTAATTCTTCTTCGCCTCAATCAAATAGTATTTTTTCAGCGCAAGGACGTATTGGTCGTATGACCTACTTTTCTTGGCTATTTGTACTTAACTTTGTCACTAACTCTATTATTTATACAGCACTTTTTACATCTGGTTTGATGGTAGCACTCGCAAGTGTATTGTATACAGGTCAAATTTCATCGCCACAAAGCAGTACTACTTTTCTTGTTTTTATTATTATTGTGCTTTTAGCGATTTACTGTGTCACATTCTACTTATCTATTATTTTTACAATCCGTCGTTTACATGATCGTAACCACAGTGGTTGGGCATCTTTACTTCTATTTTTTCCACTTGTTAATTTTATTTTTGCATTTTACTTATATTTTGCAAAAGGAGATGAAGGTGTCAATCAATTTGGTGTTCAACGTATTACACAAGGTTGGGAAAAAGTAGTGACTTGGATTGGTATTGTTTTTAGTGTCATCTTGACGCTTTTAATGGCTGTTTTCATTTCTATGGCAATCAAAAACAATCAAGACTTACCAACTGTGTCACAAATTGAACAAACCACTATTGCATCTGAAGTGACTCAATAAAACTAAAAGGCTCATACTCACGAGCCTTTTTATGATTTATATTCCTACAAAAACATGTTATTTATAAATTAATCCCCTTTAGCAATTGATAAGTAGTTTGCTAAGATGAAGATAAATTTAACTTTTTGTGCCTTCAAGGAATGAAAATATGCTAATTATCCCTGCAATAGATTTAAAAGATGGCAAGTGCGTCCGCTTAAAGCAAGGACGTATGGAAGATGATACCGTATTTTCTGATGATCCCGTTGCAACAGCAACACATTGGGTAAATGAAGGCGCACGTCGCTTACACCTTGTTGATTTAAACGGTGCTTTTGCAGGTACACCTATCCACAAAAATGTAGTGGAATCAATTACCAAAGCACATCCAGAGCTTCCTGTACAAATTGGTGGTGGTATCCGTTCGCTAGAAACGATTGAACACTATCTAGAAGCAGGCGTCTCTTTTGTCATTATTGGTACAAAAGCTGCAAAAGAACCAGAATTTGTTGAAGAAGCATGTAAGAAATTTGCAGGACATATCATTGTCGGTATTGATGCTAAAGATGGCTATGTAGCAACCGATGGTTGGGCAAATGTACTTGATGTAAAAGCAACGGATTTAGCAAAACGTTTTGCAGATGCAGGCGTTTCTAGCATTGTGTATACAGATATTGCACGCGACGGCATGATGCAAGGCGTTAACTTTGAGCAAACCGTTGCACTAGCTGATTATTGCAAACTCCCCGTAATTGCATCAGGTGGTGTTACCAACATAGATGATGTACATGCATTGAGTCAGCATCCTTCCTTATTAGGTGCTATTACAGGGCGTGCTATTTATGAAGGTTCACTCAACCTGCGTGAAGCACAACTGGTTTTAGATGAAGTTCAACAGCTTAAAAATATTTAAAAAAAGAGGTCATATGACCTCTTTTTTATTAAAGTGAATCTAAATCATCAATTAATATAAGCTTTTTTTTATAAAAATATTTCAGTCGAAGTCTTTAAGATTAAATACTTAAAACTATAAGAGCACGATTGAGCTTAAAATGAGACCATTTTTCCAGGATTGACCAGTGCCCCTACCCCATAAGCACTTTTAGCCAATGGAATAACTAAAGGAGCTAATGCACGCCCAAATGGAATATTATGATGCTGAATCTTGGTTAGTATTTCAAAATCTTTCGATTTTCCTGTTAAATCTTCAGCAATCGCTTTTCCAATACGTACAGTCTGTGCCACACCATGTCCGCTCCAACCTTGTACCGCATAAATTGGATATTTCTTGCCAAATTTTCGGCTATCTGTTGCGCCATTCACTGTTAAATCTGTTGTACCGCTCCATACAAAATCTAACGCAACATCATTCACTTGTGGAAAAACATGATGAATTCGATGTAACAGATAATCTGCAGTCTGCTGATGATCCCAACAACTTCCTGTACCTTGCCCGCCAAACAACAAACGGTTTTGGCTCACACCGCGGTAATAATCAATTTGAAATTGTGTGTCATAAACAGGCGTATCTTGCGGTAAAATTTCTTTCAAATCGACACTGAGCGGTGCAGTAGTACATACATACGTATAAAACGGAATAGTGGTCTGATTGTCTTCTTGCAACAGTTGAAACGATGCATGATGTACACCAAGTACCACACTCTTTTTTGCCTTAATTACACCTGTCTGTGTTGAAACATATATGCCATCATTTTTTTCTTCAATTTTAGTAACTTCTGTCTGTTCAAACACGCGCCCTGCGTGTTGATAAAATGCATAAATTAAGCCACGATTTAGTGCCAATGGCTGAATTTGTCCACCTAAAGTATCGAATAAACCACCAAAATAATGAGGAGATTTGACGTAATCGTATAGCTCATGCTGTCCAATAATTTGAGTATGATCTTCACCCAAATACTTACGTGCATCCGATCCCTTAGTTAAAGCAACTAAATGCCCTTCATGTACAGCAGCCGTAATATGCCCTCGTTTACGCCCTAAATCTAGTTGGTATTGATCTGTTAAATCATCAATAAGTTGCATAGCTTCTGTAGAGGTAAAGTGCCAAAGTCTCTTCGCTTCTTCAAAACTAAAATGCTCAACCATTTCCTCAGCTTCCCAACGTGCTAAACCGGGTGTTAGTTGTCCACCATTACGCCCTGATGCACCCGCACCAATTCTGTTTTTTTCCACCACCACAACATCTAATCCTTGTTGTGCTAAATGCAGTGCAGTAGATGAACCAAGTAAACCACCGCCTACAACCACTACATCACACTCAATGTCTGTGGTTAAACTTGGAAATTGATGCCATGTGTCCAAAGCACTTTCATAATAATTTGCGGGTAAATTTTCTGTGCTTAGCTTATCGGGATTAACCCATGTCCAATCTTGTCCAGTTTGCGTGTTAATTGAGGGTTTAAATTCAACATCATGAAGTTGTTTAGGTTTACTGATTTTCATTTTTGTACTCTCATTCGTAAGCATTGCTAATTACAAGGGGCTGTTTGGTAATTTTTCGATATAGATAAAATAACAAACCAATGAAGAACCAACTCGAACCAAAGATTAGAGCAGACTTTTCAAGATTGACCCATAAACACAAAATCGCAAGGACAGATAACAAAGGTAAAACAATATTGAGGAGTTTATTTTTTAAGCCTTCTTTTTGCTTTTCCTGCACATAAAATTTCATAAATACCGAGAAATTTACCGCAGTAAACGCAACCAACGCACCAAAACTAATTAAGCTCACCACTTGTGCGAGATCTAAAAAAATTGCACTGAGTGAAACCACACCTACAAACAAAGTTGAAAATAATGGAGTACCTAGTTTTGCGTTTGATGAACCAAAAAAACGCTTAGAAAAAATACCATCGCGCCCCATGATATAGAGTAAACGTGATGCACTAGCATGACTTGCTAAACCCGATGCCACGGTATTCATAATCTGTGCTGTCAAAAACACAGATTGAAATAATGCACCGCCCACATACAGTACAATTTCAGGTAATGCTTCATCAGGGTGTTTAAAGTGAGTATTATTTGGAAAATATAGCTGAATAAACCACGCCGCTGTAAAGAAAATAACACCACCTATTAACGTGGTTAACATCACAGCGCGAGGGATATTTTTTTGTGGTTCTTCCGTCTCATGCGATAATGTTGTTACTGCATCAAAGCCTAAAAATGAAAAACACAAAATAGAGGCACCTGCAATTATGGGCAGTAAGCTTGTATCTCCATTAAACAATGGTTGTGAGGTAAGAACATGTGTATAGCCTTGTGTTGTGCTGATGCCATGAATGACCAAATAAACAAACACCACCATTAAACACACAGGTGCAAGTACAAATAAAAAACTAAAGTTGGCTAAAATATTGAGGCGAAAACAGTTTACAAAAGTAACTAAGCCTGCTGCGATTGTTACCCATGCCCAATATGGCAATGCAGGAATTAATGCTTCTAAATAGATGCCACAAAGTAGCGCATTAATTAAAGGCAATAACAAATAATCAAGTAAAGCACACCATCCAACAAAAAAACCAAATGAATGCCCACAGCTTTGTGCCGTGTAAGTATAAGCTGAGCCCGATTCACCCGACACACGACTAAAACGTGCATAACTAAAAGCAGTCAGTAACATGGCAACAAGCGCAAATAAATATGCAAGCGGTACTCGCCCTTCAGTTGTACCTGACACAATGCCAAAGGTGTCAAATACCGTCATTGGCGTCATGTAAGCAACACCAATAATAATAACTTGCCACAATGCCAAACGCTTTCCTTTTTGTTCTGTACTCACCATAGTTCCCTTCATTAAGCCCTAAGCGGTTCTTTACTTATTTGCAGAAACTATGCCATATATAAAATATTTAAACAGGGGTAGAAAATGGCTAAATACTCATTAGAAACAAAAAAAGCAGCATTGGCACGATATAGAAAAACTGATTATAAAGCTGAAGTATGTAAAGAATTTAATATCTCTCGCGTGACTTTAGATGCGTGGATTAAAAAAGAAGAACTAACAGGCTCATTAGAAACTAAACCAAGAAAAAGACAGGGTGCTCCAACTCATATTAAAGATTGGAAAGCATTTCAAGACTTTGTTAAAAAACAAAAGTTTCAAAATATATCAGATCTCCCCTTTTTATTTGAAAAAGAATTTGGCTACTCAGTTTCATATGCCGTATTAGTTAAAGCAATTCATAAATTGGGGCTTAAAAGACGTAAAGGGCGATTTTATAGTTAAACTAAATAGGTACAGTTTTAAAAATTAAAAAGGTAAATTCTTATAAATTAAAAAGGTACATTTTATTATTTTAAAACGTACATTCTATTATTTTAAAATGTACAGTTATCTTATATTTTTCATTTAAAATACATGCACTTTTTAGGTTCAAAAAAAGTGGGAAAACCCACTTTTATCTAATAAATTGCTTTATTTTCGTTCACCTTGATTAGCCCTTTAATTGCTCTATATATAATCCAAAGCCAAGAAATAATGACAACAGCAATTAAGAAAATAAAACTTAATAATGCAACCCCATTAAATAATTGCTCATTATTTTGTACTAAAAATAAAAGAAAAAAAGGGAAAATACCGATAATATTCCAAATGAGATATTTCCAGACTGTCTGAATTTGCCACGTAAAATGACTTTCAAAAATAGTGCCTTTGACATCATCACGTTTTACATAATTAATAATCAAAGCAATAACAGCAAAAATACCTGCCGAAAAAATTGCCGCAATATACATGGCATAGAGTACAACGGTTAATGTTTTCTGACTTTTAAAATCCATCATTTCTCTCCCAATTTATTTTAAAAATGTGTTGAAGGGACTCACAAGAAAAATAACTAACGCAATGTTTAAAAATATAGTAACAATATACATCTGCTGAAATGATGATTTTTGTGTTTTATGTCGTAACTTTTGTTGAGCAAACCATGCCGCACTCCAGCCACCTAAAAACGACATCATATGCAAATTCTGCTCTTTAACACGCCAACTATTATGTTGGGCAGCATCTTTATCTTTTTTATAAAAATAATAAGTCACAACATTAACTAAAATTACAATAAAAAAATAAGTGTTGGATAGTTTATGCATTGCGGTAAGTACAAATAAAGTGATCCAATACACAGCAATCAACACCACCATTTTAGGTAATGCTGTGGAAGTTTGAGATGTTTTTTTGGGCACTTGTCGATGTGTTTTTAAATACATGACATCTTTTGCACAGAATCGACCGCGTTGATCTACTGTAACAACATAATTTAAGGCACATCCAACTAAAGGGCGTGGTCCTCTTTTAGCAAAATCTTTGATATGCACAAATATTTTTTGCTTTGTGACATCATGGGGTTGGATAAATCCATACCCCTTATCGTCAAACCATTCAATTAAACGCCCTTGATCACGCATTTTGTAAACGATCAACGAGCATTGCACGCATTTGAGCAGGGTCTTTTTGGAACACATCTGCCCCGCCACGCCCTTCTAGACGATTCAAACGTGCAACATTTAAACGCAATGTCCAAAAACGACAAGCTGCCATCGCTAAATATACATTAAGTGAATGTATTTCATCTTGAGTAAACGGTCTTATTTTTTGATAGGCATTTAAATAAGCATTTACACGTGTCTGATCAAGCTGTACCTCAGGATAATTGGTACAAAAGTCATTCATTGTAATGGCAATATCAAATAAAATATCATCAAAATTCAGTTCAAAAAAGTCTAAGATTCCTGATAATTGATTATCCTTAAATAACGTATTGTCACGGAATAAATCAGAGTGTATCCATCCCTTTGGACAATTTGGATATTTGGTGCGGTACTCGTTAAAAATTGAATATACATGATCAAATAACTGCGCATCTTCTGTGGTCATTTCTTCTTTTTGTAGTTCTTGACCAATCTGCGTCCAGTAAACATGCCCACGGCTATGGCTACGCGTTAAATCAAAATCTTGTAATGCCACATGCAGTTTTGCCTGAGCAGTTGCGATTTGTTCTACTTGTACAGCATTGGTTTGTTCAGGATGCTCGCCCCAAACACGCGGTGCAATTTGTGCAGGCTTTTGTTTAATATAATGAATTGCTTGACCACTATGCTGTAAAGGTGCAGCAACCGGTACACCATGTTCACTTAAACACTTTAATACCGGAATAAGCTCTCCTGCACTTTGTTCTGTTTCGTTTTCAAAAACCGTCAATACGTATTGCTTATCATCTGCACACACAATAAAGTAATTGGTATTTTGAATACCCCCTTGAATTGGAAGCAAATTGATAACTTCTAAACCATAAGCTGCAGCAAATTGCTGAACTTCGTCTAAATTCAAAGGCGTATAAACAGACATGGTAAACCTGCATAGAACAAAATGTGTGGGATAGAATACCGTCAAATTGTAAGAATTCAAAAACTTTATTTTAAGGAAATGCCCATGCTTGCAAAACGAATTATCCCTTGTTTAGACGTAGAAAATGGACGTGTGGTCAAAGGCGTTCAGTTTCTTGATATTCGTGATGCAGGTGACCCTGTTGAAGTTGCACGTCGCTATAACGAACAAGGTGCAGATGAAATTACATTCTTAGATATTACGGCAACCCATGATGGACGAGATACCACTTACCGTACTGTAGAGCGTATGGCAGAGTCTGTTTTTGTACCCCTCACTGTAGGTGGTGGTGTACGTAAAGTCGAAGATATCCGCTTATTGTTAAATGCAGGTGCAGATAAAGTGAGTATTAACTCTGCGGCTGTTTTTAACCCAGAGTTTGTCCAAGAAGCATCACAGCGTTTTGGTGCACAATGTATTGTAGCTGCGATTGATGCTAAAAAAGTTGCAGAAAACAAGTGGGAAATTTTCACACATGGCGGACGCAAAGCCACAGGCATTGATGCCATTGAATGGGCAGTAAAAATGGCAGATTTTGGGGCGGGTGAATTGCTTATTACCAGTATGGATGCCGATGGTACAAAGGCAGGCTATGACCTTGCTCTTATGCGTGCCATTAACGACCGTGTAACTGTACCTACAATTGCATCAGGTGGTGTGGGTAATTTACAACATTTGGCAGATGGTATTATTCAAGGTGGCGCAGATGCTGTACTCGCTGCAAGTATTTTCCATTTTGGACAGCATACAATTCCAGAGGCAAAAAAATACCTTGCAGAACAAGGTATCGAAATGCGACTCTAAAAGATGGCTAATGCCATCTTTTTTTATTGGTTATTTACCGCACAATGGGTGTCTTGAATTTCTTCAACAGACGCTTGGTTTAGCTCTTTTAAATTCACTTGAGATGCTAAGAATACAATTTCACCATCTTTAGCAGACACTATTGCAACACCAAATTGCCCCATGTTGGCTTTTTTCTGTTGGTTTACATAAGTTTCTAAATTTTTAAACGGACTTGTTTGCTCTAAATCTGCCAATTTTATTTTCTGAGCAATATACGTATGTCCGAATACTTTTTCAGGTAAAACTGTCCATTCATTTGTTAATTGGATACGGTTCTTTTCAACAATTTGATAGACATCTTTACGCAAACAAGAATTATGAATATGTAATTGATCCTGTGAACGACCATAAGATGAGTTTACAGAAAAGGATAAATATTGCGGATCAATTGGCTTTTGATTTTGCTGATCTAAAATAGCACGCGACTGCCATGCATCATAAAAATAGTTTCGTGCTTGTGGTGCAAGCAATTGTTTATCTTCTACGCCTGTAATTTTCAACGTTGGCATCGTTAGCGTTTGCACAGGTCCATGACGGTCACGGAAAATTACAAAACCTTGTTCACGATCTGTGACTAAACAATCTTGTTTAGCGTCTTTTTCTGTACCACAACGCTCATTTACAATATTCCATAAAATACTGCGTTTTTCGAGCTTTTCGCTTAGAGAAATAGGAGAATTTGACTGACAACCCACTAAAGCAACCATAGTGGCTAAAATAGCAGTTTTAAAATTAAACAATGACGACATATTAAACACTCGTTTCAAAATTCAGTACCTTATAAACGGACTGTAAAATAGCAATTTTATAAGTATTATATGTAAAATGAATAACATATTTTTAATAGGAATCATCTTTTCATCCAATCGTTCATTTTTTGGCTTGACGTTTTAGTAAATTCATATAGAATTGCTTCCACGTTGCCGACATAGCTCAGTTGGTAGAGCAACTGACTTGTAATCAGTAGGTCCTCAGTTCGAATCCGAGTGTCGGCACCAACGTATTCTAAAGCCCATCTTAATTAGATGGGCTTTTTTAATGGGCAATCACTTGTACATAATAAATTAAATTCTCTAAATACAGCTTATGGCACAATTTTGCAGTCATTTTTATTTTAAAATTTTGAATAGAATGTTGCGCTACAAAATCACTAAAACCCTTAAATACATCTTCTGTTAAATTTTCAGTTATTACGTGTTTATAGCCCTGATTTTTGATCAGCTCTTTTAAATTTGATTGAGTCATTAAATTATTGATATTGATATCAGCACATTTTAATAAATAGCGATATTGCTGTTGTTTTAAAAAAGAGGTTTTTTCCCACGCGTCACTTAACACCAAATAATGAAAACCTAAACGCCCATTTATATTTAGATGGTTTTGGACACTACTTAAAAATTCACTAATATTGTGATGATATAGCGCATCTATACACATCATCACATCAAAGTTTTGTTTAAACTTAAAATTTTGTAATGCTAAGAATGAATGACAATAAATATTTTTAAGCGCAGGTAAATTCTGTTTTTTAATTTTTTCAACACAGTGCGGTTGTAGTTCAACTGCTTCGATATGATGCAGTTGATATACATTTTGCCAAAGCGCCAAACTTGCACCTTGCCCACAACCTAAATCTAATAACACATCATGAGCTTGCAGATTTAAAGATTGGGCAAGATGTTGCGCTAAGTTTTGACAAGCAGCCGTATATACAGTTGTATATTGCCACAAACCTAAATTCGTCCATGGCAAGGCACTCTCATCCCCTAGCTGTTTGGCATCAATGGCATATTTATGCACTTAGTAACCAAGTTCTGGTGCAATTTCTACTTTTGGCTTTAAACCAACAAATGGTAACGGCGCACCTAAGCTTTTTGCAATGTGCATTGCAGATGTAACAGCCGACTCTAAAATTGGTAAACCATCACACGACCAAGAACCACAGAAATAAACCTTACGATCTGTTGATTTTTGACGGCGTTGAAGTTCATTGTTAAGTTCAACCGTTTGTGAATTTACAACGGCACGGCTGAGCTTCACTGTAGACACAATTTTTTTAGAATCAATCGGTGTTACAGGACGCCATGTTTGGAATACAGGTTCTTTACCCACCAATGATGGTTCCACCTTATTCATCCAAACTGTGAATTGCTGTTTAGTGAATTGACGATCCATCATATAACTTAAAACAGACCAATCTTTACGGCGCGGTGGCATGACAGAAGAGTCTGTATGAATGACTAAGTCGCCTTCTTCAAATTTAAATTGTTTGAGTAAAGCTAAGTCTTCTGCAAATTGATCTTTGTTTAAAAAGTCTTCTAGCTTATTGGTTGGTGTTGCCACAATAGCGCGATCATAAA
Organism: Acinetobacter sp. HY1485; assembly: GCF_027568475.1. Lineage (GTDB taxonomy): Bacteria > Pseudomonadota > Gammaproteobacteria > Pseudomonadales > Moraxellaceae > Acinetobacter. Next base: position 66,923 of record NZ_JANKZG010000004.1, on the reverse strand, counting down.
GTTGCTCAAAACCTGCTTGGTTTTTAACACGAACTTTCTCGCCTTCTAATTCAACGGCTGTTACCGCAGAACCACTTTTAACTTCAATACCTTCAACCAACTTATTGACAAAAGCAGGTGTACCCCCTTGTAAGCGTAAAAGTTGGTCACCATTGGTCAGCTGTTGTAAAAATACCAATAACGGCTTTGCTGGCCATTCACCAATATTTTGAGGGTTACAAGTACAAATGGTATAAAGCACAGGCATGACAGCACCATGCCAAAACACTTCTTCAATTTCGTTTTTGTTCACAAATTCAGATAATGTGATGTCTTGGTTCTTAGACTTAAAGAAACGATAAATAGCACTTTTAAGCTGAAGCATACCTTTAACTAAACGTACACCATATTGCTGTAAGCCTTTACGGTTATTGATAATTGGAAAATTACCAATTGGCGCACGAGATGTCGTTAACCATGTTTGAGTTTTATCTTCAAATAACCAACTGCATGCCATGTAAGTGCGCACAGGGAATGCCTGAATACCCAAATGAGCCGCAAGACTGAGCGTATTTTTCCAAAGATATGGGTTCATTACACGCAAAGGTGAATCAATAATACCGCCATCAAATTCAATTGTATGACTGTCCATTCCACGACCAGGCAATGCTTCAAACACTGTAATATTGTGTCCTGCATCTTTTAATATTCTTGCAGTAGCAAGTCCAGCCATGCCACTACCAATGACTGCAATATCCAATTCTTTTGTCCATTTTCAACCTATTTTTTTTATTATGCGTGATCTATGTAAGAAAAACTTTATTAAAAAATACCATTTTGCATAAATATAGATGGTTTTTTGTGAACTTTTTATCCTGTGTTTACTGATCTTTACATCAAAAAACCCGATCATTTAAAATCGGGCTTTTATTTAGTTACCCATTAAAATGGTAAATCATCATCTAAATCTGCAGGTGCAGACGCAGGCTGTTGTGGTTTAGCTGCTTGAGGCTGTTGATTATAGCCATTTTGTTGTGGTGCCTGACCATAACCTTGATTTTGGTTATAACCTGTATTTTGCTGTTGATTAAAACGTGGTTGATTGTTGTAACCACCTTGATCGCCACCAAAGCCTTGGTCATTGTTTTGACGTGCAGAATCTAACATTTGCATAGAATCGCCACGAATTTCTGTTGTATAACGCTCTTGACCATTTTGGTCTGTCCATTGACGTGTACGTAATGAACCTTCGATATACACCTTAGAACCTTTACGCAAGTACTGCTGTGCAATCTCACCCAAACGGTTATTTAATACAATACGATGCCATTCTGTATGCTCTTTACGCTCACCTGTCGCCTTGTCCATCCAAGATTCACTGGTTGCAATAGAAAATTGCGTTAAAGAACCACCATTTGGAAATGATTTGGTTTCTGGATCACGTCCTAAAGTACCGACTAAAATAACTTTATTTACACCACGCATCTGCTGTCATTCCTCTTAATTTGTTTCTATTTTACTTGATATGGGCAATGAGTTAAATAACTAGGTCTTGCCCTAATAACTGCGTCATTTTGTGTCGTGCTGTTTCATCCAAGCGTTTTTTATCTACTTTTAAATACGCTACTTGTTGCTCACTCATAACCACCACTTCTTCTACGCCTTCAATAGCAAGTAGATCTTGTGTCCAATGTGGTGACATATTTTCAGGTAAACGATAGACCAATGATGATAAGTAACGAGGCTGAGAAAGCCCAAAACTAACCACGCACCATATAACAGCAATTACGGTTAAAACTGTCCAACCAATTGCGGTGTTATGTAACATTAATAATTGCCCACCCAATGTACCACCAAAAAATGCCCCTAAAAACTGTGCGCTGGCATTGACACCCATCGCAGTCGCCTTAGACTGAATAGGTGCAACTTTGGATAGCCATGAAGGCAATAATGCTTCCATTACATTAAATGCAACAAAAAATAAACCTAAACCAATCAGTAAAATATATTTAGATGTATAGCCAAAAATCAAAATCAATAAACCTAGTATTACGCCCACAATTGCAGTTAAAAAAATGCCGCGCATTTTGCGATATTTTTCTGCCACAATGATGCTAGGAAACGAGCAGATCACACCAATCAATAATAGTGGTAAATATACCAAGCCATGTTTAGCAAGCGGAATTTGTGCATATTCAATCAGCTGTGAAGGCACATAAATAAACATTGCAGTAAGTAATAAATGCAGTGAAAAAACCGACATATGTAAGCGGTTTAAATCACCCATTTTGAGGACTTGTTTGAGCTGATGGATATAACCTTGTCCAAAATTACGATGATGACGTGTGGTTTTAGGTACAAGTAATAACATGGCTATCGCAAGTAATCCCATCACTGTGGTGACCCAAAATAAACCCGAAATACCCACAATACTCGTCAGCCAAGGTCCTAAACTAAACGCCACAACAAACGACAAACCAATGCTCATACCCATAGCAGCCATGGCTTTAGTACGTTGTTCTTCACGCGTCACATCGGCAAGTAATGCCATAACAACGGCTGATACTGCCCCCGCTCCTGCAATTGCACGACCAACAATGACCCCATAAATACTGTCTGACATGGCAGCAACAGCACCACCTATGGCAAATAACAACAAACCTAATACCACTAACGGTTTACGGCTAAAACGATCTGCCAAAAGGCTGAATGGGATTTGTAAAATTGCTTGAGATAACCCATAAACGCCAACTGCCAAACCAATGAGTGCAGGCGTGGCATGATCATAAGATTGTCCTGCAACAGAAAAGACAGGAATAATCATGAACAGTCCAAGCATTCGTAGCGCAAAAATGCTACTTAAAGCAAATGTGGAACGGCGTTCTAAAGCATTCATCATATCAATTCTATTCACTCATGGTTTTATAAGGGTATGTTACGCGAATTATTTTATACAATTTTCTGAACTTTGGCTTAAACGTTTGTCAATTACGCACATGGAGAATATCTATGAGCGTCATCGCGTTTTGCGTTTTGCGTTTTGCGTTTTGCGTTTTGCGTTTTGCGTTTTGCGTTTTGCGTTTTGCGTTTTGCGTTTTGCGTTTTGCGTTTTGCGTTTTGCGTTTTGCGTTTTGCGTTTTGCGTTTTGCGTTTTTTAACGATTAAATAAAGTAACTTAATTTTTGTCTAATCATTTAATGAAATTTTCTGAACAACTTTGGCAAAATAACCACACACTTTATCAAAAAATACTTCAACACCCATTCAACCAAAAATTGGCAGATGGTACGCTTGAGCTAGATATTTTTAAACGCTATTTAATACAAGATGCACAATATTTAGTGGCATACGGCAAAGCCTTAGCTTTAGCTTCTACAAAAGCATGGACAACCGCAGATATGTTGCAGTGTTTAAGCCAAGCTCATGTTGCAGTAGTGTTTGAAAAAAGTTTACATGATGACTTTATGACACGCTTTAACATTACAGAGCAACAGCCACAAAGCACAGCGTGTCATCATTACTGTAGCTTTATTTTAGCAACTGCTTGGTCAGAGACCTATCCTGTTATTTTAGCCACCTTACTACCCTGTTTTTGGGTTTATGCATCTCTTGGGGAGGCATTTAAAATTACAGCAGATCATCCATATAAAACGTGGATTGAAACTTATACCGACCCTGAATTTATAACAGCAGTAGAAGCCATGAAAACGGCATTAGATAGCGTTGCCACGCAAAGCGATGAATGCACAAAACAGCGTATGCAGGAACACTTTACGTGGGCAATGCAACTTGAATTAAACTTTTGGGAAAGTGCTTACACCAACCCGTAGTAAAAAAATTACAGTACAGGAATAATTGATGGCAACATTTCTTTAAATGTACGCCCCTGACATGGTTCACCAATTGCGTGCATTTTCCATTCGCCATTATGACGATAAATTTTTGCCACTATTAACGATGTATAATGCCCCTGTGCCGAAATATTGTAGCGGGCAACTTCTTGATGAGTCGATTGGTCTAATAAACGAACAAAGGCATTTGCAACATTTTGGAAAGTCTGCCCACGGAAGCTACTGATCGTAAATACAAGCGATTGCACACGCGATGGAACCTGATCTAAATTTACATAGATGATTTCGTCATCGCCCTCGCCTGCACCTGTCAAATTATCACCTGAATGTTTTACAGAACCATCTAGGCTAGTAAGTTGCCCAAAATAAATAGCATCAACAAACTGTTGGTTTTGATCAAACAAAATCACAGAAGCATCTAAATCAATTTGGTCTGAACCACCAAAAATTTTACCAAAGAAGCCACCTTCTTTTTTAGCAACATCCCAACCACAGCCTAAAAATACCTGTTTTAATGCACTGCCATCTGTTTTAGAGAGGCTAATTTTCTGACCTTTTGTTAAATTTACTGCCATTTTATTTATCCATTTCTTTGTTGTGAAGATAACATTGAGCCTAACCACGTTAAATACGATTTACGATTACGCGAGCACACAATCACTTTACCTGTACCGTTAAACTTAATCACAAGTCCTTCACCACTGGTCATGCTATGTACCAAATTACCTACAAGCCCTCTATTTTGGGCACTTGGCATACCAATGTTGTACTGTAAACCTGCGTCCCATGCCACCACATGTCCATTATCAATGGTGGTTTCAATACCCGGTTGCACGTCAATCTCCATCAATGTACCAAAGCCTGAAATAGCAACCTGACCATAGCCTGCGGTTTCCATCACCACAAAACCACCTGTACCACCAAATAATGCACCACCAATATTAGACTGTACCTTCGCTTTAATTTCGACGGTTTGAGTAGCTGCCACAAACGCTTCATCTGCTAAGATGTATTGCGATTGTCCCACATCTAAAATTTGCATATCACCATCTAAATTTGGCGAGAGCAAACATTCACCTTGCCCGTAGGTGGCTTGGATTTCTTGCTGAAAGAGCGATTCACCCGTAGCAAAACGGCGTAAAACAGACTGTAAAATCCCCCCACGTGCCGCACCCGACATAGTGAGGTTGCTTTCCATCATGACCATGGCATCAGATTCACAAAAAATCTTCTCACCCTGATTGAGTTTAACGTGTAAAAAAGGTTCTGGCGTTCCAACAAGTTCAAATGTTGCCATGGGTGTAATCTCTTATTTTGGCATTTCAAAATAAAGCGGTCTTTACTTTGAAATGCCAAAAGACACAGCGGTCTTTTGACAATCAGTTTATACGCTTACGCCATAGCTTGCTGCCAATGGTCCTAAACCACCGTTAAAGCCCTGACCCACTGCACGGAACTTCCACTCACCATTGTGGCGATACAGTTCACCAAAAATCATAGCTGTTTCTGTACTACCATCTTCTGATAGATCAAAACGTGCCACTTCTTGGTTGCCTGCATTTTCGTTTAATACACGAATGTATGCACCACCCACTTGCCCAAAATTTTGGTTACGTGCTTGTCCTTCATGAATGGTCACAGCAAGGATAATTTTTTGGATATCCGCAGGAACACGTGATAAATCTACAGAGACAACCTCATCATCGCCCGCACCTTCGCCCGTACGGTTATCGCCGTGATGAACAATTGAACCGTCTGTCGATTGTTTTTGGTTGTAAAAAATAAAGTCTGCGTCTGAGCGTACTTTTTCGTTCTGACCAATCAAAAATGCAACCGCATCTAAATCAAATTCTTTGCCATCAGTTGCACGCGGATTCCAACCTAAACCCAGTTTCGCCTTGGTCATGCTTGGCGCTTCTTTACTTAGGTTAACGTTACCGCCTTTGCTTAAGCTAATTGCCATCGTTTTATATCCTCTTTTGTTATTGCTGTGTTTTTTGATGACGCACGGATGAGATAATTGCCCATACAATAAATGCAACACCAATTAAACCCGTCACAACTTCGGGAACATGCACACCTGTACCACTTGCCAACATAATGATGGCTAATGCACCAATGGCATAATGTGCACCATGCTCTAAATATATATAGGCATCCAATGTACCTTTTTCAACTAGGTACATCGTCATTGATCGTACAAACATCGCACCAATGGCTAAACCAAGCATAATAATGATGACATCATTGGTAATTGCAAACGCACCAATTACCCCATCAAAACTAAACGATGCATCTAAAACTTCAAGGTAAATAAAGCCACCAATACCACCTTTCATCACCGCAGTAACGGCTTCACCATTGCCTGATTTTTCTTCATCACCGTCAGATTGTGTGCCTTCTAACACATGCCCAATCACTTGTACGCCTACATACACCACAATGCCCCAAATACCTGCAATTGTGACTACCAAACGCTCATGTTCAGGCACGTAAGATGCCATTGCAAGCAAGCCAATCAGTGCTACAAACACAGACATTGCAGGCACAGAGGCAAACTTTGCTAAGCGATGTTCAATGATACGAAACCAATGCGTATCTTTTTCATCATCAAACAAAAAGTTAAGAAATACCAACAATAAGAACATGCCACCAAAAGCAGAAATCTCAGCATGATGTGCCGTCAAGCGTGACGAATATTCTGTCGGGTTATCCAGTGCCATATGCACCACATCTAACATTGGCATGTCTGCGGTCATTGCCACAATCACAATTGGGAAGACTAAACGCATCCCAAAGACAGCCACAATAATACCCACAGTTAAAAACAGTTTTTTCCAAAACGGATCCCAGTTTTTAAGCACAGACGCATTAACAATCGCGTTATCAAATGAAAGTGACACTTCCATCACCGCCAATATGGCAGTAATGGCAAGTGCATTCAGCATTGCTGATACACCTGCTGACGTACCATGTGTAAAGCCCCAATAACCTGATGCGGCTAAACACACAATGGTAAAAATAATTGAAAATTTAAAATGTTTCATCTTTATATATGAATACCGTACTCATGGCACATGGCTTTTAAACCACCATTGTAACCTTGTCCCACAGCACGGAATTTCCACTCCCCGTTATAGCGGTATAACTCACCAAAAATCATGGCGGTTTCTGTCGAATAATCTTCATTTAAGTCAAAACGCACCACTTCGTTATGGGTTTGATCATTCACCACACGAATAAAGGCATTTTCAACTTGTCCAAAATTTTGATGACGCATGTCTGCATCATGAATTGTCACTGTAATTGCAATTTTTTGAATATCTTGAGGAACGCGTGTTAAATCAATTTTAATGGCTTCATCATCACCATCGCCCGCTCCTGTACGGTTATCTCCCGTATGTTCTACCGAGCCTTCTGCCGAACGCATTTGGTTATAAAAAATAAAATCTGCATCTGAACGGACTTTGCCATTTGCACCCAATAAAAATGCAGATGCATCTAAATCAAATTCCGCACCGTCTGTTACGCGTGAATCCCATCCTAAACCAATTAAAACTTTTGTGAGTGATGGATCTGTTTTACTTAAAGAAAGGTTGCCACCTTTGTTTAATGAAATTGCCATTCTTATTTCTCCTTTGTTAATCTTTTGTGCCTTTACGCCAACGAAAACCAAATTGGTAAAATTTATCGAGTTGCTCTTGATCTTTAAAATAGTGAACTTCGCGCGTTGCCTGAATTTCACCATTTATATTCTGAAGTTGCACAATGCCACAACACGTTAAATGGTTGCCATCTGTGAGTGCCACTTCAATTTCGGGTTGTTGTGGCAGGCGAATCGTGACTTTTGCATCGGTTTCTGTCCATTTCGCCACCCCTTCGTAAATATAGGTATAAATCAGTACCCGCTTAATTTTGTCCCAATGATCACCATTAATTTGTAAGTTTTCTCCGTTAAGCGAACTGCCTGTGCGGTCATCTTGGTCTAATAAAATATAAGGCTTACTGTTTAAATGTCCAAAGCTTTTTCCTAATGCCTGTACTAAATCAATACCGCCATCTTGAAACTCTATCATCGCACCTAAATCAAGGTCGATTGAATCACTACGGGTGAGTTTTTGAAAAAAGGTTTTTTGTTTAGATGCACCTTTATTCCAATTTAAGTTGACTGCAATTTTGCCAAAACTTTGTCCTTTTTTAGACAAGTTAATTTTAGAATTGGTTTTAGACAAATTAATTTTAGATAAATTGAGTGGTGGCGGTTTTGGCTTACTATCAATCTCTACGCCAAAATGCTCGGCAAGCGGTTGTAACCCACCGTTAAAACCTTGATCAATAAATCTAAATTTCCATATACCGTTGTGGCGATAGACCTCTGCCAAAATCAATGCTTTTTCAGAGCGTGATTGGGTCTGTACCATCGCTTGTGCAATGAGTTGGTTTTGGCTATGTAGTTGCAACTTGAACGCAGGCAGTACATTAAATGTATGTGGTTCATTTAAAGTTGTACAAATCACGATTTTTTTAATATTAGGGTCAATAAGTTGAGTATTTATTTTAAATTGATTATTTGACTTTAAAATGACACTGCCATTAGGCGTTTGTGGTTGTCCGTAAAATACCATGTCATGGTCGCCACGGACTTTTTGCGTCTGTTCATCTAATAAATAAGCCGTACAATCAAACTCTATTCCCGTTGGGATTTGTGCTTGAATGGTTAACTCTAAATCAGCATGGTTTAAAGTTAAGTTACCACCTGCAATTAGTTCCATTTACGTCTCCACTTTATTCTTTTAAGGCAACTAAATCTGTCTGTACTTTAGAAAAATGAACTTCGGTAATACTGTATTTGGCAACTACTTGAAAAGGGTCTTGCTGTAAAATCTGTTCGAGTTGCTGTTTTGGCATGCTGTTTACTAAAATTACACCACCTGTACGTGGCTGTTTACGCCCCGATACCATAAAATATCCAAGTTGGTAATTTCTCTCTAACCATTCAATATGTTGATTAATTAACATATCTACTTGTTCTAGTGGCTGAATATAGTTCAAACTCACAATATACATATTATTTTACCTGTTGTTTTACTCGTTTTAACATCTGCTCAACAATAACGCCATGTGCCATAGATACAGGCACCATATACACATAACCAAACCAATTATAATTTTTAACATACGATATTACAGAGATGTCGGTAAAATCTGCTGTTTTGGTTAAAAGTACGCTGAGTGTGGTTGTTAAATGTCGATCTGTTGATCTCAGTACTAATTTATTCTCGGATATTTCAACGACATCAAAAAAATCAAGTTTTTGATTGGGTAGAGGTGCAATTTTTGGACGTGGTAAACAGAAGCCCCCAATGGGTTTTACCCCACCCCATCGGCTTAGTACATCGCGTACTTTAAAACAAAACTGTAGCAGTTTATTGTGCTGTGTCATGATTAAATAAATATCGAAGGCAGATAATTGCGTGTTGTAGATACGACACTTATTTTCATGTTGATAATTCAATTTTTCTTGTGGCGAGATGGGCATTTGTTGCTCCTTTTTTTCTTCAACTAACATACCCTATCTTGAATATTTTTTCTTCACCCTTATATATAAACAGTCTCTCCCCCTCTATATAAAAATTAGGACATCATACTTTATGAGCCAAAGCCATATCCGTATCCGAGGTGCCAGAACACATAACCTAAAAAATGTGTCACTCGATATTCCACGCGACAAGTTTGTGGTGATTACGGGACTATCAGGTTCAGGTAAATCTTCATTGGCATTTGATACATTGTATGCAGAAGGGCAACGCCGTTACGTTGAATCTTTATCTGCTTATGCACGCCAATTTTTATCGCAAATGGAAAAACCTGAGGTAGATGCCATTGAAGGTTTAAGCCCTGCCATTGCCATCGAACAAAAATCAACAAGCCATAACCCACGCTCAACAGTGGGAACCATTACCGAAATTTATGATTATCTACGTTTGCTATATGCCCGCGTAGGGACACCGTATTGCCCAGAGCACGACTTACCCATGGTGGCACAAACTGTCTCTGAAATGGTCGATGCAGTAAAAGCATTAGAAGAAGGCACGGCGTTGATGTTGCTTGCGCCTGTGGTACGCGAACGTAAAGGCGAATACACCCAACTCTTTGAGCAATTACAAGGACAAGGTTTTGTACGCGCGCGTGTGGATGGCGAAATTATTGATATTGACACACCGCCTACTTTAGACAAAAAGAAAAAACATACCATTGAAGTCGTGGTTGACCGTTTTAAAGTACGTGATGACTTAGGCAACCGTATTGCAGAATCCTTTGAAACAGCATTACGTTTAGGGGGCGATTTAGCCATTTTATCTTGGATGAAAGGTGAAAACCCTGACCGTGTATTTTCTGCTAAACACTCATGCCCAAAATGTGACCGTGCTGTTGCAGAACTAGAGCCACGTTTGTTTTCATTTAACAATCCGTTTGGGGCTTGCCCTGTATGCGATGGTCTAGGTACACGCAGTCACTTTAGTGCCGAAAAACTGATTCCAAATCCAACATTGTCTATTAGCCAAGGCGCAGTACGTGGTTGGGATCGTCAACGTCCGTACTATTACTCAATGCTTGAAAAAGTGGCAAGCCATTTTGAGCTACCGCTTGATACGCCTTGGAACGAACTCAGCAAAGATATTCAAAAGAAATTTTTAAATGGTACAGGCAAAGAAAAAATTGACCTGAGCTATGTAGATGAACGTGGACGCAGACATAACCGCGTACAAGTGTTTGAAGGCATATTGCCACACCTAGAACGCCGTTACCGCGAAACAGAAAGCAACTATGTACGTGATGATTTGGCACAATACCTTTCAAATGCTGCGTGTGATGCATGTGATGGCTCACGCTTAAACGAAATTGCACGTCATGTGCGTGTCAAAGACCAAACCATTGCCAACATTACCCAAATGTCAATTGGTGATGCAGAGAACTACTATCAAGACCTTAATTTAGAAGGTGCAAAAGGCGAAATTGCCGATAAAATTTTTAAAGAAATTCGCGAACGTTTACATTTTTTGGTAAGCGTTGGGCTTAACTATCTGAGTCTTTCTCGCTCGGCAGAAACGCTTTCAGGTGGCGAGGCACAACGTATTCGTTTAGCTTCACAAATTGGTGCGGGCTTAATGGGTGTCATGTATGTCCTTGATGAACCCTCTATCGGGCTGCATCAACGTGACAACGACCGTTTACTACAAACACTGATTCGCCTGCGAGATTTAGGTAATACGGTACTTGTGGTCGAACATGACGAAGATGCAATCCGTGCAGCCGACCATATTATTGATATTGGTCCAGGTGCAGGCGTACATGGTGGGCATATTATTGCTGAAGGTACAGCCAAGCAGTTAATGAAAAATAAAAATTCGCTTACAGGTCAGTACCTATCGGGCAAACAAGGAATTACTATTCCTAAGGAACGCCATACTCCTGCTGATCCAACCAAGCAAATTAAATTGATGGGTGCAAGCGGACATAATCTTAAAAATGTCGATTTAACCCTACCCATTGGCATTATGACGTGTGTGACAGGTGTATCGGGTTCAGGTAAATCAACATTGATCAACCGTACACTCTTGCCACTTGCCCTTACACAGCTCAATGGTGCCACCACGCTTACGGCAGAAAAATTTGACTCTATAGATGGCTTACAGCATTTAGATAAAGTAGTTGATATTGACCAAAGCCCGATTGGACGTACGCCACGCTCTAACCCTGCCACTTATACAGGTTTATTTACGCCCATTCGTGAACTATTTGCACAAACACCCGAAGCCAAAGCACGTGGTTATGCGGCAGGTCGTTTCTCGTTTAACGTCAAAGGTGGACGCTGTGAAGCATGCGAAGGCGATGGCATGATTAAAGTTGCCATGCACTTTTTACCTGATATGTATGTACCTTGCGATGCGTGTCATGGCAAACGCTATAATCGTGAAACCTTAGAAGTCGGCTATAAAGGCAAGAATATTTCTGATGTTTTAGAAATGACGGTTGAGGATGCTGCAGAATTCTTTAATGCCATTCCTGTCATTCATCGCCGTTTAGAAACTTTAATGCAAGTAGGATTAGGCTATATGCGTTTAGGACAGGCTGCAACCACACTTTCAGGTGGTGAAGCACAACGTGTAAAACTGGCAAAAGAACTAGCAAAACGAGATACAGGCAAAACGCTTTATGTACTCGATGAACCTACAACAGGCTTACACTTCCATGATATTGCCAAGTTACTCGATATCCTGCATCAACTGCGTGATAAAGGTAATACCATTGTGGTGATTGAACACAATCTTGATGTAGTCAAAACTGCCGATTGGGTCATTGATCTAGGTCCTGAAGGTGGTTCAGGCGGTGGACAAATTATTGCAGAAGGTACACCAGAGCAGATTATTGAAGTTGGAAGCTCACATACGGGGCGTTTTTTAAAACCAATGCTATCCTCTGAAGTGGTATAATTACTGCTTCATTTAAATTTTTAGCGATTAATTTTATGAAATAAATCGCTAAAAACGATAACAAAAATATTATATTTTATTGAGTAATTTTTGATTTAGGCATTTATATCGCTGTTATCTATTAATTTTTTTAGATTGACAGTAAATCTGTTTTTTGCTTATATCTGCATCATTTTTAAGTCAATCTTGTCAGTAAATAATGTCTGATGTGACAGGTCATTGACTTAATATTTTGTAACAATAGAATAGCAGACAAACTCTTAAGTCGTCACTTTGGAAATTAACATGAAAAAAATCGGTTTAGCGACAGCAGTATTATTAGCCATGACTGGTGCACATGCTTACCAAGTAGAAGTACAAGGTCAATCAGAATACGTAACTGTACATGGTTTAGATGACACTTACACAGGTGACATTCAAGGTACATATTACTTTAAAGATGTAGATTCATCTAAAGGTCCTTTAGCTGAGGCAGCATTTTTAAACAAAGCATCTAATGTTTCTTTAGGTTATCACTTTAACAAAGAAGATAAATACAAAGCTAATTCTACTGGTAATAAAGCAAACGTAAGCACGTTTGGCGGTAAAGCTGAAGGTTATTATGCAACTCCATATATGCCTGTATATGGTAGCTTATCTTACTACCACACTTTAACTGACAATAAAAACGGTAAAAATAATGACCGTGGTGATCGTTATGGTTTAGAAGTAGGTGCAATGCCAGCTGATAACTTCTTATTAGCAGTTGGTTATACAAGTGTTGTAGATCAATTTGCTTTAGATGCATCTAAAGCACTTAACTACGGCGTATTAAAAGCATACGGCGAAACAAAATCTATTGGTAACCACGAAGACGCTGTAACTGCTCGTGCTAAATATGTTGGCAACATCGATAATACAAATATGGCAATGGGTTTTGAAGTTAACTCTGTATTTGTAAATGGCCATGGTGCTTATGGATTAAACACAGATCTTTACTTAACACCTAAATTTAGTGTTGGCGCTTCTTTTGCAGACGTATCAAACTTTGATGCAGGCTATGGTGCAGTATGGGGCGGTAACGTTAATTACTTCATCACTCCAGCATTCTCTGTAGGTGCTAACTATGTAAAAGCTGATGCTAAAAATGGTAACACAGCTGATGGTCAATCAATTGGGTTAACAGCGAAAACGCGTTTCTAATTTAATTGTTAGAGATAGATTTATAAAAGGGCTCATTTTGAGCCCTTTTTTATTCCTTATGTTTTGGTAAATGACTAATGTAATGAAGTGCGACTAGCCTCGATACAATAATCGTTAAGTACATTACCCCAACAAACATTTGTAAAATAGACAGGGCTTTAACGGCTGGAAGCACAGGCGTTAAATTAGATAGACCTGTTGCAGATTGCAAACTAAAGCTAAAAAACAAAATATCTAACCAAGACTGTATGCTTTGTGCATGCACTGTATTAATAAAACTATTTGGAAAAATAAGCTGACAAATATTGTATGCATAAGCAAATGTCCAAGCCAACAAAGTAAATACTGCACCTGCAGCAAATAACTCATCTTTAGTTAAATAACGATCTGCGAACATATAACGTAATAACCCATAAATTGCACAAATATAAGCACCTATTTCACAAATGTGCGAGCATATTTGAATATAAGGTTGATCAAATCCAATAATCATTAGGAATGAAAAAAATAATGCACCTACGATAAAAAGATGCCCAAAAACTTTGAAAATGACTGTTTCTTTAATTACCTTTCCTACAATTAAAAGAGTAATCATGCCCAATCCCCACACACTAAAACGATAAATAGAAGCATTGGTAGAAGAAAGAAATGTCATTAGTAAAATTAAAAGTTGCACCATAAGCAACCATGCTGAAGGCAAAAGCCGAAACATTATTATTCCCTATTTTTATTTTAAAAATTAACTATAAACATTCGTCACAAAAATACGATATTTCTTTTTGTAAAATCTCTCATAATAAATAATTTAGGAGTTTACTCATGTTAAAACGTACGCTTCTGACAGCGTTGATAAGCTTGCCTTTAATAGCATGTGCTAAAACAGCGCCTGTTTTAAAATCTCACGAAAATTTTATTGGAACTTGGACAAATCCAAATAGCCAATTTATTGTTAGTGAGAACGGCTATATGAGTTATCAAACCAATATCCAAACAGAAAAGAAAACTGATCAATTTCAAGAAAAAACAACAACAGCTTCTAACGTACAAGCCCCCATCACACGGATGAGTTACACCGAAATAGAGGTAGGAAATGGCGTATTTAATAGCAATTTTAAAGTAAATAAACCACCATACCAAGTGAAAGGAAAATGGCATATGACACTCAATGATCAAGACTATATAAAAAAATAACTGACTTTGCCTATGCAGGCTGTTAGCATAAATCGAATTTTTACTGCTAATGACCTGCATGGAACTCCTAGATTTTATTCTCCATATTGATGTGCACTTACTTGAATTTATTCGAGCATATGGAAATTGGATATATGGCATTTTATTTTTAATCATCTTTGTAGAAACAGGCTTAGTTGTAATGCCGTTTTTACCAGGCGATAGTCTACTGTTTGCCGCAGGTGCTTTAGCAGCGTCTACAGGCGCAATGGATCCAACACTTATTATTATTTGTCTATCAATTGCTGCTATTTTAGGAGATAGTCTTAACTATCAAATTGGGCGCTATATTGGGCCACGTGTCTTTGAGATTGATAACCGCTTTATTAAACAAGAACATCTTCTAAAAACACATGCTTTTTTTGAAAAACATGGTGGAAAAACCATTATTTTTGCGCGTTTTCTACCATTTTTTAGAACCTTTGTACCGTTTATTGCGGGTGCAAGTAAAATGGACTACAAATTCTTTTTCTTATTTAATGTCGTTGGCGGTATTCTTTGGATTGCATCCTTAACGCTTTTAGGATTTGCCTTTGGTAATATTCCTGTTATTAAAGATAACTTTACGCATTTAGTATTTGGCATCATTATTTTAAGTATTTTGCCTGCAGTTTTTGAATTTATTCGTAGTAAACGCAAAAAAGAGGGTTAAAACCCTCTTTTTTTAACGTGAAACTGTCTGAATAGTACAACCCTTAAAACGCCCTGCTTGAACGATAGCATCTTGCTGTCCAAGCAGTTTTGCTTTTTCTGTACGCTTTGTA
This sequence comes from Acinetobacter sp. HY1485, assembly GCF_027568475.1. Taxonomy (GTDB): domain Bacteria; phylum Pseudomonadota; class Gammaproteobacteria; order Pseudomonadales; family Moraxellaceae; genus Acinetobacter. The sequence continues at coordinate 51,422 of NZ_JANKZG010000004.1, read as the reverse complement.
TTGGATGATTGTCCTAAATTAACAGAGACCGTTGGACCAAAACCCCAACCCCCTCGTCCCCATCCCCCACCTAACCCTAAACCAACACCCATTCCTGTGCGTTTTGGTGTTTCAACACCTGCGCTAATATATTGTCCAATACGGTTATATTCTGTTTGTAACTGCATACAATTCCACGATTGGTACTGTGCAGGTGAGACATAACTTGGCTTAACTGTAGTACACGCACTGATTAATACCGTTAACCCAACAAGTACTAATTTTTTCATTATTTTATCTCATCATCTTTTTATTTATATTTTACAGATGAGATAAAACTTAGTGTATTTATTAAGTAATTTAACCATTAAATAAAATAGGCTGTGTCCAAGATAAAGTGCAAATAATAATAAAAGCAATCCAAGCTAAAACTATGCCTGCACGGCGCTGTACAGGTAAAATTGCCACTCTAAATGCTTTAATTAGCGATGAGACTAATACAACCGACAATAAAACTTTGACATAAAACCAATGTTGAACAAGGAAATTTTTTGCGTAGAGCATACAAAAGCCTGATACCACAAAAATTAAAAATGTACTGTGTTGGCAAATTAACAATAAGCGTCTACGTGTAAATTGTGCTAAATCTTTATATTTGAACACCACATAGGTTTGCAGAATAAGCGTTAAGCCAAGTAATCCTACGGCTATTAAATGAATAACGTTCATTAGTTTTCCTATTTTGGTGCGTGAGCGCAATCTGGACTTTGCGGCACATTGCCTGTCCATTCATTTGGGGCATAAGCATGAATAGCAAGTGCATGAATAGCACCCCCACCTGCTGCTAATAAATGGTTAACTTGTGCATAAACTTTTTGATGACGTTGAACTAAACGCAAACCTGTGAAAACATCAGATACAATTACCACTTTAAAATGAGATTCTTTACCTGGGTAATATCCCCCATGCCCTGCTGACTCATTCAAAATTTCCAAATAAACAGGCTGTAAATTTTGTAGATGCTCTGATAGTTGTTGCTGTAATTGCATAATTTTTCCCAACAAAATAATGACCTATCTTACTCGTATTCTGCTTATTTAGCTAAAATTGCTTTTATTTTATCCAATCAAAAACATTTTTTTATTTTGGATATTGCCAATAAAAAAAAATCAGGTATCATACCAACCACAAACGCGGAAATAGCTCAGTTGGTAGAGCATAACCTTGCCAAGGTTGGGGTCGGGAGTTCGAGTCTCCTTTTCCGCTCCAAATTTTAAGTGAAAGTTTTTATTAAAACTGCTCGATATGCGGAAATAGCTCAGTTGGTAGAGCATAACCTTGCCAAGGTTGGGGTCGGGAGTTCGAGTCTCCTTTTCCGCTCCAAATTCAAAAAAGCCCTCATTAAATATGAGGGCTTTTTTATTACTTACCTAAATCTTTTTCGTAAAACTTCTCTTTATAACAATGATAAAGAATTGCTGTTTTCTCAGGTAACTTTATTTTTCTTTGTACTTCAAATGCAATTTCATCTGCAACATAACCATATGATTTAACATTTTCATCAGGTTCACCTACAATTTTTTTTGCAGGGGAATACTCAAATATAAAATAAATCATCATACGCATGACAGCACGAAAATGTCCTTGTCCTACAGTATCTGTTTCGCCTAGCAGTATGTGCCACCCCAAATCATTTACATCTGCATCATAATACAAACCCAAACGATCACGGGCAGCTTCATAAATTTCTAAATAACCAACATCGCGTCCATTTATTTGCACTATATATAAACGCTGATGATCATCTACACACATACGTTCAAAATAAACCCGTAATTCAATTTCTGGCTTATCCATTTGCCATTGTTGAATCACGTGTGGTTCATGCATCCACTTATATAACAGATGAAAATCTTGTGTTAGATTAACCTCACGCAAAGAATACTGAATATTATTTGTTTTATAAGTAAATGTGGCAGGTAATACTTGCGATGCTGTTTTCATATCTATGCCCAATACCCTATTTAATCAACCACGTGGTAACTCAATGGCAAAAATCCATTAAATTCAATTGAGCTATAGCTAGTTGTATAGGCACCTGTAGATAACCAATATAAACGATCTCCTGTATCTAGATCTTCTGGCAAATGATACGGTTGATGCTGATACATAATATCCATACTATCGCACGTTGGCCCTGCCAATATAGCAGGTGCCGTTTTACTAGATTTTTCAAATAAAATAGGATACTGTGTGCATTCTCCAATTGTTTCAATGAGTCCATTAAAAACACCCACATCTGTATATACCCAACGTTGATCCTCACGCGAAGAAACCAAAATAGTTTCAGACACTAATACACCAGAATTGGCAACAAGAGAGCGTCCTGGTTCAATAATAATTTGATCTAATGTGTAATCACTAAATAACATGAGTGCTTTATTAATTTGCATGGCATAGGTAGCAAACTTTTCGGTTTCTTGTACATATTTTGCAGGCAAGCCACCGCCTAAATTTAGCATTTTAAAAATAATTTGATGTTCATTTTTTAAGGTATCAAAAATAGTTTTAGTTTCAATTAATGCGTGTTCCCAAGTTGCAATATTGCGTTGTTGTGAACCCACATGAAAAGAAACACCATAAGGCGTTAAACCCAATTCTTTAGCCAATATGGCAAGCTCTATAACAGAAGCTGTACTACAGCCAAATTTTTTAGTTAAGGGCCAATCTGCTGTTTCTGAACCATCTACTGCCAATCTAAAAAAGACTTTAGAATGAGGTGCATATTGTGCAATGTTACGTAAATCGGCTTCTGAATCCGTCACAAACAAACGTACGCCTTGTTCATAAAAGTATTGAATATCAGCTCTTTTTTTAATGGTATTACCAAAAGATAAACGTGATGGTTCTACATTAAATTTTAAGACTTTTTTTAATTCATTTGCAGAAGCTAAATCAAAACTAGACCCTAATTGGACTAGCCGTTCAATAATCTCATCGGCAGGATTGGCTTTCACTGCATAATAGACATCCGCAGGTTTAAACCCATTTTTTAATTCTTGATATTGATGCTCAACGACACTTAAATCAAGCACCAAAAAAGGAGTACTTTTTTCATGAATTAGTGTTTTTAATACATCTTTTGTTTTAGATTGAAAATAAGACGGTAATTGCATAATTTTTCCTAAGACTTTGTTTTAGTCAATGATTTCTTCGAGTTTTGGTTGGAATTCTTGGTACGTAATTTTTTCTTCAACTTGATAAATATCTTTTCCTAATATGGTATTGATAATAATTGCGTTTCTATAGCACCCCATATTCAAATCGGGTACGGTAAATCCATGTGAATATAAGCCTACATTTTGTACAAAAATATTTTTATTATCATTAATACTATAATCACGATTAATTTTCATACGTTTTTTGTTATCCCAATTCACTAAATGATGAATAGGCTGTAAAAACTCTGGAATTTTGTAGTCATACCCCAGTGCCAAAATTAAAGTTTCAGATTTAAATTTAAATTTTTGTTCTGTATCTGAGTTATAAAATACCAAATCTAAATCATTATCACCTTCATTTACTTCATTAAGTACACAATTAGGCATTAGACGTGTTGATAACGGAGCTAAACGAGATTTTTGATAAAGTAAGTCATAAATACGATTGACCAAGCCAATTTCAATTCCTTTATATAAGGCACCTTGCGATTGAATTACTTGATCTCGTTTGGTTTGCTCTAAAGAGTAAAAGTGCTCAATATAATCAGGTGATGTATATTCAAGAGTCAATTTGCCCAAATCCATTGAGAAAAAGTGTGGCGATTTTGTGACCCAGTTTAACTGATATTGGTGTACATCAATTTCTGAAAGTAAATCGTAATAAATTTCTGCACCACTTTGCCCACCGCCTACAATCGTAATTGATTTTTTATTTGCATACGTTGGTTTATGATGCATGTATTCGGCACTTGAATGCACATTCGGCTGATTTTTTTGGCAAAACTTTGGCTTTATGGGGGTCGTTCCTGTACCTAATACCAAATGTTTTGCATGGTATTTTTTAATGCCTTGTCCTGCTTGTTCAATAAGCAAAGTGTAAAACTGCTGTTGTTCATTAAATGTAATTTCTTTAACGCAGCTCTTAAAATGAATATTATTAAGCCCATTTACAGCCCATTGACAATATTGATTATATTCTGCCCTTAACATATAAAAACTTTCACGAATAAAGAATTGATACAAATTATTCGTTTCTTTTAAATAATTTAAAAAAGAGAAGCGATTTTTAGGGTCAGCAAAACTTACTAAATCTGCAATAAATGGAATTTGTAAGGTACTCCATTCGGGCATAATGCCACTATGCCAATCAAAATTCTCTTTTTGATCAAAATAAATCGTATTTAGATGATCAATATTCTCTGTTAAACAAGCAAGGCTTAAATTAAATGGACCAACACCAATACCCACGATGTCATAGATCATTTCAGGTTTCATAGTTACTACTCCTTGCAATTACAGCTTTTGTCGGTTTACTTTACCGACATGGGTATATTTAAAGTCTTGGACGATTTCAATTTCGTCTGGAATTTTGAATTGAGCGATATTTTTGCTCATCAGAAATTTACGAATCTCTTTTAAATGAATAGTGTCTGAAGGCTCTTTAAGAATAAGAATGGCTTTAACTCGTTCACCTAAGTATTGGTCACTCACGCCAATCACACAGGCGTTTTGGATCAATGGATGTTGTAATAAAAACTCTTCAATTTCACTTGGTGTAATTTTTTCACCCGAACGGTTAATTTGTTCTTTTTCTCGACCAGTAATCACAATATTATTTTGGTCATCAATGTACCCTATATCACCTGTTCGGTAAAAACCATCGGCTGTGAATGCACGTAAATTTACCTCTGGTAAGTTATAGTATCCATTAATGGTATATGGGCCGCGTGTCTGAATATGTCCAATATTTCCTTGATTAAGCATTTGATTTTGCTCATCAACAATGCGGATTTCATCATAACGAGAGAGCTTTTTACCTTGTGTATTTAAAATGGTTTGCAAAGGATCATCTAAATGAGTGAAATTAACTAGACCCTCTGCCATGCCATAGACTTGTTGTAATTTGACACCTAGTTTATCCACAATTTGCTGTGCAAGAGTCGGCAATAGCTTCGCCCCACCCACTTGAATGACCTCTAAACTTGATAAATCATAGTCTGTGAGGCTAGTAGAATTAACCCATAAATTAGCAATAGCAGGCACAACAGAAACTTGCTGAATACTATGTTTTTGGATCAAATCAAAACACCATCTTGGGTGAGATTGTTGTGTGAGAACAACCGTACCACCCACATAAAAAACACCTAAAAACCCAGGTGAACTCATGGTGAAATTATGCATAACAGGTAAAACAACAAGCTGTTTAGTCTGTTGTTTTAAATGAGCCGCAATAACACTTTCTTTAACCGAATAAATATAGTCTGCATGTGTTCTTGCAATTAATTTAGGTAGTCCAGTTGTTCCACCCGATAATTGTAAAAATGCAATATCTTGAGCAGTTGCTTGAATTTTTATTTGTTTATCAGGTGTAATCTCTTTTAGCATTGAAAATGAGTGTGCCAAGTCTTTTTGACTCACAATCGTTTGCCTAAACCATAGCTTAAAATTAGGAAAACTAAACTCATTTGTAATCGTTGAGGCAGTTGGTTGTTTTTCATCTTCAACCACTCGGATATAACCAACTGCTCGACTTTGCTTTGCAATGTTCTCAATTTCATAAGCACCATGACCATGCAAACAAAATATAGGACGTGCCCCGATATAATATAAAGCAAAGATGACAACAAATACTTCAATCACATTTGCCGCTTGCACCAAAACAAAATCGGCTTCTTGGATGCCCTTTTGTTTTAAGTAAGTTCCATAATGTATGGCATGGTCATACAACTGCTGATAAGTTAGTTTTTTATGATCTTGTATCACCGCAATACTTTGGGCAAATTGCTGACTTGCATCTTTTAATAAATCAAAATGTGTACGGTTTTCCCAACACCCAATTTTTTGATAAAACTGAGCACGCTCTGGTGGAAAAGGAACATATCCATTTTCAATATCTTTATTCATCAACATGGTTTAGCCCTTGTGCTAAATATTTTCTCAACTGCATCACATCACAATTAGGTTGGTCAGCATGTGCTAAAAACCCGTTTAGTACGTGCGAAACTGTATTTTTAATCAGCTCAATTTTTTGTGTGTTATAACGATTTAAACGATAATTAATCACAATACGTAGACGATTTTGGTCAGATAAAGGTTCTTCATATACCTCAAAATGTAGCCCAAATTTGGCACTATTTCTTTCAGGTTCAATTAGCTCAAATCCAACTTGATGCCCCGCTTGAACGTCAAAAGAACCTGTTAATGCATTTTTTGCGTGAAGTTGGATATACACCTCATAAGGGCTTTCTGTTGATGTTTCACCTTCTGCTCGTATATGTTCTTCTACTATGGCAAATGGAATATCTGCATACGTTAAGGTATTGAAAATATTATTTTGTACTTGCTGTACCAAATCATGAATTTGCATCTCTTCATCAAATTGAGTGTAATGCATCACAACATTGGTAAAGTACCCAACGGTATCTTGATAATTTGGATTTTCTCTACAAGCAACTGATGTACCTGTTAGAACTTTCTGACCTGCACCTAAAAAATGTACAGCTAAACCAATAGCCGCATAAACCACATAAAAAATAGAAGATTGATACTGTTTAGCAAGTTGATAAAGCTGATCTGTTTGAGTTGCATTTAAACTAAATTCAACTGAAGAACCTGTTGCATCATCAGTGTGTTCATCAGCATCATGATTTAACAATGGTGGTTGTTTTTTAACTTTACCTATTGCTTCAATCCAATAATCTAAATGTGCTTGCAATAGCTCATCGTCTTGTTCAACTGCATATTCATGGAATTGTTTAGGCGTTTTCTCCCACTGAGGTACTACCCCAGATACACGTGCTTGATAAGCTTGAAACAACTCCTGCACTAAAATTCCAGATGACCACTCATCCATTGCAATGTGATAAATCAACAAAGAAAGAATATGTTGGTTGTTTTCATCAATTAAAAAACGCACACGTATTGGAAACTCTTGAGTTAGGTCAAAACTGTAATTTGCTTCGTGTTTTAAAACCTCAGATGCTGATCGCTCTTTTTGAGCTTTAGAAAAATCAAACCATGAATACGATGCCAATTGATCCATCGGGATTACAGTTTGAGAAATATCCTCATCTGTATGAAAAACAAAAATACTGCGCAATGCATGGTGCCGTTCCAAAATATCTTTAAATGCCAGATAAAAAGCATCTTCATTTACATGCTCTGTAAAACGAAACGCAAATGGAATATTAAAAATCGGATCACGTCCTTGCTCAGAAAAGCCCATAAACGCTTTTTGTAATAAGGTAATGGGTGCATGTATCTCTTGATCAGGATCAAAACGATTTAAAGTATTAACATGTTGTATTTCTTCTGTTTGCACATAATGCACTAAGTCAATTGCAGTGGGTGCATTAAAAAAGTCAGCAATTTTTATTTTTAATTGATGTTGGCTCTGTAGTTTTCCAATCACACGTGTGGCTAAAATTGAATGCCCACCTTCATCAAAGAAATTATCTTGTAAAGTTAAATGTGGATTGGCTAATACAGCTTTAAACTCATCTAAAATAATATGTGCAATTTTACTTTGATGGCTTGAGAGTTCTTGCTGATTTGTTCTTTTTGAGAATGTCTCTGGTTCAGACATATTTAATTGCTGTAAAAAAACAATAAATTGTTCTAGCAACCAACTTGCAATGTTTCCTGAGAGCTGATGACCTGTTGTGAGCTCTAGTTGGACTTGTTGCTGTTCTTTCGCTTGAAATGCAAAGGTTAAATCATAATCTGAATGTGTAGGTGCAATAGGTAAATTACTGACTTCAAGATGATTTAAATGTAAGTAAGTTGCAGCATCTACAAACTGAGTCACTAAAATGTTTGGAATAGCATTTCGTTTTGTTTTAGTGGTTGCCAAAATTTGTTCAATTGCCAGATTATGCGAAATCCCTTGTAAAATCTGATTACGGATTTGGGTTATTTGCGTTGTAATATTTTCTAATGGTGCTGTAATGCGTACGGGAATAATATTTGAGCTTGAACCAATCTGATTAAGTGCTAAAACATCGTATTTTTCGACCACAGGTACAAATAAATCAACCCTATCTTGCTTTAAAATAGATTGAATATAAAGCCCAAATAAACTCACCATCGTATGCGTTAAAGAGCATTGAGCTTGCTCACTTAGTACATATAGCTCAGCCCCATCTATGACAGTAAATACACGTGTCACAGGGCTTTTTATAGATGGATTTTGTCTGCCATACTCTTGAATGTTAATAGAAGATAAAGACGGTTTAAATAAATTTGGCCACTCAACCCGCGTCAGTCCATTTTCAAATTGAGTTTGCCAGTACTGTGCTAAAGTTCGTTCATCTTTTATGGGTTTATGCCCAAACGCTACAGATTGTGTTGTTTGAATTTCTTGTTGATTATAATAAGCACTTAAATGACTAAAAATAGGTTGCCAAGCACTATCATCTAACAAAATATGGTGTCCTAAAATGCCTAAAATAGTTTCATCGTTATTTTTTAATAGCACTTTAAATTGAATAGCAGGCGTTGTACTCAAATTGATGGGAATACTTAAAAAATCTGACAAAATCTGTTCAGCTTCAGTATCATTTTTTACAGCCCTAACGGCAATTTCAATATTTTTTAAATCCTGATGTTGCTTTATTAATGCTCCATCTTGGCTTGTGTGATACATCAAGTTTAAATTTGAGTCAGCCTGATAAAGCAATTTAATCGCTTGTATAAGCCGATCGACCTGAATATCCCCCTTTAATTTTAAAGCGACTAAAAATGGCCCCGAGGCAGCAAGCGGGTCTTGCTGATGCAACATCCATGCACGTTCCTCAGCCATAGATAAAGCGGTATCTGTTTGGCTTGCAACAGTATCTTCGACTAGACCAATATCTTGTAATGCTTCTTCAAAACGTGCGAACAAGTCATCACTCATTAATGTATTCATTGGTAACATACCTTTTAATTCTTAATGTGTTGGGAAATAGAATCCACTAGTTCTTTGACTGTGCGACTCTGTGCCAAACGGTAATAATCAATTGGCTGTTTAAAATGTGCGGTGCTCTTTTTCGCAATACGATTAATATAATGAGGGGTTAAACCAATTTGTGTGAGTGAATACTCAAGTAATGCCTCTGGCTTTACTTTTTGAATGAGTGAAAGAATTTCTTGCTGTAAAGCAGAAATAATAGGTGCCTCTTTATAGTTTTTATAAAGGCTTTCTTGTGCCATATTCTGTAAGGCTTTACGATCCACTTTACCATTGCGGGTCACTGGAAATTGAGCCACATACAACCAACGCGTAGGCACATGAGAATTTGGCAAATACTGCAACAGAAAATCTCTAAGTGCTTTAGAGCTCATTTCTTGTAACGGCGTTGTATAAATTGCAACTAGTTCATGCCCTTCAAACATAGGGTTAAGACATGTTGTCACCACCGCATCTGTAATTTCTGCATGTTTTAACAGTGCATTTTCTACCTCAGACGCTGCAATACGAACCCCTCTGACTTTTAAATAGCCATCATTACGTCCTGTAAAAATAATGTCGCCATTTTGGTTTAAATACCCACGATCACTCATTCGATAAGCACGCTGATGATTTAACTGTACAAAGTCATGCTGTTTAAGTTGTCCCTTTTGTAAATAACCATTACACAGATTAATTCCTGTCATATACATCTGCCCAACCACCCCTACAGGGCAAACCTCCCCTTGCTCATTTAAAATATGATATTGGTTATGGGCAATGGGTTTACCATAAGGAATAACAGTTTGGTCTTTAGGTGTAATATCATGCCAAATACTTAAAATTGTTGTTTCTGTTGGCCCACCAATCGAAATTAAACGTGTTTGAGGTAAAATGTGTCTAAATTTTTCAATAACTTTAGGTTTTACATAATCGCCACCTTGGCTAATCAAACGTAAACTTTTTAACTGATGCGGTTGAGCAGCTGTTAACAACATATCTGCCATAGCAGGAACACTACACCACACACTGACCTTATTTTTTTCAATCAATTGTGCCCAATCTATTGCACTTTTCGCTTGTGTTTGTGTTGGAATAACCAGCGTACCACCAACCGATAGCGGTAAAAAGATATCGAATAAAGCCATATCATGATGAAATGGTGTTGCTGCCAAATGCGTATCTGAAGCGTTTATATTCCATAGAATTTTAGATTGCTCAACGGTATTAGCAGTTGCCACATTATTTAAGACCACACATTTGGGTGTACCTGTACTACCTGATGTATACAGATAATATGCTGGCGTTTCGTTATGTTGATACGACCATTTATGCGTAGCGTTATTGGTTGTTAAAACATCTTCTATATGAATAAAATTAAAATCTGAAACAGGTGACAACCCCACCACAAGATCTACCTGACTATTTGTTAAAATGTAGCTTTGGCGAGATTGTGGAGAATCCATATCCACAGACAACCAAATAAAATTACACAGTGCACATGCCAACATTACATAAATATGTTCAGGACTTTTAGGCAAGCAAATTGCAACCACTTGCTTTTGCTTAATTCCCAAACCCTGTAATGCTGTTGCTACACAAGCAACCTTTTCCGCTAAGCTCTGATAAGAAATAGCAACATCATCAAAAACTAACGCAGATTTATTAGAAGGTTTTTTAAAGAGTTGCTGTTCTATTTGTGCTAAATGACTCTCTATATTTTGCGAAATTTCAGAATTGCTCTGCCACTTTTCTAATGCAACCTCTATATTTTGGGGTGTGGGTTGCTGTTGTAAATCAGTTAACTTTGATAATTCTTCAATTTTAGATTTAATTTGATGAGCAAGATCGGTAACAGTATGCGTATTTAGTGCTTCTTCTACATAATCAAAATCAATCATTAAGTCTGTATATGCAGAATGACTTAAACGAATATCTAAAGCCAATTGAGGTGTTTGTGTTTGCCCGCCAATATAACGCATGGTTTCATTTTGGACAGGTTTTTTCCATGCCAAACCATTGGTTAAAGCAATAGGTAACACCAATGTATTTTCAGTTTGTTTAATTAACTGCTTTGCAATGTCAATACCTGAAAAAGCACTATGTGCCATGGCTTGCATCACTTGATGCTGTATCTCTTGCCCACGTTCAATCAGATTTTTTTCTAAATGATGTTGATAATGTAAAACCACAAATGAAGAATGGTTGGCAACCCCGCCTGTTAAAGCTGTATTTGAAACAGGCACAGACACTAAAATCTGCCGTTCTTCTGTCCATTTTGACAGTATTTCTAAAACCACTGTGGTGAGTAATGCATTAGGTAAAAGACGTTGTTTAGATGCCAGCTTAGAAAAAGCTAACCAATCCTGTGCTGCAACTTTTATGCTACAACGTGCATAGTGTGGATCTGTAATTTTATCTAAAGATGTGAGCCACGGTAATTGCGGAATCTGATCAATCTTACTTATTTTTTCTAACCAAAATTGCTGATCTTGCTTATTTGGCTGTTGTACTTTCTCTGATATAGGTACCGTAGTGTGTGGGGTACTTTGCGTATTGAATAGTGCTTCTAGTAATGCAGAGATTGAAAAACCATCTAAAATCAAACCATCAAAACTTGCCAAAATAAGAGTTGAGTCTGGTGCTACATGCGGCATTTGAATAAATGCCATACGCCATGGCGGTGTATCAAGATCATGTAAATAATGCTGATACTTTGCTTTATAACGTGCAACTTGTGCCCATGCATCATCTAAACTTAAATGTTGTAAATCTACATCATCAATTTGCTGTTCAATCTCAATAGTATCTAAGATTTCTTGTGTTAAAGCATGTTCATTAATTTTGGTACGCAGTGCATCGTATTGCTGTACAAGCCGAGTGAGTGCTTGAGTAAACTGTACTTTACTAATGCTCCCATGTAACTCTCTAAAATCGTGCATAGAAGATTTACTTAATGGAAATTGCTTTGATTTTCCTAATAAATATGCTTTTTGCATGGTCGTTAACGGCAGAACAATACTCATTATTTTTTACCCTCCACCACTTTAATTAGTACATCCGCAATTTCTTGTGCTCGGTTTGGTAAATTCTGCTCAATTAAAATTGCTAAATTGTTCACTGTACGCTCAGAAAAAATATCAACAACGCTCAAATCACATCCTTTAAAGTAGCGATTAAGGACAGCAACAAAGTGTGTCGCCAATAACGAATCACCCCCATAGTCAAAAAAGTCCATATTTAACTCACTTTGCTGTGGTGCTACACCAATTAATTGACACATCATTAAATGCACGACTTTTTGTAACGCAGACTGCTGATACTGTGCATTTTGTTCAGATTCAATAGAGTCACGATTTTTTATAAATTGCTGAATATTGTCATAATTGAGTGCTTTAAATTCTTCTTCAGTGACCCAATAAGATTGGTCAGGGATTAGGCTAGATTCAAGATAGGGGCGATAATCTAAAATATGATTGAGCTGTGCCACTAAAACAGCCACACATTTTTGCTCTAATATAAAAACTTTATTTTTTTGAATATATGGAATAGCAGCTAACTTTTTAGAGATTTGTTGAGCCTCTATCCAATAGCCATTTTTATAAACCCGAGGTTCTTCAAAAATATGAAGCTGATGATTTTCTGTAAAATACGCTAAATCGGCTGTTTGCGCCCATTTATTGTTTTTATAATGCCACAACTCCCCAATAACCTCATTGGGACAATCTAGACCCAATTTATTGATAACGCGATAAGCAGGTGTTTGAACAGGTCTGTTAATCACATAGGTAAGCGGTTGTTCTATTAGCTGTGGTTTGTCAATTAATTGCCCTATACGATGTAGGTAATCTGCAAACATGTTTTCAATTACATGTGCTTTAAATGCGTTTTTACGAATATCCCAATTAATCACTAACTGTTCATTTAAGTAAGCAATTTGGACATCTAAATCTACTTTTGGACCTTGAGAAATACACCAAATAGGCTGACCTAAAGTTTGCTGTGTTTCTTTTGAAAAAATTTTGCCCTGATTTAAGCCTGAAGTAAAAACAATCGGAGCTATTTCTTGTTGATGGTGAAGCTTAGATAAATCACGCAGAACCTCAACACCTGTATATTCACTATGATTACGCAGTGATAAAACTTCGTGCTCTACATGACGCAAAATTGTTAAAAAATCATCCTCGGGGTTCAATTCAATATTTAATAACCCCATATTTGCAAAATCCCCCACCGTTTGGGCAGAGTTAGCGAAAAAGGGAAAGTTAAGACGAAACTTAGGCTCAGATGACCACAACGCAATCGTTTGAGCAAATAAACTTAAACACATTGCCTCAACGGTTGTGGTGTGTTGTTTTGCAAGCTGTTGTAAAAATTGGGTTTGTTTTTTGTCTAAACAATGAGCTTTGCGTATAACAACATGTGCATCTTCTCTGACTTGTTCAGGAATATAAGGTAAATCAGGTATTGGAAAAATTTGCTCAAGGCGATTTTGCCACCATTTTTGATCTTGCTCTTTTTGAATTGAATTGTTGAGTTGTAAATCAAAATAATTAATTTCAAATGGATAATCTAATCTTTGACCTAAATATAACTGTGTTAAATCCTGCATCAGCTTTAAAAGACTTGGCGGATCAATGGCAATCATGTCGCTATCAACATGTAATACAAATTCATGATTTGGTAAAAGCGTTAATTGGCAATCAATGACTTGCCCTTCTTCAATTGCTAATTGTTGATGGCTCATTTCCCAACGTAATTGTTGCAAAAATGCTGTTGCTTGCTCGCCAGTTTTATTTTTTAGATCGTGCGTTTTAATAGATGCTGAGCGTAATTGATGAATGATCTGTTGACCATTTTTAATTGAAACATTCAACATGGGGTGCAGTTTAAATAGTTCTTGATAAGCACTTTTTAAAGAAGCTACATTGATATGACTTCCCTTAAATTCCATATATAAATGTGCTGCGGTATGGCTAGTTTGTCTACCTGCCCAATACGCATATTGCATTTGTGACAATGCAATAGAGGATGATGGAAGTTGGGTTAGAAACCATGCTTGATCTTGCTGCGGTTCAATGAGCTTAATCCAATCCTCAATTGAAGGTGCCATTGCAAAATCGGTATAAGACAATTTTTTTTGATATTGTTTTTCAAAGATATCTACTAAACGCATGATCGCTAACGAATGTAAGCCATATTCAATCAGATTATCTTTTGGCAAAATTTCGGTATTTTCTAACTCTAATACTTGCTGAATAGATTGTTTAATTTCTTGCTCTAAATTCATTTTCTACTGCCCTAACGTTGCGCCACCATCAACCACTAAGTCATGCATCGTAATATGCGTTGCTTTTTCACTTAAAAAGAACATCACGGCATTGGCAATTTCTTCAGGTTGTGCAATTTTTTTTAAGGGAATTCCAACTTTATATCGCTTCAAATTTCCTTGAATGGTATTCGCTTCACCCGTTGCATCTTGCCAAAGCTGATACTGCATTGGTGTTGCTGTAGAACCAGGTGAAACAATATTGACCCTTATGCCATATTCAGCAAGTTCTAGGGCAACTGTCTTGGTAAAACTGGTTAATGCTGCTTTAGAAGCACCATATGCACTCATATTCATACGTGGGACATGGGCTGCATTAGACGATACCATCACCATACAACCTTGGCGTTTGGCTTTAAAATACGGGGTTAAATGCTTTAAAAAATGAAAGACTGCTGATACATTGACATCAAATGTTTGTTGCCAAGCCTCTACAGATAAATCTTCATGCGGTTGCAAATGTAAAATACCTGCAACATGCACAAAATAATCAGGTGGTGCTGTATCTAGTAAGGTTTCACACAGTCCAGAAACCTGTTGAGCATTCGCAATATCACAATAATAAACTTGGTTCTGATACTTTAAAGGGACATTCTCGGTTGCAATATCAAAACCAATTACTTTGATATTCTCTGCTTCTAATTGTTGTAAGACCGCTGCACCAATTCCTTGATTGACCCCTGTAACCCACGCAATTTTTTGCTGATTCATTGATCTGATCCTTAAAGAGCTACAATATCGTTTGTGTGTTGAACCACACCCAAATTGCGATGAATATATTGCAACGCAAACAGATGATCTTGTAAGCTAAAATCTGCCACTGCATCTGCTACAACAAAGGGTTGTATGCCGTTCATAAATGATTCAGCAGCCGTTTGTAATACGCCAATATGTGCATATACACCACAAATAATAAGCTGATCTTTTTGCTGTTGTTTTAACTGCTGTTCTAAATCTGAACGAAAATAAGCACTGTAACGCCATTTAGTTAATACCGTATCTTGTGCAGTAGGTTTAAGTGCTTCAACAATATTGGCTTGATCAGGAAAGGCAGTTAAACCCTGCCCCCACATATCATTGAGTAATGCTCGGTCTTGGGCATCTTGAACGGCAGGCTGGGCAGTATAATAAACAGGGATATGATGCTGAACACACCATGTTTTAAGTTGCTCAATATGTTCAATCACTTGTTTAATTAACGGTGCATCTTTACCATAAAAACCAACAAAGTAATCTTGCATATCATGAATGAGTAAAGCTGCACGGTGTTTATTAATTTTCCAATCTACTTTTGCTCCAACATAATCTGTTTTTTTGGGAAGCAAATAATTTTCAATTTTTTTAATCGTCATAACAAATCCTTAAACTGTACGATTACATAGGGCTTTAAGCATGGTCTGCATTTTGGCTTCTGTTTCATTCCACTCGAGCATGGCTTCAGAACCCTCTACAATGCCTGCACCTGCATATAAACGAATATTTTTTCCATCTAATAAGCCACAACGAATCGTCACCACCCACTCTCCATTGCCTTGTACATCCATCCATCCAACTAAACCTGCATAATATTCGCGGTCGTAGCCTTCATGTTTTAAAATAAAATCCTTTGCCAACTCTGTTGGTGCACCACAGATGGCAGGTGTTGGATGTAATGCCAGTGCCATACTCAACGCATTTGAGCGAGTATCTTTAACTTGCCCTTTAAACATTGAAGAAAGATGTAACATCGTGGGTGTTGTTAAAATTTCGGGTGTTTTAGAATATTGAAGTGACGTACATAAAGGCTGTAAATTTTTTAAAATGCAATCCACAACAATTTGATGCTCATGTAAATCTTTTTTAGATGTTTTGAGTTCATTTTCATGGGTTATATTCGTTTTTAAATTTGTACTACGTGGTCTAGAACCTGCTAATGGATTACTACAAACCATATCTTGATGCTTTGCCATTAATAATTCAGGACTTGCACCCAACAAATAACGCCCTTGATCTACAGGTACAACAAAACTATATGCTGTTGGATTTTGAGCAGCTAAATGAAGAGCCAAATCATCGGCAGTATGTTGGTTTAATAATTCAAAATCTGCTGCCTGAGATAACACAATTTTGCTTAATTTTTCTTGAGAAAATTGCTCTAAAGCATGTTGAATGGCTTGATCAAAGTACGCATACTCAACAAGCTGTTTCTTATTTTTAATTTCTAATGGTTGTTTTAATAGTTGTTTTATATTCGTTTCTTGTTGAGTATATTCACGATAAATATTAAGCGATGATGGCTTAGAAGTATCAAATGGAATTGCACCAATTAAAATGGGGTTTGTTCCCTCTTCTTTTTGTAATTGAGAAAAACATGCCATGATTTGATGGTTCAATCGATCAATATCGATTGCTGGCAATGAAATTGTTTCTGCTAAATTTTGCGCAGTAAGTTGGTAATCTTTAGTAAAAAAACAAGCCGTTTTATCCTTAAAAAGCATGGAGTGCTGTTTATCCTTACCTTGCATAAAATTTCCTTAATCACGCTGTGACATAACGT
The DNA here is from genome assembly GCF_027568475.1 of Acinetobacter sp. HY1485. Classification (GTDB taxonomy): domain Bacteria; phylum Pseudomonadota; class Gammaproteobacteria; order Pseudomonadales; family Moraxellaceae; genus Acinetobacter. The sequence continues at coordinate 34,428 of NZ_JANKZG010000004.1, read as the reverse complement.
GCCCCATATTAATAATAATCATTCTCATTTAATACAAGTAAAGCGGAGTATTTTTTTAAATAGCGGAAAGTATGTGTTTTAAAATAGTTTTTTATTTGATTTTAGTCTGATATTGACAAATCATACCGAATTAAATGAAAATCATTATCAATAAAAAATTGATAATCGCAGAGTGAACAGGATGTCCAAATTTATTGATGCACATAAGGAAATTTTAAAAAATACAGGAGATCTATACTTTGAAACACATTCAAATTTACCTAATCATTATTTAAATATTTTTAATCCCGATGATGGACAAGGCTTTACCGAACTTTATGATTTTGATCGACTTTGTGTCGGAAAAGGTAAATATTGGCTTAAACATCCTGTACAAATGCAAGGAAATAGACAACATTATAATATAGGATTTACCATTTTATTATCGGGTACACATCACATCAAAAATGAAAATACTCATCAAACCTATATCTTTAATTCACCTAAAATTTTGTTGCGTCGCGGTATATTAGGGTCTCAGACATTATATTTAAAAGAGCATACGCCAACGTCTTTAATTTCTTTAGATTTCGATGAAAGTTTATTGGATCTAATCGAGCCATCTAACGAATTTATCCAATTTTTTCTTGACGATAACACACCTCAAATTAAAGCATTGGATATTCCTGATAAAGATATCCACCATCATGCTCAATATTTATTTAACTTACCTACTGCCAAAAATATGTTGGATCTGTTACATGTAGAAGGTGCAAGTTTAGAACTCCTCAGCTTGCTTTTACAAAAAAAGAAGCAAGACACGGCACCTATACCCGTTATTCAACATGCGATTTCTATTTTAGAAACGCAATTTGATCAAAAGTTAACAATCCGATATTTGTCTAAACAAGTGGGTATTAATGAGTGTTATCTAAAGCGCTTATTTAAACAAACAACGGGACATACCATCGGGAAATATTTACTCAATACCCGTATGCAATATGCCCAATCTTTACTTAAACAAGGGCTAGTGGTAGAGCATGTTGCCAACCAAATTGGTTATAGCAATGCACAATATTTTAAACAAATTTTTGCACAACATTATGGCTATCTGCCTTAACCTTTAGCCGTATGTTGAAGTTTACGATAGCTTTGCGTAAGCATTGCAAGGGCAGCCAAACTCATACCAACTGCCAAAATCTGCCAAATAACGTCGATATTTGCAGTGGTTTGTAGCCACCCTTTTACGCCGATTAAGTAGCTTAAAGGAATAATCACGATCCAATAGCAAAACAAAATCACGGCTAATGGATGCACAAAATGTTGTAAGCCACGCAAAATACCTGAAGCAACGGTTTGTAATGCATCAAAGATTAAAAAGATTGCCACATAATGAATTAAGCCACTGGCAATTAAAACCACTTGCGTGTCTTGAGTAAATAACCCTGTCAGTTGCTGAGCAAATATCATCAGTAACAATGCCATTAACGCTCCATAAATGAGGGTCATGGCAACCACTGTACCACTTGTAAGGTACTGACCTTTTAAATTGTTTTGTGCAGAAAAAGTGGCAATGCGTATTGTCGTTGCACTACTAATTGCCACAGGAATCATAATGACCACCATCGCAATATTAATCACTATTTGATGGGCTGCAATAACACGAGTTCCCAATTCGGATGCAAAAAATGCCAAAGTTGAAAGTGCTAAAATTTGTAAAACCAATGTTATTCCAATAGGTAAACCTTGTTTTAAAATTTGAATACTCTCTGAAAAATGAGCATCTGTATTTTTGTTTTTAATTTCAGGAATCGCCTGCTGAACATAGTAACGCATCGTAAAACAAGCAATATAAGCACTCAATATGTTAGCTAAACCTGTCCCTGCACCACCTAATTGCGGTAGCCCACCTACGCCATTAACGAAACAATAACTAAGAAGTGCATCACTGATTAAAAGCACAATAAAGCTCAGCATAATTGGTTTAAGCTGACTACTTCCCTCACTCATAAAACGATAGAGGGTCATGTAAACTAAACCCGGAATAGCAAAAGCGACAAAATGCAGATAATGCTGAGTAATAGGAGCAACTTTTACATCATCAATTAAAAATGGGCTCATAAAAGCAAGCAAATGAATCAATACAAAACCAAAAATAGACAGTATTAAAGCAACCTTTTTACCTTGCTCAAATAAATGTGCAATATCAGAGCTTTTTTGTTGTTGCTGTAACATGGACACTTTAGGTACAAGCACATATAAGATCCCCGTAAATAAAATAAATACAGGTGTCCAAATACTACTTCCTAAGCCAATCCCTGCTAAATCTTGATAGTTAAATTTTCCTGCAACAAGCGTATTAATTAAACCTAGCGATGCCTGACATAACTGAATAAGAATAAGCGGAAGTGCTAACTTTAAAATGGGGGTTGATATATCTTTTAAAATATTCATATTCTTACTGTAAACGCCAGTAGCCTTTAATGTGGTTGTTTTTGCTCGCCAAATTACGCTGATTACGCAAATAATGTCGCACTTGCTTAGCAGATGTATTTTCTAAAGCCCCCCAAACATTATCAATCTGTTCAACTTCATTTAAATACTCAAGAGTTTGTGTACCTTGCTGTGAAGCATGACTAGTAATGTGTTTTACAACTGTATTTTTTGGGAATGTGTAACCGTCAAAATAGCTCAAATCTTCTTTATCGTTACATAGCAAAACAACGATTGGAGGCTGTGGATTTTTCCAAAAATCTAAAATACCTGCTAAAGCAGGATAAGCCGTTTCATCAGCAATCAAGACAGCTTGCCCTTCATGCAGATGTCCATGCTTGTCATCCGTTTCTGTACGGCTTGCCACCATTGAACCAACTTGTAACTGTTCTACCCATTGGCTTCCTGCACTATTGCCATGTGTAAAAATATCAATGTAGCCTTCTTGGTCGCCAAAAGACTGACGCAATGTATAAAGACGAATATCTTTGTTCATGGTTTCAAGTAACTTTTGGCGTTTTTGACTTGATAGATGTTTCATCACCCACAAAAAGCCCCGATCAAATGTATTTTTAATCAGTCCACTTTTATTGGATTTTTTTGTTTTAATTGGCTGTGATTTTTCTAAAACCTTTAAAATTAAGCCATAAGCATAGCCTGCATAATATTCAGGAAGCGGTCTTTGGCTTTTGATGGTGAGCCGTGTCATATTTTTAGTAATTTGTTTTTTTTCAGTTACTTCAAAATATTGCTTGGTGTTATTTGTAAATTCAATTTTTTGCTTAACAAATGAATTGTATGCCAAATATAAAATTTGCTCTTCTAAATCACCTTGTAATTCAAAGCCTACAAACAACTCATTTAACGCTGAATGCTCACGCACCTGTAACAATATACCTTCTTCAAAAATATCAATGATATGTGCTTCAGAAATCTCCATATTCTTGCCATAACTTTGCGCAATCATTAATAGCTCTTTAGTGTGATCTTGGTTCACATGATCCATAACATCAAGTTTTCGATCTTGCTCTTGAATAGTGGTGTAATTCGTCATAATAAGCTCAATAATTTTCTGAAGGAGTATCAGGCAACAACTTCCATGTCAGTGCAGTGACAATCAGTGCGCAAGCAAACGTTAAAAAGACAACAGGGGTATAACCAATATGCTGAGCAAGCGTTAACCCAAGTGCCGAATAAGCAAATCCCATAAAAACAATTAAACTAAACTGTAAACTAAAGAATGTTGCTTTAGCAGGCATGCTTGCCGCACGATCCATAATTAAAGTTGATAGTGCAGACATCAAACCTGGGTTTGCCACAAAGTAAGCAAAAATGGCGATATACACTAAAGGTTTGGAGGTATAGCCCAAAGTCAGTGGAACAAATAACAATAAAGCAGCGGCTTGCAAGAGGGTGAGTGTGAGCAAAGCCACTTTACGTTTGAGTTTATTAATTAAAAATGTGGCAAAAAATGCAGAAAAAATACCAATAATTGAACCAAAAATTTTGGTAGCAAAGCCAATATCAGCTAAAGACCATTTTGCATCGACCAATAAAGGATTAAGCATGCCAAAAACAGCAGTAAAACCAATTGGATAAATAAACAATAATAAAAACCAAGTTTTATGTTGTTTAATAAAAATTTTAATTTGCTGTGCTAGACTTTTAAACTGACGCTGAACACCCTGATGGGGATTCACCAACACGTTATCAGGTTCTAAATAAAACCCAATTTGTACATTAGAAATTGCCGTCAATATGGCTAAAATCCACAGTGCACCTTGCCAATGCACCCAAGGATACAAAATAAGTAAAACGCCACCGCCAATAATATTCCCTAATAAATTACTTGAGTATTGAATACTATTGGCAAATTGCCGTTCAGAGGGCTGAAAGATTTTACATGCCAACCCATCAATCGCCACATCCTGAATACTCATAAACAGGGTATAAGCAATAAATAGAATTAAAATGGTAGAAAACTGCTGTTGAATATCTAAAAAACTGCATACCAATAATAAGACAGTCATCATAAATTGAGAGAACAGCAACCAAGAACGATACTGTCCTTTAAAATACAACCGATAGCTGTCAATTAAAGGGGCATAAAGCACTTTGCCTAGCATCGGCAATGCAACTAAATTAATTAAAGCTAACTTATCAAGTGCAATACCACTTTGCCTTAAAATTGCAAATGCTGCCGAGATAATAAAAGCAATTCCAATATACTGTGTGGTATATACGCTCACCAGTAATGACCAAGGCTTTTTATTGGTTGTCATCAGCAGCATTCCTTAACTTAAAAATCAATTGCCATAGAAAGTTTGAATGTTCGTGGTGCACCCTCAGCAACATAGTAGCCAGCATACACACCAGACCAATAATTCTTATTTGTGACGTTTTCGATGTTGCCTGCAAACGTTGTTTTGTATTTACCCAAAGAAGTTACATAACGTCCGCCTAAATCCCAACGGAACCAACTTGGAATTTGTTTTGTATTGGCAGTATCAACGTATTCTTTCCCTGTATAAACTGTATTGGTGGTCAGTGTTAAACCTTCTACTGGTTTAACGTCCCACTCTAAACCTAAGTTAGATTGCCAATGAGGCACACCATAGGCACGGTTACCATCGTAAGCACCCGATGATGTTTTCGTGGTAATGGCATCAATATAGGTAACACCCCCTAATAAACGCACATTACTTGCTAAATTACCTGCAGTTGTCCACTCAACACCACGGTTACGCTGTTCACCATCTGCGTTATATGTATTGTTTGCACTGTCATAAGACATGCTTGGTTTATTAATTTGATAGACACTTAATGTATTTCTAAATGAACCATTTTCCCATTTTGTACCTAGCTCATACTGTTTTGTTTTATATGGCGAAAATGTTTGTCCATAATTTGATGCAGTTGTTGCCGTAACCTGATCCCCTTGGCTTAAACCTTCAATATAGTTTCCGTATAAAGAAATAGAATTGTTCCAAGGTTTAACAACAAAGCCCACTGCAGGGGTAATTGCACTTTTGTCATAAGCAGAATGTGCCGTAATTGCTGTACCGCTGTTTGTCCAGCTTTGTACACGCACATTTTGAAAACGTGTTCCCAATAGCAATTGGTACTTACCATCTACAAAAGATAAATTATCTGCCAATGCAACGCCTGCTAAAGTCACATCTTTAGTTTTAGGTACAAATGTAGGTTCTGCGGCAAAACTACTGTTGCTTACAGGATTATAAATATTCGACTTCCAGTAAATGGTGTCATAACCTGAGTATGTATTTTGTTTTTCTAAATTTGTACTTAACACAACACTGTGATTCACTGCACCTGTGTCAAAGTGCCCTTTTAAGCCTGCTTCGGCAGAACTGGTATGGGTAATATTGGTAATATTACGTGCAATCGCTGTACATGAACCATCTGTGCTAGTAACTGTACATAAGGCATTATTGGCCACAGCACCATGAGACTCTTGGTGCTTTGTACCACCACTGACATAAGCCATCCAATTTGGTGTTAAATCGTATTCTGCATGCCCAATAACTGCCTTTGTTTCACTGGTTGCATAAGCACCCTGCATAATATTAGTAGATGCTTTAGGTGCTTTTAAAATATCTGCCGTTGTAAAGTACGACATCAATGGCATACCACCTTCATACTTTTCTTTGATGTAATAAGCATCTAAAGAGGCACGTAAACGGTCTGCTTTATAATCAAGTGCAATTGAACCAAGTGTACGATCTTCGGTTTGATGATCAAGTGTGGTATCTCCATGCGATTTTAATGCATTTACACGTACACCAAATTGATTATTCTCACCAAAACGGCGACCGACATCTATTTGCTCACCAAAGTTCGATTTTGATGTGTAGCTTGTAGTTAAGCGTGTAATGGGTGTATCTGTTGCACGTTTTGGTACTAGGTTAATTGTTCCACCAATCCCCCCGCCAAGTGACATGCCGTACAACATTGCACTTGTGCCACGTAACACATCCACACGCTCTAAAAATTCAGTTGGTACACGGTTATGAGGACTTAAGCCATATAAGCCATTCCATGCAAATTCTTCACTATTTACCCCAAAACCACGAATATTAAAATATTCGCCTAAACTATTTCCCCCAAAATAGTTGCGTACAGAAGGCTCACCTGCCAAAGCTTCTGCAACTGTTTTAGCTTGATAATCTTGAATATATTGTGCGGTATAGCTAGCAGTACTAAAGGGTGTATCTAATGCGTCTTTATCACCTAAAATGCCCACTTGGCTTTTACGGCTTACTTGCCCTGCTGCAAGTGTATCTGTCGAATTTTTGCTTGCTTTAACTGTAATCACAGGGAGGTCGCTATAATTTTCTTGTTCTGCTCGTACCCCTTGAGACAACATGACACAAGTAATACAAACCCCCAATACAGATAATTTAAAACCTAACATATTGTTCATTTTGAGCCTTATTATTGAGCAAGCATAAAAATTTACACAATCTTACTAAGAATCATTATCAACTAAAATAAAGGATCGGAAGTATATTTATAAAATCAGGAAAATTATTGATATTTATAATTTTATTTATATTAAATAATAATCATTTTCATTAAAATGAAAAATGAGTAAACTAAGAGTGTGTTATTTCTAAATCCTATTATTATGTCTTGTTCAATTAACCTTTTTTGCTTACCCCCTGCAGGAAGTAGTGCTTCTATTTACTACAATTGGAATAAATATACCGATTCAAAAATCAATATTGTCCCACTTGAGTATCCGGGACATGGTCGAAAAATCCGCGAACCTTTAACAGATCAGCCTCAAGAGATTGCACAGCGTTTTTACGAAGAAATTAAAGCTTACTCAAACCAACCTTTTGGGATTTTTGGACATAGTGTTGGTGGCTCCGTACTGTGGCATTTGGAAGAAAAATTAAAAGCAGATACATGCTATGACGACTTAAAACTACTTGCTATTAGTGGTCGACCTGCACCCAAACACTTGCAACATATGGCACAAAAGAGTCAGCTTACAGATCAACAACTTATTCAAGAAGTACGTTCTTATAATAATTTTCCCGAAGAGATTTTAAATAACTCTGATGCTTTGAATTTCTTTTTAAACATTCTCAAAAATGATTTTAAACTCAGTGACAATATGTTGCATGATCGACCCACTCAAACCCATAAACCTCTATTAACCCTACACGGTATAGATGATCCATTTATCCAAAATTCTCAAATGATGGCAGACTGGCAAGCGTACTCTCATCAATGGTTAGGACATCATGCCCTACCTGGCGATCATTTTTATTTTTTGAATCACGATACGCTCTTAGAGATGCTTAATATTCTTTCCAAACACTTAACTTAAGTACTCAATAATGCATTGTTTTCAACATCAAATCATTCAGCATCAACATTTTACGTTCTCTAAAGTTTATGTTGAAGATTTAGCACCGCAATACTTAGAATACGCCTATCAATTTTATAACATTCAATATCCTATAAAATTTCATAATTTCAAACCCAAGAAAAAACTTGAGTTTTTATTGGGGCGTATTGCTTTATACCATCAACAACAATGGTATGGTGATTATTTTAATCTTAAAAATGGTCAATACGGGCAACCTTTATGGCCGGATTCGTTTTTAGGTAGTATTAGCCATACCATGATAAATGAGCGTTCAGGTGTCGCTATTGCAACACTCAATATTGATCAACAGCATATTGGGATAGATATTGAACTTAAAAGAAATACATCATTTTTTATAGAAAATTCTAACTTCTTAAATCAATTTCTTCATGAATCTGAGCAATATCAATTAAAGTCTTTTTCAAAGGACAATTCTTTATTTTATTTAATTATTTTTTCTGCCAAAGAAAGTGTTATTAAAGCCATTTGTAGCCAACAACACATCATTCTAAATTTTCATGATATTCAATTTTATCACTATGATTACTTAAAACAAAAAATGACATTCAAACTGAGTAAAACCCTTAAAGTTAGTGTGAATTACCTCATTTTAGAACAAGAAATTATGACCTACTGTGTCCTTTAAAATATCAATCATGTAATGAATGATTGCGATAATAATTTAAAGTGTTTCTGGCCATTATTTTGTTCCAATCTAATGATAAAATCACGCCACTTCAAAACGCTACATAACACCCATGAAAGAACTACGCGAAAGCTGGCTATGGATTCAAAATAATGAAACGGCATACTCATTATTAGTGATTGCCTTACTCATCTTAACAGGGCTCATTCTTGCGGTCATTTGTCGCTTTTTCTTGGTGAACATGTTTCATAAGTTCATCATGCACTCTTATAAAAAACAAGAATTACTTGATAAAGAGATGCGGGTGTCTAAACGCCTTGCAAGTACCATTCCTATTGCTGTGGTCTATTTTTTATCACAAAAAGAAATTATTGGTGTATCTACAGGCTTTTTAGAAGCCACCAAAACCATTTGTGGTATTTTATTTATCATCTATATGAGCTTGTTTATTAATGAGCTCTTGGATGCATTTAACAAAACCTACTCTATTCGTAAACGTAGCAAAAACCATTCTATTAAAGGCTATGTGCAAGTCGCAAAAATTGGGGTGGCTGCCATTGCCCTCATTTTAATTGTTGCGACACTTTTTAATAAATCACCTGCCATTATTATTTCAGGCTTAGGGGCAATTGCTGCTGTCATTATGTTTATTTTTCAGCACACGCTTACCTCTTTGGTTGCAAATATTCAAATTACTTCATCTGAAGTCATTAAACTCGATGATTGGATTGAAATTCCACAATCTAATATCAGTGGCGAAGTGGTCGATATGGCATTGCATACCATTACTATTCGGAATTGGGACAATACGCTGTCTCGTGTACCCACTAAAAACTTTTTAACGGAACCTTATACTAACTGGCAACCCATGTTCTCTTCGGGTGGACGGCGTATCAAACGTAGTTTTAACATCGACCAACTTTGCATTGAGTTTGTAAGTAACGAAATGCTTGATACTTTGCGTGGACTCTCTCACGAGCGTTATCAAGTTTTGGTGGACTACTTAACCAGTAAAATGGTGACATTAAGCGATGCCGAATTGATTAACCATGGCATCACCAACTTGGCTTTATTTAGACGCTACATTGTTGGCTATTTAGAACAACGTTACGATATTTGCGAAGGTCCTTACCTGCTTGTACGCCAACTTAATCCAACTGCTGAGGGTATTCCACTTGAGATTTATTGCTTTACCTCAAACGTATTTTTAACAGAATACGAAGAAACACAATCTGAGATTTTTGAGTATGTCTTGGCAACAGCTAAATACTTTAACCTCAGAATTTATCAACGTCCATCAGGCAAAGATATGACCATGCTTAGTTATCAAGACTTGTCAGAATAAGCCCTGCTCTTAAACCAATTTTTACATTTGGATTTGGAAATAAAATCCACACTTGTTCAGATGCAACATCATCATGCCCTGTTTGTGTTGCAATAATTTCATCTTTTTGAAATGTCGAAAAATTTGGGGCATCGCTTGTTAAGTTCAGCACAAAATCATCATGTTGCTTAATAATAGAATTGACCACTTTAAAATTTTGAAGTGGCTGTTTTTGGCGTTTTGGTAGCTCTATTTCAGCAATAACCGCTCTAATTACTTGATTAATCGCATCAAATGCCTGTAAATCATTTTGCCCAAACGGTTTGGCTTTACCTAACTCAAGTGTGCTGCTAGAGGCATTAAATGTTTCGCTGGTAAAGTGAGTAAACGTTTTACCCACCGCATTGTGATACACCACAGCATCTAAGTCGGCAGCATCTAAACTTTGTAAAAGCACCTCATCAAAAGCATGGGTTTGATACGGCATCATCGCAAACGTAGGCAACAACGACCCACGAATTGCTGTATGCAAATCGTAATGATAACGGTGTGTTTTATCCGCTTCAAAAAAATCTGTAATCAACTGTTCTAACTGTTTTGCCCGCAGGGTTTCTTTTAATAATTCAAGTTGCTGATATGCCCCACAAAACATACGGTTCATATCGTTATCTAAATAGCGTTGACCTGCACGCATTGCATCGGGGTTACCAAATACAATCAGTAACCGTACTTTTAAATTTAAATCACCTGAAAATAAATCTTGGCAAATGTCATTTAAGAGTTCGATGGGAGCCGTTTCATTACCATGCACCCCCGCAGACAACACAATGGATTTGCCATAGACCTGATGTGGCGTACATTGCAATACACCCTCTGCCAACCATTGCCATGTAAACTGGGAGGTCTCTCCTTGTTTTACTTGTAGCGTTGTTTGATTCAGTGTCAGTGTCAGCAAATCCATGTGTCTTATTCCTTATCTTTGAAAATCGTAAACCGACCCTAGTTTTAAAATTTGCGTCAGCTCATCTAATGCACTACGGCTTTGCAACAATAATTCAGGATCAGCCAATTCTTCTTGTGCCAACTCATCACGATAATGACGATCTACCCATGCATTTAAGGTATTAAACAAGGTATCATTCATTAAAATATTCGGGTTTACAGCATTGAGTTCTGCTTGGCTGAGTGCCACACGTAAACGTAAACATGCAGGACCACCACCATTACGCATACTTTCACGTAAATCAAATACCTTAATGTCATCAATTGGCGTGCCTAACTTAATCATATCGTTTAGATAAGACCAAACTGCTTCGTTTTGACGAGATTCTTCAGGCACCACAATACTCATTTTGCCATCTGCACGTGTCAAAATTTGGCTATTAAATAAGTAAGTATTCACTGCATCTGCCACCGTTACTCGCTGTGCAGGCACTTCAATTGGAATAAACTGCTCATCCAAATCTGCCATTTTTTGGCGTATTTCTTCCAACGCTTGGGCTTTGTTCACAAAGGCATGCTCATGGTAAAACAGTACTTGCTGATTACTTACCGCAATAACATCGTTATGAAACACACCTTGGTCAATGACATCAGGGTTTTGTTGTACAAATACCGTCTGTGCATCATTTAAATGATGTAAACGTGCAATGGCTTGGCTTGCCTCTAACGACTGACGTGCAGGATATTTTTGAGGTGCAAGCTGTCCGCCAATAAACTGTTGACCATACACAAATATTTGAACGCTTTTACGGTCGTAGGCACCGCCTAAACGGTTATGGTTTGCTGCCCCTTCATCACCAAACATACTTACAGGCGGTAATGCATCGTGATGGGCAAAGTAAGCATCATTATTAAACATGGCACGTAAAATACGCCCTGTGGTTGGATGCTCAATAGAACGATGGAACTTATTATTTAAGTTTGCTGTTGTAAAGTGAACTTTACCATCTGCACTATCAGCAGATGGGGAAACCGTACATGAATTGGCTGTCCACATACATGAAGCTGAGCTTAAATTAGACAGTAATTGAGGCGATGTTTTCATTGCCTGCGTAATTACCTGCTCATCTGTACCTGTAAAGCCAAGTTGACGCAGTGTAAGAACGTGCGGACGCTCTTGAGGTGCAAAGACTGCTTGTTTTAAGCCTAAATCGCTTAAGGCTTTCATTTTTAACAAGCCCTGCTTTGCCGCAAGTTTTGGGTTAGAGGTATTTTTACTGTTTTTTGTGGATGCTTCATTACCAAATGAAAGACCTGCATAATGATGCGTAGGACCCACTAAGCCATCAATATTTAATTCATAACCTGACATGCAAACGCTCCTTATAGCACAATCCCGGGTGATAATGTTTCAGGTAAGCTCACGGTTTTACCTTCTAAAGATGCCATTGGCCACGCACAATAATCTGCTGCATAAAATGCACTTGCACGGTGGTTACCCGATGCCCCTACACCGCCAAATGGTGCAGCACTTGACGCACCTGTCAGTGGTTTATTCCAATTTACAATGCCTGCACGTGCTTCAATTAAGAGTTGTTCAAAGCGTTCACGCTCGGGCGATACCAAACCAATCGCTAAACCAAAACGGGTGTTGTTGGCTTGTTTAAGGGCATCGTCAAATTCTGTATAACGGCAAATGGTGGTAAGTGGGCCAAAATACTCCTCGTCAGGTAAATCTGCTACACCCGTTACGTCTAATATGCCTGCTGTGAGCAAAGATGTATCTGCTTGTGGACGGGTCATTTCTAACAATGGTGTTGCACCTAGCTCAATCAGCTGTTGTTGCGCCTTCATCATGTTCGTGGCTGCTTGTGATGAAATTACCCCACCCATAAATGGTTGTGGCTGTGCATTCCACTCGCCTACCACTAAATTTTTAGCAACTTCGACAAAACGCTGAATAAACGCATCACCTGCTGAGCCTGTTTTTACAAAGATACGGCGTGCACATGTACAACGTTGCCCTGCAGAAACAAATGCAGACTGAATTGCAAGATTAACCACAGCATCAACATCGATTACATCATCAACAATCAAGGCATTGTTACCACCCATCTCTAGTGCAAGAATTTTTTCTGGTGCACCTGCAAGTTGCTTATGGAGCACATAACCTATATTGGCACTGCCTGTAAATAACAAGCCATCAATCTCGTGTGCCTTAGATAATGTCTCACCTGTAGTACGCCCACCTTGTACAAGGTTAAGTACACCTTGTGGTAAGCCTGCTTGTTCCCATAGCTTAATCGTTTCTTGGGCGGTATACGGCGTTAGCTCGCTGGGTTTAAATACAATGCTGTTCCCTGCAATTAAAGCAGGCACAATATGCCCATTCGGTAAATGTCCCGGAAAATTATAAGGACCAAACACCGCCAAAACACCATGTGGACGATGACGCAATGACGCTGTACCCACCGCAATTTCCGATGTACTTTCGCCTGTACGCTCATGATAAGCTTTAATGGAAATCGCAATTTTCCCAATCATGGCTTGCACTTCTGTCAGTGTTTCCCACAATGGCTTGCTTGTTTCTAAGCTAATCACTTCTGCTAAATGTTGTTTATGGTCTGCTAGTAATTTAGCAAAACGCTCAACCACTGCAATACGCTCATTTAATGGTGTACGTGCCCACGTTGGAAAGGCTGAACGTGCCATTTGGCAAGCTTGCTCTACATCTTGGGCAGTGGCTTCTTCACCTGTCCAAATTGTTTCATTAGTGATCGGGTTTGTTTTTGTAAATGTTGCACCATGACCTTTTTGCCATGTGCCATTAATAAATTGTGTCATTCTTTTTCTCCACATCTAATGCCAAAACACGCACTGTATCTCCTGCTTTAATCTGTAAAGCATGGGCTTGTTCTGCGGTTAGCTTTAATTCTTGTCCATGAATATGTGTATTAATTAAAATTGCGCGATATTCTTGATAACGATCATTTGCCACCAAGTACGGCGTGGTACGGGGCATCTCTTGGTCTGTAATGACCACATCTAAAAACAAACTTTCTTTTACAGCACGTAAGTCTTCAATATTGGCTTCAATGGTTGGCCCTGCATCAAAAATATCCACATAGCCTTGATAATGCATACCTTCGCTTTCAAGTAAGTGTTTGGCAGGTAATGTTTGTTGATGTGCTTTACCAATGACTGCTTGAGCGTCTTGTGGCAGTAAATCAACATAGACAGGAAAACGCGGCATTAACTCAGCTATAAATACTTTTTGCCCCACACCACTTAAATAGTCCGCTGTGGCAAATTCCATATCAAAAAAGTGATGACCAAGTGCCGTCCAAAATGGTGATTCGCCTTTTTCATCACAATAACCACGCATTTCTGCAATGAGTTTGCGTTGGAAACGATCTTGGAAAGCAGCAAGAAACATAAAACGGCTTTTTGATAAAAATTTACCGTTTTTATTTTTACGAAATTCGGGATCTAAAAATAAAGTACAAAGCTCGCTTGAGCCTGTGTGATTGTTACTTAAAAATAAAGTGTCTAAAGACTTATATACATTGAGTGCTTTAGATGCATGGACTTGCTGTCCCACATGAAAGTTATAAAACGGCTCGGTTAAACCTACGGCAACTTCTATACCACTTACACCCACCACCTGTTTGGTTTGGGTGTCTTCTAAAACGAACAGATAGCCTTGTTCTGATTTTTGCAGATTTCCAATAAGTGTGTTTTGTGTCCGTTTTAATTTTTCTGCAAGTGCATCTTTGTTTTCAGGCAAAGAAGTCAAGCCAACGCCTGACTTCTTGGCTAATGTATAAATGTCTTCTAGATCACGATGTTCTGCATGGCGGATAATCATCATGATCTATTTCCTCACTTCACAAATCGTTGTAAAGCACGCTCAAATCGTGCCAAACCTTCGTCAATATCTTCCATTGGAATAATCAGCGATGGTGTGAAACGTACCACATTCGGTCCTGCAACCAATGCCATTAAACCTTCTTCGGCAGCAAGGTTATTAATGTCTTTTGCTTGACCGGCATATTCAGGTTTTACCACACAGCCAAGTAATAAGCCTTGTCCACGTACTTGTTCAAATACGTTATATTTTTCGTTTAATGCATTTAGTTTTTCAACAAAATAGGCATAACGTTTTTTTACACCATCAAGTACTTCAGGGGTATTAATAAATTCAAACACCGCCCCTGCAACCGCACTTGCAAGTGGATTACCGCCATAGGTTGTACCGTGGTCGCCTACTGCATACATATTGGCAAATTTATTTGTAGTAATCATTGCCCCTACAGGAAAACCACCACCCAATGCTTTTGCAGTCGTTAAAATATCAGGTGTTACACCTGTATTCATATAAGCATACAGCTCACCTGTACGCCCAACACCTGTTTGCACTTCATCAAAAATAAGCACTGCACCTTTTTCATCACACAGTGCACGTAAACCTTTTAAGAACTCAATATCAGCAGGAACTACACCACCTTCACCTTGAATAGGCTCTACAATTACTGCACAGGTCTTGTCCGTAATCACGGCTTTCGCTGCTTCTAAATCATTAAACGCAACATGTTCTAAACCGCCCGGGAGTGGTGCAAAATCTTGCGAATATTTAGGTTGTCCGCCTGCCGTTACTGTAAATAACGTACGACCGTGAAACGCATTTTTGAAAGCAACAATTTGATTTTTATCGGATTTCCCACTCATTAAACCCACTTTACGTGCAAGTTTAAGTGCTGCTTCGTTGGCTTCTGCACCTGAGTTACAGAAAAATACTTTGTCTGCAAAGGTATGTTCAACCAATTGTTTAGCAAGTTTTAATACAGGCTCATTGGTGTAACCATTGCCCACATGCCATAATTTTTTTCCTTGTTCGGTTAATGCATTTACTGCCACAGGATGTGCATGTCCTAGAGCATTTACCGCAATACCGCCAGCAAAATCAATATACTCTTTCTCGTTTTGATCCCATACGCGAGAGCCTTCACCTCGGACTAAAACAAACTGTGCAGGTGCAAATACAGGCACCATATATTCATTAAAGTCACTACGATTGACTTGATTTTGCTGTTCCATCCTAAACCTCTTGATTTACTAAATTTTAATAATGAAAGTAAGGCAGCAAGCTGCCTCTACTTTCTTCAAAGATGGCGCATTATCCAGGGAAAATACCACGTTCTTTACGTGCTTTTAGAATACGTTCACACGCTAAAATATAAGCGGCTGTACGTAAGCTACATTCCTTGTCTTTTGCGGTATTCCACACATCATTAATGGCTTGAATCATCAACTTGTCTAAACGCTCGTTGATTTCTTCTTCTGTCCAGAAGTAACTTGCCATGTCTTGTACCCATTCAAAGTAACTTACTGTTACCCCGCCTGCATTACAAATCACGTCAGGTACAACCGTTACACCGCGTTCTACCAATACATCATCTGCTTTTGGATACGTTGGACCATTTGCACCTTCTAAAACTAATTTAGCTTTTAGATTTTGCGCACGTTCTAATGTAATTTGTGCTTCTAATGCAGCAGGAATAAGAATGTCCATATCGACATCCCAGAATGCTTCATTGTCAATCACTTGCGCATCTGCAAAACCTGCCACACCTTGATGTTCTTCAACATGCTTTTGTAATGCTTTTACATCAAAACCTTCAGCATTAAAAATTGTGCCTGTATGATCTTGCACAGCCACAATTTTGGCATTGGCTTCGTTGAATAAGTAAGCAGCTTCACTACCTACGTTACCAAAACCTTGTACTGCCACTTTACTGCCAGCCACTTCTAAGCCAATTTTCTGTGCTGCTTGTAAACCTGTAACAAATACGCCACGCCCTGTTGCACGTACACGCCCTAAAGAGCCACCTAAATGCACAGGTTTACCTGTTACAACACCTGTTACCGTATGACCTTGGATCATTGAATAAGTATCCATCATCCAACCCATAATATTTGGGTTTGTACCTACATCAGGTGCAGGAATATCGGTCTGTGGACCAATTAAACTACTAATTTCTGTTGTAAAACGGCGTGTTAGACGCTCAAGCTCACGTGGTGACAACTGACGTGGATCAACACGAATACCACCTTTTGCACCACCAAATGGCAAGTTAAGCACAGCAGTTTTAATGGTCATCCATGCAGACAATGCCATCACTTCGTTTAAGTCTACATTCGGGTGATAGCGTACACCGCCTTTACCCGGACCACGTGATAAATTGTGCTGTACACGATACCCTTCAAAATGACGAATTGAACCATCGTCCATTACAATAGGCACATCTACAATTAAGGCACGTTTCGGACGTTTTAATGTTTCGATGTATTGTTTTAAGTCACCTAAATGTGGTGCGACACGATCAATTTGTGCTAGATACGTTTGCCAAGCATCGCTGTGTTCATTTGCATAAGAAAGGTTTGACATAATTCCTTGACCTTTAAAAGTTTAGATAAAACTGCTTGCTTTAATATAGACAGTTTCATCACTCGTCCTTTAGAAACTCAATTATATTTGGATAAAAATAATTGAACTTTTCTCACTTCAAAATCAGTTTTTAATGGTTTTAAAGTACGTAAATTATTTATTACGTGATAAACATCATCATATACAGGCTATTTAAAAAAGCAATCAGCTTAAAATTAGCTCAAAACTACTAAATACATGATATTTAAAACAATTAAAATTAGCGATGTCATTGGATTTAATGGATAAATTCTATGTTTTTAAATCATTTTTCCTATATAAAACATAATAAGAAAAATAACACAACATAATAAAACCAATACAACTATAAAATCCTGCACGCATAGTTTCATCTGTCACCATACTTAAACATGTTAAACCGCAGAATAAAAATCCAACAATTGGCGTTAATGGAAATAACGGCGTAGCAAAACGTAAATCTGCTTTTGTTTTACCTTTACGTATCCATTGGCGGCGAAAATTAAATTGACATACACAAATCACCATCCACACCACCACCATCGTAAAGGCAGCTACGCCAAGCAAGTTTTCAAAGATGACTTTAGGTGCAAATTGTTCAGACAATAACCCTGGTATAGCGCCTAACATAGTCACTAAAATAGCAACGATTGGGGTGCCTGAACGGGTGAGTTTTGAAAATACAGCAGGTAACTGTTTTTTGATGGAAAGAGACCACATCATTCGAGAAGCAGCAAACAAACCTGAATTTGCAGCCGACAACAATGCAGTGATAATCACAAAACGAATAATATCTTCTGCATAAGGAATACCAATGTAACTAAACACTGTTACAAAAGGACTATTACTCACGCTATTACCACTAAAACCTGTTTGCTCATAAGGTAATAAAGAACAAATTACGACGATGGTACCTACAAAAAAGACCAACAAGCGCCAAATTGCCGTGTTAATGGCTTTAGGGACGTTTTTTGCAGGATCTTCTGCTTCTCCTGCTGCTACGCCAATCAGTTCTGTCCCTGAAAATGCGAAATTTACAATCAGCATGGTGCTAAAAATAGGAAGTAAGCCATGTGGAAACCATCCTTCTGCCCTAAGATGGTGCAATAACGGTGCTTGTGTTTGCCCATGAAATGGAATAGCACCAAAAATTGCAAGCATGCCCAATAAAATAAAACAAATAATGGTAAATACTTTAACTAAAGCAAGCCAAAACTCAGACTCTGCAAACAAACGAGTAGATGTTATATTCAGCACTAACACCAAAATGGAAAATAAAATGGTCCACATCCACATGGACGTATGCGGAAACCATTCTTGAATCAGCAATGCAGCAGCGGTAAATTCTGTCCCCAAAGTGGCTGTCCAAGTTAGCCAATACAACCATGTCACCATATATCCTGTTGCAGGTCCAATATACATTCTTGCATACTCACCAAACGAACCCGATACAGGTAAATGCACTGCAAGTTCACCCAAACACAGCATCACGGTATAAGCAACTAAGCCACCTAATAAGTACGATAAAATGGCACCTATCGGTCCAACTTGCGAAATTACATCACCAGAACCCAAAAATAATCCTGTTCCAATTGCACCACCAAGTGAAATCATCACCAAATGGCGTGTGTTCATGGCACGCTTTAATGGCGTGGCATTAGAACATCCGTGTTCGTGAGATAAAGACATAGTACAATACGCATAAAAATTGGACTCAATTTCATTCTATGAACTTTTTATAAATATGCAATATGGTCTACTTTCTACCACTAAAGTCGCATAGATCCATTACTATAAAATCAAGATTAAATATAAAAATCATATAGTTACCTTGTATTTTTGGAATTTTTATAATTTATTATTATTTTTAAAATAAATCTAAATATAAATACCATTTATTTGAAAAATATAAGTGTATTGCATGCCTAACTTAGCACTTGTTTGGTGTTTTCTCATTAACCCAAATACAAATCATTATTCATTTGGCTACTCTTTTATTTTTAAAAAAAATACCTTAAAAATTATTATTTATAAAAAAAATACCTAATTCTACACAGTTTTTTTTATTTTAATTTAGTACATTTTGATGTCATTTTTTTGACAAAAAAATAGGCAGCAATTGCCACCTATTTTTAAATATTAGTGAGAATGATGGGGCATACTCGCCATTTCCTCATCACTCATTTGATGATTCATTGCGGCTGAGCCTTTATCATCCATCTGATGATCCATTGTTACCGAACCTTTATCCCCTGACCATGTCTTTGCATAGTTTTGTACGTCTCGTGCATCATTTTTTACAGAAAGTAGTAACAATCCTAAAAACACAACCCCAAATACCACACCTGCAATCACTGCAATCCAACCTTTTGAACTCGATTTTTTAGCGTCTTGACTCATTTTCATACCTCAAATTTAAAATTAAACCCACAATACAAACGCGTTATTAGGCGGGGCATGACTTAAAGGACGGCTATAACGGACAAGTAAGGCAAAAAGATGTTTAAACGAAATTGCCAATAAATATGCAACCACACATGCCCATACCACTTGCCATAACCGAGGCAATTCTGGAAAAAACAAAACATGATGGTGGAAAGAGCAAAACAAACAAGGATGATGTAACTTAGCTTTGCTATGAATAACTTTTTTAGTAATTTCATGACAAACATTTGGATTTTCAGACGTACCGCTCAATGGCTGTAAAAAAAGCCACGAACACACGCATAAGATGATCACAAAACGGTTTGCCAATGCAGATCCAGTTATCTTGCAGTTGCTTCATTTTATGTCATTTTAAAGTGAAAAACACGCCTTTAGGCGTGTTTTTCTCGCAACTTACTGTATTTTAAAACGGTACACGCTTATATTGACGGTACTCAGGTTTCCAAAAATTTCGCTCAATGCTCGCCTGTAAATCTTCATCAGAAATACGTGGTGCAACACCTGCATCCATTGCCGCTTTAGCCACTTGAAAGGCAATAATTTTAGATACTTTCTGAATTTCATTCACATCAGGTAAAAGGTCAGCGTTTAAATCGGTCAACATAGGTGAACAATCTGCTAAAGCATTACTTGATGCCATCAACATGCTGTCGGTTACACGCGTTGCATTTGCAGCAATCACACCTAAACCAATCCCTGGGAAAATATACGAGTTATTACACTGCGAAATATTATAGATATGACCTTTATAATTTACAGGTGCAAACGGGCTACCTGTTGCAATTAATGCTTGTCCATCCGTCCATTCAATAATATCAGCAGGCATTGCTTCTACACGTGACGTTGGATTAGACAATGGTAAAACCACTGGACGTTCACAATTGGCATGCAATGCTTTAATTACTTCTTCGGTGAACAATCCAGGTTGTCCAGACACACCAATCAGCACGGTTGGTTTTGCATTTTTAACAACATCTAACAATGAAATAGTATCTTCTGCATTGCCCCAATGTGCCACTAAATCAGGCTTTTGTGCCAATTTACGTTGGAAGTCCAATAAATTTGGCTGATTTTCGGTAATCAAACCAAAACGATCTACCATTAAAACACGCGCACGCGCTTGTTCTTCGCTTAGACCTTCAAACATCATCTGTGCAACAATTTGTTCTGCAATACCACAGCCTGCTGAACCTGCACCTAAAAAAGCAACTGTTTGATCTTTTAAGTGCTTACCTGCAGCACGGCTTGCCGCAATCAATGTAGCAACTGAAACTGCCGCCGTTCCTTGAATGTCATCATTAAAACAGCAAATATTATCACGATATTTTGTCAGCAAAGGCATTGCATTTTTTTGTGCAAAATCTTCAAATTGAATGAGCGCTTTTGGCCAACGGCGACGAATTCCCTGAATAACTTCATCCACAAAATTATAATATTCTTCACCGCTAATACGCGGTTTACGCCATCCCATATAAATGGGGTCGTTTAAAAGCTGTTGATTGTTTGTTCCCACATCAATGGTAATGGGTAACGTATATGCAGGACTAATACCACCACATGCGGTATAGAGCGACAGTTTTCCAATTGGAATGCCCATACCACCAATTCCTTGGTCGCCTAATCCTAAAATACGTTCGCCGTCTGTAATTACAATCACTTTTACATTTTTACGTACCACATTATGCAAAATAGCATCAATATGTTCACGGTCTGGATAAGACAAAAAAACACCACGGTGACGGCGATAAATATCAGAAAAACGCTGACATGCTTCACCCACTGTTGGTGTATAAATAATTGGCATTACTTCTGCCATATGATCGCTGATTAAACGATAAAATAAAGTTTCGTTGGTATCTTGAATATTACGTAAATAAATATGTTTGTTAATAGCTGTATTAAACGCAGTAAATTGCTGATAAGAACGCTGACTTTGTTCCTCAATGGTCTCAACAATATGGGGAATTAAGCCATGTAAATTAAAACGTGTGCGCTCATCTTCGCTAAATGCAGAGCCTTTATTGAGTAAAGGAAGTTCTAGTAATGTGTTCCCTGCATACGGAATATAAAGCGGACGCTTTGCTGGTGTTTCTGCGGTCATACCTATCCTCATCATTTATACTGCGACTAGATGCTTAGCTTACGTGTTTTTTGACTCAAATAGGTATTTTCATTATTTATAATGAAGATTTTACAAACCGATTAACGGCGTTTTGCAAAACGCGCAAATTTACGGTTAAAGCTTGCCACACGCCCATCCGTACTTGCCTGACGCATTTCACCTGTATAAAACGGATGAGAAGCGCTCGAAATATCCAAAATTACATAAGGATATTCAACCCCTTCATAAACTTTGGTTTGCTTAGGTTGTAGTGTCGAACCAATGACAAAATAAGCATCGGCACTGGTATCGTGAAAAAGAACTTTTTGGTATTGAGGATGAATATTAGGACGCATATTAAAACTCCTTGCATTATTGTTACTTTATAACATAACAATAATATAAGCACTATCCCATCGGATAAGTTTTTTGTATCAAATATGCTTTTAAATCGTGTTGATCTTGCCCATCAATAAATTGAGTCAACCACAACCCATCGGCAGCATAGCGAATGACCTGTAATTCTACTGCGCTATCCGTTGCTTTATGCTGTTGTAAACGTGCTTCAAACCAAACTTTCCATAAATTTGAGAAAGTTTTATCGGTTAACATTGCCATTGAAAATGCATTCCAACATGGTGCGACATCCAATGTTTTATTTAACGTAATATACAAATAAGCCCGCGTTAAACAGCCGTATGCCACAGGATCTTCTTGAATTAAATCATCAATCACCTCATCAATTTTGGTAAGTGCATATTCAATACATGCTTTTACCAACTGCGTTTTGTTGGGAAAATGATGTAGCAATCCACCTTTGGTAACGCCTGCTTGCTGTGCCACGGCTTGCAAAGACACTCCATTAACACCTGTATCAGCAATCAATGAAATAGCGGTTTCTAAAATCTTACGTTGTGTTTGTTCGGGCATTTTTTTAGGTTGATGCATATTAATGTCCTGCTGTTTTAGAAAATAAATTAATCACCAATACACCCAATACAATCAGCGCAATGCCCACCATTGCAGGCATATCAATCGACTGTTTAAAAAATAAAATATTAATGATTGCTGTTAATACAATACCCACACCTGCCCAAATGGCATACGCAATGCCTAAAGGAATAGTTTTGACTACCCAAGAAAAAATATAAAGTGCACAACTAAATAAAATAATGACCATGCAAGAAGGCAACAACTTTGTAAATCCTTCAGATTTTGCCAAGCAAGTTGAGCCGAGCACTTCAAAAATAATCGCCACCGCTAAAAGTAAATACGCTTTCATCATCAATACTCATAAGATACCAACCGAATGGTATGTTATTGCACAGGATCATTCAAATCACTTTTCCTTATCGGGTAGAAATTTGCTATATTTACCGTTTTTCTGCAACAGTTTTTCTATTGATATGAATACAGCAATTCAAGCGGCTCTAGACCATGCTGTGCAAACCTTAATTGCACAAGACATTCTTCCTTCTGACTGGAAAAATGCAAGCCATCTTACACGCACAAAAGACCGAACTCACGGCGACTTTGCGTCTAATATTGCAATGACAGGTGCAAAAGCAGCGGGAATGAAGCCACGCGATCTTGCTGAGAAAATTCTTGAAGCTTTACCTGAAGTTGCAGAAATTAGTAAAGCAGAAATTGCAGGTCCTGGATTTATTAACTTCTTCTTAAATGCAGACCAACGCTTTGCTGTGCTTGAACAAATTGCGGCTCAAAAAGAGCAATTTGGACGCACCCAAAGCAATGCAAACCAACGTATTCAAGTTGAGTTTGTTTCTGCGAACCCAACCTCAAGCCTGCATGTGGGACATGGTCGTGGTGCAGCTTATGGTATGACGGTGGCAAGCTTATTAGAAGCAACAGGTGCTAAAGTTGACCGTGAATACTACGTGAACGATGCAGGTCGTCAAATGGATATTTTGGCAACCTCAACCTACTTACGTTATTTAGAACTCACAGGACAAACACTTGTTTTTCCTAAAAATGCCTACCAAGGCGATTACGTTAAAGAGATTGCACAAACGATTGTTGATCAGCACGGTAACACGCTTGTTCACGCGGTTGCAGACATTTATAAAGATGTACCTGAAGATGTACAATATGCCGATGAGCTTGATGCAGAAGGTAACAAAGTTGTCCTTTCTGGCGATAAAGAAAAACATATTGATGGTTTAATTGCCAATTCACAACAACACTTAGGTCAAAACTATCGTGTTTTCCACCAAGCTGCATTACATGCCATTTTAGATGACATTAAAGATGACTTAGGTGAATTTGGCGTAACCTTTAACCAATGGTTTAGCGAAGCAAGCCTTACACAAAAAATTGATGAAGCACTTGAAATGCTTGATCAGCGTGGATTTTTATACGAAAAAGATGGCAATATTTGGTTTAAATCAACTGAATTTGGCGATGAAAAAGATCGTGTTGTTAAACGTCGTAATGGGCAACCCACTTATTTTGCATCTGACATTGCCTATCACTTAAATAAATTACAACGTGGCTATACACACATCGTCAATATTTGGGGTTCAGACCATCATGGCTATATTGCGCGTGTTAAAGCAGCCATTGATGCATTAGGTTATGACTCTAAAAA
Organism: Acinetobacter sp. HY1485; assembly: GCF_027568475.1. GTDB lineage: Bacteria > Pseudomonadota > Gammaproteobacteria > Pseudomonadales > Moraxellaceae > Acinetobacter. The sequence goes on along the minus strand of NZ_JANKZG010000004.1, from coordinate 10,023 downwards.
ACTGACTGTATTGCTTGTACAATTTGTAAGTTTATGGCGCGGTGGCGAAATGGTGCAAATGTCATCTCGTTCTGGGCAATTTGTGACTTTACGTGATTTGCGTAAAGAAGTAGGTAACGATGCAGCACGTTTTTACTATGTAATGCGTAAAAGCGAACAACACATCGATTTTGACCTAGATTTAGCTGTATCTCAAAGTAAAGATAACGCGGTGTACTATATTCAATATGCACACGCGCGTATTTGCCGTATGCTTGAAAAAGCAAAAGATACAAACATTGACTTTAGCCAAGCCAACCAACATGTACAACGCTTAAGTTTAGATGCAGAAACTGAAATTTTAGCAAAATTGGCAGCTTACCCTGATGTTGTTGTTCGTGCAGCCAATGCTTACGAACCACATCAAATTGGTAACTACCTTAAAGAACTCGCAGCGTTGTTCCATGGTTGGTATAACGAACATAAAGTCATGAGTGATGATGCTGAGCTTACTCAAGCACGTTTACTGTTATCAACCAATGTTCAACAAGTATTACATAATGGTCTTGCGCTACTTGGTGTTTCTGCACCAAACGCAATGTAATTAAATAAGGGGCTTACGTGTTTAACAAAACGCAACGTGGCGTGTCTGAACGCCCAAAGCAAGATAAGCCACCGCTTATTCCAAAATGGTTTGGTTCTGCGGTGGTGGCGGTACTGATTATTGGTTTAATGAGTGCTTTTATGCTTTGGAAACCGTGGGCTCCTGTGGTGCCCCACAGTGCAGATGCAACAACAGCATCTACTGTGGAAGAAACCAATCAGGATTATCGTTTCTACGATCAATTACCAAAACAGCAAATTACGCCTATTCCAGAACAAGCTGTACCCAATAGCCAACCTAAACCAAGTGGTGTGGTTATTCAAACCGTGGCAAGCGAAGCAGGTGCAAACTTTTATCTGCAAGTTAAAAGTTTTCAAGACCCAGATAGCGCGGATGCAAGACGTTCTGAAATTTTAATGAATAAGCTACCTGCTGAGGTAATTACCAAAGTAGAAGGTAAACAAACTTGGTATCGTGTTATTTCTGGGCCTTATACATCACAAGAAGCTGCCTTGTTAGCACAACAAACCCTACAAAATAGTGGCATTGATTCTATTATTGTAAAAAATTAAACAACGGGCGCTATGCCCGTTTTTTTATAAAAAATACAGCATTACCACATAAGATTAAGACTAGACCTAACATGGCACTTACACTCCAAACATAGCCTTCAAAAAAGGTTGAGATGGTGAGAGCAACCAAAGGAAATAGTAATGTGCTGTAAGCTGCCTTGCCTGCCCCTATTCGACCAATCAAAGAAAAGTAGGCTGTAAATCCCACTACAGAACCAATAATCGCTAAATACAAAATCGCAATTTGATTACCTAGCGTAAATTGCGGGAGAAAATTATACCCTTGCAGCCATGCCAAACCGCCCATAATCAGCATACCGTAAAACATGGCATAAGCATTGGTATTTAAAATATCTAGCTTATTTTTTTGATGGCGAATACTCACCATATTACCTAAAGAAAAGCCGTATGTACCTAGCATACATAGCCCAATCCCTTTAAGGGTTTCGGGTTTAAATGCTGTGCCAATGAGATCATGCCAAAATAACGCCAACATACCTAAAAAACCAAGTAATGTAGCAAGATAAAACTTAAGTGGTATTTTTTGCTTAAAAAATAAATAACTATTAATGGTGTTAAATAAAACTGCCATCGAAAAAATAACAGATTCAAGCCCACTGTTAATATAAGCAGTTGCATGATAAATACAGAAAAAGTTGAAGCCAAAAACACAAGCACCCTGTAAAAAACAAAATAATTGGTCTTTAACACTTAACTTTATGAGTTGTTTACGTATCAATAAAAAAATAAAGATACAAGCAGATGCAATCAAAAATCGCCAAAAAATTGCGACTGTTGGCTCAAGGTTCTTTTGAAACGTCAGTGCAATCCATGTTGTTCCCCAAATTAAAACAACCGCTATATATAAAAATAAATTCATCTAAGTGCCATCCATGCAAAAAATAATTATGACCGATCTAATATGTCTATATTTATATCTACTTGCGCTTGCGTTATAGCATCTTGTGTTTTTTATTCTTTTGTGTAAATAATCAACGCATGGACTATCAAACACTTACTCAACTCAAGCAGTACAAAACACAGTTACTCGATACTGTGCGCTTAAATTCGGGTGTACAACTCGCCTCTTGGCAAAACCAACAAGATTGTGTGAGTGTTTGTGGTAACCATCATACGCTTAGCCTTTATACGGCGGGTGGTTATGAAAACTATAAAAAAACCACAACAGGTTGGAAAAAAGGGGGTGCACCACATCGTTTTTGTTTAATGCCCGAAAATGCCACCTCCACATGGGATATACGCGGTCAACTTTCTTTTACTCATCTTTATTATACAGATGACCATTTAAGACAAGTTGCGACTCAAATTTGGGATAAAGAACCCACATTAATTGAGTTAGATGAACAAGATTTTGTTGATGACCCACAAATTGATTTAATTTATCAGCACTTTTTACTTCAACATAATTGGCATTTAACAGAACATCATTTGCAATTTTCTACAGCTTCAACGCTCTTACTTAATCATGTATTACAACATTATAGTAACGTGCAGTGGCGTCCACCTGTGGTTAAAGGCGGGCTTTCTCCACATATGCTTAAACATATTTTACAGTGGATTGATGCACATTTATCAGAACCTCTTACACTTGCATGTTTAGCTAAACAAACGCATTTAAGTGAATATCATTTTGCTCATATGTTTAAACATTCGATGAATATCGCACCACATACCTATGTGATGCAACAACGACTTAAAAGAGCACATGACTATCTTAGTCATAGCCAAATGAGTTTAACTGACATTGCTATATTCTGTGGCTTTAGCTCTACTGCACATTTAAGTCAGCGTTTTAAAAAATATTTTGGTTATCTTCCATCAGCATTACGTAAAAACTGTGCTCAGAACACACGTTAATACCATGTTGTTGTAGCAATGCGGTTGTTACCCCAATCCCTTGAATTTTAGTCCCTGTAAAGTCACCGTTATAAATAAAACCACTACCACAAGATGGGCTGTTCTCTTTAAGTACCACATGCGTAATTTGATGGTTCTTTACAATCTTCAAAGTATGATATGCACCATCTATATATGCTTGTGTCACATTTTTCCCTGTTTGCTCATATACTTGTGCTGTTCCATTTAGCACATCTGCCCCATTACCGCCCATTATCTCAGCCGATGGGCGTGGTATCGTGAATCCGCCCAATAGCTCAGGGCAGGCAATCATCGCTTTTTTTTCTTTAACAAGTTGGCTTAATTTTAAATTGAGCGCATCTGTAGCATTGTAGCGAACAGGTTGCCCTGCTAGGCACGCACTAATCAATATCATGGCGTTGGGCTCTGCGATAGGCTGGACGTTCTTCTAAACGCTTTAAATAATTTAATATATTTGGAATGTCTAACTGTGTACGCGTCGATAAAACTTTAAGCGGAAATGCCATTTGAATATCAGCAAAAGAAAACTCATCTGCCATATATTCATGCTCACCTAAAAAGTGCTCTACATATTCAATATGGTCTTTTAAACGAGGTTCAATAAAAGACTGTTCAATGCCTTGCGTAATTTTTTGTGCAACAGGGCGAATTAAAAACGGTACTTTGGGTGTCACCAATCCTAGCACCAATTTAAATACAAATAGTGGCATCAGTGAACCCTCGGCATAATGCAACCAAAAGTTATACTGATGAATATTTTTAGGCTGAGTATGCCCATACTGTAATCTTAAGTATTCTAAAATAGCGCCTGACTCTGCATAAGCCACACCATCATCAGTTAAAATTGGGGCTTTACCAAGAGGATGAATTTTTTTAAGCTCGGGTGGTGCTACAAATGTAGGTGAACGCTTATAAAATTCAATTTTATAATCTAAACCGAGTTCTTCTAATGCCCAAATAATACGGCTAGAACGTGATTTTTCTAAATGATGAATCACAATCATGTTTGAAAGACTCCTTATTTGTTCTTATCATAAATAACATAAATTTTACTCAAGTATGCAAACAGAGAAGCAAGACTATTACGTCATTTTAAAGTCAATTAGATCCTATTTAATCTCTAGTTTCAGGATATTTTTTGTGTAGTCTCAAGCTTCTATGCTTATTTTGAGCAAAATTTAATTTGTATCTGATGATTAAAAATCTAAACCCTGCTCTAAATTAACTTTTTAAAGTAATTTTATAATGTCTCTTTTGAAATAAAAACTCTTAGATTAAAAACTATAACTTATAATGCAATAGAGCAAATGAAACCCTCTATTAAAAATCTTGCAGGGTTTATACATCATTACAATTTTCTAAAATAGCGAATGCTTTAAATTAATAAAAAGTGAATCTCTATACAAAACAGCAATTAACAATGCGAAATATACTTTTGAATAAATCTTCTGAAAAGTTACTAAAATTTTAAAAATAAAACGTATGTCGTCACTTAACCTATGCTTCTAAATTTTTTATTTATGGATGATTAAAACAAGTTAAATTTTTTATAAACTAATTAACTCATAATTTTGGCTAAACGCTATAGAGTCAGTTATAAAAAAGCAGATCCTAAGATCTGCTTAACTTAATGGTCATGATGAAGGTATTCAGGATCTTTAGGAATTGCCCAACTACAAAAGAAACAAATAATGAGCATAATCACGACATAAACAAAAAATGTATTTTCAAATCCAACTGCTTTGAGTTGTAGTGCTACAGAAGGTGCAGAACCACCAAATAAAGCATTACCCACTGCATAAGAGAAGCCAACACCTAAAGCACGTACATGTGTTGGAAACATCTCTGCTTTTACTAGTCCACTAATAGACGTATAAAAACTCAGTAGTACCATCATAAAAATAAGCAACAGTGCCACAATAAAAGGAGAATGAGCAAAATATGGCATTCCGATTGCCATAACAGGATAAATAAAAATAGCAATTAAAGCACTAAATAACAGCATCGCTGTACGACGCCCAATTCGATCAGCTAATGCACCAAAAAAGGGTTGGATAACCATAAATACAAATAATGCAGCTGTCATCATATAACTAACTGTTTTATCTGCAATTCCTACGGTATTGGTCAAATATGTTTTGGAATACACTGTAATAGTATAAAACGCCAAAGAGCCAGCTGAGGTATAACCCACCACCAATAAAAACGTTTTCCAATGTTTACGCAATAGCTCTAATAAACTACCTGATGCTTGTTCTTTCTCTTCAGACTTAGCTGTTAGTGTTTCTTCTAAACGGCTACGCGCAAATAGCGAAATAAGTGCTGCACATCCACCAATAACAAATGGAATGCGCCATCCACCATTTTCAAGTTGCTCGTGGCTTAAAAACATCAACATAATCACACTTAATAAGCTCGCAAGCAGTTGACCACCCGATAAAGTTACATACTGAAAAGAAGAATAAAACCCACGCTGTCCCTTTAACCCAATTTCACTCATATAGGTTGCCACTGTGCCGTATTCACCACCAACAGATAAACCTTGTAATAATCGAACGACTAACAGTAAAAAGGGTGCCCACGTTCCCACTGTTGCATACGTAGGTAACATTGCAAATAAAAATGAACTCACTGACATTAAACAAATCGAAATAATCATCGATTTTTTACGCCCATGTGTATCGGCAATATAGCCAAATAACCAACTCCCAATTGGGCGCATAAAAAAACTTGCCGCAAACACACCCCATACATAAACCCCTTTGGTCGTTGTATCCATATCAGGGGCTGTCAGCGCATGCGTAAAATATGAAGCAAAAACTGCGTAAATATAAAAATCAAACCATTCTACAAGGTTTCCAGACGCCGCACCGACAATGCCTTTAATACGGCTACGCCTTTCTTCTACGCTATAATTCATTTTTACTTCCTTTCATTTTATGACAATAAAACATCATAATTTTGGTACGAATAACCTTAAAATACATGCAAGAACTATTCCTTTTCTATGCATACGATGAATATTAAAATCGGTCTTTTATGTAGTAGCTTTATCTTTTTACTTGGTAATACGCAAGGCTTTGATGTGTCGCATCATCAAGGAAAAATTATATGGCACAATATTCCCTCAATATATCGTTTTGTCTATATCAAAGCCACACAAGGAACAAGCTTTACTGATCCACTTTTTGCAGAAAATTGGCAACAGGCGCAACAACATAAATTCCATGTTGGTGCATATCATTTCTTTAATTTATGCCAAGATGGTGCAGCACAAGCCGATCTATTTATTAAAACTGTTCCAAAGCACAAAGAAATGCTCGCCCCTGCCATAGATTTAGAATACGACACCACATGTACCAAAACTAAACAAGAATTAGTCGGTAATATCCAAAAAATGACGCAAAAGATCAAAGGGCATTACGGCATAACACCTATTATTTATACATCAAATACATTTTATAACATCGTATTAAAAGATAGTTTTAATGATTTTCCGCTTTGGCTTAGAGACTACAAACAACAACCCACTCAAAAACACCACTATTGGCAATATACAAATCAGGGTAAAATTTCGGGTATTTCTACACCTGTCGACCTAAATATTCAGCCTTAATGCGCAAAATTATACATATTGATATGGATGCTTTTTATGCTTCCGTAGAGTTGCGGGCACGTCCTCATTTAAAAGATCAACCTGTGGTGATTGGCTCACAACGTCCGCGCGCTGTCGTTGTGGCAGCTTCGTATGTTGCCAGACAATATGGTTTACATTCTGCTATGCCGATGCACCAAGCAAAAAAATCATGTCCACATCTTATTATTATTGAGCCTAATTTTGAGCATTACCGTACTGTTTCTACTCAAATTCATAGTATTTTCAAACAATATACCCATTTAATTGAGCCCATTGCTTTAGATGAAGCATACTTAGATGTGACCACAAATCTTCAAAATATAAGCAGTGCAACAGAAGTTGCTCAACACATACAACATGATATTTATCAACAAACTCAACTCACTGCCTCTGCAGGCGTTGCACCCAATAAGTTTCTGGCTAAAATTGCTTCGGACTGGCAAAAACCCAATGGTTTATTTGTGATTAAACCTGCTCATGTTCAACAATTTATTCAAGATTTACCTTTGAGCAAAATTCCAGGCGTAGGTAGGGTCACTCAAACTAAATTAGAACAGCTTAATCTTTATAAAGTAAGTGATTTACAACATACAGATGAAAGAACCTTAATTCATCATTTAGGTAAATATGGATCACAACTTTATTTATATGGACAAGGGATTGATAAAAGACCTGTCAAAGCAGAACGAGTACGTCAGCAAATTTCCAAAGAAATCACATTCAACCAAAACTTTACTTTAGAGGAATGCCAACCCTATTGGCATGCTCTTATTTCAAAGGTTTGGATGCAACTGCAAGAAAAAAACCTTAGTGCTTCAGGCGTTACTTTAAAATTAAAAGAAGCTAATTTTCATGTTATCCAACACAGTAAACTCTTCACACACCCCTTACTTACGCTAGAGGCATTTGAAAAAGCAGTCTATTGCGTTTTAGACGAAATACATTTTTCACAAAATATACAGTTTCGGCTTGTAGGTATCGGAGTTTATCAACTTATTGATACAAACAACTTACCACAGCTCAAATTATGGTAAAAATTTCCACCAACCTATCGCGCTATAAACAGTTTTCGATTAAGCTATTGAACGCTTTGATGATCAGAACCTTGCTGATCTTTTCTATGGATTTTCGTTTAAATGACCTCAATGACTTCCCTATCTACCGTTAAACTTCAAGAAAAACGTGCAAAAAAAGCAGCCTTTAGTAGTTTTATTGGAGCTGTTGTAGATTGGTATGATTTTTTACTCTACGGTATTGTGGCGGCATTGGTCTTTAATCATCAATTTTTTCCTAGTGTTAGCCCGAGTATGGGTACACTTGCTGCATTTGCAACATTTGGTGTTGGGTTTTTATTTCGTCCTTTAGGCGGTATTGTTTTTGGGCACTTTGGCGACAAACTTGGTCGTAAAAAGATGCTCTTTCTGACTGTATTACTCATGGGATGTGCCACTATTTTGATTGGTGCTCTACCTACATTTGACCAAATTGGTTGGTGGGCACCTGTTCTTTTGGTCACATTACGTGCAATTCAAGGTTTTGCCGTTGGAGGTGAATGGGGTGGCGCAACTTTAATGGCTGTAGAAAGCGCACCTGAAAAAAAGAAAGCGCTTTATAGTAGTGGCGTACAAATTGGTTATGGTGTGGGTTTAATGCTTGCATCAGGTAGTGTTTCTTTAATTATATATACTTTAGGGCAAGAAACCTTCCAAGATTGGGCATGGCGTCTTCCTTTTATTGGTAGTATTTTTTTAGTGGCTTTGGCAGTTTGGGTCCGTGCAGATCAAGAAGAATCTAAAGAGTTTCAAGAAAAAGTTATTACACCTAAAAAATCTCAAAAGTTACCTATTATTCAGGCAATTAAAGAAAACCCTAAAGGGTTCTTTTATATTATTTCACTTAGATTAGCAGAACTTTTAACGATGTATATCGTAACTACTTTTGCGCTCAATTACTCTACGCAAAATTTACATATGTCGTCTCAGGTATTTTTACACATTTCTTTAATAGTAGGTGCGATTAGCTGTATATCTATTCCATGCTTTGCTCATTTAGCAGACAAATTTGGACGCAAAAGAATGTGTGTATTTGGTGGAATTATTGGTGCATTAGCAGCATTTCCATTTTTCTTTGCTTTACAAAGTGGCTCTATTTTTTGGATTATTATTTTTTCTATATTACTGGCAAACTTAGCACATGATATGGTAGTAAGTGTACATCAACCTATTTTTACAGAGCTTTTTGGAACTGAATATCGTTATAGTGGTGCAGGCGTAGGCTATCAACTCGCAAGCATTATTGGCGGTGGGTTTACACCATTTATTGCAGCAGCTCTTATTACCTGTGCAAACGGGCATTGGATACTCGTTGCAATATATCTTACCGTAGGTTGCTTACTTACTGCACTTGTTGCAGCATTAATGAAAAAACAAAACTAAAGGTAATACAATATGATTAAACGTCTAGAAAAAAATGCTCGCTTAGCAGAAGTTGTAATTTCGAATGGTCATATTTATTTAGCAGGACAACTGGCAGATGATATTTCCTTAGATATTGCATCCCAAACCTTACAAACATTTAATAATATTGATAAATATTTAAAAAAAGCAGGTAGTAGTAAAAGCGACATTTTGTCTGCGACAATTTATTTAAAAGATATTAACAAAGATTATAAAATTTTTAATGAACAATGGGATAAATGGATTGATTCTAATCATCCTCCTGCACGTACATGTGTAGAGGCAAAAATGTATGATCCAAATGTACTTGTTGAACTTACTGTTATTGCTAGACTACCAGAATAGGATATGTTTTAGCTAATTTCTTTAAATAAATTAGCTAATAATAAAAATTATATTTATCAATAGCCTTATTAAGTTATTTATCTAGAATATATTAAAAATATTTATTTCAACTAAAGAATTAGGATAGTAAATAAGATAGTTTCAATCATATAACCTGTATCTATAGTAATTTTTAAGAAGAATTATCACTATATATAATACTAATAAAAAATAGCTTACTTTAATTTTAAATTTAGTTAGCACAAATCATAAATATCGCCCAACGCAATGCAGCTAAACTTACAATAGCATTTATACAAGAATGGAATAAAAGTAAATAACTTATAGGCCTCCTAAACTGGAGGCTTTTTATTATACGCAAGTAAATTACAGTTATAAAAAAAGCCCCTCATTGAGGGGCTTTAGAATAATGAGCTGGCGATGACTTACTCTCACATGGGTAACCCCACACTACCATCAGCGCAAAGAGGTTTCACTTCTGAGTTCGGGAAGGGATCAGGTGGTTCACTCTTGCTATGGTCGCCAGCACAA
>NZ_JANKZG010000003.1 GCF_027568475.1 Acinetobacter sp. HY1485 | reverse complement strand
TGGGACTTACTCAACGGCATCTAGCACCCCACAAACTTCGGGCAATGTGAGTGCAACGGCAACCGATACAGCAGGTAATACCTCTAGTGCCACACAGCAAAGTTATACCGATACCACTGCACCAACAGCACCAAGTGACACTGCAATCAAAGGTAACGACGACGGGACAATTACTGTCAGTGGTCAAGCAGAGCCAAATAGTACAGTTAAAGTGACTTACCCTGATGGTACAACCTCAACGGCAACCGCAGGCACAGATGGGACTTACTCAACGACATCTAGCACCCCACAAACCTCGGGTAATGTGAGTGCAACGGCAACCGATACAGCAGGCAATACCTCTAGTGCCACACAGCAAAGTTATACCGATACCACTGCACCAACAGCACCAAGTGATACTGCAATCAAAGGTAACGACAACGGAACAATCACTGTCAGTGGTCAAGCTGAACCAAATAGTATAGTTAAAGTGACTTACCCTGATGGCACAACATCAACGGCAACCGCAGGCACAGATGGGACTTACTCAACGACATCTAGCACCCCACAAACCTCGGGTAATGTGAGTGCAACGGCAACAGATGTAGCAGGCAATACCTCTAGTGCCACACAGCAAAGTTATACCGATACCACTGCACCAACAGCACCAAGTGATACTGCAATCAAAGGTAACGACGATGGGACAATTACTGTCAGTGGTCAAGCTGAACCCAATAGTACGGTTAAGGTAACGTATCCTGATGGCACAACCTCAACGGCAAATGTAGGCACAGATGGGACTTACTCAACGGCATCTAGCACCCCACAAACTTCGGGCAATGTGAGTGCAACGGCAACCGATACAGCAGGTAATACCTCTAGTGCCACACAGCAAAGTTATACCGATACCACTGCACCAACAGCACCAAGTGACACTGCAATCAAAGGTAACGACGACGGGACAATTACTGTCAGTGGTCAAGCAGAGCCAAATAGTACAGTTAAAGTGACTTACCCTGATGGTACAACCTCAACGGCAACCGCAGGCACAGATGGGACTTACTCAACGACATCTAGCACCCCACAAACCTCGGGTAATGTGAGTGCAACGGCAACCGATACAGCAGGCAATACCTCTAGTGCCACACAGCAAAGTTATACCGATACCACTGCACCAACAGCACCAAGTGATACTGCAATCAAAGGTAACGACAACGGAACAATCACTGTCAGTGGTCAAGCTGAACCAAATAGTATAGTTAAAGTGACTTACCCTGATGGCACAACATCAACGGCAACCGCAGGCACAGATGGGACTTACTCAACGACATCTAGCACCCCACAAACCTCGGGTAATGTGAGTGCAACGGCAACAGATGTAGCAGGCAATACCTCTAGTGCCACACAGCAAAGTTATACCGATACCACTGCACCAACAGCACCAAGTGATACTGCAATCAAAGGTAACGACGATGGGACAATTACTGTCAGTGGTCAAGCTGAACCCAATAGTACGGTTAAGGTAACGTATCCTGATGGCACAACCTCAACGGCAACTGTAGGCACAGATGGGTCTTACTCAACGACATCTAGCACCCCACAAACCTCAGGCAATGTAAGTGCAACGGCAACAGATATAGCAGGTAATATTTCTAGTCCAACGCAACAGAGCTATACGGTAACGGATGTTAAAATTCTAGCAAAAGAGAATACAGTTGATTTAAACGCTACAATTGAGGGCACAACGTCTACTTATACACAATCAGATCAAGGGACATTAGTTGCTCAAGTACTGGGTATAAATGTAGGTAAAACACCGATTATAAATTTAAATGTAGATACTGAACATACAGCAGATATTTCGGTTGATTTTTCCGTAAGTTCAGGCTTATTGAGTGCAAGTTTTTTTGATAATTATAATGTAGTAGTACAAAAATACGATGCATCCTCAAATACATGGACAACTGTCCAATCGAGCAAAGATAATTCATCATTAATTAGTTTAAATATTATAGATAGTCAATCTTCTGTAATTACAATTAAAGATTTGGAAGCGGGCAGTTATCAAGTTGCTATTCAAAGTAGTTCGCTACTTTCTTTAAGTCTAGCGACGACTTATACACTTAATGCAAATGTTACAGATATTGATCACACTAAAGTCAATGAAATAACAGGGCAAAAAGCAGGAAATGTAATCACAGATAATGATGAAACAGATGGAAAAGATACAGTTGATAATCAAACAGTCGTAAATGAAGTAACGAATGCAGATGGTACAGCGATTACAGTTGATAGCTCAGCTGTGACTTTACAAGGAAAATATGGAGATCTGACAATAGCATCAGATGGCACATATAGTTATAACTTAACAAATAGCTCAGGAATTGGACAAACCGAAACGTTTAGTTATCGTATTTCTAATGGTAAAACTACGTCCGTTGCAAACTTAAATATACAAATTGGTGGAGATGCTACAGCACATTCTAATGCTGTTACAGATACTGCAGATTTAGCAATAGATGCGACAAACGCCACCAGTACAGCAACAGCTTCGGATATTTCTTATTCATGGACATTAGGCTTACTTGGACAAGTAGCAGGTACAACCTCAGGCACATCTAGTTTTACAGTTGCATCGGGCACAACTGAAAATGTAACGGTGAGTTTTTCTTCTGGTCAGGCACTTTCTATTGGTGGTAGCACTAAGGTAGAAGTCACAAATTCTGAAGGCAAAGTGGTTGCCACAACAGATTCTACTAGTACTTTAGATGCAATTGGTATTTTAACCAATGGAAATTCTGTTGTGGTTTCAGGTTTACCTGCAGGTGACTATACAGTAACAGCAAGCTCACAAGGTGGACTTTTAAGTGTAGGCGGATCAGTTACAGCAACTGTAAGCCGTGAAGTTATAGATTTAGACCATTTTGATTTAAGTTCAGGTGCTGTAACAGGTAATATTCTTGATGGTACAAGTGCCAACAATGTAGCAGATACATTAGGAACATCGTATAGCACATTACAGGTGAATGGTTATACGCTTTATCAAGATGGTGATATCCATGACAGTACAGGCAATAATGTGTCAGGTAATACGATTAGTCTTCAAGGCGATTACGGTACGTTAACTTTGTCATCTAATGGTACCTATACGTATAATCTAAACGCTGGTGTAGACATAACTAATGTCACCCATCAAGAAAAATTTAGTTATACGCTTAAAGATTTAGATGGACATAGTTCGACTGCCGATTTAACTATTAATTTACAACCAACCATTAAAGGCAGTGTTGGAGATGATGTTGCAACCAGTACAGCTTATAACGACACATTTACATTAGGCGAAGGGCAAAATACATTAATCTATAAAGTACTTAGCCAAGATGCACAGGGTGGAAATGGGCAAGATACTTGGACTGATTTTAGCTCAGGTGACAAAGTAGATGTCTCTGCATTACTTAATCCTACAGAAGCGTTAACCACTGATAATATTGGGCAGTATTTAAGTACTAACACAGTAACCAATAGTGATGGTTCTAAAGATACTGTCATTAGCGTCGATCGTGATGGCGTAAATAATGATTATCAGTCTAGTGAATTATTGACGTTAAGAAATACTGATACAACGTTAGATGATTTATTACAGCATCAACAGATTGTTTATTAAAATTACATAAAAGAACCAAGACTTCGGTCTTGGTTTTTCTTTTTTTTATATCATGTTACATTTTATTTTTTTATAAAAATCAAATTATTAAGATTAATTTTTATGCTGAAAATTAGTTTTTGTTTTTTGTAATTGTATTTTTATCATACAACGATATTCTAACCATGCCAAAAGGTAAATTAAATAATACAAGCCACGAGCATGGATAATAAGATATGAACGATGTGTATGGTAATCATGTAGAAACGACTAACTCAGATGTTATTCCTGAATATAGCCCTTTAGAGCCAATACAACCACCAGTACAAAATACCATTATTAATATTACGAATATTCAGATTAATAATACAATTATTAATAATGTACCTGTAATTCAAGCAAAATCTAAACATACCGATTTAGATGCAAAAATTACAGGTATAAGTTCTCAATACTCAACTGAAGATCATGGAACACTCATTGCAGAGGTTTTAGGTGTTGCAGTAGGACGTGAACCTACTGTGAATGTAAGAGTTGAGCCTGCACATCAAGCAGATGTAGCTATTGATTTTGCAGTAAGTTCAGGGTTACTCAATGCAGGTTTTTTTAATCATTATCATATAGTTGTTAAAAAATACGATCCACAAACAGGTACATGGGGCTCCTATATAAACAGTCAGGATCAATCTTCTTTATTTAATGTTGATATTTTAAGCAATCAAAATTCAGTTATTCATGTTGATGGTTTAGAACAAGGAGACTATCAAATTTCGTTAGATCATAGTGCATTACTTGATTTAGGTGTTATTACAACTTATTCGTTAAATGCAGTGGTGACGGATACTGATTTAAGCAAGGTGGGATATGTTACGGGAACAGCTCAAGGGCAGCTTTCTACAGAAATAGCCACAGTAGATAATATTGAAATTCAATCATCAACTCAAATCCAAGGTAAATATGGTGTTTTAAATATTACTTCAGATGGTCACTATAGCTATGTGCTTAATAATAATGTAGCAGGTTTAGACCAAGTTGAAACATTTAAATATACTTTGAGTAATGGCAGTACGGCAGACCTAAATATCCATATTCATAGTGGTACAGTTTTATCTCAGGCAAATACAGATCATATTCAAGTTGACGTAGATGCCCATCAAGCAATCAAAATGGCAAGTGCACAAGATATTTCGTATAGTTGGAGTGTTGGACTATTGGGTCTAACCCTTGGTAAAACATCTGGTAGTACAGCGTTTACGGTTGCAGCAGGTACAATGGAAAATGTAACCGTAACCTTTAAATCTGCCCAAGCGCTTTCGCTTGGTGGTGGTACACACGTAAACGTTTATGATGCAGCAGGTAAATTAGTGGCAACAACTGCTTCACATAATGTGTTAGATGCAGTTGGAATTTTAACGAATGGTAACCAAGTGACAGTAACAGGACTACCTGAGGGAACTTATACCGTTGCAGCATCTTCTAAAGGTGGACTTCTTAGTGTAGGTGGGGCAGTACAAGCATCTATTAGCCGTGAAATCATTGAGCTAGATCATTTTGTGAGTTCGGCTGAGCAGGTAAAAGGAAGTTTATTTGAGTATTCAGATGTGATTGGTTCAAGTTTTAGCACTATTCAGGTTTTCAATGCAGATCACAAAGCGTCTACTATCTTATATCAAGATGGCAACAGTACGAGTATTGCAGGTGATTATGGAACACTCACAGTAGCAGGCGATGGCAGTTATACATACGAGTTAAAGGCAGGTACAGACTTAAATATAATTGATCATAAAGAGAATTTTTCATACACCATCACAGATATTAATGGGCATACTTCTAGTGCAGAAATTAAGTTAGATTTAGCACCACAAATTTATGGTACACAGGGAAATGCAGTGAGTACGGCATACGATGACACTGTAACACTTGATGACGGCACATTTATCTTTAAGGCACTCAATGACGATGCTCAAGGTGGTAACGGACATGATACGTGGACAAACTTCTCTGCAACCGATCATATTGATGTTTCAGCATTGTTTAACCATAAAGTAACCGCTGATCATATTGATCAGTATATTGAAGTGAATACGGTTAAAAATTTAGATGGGTCTAAAGATACTGTGCTAAGTATTGACCGTGATGGTAATCATCAATCTACAGAGTTGTTAACCTTAAAAAATGTAACCACTACGTTAGATGATTTATTACAACATCAACAATTGGTCTATTGATGAAAAGAGGGCATTTGCCCTCTTTTTTAACGCTCTCGTAATGCCTCTTGCGCTTTATTAAGCGGTTTAATGAGGTATTGCATAATTGTTTTTTGTCCTGTTTTAATTTCAACAGTTGCCACCATACCCGGTGTAATTGGAAACTGTTTTCCATCTTTAGTGGTTAGATGGTCTTGGTTCGTTTTAATGTAAACACGGTAATAGTATTGGTCTTGCTTGACATCATCTCGGATGGTGTCAGGTGAAATAGTACTTACTTTACCTTTAAGCCCGCCGTAAATTGAATAATCGTAAGCGGTGAGTTTTACGGTAGTTTCTTGGTTAGGGTGAATAAATGCAATATCTTTAGGTGATATGCGAGTTTCAATTAAAAGTTGGTCATCTAAAGGCACAAGGGTCATCAACTTACCATTTTGCGGAATTACACCTCCCATTGTGGTGGTAAGTTCTTTCACAATACTTGGCATTGGTGCACGAAAAACTGCCCGTTTCACAGCATCATCTCGTCCTTGAATGGTTTGTTTAAGCGTGTGAATATCTGAATTTGCTTGAGAAAGTTCCTCACGCGCTTTTACGTAGTATTCATTACGTTTATCGTTCATTTGATTTTGTAAATTGTTAATTTCTTTTTTTAATCTAAGTACCTCAACTTCAGATGCTGCTCCTTTTTCTACCAAAGGAGCAGTCATGGCAAGCTCACTTTTTACTAGCTGTGATGCTTGAGAGAGTCCGCGAAGACTCTGATTTAAGTCATTTTGGCGTGAATGATAAAGAGCCGTTTCTTCTTGAATAGTGTTAGCGGGAATAGACTGAGAAAAATGAAGACGAGTACCGTTTACTTCTGCTTGTAAGCGTGAGGCTTTGGCTTGAATAGCAGTAAGTTTAGATTGGCTTTCGCCTACTTGCGCTTCAAAACGAATTGGATCTATTTGTGCAACAATTTGTCCTTTTTTAACAATATCACCTTCTTTAACAGGTAATTGTGTAACCACACCACCATCTAAAGATTGAATGGTTTGTTCTTTTGCAGACGGTATCACCTTTCCTGTACCTGTAGAGACTTCTTCGAGTTTAAAGATGCTTGCCCAAATGACAAACAACAGAATAAAAAAGGCAATAATCCAAATTAAAAAGCTTGCTTTAGGAAGTTTTGTCATGATTAAGCCGCCGTTGCAAATAATTCTTTTTGTGGAACATCCTTAACCACTTGACCATCTTGCATCACCAAAACTCGGTCAACCCATTGCAATACAGCTTGTTTATGTGTGGTCACAATTAAGGTACGTGAAGCCAACCAAGGTTTTAACTGATCAATAATAAGTTTTTCTGAAACATCATCTATAGCAGCGGTAGGTTCATCTAATAATACAATTTTTGGATTTTTAAGAATAAGGCGTGCCAAGAGCAAAGCTTGCTTTTGCCCACCCGAAAAGCCAATACCACCTTCAAGCACCAAATGGTCTAAACCTTCTTTTTTACTCTCAACAATACTCACGGCATTGACCATGCTGAGTGCTATGACAATGTCTTCGTCAGTGGCTAAAGGGGCACCTAATGTAAGGTTTTCACGGATAGTGCCATAAAAAAGTTGCGCGCTTTGATTTAAAAGCCCCACATCACGCCGAATATCATCGGGGTTGAGTAAACTTAAGTCTGTGTGATCAAGTGTAATTTTGCCTTCTGTGGCAAATTGCATACCTGACAAAATTTGTAAAAGTGCCGATTTGCCTGCACCGTTACGTCCTAAAATTGCAATTTTCTCACCTGCTTGGATACGGAGTTGCTGAATGGCTAATGTGGGTGTTGTTTGTTCGGTATCATATTTAAAAGTTAAATGGTCAAGAACATAACTCCCAAAAATTGCAGGTTTATGAATGAGTCGAGATGCTTCTGGGTGGTCAACAGGCTTCTTCATTAATTCATCTAAGCCACGCTTCGCTACTTTAGCATTTTGCCATTTACCCAAAATGGCTGTAATTTGTGAAATAGGTGCAAGCATGCGTGAGGCTAAAATAGAGCATGCCACCAAAGTACCTGTACTCATTTCTGCCTGCATAACCGCAAAACTCCCTACTAAAATAACCAGTACATAGGTGAGGTTTTGTAATTTATATGTCCAAGAATTTAGAAAACTACCAATCTTACGTTGTTGCATACTAATATCGGCAGATACAGCATTTATGTGGTTCCATTGGTTTTGAAACCGAGATTCGGCACGTAACAGTTTAATATCTTCAATATTTTGTACGGTTTCAACTAACATTGCATTGCGTATAGAGCTTTCGCGTATGCCTTCGTTGGCAAGTTGAGCAAGTTTTTTTTGTGATAAAAGCGCAGGAATAATCATAAAGGGCACAACAGCAACCACGACCCAAAAAATATGATGACCAATAAACCATAGCACACCTAAAAATAATAAAAAGAAAGGTAAATCTGCCAATGCGCCTACAGTGGTTGAAGTGACCATTTCGCGTATGCTTTCAAGCTCTCTAATTTGAGAAATAAAAGTACCTGTCGATTTTGGACGTTCATTATTTTTAATACGTAGAGCATGCCCAAATACACGATCAGAAATTTTAAGATCAGCACGTTTTCCAATTAAATCTGATAAATAAGTACGTGACATCCGTAGTACAAGTTCAAAAATTGCCGCTAATAGAACACCGCCTGTGAGTACCCACAGGGTTGGAATAGACTGTGCAGGAATAACCCGATCATACACATTCATTGAAAATAAAATTGTGGCAAGTGCAAGTAAATTAGTCAGCAAAGATGCCAACATAATATCGGCATAGCGTTTCCAATCTGCAAGTACAATATGCCAAAACCAGCTTTTTTGATAAGGTTTAATATACTCATCAACCCGCACATCGCTTACGGCTGATTCGGGACGAAAAATATGAATTGCTTTAGTATTTTTATAAAGTTCTTCTAAAGAAAGTGTTTGATACAGTCCTTGGTCTTGACTTAAATGAACAGAAACACGTTGTTGTTGATCCATAGATTCAACGACTAAAATTTGCCCATCATTGAGTTCTGTAATTAAAGGTAATTGCCATGCTGTAAAGGGTGTATTTTGTATTTGATGCTTTAGCCCCATTTGAGTACAGAGTAAATCAATTAATTCAGATTGTTTGGTAATTTTTCCCCACGCCAAGTGCAATTTAAGTTGTTCTTCTGATGTATTAATGCGGTAATGCCGTGCGATGGTTAAAATGCTATGTAACCATTGATTGGTATTCATAGATTGAGTCCTTGAATATTTTTATTATTTAAATCGTAAACGGTACGTGTTTTGCCTGTTGTTGCAATGTATTGCGCAAGCGTGTCATAGATGTTGTATAGAGCTTGTTCCTTTTCTGCACGAGCGCTATGATAAGATTGTTCTGCACTGAGTAAGTCTAAAATAGTTCTATGCCCAAGTTTGTACTGATCTTCATACAGTTCACGCGTTTTGGCAGTCACTTTTTGTTTATCAACTAAAACCCAAATTTGTTGTTGTGTATGGTCAATAACTTCATGTGCATTACGTGTGGTTTCAATCAGTTCAAGATAATTGGTGCTGAGTTTTGCTTGGGCTGCTTGTTCAGCAAAATTTGCAGCTTGTATTTGTGCTTTAATGGCACCGCCTTGATACAAATTTGTATTTAAGGTTAAGTACACAGCAGTATCATGTCCATTTTTTTCTGCAGTATCAGGGTTACGTCCATTGATTGCCTGATTAAATGTACCTGTTAAGGCAAGGGTAGGGTAAGCGCCTGTTTTTGCCTGTTGTTTTTGCGCCGTTGCCACATCCATTTCTGCTTTGGCAGAAACGAGTTTAGGTACCTCATTGAGCGGAACATCATCATAAAAACCTGAGTATTCTAACAGCCGATCAGAAACCTCAAATTGTGTATGACTTACATCAAAACCTAATAGCACATTGAGCCGTTGTTGATTTTGCCTTAAATTACTTTGTTGTGTAATAAGATACGATTTTGCATAATCGACATAGCTTTGGGCTTGTACAGGATCAGCACGACTACTGATACCTGCATTGGCACGCAGTTCGGCAATTTCATATAAGTGTTGCATGCCATTGAGTTGTTCTTGGGCAATATCGACTAAATGTTGATAGTGTTGAATAGCAAGAACCGTACGGCTAGTCGTCTGTGCAATATCATCTATGCTAATCAGTGCATTTGCTTGTTCTAATATAGTTTTAGCTTGTTGTATATCCACATTGGTTTTAACTTTACCAAAATCGTAAAGTAATTGAGATGCTTTTAAACTGTAAACCTGACGACCACGTTGCGATGAAGTTAAGTCACCAATTTGAATGGTACCTGTAAGTGCAGGTAAATATCCTGCTTGTGCTGCCCGAATATTAGCTTGTTGTTGTGAAATTTGTGCCACTGCTTGCGTGATAGAAGGGTGACGTTGTACAGCAAGTAAAATGGTATGGTTTAAATTAAGATGTGCTTTATCTAAAGGTTGAGGCTCTTTTTGATTGGTTGTTCCCACAATAGGTAAAATAGGCACAATCAACTGAGATTCTATTGAAGGTAAAGGGGCAGCGTGTAACGTTGTTCCTATAAATAGTGCAATAATCGTATAACATCGTTTCATCTACTTTTCTTAGTATCCATACCATTATTATTTGTGTCACATCATAAACGATGATTTTGTAGTTTTTCTACACTCTTTTTAAAAATAAAATTGTTCTTGTTTTCTTGGCATCTAAATTCGGTTAAAGTACGTTGTAATATGCGTTTTGGAATAGATAAATGGCAATTAAGTCTGATCGTTGGATTCGTGAAATGAGCGAACAACACGGTATGATTGAACCGTACGCTGCGAATCAAGTTCGTTTTAATGAACAGGGTGAAAAACTCATTTCTTATGGTGTTTCTAGCTACGGTTATGACGTGCGTTGTGCACCTGAGTTTAAGGTTTTTACTAACGTACACTCTGCTATTGTTGATCCGAAAAACTTTGACGACAGAAGTTTTATTAATGTTGAGTCAGACGTTTGTATTATTCCACCCAATTCTTTTGCTTTGGCGCGTACGGTTGAGTATTTCCGCATTCCGCGTAATGTCTTAACTGTGTGTTTAGGTAAATCGACTTATGCACGTTGCGGGATTATTGTGAACGTAACACCACTTGAACCAGAGTGGGAAGGTCACGTTACATTGGAGTTTTCAAACACCACTAATTTACCTGCTCGTATTTATGCAGGCGAAGGCGTTGCGCAAATGCTATTTTTTGAAAGCGATGAAGTTTGCGAAACTTCATATAAAGACCGTGGTGGTAAGTACCAAGGTCAAACAGGTGTGACGCTTCCTAAAGCATAAAAAAATCCCGCATATTTGCGGGATTTTTGATTTAACCTTTAATTAAGGTAAGTAAATCATCTTTGCTTACATTTTGTGATGCCTCGTCACGGCGCCCTTTATATTCAAACGTACCTGCATCAAGTCCTTTTTCACCAATCACAATACGGTGAGGAATACCTGTTAATTCTAAATCTGAGAATTTAACTCCTGGGCGTTCGTTACGGTCATCTAATAAGACATCGTAACCGAGAGATTGTAATTCTTGATAAAGCGCTTCGGCTGCTTCTACAGTACGAGGTGATTTATGTGCATTCATTGGTACAATCGCAACTTCAAATGGTGCAATTGCAGCTGGCCAAATAATTCCTTTTTCATCAAAGTTCTGTTCAATGGCAGATGCCACAACACGTGTTACGCCAATACCGTAACAGCCCATCGTCACAACAGTTGGCTTACCATCTTCACCCAATACAGTACAGTTGAGTGCTTCTGAGTATTTTTGACCTAATTGAAAAATATGACCAACTTCAATACCACGTTTAATTTGAAGCGTACCTTGACCATCTGGTGATGGATCGCCTTCAACCACATTACGTAAATCGAATATATCTGTAAGCTGAGCATCACGTTCCCAGTTAACACCTTTGGCATGGTAGTTTGCTTGGTTAGCACCTGCGACAAAATCAGATAAAACAGAAGCTGCACGATCAACAATGACAGGGATATTTTTTTCAACTAGTCCTTGTGGTCCAATAAAACCTGCATTTAAACCGTAAGTATCTAATTGCTCTTGTGTAGCAAAGGTTAGTGGCGAAGCAACGAGAGAGTGTTTTTCGGCTTTGATTTCATTTAATTCATGATCGCCACGTAAAAATAACGCAACGATAGGTTGTTCTTTGGTTGCACCTTGTACGAGCAGTGCTTTAACCGATGTTTGGGGTGCTGTATTTAAAAAGGTGCAGACATCTGCAATTGTTTTTTGATTTGGTGTTTCAATAAGTTCTAAAGTTTGCGTTGGTGCCTGACGCTCACCCACTAAAACGGCTTCTGCTTTTTCTACATTGGCTGCATAGTCTGAACCAGTTGAGAACACAATATCATCTTCACCACTAGACGCAAGTACATGAAATTCATGCGAGCCTGAACCACCAATTGAACCTGTATCTGCTTGTACAGGACGAAAATCTAATCCTAAGCGCGAAAAAATACGGCAGTAGGTTTGATACATATTATCGTAAGTTTCTTGTAAAGAAGCCTGATCAATATGAAATGAATAACCATCCTTCATAATAAACTCGCGTGAACGCATTACCCCAAAACGTGGGCGAATTTCATCACGGAATTTAGTCTGTACTTGATAAAAATTAATTGGAAGTTGTTTGTAACTTTTTAGCTCATTACGTGCAAGGTCAGTAATTACTTCTTCGTGTGTAGGACCTAAGACAAATTCATTTTGATGACGATCTTTCAAGCGAGCAAGTTCAGGACCATATTGCATGTAACGGCCTGACTCTTCCCAAAGCGAAGCAGGCTGTGTTACAGGCATAAATACTTCAAGTGATCCAGAGCGGTTCATTTCTTCTTTAATGATCGCTTCTACTTTGTTCAAAACACGCTTACCCATTGGCAACCATGTATATAAACCTGATGCCAATTTACGAATCATTCCAGCTCTGAGCATAAGCTGATGCGAAATAACTTCTGCATCGTTTGGTGTTTCTCTTAACGTTGCAAATAAAAAGCGACTCGCGCGCATGAAAGTTGTCCTAATACAAAATTTTAAGGAAAAAATTATACGATAATTTATGTCAATTTTGGGTTTCTAACACTTTTAATCGCGCAATAATCGCATCGTATTGTTGTTCTGTACGTTGATAGCTCGTTTGACTGATTAAAATACTATTTTGTGTACGCTCAATTTGGTTAGCATTTGTCTGTAACGCATTTTTAAGTGTACTTGGAATTGCTTTACCACTTAAAGTTGCGGCCTGCTCTTGCTGCTTCAATATAAGTTGATCTTTATAAATCAAGTTTAACTGCTTTTTTTGAAAGTTAATTTGCTGCTGAATTGCTGTGAGCATTTCTCGCTTTTTAATTTCTGCTAAGTGACTATTAGAATACGCACTTTTTAGACGAATATCATTGTTGCGTTGTTTATAAGCTTGTTCACGTTGTGCTTCTAATTTTGCAAATTGTTCACTTTCAAAAGGTTGTGCTTTGCGTATGACTTGCATACGTGAGTCTAAAGTTTCATATCCACGACGAATATGCTCAGGACTGACAGTCGTACTAATATTTGCAATACCCCGATTATCATAATAGCGATACCATGTTGCATGTGCTGTGTTTAGAAAGAGGAAATGGGAGAAAGTTAAAGCAAAAGTAGTCCCCAAAACTTTTTTAAAACGATTTTTCTTAGAAAAAGCAGTTTCAAATAACATTAGAGTCTCAAAAGAAATTTTCTTACTATTATCAAATGAATTAAACAGATGACAAGTGTTAATTATAAAATTCGCAAAAGTGTGTAATAAGTATGCATAATCTGTGGTGAAAATGTCTGCAATTCATCTATGTTTTGTATGGTTATGTTATAGTAAGTGTTTATTGAAATATCGTACAATCCGATGTTTAATATTTGCACGAATTTTTAACTAATGAGTGGAAAGGATCATTAAATGCAAGAAGATAACACAAATAGTCTCAAGGTGATGGTCATTGATGATTCAAAAACAATTCGCCGCACAGCAGAAACATTATTACAACGTGAAGGATATGACGTTGTAACAGCGGTAGATGGTTTTGAAGCACTTTCCAAAATAGCTGAAACGAACCCTGATATTATTTTTATCGATATCATGATGCCACGTTTAGATGGATACCAAACTTGTGCTTTGATTAAAAATTCACAGCAATATCAAGGCGTACCAATTATCATGTTATCAAGTAAAGATGGTTTATTTGATCGTGCGAAAGGTCGTATTGTTGGATCAGACGAATATTTAACAAAACCATTTAGTAAAGACGAATTGGTTGCAGCCATTCGCATGCACGTTGCTTAAACGTGTCTTTTGAGGAAAAGAAATGTCACGTATTTTAATTGTTGATGATTCACCAACAGAAACATTCCGTTTTAAAGAAATTTTGACTAAACATGGTCATGAAGTTTTAGAAGCAACAAATGGTGCTGATGGGGTAACGCTTGCTCAAGCAGAATTACCAGATCTTATTTTGATGGATGTTGTAATGCCAGGTGTAAATGGCTTTCAGGCAACACGTCAAATTTCTCGCAATGAAACAACTAAACATATTCCAATTATTATTGTGAGTACTAAAGACCAAGCAACAGATCGTGTTTGGGGTAAGCGTCAAGGTGCTCGTGACTATCTAACCAAGCCTGTTGCAGAAGATAACTTAATGAGCGTTATTGAGCAACACATGCATGTAGGATAAATCACTATGGCAGCAAATGGTTTTATCGAGCTACTTCGGTTAGCAAAAAGAGGGACGAAAAATACCTCTTCTAGCCAAGAGGTGGCAAGATGGTCAGGTATTGCCTTTGAGATGCTGGGACAGTATTTTGTTGCGCCTTTGGGGGAAGTGTCAGAGGTTATCTATTATCCTACCTTTACGCCAGTACCAAATAGTAAATCTTGGCTAAAAGGGTTAGCCAATGTACGTGGTAGATTACTCACAATTACTGATTTACCCGCATATTTTTCTGGTCAAAGTAGTAAAGATACACAAAAAGTATTGTGTGTGAGTCATCAAGATCATTATGTAGGTTTGGCTGTCGATCAGGTTTTAGGTATTCAGCACTTTAACAAAAAAAGTTTCTTTTCTAGTAACGAAAGTTTGGAAAGTAACTTACAAAAGTACTGTCAAGGTTATTTTAACCAACACCAACGACATTGGAATGTGTTTTTATTCAGTAAAATGTTAAATGATACTGAATATATGAATGCGGCTATAAAGTAAATCTTGTATATCGCAAATTGCGATGCTAGGGGGAAGCCGAATGGGCTTTAAAGTTTTTGATAAGAAAGATACGGGGCAAAACCATTCCTCAAAAAATGGTTTTATGAAAAAGATAAACAAAATGATGGCAAATTTAAGCCAAAGTTTTGGAAGTGCTGAACAAGCTAAGCCGTATATTTTCACTGGCATTATCAGTGCTTTTATTGCGTTTGTTTTGCTTCTAACATTATTTTATACCGTACCACGAAATAAAAATATTGCAGTAAGTTTGGATACACTTAAGTTACTTTCTCAAACTACCTCGCGTCATGCAAACAGTGCTACAGCATCAGGTTCTGATGATGCAATTAAAAAATTAAAAGAAGACCAAGTAAACTTTGTTAAAAACTTTGAAAATGTAAGACGATTAAAGCTGGCTAGACATAAAGAAGAATTTATTGCTATTCAAAAAGAATGGTCAGACATATCAGAAAATATTGATACCATTACAGCAAACGAAAAGATTTTAACAAAGCTTTATGCAACTAATGTCGCAATCTCACAAGTAATTCCTGGGATGCAGGCACAATACAATGAAATGGTAGACAAAATGGAGCGTAAACATGCGCCTACAAGTCAAATCATTGTGGCTAAAAACCAAGTTGTATTGGCAGAACGTATCTTACGTTCAATTGATTCTATCTTATCTGCATCAAAAGTGGTTGAAGATTCAGCAAATGACTTTAAAGAAGATACAGAAACATTTTCAAGTTATTTAAATGCACAGCTTGATGGTAGTACAGATCTTGGTGTAGATCGTATCACTGATCCAGAATTACGTGCTCAACTTGTAGAAATGAAAGCAGAATATGATCGAGTAATTAAGTCAGGTGCAGCAGTTGTATTTGATAACTCGGCAAAGGTTGCAGCAATTCAAAAAGCATCTGCACAAATCTTTACGCAATCTGATAAATTATTAAATGAATTAAACCGTGTTGTCATTACATCTTATACGGTAATTGTTCCTGCGTTTATCTTAATTTTAGCTTTCATCATCTTCTTGTTGTGTGCATATAAAATTCTTAGTTTACGTAACGATATTGACCAACAACGTATGCAAAATCTACAAGAAGAGTATGACCGTAACCAAGGCGCGATTTTACGTCTCCTCGATGAGATTGCAGACTTGGCAGATGGTGACTTACGTAGTTATGCAACAGTATCTGAGGATTTTACAGGGGCAATTGCCGATTCGATTAACTTTGCAATCGACCAATTACGTGATTTGGTATCGCGAATTAACCAAACTTCTCAAGAAGTCGCTTTGTACTCACAAAATACGCAAATGATTACTAACCAACTTGCAGAAGCGACTGAACATCAGGCGCAAGAGATTGCAGGTGCATCAACAGCAATGAATGAAATGGCATTGTCAATTGATGAAGTATCGACAAATGCGCGTGAATCTTCTGAAGTAGCACAACGTTCGGTAGGTATTGCAGCAAATGGTGCTGAAGTTGTAAACCGTTCAATGCAAGGTATGGATACAATTCGTGAACAGATTCAGGAAACTTCTAAACGTATTAAACGTTTGGGTGAGTCTTCTCAAGAGATTGGTAACATTGTCTCGTTAATTAACGATATTGCCGATCAAACAAACATTCTTGCCTTAAACGCTGCAATTCAAGCATCGATGGCAGGTGAGGCAGGTCGTGGTTTTGCTGTGGTTGCCGATGAGGTACAACGTCTTGCAGAACGTTCAGCATCAGCAACAAAACAGATTGAGAACCTTGTTAAAACCATTCAGGCAGATACAAATGAAGCCGTAATCTCGATGGAACATACAACATCTGAGGTTGTACGTGGTGCAAACCTTGCAAAAGATGCTGGTGTGGCACTTGACGAAATTCAAACGGTATCTCAATCACTTGCACAGTTGATGGAAAATATTTCTGGAGCAGCGCAGCTTCAGTCTGCATCAGCTGGACATATTGCAAATACCATGAATGTTGTTCAGGACATTACATCACAAACAACAAGTGCAACATTTGATACCGCACGTTCTGTATCTGAGCTTGCAAATATGGCTGAGTCGCTACGTGAATCTGTAACTGACTTTAAGTTACCAGAATAGTCGCATGGGCTACCCATTTGGGTAGCCTTAAGCTAAACAGAAGAAGTTTGAGCGATGAACAATATACTACAGAAATTAGTGACCACAACTTCCTTGCCTGAAGACAGTTATTTACAGCAAGATGCTGAAATCCTCGAAATTTTTGTAGAGGAGCTCAAAGATATATTTGATGAACTAAATGTACTTTTACCTCAGTGGAAAAAAGACACTAACAATCAAAGTTATCTTAAGGATATTCGTCGCCATTTTCATACGCTAAAAGGTTCTGGGCGTATGGTGGGGGCAAATCAAGCAGGTGAGTTAGCATGGAGTGTTGAAGATACATTAAACCGTGTGATCTCTGGATCAATTCCGCTTGATAAAAATATTCAGCAATTTGCGTGGACTATTTTTCAGGTTTTTGAAAGTCAGTTATACCCATGTTTTGAACAGCAAAAAGAAATGACAATAGATGTACGTCCCTTTTTAGTGTTGGGTGAACAACTTAAGAGTCAAACATTACAGCCAGAAGTGGCTGAGTTACTTGAGGATAAATCATCTTCAAAGCCAATTTTACCGCAAGTATCTGCAGAAACTTTAGAAATCTATTTAGAAGAAGCCACAGAATATGTGACTTATATACAAGATTTTTTAACCGAAAAAGCACCAAGTGCGAAGCAAACTGATAATTTAATCCGTGCATTACATACCTTAAAAGGTAGTTCTGGCATGGCACAAATTGATACGGTATTTCATGCAAGTTCACAAGTGGAATGTGCATTAAAATCTCATTTGCAACAAGAAGCACATCTTACAACTGCTGAATTTGATTTACTTACGCAATTTACAACTTGTTTAAGCCTTTATTTATCTGGTTTACAGCAATCAAATCAGGCTGTATTAGACCAAGCAAGTCTTGAGTTTGAACGTGTTTGGCAACAATATACAAAAATTCAGGTATTTGAAGATAACAAATCAATGAATGGTGCTGTATGTGAATTAGTTGCGCTAAACATTGATCATTTACTAGATGCTGAACAGGACTTTGTTCAGGAATTTAGAAAAAATCCAAATGAATATTTGGATCAATTAGTTCATGATTGTGAACTATTAAGGGTTCATACGCAGGATAATCTACAAGATTTACATCGTTTTATTTGTGCTTTAAAAGATAGTTATTTGGTTTTGAAAAAAGACCCTATCTTCTTTGATACCGCAGATACACAAGAACTCTTTCATCAAGCACATCTTGCATTAATTCATTACTTTGATTTGTTAGCTACAGGACAAACAGCTGCTATTCCACAACGTGCACAAGATATTGTATTTGCACTTAAACAGCATATTTCACCACCTGTTATGCCACAGTCTAATGCATCACAACGCATGCAGTTAGATAAAGCGAAAATTGAACAAGGCATTACGCTTAAAGATAAAGAGCTTACGGATATCTTTTTGGATGAGGCAGAAGAACTTCTATCTCAAATTGATACAGATTTGACAACTTATCAACTTGATACAAATAATATTCAAGCACTTAAACAATTAATGCGTTATTTGCATACCTTAAAAGGTGGTGCAAATATGATTCAAGCCAGTCATATTGGTTCAGTGGCGCATGTACTTGAAAGTATTTATGAAAAGCTTATCAATCAACAGTTACAAGCGACTAAAGACTTACTCGCAACGTTGCGGCTTGTTCAAGATCAATTAGCAGAACGTATTGATATTATTCGTCATTCTAATATCGATTTTGATGCAACAGAAACACTTGCTGTTTTAAATGATTTATTAAAGCAAACATCAACGCTAGTAATTGAAAAGCCACAACCGACTGTTTCTGATGTTGTACATGATAGCTTTATTGAAGAAGCATACGAGTTAGTAGAAGCATTAAAACAAACTTTCAAAAAATGGCAAGACGATCGTAGTAGTCGTAGCTTATTGCTACAATTACAACGCCATGCACATACCTTTAAAGGTGGTGCTCGTATGGTAGAAATACAACCATTTATTGAAATCACACAAGCGCTTGAAGATACGTTTGAGAATTTTGCACTTCATCAGCTAACAACAAATGCGCATGATAATTTAATTATTCGTACATTTAGTTGGTTACAGCAGGCTTTAGAATCAGAAAACTATTCTGATATGAACCAATATCAAGCTCAATTAAAAGCAATCGATTATATTGATCGTACTGCACAAATTGATGATGTTGAAGATATTACGGTACCTGTATTTGTAGAGGGCGATGGTACAGAACCACCATCTATGCTTGGCGAATGGGGTAGTTCAGAGCAGAAAGTTCAGCATAATGAAATGATCCGTATCTCATCTAGTTTGATTGAAAAAATGGTCAATCTAACAGGTGAGAACTCAATTAACCGTTCACGTATTGAAATGGGTATGAGCCAATTTAACAATACGCTGAGTGAGATGGAGCTGGCAATTAAGCGTTTGTCAGACCAGCTTCGCCGAATGGAAGGTGAGCTTGAGACACAGATTCTTGCAAAACACGATGTAGAAAATGCTCGCTATGCAGATTTTGACCCATTAGAGATGGATCAATATTCATCATTAAATCAATTATCAAAATCGCTTGCCGAGTCAGCATCGGATTTAATTGACTTTAAGGTAACACTTACAGATAAAGTACGTGATGCTGAATCTTTATTGTTACAACAGTCTCGTATTCAAGCTGAAATTCAAGATAACTTAATGAGCGTGCGTTTGGTGCCATTTTCTAATGTAATCAACCGTCTTGAACGACTAGTACGCCAAACGGCATCAACACTAGAACGTCCTGTACAGCTTAAAGTTACTAATCGTAATACCGAACTTGACCGAAATATTCTTGAGCGCTTAGCTGTACCACTTGAGCATATGATACGTAATGCAATTGACCATGGTATTGAGTCGGCAGATGAACGTAGCCAGCAAAAGAAACAAGCAACTGGTCAAATTGAGCTTGATGTTTATCGTCAAGGTTCAGACATTGTTGTGACTATTCAAGATGATGGGCGAGGCATCGATGTTGCTAAAATTGAGAAAAAAGCACAATCTTTAGGTTTAATTCCAGAAAACCATCGTTTATCAGCAGAAGAAGTATTGCAATATATTTTCCACTCGGGCTTAACTACAGCAGAATCAGTTACTCAGATTTCTGGTCGTGGTGTCGGCTTGGATGTGGTGCAAAGTGATATTAAAGCACTGGGTGGTCACGTTTCTATTGAGTCGATCGTAGGTGAGGGAACACAATTTAGTATCCGTATCCCAACTGCTGTGGCAGTTCACGATGCATTAATGGTTAAAATTTTAGACCAACAATTGGCTATTCCATTGACTCAGATTGAGCGTATTGTACGTGTTTCATCAGATGTATTAGAAGATTACTTTAATTCAAAAGATGAATTTTTTAGTATTGATGGATACAAATATAAATTACGTTATGCGGGTGAATTTTTAGGACAAACTCCAAAACCTCGCTTCACCACAGCACATACAGTACCAATGTTATTAATTAAAGGTTACAACAATCAAACGGTTGCCTTATTGATTGATCAACTGGTTGGTTCGCGTGCGGAGATTGTTGTAAAACCATTGGGCGCACAATTTGAAAAAATGGACGTCTTAGGTGGTGCAACAATCTTAGGTGATGGTCAAGTTTGTCTTATTTTAGACGGGCAAAATATCGCTCGACGTATTCAAAATACATTACGTGATTTATCATCAGTTAAAGATATGGCACACAAAGAACGTGCTCGTCAATTGGTAATGATTGTCGATGACTCTGTAACCGTGCGTAAGGTAACTTCTCGTTTATTAGAACGACATGGCTACGATGTTGTGACAGCAAAAGATGGTATTGATGCAATTGAACAAATTGAACATATCAAGCCAAACTTAATGTTACTCGATATTGAAATGCCACGTATGGATGGTTTTGAGGTAACTAATCAGTTACGTCACGATTCCGTTCATAAAGACTTACCAATTATTATGATTACATCTCGTACAGGTGAAAAGCATCGTGAACGTGCTTTTAACCTTGGTGTAACACATTACATGGGTAAACCGTTCCAAGAAACTGAGTTGTTACATCAAGTACAACGTTTAATTGGAGAGTAAAGTATGGATCAGCAAGAGCTACAACATCTAATTTCTGTATCAACGGGATTTATTGATGTGTACAAAGTCCCTTGTTTTGAGCAAGCCCCCATGCTTTTACCTCAAAATATTGTTCTTTCTGCACAAACATCCAAAACAAGTGTAAAAAGTTATAAATGGCATGATGTTTATTTACCTGTATATCCGTTAAATAACCCTCAATTAAAAGAAGCAGTTGCTTTAATTATTGAAGGTGAAACAGCACAACAACGCTTTGTTTTGTTATGCGATGAAATGCCTGAGACAATGCGTTTACGTATCTCAGAAATGGTTGATGAAGATCGTCCAACAAGTGATGAACATATTTATCAATATGTCAGTTTGCAGAATAACGTTTATCAAGTACCTGCACTTGATAAAATTTATAATAGTATCTGCTAAAAAAAGCCCCTCAAATGAGGGGCTTTTTGTTAAGCGAGTAGCTCAACCAAAATTCGTTCATAGATTTCTGCAAGAGGTTCTAATTCGTCCACATTAACATGCTCGTTCACTTGATGAATGGTGGCATTTAATACCCCTAGCTCAATCACTTGTGCGCCTGTTGGAGCAATAAAACGACCATCGGATGTACCACCACTGGTAGAAAGCTGTGTATCGTAACCACATATTGATTTAATTGCAGTTTGAGTTGCTTTTACCAAATCTCCTACAGGTGTAATAAATGGCTGCCCTGAGTGATTCCACTCAATATCGTATTGTAATTCGTGACGATCTAAAATTTCCAACACACGTGTCTTTAGTTCATCTGCAGTTACTTCTGTGCAGTAACGGAAATTAAAAGTTACTTCTAAAGTATGTGGAATAACATTGGTTGCACCTGTACCTGCATGAATGTTAGAGATCTGAAAAGAAGTTGCAGGGAAGTACTCGTTACCTTCGTCCCATACCGTATTACACAATTCATCAATTGCTTTAGTCGCTAAATGAATTGGATTTTTGGCAAGATGTGGATAAGCCACATGCCCTTGCTTACCTTGTACAGTAAGTTTGGCATTTAAAGACCCACGTCGTCCATTTTTAACAATATCACCCAAACGATCTGTACTTGATGGTTCACCCACTAGACACCATTTAATTTTCTCGTTTCGATTTTCTAATGTTTCAATGACTTTAACAGTCCCATTTTTTGCAGGACCTTCTTCATCCGAAGTAATGAGGTAAGCAATAGAACCTTTATGATTAGGATGCTTTTTAACAAAACGCTCTGTGGCAACCACCATGGCTGCAAGAGCCGTTTTCATATCTGCACTACCACGCCCGTATAATTTACCGTCTTTAATTTCAGGAATAAATGGCTCTGTATTCCAATCTTCTAATTTGCCTGTGGGTACAACATCGGTATGTCCTGCAAAACAAAACACAGGCTCTTGCGTACCTCGTCGTGCCCATAAGTTGTCAACATCTTCAAAACGCATAGATTCAATTTTAAAATCGACTTGTTTTAAACGTTCTGCCATCAGCGTTTGGCAATCATAATCAACTGGGGTAACAGAAGGACGACGTAAAAGATCTAAACTTAATGTGAGCGTATCAGAAGACATGAAAAAAATCGGCTGTTAAAAAACAACCAATATAGCAAAAAAAAACCCTATCGTGTTGATAGGGCTTTAATTTTAGATTTTTTGTTGGGCTTTATCTGCTGTATGAGATACGGCATGTCCTGCACCTGATACATCCTGACCGATCCCTCGGAATGTATTACAGCCAGTCAAAATAAGTGCAACAGCAATTGAAGCAAAAACAACTTTTTTCATAATATTCTCCAGTATTTATTTTTTCTTACCTCACCACCAAGATTACTCAATTTTTCCGTTTAAAATGTATTCAAATTGTATCGAAACATATAAAAAAAGTTTTGTTCAGCATTGCAGTAAAGCCCGTCAGTCCACCAATAAGCATTACCAGAACTTTGGGTTTCATTTGGAATAATCCATTCTTGGCGTTGCAAACGATAAAGATGCGCAACAGGCTTGTTTCCCCAAAAACCTGTTCTTCTAGAAGTATTTAGCCAATCAGGTATATCAAATTTTTGTTGATAGGGTAGGTAAAGCTGTCCTTTCATCACAGCATATTTTTTTTGAATAATATGTTGCTGTGTATGTGAAAATTGAAATTGACGCATCGTAAAGTGTTGTAACTTTTTATACAAAGTATCACTACGGTTTAGACCAAACCAACCCTGTGCTTCTGCCAAATAATATTTAAGTGCAACTTCCCAGTGCTCAATTTCTTCTGTTTGCTTATTTAAAATTAAAAAATCTAACTCACCTAACGTTCTTGCACCCTCAATTTGTTGAAGACTGTGTCCTAATACGTGGTAACAGTGATAATCTTCATCTTTTAGCCAAAACCATAACAACATTTCAAAACGCAAACCTAAGCGGGTACTTTTAAGAGAACTTAAAAACTCAATCAGCTCAGTCGGGTCTTGATCTAAATATTCTAGCCTTACTTGATAGCGTTCAAATTGATCTTTCCAAAATGTGCTGGTATGCCAATCAAACAGATGTTCTCGGCATACATCGTTCGGCATTGTATTTATAATATTAGGACTTGCAATACAAAAAGCAAGTTGACGCACACACGCATGTTTGTACTGTGTCCATGGTTCAAAAAAATCCATACCAAAGCTCATTGCTACATTCAGGTTTAACTATGAAAACATTATTTTGGCGCAGTTTAGTGGTTATTTTTATTATTCTTGCTGTCATAGGTGCAATTTTACCAGGTATGCCAACTACCGTTTTTTTAATCTTAGCTGGATGGGCAGCATCTAAAGGTTGGCCAGAAGTAGATGAATGGTTACTTAATCATCCTAAATATGGAACTACACTTAAACAATGGCGAAAGCATGGCACTGTGCCTAGAAAAGCAAAATATTGGGCAACTGCAATGATGGCGATAAGTGCAGTTTTGATGATTTATACAAATGCGCCATTGCCTGTTAAAATTTTTACAGATGTAACTATGCTGATCGTGGCAATATGGTTATGTACACGTCCTGAACCTCTAAAGGAAAAAGATGAAAAATCCCACAGTTTTGATTGATTTAGCAACGCAAACACTTCATGTTCCAAAATATAATAAAACTTTCAAAATATCTTCGGGGCTAAATGGTATTGGCGAAGCAGAAAATAGTGGAAAAACACCTCGGGGATGGCATTGTATTGAACAAAAAATTGGACAAGATACGCCTGTAAATACAGTATTTATCGGTAGACAACCTACAGGTGAGATTTATTCTGAACAACTAGAATTACAATATCCAAACCGAGATTGGATACTCACACGTATTATGTGGCTCAAAGGATTAGAACAAGGTTTTAATGCAGGCGAAGGGTGCGATACCTATCAGCGTTATATTTATATTCATGGGACACCAAATAATCAACCCATGGGAGTTGCTCAATCTCATGGGTGTATTCGGATGCATAATCAAGATCTATTAGAACTATTTGATATCATTAATGAAAAAGAAACCGTCTATATTGCTGAAAATTTAGCTAAAAAAGCTATTTTTTAATCACTTAGATAAAAAAAACCATAAACCTTTGCAAAAGCGTTTGACACTGTGCATAGATTCTCTATAATGCACCTCACAAACGATGAAGACGTTAGTTAAAGGGTGCTTAGCTCAGTTGGTAGAGCGTCTGCCTTACAAGCAGAATGTCGGCGGTTCGATCCCGTCAGCACCCACCAACCTTTATTGTGAAATCTTTTAGGGCAGCGGTAGTTCAGTTGGTTAGAATATCGGCCTGTCACGCCGAGGGTCGCGGGTTCGAGTCCCGTCCGCTGCGCCATTTAAGATTTCAGTTGTTCTATAAAGTGCAGCGGTAGTTCAGTTGGTTAGAATATCGGCCTGTCACGCCGAGGGTCGCGGGTTCGAGTCCCGTCCGCTGCGCCATTTTATAGAAAACATCGGGTGCTTAGCTCAGTTGGTAGAGCGTCTGCCTTACAAGCAGAATGTCGGCGGTTCGATCCCGTCAGCACCCACCATAACCTTAAAAGTTTCAAACTTTACTTTTAAGTGATTATGCAGCGGTAGTTCAGTTGGTTAGAATATCGGCCTGTCACGCCGAGGGTCGCGGGTTCGAGTCCCGTCCGCTGCGCCATTTTAAAGTTTAACCTTATCGGTAGCGATAAAGGGTGCTTAGCTCAGTTGGTAGAGCGTCTGCCTTACAAGCAGAATGTCGGCGGTTCGATCCCGTCAGCACCCACCAGACCTTATCAAAAGATTTTATGTTTTTCTTTTGAGTGATATGCAGCGGTAGTTCAGTTGGTTAGAATATCGGCCTGTCACGCCGAGGGTCGCGGGTTCGAGTCCCGTCCGCTGCGCCATTAAAAACATAGATATAGGGTGCTTAGCTCAGTTGGTAGAGCGTCTGCCTTACAAGCAGAATGTCGGCGGTTCGATCCCGTCAGCACCCACCATTAATTCCGAGATTAAGCTCGGTTTTTTTATGCCTAAAAAATGGTACTAGTTGCCTAGTACACATCTCTTTTATAGCGTTGAGTTTGTCTTAATTCATCTAGCGTATCTTGTCCTAAAATTTTAATCAGTGTGTTTTCTACATCCGTTGCCATACCATTAATACTTCCACACACATAAATGATGGCGCCATTTTTGATCCACTGTTGTAGTGTTATAGCGTTTTCAAGTAATTTATGCTGTACATAGTGTTGAGTATCTCTAGAAAATGCAGTTTCTAATTTTAAATAGCCTAAATTTTGCCAATTTAAGAGTTTATCTTTAAAGAAAAAGTCCTGTTGCGCTTGGCGTTCACCAAAAAACAACCAATTTTGTTGGTAACCTTTTTGGATACGAGTTTCTAATAAGCTTAATAACCCAGAAATACCCGTACCATTACCAATTAAAATAATAGGTCTGTTGTCCTTAATTAGATGAAAACTCTCATTGGTACGAATTCTTAAATGTATTGTATCTTTGGCATAAGTACATAACCATTGAGAGCCTAGCCCGAACTCGTGTAAACGAACGACAAGCTGTAAATAGCCTTGCTGTGGAATACTTGCAATGGAGTACTCACGTATTGGTAGGGGTTTGAGCTGATTTAGAGGTATATTTTTTTCAAGTTGACGATCTTTTAAAAAATTATATTGTTGAGGGTCGATTTGATGCTGTTGCATAAACTTTATAATGGCACGGTTACTGTTTTCGGGTTGGATTTGTGCAATATCACCTGCTTGCCATAGTTCATCATTTTGAGTTTTAAGTTGAATACTATATACAGGGCGACCTACACTATCAGGATTAAGAACCTCTTGATGTATGAGTTTCCATGGATCAAATGTTGGTGTTTGATCAGGTATTTGAAATTGAGTATGTGTAACATGCGCAATAGATTCATGCCAAAGCTTATTATTGAGTTCTATAAGTTCAAATAGTGGTAATGCACCACAGCTTTCTAACCATGTATTAAGGGTATGTCCAAAAGCACAAAATGTTTCTGGATAATCATGTGATCCAAGTGCTAAAACAGCATATTCAACATGTGACAAATCGACTTGTTGTTTTAAGATGGTTTTTACAAAATTTTTACTTAAGTCAGGCGGTTCACCTACACCATAAGTGCTTACGACAAACAAAACTTTTTGTGCATGTTTAATATGCTCCAAAGTTGTTTTATGCAAAGATTGCGTAATAACATTTTGTTTTGCTTGTTGTAATTGTACGGTGGTTTGCCATGCAATTTGTTCGGCTGTACCTGTTTGAGAAGCATACAAAACATGCCATGTCGGTGCATCAAATGTAGTGTTTAACGTTGGCTTTTGAATTTTTGGCTTTCTTCTTTTAAGATACAGCATCCAACCTGTAATAAAAAAGAGAGGCATTGTCAGTGCAGACAACATGGCAAAAACGTGCCAAATCGGTCCATAAAAGCTTCCGCGATGTACGGGGAGCATACTAGTCATAATTTTTTCATTGAGCCCTTTTTGTTCATACAGTTTAGTATTTTCAAACGTTTGTGTGAGAACATTAAAAGTAGAGGTGTTTTTTGCTCGTTCATGCTGAGGGGTAGGATCGACAAAGCTGACTTCGACTTTGTTGTTTTTTGGCACATTCAGCGTAACACTAGAATAATTAAATTGAGTATGTTGCCATGCTTGGTTTAAGTCAGTTTGTACCTGAGTAAGCGGTGGTAAAGGTGTTGATGGTTCTTTTTGCATTGGTGTACGTTGTACTTGTAATACGCTGAACATGCCGCTGCGCCACCAATCGTAAGACCAAAATAGTCCTGTTAGGGCAAAGTTGAGATAAAAAATGAGCACCCAAGTGCCAATTACAGCATGTAAGTCCCAAATAAAATTTCGACCTTTAAGTTTAGGTTTAATTAAAAACCATTGTTTAAAGGAATGTTTTTTAGGAAAACGAAGATATAGCCCACTGAGTAAAAAGAAAATCAAAGCAAATGCACAAAACCCTGTAATTTGTTTCCCAATTTCTCCCATCGTAAGTGTACGGTGAAAATTAAGAATAAACTTAAAGAACTCCTGTCCTTTTACCTCAGGTAATACTTCGGCTGTGTAAGGATTTACCATTATATTTCGCCCTTTACGGTTACCTTCTTGTTTTACATTAATAATAGAAGAAGCCGTTGGATCTTTAAAAATAGTCACGTTATTCACATGCTGTTTTTCAAAAGTGGTATAGAGCTGCGCTGGCGTAAGTTTGGGAGTTTGTTGTGCAACAACCACGTAGCTTTGAGGGTTAATTGCTTTTAGGATTTGTTGGTCGTATGAATAAATAGCGCCAGAAACGCCCATTAAAGACAATACTAAACCTGCAGTGATCCCTAAAAACCAATGCAGTTGGAACAGAATTTTTTTGAACATAGCAATAACAAGCACAATCAGACTCGCTGATTATAAATGCGAATGTTATTCTTTTACAAATAATAATATTTATCAATAAAAAAACTCCCAAGATGGGAGTTTTGAATTAGACTTTTTTGGCTTCGCCAACCGATTGTTTTAAATGTTTGCGAATAGTGCCAAATGAAAAATTATTGCTATCCATACGCTTAGGTAGAATATAAGCACCTTGTTGTCCTTTTACTTTAAAGTTGATAAGTAAAAAGTCAGGTGTATCGTACCATTCGTACATATCTTTCCAACCAATAGAGCCAACGCCTTCTTGCATACCCACTTTTTGACGCATGACTAAACCACTAGGTTGTACGCCTAAACGAATATTTTGGATATCTTGAACTGGAAATTCTTGCATCTTGCGTTTTACATACCATTCTAAGCCGTATTTACGGATCAGTAGGTAAATAGCAACACAGGCAATAGCAACCCAACAAAATACAGTTGAGTAATTTTTAATAAACACAAGACCTAAAATAGCAACTAGGAGCACTGCACCCATAATTGCCCATGCTTTTGTGCCAATTTTATTGGTGCTACGCCAAATAGTCAGTTGAGCATTACGTTGCTCTGCTTCAGACACTTCGTATTTTACAGGTTGTAAAGTGTAAGCATATAAGTTTTTAGCGTTCATAATTCATCGTAAACATTTTAGCATGTGGTTATCTTACCTTAAATTGAGCCAAATGTGGTTTCGTCTGCATCAATGTAATTCAGGTTTTGTTTGAGCGTACATAGTTGGTTAAGGATACCTAGCATTAGCGACAGCTGTTGTAGAACAATAAACGCATCATTTTGTTCAAGATAAGCTTTGAGTTTTTGCACACTTAGGTTGGGTGTTTCGTCATATAAAAGTGCGCGCTGAATGTCTATTACAGCAGTATCTAAAAGCTTTAAAGTGTGCGGGTCTTGTATTTTTTCGCGGTGAGCACCTAAGGCAGCAATATAGCTAAGTAGAGTATGGCTTAAACACAAAAAATCAAAGGCTAGGTTTTTATAGCTTTGATCTAAGTCAGGTTCTGTAGCAAGTGTTGAAATTACAGAAGCAAGTTCTGCATCACTATTGTGTGCTGCACGTCTTATAACTCTATAATTAAGATTATTGTTTTTACCAAGGTGGTATTGGCTGGCAATTTCCTTTAAGTAGTCGCATTGTGCTTGAAGCGTTTTTTTAATATTGCGTGGTAAGCGTCTGAATTTCCAATCAGGAAAAATAAAAGTTACCCCAAGCCAAGCAAAAAAACAGCCAATAAGTGTATCTAACATACGTGGGAATACCGCAGCGTAACCTAAGCCACCATCTAAGTTAAAATTAATAAGCGCTAAAATGGTAATGAAAGCTGTGGCTTGGGCATATTGTTGGCTACGAAGTTCAAAAAACAAAATACCACTGATCACTAATAATATGAGTTGTCCTTCGACCGAAGGAATAAAATGTAAAATAGCAAAACCGACGACAATACCAATGAGTGTGCCCAAAATACGTAAACGAAGCCGTCTTTTTGTGGCATTAAAATTAGGTTGACTCACAAAAAGTGCAGTCAGTAATACCCAAAATCCGTATTTGATGTCGGTGATTTGAATAAATAAATAACAGGTAAACAAAACAATAGATAGCCGAATAGCATGTCTAAATAACACAGACTCAGGCGTTAAGTTTTGTTTAATCCGTGATTTAATATCAACCCAACCTTTTAAATCATCGTCTTTGAGTTGTTCGTCTAGTTTTATATCTTCAAATTCACTTTCTAAATTACGTAGTTGGGCATCAATAGATTTTAGATTTTTATATAAAGATGAGAGCGCATTTGTCCAAATAGGGTGATGTGGATAATCGATACTCAAATGTTCTAACGAAAGTTTTAAGTTGTCAAACGCTTGGGTAAAACGCAGGTTATGTTGGTAGGCTTTGTTTTTAAGTATATGACGGCTTAAGTCTTGGCAGGCTTTTGCTTGTAGTGTGAGAATACGTTGGAATCTAAATAAAATATCGCTATGTTTAAAGTGCTTTGCTAGTTTTTGGTAGTCAATATGCGCTGAATTAGCACGTTCGTGAATATCTTGAGCAACAAAATAATATTGTAATGAACGTCGTGTGGCTTTGCGTCCACGATCTCCTTTTAAACGAGTGAGAAGTGCTGTTTTCATCTCATTAAATAATGAAATGAGTTTGCCATTTTCTAACGATAAATCAATCATGCTTTGGCGGTAGCTTTTTACCGTCATATCCACATCAAACAGATTAGATTTTGCAAACAAAAAATCGCCTAATGAAGCGTAGCTTTTGGCAAGTTTTTCTTGTACAGGGCGTACAGGAGCAATTAAAAAGCTAATGGTTGATAAAATACCGTACCAGATTGCGCCAATCACCAACAAAATAGGTTGTAAATACCATTCTTCAAAGAGATGGACACCCAACATGCTGTAAACAGAAACAACTAAACAGCCATAAGAAATTGTGGCATAACGCCGACCTAATGAACCTAATAAA
The DNA here is from genome assembly GCF_027568475.1 of Acinetobacter sp. HY1485. Lineage (GTDB taxonomy): Bacteria > Pseudomonadota > Gammaproteobacteria > Pseudomonadales > Moraxellaceae > Acinetobacter. The sequence continues at coordinate 263,823 of NZ_JANKZG010000003.1, read as the reverse complement.
ATCCATGCTACACAGGCAAATAGCAAACTAATTGCAAAAACAACAGGATAAGGAAATAAAAATTGAATTGCGCTAGAGGCAATAAAAAATCCAATATAGGTATAGAGCTGATTTAAAATACGAATGGTAAAGCGGTCATCAATATCGCTTAAACCTGCGGCAACAACACCAAGGGTAAGTGGAATAGTTGCCATTTGTAAATGTAAAAAGTAAGGCACAAATGCAGTGCCACAAAAAGCGATGCCAATACGGATGTTATACATTAAAGCGGTATTGCGCCGAAACCCAAGATCCAAAGATGTACCCTTACCTCATCACGACGATTTATTATACTGTGTTTTTAGTCATAAAAAACGGTAAAGTTTTCAACTGGCTCACGTGGGGTAACCAGTGTATTTACAATATGATTTGGGTCTGCATAGCCAAGACAAACAGTACAAACAAGCTCTTCGTCATCATGTGCATCAAGCTCTTGTAATACAATTTGATGATATTGGTTCCACGCGGCTTGAGGGCAAGTGTCTAAACCATACTGTTTTGCCATTAATAGGACATTTTGAATCATCATTGCTGTGTCCATTTTAGCGCCAATTCCCATTATTTTATTAATGGTAAAAAACAAAGCGACAGGGGCATCAAAAAATTTAAAGTTGCGTTGTTGTTGGGCTATCATTTTGTCTTTATCACCTCGTTCTATACCCAACAACCCATACAGACTCCAACCATTTTGACGACGTCGCTCAATAAACGGTGAGATCCACTGCTGTGGGTAATAAGAAAAAGTTTCGTGGTGGTCGTTAGGATTTGCATTACAGACAAGTTCACTAATACGATCACGCGTTTTTCCACTTACGACATACACTTTCCATGGTTGTGTATTTGTACCTGATGGGGCAAATCGTGCAAGATCTAAAATAGAGTGAATAGTTTTTGAATCAATAGGTTGTGGTAAAAAAGCCCGAACGGAATGACGTTGTTTAATTAAGTTTTCCATTATTTTATCGTTTATAACTATAATTGAAGTGATTCAATCTTATAATGTAGAGTAAAATTGTTTCAACTCTTATCAGGCTTTATACTAAAGTAATAAAAAATAAGTAACTGATAATAAAAGATAAATAATATTTTTAAGCAAAATTTAATGTACAGGAACAAAGAACATAGTAAAAGAAAGTTTAAAAATGCTACACTCGCAAACCGCAAGGATATGCGAAATAATTTTGTTTAAAGCATTGTATGGGTATAATTGCGTGTTTTTTTGTATCTAATTTACAAAAAGTTTTCTTCTCAAAAATTGGCTAGAGGATACCTTATTGTGTACATAGCACGATAATCAATGCTCGTTTAATATTTTGACTCATAGTGCTTTGCATTATGTAGCCATGTTTTATATAAGGACGGACGTCTGAATGAATCAGGAAATACTCAAAAACTGGGTTGAGCACTTGAATAGCCCACTGTGGAGTTTTTTGCTTGTATTCTTACTTGCGGTAGGAATTATCTACACCATTTTTACAGGTGGTGTACAAATCAGAATGTTTCTCGAAAGTATTCGAGTAATGAAAGGTAGCCGTGGAGAGGGTGAAGTACAAACTCAAGGTTTAACACCTTTTCAGGCGTTCGTGACAGGTCTTGCTAGTCGTGTTGGTGTAGGTAATATTGGTGGTGTTGCATTAGCAATTACCATTGGTGGCCCAGGCGCTGTATTTTGGATGTGGGTAACTGCACTGATTGGTATGAGCTCTGCATTTGCTGAATCTTCTTTAGCACAGTTATTTAAAATACGTGATCCAGAAACAAAACAGTTTCGTGGTGGTCCTGCTTACTACATTACGTATGGTTTAAAGAGTAAGGTCTTTGGTGCTGTGTTTGCCATTGCAATGATTTTAACCTATGGCTTGGTATTTAACTCACTACAAGTGAATGCCATGGTGAGTGCATCATCACACGCTTGGGGTTTAAATCCGAGTTGGGTAGGGATTGTTGTTGTGGTTTTGACTGCGATTGCAATTTTTGGTGGTATTAAACGTATTGCACGTTTTGCCGAGATGTTTGTTCCTTTAAAAGCAGGTTTATACCTTGGTTTGGCAATTTATATTGCTTTGATCAATTATCAAGAAGTACCACATGTATTTGGCTTAATTTTCTCAGAAGCATTTAAATTTGATGCTGCTGCAGGTGGTTTTTTAGGTGGTATGGTGTCTGTAGCAATGATGCAGGGGATTAAACGTGGTTTATTCTCAAATGAAGCAGGTATGGGTTCTGCACCCAATGCCGCTGCTGCATCAGATGTGCCACATCCTGTAAACCAAGGTTTAGTACAAATGCTAGGTGTATTTGTAGATACATTTATTGTATGTACAAGTACGGCAATGATTATCTTAATTTCTGGTGTGTACAAAAATACAAGTGATGTCGGTGTAAAAATCACACAGCATGCACTTGAAACACAGCTTGGAAATTGGGGTGGCGATTTACTTGCAATCTTACTTTTCTTATTCTGTTATTCTGCGGTATTAGGTAATTATGCATATGCTGAAGGTAACTTACAGTTCTTAAATAGTAACCGTAAAGTGATGTTTGTGTTCCGTATTATTGTGCTGATAATGGTGTATTTTGGTGCTGTATCAGGTGCGCAATTGGTATGGGATTTAGCAGATCTTTCTATGGGTATTATGGCAACTTTAAACTTAGCGGCAATTTTGCTGTTAATGCCATGTTTACTTATTTTGCTGAAAGATTATCGCCGTCAACAAAAAGCAGGGGTTAAAGATCCTGTATTTAAACTTGATGATCATCCAAAGTTGAAAAAGAAAATAAATTCAGATATTTGGTAATAAAAAGCCTCCATTTTGGAGGCTTTTGAATATTTGGTGATCAAGCAAAACAAAAAGTGGTTGACGGTTTATCAATATCTATAGATAATGCACGCACAGTTTACGGCTATGTAGCTCAGTTGGTTAGAGCACAGCACTCATAATGCTGGGGTCACAGGTTCGAGTCCAGTCATAGCCACCATTTTATAAACCTTGCTCTCAGCAAGGTTTTTTTTTGACTTAAAAAAAGCACCCCTTTAGGGGTGCCGTTGATTTTAGACGCCAGCTTTCCAGCCATTTACAATTGGGTAACGGCGTTCGCGTCCAAATGCGCGTGGACTAATACGAGGTCCAATCACACCTTGACGGCGTTTATATTCGTTGCGATCAACAAGCGCAATTACCTTTTCAACAGTCTCTTTATCGAAACCTTTTGCAATAATATTTGCTTGGCTTTGATCTTCTTCAATGTAAGCATACAAGATAGCATCTAATACATCGTAAGCAGGTAAAGAGTCTTGGTCTTTTTGGTCTGGACGTAGTTCTGCAGAAGGTGGGCGAGTAATTACACGTTCTGGAATAACAGGTGCAATGCTGTTACGGTACTTTGCTAGTTCAAAAACAATCGTTTTATAAACATCTTTAAGAACGGCAAATCCTCCCACCATATCACCGTAAAGCGTACAGTAACCCACGGCAAGCTCAGATTTATTGCCTGTAGAGAGTACAAGATTACCGAATTTATTGGATAAGCCCATCAATAAGGTACCGCGTGCACGTGCTTGTAAGTTTTCTTCAGTTGCATCAGCAGGCGCATCGCCAAAGAATGGATATAGTGTCTGTAAGAAGCTATTTACAATATTTTCAATTGGCGTTACTGCAAATGCCACGCCTAAGGTTTTTGCTTGAGCTGTTGCATCTTCAACACTAATTTGTGCGGTATAGGTATATGGCATCATGACTGCTTGTACACGCTCTTTGCCTAGGGCATCTACAGCAATTGCAAGTGTTAATGCTGAGTCAATACCACCTGATAAGCCAAGAATAACGCCTTTAGCACCTGAACGTTCTACGTAGTCACGTGTGGCAAGCACTAAGCCTTGATAAATCTCAGCCATGGTACTTAAGCTTTCTTGCGGTTTAATTGGCTTAAATTGTGCATTTTCAAACTCGACAATATAAGTTTCTTCTTTGTAGCTTTCGGCTTTAAGAATAAGTTGACCTGTTTTATTCACAATAAAACTTGAGCCATCAAAAATTAAATCGTCTTGTCCACCTACTTGGTTATTGTAGACCAAGTTGATGTTAAGCTGTTTTGCAAGCTCGCTTAAGGTTTCAATACGGTGCTGCGGTTTACCTACTTCATAAGGTGATGAGTTCAATACTAATGCTGTGTCAATATTGAGTTTTGCAAGTTGCTGTACGGTGTTGATATTCCATACATCCTCACAAATAAGTACACCAAATTTATGTTCTAAATATTCAAAAATAAGGTGCTGATGACCTGCACTAAAGTAACGTTTTTCGTCAAATACGCCATAATTAGGTAAATTTTGTTTGTTATAAATACCAAGTACTTCGCCATCTTTCATCACGGCAGCGGCGTTGTAACGTTGTCCATCGGGAGAGTGTTGTACAAAACCAAATACCATCACAATATCTTTGACTGTTTTTAATTCAGTAAATGCATGTTCGGTACGTTTTTGTAAGCTAGGACGTAAAAATAGATCCTCTGCACAGTAACCAATTAAGCTCAGTTCGGGAAAAATCACCAAATCTGCACCTTGCTGTTTTGCATGGTTCGCTTGTGCAATGATTTTTTGCGCGTTATGTTCTATATTGCCATTGTCTGGAGAAAATTGAGCAAGTGCAATTTTAAAGTTTTTCATTGAACTAAAATCCTATTCCTATAGGGCTTACAATCAGTTGATTTATCCATTTAATTATTCAACGATTTGTAGTAAATAACGAAGTCTTTGATACTATATACGAAACTGTTAATAGATTAAGCCTAAAACAAAAAAATTTTTATGAGACTTATTGTAAAGCGCCGTAAACTCACTTTAGGTGAGCGTGAAATTGCTCAATTTGTTTTTAAAAATCACTTGATATTAGATGATATTGAGCTAGTGGCACATCGCCTTATTTTAAAAGGATATGTGATGAGCCCAAATGGATGTATTTATTTTAATCCACAAGATTGGATAGAGGATTTTTCTTTACACTCTGTTGCAAAACAATCTTGGTTAGTACATGAGCTTGTGCACGTATGGCAAATTCAACAAGGCATTAAGGTGGTGAGAGGTGCATTGTTTGATCGCCGTTATCGGTATGTGATTGAACAAGGGAAGCAATTTTTAAATTATGGTATTGAGCAACAAGCCCAAATGGTACAAGACTACTTTATTTTAGCAAAACAAGGTCAGGCATGCGTAGACCTTGCGTCCTGTATTCCTTTTATTCAGAGATAATCTAAACCAATATCAATGTAAGATGCGCTATGCGTTAAGTAACCCATCGCTAAAAAATCGACACCTGTTTGAGCCACTTCTACCAAATTAGAGGGGTTTAAACCGCCCGAGGCTTCTGTTTGAGTACGTCCACGACACAGCTCAACAGCTTCTGTGAGTTGGGCAGTTGACATATTATCTAATAAGACCAAAGACACCCCTTCATTTAGGACAATTTTGAGCTGTTCTAAGGTATCAACTTCAATTTCAATAGGAATTAGATGTCCTGCATATGCTTTTGCTTGTTGGATAGTTTGTACAATGTTGCCACCTGATAATGCAATATGATTATCTTTAATTAAAATCGCATCATCTAACCCCATGCGATGATTACGACCGCCACCTACGCGTACTGCATATTTTTGTAAAACTCTCAATAAAGGTATGGTTTTGCGAGTACATGTAATTTTTGCTTTTGTATGAGAGATTTGATGTTGTAATTGATGGGTTTGTGTGGCAATCCCTGTAAGATGGGTGAGAAAGTTGAGAGCTGTCCGTTCTGCACTCAGCAATGTATAAGCTTGACCTTCTACTGTAGCCAATATAGTACCTTTTTTAATGGGCATACCATCTTGAACTGTAGTGGTAAATTGAGCCCCCATCTCGTTAAAACAAAGTCGAGCTAAATCCAAACCGCACAAAATACCTGCTTCTCGTGCAACTATATGTAACTTTGCTGTGCGTGTATGGTGAATAACTGCTTCGGAAGTAATATCACCTCTACGCCCTAAATCCTCTTGTAAGGCTTGTTGAACCATTGGGCGAATCATGATATCGGGTAAGCTATAATTCATATGATAAATCCTTTTTATACTCATAATGAGTATATATAAGATTTAAAATCAATATGCAATATTTTAAGGCGCGATTTTGGGGAGTTTAGAATGAGATAATAAATATTCTTGCAATATCTTTTGGTTAAAACGATACAGTTGAGCGGGACGTCCACGTGCAACAATAGCCTCTTTGCCTGTTGCTTCTAAAAGATTTTGGTTTTGCATTAAGCGTCTAAAATTTTGTTTATGTAGTTCAATCCCTGTGAGTGTTTCAATGCTTTTTTGAAGTTGTAAGAGTGTAAATTCATCAGGTAAAAGTTCAAAAATGACAGGACGGTATTTAATTTTCGACCTTAAACGCGAAATTGCAGTCGCTAAAATACGACGGTGATTGTATTGCATTGGTTGACCAATAAATTTGGTATCAAGCTGATATGCAAAATAAGGCGACTCTTGAACAAGTCCTGCTTCATATAATAATTCGTAGCGTAATAACGTATTTTCTTCTAACCAAAGATAGTCATTTAATCCCCAACATAAAGAAATCCGTTCTAAACGGTGCTGTCTTAAAACTGTATTGGGGGCGCTGTCTGCCCAATAGGTCAGTTGTTTGAGAAGAGGTGTATGATCTGCATATTTAAAATTTTCCCATGGAAAATAATCATACCAATCATGCCATTTGGCATCGAGTTCTAAAATAGTCTCTTCTGCCTCTTTTACTAATCCTAAATAACTAATGTAAATAAAAGGTGCTTGGGCTGAGCGCTCCATATCTACAAATGTATAAAGTTGTTCAATATAACCTAAAGGTTGTTGTGTTTGTTGTTTCACCCATGCACGTGCACCTGCTTGTAAGGAATGGTGTACAGGTGTTATAGGACCTGAAGGTAATAAACGTCCCTGGTCGATGGTTAGAATTCGGGCAGAGAAGTTGGTAATTGCAATAAGTACAGCAACCACTTCTGTGTTTGAACCTAAATTTTGCATTATTTCTACAGTTTAAATGAAAGGGATTATTGTAATTGATGATCTAACAAGATGAATGATGTTTTAAAGCTAAAAATAGTAAAAAGGGGATTGAATTATTATACTCAATATGAGCATAATTAAGTAAAACTTAGGCATATTAGTGCAATTTGTATGGATACAATCAGTTTAATTAAAAGAGAATTGAAGCAACAGGGTGCTGTTTTAGTTGCACATTACTACGTAGAACCTGAAATTCAGGATCTTGCTTTAGAAACAGGAGGCATGGTAGGTGACTCTTTAGAAATGGCAAAGTTTTGTAAAATACATACTGCAAAAACATTGTTAGTGGCAGGTGTGCGTTTTATGGGTGAGACAGCAAAAATACTTAGCCCAGAAAAAATAGTATTGATGCCCAATTTACAAGCCACTTGTTCTTTAGACATTGGTTGTCCTGCAGATGAGTTTGCCAAGTTTCGTGCGCAACATCCAGAATGTACCGTTGTGGTTTATGCCAATACCAGTGCAGAAATTAAAGCACAATCAGATTGGGTTGTTACCTCTTCAATTGCAAAAAAAATTATTACGCATTTACATGCGACAGGGCAAAAGATTTTGTGGGCACCTGATCGTCATTTAGGTACATATCTAAAAGAAAAGACAGGTGCAGATATGGTGCTTTGGCAAGGGTCTTGCGTGGTGCATGATGAGTTTAAGGGTGAAGAACTTGCATATACAAAACAAAAATATCCCAATGCACTTGTACTTGTTCATCCAGAATCACCTGCTGAAGTTGTTAAACATGCCGATGTTGTGGGTTCAACTAGCCGTTTACTCAGTGCAGTATCTGAGTTTAGCAATGACACGTTTATTGTAGCAACTGACCAAGGAATTTTGCATGAGATGAAAAAACAAGAACCTACAAAAACGTTTATTCCTGCACCCACTGCAGGTAAAGGGGCAACATGTAAATCGTGTGCATTTTGCCCTTGGATGCAAATGAATTCGTTAGAATCTTGTTTGGAGGCACTCCAATACCAATCGCAGCATGAAATTTTGCTTGAACCACAGTTAATTGAGCGTGCATCAAAACCTATTTTAAATATGTTGCAGTTTGCACAGCGAGTAAATCTATGATGGATTACGACGTTATTATTATTGGTGCAGGTTTGGCAGGACGTACAGTAGCTTTATCTTTGCCTGATACATTCAAAGTTGCCATTCTTGCCAAAGAAAATTTAACAGAATGTGCAAGTTATTATGCCCAAGGTGGAATTGCAACGGTTGTAGACGCCACAGATTGTATAGAGAGCCATGTACAAGATACGTTGGTAGCAGGGGCGGGGTTGTGTTGCGAAACAAATGTTAGGTCTATTTTAGAGCAAGCTCCTGAAGCTTTAAAATGGTTAAAAGCACAAGGTGTTATATTTGATGAAGATATCACCCATGAGGGTGGACATCAGCATCGTAGAATTAGTCATGTTGCAGATTACACAGGACGTGCTGTTTTAGAAAAATTAGCTGTACACAATGTCATTAAGTGTAAAGTGATAGAATTGCTAGTTAAAAATGGACAGTGTTATGGCGTACAAACAACACAAGGTGAAATGACAGCACGTCATGTGGTTTTAGCAACAGGTGGCGTAGGCCAAATTTTTAGCTGTACCACAAATCCACGTACAGCCACAGCAGATGGTGTTGCGCTTGCATTAAAGGCAGGTTGCCAAGTGGCTAATATGGAGTTTATTCAGTTTCATCCCACGGCATTAGTACTAAGAGGTGCTTCTCATTTTTTAATTTCAGAGGCATTACGTGGTGAAGGTGGAATTTTAAAAAATGCTTATCAGCAGCGTTTTATGTTGGCGTATGACTTACGTGCCGAACTTGCACCTAGAGATATTGTTGCACGTGCTATTGAGCGAGAAATTAAACTTACAGGTGCTGTTTATCTAGATATGACGCATTTAGATGCAAATTTTATTCAGCAACATTTTCCTCAAATTTATACACGGTGCTTGGCATTAGGTCTAGATATAACAAAGCATCCTATTCCTGTTGCCCCTGCTGTACATTATAGCTGTGGCGGTGTACTTACAGATGTTTTAGGACATACTCAAGTTAAACATTTATATGCAGTTGGTGAGGTTGCTTGCACTTACTTACATGGTGCAAATCGTTTAGCCAGTAATTCATTACTCGAATGTGTAGTGATGGGGCGAAATACTGCACAAGATATTATTGAGCAGCAAACTTATAGTATAAATCTTGTGCCCTCTGCATTTTTGATTGAATATCATTTAAATATTGAACAAGCAGAAAAAATTGCGTTTTCAATAGAGCATCTACAACAATGGATGACACGCTTTTTTGGAATTGTCCGTTGTGTAGCTGAACTTAAAAAACTCTATATACAACTTATATATTGGTATCAAGCGACGCCGTCTCAAGATGAGCTAATTACTGCTTTGGCAATGGTGCAAAGTGCCTTACAGCGACAAGAAAGCCGAGGTACACATTTTAATCAAGACTATCCTCAAATTTCTTCTGTACCCGTTCATAGTATTATTGGTTTTAACTCTAAGTGAAAATAAGAATTATTTGTGATTAAGTTAAGTAAGATAAATATATGAAATCTACAAGTAAGTGTAGTTAAAAGAAATAAAAAAATATATTAAGATAAAAATGGTAAAAATAAGTCTTTAATATTTCATTAGAAATATTTTTTTTGTATAATGCGCCAAATTTTAGAATAGCACTTTGGCTATTTTGTTTTTTTTTCTTCAAATTGTTGCTTTGAATTTTATGATACGTCGTTTGTTATTACCTGTTGTTTTGGTCTGTGTCGTACCAAGTACTTATGCGTTTGATGTCGGATACTCACATACTTATGAGGATTATAGTAAGAAAAACTATGATCAAATTAATTTAAGCCATACATTTAAAAATAATGTCACCACAACATTTGAAATGCGTGGGAAGTCAGAAGAATATGCAAATGGAAAGCAAGGAAAGGCGCTATCAAATGTAGATTTGGTAGAAACGCATTATAAAGTTAAATATAAATATCGTTACTCAGACCGTCTTACAATTTCACCAGATATGGGGTGGGATCATTACCATAAAAAAGAAACTGAGCGTTATAAAGTCCGTGTTGGTTTTACCTATAACCTCACACCGCAATTCCAAGTCTATAATAAATATCGTTACGACTACTTTACAAATAAACATGCAAGTAACTTTGATTACTACACCATCGAATTAGGTTTAAACCAAAATGTAGGGAATTGGGGTTTAACCTATGGTTATGATCAATACTACACATCACGTAATTATATGTACGATAACCAGTATGTTGATTACAAAGTAAAGTTTGCGGCTGAATATAAGTTAACACCAAACTTCAAACCCTATTTTGAAATTCGTAATGAATGTTATAAAAATTATCTTTCTCAGCGTCAAACAAACGTTGAAGTTGGTTTTAATTACAAATTTTTCTAACTCTTAATATTAAGAGCAACCCAACGGCAAAAGTAAAATTTTGCCATCGGCCAATCAAAGTTACGAGATTGTAATGTCAGTAAAAACTTATTTATGTGCAGTACTTGCTGCAGTTGCTACATCATCTACTTTTGCTTCTTCAGAAAAAGGTGATTCTTTTTTAACTTTAGAACAAACGCCAAATAGTCTTGCTTATATTCCAGAACCACCAACATTTGACAGTGTTGCGTTCATGCGTGATAAAGCAGCATTTGATGCAGGGCGTATGTTAAAAGGAACACCACGTTGGGATGAGGCAACTCGTGACTCAAACCTGTCTGATGCTGAAATTGCAAAACCATTTAGCGAAGCATTTGGAATTGAAATTTCGCCAACCAATACGCCTGTAACCTACAGCATCATCAAAAAATTACGTACAGATGGTGTAGGTTATGCAACAAAAGTGGCGAAAAATCACTATATGCGTATTCGCCCATTCATGTTCTTTAATACAGGTACATGCACGCCAGATTGGGAAGAAGATTTACGCAAAGGTGGTTCTTATCCATCGGGTCATACCACATTTGGTTGGGCAACTGCGTTAATTTTGGCTGAAATTCGTCCTGATCGCCAAGAAACAATTTTAAAACGTGGCTATGAGTATGGGCAAAGCCGTGTCATTTGTGGCGCACATTGGCAAAGTGATATTGATGCAGGACGTATGACAGGTTCGGCAGAAGTGGCACGTTTACATGCAGACCCACAATTTATGAAAACGTTAGAAGAAGCAAAACGCGAAATCCATAAAAAAATGAAATAAAATAAAAGCCCTCTAATGAGGGCTTTTTTCATCATACTGTCAAAAAAATGTCACAGTAGTGTCAAAAAATATTTGTATATTGTGTGCAAACCTAAATGTATGCAATATCATGAATTTTAAAAAAATCTTAATGGCAATGTTCGTTGCAACCACATCTTATAGTACGTTTGCAGACTCATTTTTAACCTTAGAGCAAACCCCCGATAGCCTTGCATATGTTCCTAAACCACCTGCGTTTGATAGCGTTGATTTTTTACGTGATAAAGCTGCATCTGATCAGGCAAGAACGTTACAAGGCACACCACGTTGGCAACAAGCCATTCAAGATGCAGACTTATCTGATGCCAATATTGGTAAGCCATTTTCTGAAGCATTGGGTATAGAAATTTCTGCAACTAATACGCCAATTACGTACGACTTACTCAAAAAATTGCGTACAGATAGTGGTAACTTTGCAACAAAAGCAGCAAAAGAGCATTACATGCGTATGCGCCCATTTGTATTTTTTAATACGCACTCGTGTACCCCCAATGATGAAGCAAGTTTAAGTAAAAATGGTTCGTATCCATCAGGTCATACCACCATTGGTTGGTCTACTGCATTGGTGTTGGCAGAGTTACGCCCTGAACGTCAAAACGAAATTTTAAAACGCGGTTATGAATTTGGACAAAGCCGTGTGGTTTGTGGTGTGCATTGGCAAAGTGATGTAGATGCAGGACGTATGACAGGTGCAGCAGAAGTTGCAAGATTACATGCAGATGCTAACTTTATGAAAACATTAAAAGAAGCAAGACTTGAGCTACAAAAGAAATTAAAATAAACGTTTTTGACTGAGTTGTTGTATGTCAGTAAAAACATGCTTAATGGCACTTGCGCTTTGTGGTTCTTTGGCTCATGCAGATGAACCTTCTTTTCTAACTCAAGCGCAAACGCCAAATAGTTTAGCAATTTTACCACCACCACCTGCCTTTAATAGCGTGGCATTTTTAGCAGACCAAGCCGCATTTGATGCAGGACGTATGCTCAAAGACACACCACGTTGGGAACGTGCTAAAAAAGATGCAGAGTGGAGCGATGAGAGTATTGGCGAACCGTTTTCAGATGTTGTGGGTGTTGAAATTTCTGAAAAAAACACACCAATTACTTATGCATTATTAAAAAATATCCGTACAGATAGTGGCTCATTAGCAACCAAAACGGCAAAGCAACATTATAACCGTATGCGTCCCTTTGTATTTTTTAATACCGAAACTTGTATGCCTGAAGATGAACATTATTTGCGTGGCAATGGCTCATATCCATCAGGGCATACTACGATTGGTTGGTCAACTGCATTAATTTTGGCGGAAATTTTACCTGAACGTCAAAACGAAATTTTAAAGCGTGGTTATGACTATGGTCAAAGCCGTGTGATTTGTGGTGCACATTGGCAAAGTGATGTAGATGCAGGGCGTATGATGGGGGCAGCAGAAGTGGCACGTTTACATGCAGATCCTAAATTCATAAAAATGCTGGCTGATGCCAAAAAAGAGTTAGAAAAAAAGAAGTCTCTTAAGCCTGTTTTTTTATGTGGTGACGAAGACTTTAGACAAAAAGCACAATCAAAAAAATAAACTACGTTAGAATGTACCTATTTTTCACTGAGTTGTATGATGAACGTACTGCTAATTACAGGGTGGGGAGTAGGTACAGCACCTTTAAAACCATTACAACACGCATTAGAACAATATTTTACAGTAGAGCTTGTAGAACCTTACGATGATTTAACCCATCAAGCACAAATGGCAGATCTTTTAATTGGATGGTCTTTAGGTGGGCAAATTGCGATTGATTTAGGCGTAAAATTTCATAAAAAAGTGATTACCTTAGCAAGTAATCCATGTTTTGTACAAAATAAAAATTGGCAAACTGCCATGCCTCAAATGCAATTTGAAGCTTTTAAACAAGGTTATTTGACCCATCCAGAAAAAACACTCAAGCAGTTTTATTTAAATGTTTCTAAGGGGCAAGCTAACCCTAAAGCATGTTGGCAACATCTTTTAGAAATTGCCAATCCGCCAAGCGATGAAAAACTAAAAAAAGGTTTACAACAGCTTGAACAGCTTAATCTGGTTGAGCAAGCTAAGCAGCTTGATGCACTCCATATTCATGCCGAACACGATACGTTAGTGCCACGTTCTATCCACCAACAACAATTTAACAATGTGGGGCATGCGTTTTGTGTATTTGAGGTCGAAAAAACCGTTCAAGCAATTTTGATGTATCTCGCAATGGCATCCTAAATAAAAAAAAATTAAGATGGTTTAACCAAAACCACAGGACGACAACAGGATGGCAGATCAATTTGATGCCAAACATCTATGGCATCCGTATACTTCTATGCTTAATCCATTGCCTACGTTTAAAGTAAAAAAAGCGTACGGTGCAACGATTGAGCTTGAGGATGGCACAACATTGATTGATGGGATGTCGTCTTGGTGGTGTACCATTCATGGCTATAATCATCCTGAACTAAATCAAGCGGTAAAAGATCAGCTTGAGCAGATGTCGCACATTATGTTTGGTGGCTTTACGCATGACCCTGCCATAGAGTTGGGTAAGCTATTATTAAAAATTACACCACCACAGCTTGATAAAATTTTTTACGCCGATTCGGGCTCTGTCGCGGTAGAAGTTGCTTTAAAAATGGCGGTACAGTATTGGACATCGCAAGGGCAAACGCAAAAGACTAATTTTGTGAGTACGCGTTCGGGCTATCATGGGGATACATGGAATGCGATGTCGGTATGTGATCCTGTCACAGGGATGCATCAAGTGTTTGGTTCTTGTTTGCCTATTCGTCATTTTGTACCCGCACCGTGTGCGACGTTTAGCCCTGATGAGCTTAATCCGTTAAAAGCATTATTTGCCGAGCATCACCAAAGTATTGCAGGGTTTATTATTGAACCGATTGTACAAGGTGCAGGCGGTATGCGTTTTTATGACCCTGAATATTTGCGCCAAGTGAAAGCATTATGTGAGCAATACAATATCCTTTTAATTTTTGATGAAATTGCCACGGGGTTTGGGCGTACAGGTAAGTTATTTGCTTGGGAGCATGCACAAGTACAACCCGATATTATGTGTATGGGTAAAGCCCTGACAGGTGGTTACATGACCATGTCTGCAACGCTGACTACACAACACATTGCCGAAACCATCTCAAAAGGTGAGGCAGGGGTGTTTATGCATGGTCCTACTTTTATGGCAAATCCGCTTGCTTGTGCTGTTGCATTAAAAAGTACACAACTTTTACTTGCACAAGATTGGCAAAAAAATATTGAACGTATTTCTACAACATTAAAACAGCATTTACAGCCATTGGCGGTGTTAGATACCGTACAAGATGTGCGTGTATTGGGTGCTATTGGTGTAGTTGAGCTTAAAAAAAATGTGGATATGGCAACCTTACAGCAAGTGTTTGTAAAACGTGGAATTTGGGTGCGTCCATTTGGCAAATTGGTGTATGTGATGCCACCTTATATTATTGCCGATGAGGAGCTAAATTATTTACTCACACAGTTGGTTGAGGTCATACAAGATGCTTGATTTTTACGCACAACAACTTGATACGCTCAAACAGCAAGGCAATTTTAGACAGTTTACGCAAAACCATCAAACAGATAAATGGATTACGATTGAACAAAATAAAATGCTCAATTTGTCATCTAATGACTATTTAGGGCTAGCTTCAAATACCGAGCTTAAAACACAATTTTTACAGCAATCGAACAGTTATTTAAGTAGCTCATCATCGCGTTTACTCACAGGTGATTTTGCTGAGTACGAAGCGTGTGAAGCTAGTTTATCTAAAGCATTTAATGGGCGTTCGGCACTGTTATTTAATAGTGGCTATCACATGAATATTGGCATACTCCCTGCCATTTGTGATAATAAAACGTTAATTTTGGCAGACAAACTTGTGCATGCCAGTATGATTGATGGCATTCGTTTAAGTACGGCAAAATATGTGCGTTACCGCCATAACGATTTGGCTCATCTTGAAAAATTAATTGAGCAAAACCACGATACATACGAGCGTATTGTGGTGGTGACTGAAAGTATTTTTAGTATGGATGGTGATGAAACAGATTTAAGTGCTTTGGTTGCCATTAAAAATAAATTTAGCCGTGTAATGTTGTATGTGGATGAAGCGCATGCCATTGGCGTACGCGGTACAAAAGGGTTAGGTTGTGCCGAGCAATATAACGTGCTTGATGAGATTGATTTTCTAGTGGGCACATTTGGTAAAGCATTGGCATCTGTGGGTGGCTATTTAATTTGCCA
This sequence comes from Acinetobacter sp. HY1485, assembly GCF_027568475.1. Lineage (GTDB taxonomy): Bacteria > Pseudomonadota > Gammaproteobacteria > Pseudomonadales > Moraxellaceae > Acinetobacter. The sequence goes on along the minus strand of NZ_JANKZG010000003.1, from coordinate 248,132 downwards.
TTCTATTATTCGAGAATTTCTGATTAATACCATGCGACCCCTCATTTTTAGTACGGCACTACCACCGTTGAATATAGCATGGACACAATATGTGTTTGAGCATATGCAAACCATGCAAAAACAACGTGCACACCTTCAAAATTTAAGTGATTCGCTACAACAACATGTACTAGAAAAAGGCTACCAAAGCCCATCAACTAGCCATTTGGTGCCTGTGATTGTGGGAGAAAGTACGCTTGCAGTACAAAAAGCCAAAACCTTACAGCAGCAAGGGTTTTATATTATGCCTGTACGCCCACCTACTGTGCCTAAAAATAGTGCACGGTTAAGAATTTCGCTCAGTGCGTTAATACAACATCAAGACCTTGAGCCATTGATTAAATGTCTATAAATAAAACGCAAGTGAAACAACGCTTTGCACGAGCAAAACAAAGCTATACACAACAGGCAATTGCTCAGCAACAAATCTGTGATCATTTGTATACCTTGACCATGCAATATGCACCGTTTAAGCAAGTGTTTGAAATTGGCTGTGGCTCGGGTAATTTAACATATTTACTTGCACCTCATGCTCAAACTTATATTGCCAATGATTTATATGCAGATGTAAAAGAGTTTTTACCTCAAGGCGTTCAAACCTATATTGGCGATGCCGAACAGGTTGATTTTCCACAAGCAGATTTAATTGTTTCTAGCTCTGCATTGCAGTGGATGAATTTACCTGTTGTATTGCAAAAAGCACAGGATGCACTTGTGAGTCGTGGTTGGTTGTGTGTTTCTACTTTTGGTACACAAAATGTGCAAGAAGTAAAAGCCTTAACAGGACAAGGGCTTGAATATTATTCTAAACAACAGCTTTGTGACTTGTTTGACCAATACGGTTTTGAGGTGTTGCAGGCAGAAGAACAAACACTTGTTTTAGAGTTCGATACGCCGTTGGCTGTGTTACATCATTTAAAAGAGACAGGCGTGACGGCAAATCAAGCCAATTTTAGATGGACAAAACAGTCACTGAAACAGTTTTGTGAGCAGTATCAACAACGTTATCAAAACAAATTAACTTATCACCCTATTTATTTGATTACACGGAGAAAGTAATGAGCGTGTATTTTGTAAGCGGTATTGATACTGAAATTGGAAAAACATACGCCACAGGTTATCTTGCAAAAACGTGGCAAACATCTTCAATTATTACGCAAAAGCTAATCCAAACAGGCAATGTTGATATCTCTGAGGATATTGAAAAGCATCGTGAAATTATGGGTACAGGTTTTTTTGAGCAAGATCATCAAAAACTCACCATGCCTGAAATTTTTAGTTATCCTGCATCGCCACATTTAGCTACGCAAATTGATGGAAGAGAGATCAATTTTGAGAAAATTGAGAAAGCAACCCAAGCACTAGAACAGCAATTTGATGTGGTTCTGTTAGAAGGTGCAGGCGGTTTGATGGTTCCTTTAACAGAACAAAAGCTGACTATCGATTATGTTCAAGAAAAAAATTACCCTGTTATTTTAGTTACATCAGGGCGATTAGGCAGTATTAACCACACATTATTGAGTTTGGAAGCTCTTAAAACGCGTGGCATTGAATTATTTGCCATCGCGTATAATTTAAAAGATGAGTCTAAAAACAAACTTATCTCTGATAGTACGCAACAATATTTAAAAAATTATGTTGCACAGCATTTTCCAAATGCACAGTGGATGAATATTCCTGTGATATAAAAAAATGCCTCAATTGAGGCATTTTTTCTTAGCGATTATTGTTATTGCGCTTCATGCCAAATGGACTACGTGGCGTATTTGAACGTGGTTGTTGGTTTTGTTGCTCACCATCTTCATCACGGCGTTGCTGACGTAAGTAACCACCACGGCGTGCTGCCATTGGTTTTTCAGTCATACGTTCCGCACGGCGTTTTGCCATACCAAAGAGACCTGTACCTTGACGTGGCTTTAACTCAACAATTTTAGTTAGGTTATCAATGTCTTGCTTATCAAGTTCAGTCCAGCGACCTGTACGAAGCTCACGCGGTAAAATCACAGAACCATAACGTGTACGTAATAAACGGCTTACTTTTAACCCTTGTGATTCAAATAAACGACGTACTTCACGGTTACGCCCTTCTTTTACAACCACTTGATACCAACGGTTGATCCCTTCACCACCTAAATCAGAGAATGACTCAAATTTAGCAGGACCATCATCAAGTTCTACACCTTTTAAAAGGGTTTGACGCATTTGTGGTGTTACTTCACCCATTACACGTACCGCATATTCACGTTCTACTTCGTTAGAAGGGTGCATCAAGCGGTTAGCTAACTCACCATCGTTTGTGAACAATAATAGACCTGTACTGTTAATATCTAAACGTCCTACCATTACCCAACGATCGTTTGGAATTTGTGGTAAACGTTCAAATACTGTTGGGCGTTGTTCTGGGTCATTACGTGAACAAATTTCACCTTCAGGTTTGTAGTAAACAATCACACGGCGACGAATTTCATCTTCTAACTGAAATTGTACACGGCGACCATCAATACGAAGTTCATCGTTTTGTTCGATACGTTCGCCCACTTGTGCAATTTTACCATTTACGCTCACACGTCCTGCGGCAATTACTTCTTCCATATAACGACGTGAACCTAAACCGACACGCGCTAAAACTTTTTGTAACTTTTCACTCATAACAGCATAACCTTAGAATTAATCAATCAACAGTCCACCTCTTCACGACTTTGCTGCTTGGGCATCAAGTGTCATGAAAGCTTCCTTGGCATCCTGTAGGGGAGGCAATTGATTTAACGATGTTAAACCAAAAGCATTTAAAAATTGTGGCGTTGTAACAAGTAACGCCGGGCGTCCGGGAATTTCACGAAAGCCAGATTCTTTGATCCAGCCCCAATCAAAAAGTGTGCGTAACACTTGTGGATTGTTGGTTACTCCACGGATTTGTTCAATATCTGCACGGGTAATGGGTTGATGGTAGGCAATGGTTGCCACGATCTCAAGTAAAGAGGGAGACAACTTTTTTGGTCGTTCAGCCCATGTTTGTGCAATGATATGTTGGTATTGTGCACGGACTTGAAAGCGAAAGCCCTGTGCGGTTTCAACTAGTTCAATTGAGCGACCCGCTTGCAGTTGGGTCAATTGATCTACAAACTGACGCAATTGTGTTTTATCGTATTGGTTCTGAAAAGCCTCTTTCAGACGTGCAATAGAAACAGGCGTATCGCTTGCAAAAATAATGGCTTCTAATTGCAACAGAATGTGAGCGGACATTATTGTACCCCACGAATAGCAAGAGGAGTATCTACTCCTGTAGAAACAATATTAATTTTTTGCTGACGGGTCAGCTCAAGCACTGCAATAAACGTAACGACCATGCCCATTTTACCTTGGGTGGGGGTCAGTAATTGCTCAAAATTTAAAATATGCCCTGACTGCGTGAGCTTTTGTATATGTTGTAAACGTTCTTCTAAATATACCGCATCAGATTGTACTTGATGAATAATCGGCTCAGGACGGTTAAAAACACATGCCATGGCATCAGCTAATAAATTGGCACTAAAACCTTGTGGCGTTTGTTTATTAATACTTACATGCGTACTAAAGGTATTTCGTTCAAGGACATCACGTCCATCTAAATGTTCTGCGGCTTTTTTAATGCGTAAGTAGGTTTCTAAACGGTCAATGAGTTGCTGTTTTGGGTCTTGTTCTAAATTAATTTTAGTGGGTTTAGGTAAAAGTAAACGAGATTTTAAATCTGCCAACAAAGCAGCCATCACCATATAGTCGGCTGTTAATTCAATATTTAAAGACTTCATCGTTTGCATATAACTTAAATATTGCGTTGCGATGGGTGCAATATCAAGTTGAAGTAAATCGAAGCCATTCTTTTGAATGAGATAAATTAAGAAGTCGAGTGGTCCCTCGAAATGATCGAGTAAAATTTCAAACGCAGCAGGAGGGATGTATAAATCTTCGGGAACATCTTGCCATTCATCCATAATGCGGATGGGCGTTGATTGTACGTTCATTAGACCACGCGAATTTTCAAAAGCATGAATGGGGCGGCGAGATTGTAGCGTATTTAGGTGAGTAAATAAACTTTAATTTAAGAAAAGCTGATGATGTCATCAGCTTTTTAGGGTTTTATTCAAATGTACTGACATCGCCTAAACCATGGCGAATGACTTGGGGAGAGTCTCCTGATAAGTCCACAATACTTGTTGTATTGAGCGTGCCAAAACCGCCATCTATAAACACATCAATGCGTTTACCCAGTTGTACTTCTATATCGTATGGGTCATCTAACGGCGCATCTTGTTTAGGCATAATCAGTGTACTTGTGAGTAATGGCTCATCAAGTTCTTCAAGTAACATACGGCAAATTGGATTGGTTGGAATCCGAATACCAATCGTTTTCTTTTTAGGATGCATTAAGCGACGTGGTACTTCGCTTGTTGCAGGCAAAATAAAGGTGGTTTCTGATGGTGTATGGGCTTTGAGTAAGCGGTAAGTACTGTTATCAACCTTTGAAAAATTGGCTAAATGCGATAAATCAGAACACATGATTGTGTATTGATGTTTATCATCCAGTTGACGAATTTGTGCAATACGCTCCATCGCACTTTTGTTTCCAATTTGGCAACCAATGGCATAGGCTGCATCGGTTGGGTAAACTACAACGGCACCGTTACGAATAGCTTCGACTGCTTGTTGAATCAGACGTGGCTGTGGGTTTTCGGGATGTATTCTTAAATGTAGCATTGTTGTTCTCTTTATTTAAATTCACTGAGTTGTAAAGGTTGACCTTGACGTGTACAAGCGCAAATACATTCGATAAATCGTTCGGCATCACGCGGGAGACGGTCTTCTTGGTTAATATACCGCTTTACTTGCGCATATACATTTTTTTTAAAGGTTTCACCGTTTCCGCCTTCGCCTGTTAGGTTATCTAAGGACACACGAAATTTACGCCCAAAAGCGGTAGCAAATAACCACTCTATAGCTTGAGGTTTAATTTCAACTTGTTCAAAAAGTGCTTGTTGTTCTTGGGTACGACCATCGGGGGCATACCAATAACCTAAATCGGGCAGTTGACGCCGTGCTTGTCCTGCAATTGTCCAATGGCTAATTTCATGTAAGGCACTGTTAAAAAAACCATGTGCAAATTGAATTTTAGCAGGCTCATCTGATGTGGCAGGAAAATATTCGGGTTCAAAATCTCCGCGCACAAGTATCACATTATGGTGGGAAAACCATGTATTAAAGTGTAAGATAAGCCAATCTACTTGTGCTTCTTCGGTTTGCAAATCTTGCCAAGGTAAAAGCTGTAAACTTAAGGTGCAAGTAGAATACGGGTTGTCTTGAGCAGGGGATTGCAATACATCCATCACTTATTTAACCCAGTCGTTCTGTTTTAAAGTGCAAAATTGTATCTTAAACTTTGACAGAGTTCAGATGAATTTGTAGAATTGCCGCCTAAATTATGTCAGCAAATACCTTTCCGGCACAAATTGAGCCGTTTAAATGGGCTGAACAAGGCTTTACATGGTCAGGTACACTGCCTTTGTCTCGCTTTGCTCGGATTACCCGTGAAGCCGTTGGGTCTGTTGAAGATCAACGGGTTCAAATAAATTGTAAGCTATCAATGGACGCATATCTTCGTCTAGTGTGGTTTGATGCAGAAGTAAGTGCCCAAGCACCTATGGAGTGTCAGCGTTGTTTAGACACCGTTCACATTCCGCTTGACTTAAAGATGCATCTTGCATTAGTTGAAAATGAGTCACTGATAGAGCGCTTGGATGAGGATGCTGATTTCATCGTATTGGGTGAAAATGAGTCATCAACAAAAGGGTCTATTGATCATAATGCTGTTGTTGACCTGTTAGCACTTATTGAAGATGAATTGTTATTGTTGGTGCCTTTGTCTCCTAGACATGACGTCTGTCAGCATAAGCATCAACCTACCGAACAGGATGTTGCTGAAGAAAAACGGGATAATCCGTTTGATGTATTAGCAAGTCTGAAAGGTAAACTTAACTCATAAACTATGTTATACTTATGGGTTAAGACAACTTTTTTGTTCTGATCCATTTTTCGATTTTTGTAAGGAGCCATCATGGCAGTTCAACAAAACCGTAAAAGTCGCTCTCGTCGTGACATGCGTCGTTCGCATGATGCTTTGACTGAGAATGCATTAACTGTAGACCAAGCTACTGGTGAAACACATCGTCGTCACCACGTAACTAAAGACGGTTTTTACCGTGGTCGTCAATTATTCGCTAAAGCATCTGCTGAATAATTGCAGTCATTAAGCCTGACTTAATGAAAATTGGGAGCGAAAGCTCCCTTTTTTATTGGTGTATTTGGCAATTAAAAAAAATAAAAAATAATGATAAATTGCTTCACCGAACTTCTACAGAAGACGAAAAAGGATTCTTAATATGTCTGTTAAACGACTCGAGCAGCTGGCTCAAGCAGAAAAAACAGCGTTTGTTTTTCCTGGTCAAGGGTCTCAAAAAGTTGGCATGCTCGCTGAAATTGCAGAACAGTTTAGTGAAGTGCGCGATACCTTTAATGAGGCATCTGAAGCTGTTGGCTTTGATTTATGGCAAATTGCCCAAACAGGTGAAGGCTTAAACCAAACCGAAAATACTCAACCTGTTTTATTAACTGCAAGTATTGCGCTATGGCGTGTATGGTTATCTTTGGGTGGAGTTGCGCCAAAATTCTTAGCAGGTCACTCATTAGGTGAGTACAGTGCATTGGTTGCAGGTGAGGCAATGAGCCTAGGCGATGCCGTTAAGTTGGTACATCTACGTGGCAAACTCATGCAAAATGCTGTACCACAAGGTGTTGGTGCAATGGCAGCTATTTTAGGTTTGGCTGATGAAGATGTAGTTGCACTATGCCAAAAGGTAAGTGAGTCTGCAACAGGTTCTGTAGAAGCTGCAAATTATAATACAAAAGGTCAAGTTGTGATTGCAGGTACAGCTGAGCTTGTAAATGCAGTGATGGCAGAAGCAAAAGAGCAAGGTAAAAAAGCGATTGCACTGCCTGTTTCTGTACCATCACATTGTTCTTTAATGAAACCTGCTGCCGAAAAGTTTGCACAAGCGTTGGAACAAACTGCCATTGAGCTACCTTGTATTCCTGTAATACAAAATGTCAACGCAAAAGCGGCAGCAAATGTAGAAGAACTTCGTCAATCTTTAACAGAACAATTATATCGTTCTGTGCAGTGGACAAAAACCATCGCACATTTACAAGAACACGGTGTGACGTATATTGCTGAGTGTGGTCCTGGTACTGTATTAAGCAATATGGCAAAACGTCTGCCTAATATTGAAAAAACATTTGCATTAGATACTCAAAGTCGTATGGAAGATGCATTAAATACGATTTTAGTGGCAGAAGGAAAAATTGCATGACACAAGAACGTAAAGTTGCCCTAGTAACAGGTGCAAGCCGAGGGATTGGCGCAGCCATCGCTCAACAACTTATTCAAGACGGTTTTTTTGTTGTCGGTACAGCAACGTCTGAAGCAGGGGCAGAGAAATTAACAGCACAGTTTGCCGAAAATGGTGCTGGTGCTGTATTAGATGTACGTGATGCTGATGCAATTGAAAATCTTGTTTCTCATATTGAAAAGGAACACGGTGCAGTATTGGTATTGGTAAACAACGCAGGTATTACGCGTGATGGCTTACTACTACGTATGAGCGAAGATGATTGGGATGATATTTTAAATATTCATCTTAAAGCAGTATATCGTTTGTCTAAGCGTGTACTTAAAGGTATGGCACGTGCCCGTTTTGGTCGTATCATCAATATCAGCTCGGTTGTTGCACATCTTGCAAACCCAGGTCAAGCAAACTATTCTGCGGCAAAAGCAGGTATGGAAGCGTTTGGTCGTAGTTTGGCAAAAGAGATGGGCAGTCGTCAGATTACTGTAAACAGTGTTGCACCTGGTTTTATTTCAACAGAAATGACTGCACATTTAAGTGAAGACATTTGTAAAAAAATGAACGAACAAGTGGCTTTAGGTCGTTTTGGTGAGCCACAAGATATTGCCAATGCGGTGAGCTTTTTGGCGAGTGAAAAATCTAGTTACATTACAGGCAATGTATTGCATGTAAATGGTGGCTTATATATGGCGTAAGCCAAGCAATAAACTTTCAAATTTTTTGATATTCAATTAAACTAACGGCAATTAAAACGCCACAAGCAATGAGGAGATTTTCCTGTGAGCGATATCGAACTACGCGTTAAACAAGCAGTTGCAGAACAATTAGGCATGAATGCTGAAGAAATCAAAAACGAAGCATCTTTCACAGATGACTTAGGTGCTGATTCTTTAGATCTAGTTGAGCTTGTTATGTCTTTCGAAAACGATTTTGACATCACAATTCCAGATGAAGATTCTAACGAATTAACAACTGTTCAATCTGCGATTGACTACGTATCTAAAAAATTAGGTTAATTCCTCGTTTTTAGATAAAAGCCACGAACTTTCGTGGCTTTTTTTATGGAAGAGAAATGAAAGAGTTACACTGTCAAATTTTAGAAACTGTAGCCTTGGTTCCAAAAGGTAAGGTCGCAACTTATGGACAAATTGCACGTATGTCAGGATTACCTAAACATGCACGTTTAGTGGGGTATGTTTTAAAGCATTTAGACCCTAAAAGTGATCTTCCATGGCATCGAGTAATTAACTCACAAGGCAAAATTAGTATTTTAGGTGAAAAGGGTGGCATTAACCGTGAAGAACAGCAACAACGTTTGATTGTAGAAGGTGTGGAAGTAATAGATTGGCGTGTAAAATTAAAACAGTACCAATGGATGCCATAAAAAAGCCCCCTAATAAGGAGGCTTTAAATTATAGGTATTTAACGCTAATAAGTTCGTATTCTACTTCACCTTGTGGTGTTGTAATTTTAACGTCATCGCCTTCATTTTTACCGAGTAGACCACGCGCAATAGGTGAGTTAATTGAGATTTTATTTGCTTTAAAATCAGCTTCGTCATCACCCACAATCTTGTAGGTTTTTTGCTCTTCTGTATCTAAGTTTTCAATTGTTACAGTAACACCAAACACCACACGACCGTTTTTTTCAAGTGTTGTTACATCAATAACTTGAGAAGCACCAAGTTTACCCTCAATATCTTGGATACGACCTTCACAGAAACCTTGTTGCTCACGAGCTGCATGGTATTCTGCATTTTCTTTTAGATCGCCATGCTCGCGTGCTTCGGCAATGGCTTGAATAATACGTGGTCGATCAACAGTTTTTAAATGTTGTAGTTCTTTCTCTAAGGCTTCTTTGCCTTCAGGTGTCATAGGATAACGTTGCATGTTGTCCTCCAAAATTGGGATATAAAAATAAAAAATCCCGCCACCGAGAAGGTGACGGGACCTTTCAGTAAAACGGATTAGCTAGTTGCGTTTAAATCTTGCAAGCGATATACATCCATTGGCAATTGAACAGCAAATGCTTGGCAAACTGCCTCAGCACCGCTGATTGTTGTCGTGTAATAAACTTTACCTTGTAAAGCAGCACGACGGATTGCAGCAGAGTCGTATTGCGCTTGTTTGCCTTCAGTTGTATTGACAATAAGGTGTATTTCACCATTTTTCAAGCTATCTACGATATGCGGACGACCTTCTGTCACTTTATTAATACGCTGGCAGTCTAATCCTGCATTAGTAATTACTTGATGCGTACCACCTGTTGCAACAAGTTTAAAGCCGTAATTTGCAAGCTGTTTGGCAACTTTGACAACATCTTGTTTGTCAGAGTCACGTACAGATAAGAACGCACGTTTGATTTCACCATCGGTTGGTAGACCTGGTAAGCGTTCGTTAGAGCCTAAAACAGCTTTATAAAATGCTTCGCCAAATGTTTGACCAACCCCCATCACTTCACCTGTAGATTTCATCTCAGGTCCAAGCATTGGGTCTACACCTTGGAATTTAGCAAACGGGAATACCGCTTCTTTTACAGAAAAATGCTTTGGAATAATCTCTTTGGTGAAGCCTTGCTCAACTAAAGAAATACCTGCCATACAACGTGCAGCCACTTTTGCTAAAGATTCGCCAATACATTTTGATACAAATGGTACAGTACGTGATGCACGTGGGTTAACTTCAAGAATGTACACATCATTGCCTTTTACAGCAAACTGTACGTTCATTAAACCAATTACACCAAGTTCTTTTGCCATTGCAACCGTTTGGCGACGCATTTCATCTTGTACATCTTGTGATAATGAGTAAGGTGGGATTGAACAAGCTGAATCACCTGAGTGAATACCTGCTTCTTCAATGTGTTGCATAATCCCGCCAATGACCACATCTTTACCATCAGAGACACAATCTACGTCAACTTCAATCGCTGAGTTTAAGAAATGGTCAAGTAGAACAGGGGCTTCGTTAGAGGCTTGTACAGCTTCACGGAGGTAGCGTTTAAGCTCATCTTCGTTATATACAATTTCCATTGCACGACCACCGAGTACGTAAGATGGGCGTACAACAAGTGGATAGCCAACTTTAGATGCCTCAGCAATACCTTCTTCTGCCGATTTAACAATGCTGTTATTAGGCTGACGCAGTTGTAGACGCTGAATCATTTGTTGAAAACGTTCACGGTCTTCTGCACGGTCAATTGCATCTGGTGATGTACCAATAATTGGTGTACCTGCTTCTTCTAAAGCACGTGCCAATTTAAGTGGTGTTTGACCACCGTATTGTACAATTACACCTTTTGGCTTTTCTGTACGTACAATTTCAAGTACATCTTCAAGCGTTACAGGTTCAAAGTACAAACGATCTGATGTGTCATAATCGGTTGATACGGTTTCGGGGTTACAGTTGACCATAATGGTTTCATAACCATCTTCACGCATTGCAAGTGCAGCATGAACACAGCAGTAATCAAACTCAATACCCTGACCAATACGGTTTGGACCACCACCAATCACCATAATTTTATTACGGTCTGATGGATTTGCTTCACATTCCTCATCGTACGTTGAGTACATGTAAGCCGTACCTGATTCAAACTCAGCCGCACAGGTATCTACACGTTTGTAAACAGGATAAACGCCTAAGTTCCAACGTTGTTTACGGAATTGTTTTTGTGAAATTCCCATCAAGTTGGCAATACGTAAATCAGATAATCCTTTACGTTTAAATGTACGGATATTTTCTGCCGTTAAATCACCAAAACCAAGTGTTTTGACTTGTGATTCTGTGTTGATGATGTCTTGAATTTGAATAAGGAACCAACGGTCAATTTTAGTCGCTTCAAATACTTCATCTAAGCTAAAGCCATGACGGAATGCATCTGCGACATACCAAATACGCTCAGGTCCTGGTACTTTAAGCTCAACTAAAATTTTCTCTTTAGCATTTGGTGTATCTGCATCAATTTTTTCATCAAAACCGCATGCACCCACTTCTAAGCCACGTAATGCTTTATGCATAGATTCTTGGAAGTTACGACCAATTGCCATTACTTCACCCACAGATTTCATCTGTGTAGTGAGTACAGGTTCTGCTTGTGGAAATTTCTCGAAGTTAAAGCGAGGAATTTTTGTTACCACATAGTCAATTGCAGGTTCAAATGAAGCAGGGGTAATACCACCTGTAATATCGTTTTTAAGCTCATCTAGGGTATAACCTACAGCAAGTTTTGCCGCAATTTTAGCAATTGGAAAACCTGTTGCTTTAGATGCCAAAGCAGATGAACGTGATACACGTGGGTTCATTTCAATAATGACCATACGTCCATCTTTTGGATTGATACCAAACTGAACGTTAGAACCCCCTGTTTCTACACCAATCTCACGCAATACTGCAACCGATGCATTACGCATAAGTTGGTATTCTTTGTCTGTGAGAGTTTGTGCAGGGGCAACAGTAATAGAGTCACCTGTGTGGACGCCCATTGGGTCAAAGTTTTCAATAGAACATACGATAATGCAGTTGTCGTTTTTATCACGAACCACTTCCATTTCGTATTCTTTCCAACCAATCAATGACTCATCAATTAAAAGCTGATGGGTTGGTGAAAGTTCAAAACCACGTTCACAAATTTCTAAAAATTCTTCACGGTTATACGCAATACCACCGCCAGAACCACCCATTGTAAAAGATGGACGAATAATGACAGGAAAACCAAAACCTGCTTGAATGTTAAGTGCTTCTTCCATTGTTTCTGCAACAGCAGCACGCGGACATTCAAGACCAATTTTTTTCATTGCCTCATCAAAAAGTTTACGATCTTCTGCTTTTTCAATCGCTTCTTTTGATGCACCAATGAGTTCTACATTATATTTTTCTAAGACGCCGTTAGCATCTAATGCAAGTGCACAGTTAAGTGCTGTTTGCCCACCCATTGTCGGTAGTACAGCATCAGGACGTTCTTTTTCAATAATACGTGCAACCGTTTGCCATGTAATTGGCTCAATATAGGTTGCATCTGCCATTGAAGGATCAGTCATGATGGTTGCAGGGTTAGAGTTTACCAAAATAACGCGGTAACCTTCTTCACGTAATGCTTTACATGCCTGCGCACCTGAATAGTCAAACTCACACGCCTGACCAATTACAATTGGTCCTGCACCAATAATTAAAATACTTTTGATATCCGTACGTTTAGCCATGGTCTGAGTCCTTACTTAGATGCTTCAATAAGTTCGATAAAATGATCGAAAAGTGGGGCACAGTCGTGTGGTCCTGGGCTTGCCTCAGGGTGACCTTGGAAACTAAATGCAGGTTTATCCGTACGATGGATTCCTTGCAATGTTTGATCAAACAACGATTTGTGAGTTGCTTTTAAATTTTCAGGTAATGTGTTTTCATCAACCGCAAAACCATGGTTTTGAGAAGTAATCATCACTTTTTTAGTTTCTAAATCTTGAACAGGATGGTTTGCACCGTGATGTCCATGATTCATTTTGATAGTTTTAGCCCCAGATGCGAGTGCTAAAATTTGATGCCCTAAGCAAATACCAAATACAGGAATATCAGTGGTATTTACAATTGTTTTTACAGCTTCAATGGCATAATCACATGCTGCTGGATCACCAGGACCATTTGATAAGAAAACACCATCTGGATTAAGTGCGAGAACGTCTTTTGCTGAAGTTTGAGCAGGAACAACAGTTAATTTACAGCCACGGTCTACCAACATGCGTAAAATATTTGTTTTTACGCCATAGTCATATGCAACAACATGAAATTTTGTTTCGGGTGTGTTAAATCCGTGTCCAAGTTGCCATGAGCCTTCCGTCCATTCAAAACCTTTTGGATCACAACATTCTTTTGCAAGATCTAAACCATTTAAACCGCCAAATTCACGTGCTTTTGCAATTGCTTGTTCTTCGGTTATATTTTCACCTGCAAGAATACAACCGTTTTGAGCACCTTTTTGTCGGAGGATTCGTGTGAGCTTTCGAGTATCAATATCTGCAATTGCCACAACGTTTTGTGCTTTTAGATAATCACTAAGTGATTGTTCTGCACGAAAATTACTGTGTAAAAGCGGAAGATCGCGAATAATTAAACCGTTTGCCCATACTTTGTGAATACGACCAGACTCAACGTCTTCTTCGTTACACCCTGTATTTCCAATATGCGGATAAGTTAATGTCACAATTTGTTGTGCATAACTTGGGTCGGTTAAAATTTCTTGATAGCCAGTCATGGCAGTATTGAAAACGACTTCTCCAGTCGTTGACCCTGTTGCGCCAATGGATGTTCCTTTAAAAACAGTACCGTCGGCAAGGGCTAAAATGGCAGTGGTGCTCAACACAAAGCTCCTAATTTTTTAAGCTGTAAAAGGGCAAGACAAAGCGAAAAGTGTGTAGAAAACAGACTTTTTAAGGTGGCTTGCTTGTAACTTAAAAACGTATTGTACGCACAGTAATCATGAATGTCTAGAAATTAAAATTAAAGATAAGTTTTTAATTTCTGTAAAAAAATATTAAGATTAATAGCGTAAAATTAAGTGCTCTGCTATGTTAAATCTTATAAACAAAACATAGAAATAGAGGTTATTATGTCAATTGAAAACCAACTAAAAGATGTAAAAACACAAACTCACGATAAGACTGCAGAAATTAAAGTTGAAGCAAAAGAAACAGTTGAACCTAAAGTGGATGCAGTTAAAGAACAAGCTCAAAATGTAAAAGATACCGTTGAGTCCAAAATAGAGGATGCTAAAGAAACAGTTGAGCCCAAGGTGGAGGCTGTAAAAGAAGAGGCAAGTGAAAAAATCCAAGACATTAAAGAAAAAGCTGAATCTGACGCAAAAGGTGCCAACGCCTCATTCCAAGCACAAATGCAAGAATTTAAAGCTGATTTTCTAACGCGTTTTGATGAGTTTCGAGATAAATTTACATTATCTCAAGATGATTTGGTTGAATTAAAAGAAGTTGCAAAAATTGAATTTAATTCTTTACTTAATGAAGTATCTAAATTTTCTAAAGAAATTAAGGAAGATGTTTCTAAACATAAAGAACATGTATCAGAAGCGTTAGAGCGCACTAAAGAAAATGCCAAAGAAGCATGGCATAAAGTAAAAGACGATAAAAAATAAAAAAGTGGGCACAATGCCCACTTTTAAAATGTATGTAACCAATCTCGTTTGTTATGAAAATCTGCTTCAGGGCTACTATGTTGCATTGCAAAATATTGTTTGCCTTGAGTTGTCTTGAGCACAACATACATTCCTAAAAAAAGATCATCCCATTTTAGTTGATGTGTTGCCATAAATAACGCTAAATCTATTGTGGCATTGATACCGTAATGCGTGCGTTTTAAACCCACAAGGTCAATATCATTTGCATGCTCAGGTGGCATGGTTTCAGGATAACGATATTCTTCAAATTGATAGCATTGCCATGCTTGAGAAGGTGATAGGTTCACTTCACGGTAAAAATCTTCATTTTTAACGCCAATAAAAAGTTCAAAACACGTATTTTCCCAAAGAAAATCTTGTCGAACAGTCTCACAAGGCGTTTGCCATTCAATAAGTTGAAGTGGATCGCGTAGCCAAAATCCAACGTTAAGCGTTGTGCCTTGCGATTCTAAAGCACCTACAATGCTTACATCGCTAAAACGCGAAAATGCCTGAAGCTCATAACTTGCCATAGCTTAGTTAGAAACGTGTGCGTGACGAACAAGATTAGAAAGTTTGGCATTTTGTTGCGGTGCTTTTTTATAAAGCAGTGCAATTTTACCAATTTTTTGAACGACTTCAGCACCTGTTTTTTGTGCAAGTTCGTCCATTGCCTGCACGCGTGCTTCACGGTCTTCGCCTGCAATTTTAACTTTAATAAGTTCGTGGTCATTAAGCGCACGTAATGTTTCTTCAACAACGCTTTCGCTTACACCGTGCGTACCAAGCATCACAACAGGATTTAGCGCATGCCCAATTTGGCGTAAACGTTTGCGTTCTTGAATGGATAAATTTGCCATGAGTCAACCTATTTTAAAAAGCGTTGCAGTATATCAAATTGTACCTTATAAAGTATAAAAAACTCATAAAAGCTGATAAAATAAACAATTATATAACTGACCCATGTTAAAAGTATGATAAATTGCAAAGGTCAGTGATTTTATTATTGTTGCGAAAACGATAATTACAATCAGAAAAACTCATGTCGTTGCTTACTGCAAGAACCTTGTTTTTTTCGTACAATACAATATTGATGTTTATGAATTTTGAAGATTATGGCAACACGCATTACCAACCAAAAGTTATCTAAAAGTAGTCGTGCGTGGATGAGAGAACATCTTGATGACCCTTTTGTAAAAAAAGCGCAGAAAGAAGGTTATCGTGCACGTGCTGCCTATAAACTTCTTGAAATTCAAGAAAAATATAAGCTGATTAAACCTGGAATGACAGTGGTTGACCTTGGTGCAGCACCAGGAAGTTGGTCACAAATTGCAGGAAAACTTGTAGGTACAAAAGGGCTTGTTGTGGCATCTGATATTTTAGAAATGGATGCACTGCCTGATGTAACCTTTTTACAAGGTGACTTTCGCGAGCAAGAAGTATTTGAAAAACTATTAAATATTTTAGATGGACGTAAGGTAGACATTGTAATTTCAGATATGGCCCCCAATACATCAGGTAATAAGTCTGTTGATCAGCCACGTCAAATTTATTTATGTGAACTTGCGCTCGATTTTGCTCAAAAAGTCCTTGATCAAAAAGGACAGTTTGTTGTTAAAGTGTTTCAAGGCACAGGATTTGACGAGTTTCGTAAACAAGTGGTTGATACTTTCGACGTACTTAAAACAGCGAAACCTGCAGCCTCTCGTGCACGTTCTAAAGAAGTGTTTCTGATAGGGCAAGGGCGTAAAAAGTCTTTGTAACGACTTGCCAAGTCGGGAAAAATTAGGCAAGGTTTATCTTGAGTGTTTTACTCGGATTTAAAAATCTGTCTTAACAGTAAGGCAAAAAACTAGATTGATGATATGGGAATAAAGCTTTGAGCGATCTCTTCAAAAATGCCGTGTTGTGGCTTGTGATACTCGGAGTGCTGATCTTAATTTTCAGTAACCTCGGAAGTCACGACAAAACCTCACAAATGAACTATTCAGAGTTTGTTTCTGCGGTTAATGCCGGTCAAATTAAACAAGTCACCATTGATGGCGAAAAAATCACTGGCGAAAAAAAGAATGGTACGGATTTCGAAAGTATTCGCCCTGCGGTACAAGATCCTGAACTCATGCCAAGTTTAATTAAAAACAGCGTGGTGGTTGAGGGTGCAGCACCTCAGCGTCAGGGTGTTTTGATGCAGTTACTCATTGCAAGTTTCCCTGTGATTTTAATTATCGGCTTGTTCATGTTCTTTATGCGTAACATGGGCGGTGGTGCTGGTGGTAAAAATGGTCCAATGAGTTTTGGTAAGTCAAAAGCAAAAATGTTGGCAGAAGACCAAATTAAAGTAAATTTTGGTGATGTTGCTGGCTGTGACGAAGCAAAACAAGAAGTAGTTGAAATTGTAGACTTTTTAAAAGATCCAGCAAAATTTAAACGCTTAGGTGCATCTATTCCAAAAGGTGTACTGATGGTTGGACCACCGGGAACAGGTAAAACATTACTTGCTAAAGCCATTGCTGGCGAAGCTAAAGTACCTTTCTTTAGCATTTCAGGTTCAGATTTTGTTGAAATGTTTGTGGGTGTTGGTGCTTCTCGTGTACGTGATATGTTTGAACAAGCAAAACGTCATGCGCCATGTATTATCTTTATTGATGAGATTGATGCAGTGGGTCGTCACCGTGGTTCAGGTACAGGTGGTGGTCATGATGAGCGTGAGCAAACACTCAACCAAATGCTCGTTGAGATGGACGGTTTTGAAGGCAATGAAGGTATTATTGTTATTGCTGCAACTAACCGTGCGGACGTACTTGATAAAGCATTACTTCGTCCGGGGCGTTTTGACCGTCAAGTGATGGTTGGTTTGCCTGATATCAAAGGTCGTGAGCAAATTTTAAATGTACATCTTAAGAAGTTACCTTCTGTAACGGGTGTGGAAGTGCCTGTGCTTGCGCGTGGTACACCAGGCTTCTCTGGTGCACAACTTGCAAACTTAATTAACGAAGCTGCGTTATTTGCTGCACGTCGCAACAAGAACACAGTGGATATGCATGACTTTGAAGATGCAAAAGACAAGTTGTATATGGGACCTGAACGTAAATCGATGATTATTCGTGATGAAGAGCGTCGTGCTACGGCTTATCATGAATCTGGTCATGCAATTGTTGCCGAAATGCTTCCGGGTACAGACCCTGTTCATAAAGTAACAATTATGCCACGTGGTTGGGCTTTAGGTGTCACTTGGCAGTTGCCTGAACAAGATCAAATCAGCCACTACAAAAACAAAATGTTAAATGAAATTTCGATTTTGTTTGGTGGTCGTATTGCAGAAGAGATCTTTATTAATCAGCAGTCAACGGGTGCATCAAATGACTTTGAACGTGCAACGAAAATGGCACGTTCGATGGTTACCAAATATGGTATGTCTGATAAGATGGGGGTGATGGTTTACGAAGATGATAGCCAACAATCAATGATGGGTAACATTACAAGCCGTACCATTTCCGAAGCAACACAACAGCAAATTGATGCTGAAGTACGTCGTATCTTAGATGAACAATATAAAGTTGCATGGGATATTCTTGAGCAAAACAAGGATAAAGCACATGTAATGGTAAATGCGTTGATGGAGTGGGAAACAATTAATCGTGAGCAAGTGCTTGAGATTATGGAAGGTAAAGAACCTAGTCCACCAAAAGTATATGTTGCTGAAAATCCTGTGATTGATGTAACAGATACACCACCACCGTTACCTGCAAATTAATTTAAAAGAGTCACTTCGGTGGCTCTTTTTTTTAAGAGGAAAAAGTATGATTGAAGTAATGGGTATTTTAAACGTTACACCAGACTCATTTAGTGATGGTGGACAACATAACCAAAAAGAACAGGCTGTGGCGCATGCACTGCAAATGATAGAAGAGGGTGCAACGATCATTGATATTGGAGGGGAGTCTACACGCCCGGGTGCAGCAAGTGTTGATGTACAAGAAGAACTTGAACGAGTGATTCCTGTTGTTAAAGAACTTGCAAAATACAATGTAAAAATTTCAATTGATACAAGTGAACCTGAAGTAATTAAACAGGCTGTTCAAGCAGGAGCACATATTTGGAATGATGTGCGCGCATTGACTCGACCACATGCACTAGAAACCGCAGCAGCGCTTAATATTCCTGTGGTACTCATGCATATGCGTGGTGAACCCACGACGATGAACCAACTTGCATATTACAATGACGTTATGCAGGAAGTTTTAAGAGAATTAAAAGAAAAAATTAAACTTGCTTTAGAGGCAGGGGTAAAAGCAGACAATATTATTGTAGACCCCGGCTTTGGTTTTGCAAAAAATACTGAGCAAAACATAGAAATTCTAAAACAATTTGAGCAATTAAAAGTGCTTGGTTATCCAATTTTAGCGGGATTATCTCGTAAGCGTTTTGTATCAGAAATTGCAGATGATCGTATTACAGGCAGTGTAATAGGACACTTATTGTGTGTACAAAAAGGTGCGCAAATTATAAGAGTACATGATGTAAAAGCAACAGTCGCTGCTTTAAAGATGTGGAAAGCGGTAGAAAAGTAGTCCCAAGATGCCGCTGCATGTCATTACCCTTGAACCCTAAAGTTCAAGGTGGGTGTAACGTATACTTGATGGGTTTCCTACTCAAGGTAGGCATACACGCTAAATATGCAGAAAACACCCTAAAGTGTTGATATCGGCTCAGGGGAATTTGACCGCTGGCGAACACCTCAGAAACTAATATGATTATAGCGAAAATAGAGCGCTATGAAAAGTTACAGTTGGTGTGCTTTTGTACTTTCAAGTAATGTATTTACAAGAGATTTACATTCATTGATTTCTGTAAGGGTTTTATCCATTGCTAAAATTTCTTGCATGAGTTCAAGGGCGACCATAATCACGAGTTTATTATGCTCAACACGCGGGGCATTACGTCTGAATTCTTGAAATTTCTCGTTTAGTAAATCAGCCGCTTTTTCTAAGTCGGCTTTTTTTTCGCGTGTGGTAGAGAGTCTAAAAATTTGCTCTATGAGGCGAAGTTCAACAGTTACAGCTTCACTCATGGATTAGTCCTCAATCGGATGGGCAAGTTGCTGAATTTCTTGCGCCTGTTCATCTGTACCCAACGTACTTAAGCGTTGAATAATGGCATCAATTTTATGTTTGGCTTGCGTATTTTTGGCAATCAAATGTTCACGTTCATGCTGAAGCTCTGTGAGTTGTTGTTCGGCATGGCGTTGATCGTTATGTAATTTTTCTTTACTGACTCTGAGCTCATTGCGTTCCGTTAAAATTTCTTGGAAGCGTGATTTAAGGTCGTTACAGCCTTTATCTAAACGGCTATAACGCTCGGCAAGTGTGCTTGAGTCTTCTTTAAGCTGTTTATGATGATGCTTAAGATCTTCAAATTTGGTTTTCAGAACAGTTGCTTCATCTTGTTGATGCGTAATTTTACGCTCTTTTTGAGCAAGTTGTTCCTCAAATTGCTTTTCTGCCTGTTTTTGATTTTCACGCAGGGTTGCATTTTCTTTTTCCAATCTTTTTTGGCGATCTTTTAAGCCTTCAATCTGAATTTGAAGTTGCTTTAATTCTTCTAACATATCGTGGTCGCACAGTGTTGCAAACAAAGGTAATATATACGCAGTATAGAGATTGGAAAGACGAATGCAAGACGATATTACAGGTTGGTCAGAGTGGGAAATTAATTTTTCTAAAATTGAAGAAATTACAAGCCCAAGTGAGTTACATGGACTGCTTACAGGTATAGTTTGTGTGACAGAAACACCAAATCAAGAAGAATGGTTAAAAATTCTTTCAACATTAAATGTACCAACGCTCAGCCCAACACAGTTGGCATTGCTTACAGAAGAAGCCGAAGATGTGGCTCATGCATTATTAGAAGATGAGTTGGACTATGTGCCTATGCTACCTGATGATGAGCATGTTCTAGGCGAGCGTGTACAAGCATTAGCAGACTGGTGTGCAGGTGTTGTGTTAGGCTTTGGCTTAGGTTCAGGGCATATTCGTTCAAACGAACAAGAATTGATTGAGCATCTACAAGATGTTGCAGCAGTTGAGTTTGAAGATTCAGACGATGACGAAGAAGGTGAAGAAAGCTATCAAGAACTTTATGAGTTTGTGCGCTTAATTCCTGTAAGTTTATCGGTTGGACGTAAAAAAATCCCTGTTTCAGAGAGTACATTGCTTAAACAAGTTTATGTAGAACCTGTTGAAATGTTTAATCCACACCGTCCGAGTTAAAATAATAAGGTGAATCATATGTTTACAGAACGTCGTACACGCTTAGCTACGCAAATGGGTGCAAATAGTATTGCAATTATTCAAACGAGCCCTGTGGCATATCGTAATAACGATGCAGATTACAAATACCGTGCAGACAGTAGTTTTTATTACTTGACGGGTTTTCCTGAGCCTGAAGCGGTGGCTGTAATTGAAACATTTGATTCACCTGACGAATATACCTATACATTATTTTGTCGTGAACGTGACCGCGACATGGAAATTTGGAATGGTTACCGTGCAGGTATAGACGGTGCAATTGAGGATTTTGATGCAGACGAAGCCTGTGCAATTGAACTTCTTGATGAAGAAATCATTGATAAATTAATTAATAAAGAAAAAGTTTATTACCGAATTGGCAGTTCGTTAGATACGCGTATTAGTCAATGGATTAAAACGATTCAAAGCCAACGCCAACAAGCACCTGAGCAACTTGTACAGCTTAACCCATTGATTGATGAAATGCGTTTGATTAAGTCATCTCAAGAAATTGAGTTGATGCAAAAAGCGGCGGATATTAGTTGTGAGGCACATACGCGTGCGATGCAAACTATTCAACCCAATATGATGGAATACGCTCTAGAAGCAGAAATTAACTATATTTTTGCTAAAAATGGGGGCGTACCTGCTTATAGCAGTATTGTAGGTGGTGGTAAAAATGGCTGTATTTTGCACTACGTTGAAAATAACCAACCACTTCAATCGGGAGATTTGGTGCTGATTGATGCAGGTTGTGAATATGAGTTTTATGCCGCTGATATTACCCGTACATTTCCTGTAAATGGAAAGTTTTCGCCTGAGCAACGTGCACTTTATGAGGTGGTACTCAAAGCCCAATATGCTGCCATTGATGCAGTACGTGCAGGCAATAGTTATTACGAGCCACATCACATTGCAGTAAAAATTTTAACGCAAGGTTTAGTAGATTTAGGTTTGCTCAGTGGAGATGTAGATAAACTTATTGTAGAAGAAGCATATCGTCAATTTTACATGCATGGTACAGGGCATTGGTTAGGCATAGATGTGCATGATGTAGGTGCATACAAAATAAAAGGGCAAGCGCGTCCGTTACAAGCAGGCATGGTAGTAACTATTGAACCGGGTTTATATATCGCACCTGACGATGACACCGTAGAAGAAAAATGGCGTGGCATTGGAATCCGTATTGAAGACGATGTATTAGTAACTGAAAAAGAACCGCATGTTCTAACAGCCAATGTAGTGAAAGATATTGATGCAATTGAACAATTAATGGCGGGTTAATTATGCAAGACATTATTATTGTGGGTGGGGGCATGGTGGGTTTAAGCCTTGCCCTCATGCTTGCCAAACAAAAAATTCAGGTTAAGTTGCTTGAAGCAATTAAGTATCCTGAATATACAGAACAAGAACTCACTTATCATTCGAGTTTTGATGCACGTAATAGTGCTTTGTCACGCCGTAGTGTACAAATCTATCAAAAATTAGGTTTGTGGGAAAAATTACAACAACATGCTACACCAATCTTACAAGTGCATATCACTGAAGAGGGCGGTTTTGGTAAGGCGAGACTATTAGCCGAGCAAGAAAAAGTAGAAAGTTTTGGGCAAGTGATTGAGAACGCATGGCTTGGTCGAGTCTTACTCACACAAGTACGTCAAAATCCAAATATTGAGCTGATTGATAATGTACAAGTAACGCAGTTGGTACAAGATAATGACACTGTAACCATTACTGCCAAACAAGGCGATCAAACTTTACAACTGAGTTCAGCTTTAGTTGTGGCAGCAGATGGGCGCGATTCTTTTTGCCGTAAAGCGTTAGGTATTGGCGTAGATGAGCATGATTACGAACAAGTTGCCATTGTAACAACTGTGCAAACATCTAAACCACACAACCATGTAGGATTTGAGCGCTTTAGTCCATTAGGACCTCTTGCTTTATTGCCTTTACCGGGTGAGTACCGCCGTTCTGTGGTCTTTCCTGTGGTAAAAGGTACAGAACAACAATGGTTAGGTGAAGATCAACCATTTTTGGATCTTTTACAAAAAACTTATGGCGACAGAGCAGGACGTTTTGAAAAAACAGGACGCCGTTTTTGCTATCCACTATCGCAAGTACTCAGTCATAAACAAGCAGTTGGTCGTGTAGTGTTGATGGGCAATGCTGCACATACTATTCACCCTGTGGCAGGGCAAGGTTTTAACTTATGTTTACGTGATGCCGATGTATTAGTACGGTATCTGACAGAACATGAATGGACACCTGAAACATTATTGGCTTATGAGCAATCACGGTTAAAAGACCAAGCACGCGTTATTAAATTTTGTGACAGCGTGGTACGGGGCTTTAGTAATAACCATCCGTTATTAAAATTTGCCCGTAATGCAGGTTTACTTGCCTTTGATTTTGTACCAGGCATTAAGCCATTAGTTGCCAATTATGCCATGGGGTTAAAAGCATGAAAGATGTTGTGATTGTGGGTGGTGGACTTGTTGGTGGTTTAACAGCCTTGTTATTGCAACAAAGTGGGGTAAATGTCACTGTACTTGATGCCGCACCTATATTGGATGCAGATAAGGTACTTGCAACCACTAACCCTCGTGTATTGGCTTTAAGTAAAGCCACTATTCAGTTACTCGAAACAGTAAACGTATGGGATAAAGTTGCACGCCACATGCCCTATACAGGTATGCATGTATGGAACCAAAATGGCTATGGCGACATTGAATTTGGACAACCCACAACAGCTCCTGAACGTTCGCAGTGGTTGGGTTCTATGGTTGAGCCAAGTGTGCTTAACCTCGCAATACAGGCACAAATGCAACAAAAAATTGCCGACTACCGTACTTGTGTGCAAGTGACGCGTGTAGAAAAAGCTGTCAAAGGTTGGTGTATTACATTAGCAGATGGTACGCAAGTGCAGACCAAATTGGTGATAGGTGCAGATGGGGCAAATTCATTTGTACGTGAGCAAGCTATGATTAAATTGGATACGCTTGCTTATAAACAATCTGCCATCAGTTGTGCGATTAAAACACAGCAACCGCATTTACATGTGGCACGTCAAATCTTTTTACCTACAGGTCCTTTGGCATTTTTACCCATGAAAGATGATGATTGGGTTTCGATTGTGTGGACACTCCCCGAAGATCATACAGATGAATACATAAAGCTTGACGATGATGCTTTTAAAACATTACTTGAAAAATCAAGTTTACACATGCTAGGTAAAATTATAGATGTAACGCCACGTGCAAGTTTTCCATTAAAAGCACGTGCTGCTGAGCATTATGTACAAGATGGTTTAGCTTTAGTGGGGGATGCTGCCCATGTGATCCATCCTTTGGCGGGGCAAGGAGTAAACATTGGCTGTTTAGATGCAGCTGTATTGTGTGATGCATTACTCAACGATAAAGCACGAGGAATGTGGGCAAACTTACAGACGTTACGCCGTTACGAGCATATTCGTAAAGGGCAAAACGAAGCCATGATGCATAGCATGTCTGCGATTGGTTGGTTGGAAACGACCACTTTTACGCTGTTAGTATGGCTACGTAATTTTGGTTTAAAACGTGTCCAAAACATCCCTCAGCTCAAAGATCAGTTTATGCATCAGGCAAGTGGTTTAAATATTTTAAACAAAACACGATATAGTTGTACTAAAAACTAGCAAAACCCTCTTTGCGAAACATCAACAAATTGGTACATTTTGACTTTTCAAAACAGAGAATAGAACATGACTGATTACGATGATGATGTAGATGACGCAGTAGATGATGACGAAGCAGAAGCGGCTGAAAAAGGGGCATCAAATGAAGACAATGCCAATGCATCTGATGATGCAGAAGCAGAAACCCTGACAGTGACTGCTAAGCAAAAACAGCGTGAATCTTTGGAAGATGAAATCGCTGCATTTTTAGCGCGTGGCGGTCGAATTACAGAAGTTCCTGCCGAAGACTAAGCACATCAACCGATGTGCTTTTTTGTCACGCTTAGTCCTGCACTGTTTTGGCATGTAGGCATAACTTCTAAATAGTTAACATTGACATGTTGTGGGAGATGAATAAGCCAACTGATGGTATCTGCAATATCTTGAGGTGTAATAGCATCTACATCGTCATAAACTGCTTTTGCACGTTCGTTGTCACCTTTAAAGCGGACATTTGAAAACTCTGTACCACTGCATAGCCCTGGTGCAAGCGTAGTCACACGTATATTTTTACCTGCAAGATCGGTACGTAAATTATCACTAAATTGTGAAATAAACGCTTTGCTTGCCCCATATACATTTGCCCCTGTATAAGCATAACGCCCTGCGGTAGAGCCTAAATTAATAATTGTGCCGATACCTTGTTTCACCATAAGAGGCAGTACAGCATGTGTAAGTGCCACAACTGCGGTGATATTGGTATTAATCATGGTGTGCCAATCGGCAAGATTGGCTTGGTCAGCAGGTTCTAAGCCAAGGGCTAAGCCTGCATTATTAATTAATACATCAATCTGCTTGGGTAAAGTTGAAGCATCAAACTGTGTGAGATCTGCATAAATTGGATGGAAGTTTTCGCCTAACTGTTGTTTAAGTTGTTGTAGTTTTTCTTTACGGCGGGCAATACCATATACAGTATGCCCTTGTTGTACTAATGTTTGGCTAATGGCTGTGCCAAAGCCTGAAGATGCACCTGTCACTAAAATCTGCATTTTTATCTCCTTGTCCTTTTAAATTAGACTAGGTTAAAAAATACGGCAACAATAGCGACAAAACGTAAAAAAAAAGCAGTACAGTTATTGGGTAAGCTCAAGCGCACGTTGATAGGC
Source organism: Acinetobacter sp. HY1485 (assembly GCF_027568475.1). GTDB lineage: Bacteria > Pseudomonadota > Gammaproteobacteria > Pseudomonadales > Moraxellaceae > Acinetobacter. The sequence goes on along the minus strand of NZ_JANKZG010000003.1, from coordinate 222,394 downwards.
AATTTTCTTTTTAATGCCTGTTAAGTCTGCAACGAGCTGCGATGCTGCTTTAACTGACAAATCTTGGAGTAGACGTTTTAAAAGGTCATCTAGCTTTTCTTGGCTTAGATCTTTTTCTTGAGGTGCACCTGCCACTACTAATACAATTTCACCTTTTTGTTGGTTGTGATCTTGTTCTACAAATTCAACCAATTCTCCAAGCGTCATTTTTTTGATAGTTTCAAATGTTTTAGTAATTTCTCGGGCAAAGCCAACCGTACGTTCTGCACCAAATGTATCTCTTAAATTTTTTGTACATTCTAAAATACGGTGTGGTGCTTCGTAAAAAATCAGCGTTTGCGTTTCGTCTTTAAGCTTCTCAAGCTGTGCTAAACGCTGTGATGCTTTTGATGGTAAAAAGCCTTCAAAACTAAAACGGTCACTTGGTAAACCTACAGCACTTAATGCAGCAATAGCAGCACATGCGCCAGGTACGGGTGTTACACGAATATTATGTTCTTGAGCTGCTCGAACTAATTTAAAACCAGGATCACTAATTAAAGGGGTACCTGCATCGCTAATTAGGGCGATATTTTGTCCCGCTTTAAGTTGTTCAATCAATTGGTTAATTTTGTGGCTTTCGTTATGATCGTGACACGCCGTGAGTGGAGTATCAATATTAAAATGTTTAAGCAGTTGAATTGATTGCCGTGTATCTTCTGCTGCAATTAAGCTAACAGATTTTAAAATTTCGATTGCACGAAACGTCATATCATCTAAGTGCCCAATGGGGGTGGCAACAACAAATAACTGAGCACTCATGGCATTTCCTAATACAGCATAAAAGTGTATTTTACCCGATTTAGGGGGTAAAAGTATGCAAAAACTCGGGGATTGGGCAGAAGACTATGCGTTAAAATTTCTGCAACAACAAGGCTATATGCTTGTAGAAAAAAATTATTACTGTATGTATGGCGAAATTGACTTAATTCTGCAAAAAAATAGCACGCTTGTATTTGTAGAAGTAAAGGCACGTTCATCTAAGCAATATGGCACAGCTCTTGAAATGGTAACGTTGAGTAAGCAAAAGAAAATTATTAAAACAGCGATGTGGTTTTTACAAGAACATGAACAATTTGAAGCATATGACTGTCGTTTTGATGTGGTCGCAATGCAGATGGTTGCAAAAAAACTACAAGACATTAAATGGATAGAAAACGCATTTACATTAGGATAAGCTCTGTAAAAAGATCAAGGAGTTTTTAGTCGTGTCTAAACGTATTGTACTTGCGCTATTGTGCGCTGCGAGTTTATCAGGTTGTGCAAGTTTTATTGCAGGTGGCACAGGAACAGCACCTGTAGGTAAAGAAAATGGCGTACGTTCGTTAGGGCAAGTTTTGATTGATAACTCGATTGAACGTACGGCAAATATTAACTTATACAAACTTGATGCGCGTTTTAAACAGTCTCGTGTTAACACGAAAAGCTTTTTTGGCAGTGTGTTGTTAACAGGACAAGTTCCTGATGCAAGTTTAAAACAACTTGCAGAAGATAATGCAAAATCTATGGGTGAGGTGAAAGCTGTACATAATTATATTACGGTGGGGAGTCAAATTAACTACAGTACAATTATGCAAGATACTGCTGTGACAGCAAACACGCGTGGTTTAATTGCCAAAGCGCCTGTTGTTTCAGACAGTAAAGTACTTGTACATACAGAAGATGGTGTGTTGTATGTGATGGGACGTTTAAATAGTGCAGAACTTGCGGATTTACAAAATGTTTTACAGCAAGTGGGTAATGTAACCAAAATTGTAACTCTTATTGATAACACGGATACCAATACCACCGCTACACCTCAAACACCCGTAGCAGTAGATACACCAGTTGCGACGACAACACCTTATGCAGAATAAGTTTTTAGCTCAAGCAAAACAAAAGATCGAAAATTTTAGAATTTACGATCTTGCTACAGATACGCTCAATCATTTTACGCCAAAAGAACAGTTTAGCTTAAAAGCTGATGTCGCTTATGGTACACATCCACGCCAAATGCTTGATGTTTATAAAAGTCAGAACCCACGCTCTGACCGTGCATTAATTGTATTTGTGCATGGGGGAACTTGGTCAAATGGTAAAAAAGAAGACTTTTTGTTTTTAGCAGGAAGTTTTACGCAAGATGGTTTTGATGTGGCAATTATTAACTACCGTTTAGCACCTGAATTTATTTTTCCATATTATGTTGATGATTTAGTACAAGCCCTAAATTACTTACACAATGAGCAAACCCAACTTGGAATTTCAACAGAAAACACCATTTTGATGGGACACTCGGCAGGTGGTTTTAATGTGATGTCAGCGTTATATCATCCAAATGCTTACACTTTAGATTGTCCAATTAAAGCGATTGTAGGACTTGCAGGCGCTTATCATTTTGATTATTTGGGAGACAAAAATTTAGAAAAGGCATTCGATCTTAAAAAGACCTACCAAGAGGTTATGCCATCTTTTTTTGTGAAAAAAAATAATATTCACCATATTATGTTATTAGCATCAACTGACTTGTTAGTTGCCAATAGTAATACATTTAATATGCACAAAAAGTTACTTGAGATGGGCAATAACAGCCAAGTTTACCGTATTCCACATACAGGACATGCAAGTTTACTTGGTAGTTTAGCCGTACAGTTTAGTCGTTTTTTTAAAACTAAAGATACGATTATGATGGCACTGACCGAAACACTCACACCACGTTAAAGTGGTGTGCCGTGTGCAACATGCATAATCATTTTATAGGCAATACTGCCTTTATGAGGAATATCAGGGAGCTGATTTAAATTAAAGAATTGTGCATCTTTAATTTCTTCTTCTTGAATTTTAATGTCGCCACTGTCATATTCTGCCTGAAACGCGAGCATCAGATTACTTGGAAATGGCCAAGGTTGGCTGGCTAAATAGCGAATATTTTTAAGTGTTACGCCAACCTCTTCGGCAGTTTCACGCGCAACTGCTTGTTCTAGAGTTTCCCCAACTTCTACAAAACCTGCAATTAATCCATATACGTTGTCTTTACGGTGGATGGATTTGGCAAGTAGTACCTCATCTTTACCTTTGGTAATGACTGTAATGACACAGGGTTGAATACGTGGGTATTGTCTCAATTGGCATGATGGGCAAGTCATACAAAACTCGCGAGCATGACGCTCTGTTTTATGCCCACAACGCCCACAAAATTGATGGTTTTGTTGCCATTCTAAAAGTTGTACGGCACGGCTTGCTTGCTCAAACTCTGCAATAGACCACTGGGTAATGAGCTCACGCATCGAAACAAGTTGATAGCCTTGTGGCACATCACCCTCTAAATGGCGAGCAACATGATGATCAATTGTAAGGTCTGTCGCTTTCACTTCAACTTGTGGAAGTTGAAAATTTTCATCTACCACAAGTTTTTGTTGCTGAAAAATATAAGCTGTTTTCATTGTTATGCGGCATGTTGAAGTTGTTGGCTAGAGGTAAGTGCAACATCAAACATACTCAATATAATAGGCTGTTGATTTAAAACAGCATCAATTAAAATATCTGCACTTGCACATACATTCAATATATTTTGAATATCTTGAGTCGATAGTAGTTGTTGGCTTTCAATTTTTTGATCTAAAAATGCTGCACATGCCAAGAAAGCATGTTGTGCTTTTTGATTGTTAATAAAGAAATAAATAGCACCACTCATTTCTCTGAATTGACTCGGTAAGCTTTCAAGTGTGCTTAAATCTTGTGTTTCCGTATAACTAATGAGTGTACTGCTAGACAGTTCAACCAAAGCTTTTAATTCATTAATCAAGGTTTCATATGCATTGTCTAAGCGATCAAGTGCAATTGCTTTGTTATTTACAGGATACTGCAAATAAGATGAGGTATTTTGGCGTACATATAAACCTAAATCATTCAAAGCGCTTGATAGGTGATTAATCAGTGTTTGTGTAAACTGTTCATCTTTAAAACTAGTGCTTGTATGACTGGCTTTTAGGAGCGGTTGTGCTGTGTCAGGTAAATTGATTAACGTTAAAACTTGGGCAATCGAGTGTAGGTGTTGTTTAATTTCATCTGTACGCTCTGTAGTTAGCGTAGTGTAGTTGTACTCAATTTCTTTGTGTAACGTTGTAATTTCTTCGCTTAACAACGTAGACACTGTTTTTACAGTCTCATGATCAGGTGCAAAAAGTTGGCTACGGAAAACCTGTAACTGGGTATCAGATAAAATATCATCACCTAAATTAAGACGTTCACGAATTTGTTCAGCAAGTACATTTTCTTGTGTAATACACAAGCTTAAAATATCAGCAAGGTCATCTACAGAAGGGTTAAATGTTTCCAAGTGTTTAAAAAACTCTCCCATTTGTGTTTCAAGATGAATTAAAACACGTAAACGAGTTGGAGTAATGAATGTGTGATTAAGTTGCTGTAAAACACGGCACACCAATGCCCAATACTGTTCATGTGGAGTATTAAGTGCAACAGAAGCAACTTGTGCACCTACCACATAAAACGCATGTTCATTAACTGTATTTTGTTCAAGAAGTTGCTTTAGGCATAATTTATACAGTTGATGGGCGTAGTTAGAATTTTCTAAGGTTTGAATCTCGCTTAAATCGAACTTTGGTGAAACACATTCTAAGAAAGGTTTGATTTGATGTCCTTCACGTGTAAGAGGTTTACCCAGTGAATGTTCTAAACGGTTCAGATTTTCAAGTAGAAATTGAGGAATACTAACCTCTTTTAAACAGCTAAATTCAATATAGCGTTTAATAATGGCAGTGCCTTCGCTTAGATTTTTGATCTTTTCTATGTTGTTTGGCTGTTGCATAATGTTTTGCATTAATTCAGCACAGTACTCGGTAATTTGTCCAAGTTTGGGTTGATCAATTAGGTAAAGAATTTTGGAGCATTGTTGTAGTTGTAAGAGTGCATCATCAATACCAAAAGGAAGCTGTTGTTCTTCTACAAGTGCTGCAACCGCTGTTTCTACTTGCTTTATCGAGTTATCGACTTCTGTTTTAATCATGAGTAGCGCTGTAGGATTAAAATGAATAGAAGTTTGATAAGACATTTGTTCTGCACCTGCCTAAAATTGTTCTTTGTTCATCATAATACAATTAACGGTTAAAACCAAAAAAAAGGCTTACAAAGTAAGCCTTTTAAGTGTTAGCAGAACTCAGCATCGGGTTGTTTGGTAATACGGTTACGAATATCTCGGCGGAAAATTTCAATCGTCCACATCCATACGGCATGCCCAAACACTTCAGAAATAATTTCATCCATAGGTAAGTCCCATAATGGCGGTGCCCAACCATTCATTGGTAAAAGTACGCCATGGAACATAATAGTCACCAATAAGCTAAAGACTAAACCTTGTCCAAGCTTAATTTTTGGGAAAATTTCTGCAACAACACAGTAAAATAATGCAAATACAATTGAAAAGACATGATGAATACCTGCTACACCCCAATTAATGAGATGCTCTGAGTAGGTGTATGTCATATTTGCAACATCAAATCCCCAATCTTGTAGCATTTCTCTGGGAGGAATACCACGATCTGGTGTACGTGGAGGCATTGGAATTTCCGTACCCCATTTCACAAAACTAGAGATATTACCGCCCCAAAAGCCCGCCCACATGGCAGCAATATAATGACGATTTTTCGCTTGTGTAGTTTGAAATAAGTTCATCCATTAAACCCTATATTTTTATTGCATACGATTATAAGCTTAAATTTACGTTCGAAGATTATATATTTGGGTAATTTAAGAGTTTATTTGAATAATAAAAAAGCAAATAGGGTTTTAGTGTAACCAACTAAACTAAAACCCAAATTTAAATTATTGAGCAAATAAACAGTGTTCACCTATTTTTTCTACCCATGCCTGATGTGCTTCTAATTCATCTTCTGTCGGTAAAATAACAGGCAATGGTAAATCTAATTTTACACGTTTTTGATTGTTTTGATCATTTTGTTCATCGCGAGATAAAGCATCAATATCAAAAGCAACCTGACCACCTGTCATAGCAAGATATACATCTGCCAAAATTTCAGCATCAAGTAGGGCACCGTGGAAGGTACGATCACGCGCGGGAATTTCGTAACGTCTTACAAGTGCATCTAACGAATTTTTTTGCCCTGGATGTTTGTATTTTGCCATCGCAAGTGTATCGGTAACACTACATACGGCAGAGAGTTTTCCAAATCCTGCACGTTCGAACTCCATATCAAGAAAGTTCATATCAAACGTTGCATTATGGGCAATAATTTCTGCCCCTTTTAAATAGTCAAATAGGGGGCGGGCAATCTCTTGATAGTCAGGCTTATCTTCCAAAAACTCATCTGTAATACCATGGACGGTTACGGAATCTCCAACAGGTTTATCGGGACGAATATAAATATGAATAGAACTGCCTGTGAGTTTTCGATTAATCATCTCAATGGCGCCTACTTCAATTACGCGGTCACCATCTTGATAGTAAAAACCTGTGGTTTCTGTATCTAAAATGAGTTGACGCGGACCAAGTAAATCGCGTGTCGCATTTGTAATTTTTATGTGTGAATGTGAGGCAGATGTGTTTTGATCTTCTGCTTCTGCTTCTGCTTCTGCTTCTGCTTCTGCTTCTGCTTCTGCTTCTGCTTCTGCTTCTGCTTCTGCTTCTGCTTCTGCTTCTGCTTCTGCTTCTGCTTCTGCTTCTGCTTCTGCTTCTGCTAGGTCTAAACCAAAGGGATCATCGAGTAACCAATCATCTTTTTTTTTAAATTCATCTGCACCTTGGTTAGCGAGTTGATCTGCCATTTCGTTGCCCTCGTGTCCTGCATGTCCTTTTACCCAATGCCACTCAATGTCTCTGTTTTGGCAGATTTCATCAAGCATTTTCCATAGGTCAGGGTTTTTAACATCTTTCCAGTTTTTCTTTTTCCAGTTATGAATCCACTCGGTAATACCACGTTTTACATAGGTTGAGTCTGTCCAAATAATGAGCTTGGCATCAATTGGGCAAAAACGAATACCTTCAATTGCTGCTGTAAGCTCCATACGATTGTTGGTGGTATGGTCTGCACCACCACAAATTTTATGGGATTGATTTGGTGTAATAATGTAAGCACCCCAACCGCCAAGTCCAGGATTTCCCCGACAAGCGCCATCAACGTAAAGCGTAATTGTGTGTGACATGATACAAAATCCAAACTCAAAAGAACGGTGGAACGCATTATTCTACCTTGCAACGCATATTGATTCATCCGTTGTCTAGTTTTTTTTAATTTCTTGTAACATTTATCTGTAATATGCCGTTATTGGAGTCTTGTTAAACCATAGGGCTTTAATACAATGACTAGGCACAATTAATACTCCATCACTTGTTTGGAATTGTATATGTTTAAATCCACCACAGCACTGTGGCAATTCTCTGCACCGCAATTTTTTAAGCTTTCTTTGTTAAGCTCTACGGTAACCGCAATTTTTTTAAGTTCAGGATGTAGCTCAACCCCATCAAAACCACAAGTAACGCATAAACAAGTCAAATCAAAACAAAGCAATTATTTAGATGCCGGTTCTTTAGATAGTCTAGAAGACTTATTATCTGCAACGGATATGCGCGCAGTAGAAGGTGATCGTTTACTTATTTTAAAACATGGTGATGTGTGGAAGCGTATGACCGTTGGTTTTAAGATGGATGAGAAACATTGGGATCCACGTATTGATGCTCAAAGAGGCTGGTTTATCTCGCGTCAACCCTATATTGATCGTTTAAGCGCTCGTGCAAGTCGTTATTTATATCATACAGTCAAAGAAGCAGAACGCCGTGGCATGCCAACCGAACTTGCTTTATTGCCTGTAATTGAAAGTTCATATGATCCTGCTGCAACTAGCTCGGCTTCGGCAGCAGGGTTATGGCAAATGATTCCAAGTACAGGGCGCATTTATGGTTTACAACAAGTGGGTGCTTATGATGCACGCCGTGATGTTGTGGAATCGACCCGTGCTGCATACGAATTTTTAGGAAGTTTATATAATCAGTTTGGTTCTTGGGAACTTGCTTTGGCAGCCTATAATGCAGGTCCAGGGCGTGTCCAACAAGCTATTAATCGTAATGTGGCAGCAGGATTACCAACGGATTATTGGTCACTCAAACTTCCACAAGAAACTATGAACTATGTGCCACGCTTTTTAGCAGTTGCGCAAATTGTAAAAAATCCACGTGCTTATGGCGTAACACTACCTCCTATTGCAAACCGCCCTCACTTTCGTGAAATTTTTGTACAGCCGGGGGTATCTTTAGATCAAATTTCCTCTATTTCAGGTTTAACACGCGCAGAACTTTATTCGCTTAATCCAGGTTACCGTGGCGAATCGGTTGACGCTGCTAGCCCGCGCCGTATTTTAATTCCATCGGATATTAGCCCAACTGTAGATAAAAAACTTTTAGCATTACAAGGCACATCAGGTGTATGGGTAGCCCCACCTGTTGTTAAACCTGTTGAGCCAATGCGAATTCCAACCAAGAAAATTCCACAAAGTGCGACTGCACTTGCAACTTTTGCAGAAAATGCAGATATACCAAGTGCACCACGTATTCCTGTTGCGGTGAATAATAATGCAACAAAGCCTATCGCAGTTGAACCACCAATTTCTAATCAAGAGCGCGATAAAATTCAGGCAGAAATTAAAGCACTAGATGAAAAAGAAAGTGTTAATAATGTGGTTGCACCTGTTGCAAATCGTACCGAGCAACAACAGGTCATCAATGAAATTAAAGCCATTGCCCCAGCAGGAACTGAAATTGTTGATCCGTATGATGGCAAAATTAAATTAACAGCAATTCAGACAAGCCAATCTATTGCAGATAGTGAAGGTAAAGAAGTTACAAAGAGTTTCTCTTATCCAAAGCCTGTCGTAGACCAAGTACCTAAAGGGTCTGATGAAGCAAAACGTAACCAAGATCGAAACTATATAAAAACCAATACAGATGTAGTCGCAACACCACCTAGAGCACAGCGTAGTACTTATACTGTGGTTGCAGGTGATACACTGGCAATCATTGCAATGAAAAATGGCGTATCTTGGCGAGATATTGCCAAGTGGAATCAGATTGATCCAAATGCACCATTATTCGTTGGAACCTCATTGTATATGTACAATGCAAAACCTGTTCAGCAACAGCCTATGGCAAAGCCTGAAAGTTACGTGGTGCAACCTAATGATAGCTTAACAGGGGTTGCAAGTCAGTTTGGCGTATCTGTAAAAGATTTGGCAGATTGGAATAATTTGACTGTTACAAGTAATTTATTTGTTGGACAAAAACTAGTCCTAAAAGCACCTAAAAATACGGTACCTTCAAAGTCTGAAAAGTCTGAAAAGTCTGAAAAGTCTGAAAAGTCTGAAAAGTCTGAAAAGTCTGAAAAGTCTGAAAAGTCTGAAAAGTCTGAAAAGTCTGAAAAGTCTGAAAAGTCTGAAAAGTCTGAAAAGATTAAAACACAGGTATATGTAGTTAAACGTGGTGAATATCTTAAATTGATTGCAGATCGTTATAGTTTATCTAATCAAGAGCTTGCATCTTTAACACATGGCTTAGAGTCAAGTAGTAACTTGTTTGTAGGACAGAAAATTAATGTACCTGTACAACAAGAGCAAGTTAAAAAAACACCTGATACATATGTAGTACAAGCAGGGGATAATCTATCAAATATTGCAATGCGTTATGATTTATCTATAGATAATGTTGCAAAATTGAATGGGTTAACTCGAACATCAGGCGTACGTTTAGGGCAACGTCTAAAATTAACAGGAGATATTCCTGCAGATAAGCCAACAGTTACTGATAAAAAAGTAATGGTGGATACAGCAGATACACAAGAATATACCGTACAAGCAGGTGAGTCGTTACATGCTTTGGCAGAGCGTTATCATAAGTCGGTTAAAGAACTTGCAGAACTTAATGATTTAAGTCCAAAAGCAAACTTACAACGCGGTAAAAAAATTCGTGTACCTAAATTAACAACAGCTTATAAAGTTAAATCAGGAGACAATCTCATTCGTTTAGCAAATAAATATGGAATAGAACCGAAGCAACTTGCAGAAATGAATAATCTTGAACCTACGGCTCAATTACGTTTAGGAAGTACAATACAAGTACCAAATTAATATTAGAGGGAACATTCGTTCCCTTTTTTAAGATAAAAAAAAGCCACCGAAAAATCGATGGCTTTTTTAGAATTTGGCGTCCCTACGGGGATTCGAACCCCGGTTACCGCCGTGAAAGGGCGATGTCCTAGGCCTCTAGACGATAGGGACTTCTAGAGTCTTCTGAAAAATTAAATGGCGTCCCTACGGGGATTCGAACCCCGGTTACCGCCGTGAAAGGGCGATGTCCTAGGCCTCTAGACGATAGGGACACATCAGAAGTTGGGCGTATATTAGGGGGGATTTAAAAAACTGTCAAATCTTTTTTTAATAATTGTTATCTTTATGTTTGGTTTTTGAGCAAAATACATCGAATAACGCTTGGATGTTGTAAATATCCAATAATTTCATGTGGTTTATCTAAAAAGGTATGAATTTTTTTGTTAATAATAGCAGGCTGTAAATTAAACAAAGGCGGTAACATGGCTTTGGTTGTAAGGTAATCATCTGATGAGAAAAAGTTATACCAATCACCTTGTAATACAGCAGGACGTTGAATTGGTTGCACAATATGTTTTTGCACGACGTTAAAGGGTAGTGGCGAGGCAAGCGTAATAAATCGTTTTACTTTGTACTGGTGAGGGAGTTGTTGTAATAAATCGTACGCCACCACACTACCTAATGAATGTGCAATCACAATATGTTCTTCATTTTCATCAAAACAAGATGCGATACGATGGTAAATTTGTTGTTGAAATGTGGCATCGTGCCAGTACAAATAAGTTTCAAATAAGAATTTTTGTACAAGTGATTCATGAAAATTTGGAAAATGATTGAGTAAACTAATCATCTCTTTTAAAAGGTGATCTTTTGTAAATTGAGAAATCCCCACTAATTTTTTAATAAGTGAGCTTTTATTTTGTTTATTATAGTGAGGCAATAAAGGGATTGGTGCATCTAAAAGATGCTGTTTAAATGTTTTTTGTTTATGTGCAAAATGATGAAGTATATCGCCATAAAAGGGAAATTCTAAAGAGATATGTTGACTGTCTAATTGGTTTTGTTTGACACCAATGTCAAATACTTTAGACCAATGATCTTGAAATGTTTGTGCATTGTATTTTTGTTGGTTAATGCCATGAATAAATATAATTTTCATAATAAAAAAAAGTGCAGCCTTGGGCTACACTTTAAACAGTTTTAATGTTGTTTACGGTAGAAAATAAAATGACTTATGTAACAAAGTACAACAAAAATTAAGCAACCATAAAAACCCGGTAGCATTTCTTTATCGGCTGCCATACTAATACAGGTCACAACACAGAAAAAACCACCTAAAATTGGTGTAAGTGGAAATAGTGGTGCAGCAAAACGCAATTGCTGTTTGGTTTTTCCTGCTTTGTACCATTCACGGCGGAAATTAAACTGACAAATACAAATAACTGTCCAAACGATCACCATCGTAAATGCGGCAATACCAAGTAAATTTTTGAAAATTGTTTCAGGTGCAAAGTGTTCTGATAACAATCCTGGCAAAGCACCCAACATGGTTACGCTAATTGCAACAATAGGTGTGCCTGATGGTGTAAGTTTAGAAAAAATTTGAGGGAGTTGTTTTTTATCTGAAAGCGACCACATCATACGCGATGCTGCATAAAGTCCAGAATTAGCAGCAGAAAGTAATGCCGTGATAATCACAAAGCGAATAATATCTTCTGCATATGGAATACCAATATGCTTAAATACAGTAACAAAAGGACTGCTACTTACGTCATTTGTGCTTAAGCCTGCTTGTTGATACGGTAATAAAGCACTAATAACAATAATGGTACCCACAAAGAAAATAAGTAAACGCCAAATAGAAGCGTTAATTGCTTTAGGCACATTGGTCGCTGGATCTTCGGTTTCGCCTGCTGCAACACCTATCAGTTCTGTACCAGAAAAGGCAAAATTTACAATTAACATGGTGGCAAAAATAGGGAATAAGCCTTGTGGAAACCAACCATGTGCTGTGAGGTTACTAAATAAAGGCGCAGTAGTTTGATTGTTATAATGAATAACACCAAAAATTGCGAGTAAACCAAGCCCAATAAAGCAAATCACAGTAACCACTTTGATGAGTGCAAGCCAAAACTCTGACTCTGCAAACATGCGTGTAGAACTAACATTTAAAATAAAAACAATGGCAGCAAAGGCAAGTGTCCAAATCCACATTGAAACATGAGGAAACCATTCTTGCATCAGCAAGGCAGCAGCTGTAAATTCTGTGCCGAGTGTTGCTGTCCATGTTAACCAATAAACCCAAGTAATCATATAACCTGTTGCAGGACCAATGTGGCGGTTTGCATAACTACCAAAGGAACCTGAAACTGGCATATGTACGGCAAGTTCACCCAAACACAGCATAACCATGTATGCGATTAAACCACCTAAAAAATAAGAAATAATGGCACCTACTGGCCCCGTTTGTGCAATGACTTCACCCGAGCCTAAAAATAGGCCTGTGCCGATGGCACCACCTAGTGACAGCATCACTAGATGTCGGGTACTCATAGCGCGTTTCAGTGGCGCAGAATTGCCCTGATCCATAGGATCATTCGGAGAGTGAGATGACGACATGAAAACAAATTCAATGAAAAAGGAAGCAGATTATTGTAGAGAAAAGCTATAAATGTGCAATAGTGGCTTTTTTAGGGAGGAAATTTGAATGTGGGGACTTATTTTAGCCTCTATTTTGCCTATTGCATTTGCGTTAGCAATAGGATGGATACTTGGCAAAAAATATTTAAGCATGCAAAAACTTGTAGGTTTAATTGGTTATGCCATTTGGTTGCTTTTAATTATTGTTGGTATTGAGTTTGGAGATATTTTAACAAATCCTCATGTGGGATTTGGTCTAATTGGACAAGCATTTGTATATGCTTCTATTGTTTCGCTACTTACTTTTTTTTGCTTATTAAAAAAGACCCAAAGCATTGCAGTAAAAGCAAATATAAAAGATATTTTAAATCCAATTAAAGAGTGTGTTATTGCAATCGCAATGGTGGGCATTGGGGCAGTATTATCATTGTTGGTGCCCAAAGGATATGACATTCATTCTTCTTACCTTTTGTACTTTATTATTTTTTTAATTGGAATTGATTTATCTACCGTTAAAATTCTTAAAATTACGTGGCGTCATGTGTATGTACCGTGTATTGCCATTCTTGTTTTAATTGCAAGTGCAGGATTAGTTTCACTCATTTATCCGCAATCTTTTAAAGTATGGTTGATGTTAGGCGGTGGTTTTGGTTGGTTTAGCTTATCTGGCTCTTTGGTTGCACAATTAAGTAATGAAGAGTTTGGTACAGTAGCTCTATTAACCGATTTATTTAGAGAGTTTTATGCCATTATTTTGCTGTACCTGTATGGTAAAAAACAGCCAAACGGAGTAATAGGCGTATGTGGTGCAACCGCAATGGATTCGACATTACCATTTATTAAGCATAATTGTTCTGAAGAAGAAGTACAAATTGCAATTTTTAGTGGATTTGTTTTAACGGTACTGGCACCGTTTTGGATTGTGCTGTGTGCAACACTTTAGATATGGCGTCCCTACGGGGATTCGAACCCCGGTTACCGCCGTGAAAGGGCGATGTCCTAGGCCTCTAGACGATAGGGACGTATAGAAGATGGCGGTATCTTATTGATCCGCCACTAAGTTGTCAAGAGTATGAGGTGCAAGTTTGTTTAAAATATAGCAAAACAGTTCTGCTGTCTTTTGCGTATCGTAAAGTGCAGAATGTGCTTCTTTGCCATCAAACTCAATACCTGCTTGCATACAAGAACGTGCAAGTACAGTTTGTCCAAACATCATGGCACTTAACGTGACGGTATCAAACACCGAAAAGCTATGAAACGGATTTTGGTTTTTGGTACCTGTACGAGCAACAGCTGCTTGTAAAAAGCCTAAGTCAAAATGTGCATTGTGTCCAACTAAGACAGCATGAGTACATTTCTGCTCACGACGTACTTCGGTTAGAGCTTTAAAAATACGTTTGAGTGCTGTTTTTTCATCTTCCGCCATCGCAATACGTAATGGGCTAGATGGGTCTATGCCAATAAACTCAAGCGAACGGCGGTCTAAATTTGCACCTTCAAATGGGTTGATATGCGCATGTAACGCTTCCCCAGGTACAAATTCACCATTTTCGTTATAGACAATTGGAATACAGGCAATTTCTAGTAAAGCATCTGTTTGTGAGTTGAAGCCTGCGGTTTCGACATCGACAACCACAGGTAAGAAGCCTCGAAAGCGTTGACCAATCACTGGTAAATTTTCGGACGTCACACTTTCCTCCATTGGATGGTTTTTCCTGCATAAAGCGGGATAATTTTTTGATTTTCTAAATAGTCAAAGCTTTCAGGAATAATCTGATCTTCTTTAACCAGTGTAATTTGTGCAGTATTACGTGGGAGTCCGTAAAAATCTGCACCAAAATGGCTTGCAAAGCCTTCTAAACGCTCAATTTTACCCACTTGATCAAATGCTTGAGCATAAAATTCAATGGCATGAGTGGCACTATAACAACCTGCACAACCACATGCATTTTCTTTTGCATCTTGAGCATGTGGGGCACTGTCTGTACCTAAGAAAAATTTGGGATTACCACTAGTTGCCACTTCAAGTAATTTGGCTTGATGGGTTTGGCGTTTTAAAATAGGTAAGCAATAAAAATGAGGTTTGATACCACCTACTAACATATCATTGCGGTTAAACAATAAGTGTTGTGGTGTAATAGTTGCACCCACATTCTGACCTTGATCAAGTACAAATTCTGCAGCATCGGCAGTCGTGATGTGCTCAAGTACCATTTTTAGTTTTGGAAATGTCTTAAGAAGAGGGGCAAGAACATCATCTAAAAAGCGTTTTTCACGGTCAAAAATATCGATATGTGCATGAGTAACTTCGCCGTGAAGTAAAAGCGGAATTTGGTATTCTTCTAGTTTTTCGATAACGTGATAAACCTTAGTAATATCACTCACACCGTTGTCTGAATTTGTTGTTGCACCTGCTGGGTAAAGCTTAATGGCATTGACATGCTCAGAATTTTTAATCTTTAGAATTTCATCAGGCGAGGTATGATCTGTAAAATACAAGACCATGCATGGATCAAAAGCATTACCTTTTGGAACGTGTTGGATGATGCGTGAACGATATGCTTCTGCTTCTGTGACTGTTTTTACAGGTGGCACAAGGTTAGGCATACAAATGGCACGTGAGAACTGTTGTGCTAAATCAGGAACGGTACGTTGAAGGGCTAAACCATCACGCAGATGGACGTGCCAATCATCAGGCTGAGTTAATGTTATTGTCTTCACGGTCATTCAACTGGAAAAATAAATTAAATGATAATGCATATTGTCTAAAAATCATAATTAAAAAAGCCGCCCCGAAGGACGGCTTGAATTTTATTTTTTAGTTTCTAACTGCGGTACGGCAGAACCTTGTGGTACTGCAAGCAAGCCTGCATCGCTATAAATGCCAAGTTTTGCACGTGTATCCGTAATATCTAGGTTACGCATCGTTAACTGACCAATACGATCCATTGGGGTAAACATTGAATCACCTTTTTCCATTGTTAAGCGTTCTGCTTCATAGGTGAGGTTTTCTGATTCAGTGTTCATAATGGTGTAGTCGTTACCACGACGTAGCTCAAGTGTTACTTCACCTGTAATTGCTTTAGCTACCCAACGCTGTGAAGTTTCACGTAGCATCAGTGCTTGTGAGTCAAACCAACGACCTTGATAAAGTAAACGACCTAAACGTAAACCATTAATACGATATTGTTCAATCGTATCTTCGTTATGAATACCTGTCACTAAACGTTCGTATGCAATATGTAGAAGTGCCATACCCGGTGCTTCATAGATACCACGAGATTTAGCTTCGATGATACGGTTTTCGATTTGGTCTGACATTCCTAAACCATGACGTCCACCAATGCGGTTTGCTTCAAGAATGAGTTCCACAGGGTCGTTAAATGTTTGACCATTTAATGCAACAGGCATACCTTGTTCAAAACGAATAGTCACTGTTTCAGGTTTAATTTCGATGTCTTGACGCCAAAATGGTACACCCATAATTGGGTCTACAATGTGCATGCCTGCATTTAAAAACTCAAGGTCTTTTGCTTCGTGTGTTGCACCAAGCATGTTTGAGTCAGTTGAGTATGCTTTTTCTTTTGACATTTTGTAGTCAAAGCCATTGTCAATTAAGAACTGTGACATTTCGGCACGACCACCAAGCTCATCAATAAAAGTTTGATCAAGCCAAGGTTTATAAATTTTTAAATTTGGGTTGGTTAAAAGACCGTAACGGTAAAAACGTTCGATGTCGTTACCTTTATACGTCGAACCATCACCCCAAATGTTAACGTCATCTTCTTTCATTGCAGAAACAAGCATCGTCCCTGTAACTGCACGACCAAGTGGTGTTGTATTGAAGTACGTTACACCGCCTGTATGAATGTGAAATGCGCCACACTGAATTGCTGCAATACCTTCTAATGCAAGCTGTAACCGGCAGTCAATTAATCGGGCTTTTACTGCGCCGTATTGTTCTGCTTTTTTAGGAATAGCATCGTAGTCTTCTTCATCTGGTTGCCCAAGATTTGCAGTATAAGCATAAGGTTCTGCACCTTTTTGCTTCATCCACAATAGTGCAGCAGAGGTGTCTAAACCACCAGAAAAAGCAATACCTACTTTTTTCCCTACGGGTACATGTTGCAAAATCGTTGCATTATCAGTCATTTTCAGTCCTAACGTCGTAAAATAAGGCAGTCATTTTTGCTGCCTCTCAATAAGATTCTTGTGTATTGCTTGGTTTATCACGAAAGTATTACAAACTCAACACTTTATAGAAAACTTGGTAATAAAATAATGCCAATTACGGTTGTAAACAATGCCCATTTAGATAAATAGTACATTTTACGGTTTTTGGCTTTAAGTTCCCGCCCTTTGGTATGAATAGCATAAAAGTGTTTGAAAATACGGTTAATAAAACCGGTTTGATCTTGAGCATCGTTAGGAGAGCTTGCAGCTGCCATAATATGACGACCAAACCAACCATTAAACTGTTGTGCCCAGTGATATTTCATTGGGCGTTCAACGTCACAAAATAAAATAATACGGGTTTGATTACCTTTATTTTCTGCCCAATGCACATAAGTTTCATCAAAAATAGTGGCTTCACCATCTCGCCAACTATGACGCTCTTGGTCAACCTCAATAAAACACGCATCATCATTGGGGGTGCTTAACCCTAAATGGTAGCGCACAGAACCTGCATAAGGGTCGCGGTGCTTGCCCAAATAACTGCCTGCGGGAAGTTCTGCAAACATGGCTGCCTTAACCGATGGAATTTGTTCTAACAGTGCGGTGGTTTTAGGGCAAAGTTGTTTGGCAGATGGGTGTGAGTCTTTATACCATTTTAAATAAAAACGTTTCCAGCCACGTTTAAAAAATGTATTAAAACCTGCGTCGTTATTGCTTTGTGCTGCTTTAATATGATCTTGTAATTGTAATGCTTCTTCGCGAATAATTTTCCAATTATCTTGCAATGGTTTGAGATCTGGAAAATCATCAATACGATAAAACGGCTGTGACGGTAGTTTTGAAAACCCCGTCATAAACATATTAATTGGACCCAAAAAGGTAGAATGGTCAAAAAGTTGACGTGATAATTTAAGACGCTCTTTACCTCTCAAATAGGTATAAAGCAAGCTAATAAAGAAAATGACAAGAATAATAACAGCATACATGATGAATACTACAACCTTGATATACACATTATTTTAATCATGTAAGTGTATTAAATCTATACAGTAGTACAATTTTACGAATGAAAAATTAATTAATCGTTTCTACAATAGGGGCGTATAAATTATGTTATTAGTGCCTTATGTTTAAATCCTTTTTTCCTTCATCACGTTTTTTTCTTTGGTCTGTTTTAATTTGGATTATTTTTAATATGGGACTGTGGTATTTAGGCGGGGAAACATGGGGTATCTATTTTGGTTTAGAGCCAAATTATTTTAAGCAAGAACTTGCTATAGGAATTTCACGTTTTTGGTCGGCACAATTTTTATGGTTTTATGCATGGTTTATTGTTGCTGTGGGGTTGTTTGCAGGCTTTTGGCGTATTTTTTCTGATAATAAATGGCAAAATTGGTCAATTTTGGGTTCTGCACTCATTATTTTTAGTATTTGGTTTAATGTGCAAATTGATGTTGCAATTACAGATTGGTATGGTCCTTTTTGGGATACAGTACAAGCAATGCTAAATCCTAAAGGTGGTGACATTCAGCTTTTATATAGTGGAATTGTTGGATTTTTCAGTGTTGCTATGTTGTATATTGTAGTTGCAGTGTTCACTAGTTTTTTTACAAGTCATTATGTATTTAGATGGCGCATTGCAATGACAGAATATTATACCGAAAATTGGTCACAGTTACGTCATATAGAAGGTGCTTCACAGCGTGTTCAAGAAGATACGATGCGTTTTGCGACAGTAGTTGAGGATTTAGGTGTCGGTTTTATGCAAGCAATTTTAACATTGGTCGCTTTTTTACCTCTCCTTTTTCAATTTTCTAAACATGTTCCCATACTGCCTATTATTGGTGAAATACCACATGCATTAGTATGGGCAGCCTTGGGTTGGTCGCTGTTTGGTACGATACTCTTGGTTGTTGTAGGTCAAAAATTACCAGGATTACAATTTAATAATCAACGTGTTGAAGCCGCTTATCGTAAAGAACTAGTTTTAGGTGAAGATCAGCCAAACAGAGCACAACCTGTGACTTTAGAAGAACTTTTTTCAAATGTGCGAAAAAATTATTTTAAACTTTATTTTCATTATACTTATTTTAATTTAGTTAGCCGTTTATATGGACAAATTGATGTTGTTTTTAGTTTAATTATCTTATTTCCTGCAATTGCTGCAGGTTTAATTACCTTAGGTTTATTTAATCAAATTAGAAAAATATTTACTCAAGTGAGTGGTTCGTTTCAGTATTTAGTGAGTTCTTGGAAGACGATTATTGAGCTTTTGTCTATTCGCAAGCGTTTAAAAGCGTTTGAGGATGTGATTAACTAATATTTGTAGTGCTTGTTCTTTGTGTGGTGTGAGTGGTGCAGAGCAATTAAGACGAATAAAATTGGTATGGTTTAAAGTGAATAGTTCACTTGGAGCGATACCAATTTTTTTATGCAGTAGTGTTTGAAATAAATCAAAACTAGCTAAGTCTTTAGGTAAGGTAATCCATAAAAAATAACCACTTGGATAATAGTCAAGTGTTAGTCCTTGATCTCTTAAAAACGTATAGTATGCAAGTTTATTTTGCTGTAAGTTCTTTCTTAACTGCTGTAAATGTTTTTCGTAATGGTGTGTTGCTAAAAAATCTGCAAGGGTTTTTTGTGTTAGAGGGTGTGCAGATAAGCGACTCATCAGTTGTAAGTGCTGAATATGCGCTGAAAAGCACCGTGAATTAACCCACCCAATACGTGCATTTGCGCCTAAGACTTTTGAAAAAGACGCACAATGAATAATGCGGTCATCTTGATCAAAATATTTAATAGATAAGGGAGCGGGTGCTTCAAAATAGAGTTCTTGATAAGCATCATCTTCAATTAAATATACTTTATATTGATGAACAAGCTGTGCAATTTTTTGCTTAGTTGCATTATCAAGCGTAAAACCAATAGGGTTATGACTGTTGACCATTAACCAACAAACTTTAATTGGATATTGGCTTAATAAGTTTTCAAAAACCGTTAGATCAATTCCTGTTTGAGGATGATTGGGTACAGTAATGACTTTAAGCCCCAAACGCTCAGCTGCTTGCCATGCACCATAAAAAATCGTTTCTTGTAGAACAATATAATCACCTTTGGTCGTGATGGTTTCTAATGCAAGATTAAGCGCATCTAAAGCACCAGAGGTGATGACCAAGTCTTGCACATGGGTGTTTAGTCCAGCGAGGGTATAACGTATGGCAATTTGCGTTCTTAGCTGTAAGTTACCTGGTGGCATATCATCGTTGGTACTAATAGTTTGGGCATTTTTTGCCATTAGCCGAAAAAAATTTGTGTTATAGAGCAGATGTTTATCTGGAAAAGCTGAGCCAAAATTAACTTCGTCATATTGTTTAATGTCTTGTAAATAGTTAAACACTGTAGAGTTAATATTAGGTTGTACAGAAGTAGGTATTAACCTTTGTGGCGTTACGTAAAAGCCTGACTTTTCTTTAGAATAAATGAGTCCTTGTGCTTCTAAGTTTTGATAAGCATTAAGTACAGTAATAACACTGAGTTGAGATGTTTGAGCTTGTGTGCGTAAAGATGGTAATTTTTGATGTGCAAGCCATGTTCCGTTTTGAATCAGTGCTTTGAGTTGTTGCGTAAGTTGTTCAGTTTTAGACATATAAAGAACTGTTATAGTTTTTTTGTGCTTATGTGTATCTATGCTTTGCTCGCACAAAACGAAATAATAAGTACAAATTAAGCGGAGGTGAGTATGAGCAAAAAGCAAAAATATGCTGACAGCAGTATTTCAAACAAAGCATTTAAGCACATTATCTTTTGGTTTGCATTATATGCAATTTTGTTCTGTGTGGGTGTGGTTTTTGCCGTTGGAGCAGATATGCCATAAAGGAAAAACCTCGCCTAAGCGAGGTTTTTTATATTAACCAAGCAGTTGTTTCATCAGTTGGTTAACTTGTGCAGGGTTAGCTTTACCGCGCGAGGCTTTCATCACCTGACCAACCAATCCATTGAATGCTTTTTCTTTACCAGATTTATATTCTTCAACCATTTTTTCGTTAGCTGCAAGAACTTCTTTGATAATCGCTTCAATTGCACCTGTATCGGTTTCTTGCTTTAAGCCTTTTTCTTCAATAATGGTATCAGCAGATTGACCTTCTGAATCCCACATGAAGCCAAACACTTGTTTGGCAATTTTACCGCTAATTGTATTGTCTACAATACGGGCAATCATGCCACCCAATTGCTGTGCAGAAACAGGGGATTGTGTAATTTCCAAACCTGCTTTGTTAAGCGCAGCAGAGAATTCACCCATTACCCAGTTTGCTGCTAATTTTGCATTACCTGCAAATTTCACAGTTTCTTCAAAGAAATCTGCAAGTTCACGGCTTAAAGTTAAAACACGCGCATCGTATTCGGTTACTTGATAGTTAGACACAAAACGCTCACGACGAACGGCAGGTAGCTCAGGCATATCTGCTTTAATTGTTGCAATTTGTTCGTCTGAAATAAGAACAGGTAACAAATCAGGATCAGGGAAGTAGCGGTAATCTTGTGCTTCTTCTTTACTACGCATTGAACGTGTTTCGAGTTTATTTGGGTCAAATAAACGCGTTGCCTGAATAATTTTACCGCCACTTTCTAGCACATCAATTTGGCGTTCAATTTCAACTTCAATTGCTTTTTCAATAAAGCGGAATGAGTTAATATTTTTTAGCTCACAGCGTGTACCAAACTCATCACCCGGACGACGGATTGACACGTTACAGTCACAACGGAATGAACCTTCTGCCATATTACCATCTGAAATGCCTAACCAACGTACAAGCGTATGAATAGCTCGTACATAAGCCACGGCTTCTTCTTTTGAGCGCATATCGGGTTCAGATACAATCTCAAGTAAAGGCGTACCTGCACGGTTTAAGTCAATACCTGTCATGCCTTCAAAATCTTCGTGTAAAGATTTACCAGCATCTTCTTCTAAATGAGCACGTGTAATACCAATACGTTTTGTTGTGCCATCTTCTAGATGAATATCAATGTGACCTTTACCCACAATTGGGTTATCCATTTGGCTAATTTGATAGCCCTTTGGAAGATCTGGGTAGAAGTAATTTTTACGTGCAAATACAGATGCTTGATCAATGTAAGCATCTACACCTAAACCAAAACGAATTGCTTTATCAACCACTTCTTTATTGAGTACAGGTAGTGTACCCGGCATAGCTAAGTCTAACAGGCTTGCTTGTGTATTAGCATCTGCACCAAACGCCGTGCTAGAGCCTGAGAAAATTTTAGTATTGGTATTAAGTTGTGTATGGATTTCTAAACCAATCACCACTTCCCAACCATCAATCAATTGTGCCATTTATACGTTCTCCTCAGCAATTGCCGCACGTTGTGTGTGCCAATCTGTTGTTTGTTGGTATTGATGCACAATAGAAAGTAATTGTGACTCTGCCCAATATTGACCAATCAACTGTAGACCAATTGGTAAATGTTGTTGATCAAAACCAATTGGAGCGTTAATGGCAGGGTGACCCGACAAGTTTGCTGCAAGTGTGTATAAATCGCCTAAATATGTTTCAACAGGCGTACGTTTTGCACCAATTTTATAAGCAGTGGTTGGTGCTGATGGCGCTGCAATCACATCAACGTGTTCAAATGCTTTTAGGAAATCTTGCTGAATTAAACGACGTACTTTTTGTGCTTTAACATAATAGTCATCTGCATGACCTGCTGATAACGCGTATGTACCAATCAAGATACGACGTTGGACTTCTTCACCAAAACCTTCTGAACGTGAACGTTTATAAAGGTCTTCTAAATCTTTTGGATTTTCACAACGGTAGCCGTAACGCACGCCATCATAGCGTGATAAGTTAGATGCAGCTTCAGCAGGTCCAAGTAGATAGTAAGTTGGTACGTAGCTATCGACCATGGTGAGGTCGATTTCAACTAAAATAGCACCCATACTTTCTAAATGCTTTAAAGATGCTTCAACACACGCTTTAACTTCTGCATTTAACCCTTCTACATTAAAGTATTGCTTTGGAATACCAATGCGTAAGCCTTTAACGTTTGTTTGAGTTAAATTAGCAACGTAATCGTCTGTTGGCTTTTGAACAGAAGTCGAGTCAAGCTCGTCATGTCCTGCCATTACGTTCATTAGATACGCACAATCTTCTGCTGAGCGTGCCATAGGACCTGCTTGGTCGAGCGATGAGGCAAATGCAATCATACCGTAACGAGAAACACGACCGTATGTTGGCTTTAAACCTGTCAAACCACAAAAAGAAGCAGGTTGGCGAATTGAACCACCTGTATCTGTACCTGTCGCAAATGGGGCAAGATCAGCTGCAATTACAGCAGATGAGCCACCTGATGAACCACCCGGTACATGATCTAAATTCCATGGATTCTTGGTTGCACCATAATATGAGTTCTCAGAGGTAGACCCCATTGCAAACTCATCCATATTCACTTTACCCAAAGTGACAAGATGTGCATTTTTACCTTTTGTTACAATTGTTGCATCATAAGGTGAAATAAAATTATCTAGCATTTTAGAGCCAGCAGACGTACGGATGCCTTTTGTGCAAAAAATATCCTTATGTGCAAGTGGAATACCTGCAAGGATATGTGCATGACCTGATTTTAAAGCAGCATCGGCAGCATCGGCTTCAGTAAGTGCTTGTTCAGGGGTAACAGTAACATAGCTGTTAATTTGAGCATCAATTTTTGCAATACGGTTGAGGTAGTGCTGTGTAAGCTCACGAGAAGAGAATTTTCCTTCGTGTAGCCCACTAGAAAGTTCGCGAATAGATAAGCGATGTAAATCAGTCATAATATATTCTGTATAGTTTTGGCAAATTAAAAAATATTATTCAATTACGCGTGGAACAAGGTATAAGCCCTTTTCTTTATCAGGTGCAACTGATTGATATTCCTCACGATGATTAGTCTCAGTCACTACGTCTTCACGTAAGGGTTGAGCATTATCAAATGGGCTTTTCAGAGGCGTTACACCGTCTGTATTAATTCCTTTTAAGGTATCCATCATGTCTAAAATTTTATTTAGACTTTGTGCGTATTCAACAGATTGCGTATCATTGAGCGATAATCGAGCAAGATTGGCAATGCTCGTTATGGTTTGAGCATTAAAATCTGAATGCTGTGCATCCGATGTAGACATAACATCACCTAGTCACAAAAAAAAATGAAATATCGTAAGATATGATAAGCGATTGACTTGTTCAAATCATCACATTTAGTTAAAGTTGCCAACTTGCGTCCACATTTGTAAAAACTGGGAACGACCCGTGATTTTAAAACGACTAATTGGCTTGTTTTCGCCAGATCTCGCTATTGATTTAGGTACAGCGAACACACTTATTTATGCGCCTGGACGAGGCATTATATTAGATGAACCAACAGTTGTGGCGATTCGTCACAGTGGTTCACAAAAAATTGTTGCGGCAGTTGGTCTAGATGCAAAACAAATGCTCGGACGTACACCTGCTAATATTTCTGCAATTCGTCCCATGAAAGACGGTGTAATTGCAGATTTTGAAGTTACAGAAACCATGTTAAACCAATTTATTGGTAAAGTGCACGAAAAACGTTTATTTCCACCTGCACCGCGTGTTGTAGTGTGTGTGCCGTGTAAATCGACATTGGTTGAGCGCCGTGCAATCCGTGAAGCGGTTTATAATGCAGGTGCGCGTGATGTGCGTTTAATTGAAGAACCAATGGCAGCAGCAATTGGTGCAGGTTTACCTGTAGAGCAAGCATGTGGCTCGATGGTGGTGGATATCGGTGGTGGTACAACAGAAATTGCCATCATTTCACTTCAAGGCTGTGTCTATGCAGATTCATTACGCATCGGTGGTGATGTGTTTGATGAACAAATTATTAACTATGTACGTAAAGCCCATGGTTGCGTGATTGGTGAAACGACGGCTGAGCTCATTAAAAAAGAAGTGGGTATGGCAGTTGCAAGTGATAAAAAACTTGAAATTGAAGTTCGTGGACGTAACCTTGCTGAAGGTGTACCACGTTCAATTACGGTTAATTCAGATGAAGTGATGAAAGCCATTGCAGACCCATTACAAAGTATTGTGAGTGCGGTTAAATCTGCGTTAGAGCAAACGCCACCTGAGCTATCTTCAGATATTGCAGAGCGTGGTATTGTACTTACAGGCGGTGGTGCGTTGTTGCGTAACTTAGACCAAATGTTAGCGCAAGAAACAGGGTTGCCTGTGGTGGTTGCAGAAGAACCACTCACTTGTGTAACGCGTGGTGGTGGTAAAGTACTTGAGTACTTTGATAATCCAAACCACGATATGCTTTTTGTTGGATAACAAGGGATAAGGCGGTGCAACCGAATATTTTTTCAAGACAACCGCCATCTTTTCGCTCATTTATTATTGCGATAATTACATGCTTTGTGGTGCTTTTTTTTGATTGGCGTATGCCGTATGTCATTAAACCTGCAAGGGATGTATTATTTGCAGCCTATGGTCCAATCTATACGGTTGCAAGTTATCCTGTAATGTCGCGAGAGTGGTTAAACCAACAAACCAAATCGGAAGATCAATTGCGTCGAGAAAATACGGCGATGCAAGCAGAACTGTTACAAGCGCAAGTAAGATTACAGAAACTTTCTGAACTTTCGGCAGAAAATACACGCCTAAGAGGATTATTAAATACGCCTTTAATTATTGATGGGCGTATGGAAATTTCTGAAATTATTGGCACAGACCCTAATCCGCTACGCCATACGATTGTTGTCAATCGGGGTAGTGCAGAGCACATTCGTCAAGGACAAACGGTGCTAGACGATAAAGGTATAATGGGACAAGTGATTGATGTATATCCGCATAGTTCACGCGTTTTATTATTGTCAGATAAAGAAAGCTCACTGTCTGTGCGTGTAGAGCGAACAGGCATGCGTGCTATTGTTTCAGGTACAGGGAATTTAAATACATTACAAATGCAGTATGTGCCGACAAGCGCAGATTTAGTGGTAGGCGATTATATTTATAGCTCGGGTCTAGGAGAGCATTTTCCTGCGGGTTATTTGGTTGGAACTGTATCTAAAATTCAACGCCAAAACACAGGCGAGTTTGCACAAATTGATATTATGCCTGCAGGACAACTGGCAGGTGGACACTATGTTGTGGTTTTATTCTCAGATAGCTTAGCTAAGGAGCAACCTTATGCTCACCGCTAAATACGAATCACCTCGTAAAAAAGATCCCCTTATTTTTATTGTTTTATCGGTAATTGTTGGATCAATTTTAACGATTTATCCGATTACGTATGATGTAGCAGCATGGCGACCATATGTAATGATGCTCATCACTTTATTTTGGGTGATGTGTCAGCCTTCTTGGTGTGGTGTTTGGTTTGCTTTTGCAATGGGTATTTTTACAGATTTACTCACAGATGCACCGCTTGGACAAAGTGCACTTGCCTATGTCCTTATTACGTTTACTGCACGCTATTTTGTACGTGAAAAACGTGTTTTAACTTTTTTAAACTTATGGCTAATTGCTTTAATTGCAATTGTTGTCTATTTGTTGTTTATTTGGGTTACTCAGGTGATGTTTGGGGTAAGCTACCCTGTAATGCGTCGCTGGCCACCATTTGTAAGTAGTTTGATGATTTGGCCTATTATTTATTATTGTTTAAAAAAATGGCGCGTTTAATTTTAGCATCAGGCTCTCCAAGGCGAGCTGAACTATTAAAACAACTTGGGCTAAGTTTTGAACAGCTAAGCCCAGATATAGACGAAACACAAAAAGTAGTAGAACGTGCGTCAGATTATGTTGCTCGCTTAGCAAAAGAAAAAGCGAATACCGTGTTAAATAAGCATTTAGATGCAACTATAATTGCAGCAGATACCTGTATTTGTATTGATGGCCAGATTTTAGGTAAGCCAAAATCTAAGCAACACGCATTTAGGATGTGGCAGCAACTCTCTGGACGTACGCATCATGTGTTTACAGGCGTTTGTGTTGTAAATAAAGACTATCAAGAATATTGCGTCGTCGAAACACAAGTTAAATTTCAACAATTGAGCCTAAATGATATGGAATATTATTGGGCGACGGAAGAACCCCTAGGCAAAGCAGGGGGATATGCAATTCAGGGAATTGCTGCGTGCTATATTCCCGAAATTAAAGGCAGTTATACCAATGTGGTTGGTTTGCCTTTGCATGAAACCGTAATGTTATTAAAGGCGTGTTTACCGCAAAAAGAATTTTTATAACATTTTGAGCTTGAGTTATGTCTAATGAGTTACTCATTAATGTCACATCTATGGAGTGTCGTGTGGCATTGGTTGAAGACACGGTCGCCAATGAAATATTTGTAGAACGAACGATTAATCGTGGTTTGGTAGGCAATGTATACAAAGGTAAGGTCGTGCGTGTTCTACCAGGAATGCAAGCTGCATTCATTGATATAGGTTTATCACGTACAGCTTTTTTGCATATCAATGATATGGTTTGGCCGCGTGGACAAACAACACCTACGGTTTTTGAATTACTACAACCGGGGATGAACCTTATTGTACAAGTTATGAAAGACATGCTGGGTACAAAAGGCGCTAGACTCAGTACAGATCTTTCTATTCCATCTCGTTATTTAGTGTTGATGCCTTATGGACATCATATTGGTGTATCGCAACGTATCGAAAGCGCTGAAGAACGTGAACGTCTTAAGCAGATCATTGAGACAATTCAGTCTAAATATGAATTACCGGGCAGTGTCATTGTGCGTACAGCAGCCGAAGGAGTGGATGCTGAATCAATTGACCAAGATATGGCATATTTGGCAAAACTTTGGAAATATATCAAGCGTAAACAACAAAGCCTCACTGTACCATCACTTATTTTTGATGAAATTCCTTTGCCATTACGCGTTGTACGCGATTTAGCATCTGAAGCGACACAAAAAATTTATATTGATTCAGAAGAAGAACACAAAAAACTCAATGAATTTGTAGAAGAGTTTGTACCTCATTTAAAAAACCGTGTAATGCTGTATCAAGGCAATAAGCCTCTCTTTGACATGTACCATGTTGAAGAAGATATTCAGCGCGCACTACAAACACGTATTTCGCTTAAGTCGGGTGGTTATTTGATGATTGACCAAACCGAAGCCATGACCACGATTGATGTAAATACAGGTTCTTATGTAGGTGGACGTAGTTTAGAAGATACAGTTTATAAAACCAATATGGAAGCCACTGAAATTGTGGCACGCCAATTACGCTTACGTAATTTAGGTGGCATTATTATTGTTGATTTTATCGACATGCAAGAATTAGGACATCGGAACGAAGTTTTAAAGCAGTTTGAGAATTATCTTGCAAAAGATCATGCCAAAACCAAAATTACGCAAGTTTCTGAACTTGGCTTAGTTGAGATGACACGTAAGCGCACGCGTGAATCTTTAGAACACTTAATGTGTGAGTCTTGCCCAACGTGTCAGGGACGTGGATTTGTTAAAACAGCAGAGACCGTATGTTACGAAATATTTAGAGAACTCATGCGTTATGCGCGTAATAATCCAACACAAAAAGGTTTTACTTTGGTGGCGAATCCTGTGGTGGTTGACCGCTTATTGACCAGTGAGGCTCAAGCAGTGAAAGACTTAGCACACTTTATTGATATTGAAATTAAGTTTCAGGTTGAAAACCTTTATACTCAAGAACAATACGATATTATTTTTAAATAGGATATGCTTTGTTACAACTGCATATTTACTTTTAACTTACATTTCTCAATACTATAACAAGCCAAAGCGCCAAAATAGGAGTAAATGATGCAGTCTGTACAAGAACAACAAACAGAAGTTAAAAACCATTGTTATATGGTCGATGAAAATGGAAAAGAAATTCCAATCACAACCACAATGGTTCAAGAAATGTGTATTGAACTTCTTAATCAATGTCGTACGGTACAAAAGGGTGCTTAATCACCCTTAAGTACATTTCAATTTCTTCTGCCATATAGTCTAAAAGATTTTCTATGTTTGGAAGCAGATCTTGACATGCTACCAATCCCACTTCTAATTTATTCAAATAACTTGTAAGCGTAATATTAAGGGCTTGTCCATCAAATACCACAGACGCAGGATAAATAGATTCTAGTTGTAAACCGTTCCAATAGAGTGCTTCTTTAGGTCCTGGCACATTAGAAATAACAATATTAAATGCCTGCTTTTTAGGCACAATACCTCCCAAAATATTTAAGCCTGCTACAGAATAAACAAAAGCGCTATATCCAAAAATTTGATGTTGTGTCATGCGTTTAAACCGTGTTTTTGCATAATTAACACTTTTAGAAATTGTATGTGCACGTTGAATTGCATCTTCAGTATTGGTTGCTAAATTAGCTAAAATCATTGTCAGTCGATTACTTAAATCTGCATCTTCTTCGTTACGTACAGAAGCGGGTACCATTGCGACCAATGGTGTATCAGGTAATTGATTTTGTGACTTTAAATAATGACGTATTGCCCCAGAACAAAGGGTTAAAATTGTATCGTTAATGGTAATTTTTAGTGCTTGAGCAATAGTTTTGATGTGCTCTAAATTAAAAGATTGTGTTGCAAATAACCGTGATTGATTGATTTTTTGATTAAAAATACACGTCGGTGCTTGGAAACTTGTTACATAGTTTGGATTATGTTTACGGTCATGTAACAGGGCTTGTTTAAGTTCGGTGTAGACGACTTTAGTGCTTGTGAGTAGTGGGGTTATATTTTTAGGTGGTTGATTGCGTGTTCGGATTTTCTGTGTGATCCAAGGTAAAGCAAGTCTTGATGCATCAGGTTCAGGAGAAAAAGCTTTTTCCATCAGACGCATGGCTGCAATACCATCAACCATAGCATGATGAACTTTAACAAAGAGCGCAAACTGTTCAGAATTAAAACCATCAATGAGCTTACAGGTCCACAATGGTTTTTTACGGTTAAGTCTGATGGCATGTTGTTCTGCCACATAGTGATTTAAATTTGATGTTTGTACATATTCAAAATGATAGTCGATATCAAAATGTGTATTTTCTTGCCATTTAATACCTGACAATACGTCATTAAAAGGAGCAATAGGTGGCTGATCACTTTGTTTGATTTTTTCTACTAATTCTTGAATAAAATTAATATCTTGTGGTTTTTTAAATAAAAAGAGACCGCCCACATGCATAGGTTGGTGTTGCTTTTCTAAAGAGAGAAAAACAAAATCAAGAGGGTGTAGTGGGCGCATGTCTGTTCACTCGCGAGTTTAATAGCGAGCGCATTATATCAATTTAAGTTACCTGCATGTAAGCCACATTCTTTATGTGTTGCCTCTTCCCACCACCAACGCCCTTCACGTTCATGCTGATTAGGTAAAACAGGACGTGTACAAGGCTCGCAACCAATTGAAACAAAACCTTGTTCATGTAGTGGATTATACGGAATTTCCATCATACGAATATAATTCCATACGTCTTGGCTTGTCCAATTAGCAAGTGGATTGTATTTAATCAATTGTTTATCGGGTGCAGAAAAACCTGCATCAAATTCAATAATAGGCACATTGTTACGAGTAGGGCTTTGGTCCTTACGTTGTCCTGTAATCCAACCATCTAATGTCGCAAGTTTTTTGCGTAATGGCTGAACTTTACGTATACCACAACATTCTTGGTGCCCATCTTTAAAGAAACTAAACAAACCTTTTTGAGTGACAAGGTTTTGAGTAGCTTCACTCTCAGGAAAGCATACTTCTATATTAATGTTATAAAATTCTCGTACTTTTTCTAAAAACTGATAAGTTTGTGGGTGTAAGCGCCCTGTATCTAAGCTAAATACTCTAAATGGTTTACGCAAACGATAAGCCATATCAATGAGTACCACGTCTTCTGCACCCGAAAAAGAAATTGCAATTTCGCCTGTTTGATTGAGCGCAAGTTCTAAAATTTCTGAAGGAGATTTATCTGCATAGTCTTGTTTTAGCGCATCAATTAAATCTATTGTGGGAATAGTGGTCATTTTTTTTCCTAGCGGTTGGCTGTGTATAGTGTAGAACAAAATAAAAAATGGCTTTAGCAGGAATTGAGATATCTAAATATGATTTATTGGTTTTATGTGTTCATCTCTTATTTTTGTAAACATAACGCTGTATAATTATAATACTAAACTAATAATTTTCTCTCATATTTTTATAAATAAGCTTGCGTATGAATACAACTTCCCAACCAGTAACATCAGGTAGCTGGGTAAGTGTTATTGCTTTAGCACTTGCAGCTTTTATTTTCAACACAACAGAATTTGTTCCCGTTGCTTTACTAAGTGATATTGCAAAAAGTTTTAATATGGAAACGGCACATGTTGGGTTGATGATTACGATCTATGCTTGGGTCGTTGCACTAGCATCTTTACCAATCATGTTAATGACACGGCATATGGAGCGTAAGAAACTCCTTTTATCGTTGTTTGCTCTTTTTATTGTGAGTCATTTTTTATCGAGTGTGGCATCTAACTTTACAATTTTGTTAGTTAGCCGTATTGGTATTGCTTTGGCGCATGCTTTGTTTTGGTCAATTACAGCATCGTTGGCTATTCGTGTTGCACCCCCAGGTAAAGGTGTTCAAGCCTTAGGTATTTTGTCTGCAGGTACGGTGCTTGCATTAGTTTTAGGTATTCCGTTGGGTCGTGTTATTGGCGATTTATTTGGTTGGCAAAAAACATTTGCTTTAATTGGTGGTGTTGCCATCTTAACAGCAGGTGTTCTTGCGGCAAAATTACCGCCATTACCAAGTCAAAATACAGGCTCTCTATCAAGTTTACCTATTTTGTTTAAGCGTCCATCTTTAATGTTGTTGTTTGCTGTAACGATCATTGTCGTAACTGCACAATTTACAGCTTATAGTTATATTGAACCATTTGTGACCGATGTAGCACATTTTACGTCAGCACAAACGACAACTTTACTTCTTATTTATGGTGGTTCGGGTATTGTAGGGTCAGTTATTTTTAGTAAGTTGAGCCGTAAAGGACCAAAATTTTTTCCTATTTTTTCTGTGCTAGGTTTAGGTATCTGTATGTTATTACTTTTACCACTGGCGTTTAGTGTAGGTAGTATTTTAGGTTTATGTATTGTGTGGGGTGTTATTGTGATGATCTTTGGACTTGTTTTACAATCTAAAGTATTACAGTTGGCACATGATGCAACAGATGTGGCAATGTCGGTTTACTCAGGTTTATTTAACGTAGGTATTGGTGGTGGTGCATTACTTGGTAGTATTGTGATGACCCATTTAGGTGTTCAAAATATTGGTATTGTAGGTGGGGTTTTAGCACTAATTGGTTTAGTTATTACGGTGATTATGACGCGCCGTGACGACTTTATGCCAACCATTGAAGAATAATGGTACGCCCTGCGGGACTCGAACCCACGTCGGTCGCTTAGGAGGCAACTGCTTTATCCAGTTAAGCTAAAGGCGTGTAGGGCTAATTTAAGTGAAAAAAAAAGTTATTGCAATGCAATAACTTTTTTTTATTTTAGTCTTTTTTGGTTTTTAAAAATTTAAATAAACCGTACATGGATAAAATCCAAACAGGAATCATCAATACAGATTCTTTAAAGCCTTGCGTCCACATGATATACATCACTAAGCCAATAAAACTGATGCATAGATAGTTGCTCCATGGTGAAAATAAAGCAGGGAAATTAGTTTTAATCCCTTTAGTTGCTGCTTTAAATTTAAGATGCGTTAAACTAATCATCGCCCAATTTAAAACAAGCGCACCAACCACCACATACATTAAATGGCTTAAAGCATCTTCTGGTACAAAGTAGTTAAGAATTACACATCCAAAGATTAAAACAGCAGAGAACAACGTGGCATTAATAGGAACACCTTGTTTGTTCACTTTAGCTAATGCTTTTGGTGCATTGCCTTGTTGTGCCAAACTAAATAACATACGGCTATTAGCATACATACCACTGTTATATACAGATAATGCAGCAGTAAGGATAATAAAGTTAAGCAAATGTGCTGCCCAACCAATACCGAGTTGGCTAAAAATCATTACAAATGGGCTTTTATCTAAACCACCAAGTTGTAACTGATCCCAAGGTACAAGCGACAATAAAATGGTTAAAGATCCAACATAGAAAATTAAAATTCTAAATACGACTTGGTTAATCGCTTTTGGAATTGTTTCTTTTGGGTTTTCTGCTTCAGCTGCTGCCATGCCAATCAGATCAATACCACCAAATGCAAACATAATAAAGGCGAGCATATAAAATAAGCCATCAAACCCATGCGGGAAGAAACCGACATGTGTCCATAAATGGGTGACTGTTGCTCCTGAGTCTGACGTGATGAGTAGATATAAGCCAAACAAAATCATGGAAACAACGGCAACCACTTTAATAATTGAAAGCCAAAACTCTGACTCGCCATATACTTTTACATTAAGTGTATTAATGGCTGTAATAATCACAAAAAAGAACAGTACAGATGCCCAAGCAGGAATATGCGGCCACCAATAGTGAATATATTTGGCAACGGCAGTGAGTTCAGTCATGGCAACGAGGACATATAAAATCCAGTAGTTCCAACCTGTTAAAAAGCCTGGAAAACGTCCCCAATATTTATAAGCAAAATGACTAAATGAGCCTGAAACAGGTTCATGAGCAATCATTTCGCCTAAATGACGCAATATTAAAAATACAATAAAGCCACCAATCCCATAACCTAAAATAATGGAAGGACCAGCCGACTGAATGACTTGAGCAGAGCCTAAAAATAGACCCGTACCAATTGCACCACCCATCGCAATGAGTTGAATATGTCTATTTTTAAGACCACGTTGTAACTTTTCTTTACTCACTTGGATGTATAGCTCTAATATAAAGTTAAAGGAAATGGGTTATTTTTCATCTAGTTTAAACTTATAAAGAATAAATAAAACAAAAACCCAAAGTGGTAAGATAATCACAGACTCCGCAAAGCCTTGATTACACATGATATAAAGAACAAGCATAATAAATGCCAACACAACATAGTTGCTAGCGGGAGAAAATAATGCAGGAAATGCTGTTTTTTCGCCTTTTTGTTGCTTTACTTTTTTAAATTTAAGATGTGTACAGGTAATCATTGCCCAGTTAAGTACCAAGCCTGCCACAGAAATATACATTAAATGGCTAAGTGCTTTTTCAGGTACAAAGTAATTGAGAAGTACACATGCAAAAATTAAAACAGCAGAAAATAAAACACAGTAATAAGGTACACCTTGTTTATTGGTTTTCAAGAAAATTTGCGGTGCATTTTTTTGTTTTGCAAGACCAAATAACATACGGCTATTGGCATACATGCCACTGTTATAGACAGACAATGCAGCTGTAAGAATAATAAAATTGAGTAAATGTGCTGCCCAACTAAAGCCAAGCTGTTTAAAAATAAGTACAAATGGACTTTGTTCTAAGCTACCAAGCTGCAATTCATCCCAAGAGACTAACGATAATAAAATACTCAGCGAACCGATATAAAAAATCAATACACGAAACACGACTTGGTTAATGGCTTTTGGTATAGATTTTTTAGGTTGATCAGCTTCTGCTGCAGTCATTCCAATCAGCTCAATACCACCAAATGCAAACAAAATAAATGCCAGCATATAAAATAGGCCATCAAACCCATGTGGAAAAAATCCGCCATGTGTCCATAAATTGGTAAACGATGAACTTGGGCTCGGTGGTGCAAAAAAGAGTAAATATAGACCAAAGACAATCATGGCCAATACAGAAGCAACTTTAATTAATGCTAACCAAAATTCTGATTCGCCATAGATTTTAACGTTAAGTAGGTTAATGCCTGTAATTAAGATAAAAAAGAACAAAACAGATGCCCACGCAGGAATATGCGGCCACCAATAATTAATGTATTGCGCAACGGCAGTGAGTTCGGTCATGGCAACGAGTAGATAAACTACCCAATAATTCCAACCTGTTAAAAAGCCTGCAAAACGTCCCCAATATTTATAAGCTAAGTGACTAAATGACCCTGCAACAGGT
This sequence comes from Acinetobacter sp. HY1485, assembly GCF_027568475.1. Lineage (GTDB taxonomy): Bacteria > Pseudomonadota > Gammaproteobacteria > Pseudomonadales > Moraxellaceae > Acinetobacter. The sequence goes on along the minus strand of NZ_JANKZG010000003.1, from coordinate 187,371 downwards.
TCTTCGACAATCATCTCGCCTAATTGGCGCATAATTAAAAAGGCAATTAATCCACCAATAGCATAGCCTAAAATAATAGATGGACCCGCAGATTGAATAATGTGAGCCGAACCTAAAAATAGACCTGTACCAATGGCACCGCCCATGGCAATGAGTTGGATATGTCTGTTTTTTAGGCTTCGCTTTAGATTGGCTGACTCGTCACTCACGAAACGGCTACTCGTTGATAAATGAGAAAGCATTGTAAATCATTGATGAAGTCTCGCATAGGCGTATGATTAACCAGACAACACCTTTGAAAAAGTTGCAGTTTCGGGTGATAATTGCGTTTTTACTTTGGGGAATACCATGACTGTACCTGCATGTCCAAAATGCCAATCTGAATATACATACCACGATGGTGATTTAATGATCTGTCCTGAATGTGCGCATGAATGGAAGGAAGGGGAACAAGTAGAACAAACGGCGACCATTTTAGATGCCAATGGTAATGCGTTAGCAGATGGTGATACTGTTTCTGTGATTAAAGATTTAAAAATTAAAGGGTCTTCTTCTGTTGTAAAAGTAGGAACAAAGGTGAAGAATATTCGCTTATTGCCTGATGCAGCGGATGGTCACAATATTGATTGTAAAATTACGGGTATTGGGGCGATGAAACTTAAATCAGAGTTTGTTAAAAAAGCTTAAGTGTGAGGAAAAAGTGACAGCATCTATTTATGCAGCGTATTTACAATCTGCACAACGACAAATTCAACTTGATTTAACGCAGGCATTAGATGCTTTTACTTTACCCGAACCTTTAAAATCTGCTGTTTATCATGCTGTGATGTTAGGTGGTAAACGTGTACGTCCTGCACTATGTTATGCCGTAGGACGTTTAAACCAAAATAAAAATTGGGCTGCTGTCCGCCGTGCTGCTGTTGCAGTAGAACTTATTCATTGTTATTCATTGGTACATGATGATTTACCATGTATGGATAATGATTTACTACGCCGTGGGCAACCGACATGCCATGTAGCGTTTGGTGAAGATACGGCTCTTTTAGCAGGTGATATTTTACAGTCTATGGCATATGAGGTGCTGAGTAGCCGTTTATTTGATGATATGACGGTAATTGAACCCTCTATTATGCTAAAGCAAATGCAGATTTTAGCCACTGCAAGTTCAAAAATGGTGAGTGGGCAGGTGCTGGATTTACAGTCAGAAGGTAAAAAAATAGATCAGGTCGCATTAGAAAAAATTCATCGTAATAAGACAGGTGCGTTGATTCAGGCAGCGATTACCATGAGTGCTATTACAGGTTTTACTGCGACAGATGTTGCTTTACCCAAGCTAAGACAGTTTGGTGAAGCGATTGGTTTGGCATTTCAAGTACAAGATGATATTTTGGATATTACTGCTGATACTGCAAGATTAGGCAAAACAGCAGGCAAAGATGTACAAGTTGAAAAATCAACTTATCCTGCATTGATGGGGCTTGAAGGTGCTAAACAATATGCAAATCAACTTCATGACGAAGCGTTAGAGGCTTTGGCACATTTTGGCACAGAGACAAAATTGCATTTAATTACTGAATTTTTATTAACGCGTAACTATTAATAGGGTTTCGCTAAAAATTAAACTCATCTGAAATCTGAAATCTGAAATCTGAAATCTGAAATCTGAAATCTGAAATCTGAAATCTGAAATCTGAAATCTGAAATCTGAAATCTGAAATCTGAAATCTGAAATCTGAAATCTGAAATCTGAAATCTAGACGAGTATTAAAGGTAGTGTAGGGCGACAATCATATATTGCTGAACTATCTTTAATTTTAATCGTCAATAAATACTCATTGCCTTGTTTAATTATAAGATCAGTTGCAGGTTGAATTTGGTTTGGTGTTGGTAATGTGATTTCTACGCGCTCTATAATAGGTGCTTGACGGGTTGATGCAGATAAAAATGACGCATAAAACCACATAGGTTCTTGAAGTGAATTATTTTTAGCAAGCTGAATCGTTAAATGCTCAGGTAAATAAGCAGGTTTATAGTTCCAAGTTTCAAAGTTTAACGTATGAGTGTTTGAAGGTCTAAAGCAAATACCAAAAGGACAGCTTTTTTGTGTAAATCGTTCATATAATAAAGTAGGTTGAGTTACAGGGCTTTGAGCCTCTTTTCCATTCTCAAGCCAAATGAGTTCAAGAAACATATTTCCAAAAAAGAAACGGCGGTTTTTAGTACCTTGCCCTATGTGTGTATTACCCTGACCTTCAATAAAGCCAAAGTTTTTTAAAACTTCAGCTTCAGGTGCACCATACTGCGTAAAAATCAGTATATGATCAATTTCCATGTTTACCCATAATGCCACGGATTGTATTTAAAACATCGGCAGGTAACACAACAGTTTTAGCATTATTGGATTTTGCCATTTCTTGCATTGCTTTGACGTATTGTTCGCCTAACAGATAAGAGACAGGCATTTCTTTTTCACCTACGGCAGAGGTAACCATTTCAATTGCTTTTTGGGATGCTTCTGCAAGTACAACTTGTGCTTCTGCTTCACGGCGAGAGGCTTCTAAACGTCCTTCAGCTTGTAAAATTGCAGCTTGTTTATCACCATCTGCTTTGGTTACAGCCGCACGGCGTTGACGTTCTGCTGCTGCTTGCGCTTCCATTGCAGCTTGCATGGTTGGAGATGGTTGAATATCTTGGATTTCAACTGTTTTGAGGGTAATACCCCAATCTGCAATATCATCTGCGATGGATGCTTTTAATCGGGCTTTGATATGTTCACGAGAAGAAAGCGCATCGTCTAAATCCATTTCACCGACAATAGCACGTAAAGATGTTTGTACAAGGTTTTGGATTGCCCAATGAAAATTCTCAATACCGTATACTGCCTTTTCTGGTACGGTCAGATTAATATAAGAGACTGCATTGATGACCAATACAGCGTTGTCGCGTGTAATCACCTCTTGTGAGGGTACATCTAAGACAATATCTTTAGTGGTAATTTTATAAGCTACTTCATCAATATACGGAATAACAATATTTAAACCGGGGTTAAGTGTGGTGTGATATTTACCTAAGCGTTGTACAATCCATCTGTAACCTTGTGGAACAATACGTACACCTTTAAAAATAGTAACGCCCACAAAAATAACAAAGGCAAGTCCAATAATTGTCGCGGTTGTCATAATCATCCTTTATATGGTTTTATAAAAATCTGATCTTCTGAAAAATGTGTAATTTGAATACGGTCACCCACTTCTAAGGGTGCTTGAATTTTACAAAACCATTCTTCTTTACCTAAGATAGGCGTCGTAAAACGAACCTTTACTTGATGTGGATATTGCTCAATCACCATGCCTGTTTGCCCAATAATATGTTCAGGCTTAGGACGTGGTGCAAGAGGTTTGATATATTTAAACCACAATAGGGTACAGACAATAGAAAAGACTGCCCATAGAACTAATTGTATGGTGGTACTCATCCAAGGACAAAGCCAATAAATAAGACTGACCATGAGAGCAGCGATTCCAAACCAAAATGCTGCAAAAGTTGTAAAAACGAGTTCTAATAGCATTAAAGCAATGCCTAATACAAACCAATACCATGGTTCTAATATCATAATTTTCTCTTAAAATTTGGCACGTGGTGCAGGTTGTAATGCAGCAGGTGAGTTTTTAAAATTTTGTATCGCTTGTTCAATACTTTTTATTTTGAGCTGTGCCGCTTTTTCGCCTTCTAAAATAGATTTATTGGCAACGGTTAAGTCCATAATACCAAAACTCCCAACTTTAGGTTGAATCACAACGGTTGCATTTTTTAATTCTTCATTAATGCTTTGTTGCCCCATAATGTTGATGGTTTGGTCTAGTAATCCAAACATACCATTTGAACCTGCGGTTGGACGTGCAGAAATGTCGACGGCAATGACAATGTCTGCGCCCATACTTTTGGCAGTTTTTACAGGAATAGGACTAGTTAATCCGCCATCTACATATTGTACGTTAGCAATGGTTGCAGGAATAAAAACATTAGGAATACTGCATGATGCACGTACAGCTTGCCCTGCGTTGCCCTTAATAAATTCTGTTTTTTGTCCATTATCTAAGCGTGTTGCAACGGCTGCAAATCGAATAGGAAATTGCTGAATAGGCGTGTTATTTACTTCACTATTAACATAGTTTTGTAGTTTTTGTCCCACTAAGAATCCTTGACGACTGACAGTTAAATCACGTAGGTCGGATTCTTTAAGTTGAAGCGCAATTTGCTGAAGTTGGTAAGGCGTTTTACCACTGGCATAAATACTCCCCACAAAACTTCCTGCGCTTGTACCTGTCACAATTTTAGGCTTAATGCCATGTGATTCTAAAACTTTAATCACACCAATATGTGCAAAACCTTTTGCACCACCACCACCAAGTGCAAGCGCAATAACAGGCTCACGGGGTTTTTGAGTCGTTTTGACAGGAGTAGAAGTACAACCAAAGAGCGTAAAGGCAATGATTGATGTGGTAAATAAAGTACGAAGCATAGCTAAAACCTAACAAAAAGTGCGCACTGTGCGCCCAAGCGAATTACAGCATATTTTTAAGTGATGTACTCAAATTTTCTAAACGTTTTGGATAAAAATTTCCTTGGTAGTACGCTAAAATTTTTTCCAAATCTTGGTCGTAATGACCCGTTGGATTAAACTGTCCCAAGCACGTTAAACTTTTGGTTTTATAATTTAAAGAAAACATCACAATAGGAACATGTGCACCCATTGCAATTTGGTAAAAACCTGTTCTGAGGTGGTCGGTTTTTGCACGTGTCCCTTCAGGTGCTAGTCCAAGCCATAAACATGGATTATTTTTAAATTGGTTGATGGCTTGTTCTGTAAAACCACTGTTAATATTCCGCTGAATAGGAATAGCATTAATTGCTTTAAGTAATGGTTTAAGTGGAGTTTTAAACAGCGTATTTTTCATTAAAATATTAATTTTAATGCCTAGTCCTAAAAGACCAAGTAAACCATACCAACCATCTAAATTAGATGTATGCGGAATTAAAATGGCAACTGCTTGCGGAATATTGGGTATCTGTCCATCAAAAGACCAGCCCTGTTTAGTAAATAAATATTTTAAATACTGACGACTACGTGAGGTGCCACGAGAAGGAGCTTGGGGTGGTAAACTAGGAAAAGAATTCATAAATCACATCAATTTTTGAGAAAAATATAACACGTGTACTTGGTTTTATTTAGTCTTTATTGGGCACAAGGTTTACCTGTTGGCTTTATGACCCATGCATTGCCTGTTATTTTGCGCATGCAAGGTGTGTCATTGAGTCAAATTGGTGGCTTTGGTTTACTTATGTTGCCATGGGCAATCAAAGTATTGTGGGCACCTTGGGTCGATCGTACTGGGTCATACCGAAGTTGGATTATCAGCATGCAACTTTTAACCGTAGGTATGTTGTGTGCCATTGCATTTTTGCCACTTCAACAGCATGTTTGGTTATTTATAGCATTATTTGTAATGAATACGTTTGGCGCAACACAAGATATTGCCACAGATGGCTTAGCAGTTAGGACATTAAGCGCGGAGCATCAGCACTGGGGAAATACATTTCAAGTGATGGGTTCACGTTTGGGATTTATTGTGGGTGGTGGCGCAGTATTGTGGGTTATGGATGTCCTATCTTGGACAAATACGTTTTTGTTACTTGCAACATTAGTGCTTATAAATACGTTACCTATTCTGTTGTATCAACCTCATGAGCAAAGAATAAATCAAAAAAAAGTAACCTTAATTTTAAAGATGCCTGTTTGTTGGTGGCTTGTTCTGATTAGTTTTAAGTGGGTTGATGGATTAATTGGCACATCACAAAAAACGATGATGGTTGATTTGGGTTTAACGCTGACTGATATTGGGATTTATATCTCCATGTTAGGTGCTGTTACGGCATTGATTGGTGCAGTTATTGCAGGCCTAGTCATTAAATTTATAAATAGGGGTCATGCGTTGATGTGGTTTAGCATGATTAAATTAATCAGTGTTTTGGGTTTTTTATACTTAGCATGGTGTATTGAATATCATAAAAAGGTAAGTGCTTGGGTTGTTTATGCAATTAATGCATTTGAGGAATTTAGCGCTGCAATGGTGTTAGTGGCGATGCTGACATTGATGATGGGCTATTGTAGAAAAGAATATTCAGCAACAGATTTTACGTTTCAAGTTTCAATTATGTCGTGTGTCAGTGGTGGGCTTTATGTGTTAAGCGGTATTTTTGCAGATTGGTTTGGGTATTTTAATTATTTAAGCTTAATTATCATTTTTGGTGTATTTCATCTTTTTCTTATTCAACTTTGGACGAAAAATCAGTCATTTAAAATATAAAATATACAAAAACACTTGGAAAATGTAATAATTGTTATTATTTTGTAGCCCATCTAAATACTTAATATGTATTAAGACTAAGTAAAGAAGATTAAATTTATATAACGATTGTCATTATTTTGTTACTTTTGTTTGAAATAGTGTGCTGTATTAAAATTGCTTGTAAATGTGTGGAGAGTATCGTGGTTAAAGTAAAAACATTAGCATTGGCACTGAGTGCAGTATTTATGGGGACGGCTGTTCATGCAGCACCATCAACAAATAAAGAAGTAACAGATTTACAAAGTGAAGTTGCTCAGCTTAAACAATTAGTGCAGCAACTTTCTAATCAGCAACAACAACAAGCAGTTCAGCTTCAACAACGTGCAGTTGTACCTGTAGCACCTGTTGCAGCACCAACAGTAGCAAGTAGTAAGCCAGGTTGGATTACACTTGCAGATGGTCAAACACAATTAAAAGTATATGGTAGTGTACGTGCCGATGCAACTTATGATTTTGAAGGTGGAACAAGCGATACGACTGATATTTATAACCGCACAGAAAAAGTACCTTTAAACAGTGCAAATGCAACTAAAAATAATCTTAATGTATCGGCTGCTGCATCACGTATTGGTTTAGATGTAATGCGTCCAACACAATATGGTGATTTAAACGCTAAACTTGAAGCAGATTTCTTAGGTAGTGGTTACACCAATGGAAATGGTTCATTCCGTGTGCGTCATGCTTATGTATCTTTAGACCGTTGGTTAGTCGGTCAAACCACTTCTGTTTTTGTAAATAACGAGACTTCACCAGAAGTGGTTGATGCGCGCGGTGTAATGGGCTCAGGTACACAACGTAATGTACAAGTACGTTATACTCAACCACTAACAGCTAACCAAAAATTATTGGTTGCAGTTGAAAGTGGTGATGTTGAAAACAATAAAACTGCAGGTGGTAGCCGTTTACCTGCTTTAACTGCACGCTATGACATTAGTACAGCAGATAAAAAAGGAACATTACAAGTTCATGGTTTAGTTCATGAAAATCGTGTATCAACAAACGATAGTAATGATGAAGAAAAAATGGGTTGGGGCGCGGGTATTGGCGGTAAATATAGCTTTACGCCAGCGGATACATTATTTGCTAACTATTACTATGTAAAAGGCGATAATAAATACATGTTATATACAGACCCTGCTTATGCAACGTCTGTAAATAGCGATGGTAGCTATAATATTTACGAAAGTGAATATAGCGCTGCATTGTTAGGTTACGCACACAAATGGAATAACCAATGGCGTTCTAACTTGGCGGCGGGTGGTCTTTGGTATAAAGATGACAACAGCTATGCAAAAGCAAGTACAACGGCAAACAAAAGCTTATATAACGTAATTTTAAACACGTTCTATACACCTGTTAAAAATGTGGATGTTGGTGCAGAATACACATATGGTCAACGTAAAACATTTACTGAGCAAAAAGGTGATTACTCTCGCTTGAATTTAATGGCAAGATATAACTTCTAATTTTTTTTTCAAAAAAACCGCAGTTGAACTGCGGTTTTTTTACGTTAGTATGAGCCTCTTACCGTTTAAGTGTTTTTTAAGATGATTTTTTTAAATTGCACAATGACACAAGGAAGCTTATTGCATGCAAATTTTTTTTAAGAAAACCATCTCACTCAACTGTTTTAATTTGTTAGTTGCAGTGTGGCTTGCATGTGCACTTAATATTAGCTTTTTTAAAAAAGCCGTTGAATATTCTGGTTTATCAGGTGTTCATGCAGGTTTTTGGCTTTTTTCTCTTGTGTTGGTATTAAGTAGTTACTATTTTATTGTTTTACAATTACTTTCTTGGCAATGGACAAAAAAAATTGTTGCTATTTTGATGATTATTGTGGGTGGGTGTAGCGCATATTTTATTAATAGTATGGGTGTGATGATGACCCCTGAACAAATCCAAAATATGATGCAAACCGATCATCGCGAAGTCACAAATTTATTTTCAAGTGATTTTATTTTAACTTTAATTTGGTCAGTGATTTTACCTAGTCTTGTTGTTATTTTTATTCCTGTTCAAAAGACGACATTTTTTAAACAGTTAATCTCAAAAATTCTAACTATTTTTGCTTCTCTTATTGTGGCAGGTGGTTTAATTTATGCCAGTTATATTGATTTTAGTTCACTATTTCGTGGACATCGTGAAATTCGATTACTAATTTCTCCTAATAGTACCTTTAATGCGGGTTTGAGCTACTACAAAAAATTATCTTATAAACCATTACCCTTAGTGAAGTATGGTGAAGATGCAACACATAATAAAGTGGCAGGTAAACCAAAACTAATGGTGCTTGTGGTCGGGGAAACAGCGCGTGCAGAGAGTTTTTCTTTAAATGGTTATGGACGAGAAACCAATCCTGAGTTATCTAAAGTCAGCGATTTAATTAATTTTAATCAGGCAAGTTCTTGTGGCACGGCAACAGCAGTTTCGGTTCCTTGTATGTTTTCTGGTATGCCACGTGTTGATTATGATAGTCGTTTAGCATCGCATCGTGAGGGTTTGTTAGACATTATGCAACGTGCAGGCTATAAGGTCACTTGGATTGATAATAATTCAGGCTGTAAAGGTGCATGTGATCGAGTTCATCAGTACCAAATTCCAAAAGATATTCAAAAACAATACTGTGAAGGACGTGAATACTGTACTGATGGTGTCCTTGTGGCGAGTTTACAACGGTATATAAAAAGTATTCCTGAAAATGACCATACCCCACAATTAGTTGTGCTTCATCAAATGGGAAGCCACGGACCTGCGTATTATGCACGTACATTACCTGAATTTACGCCGTTTAAACCAACGTGTGATACAAATACCATTCAAGACTGTGCACATCAAAACTTAATTAATAGCTATGATAATAGTATTGTGTATACAGATCATATTTTAAAACAAGTACTTGATCAGTTGCATGATACAACTAAGTATCAAACAGGATTTTGGTATTTATCAGATCATGGAGAATCGACAGGTGAAAATGGTTTGTACTTGCATGGTGCACCATATGCATTTGCACCTTCTCAACAAACGCATATTCCTATGATGATGTGGTTTTCGCCTGATTGGAACCAACAACAAATTCAGTGTTTAGGAACACAAAAAAATAGTAAAGTTGGACAAGATAATTTATTTCCAACCCTTTTAAGTTTGCTTGATGTAAAAAGTCAAACAATTGATTTAAAACTAGATTTGCTGTCACATTGTGCTAGCACAACAAAATAGAGCGCATCACATGGCAAAAATACTCATTATTGAAGATGATTTCATGATTGCTGAGTCAACGATTACGTTACTTAAATATCATGGTTACGATGTTGAATGGTTTAACAACGGTTTAGATGGATTATCTGAGCTGACGAAACAAAAATTCGACCTCATTTTGTTAGATTTAGGTTTGCCTATGATGGACGGTATGCAAGTACTTAAACAAGTCCGTCAGAAAACACAAATTCCTGTATTAATTATTTCAGCACGTGACCAATTGGAAAACCGTGTTGAAGGATTAAACCAAGGTGCTGATGACTACTTGGTTAAACCGTACGAATTTGAAGAATTACTTGCACGTATTCAAGCACTGTTACGCCGTGCAGGCTTAGATGCACAAACTATCAATGCCGAAAAAGTGCTTAAAAATGGTGAATTGACCTTAGATGTGGAACAGCATATTGCACAATATAAAGGGCAAATGTTGGAGTTGTCTAACCGTGAATGGGCAATTTTAATTCCATTAATGACGCATCCAAATAAGATTTTTTCTAAGGCAAATTTAGAAGATAAGTTGTATGACTTCGATAGTGAAGTTTCAAGTAATACCATTGAAGTTTATATTCATCATTTACGTGCCAAATTAGGTAAGGATTTTATCCGTACTATACGTGGTTTAGGTTACCGTTTAGGACATAGCTAATGACCAAACGTAGAAATTCTCTCAGTACGCGGTTAGTCGTTTTAACTTCACTATTAAGTTTGGTGATGGCAGGGGTACTGATGTTTTCTACGTATCATATTGCATTAAAAGAACTGACGCGGATTTTAGATGCACAAATGCAGTTTTTAGCAACCCGTGCCAGTATTTTAGATTTACAAAAAACGCATAGCCAGCTTGATTTAGATTCAGATCAAAAACAAGAAGAACTGTTTATTGATATTTGGTCTTATGATGATTTAGATGAATTAGACAATAATCAGTTACTTGTACCACAAGTGAAAAAAGCAGGATTTTATCAGCACGAAACCGATACAGGCACATGGTATACCTATGTATTACCCACAAAAAATTATCAGGTGCAAATTAGTCAAAACCAACGTGTACGCCAAGTATTGGCTTTTGAACTTGCATGGAGCATGGTTTTACCATTTTTGCTGATTATGCCGTTGGTAATGTTGGTTATTTTTTGGATTATTCGCCGTAGTTTAAAACCACTAGATGATATGAAAAGTGAACTTGCACAGCGTGATTCAAATGAACTGAGTCATATCGATGATCAACATTATCCGATTGAACTACTTCCTGCTATTCATGAAATTAATTATTTATTTGATCGAATTTCTAAAACTCAACAAGAGCAGAAGCAATTTGTGGCAGATGCTGCACATGAATTGCGTACACCTATTACAGCACTCAATTTACAAACTAAAATTTTGTTGCGTGATTTTCCTGAAAACTCTGCACTGATTAATTTAAGTAAAGGATTAGCACGTATTCAACATCTTGTTAGTCAACTTTTAGCACTTGCCAAACAAGATACATCGTTATCTGAAAAGCAAACGCAATTTAAGTTAAATGATGTTGCACTCAATTGCGTTGAGCAGTTAATGAATCTTGCGATGGAAAAAGACATTGACTTAGGGTTTGAACGCAATCAAGAAATTATAATTAAAAGCCATGAGCCAACATTACATTCAATTATTTATAATTTGATTGATAATGCGATTAAGTACACACCAAATCAAGGCGTGATTAATATTTCAGTATTTTATGATGAATCTGCATTTGTATGTATTGAAGACAGTGGACCTGGTATTCCACAGGAACAATATGAAGAAGTACTCAAACGCTTTTACCGTGTTCATCATCATTTAGAAGTAGGTAGTGGTTTGGGGCTTTCTATTGTGCAAAAAGCCACACAGCGTATAGGTGGATTACTTGTTTTTGGAAAAAGTGAAGATTTAGGTGGTTTAAAAGTATGTGTTAAGTTACCGCTTCCCTAAATTTTCTAAAAATAAAAGAAAAATTTTGAGACGTTTGCCATCATTACCAAAATTTTCTACACCAATTTTATTAAGCCAAGCAAAACGCCGTCCAAGCTGGTATAACTTAGATAATGTATCTGTTGTTAATTCTTTTTTAATAAGTTGAATAATCTCAACTCTTTCTAGCTCTGAGAATCTAAATGTGGTTGAAAATAAAAAACAAAGCCAGTCACGCGTCTGACTAGTTTTCAAATCAAATACAGTTGCTGGATCTGTTTCAAAATCAATAAATGAAATATTACGATGACTATCAACTAAAATGTTACGTGCAAATGCTTCACTTAAATATTGCTTTTTATTATGGACTTTTTGTATTTCATAAACAGTTATTTTAAATAATTCTTTTCTTTTTTCAAAATTTGTTTCTTGAGCTAAGGCCTTGTCAAGTTGGCATAGGTTTTTGTCATGAGAGGCCATATCTTCAATAAGTAATCCCATATCTGAGGTAGCTAATACCTTGGGTACTCGAATACCTAAATTTGCAAGTGTATCCAATCGTTTAGCTTCACATTGGATTGCCTCTTTACCGCCATAGTTACGTACTGGTAGTAATAAATCAAGTTGACAAATATGAGCAAGAGATTGTACGAGCATATAAAGCCATTTTGAATGGCGAGATACCGATTTTTTTAACCAAACTTTTGTACCATTTTCAAGTCTGTAAGCTTTAATTGACTTTTCTTGTTGCGGTGCTGTTTGAGTTAAAAAGGCGTGATAATGGTGTTGCATAAAAACAAGAGAACCTAAAATTCAAAGTGAAATTTACCATATAGAACAATTTAAAAAAAGGGCTGATAGATCAGCCCTCTTTTTTACATATCTGCAATCTGTTCCATATTGTGTTTAATTTTTTCTAGCTGTTCTATAAGCTCAGCTAGTTTTACTTTTTCACCTTTTACCACAGCAGGTGGTGCTTTTTTCACAAAACCTTCATTGCCCAATTTATTTGCAATTTGATCATGTTGCTTTTGGATTTTATCAAAATCTTTTTGCAAACGTGTCAATTCCGCTTTTGGATCAATCAATCCTTTCATAGGTACAAAAACAGACGCATGACCGACCACAGAAGAAGAAGATAAAGGTGGTTCTTGGTCTGCACTTAAGAACTCAATATTTTCTACTTTTGCTAATGCCTTAAACAATGGCTCAATACGTTCGATACGTATACGTTCTGCATCTGAAATATTTTTAAGCAACACAGGGAGTAGGCGAGCATTACCTAAGCCCATTTCACCACGAATATTACGTACAGCACCAATTAAGCCTTGCAACCAACTCATATCAGTTTCGGCTTGTTCATTTAACTTATCTTGCTCAGGTACAGGGTAAGATGCAGTCATGATGGTATCACCACCTTTACCAACCATTGGGGCAAGTGTTTGCCAAATTTCTTCGGTCAGGTACGGCATCAATGGATGTGCTAAACGTAAAGAAGTTTCCATCACACTAAGAAGTACACGGCGTACTTCGGCTTTGCGTTCTTCAGATACATTGGCATCGTTTAAAACAGGCTTTGTTAGCTCTACATACCAATCGCAATATTCATTCCAAATAAAGTCATAAATACTTTGTGCTGCAATATCTAAACGGTAGGTTGTAAATGCTTGGTGTACGGCCTGTTCTGCTTTTTGTAGACGGCTTACGATCCATTTCTCTGGAAGTTCCCATAAATCTGGGCGTGCTTCTTGTGCAACGGTTTGACCCTCTACATTCATTAGAACAAAACGGGTAGCATTCCAAATTTTGTTACAAAAATTACGGTAACCTTCTACACGTTTAAGATCAAACTTAATATCACGCCCTGTATTAGCTAGTGCACAGAATGTAAAGCGTACGGCATCAGTACCATAAGCGTTAATGCCTTCTGGGAATTCTTTGCGTGTTGATTTTTCAATTTTAGCCGCTTGTTTAGGGTTCATGAGCCCCGTAGTACGTTTTGCAACTAAGCTTTCTAAATCAATACCGTCAATGAGGTCTAAAGGATCAAGTACATTACCTTTAGACTTAGACATTTTTTGTCCTTCGCCATCACGTACTAGACCATGTACATATACGGTTTTAAATGGAATTTGTGGTGTTCCATCTTCATTTTTCATAAAGTGCATGGTCATCATAATCATTCTGGCAACCCAGAAGAAAATGATGTCAAAGCCTGTTACAAGCACATCAGTTGAGTGAAATTTCTTTAAGATTTCATTGGCTGCATCTTGTGCTTGGTCGCCTGTCCAACCAAGTGTTGAGAAAGTCCACAAGCCCGATGAGAACCATGTATCTAGAACGTCTTCATCTTGATTAAGCTCAACCGTATCTGCAAGGTTATGTTTGCTACGAACTTCTTGTTCATTACGTCCAACATAGATATTGCCTTGCTCGTCATACCATGCAGGGATACGATGACCCCACCACAGCTGACGTGAGATACACCAGTCTTGAATGTTATTCATCCATGCCATATACATATTGGTGTATTGTTCAGGCACAAATTTAATACGGCCATCTTTTACAGCTTCAATAGCAGGTTCTGCTAAAGGTGCAATTTTTACATACCATTGGTCTGTCAGTAATGGCTCTACAATAACGCCCGAACGGTCGCCACGTGGTGCTTTAAGGTCGTATGGTTCAATTTTTTCTAACCAACCTTCTGCTTCCGCTTGTTCAACCAATTGTTGACGCGCAGCAAAACGCTCTACACCGACATACTCAGATGGAGCAGAGATAGTTTTAGAAATTTGTTCGCCTGCTTTTGAAATGTATTCAAACTCTGCTAAAACTTCGGCATTTTTATTAAAGATATTGATGATTGGAAGTTCACAACGTTTACCAACATCGTAGTCGTTAAAATCATGTGCAGGGGTAATTTTTACACAGCCTGTTCCAAAATCTTTTTCAACGTATTCATCTGCAACCACAGGTACTAAACGTCCTGTAATTGGTAAAATGATGTTTTTTCCAATCAGATGCTTGTAACGCTCATCTTCAGGGTGAACAGCAACTGCTGTATCGCCAAGTAAAGTTTCTGGGCGAGTGGTTGCAACCACAAGATAGTCTTTACCATCTGTTGTTTGAAGTGACTTATCTTCAAAGAAGTATTTAAAGTGCCATAAAGAACCTTTTTCTTCATGGTTTTCAACTTCTAAATCTGAAAGTGCTGTTTGTAGTTTTGGATCCCAGTTGACAAGGCGTTTGCCACGGTAAATTAAGCCTTGCTCATGTAATTGAACAAAGACTTCTTTCACTGCGTTAGATAAGCCTTCATCCATGGTAAAGCGTTCACGAGACCAATCGACAGAAGAACCTAGGCGACGGATTTGACGCGTAATTGTACCGCCTGATTGTTCTTTCCATTCCCAAATTTTATCAATAAATTTTTCACGCCCAAGATCGTGACGGCTAATATTTTGTGCACCGAGTTGGCGCTCTACTACCATTTGCGTTGCAATACCTGCATGGTCTGTGCCAGGTTGCCAAAGTGTACTTTTACCCATCATACGGTTAAAACGGGTGAGGGCATCCATAATGGTATTATTAAAGCCATGCCCCATGTGTAAGCTACCTGTTACGTTTGGTGGCGGAATGACGATGGAGAATGATTCACCTTGACCTGATGGCTTAAAGTAGCCTTGTTCTTCCCAAGTTTTGTACCATTTTTTTTCGATCTCAGTTGGATCGTAAGTTGTCGCAATATTCTGAGCTTCGGTCATAATTAACAGATCAAAAGTGAATAAAAATTAAAGTTATTGTAGCAAAAAATAGAAAGTACTGAACCCATATTCAAGTTAAACTGTGCTTAAGAGGCAATAATGGGGTTTTTTATGGGATATGCGGTTTATTTAAAGGTAGATCAGACATCTTATGATCAATTTATCGCAATTCAAAATGAGTTGAATGCAGGCACAACAAAAAAAATGGCACATGAGTTGGGCGATGTCTTGGCATCGGTGTCTATTCAGGTGATACAGCAAGTTTTTATTGATTTATTAGAACAACAAAAGAGGCGTTTGACACGTCCTGAAGGGTATAAAGTTGCTGAAGATTCCGAAAAGGTGATTCAGCATGTACTATCTGCTTTTAAAAAATACTTACCTTGGGCAGTGGCATTTTTTGGTAATGAACGTTTATTGCCAATGGTAAATTATTTTGCAACGTGCATTGTTAAAGAAGAAGAAAATATTTTTGTGCGTTATGATGTCGACGAAGTAATTGTACAATCAGCACTAGATGCCATAGAGCGTGTATTAGCAGGGGATAAATCCTCTATTCCACAAGCATTTTCACAGCTTACAAAAATGATTGATACAGGGGTGGATGCTCTTATTCGTAAACCTAAAGCAATGTTAAAGTTTAATTTTGTGGTGGATAAAACCTTAAATGGCGTTATTCAGGTAAGTACAAGTATGGCATACAAACGTTTGGAAGGCTTAGGGCATGAGGTACAGCTTGAATCTGCACCATATTACATTGATCATTTTTTAAAATTTTTAAAAAAAATGAATAGCTGATAAAAAACGCATCCGAAGATGCGTTTTTTATGATTATTGCTGACGTAATTCTTGACTTGAAGGTTGGTGCTGAATTTGATCAGCTGTATAGGTTTTTACACCACCACCTAGTGTTTGATATAGCTCAATTTGATTATTGAGATTAGATTGCTCTAAAGCTAATAACGTTTGTTGTGCAGTATAGAAACTTTGTTGAGATGTAAGTACAGTTAGATAATTATCGATCCCTGCTCGAAAACGTGCAGTAGATAATTGATAAGCACGATTTGTTGCTTCTACCAAACGGCGCTGAGCATTTAAACGTTCGTCTAGGTTCTGACGCGTCGCCAATACATCGCTGACTTCTTTAAAAGCAGTTTGAACTGTTTTTTCGTAACTTGTGATATAAAGTTTTTGCTCAATTTCAGAAACACGAATATTGGCTTTACGCGTGCCCCAGTCAAATATTGGTAAATCTAAACTCGGTGCAAAAGACCAAACGAATGTACCCGACTTAAATAAGTTAGATAATTCTGTTGATGAGTAACCAGCAGAGCTAGTCAAACTAATAGTAGGAAATAGTTTGGCTTTTGCTGCACCAATATTCGCACCTGCTGCACTGAGTTGATATTGTGCTTGTTGTATATCTGGACGGTTTTGTAATAAATCACTTGGTAAGCCAGAAGATAGTAGTTTCTGCTCTGTAATTATTTTTACCGTTTGTTTTGGCAATAGATCTGTTGGAACTGTTTGTCCAGCTAATAAGTTAAGAGCATTTTGTGCTTGAGCAACTTGTGTTTTGTAATTTGCCACATCTGCGCGTGCAGTTTCTACAGAAATTTGTGCTTGTCTTAGTGGCACTTCACTGTCAATGCCCACATCAAAACGCTTTTTATTTAAAGTGTAAGCCTGTTCTTGAGAAGCTAAAGTTTGCTGTGATAGTTGTAGGTTTGCATAGCTATATGAATATGTAAGCCAAGCTTCAGCAACTTCACTAATTAAACTAATTTGTGTTGCATCGCGTGCACTTTGCGTCGCTAAATAACTATCTAAAGCAGCGTCTTTTAAACTTCTTACACGTCCCCAAAAATCTAGTTCATAAGAAGTTGTACCTACTCCTACGCTATAAACGCTGGTTGGTTGATAAGAAGTACTTAGAGTACTGCTACGTGTTAAACCGGCACTTCCATCAAATGTAGGCAATTGATTTTTTTTCGTAATTTGATACTGAGCTTGGGCTTCTTGAATATTTAATATAGCCGTACGCATGTCACGGTTATTAGCAAGTGCTAAATCAATAACTTGTATTAAACGCGCATCAGAGAAAAAGTTTTTGTAGCCTTGCGCTGCAATAGAAGTTCCTTGATTATTAGATGCATATTGCATCGGAACATCTGTTTTTGTAACAGGTTCGGGCCCCCGCATGCTTTGGCAAGCAGCCAAAGCAAGCGTAAGCGCAGAAACTGCAATGCGTCCAAAAGTTTGCATTACGATTTTTGCTCCTGAGAGTGTGTATTTTTGGGTTTGTACTTAAAGATACTACGAATCCAAACAAAGAAAACAGGAATAAAGAAAATTCCAAGTAATGTTGAACTGATGACACCACCTAATACACCATAGCCAACAGAATGCTGACTACCTGCACCTGCACCTGATGATAAAGCAAGTGGAAGTACACCAAATCCAAAGGCAAGTGTTGTCATGATGATTGGTCGTAGACGTAGTCGGGCAGCATGTAAAGTCGCCTCAAAAAGATCTTCCCCTTTTTCTTGTAGCTCTTTGGCAAATTCTACAATTAAAATTGCATTTTTAGCAGATAAGCCAATCACCGCAATCATGGCAACTTGGAAATAAATATTATTTACAAGCCCAGTATTATGCAAAACGGTAAAACCGAAGAAAGTTAAGCTTAATGCTCCAATAATGCCAAGTGGAACAACAAGCAATACAGAAAATGGAATTGACCAACTTTCATATAATGCAGCTAAACATAAAAACACAATCATCAATGAAAGAGCATATAGGTAAGTCCCTTGGGAACCTGATTCAGTTTCTTCTAGTGATAAACCTGTCCACTCATGTGAGAAACCAGTTAATCCCATTGATGGAAGTTTTTGCATGATTTCTTGCATGGCTTGCATAGCTTCACCTGAACTTACACCTTGAGCAGGGCTACCTTGAATTTCCATTGCTGAAATACCATTGTAGCGTTTAAGGCTAGGTGACCCGTAAGTCCATTGGCCTACTGCAAATGCAGAAAATGGAACCATACTACCGCTACTATTACGTACATACCATTTATTTAAATCTTCAGGCATCATCCGATTTTCAGCGCTACCTTGTAGATAAACTTTTTTGATACGTCCTTGATCCAAGAAGTCATTTACATAACTGCCACCCCAAGCAATACTCATCGTATTGTTGATATCTGTTATGCTTACACCCAAGCTACCTGCTTTTTCTTGATCAATATTAATTTGATATTGTGCTGCATCTTCCATACCATTTGGACGCACACTTGTGAGGCGTTTGTCTTGAGCGGCCATACCTAAAATAGCATTACGTGCAGCAAGTAACTTTTCATGACCTTGCCCATTAGTATCTTTTAACATTAAGTCAAAGCCTTGGCTTGTCCCTAATTCAGGCATTGAAGGAAGTTGTAATGGAAAAATTAAAGAAGCATCTTTGATGGTTGCATTCATAGCTAAACCACGTTGCACAATCCCACCAATTTGTGTGTCATCAGATGTACGTTCACTCCAATCTTTAAGCTTTACGAAGGCAATTCCTTGGTTTTGGCCTGTCCCTGTAAATGAAAAGCCTGCAATACTAAATACAGAAGCAACTGCTTTTTTCTCATTATTTAAAAAGTGATTGGTTACTTGGGTCATCACCTGATCAGTACGTTCTAACGATGAGTTAGCAGGTAACTGAACCAATGTCATGACAACACCTTGATCTTCATCTGGTAAAAAAGATGTTGGTAATGTTTTAATTAAAAAGCCTAAACCGGCAATCACAAGAATATAAAAAATTCCAGAGAATACACGATGGTGAGTCATGCGGTTCACACCGTTTTGGTAACGGTGAGATAGGCGATCAAAACTGCTATTAAACCATCTAAAGAAGCGTGCAAAAATATTATTGCTTTGCGGTGCATCTTTATCATGTGCTTTTAAAATAGTGGCACATAATGCAGGTGTAAAAGTTAATGCAACAAACAGTGATAAAATCATTGCAGTTACAAGAGTGATAGAGAACTGAAGATAAATAACGCCTGTGGTTCCACTAAAAAATGCCATAGGGACAAATACAGCAGTTAATACACTAGTAATACCGATTAATGCACTTGAAATCTGTTGCATTGAATCTTCAGTTGCTTTTACTGCATCAACATGTTCTTCACTCATCACACGTTCGACATTTTCAACCACTACAATTGCATCATCTACTAATAGACCAATGGCAAGTACCATGGCAAACATGGTTAATGTATTGATTGAGAAGCCAAATAGGTTAATAACAACAAAAGTACCCAATACCACGACAGGTACGGCAAGTGTTGGAATAATAGTTGCACGCCAGTTTTGTAGAAATAAAAACATCACGACAAATACAAGGGCAATTGCTTCAATTAAAGTATGAACAACGTTTTCAATCGAAAGTTTAATAAACGGTGTTGTGTCATAAACAATCGTATCTTTTAAACCTTTAGGATAACTCGGGCGTAAATCTTTTAAAGCCTTTTCAATGTTATTGGCTGTATCAAGTGCATTAGCACCAGTTGCTAAACGAATTGCAACACCACCAGCGGATTGATTATTGTATTTAGAGTCAAAAGAATAGTCAGATGAACCTAATTCAACTTTGGCAACATCACTTAACCGAACAATTGCACCTGATGTATTTTTAAGAATAATATTTTTAAATTCTTCAGGTGTTTGTAATAAACTTTGGGCATTTACAGTTGCATTGAGTACCTGTCCAGAAACCGAAGGCGATCCACCAAGTTGACCCACCGCGACTTGGGTGTTTTGTGCTGTAATAGCACTTGAAACATCAGAAGGAGTGAGTTGATAACTGGTAAGTTTTGCAGGGTCTAACCAAATACGCATTGCGTAAGAACCACCAAAAACTTGTACTTCACCAACACCACTTACACGACTTAGTGTATCTGAAATATGGCTATTGACGTAATCTTTGATGTACGCGCCATCTAAGCTGTTATCAGGTGAATAAAAACCAATAACTTGTAAGAAACTAGCTCCTGATTTTTTAATGGTGACACCTTGGGTTTGTACAGCATCAGGTAATAAAGCTGATGCTGTTTGCATTTTATTTTGCACTTGTACTTGTGCAATATCTGCATCTACACCCTGTTTAAAATTCACCTCAATAGAAGCTGAACCTGTTGCAGAACTGCTTGATGAAATATAGCGCAGACCATCTAAGCCATTCATTTGCTGTTCGATAATCTGAGTGACTGTATTTTCTACAGTTTGCGCGGATGCCCCTGGGTAAGTTGCAGAAATTGTAATTTTAGGTGGTGCAATGGTTGGATATTGGGCAATTGGCATTTTTGAAATAGTTAAAATACCCGCTAACATAATAACTAATGCAATTACCCATGCAAAAATGGGTCGATGAATAAAAAACTTAGCCATATATTATCCCTTTTTAGCAGGTTGATAGGGTGTGGCTTGTACAGGCATTCCTTCTTTTACTTTTGCTAAACCATCAACAATGACGCGATCCCCTGCATTTAGGCCTTTTGTAATAATCCAATTTTGACCTTGGGCACCAAGCGTTGTAACCTGGCGCGATTCCACAGTTCCCTTAGCATTTGCAAGCATAACGGTGGTTTGTCCATTTGGTTGACGAGTGACAGCAACTTGAGGAATAAGATAAGCATTCGGTACGACACCTTGTACAACACGTGCAGTTGTATACATACCAGGTAATAGAAGATGTTTAGGGTTTGGGAAAACTGCTCTTAATGTCACAGTACCTGTACTTTGATCAACACTTGCATTAGAAAAAGCCAATGTCCCATCAACAGAATAATCACTTCCATCTTCTAAGCGTAATTTCACTTTCGTATTATTACTACGATCCAAATTACCTTGGCTTAGCTGTTGGCGCAAACGTAATAATTCAGTACTTGATTGATTAATATCAACATAGATTGGGTCTAGTTGTTGAATAGTCACAAGAGCAGTTGTTTGGCTTGCAGTGACTAAAGCACCTGCTGTCACAGTAGATGTATTAGATTGACCTGATATAGGAGAACGAATCGTAGAATAACCTAAGTCAACTTGAGCGCTATCGACAGTAGCTTTTGCTGCTTGAACTTGAGCTTTTGCAACATCAACCTCACCAACTAAATCATCATAATCTTGTTTTGCAACAGCATTGCTTGCAACTAATTGTTGATATCGACGCAATTTTGTTTGTAAAGATTTTAAATTTGCTTCTTGTTGTAAATAAGCTGCTTTTGCATTGTTGAGCGTTGCTTTATTGGTACGTGAGTCAAGTTCATAGAGCGCTTGCCCTGCATGCACATAACTACCTTCAGTAAATAATCGTTTTAAAATTACACCACTGGTTTGTGGGCGTACTTCTGAAACTTGATATGCTGTTGTACGACCAGAAAGTTCTACAGCTTGTTCAATATTTTGGGGTTGTGCGGTGATGACACCTACAGGCATTGCTTGTTGCTGCTGACTTGCTGCTGCATTTTGTTGATTATCGGAATTTTTACTGCAACCTACAAGTGCCAAGCTTACTGCTAAAGCACATGTACTGAGGGTAGGAACCCAAAGTTTAGCCGACCTCATTGTTACACCTCTTTTGATTTTTAAGTTCATTGGTTTACTTTTAGATTTTGGAAAATCCATAGTAACGAAATCCAAGTACAACCTAGTCCCCAGCCGGCCATTACATCAGAAGGGTAATGAACGCCTAGATAAATTCGGGAAAGTCCCATCACCATTGCCCAACAGCCTACAAACAATAGCAAGAAGAGACGTCGCGAAGATGAAAGGTGGCGAATTAAATAAAGAGTAATACATGCCAAGCTTGCTGCATAAATGCTATGGGCACTTGGGAAGGATGTGCCATAACTTGGAACTAAATGAGAAACAATACTGGGTCGGGGACGGTCAACTAAAAACTTAAGTACCCAACCAATTGCAATACTGCCAAATGTTCCGATGCATAAAAAAGACAGTGTATGAAATTTCTTTTTATATAAAAAAAATAAAGCACAAAGTCCAAAAAGCAAAAGCATTGCAGGCATTCCTCCACTTTTAGAAAGAATAACGGCAATGCTATTTAAGTGCCCATTACGAAGATGTTCTGCAAATATCAACAAAGAGTTATCAATTTTAAGCATTAAACCGCTTAAAACACTCAAGAAAATTCCTAAGAACAACAAGTAATACGCCATGTATTACACCTATTTACTAAAGCAAGATTGTAACTAGCTCAAAGTGTACTGCTCAGTACACTTTTTTTCAAGCATTCGTTTTCTGTACAAAAATAAGACTATAACGCAAAAAAAACTTAATGTTCCTTTTTTTGTGTTTTATTTACGCTATTTTCAATTTTTGGTGGCCAAAAGAAATCACTTGGACGCGTAAAGAAATGTGTAAGGACTAATTTAGCTAAAGGCTTCCACTGTTCAAAACGTACACGACGAGCACGTAACGCTACAATAATGGTTAAGCTAAAACTTACAAAAAGGTTAGTTAAACCAATTAAGAGTACGCCTAAACATGAAATCAAAATTAACCCTAAGTCGGGTGTACCATCAATACTGAGTAAGCCTTGTATTAGGTTTGCAGAAGCGAATGCAATATGGCGAATATCTAAAGGTAACCCTAAAATAAAGCCAATAGTTCCCATACTACCTAACATAAAACCGAACAAAAAATTACCTGAGATTGCGCCTAAATTGCGTTCCATATAGTCTGCAAATTTAGTTTGATATTTTTCACCGAGTAATTTTTTCAGGCCTTTATGTTTTTTGATGCGTGGTCCAATCTTGCGGTAGATTGCCATGTTGTCAAAGTAGCCTGCAATTAGCCCTGATAAAAACAAACACACGCCTGCAATGGCGGCATGCGGAATGGCTAATGAACTAAATGGGTCAATACTATGTAAAAGGTAAGATGCTTTAGCATTACTAAGCAGATGTTGTCCAAAAAGTACGGGCCATAGTAGCGTTAAAATACCTGCAACAGGAATAGCAATAGAGATATTACCTAAAATGGCAATAAACTGAGTACGAATAATATTGACAATAAGTTCTGTAAGTTCTGCAAGTTGCGCCGTGCGTGAACCTCTGCGTTGTTGTACGGTAGAGGCTAGAGCGGCTGCTGTCATGGCAGGCTGTTTGGTAGCAACCGTAAAACTTAAAATATGGATAATTACAAAACCTAAACCATAATTTAAACTAAAACTAATCGCTTGCATAATTGGCGCAAGAGATAAGCGAGATAGCAAAATTTTGATAATGGACATACATGCAATGATAGAGCCTGCACCCGCAGCGGCTTTGTACATTGCAAAAAAGCCCTTTTTGTCTGTACTGACGTAATGTTCACCTGTTTTACTGGCATTTTCGGTTACTTGAAGTGCCAAAAGTTCATTATTGGTAGAGAGTAATGCGCCTACACTTTTTTCGTTATAATTCGCTTTGACTAAATCGGATAGTAAGTTACGAATCGCAATTTGACGTTGGGTATTACTTAAAATATGAATAAGTTGTTCTAAGCGGTCTAAACTTTGTTCAAGTACGGTAAGTAGATAGGTTAGGGTAAGACTAACGCCAATACGTTTGGTCGCACGTCTAATGTTACTAACCACATCTTGGCATTGTTCAATCATAACAAATGCTTGTGCAGGATCAGGTTGGCGATGTGCGCCAATCACATTGGCATGATCAATGAGTTCTCTAAATTGTTCAATAAAATCACTAATTTCTCGATTTTGTGCTAAAAAAGGCGATTCGTGCTCATTGAGTTTAGGTTCGGCATAAATAATTTCTGGAAATAAGCCAATACCACTAATACGGTAACTCAGCACATTCATTGCTTTAAGAATATCTTCTTGAATGTGTACCGTATTTGTCTCTTGCGTAAAATAAGCAAAGATATGTTGCCATTCTTGCAAGTCAATGCGTTCTATCCAATAACGATCAGAGGGTTGGTTAAAAACGCGTGCAATCAGATCTTGTAAATGTGTTTCATCGACAATAGGTGGAAGTAAATGCGTCATCATACGACGCCCTAATTGGTTCCAAAAACCATCTAACGATAAAATACCGCTGTCTGAGTAAAGCGTAGTTTGTTTATAGCGTGTAATAATTTTAATAATGTACTGTTGAAGTCGTGCACCATGTTCGGGGTTTTGACTTAAAAATAAAATAAACTCACTCAGTTTTTGTTTAATTTTTTGTGGATTTTTGGGATCTTTAGGACGCAGAAGTGCGACCAAATCAATTAAGGGTTGTTCATCTAAAACAGCTTGATGATGTTCAAGCTGTTGTTGAATTTGAAAAAATAAAACCGAAAATTTTTGAGGCATAATAATGTCTTTTACTGAATACGATCCAATGCAAGCTGTGCTAAGTGATATAACGCATTACGAGCAGCACTGTCAGGTAAAATGTTGAGTGCATCAAGTGCATTCTGTGTTTCTTCATGTGCACGTTCGCGACAATAGTCTAAGGCACCACTTTCGTGAACAATTTTAATCACACGTTCTAAATCGTCTAAGCCACCTGTTGCGATACTGTTGTAAACTACTTTATGGTCGTCACCTGTGGTTTTAGCCAATGCCGAAATCAAAGGTAACGTGGGTTTACCCTCCATTAAGTCATCTCCAATATTTTTGCCTAATGTTTCTGCATCAGAAGTGTAATCTAAAATATCATCAATAATTTGGAAGGCATTCCCAAAGTGACCTGCATAACGTTTTAGGGCATCACGATATTCTGGTTTATCTGCTAAAAGAGCCGCACCTTCTGTTGCAAGCTGAAATAATCTTGAGGTTTTACCATGAATGATACTGAGATAGGTTTCTTCTGTTGTATCAGGTTGATGTTGTGCTTGAAGTTGTAGTACTTCGCCTTCTGCAATTTCGCATGTCCCTGTCGAAAACTCTTTTAACAATGTCATGTTATTTAAGTCAACTAACAAATCAAATGAACGCGCAATTAAAAAATCACCCACTAAAACAGCAGTTTGATTATTCCATGTTGAGTTGGCAGTAGGGCGACCACGGCGTAAATTTGATTCATCAACCACATCGTCATGAACTAACGTGGCTGTATGGAGCATTTCAATGACTGCGGCAAGGCGTTGGGTACGTTTTAGGTCGGTTTCGCCACAGGCTTGTGCTGCAAGTAAGCACATAATGGGGCGCATGCGTTTTCCACCTGCTTCAACAACATGCTTGCTCACCGACATGACCAAAGCAACTTTAGAACTAATCCCTTCGTTGATAAATTGATCCATCGCTGCAAAGTCTGTGGCAACAGGGGAGAGGATATCTTGTTGAAAGTCGATGGTCATAAAATGAAAAACCTTTTGTGATTTTAGAATGAACTTTTATGAGTATAAAAAAACCAATACTGGGTTTTTAAAAATGATGTTTTATACCATAAAAACTATGTTTTCTTGAATAATGTTTATTGAGTGTAGGCGCTATTATAGCAATGAAGGTTAAAAATAAATGAAAGGAAATAAAATTCTTTAGCCCCTTGTTGTTTGATCGGTTTTTACTTAAAATACCAACCCATTTCCCCAGTGGCGTTCGTTTTAAGATCGATATATCCCTTTATCGGCACGACGACACGGGCTTGTTGGAGTACATTATGTACGCAGTAATCCAAAGCGGTGGTAAACAGCACCGTGTGGTTGAGGGTGAAACCCTTAAAGTAGAATTATTGAAAGCTGAAACTGGTACAACAATTACATTTGATGATGTATTAATGGTTGTAAACGGTGAAAACGTTCAAATCGGTGCTCCAGTTGTTGCTGGCGCTAAAGTAACTGCAGAAGTAGTTAGCCATGGTCGTCACGACAAAATCCGCATCATCAAAATGCGTCGTCGTAAGCACTACCGTAAACAACAAGGTCACCGTCAATGGTTCACTGAGTTGAAAATTACGACAATTTCAGGCTAATTACGAGGAGTAATAGACATGGCTCATAAAAAAGCTGGTGGTTCGACACGTAACGGTCGTGATTCAAATCCAAAAATGCTTGGTGTTAAAATGTACGGTGGTCAAGCTGTGACTGCTGGTAACATCATTGTTCGTCAACGTGGTACAGAATTCCACGCTGGTGAAAACGTAGGTATGGGTCGTGACCATACTTTATTTGCTACTGCTGATGGCGTAATCAAATTTGAAGTTAAAGGTCAATTTGGTCGTCGTTATGTAAAAGTTGAAGCTGTATAAGACTTTAACGTAGTAAAAAAAAGCCTGCCTGATGCAGGCTTTTTTTATATAAAATTTTCTACATATTTTCTTCATTTCTACGAAGATACACACAAATGAAAATATAAAATACTATTTTTAGACACATGGATGTCAGTTAATATAGTTAAAAATGAAAGGTATATGACTTATGTTACGTAAAACTTTATGTACAGTTGCATTGGCAACCAGCTTAGCACCTGCAATGGTGATGGCAGCTCCTGCATCACAACAAGAAGCAACACAAAATTTAGTTAAACAATTATCTGATTTAAAAAGTTTAACAGCCGACTTTGAACAAACGACCAAAGTAAACAGCAATAAAACTGCACCACAGAAAAAAGGGTTAACAACACAGCATTTAAATCAAACATTTAAAGGTGTGATGAAAGTAGAGCGTCCAGGTAAATTCTTTTGGGAAACATCATCACCGTCTAAACAGACAATTGTGACAACAGGTAAAACGGTTTGGATTTATGATCCAGATTTACAACAAGCGGTACGTCAGAGTATGAGTGATCAGGTGGCAAATACACCTGCGTTATTGTTGTCGGGTAATACCAATCAAATTATGCAATCTTATAAGGTAACTCAGCCAGACCGTAGCAAAACCTACTATACGCTTACGCCAAAATCGAATGACAGTGCCTTTCAAAATTTAACATTAAGTTTTGGTGCAAACAGTACACCAACCTTGATGATTTTAAATGACTCTTTAGGTCAAACGACTACTGTACGTTTTAGTAATGCGATTAAAAATGCCAGTATTCCTGCATCAACATTCAATTTTACTCCTCCTAAAGGCACCGATATTGTAGATCAATAATAATAAAGCTCCTTAAGGGGCTTTTTTTAGATACATTTTTATCATGTTTTTTGAGTGAGAAAATTTTGTATATTAAAAAAAGCGGAGGATAGCATATGAATAAAAAAATAATTTTACTTTCGAGTTTATGTACAGCGATGTTCTTTACAGGATGTCAAAAAAAATCTGTGGAATCTGAACAGACAGCTTCGGTGGCTTCTGAACAAAAACCTGAGCAAACGCCTGTTATTCAGTCTAAAACCATTCCTGTTAAATTACCGCAACAAGTTTATTGTGAAGCGGACGAATGTACAGAATATGAAGTATCGACAGTTGAAACCAATGTACCTTGGATTAACGATTACTTTGAAAAACGAATTCGTAAAGATATTCCACTTGCATTTAAACGTAGTACACGTGAGCAACCTGCTTCAAGCCCTGAGAGCACAAATTCAAATACTTATGTAGTTGATTATTTAAGCCAAAATAATAACTTGGCAACCTTTATTCTAGCTTCATCAACATACTCCGCAGGTGCGGCACATGGTATGTATCATCGTGAATATGTAGTATTTAATTTAACCACACATAAACGTGTCATGGTGTCAGATCTATATAAACCTGAGGATCAACCTAAAGTATTAGAAGCCTTGTATCTAGCCAATCAAAATTGGTTACAAGAGCATGGCATTGAGCAAGGAAAATTAGAACCAACCGATAATTTCTTTTATAGCTCAAAAGGTGTGGTTTTTGTTTATCCGTTGTATGAGTTAGGGTCTTATGCAGAAGGAATGACAGAACTAACCTTGCCGTACAATATGGCACAAGGCTTAATTAAATCTGACTACTTACCACATTAAATGTTTAATACATCTACAGTTGTTGTAGATGTATGATCTATATTTTTACAGCCGAAACGCTTACACTATAAGTTGTTTTTTTCATACAATTAGATTGGCTATGATTGACCCGAAATTACTTAGAAATAATATTGAGGCTGTAAACCTTGCGCTTGCAAAGCGTGGCGTACAATTAAATATAGAAGAATGGGCAAGTCTAGAACAACGCCGTAAAGAACTGCAATCAAAAACAGAAAACTTACAAGCCGAGCGTAATGCAGGGGCAAAGCAAGTTGGAAAAATTAAAAAGTCAGGTGGTGATGCATCTGAAATTATGGCACGTATGCAAGCGATTGGCGATGAAATTAAAGCAGCCGAGCAAGCATTATCTGAGTTACAAGCAGAATTAGAACAAAAATCACTTTCTATTCCAAACTTACCCGATGCGTCTGTACCTGAAGGTAAAGACGAAAGTGACAACGTAGAAGTTGCCACTTGGGGGACACCACGTACATTTGATTTTGACATTAAAGACCATACCGACCTTGGCGAATGGATGGGTGGTTTAGAGTTTGAAACAGCCACGAAACTCACAGGTTCTCGTTTTAGTGTTTTAAAAGGACCACTTGCACGTATGCAACGTGCACTTGCACAGTTTATGCTTGATACACATACGCTTAAAAATGGTTATACCGAAGCGTATGTGCCGTATTTAGTGAATGCTGATAGTCTGCGTGGTACAGGTCAGCTCCCTAAATTTGAAGAAGACTTATTCAAATTACAGGGCGAAAAAGAGTTTTATTTAATTCCAACTGCCGAAGTGCCAATGACAAACTTTGTGCGTGATGAAATTATTGATGCACAACGTTTACCACTTAAATATACGGCACATACGCCATGTTTTCGTAGTGAAGCAGGTTCTTACGGACGTGATACGCGTGGTTTAATCCGTCAGCACCAATTTGACAAAGTTGAGATGGTTCAAATTGTTAAACCTGAAACGTCAATGCAAGCTCTAGAAGACTTAACGCAACATGCAGAAGGTATTTTACAAGCACTCGGGTTACCTTATCGCAAAGTTTTATTGTGTGGTGGAGATATGGGCTTTGGTGCTGTAAAAACTTATGATTTAGAAGTATGGGTACCAAGTCAAAATACATATCGCGAAATTTCAAGCTGTTCAAATATGGGCGATTTCCAAGCACGCCGTATGAAAGCACGCTATCGCTTAGATCAAAAGAAAACAGAATTTGTGCATACGCTCAATGGTTCTGGTTTGGCAGTGGGTCGTACATTACTTGCGGTGATGGAAAACTACCAACGTGCAGACGGTTCTATTGAAGTACCTGAAGTATTACGTCCATATATGGGCGGTGTAGAGTCAATTAACTAATACGAAGCGCAGTGTTTAATCGAGGTAATTGTGGATATTTTCCCTATTTCTTTAAAGCTCAAACAGCAAATTTGCTTAATTGTGGGTGGAGGAAGCATTGCGTATCGTAAAGCTGTTTTGCTCAGTCAGGCAGGGGCAGTCTTACATATTGTTGCCCCACAAATTGATGAGCAATTACAACAATTGGTAAAAACACATCAAGGAGAGTTATTTTTTGATGTGTTTAAGCCAACAGTCCTTGAACAGCCATATCGTTTAGTGATTGCAGCCACAGATCAGCCTAATGTGAATAGGCATGTGTTTGAAGAGTGTGAAGCACGTAACCTGTTGGTGAATAGTGTAGATGACATTCCACATTGCCGTTTTATGGTACCTGCTATTGTCGATCGTGCACCATTACTGATCTCAATTGCATCTAATGGTACGTCGCCTGTTTTGTCACGCCAAATTCGTACGCAGTTAGAAACGCTTATTCCGCATGGAATGGGTAAACTTGCAAAGTTTTCAGGGCAGTGGCGTAAACAAGTTAAAGCACATATTCCCAACCCAGAGCAACGCCGTATTTTTTGGGAAGATTTGTATGCCAGTTCACTCAAAGAACAAGTCTTTAATGATAACTTAGATGCTGCCAATTTATTGATAGAGCAAGCATTACAGACATGGCAAACACCTAAAGGTGAGGTTTATCTTGTAGGGGCAGGGCCGGGTGATCCTGAGCTGTTGACACTCAAAGCACTCAGACTCATGCAACAAGCAGATGTTGTAATCTATGATCGTTTGGTTTCTGAACCTATTTTGAATTTATGTCGTCGTGATGCAGAACGTGTGTATGTGGGTAAGGCGCGTTCTAATCATGCAGTGCCCCAAGAAGGTATTAATGCACTTTTGGTTGAGTATGCACAACAAGGTAAACGTGTTTGTCGTTTAAAAGGCGGTGATCCTTTTATTTTTGGACGTGGTGGTGAAGAAATTCAAGAGTTAGTTGATGCAAATGTAACATTTCAGGTTGTACCTGGGATTACGGCAGCGTCAGGTTGTTCTGCTTATGCAGGCATTCCACTTACGCACCGTGACTATGCACAAAGTGTCCGTTTTTTAACGGGTCATTTAAAAGAAGGTTCTCCTGAGTTGCCATGGAAAGAGTTAGTTTATGAAAATCAGACGCTTGTCTTATATATGGGTTTGGTGGGATTAGAAACCATTTCACAAAAACTGATTGAACATGGTCAACGCCCTACAATGCCTATTGCTTTAATTTCTAAAGGAACAACACCTGAGCAAAAAGTGGTGGTGGGTACATTAGCTGATATTGCATCAAAAGTGATTGAGCATGAAATTCAAGCCCCAACGCTTACAATTATTGGTGAGGTTGTGAATTTGCGTGAAAAATTAAAATGGCAATAAGCCTAGAGGATATATTGTGATTCATGTTGTTTTATACGAACCTGAAATTCCAAGCAATACAGGAAATATCATTCGTTTATGTGCAAATACAGGTGCACAGCTTCATCTAGTAAAACCATTAGGGTTTGAATTAGATGATAAAAAATTAAAACGTGCAGGTTTAGATTATCATGAATACGCACGTATGAAAATTTGGGAAAACTTTGGTGACTGCCTTGAAAACTTGAAACAGCAAGGGGTTGATCATGTATTTCCATTAACCACAAAAGGCACACAGACGCCACATACTGTAAATTTAAATCGTCCAATTGCTTTATTGATGGGACCCGAAACGCGTGGTTTACCTGAAAATGTCCGTTTAATGTTTCCACAAGAGCAGTGGATTCGTTTACCTATGGCAGAAAATTCAAGAAGTTTAAATTTGTCTAATGCCACGGCTGTCATTGTATATGAAGCATGGCGTCAGCAAGATTTCAAGCCACTTATTTAAATCTCCTTTCGGGAGATTTTTTTTGATCAAAATTAGATTGAGCATGTAGAACCTGTTCAATGTTCTGTTCTGCCCATTGCTTCATATTTAATGCCCTAATGGATAGGTCTTGTCCAAAAGGGGTTAATGTATATTCAACACGGATGGGTGAGGTATCTAAAACCGTTCTATTAATAAAACCATCTCGTTCAAGTTGTTTAAGTTTTTGTGATAAAACCTTCGGTGAAATACCTTCTAAATTTTTTTTCAATTGATTGAAATGACACGGTTGCTGTTCAAGAAAATTAATAATCATCAAAACCCATTTATCTGCCAACGTTTCAAAAAATAAACGAGCAGGGCAGTTCATGCTATAGATATCGTAATTCATTTTAACTCACAGGTTACCAACAGGTAACTAATTGACAGCTAGTTTCTAAAAGATATTATAAGAAATAACCTTTTATAAAGCGAGATAAGACATGACAAAAATAGCAGTTGTTTATTTTTCTGGTTATGGTCATACCAAAGTGATTGCTCAAACGTTAGGGCACCACATTAATGCTGATCTGATTGAGATTGATCAAGAGGGTAATATTTTAGAACAAGATTGGGCACAACTTGAACAAGCAGATGGTATTGTATTGGGTGCACCAACTTATATGGGTTCTGCACCTTGGCAGTTTAAAAAATTTGCAGATACAACGTCTAAAATTTGGTATACACGAGGGTGGCAAGATAAAGTCTTTGCAGGTTTTACCAATAGTGCAAGTTTAAATGGAGATAAACAAAATACGTTGATCCAACTACAAACACTTGCTTCGCAACATGGTGGAATTTGGGTAAGTTTAGGATTACTACCTGCTAATTCTAAAACGGCAACACGCCAAGATATAAATAATTTAGGCGGATCAATTGGTTTACTCGTACAAACACCATCAGATGCGAGTATTGATGAAATTCCACAGGGTGATTTGGAAACGGCAAAAGTGTTTGCAACACGTATTTATAATGTAACAAGCCGATTAAAAAAAACCAGCGAATAATCGCTGGTTTTTGATTTAGTCTTGTTTATATTGTGGTGGGTGTGTTTTAAAGCCTTTTGTTTTATAGCCTAAGAACAGCACACCTGCAACACCCCAAATAATACCCCATTTGAGCGCCACGTGGTCAATTTGCAACCATAAAGCACCAACAGCAATGAAGCCAAGCATTGGAATAACAACATAATTAACAATGTCTTTAGGTGTTTTAGTGCGACCTTCACGCAATGCATATTGTGAAATTACACATAGGTTAACAAAGCTAAATGCAGTGAGTGCACCAAAGCTAATGAGTGAAACCACATGGTCTAGGTCTGTAAAGCCTGCTGCAAGCGCAATAAAACCAACAAGTAAAATATTGAAGGTTGGTGCTGCTGTTTTTGGATCTAGTTTTCCAAAGAACTTTTTATTAAATACACCATCGCGACCCATCACATACATTAAGCGTGAAACCCCTGCATGTGCAGAAATGCCAGATGCCATTACGGTTACAATTGCAAAACTTAGTACCACAGATTTAAAGAACTCACCACCTACAATACGTAATATATCGGGCTGTGTTGCATTGACATCTTCAAAATATTGGCTTGGATTACCAGGAAAATATAATTGCATAAAGTATGTTGCAATAATAAATACAATCCCTGAGATAAGCGCTGTTAAGAAAATAGCACGCGGTAAGACTTTTTCTGTGTCTTTTGTTTCTTCTGCAAGTGAACTTAATGCATCAAACCCTGTAAATGAGAAGCATAAAATTGTAGCACCCGAAATTAAGGCACCTACTTTTACATGCTCGCTCCAAAAAGGATCGCTTGACCATAAAGTAGCATTGTGTGTTTGGGCTAAACCAAGAGTATTCATTGCTGTATCACCCACAGCAAGCTGTTTAATCACCAAGATAATAAAAATGGCAATCACAAGAAGCTGGAAAAATACAATTAGACCACTTAAATTTGCAACAAATTTAATGCCACGTAAATTAACCCAAGTGGTTAAGCCGGCCAAACCAATCACCCAAACCCAGTGGTTAACGCTTGGAAAAATATCGCTTAGATAAATTACAGCAAGCAAAATGTTAACCATTGGACTTAAAATATAGTCAAGTAGTGATGACCAGCCCACCATAAACCCTGCATTGGGGTGAATAGCACGTTGTACGTATGTATAAGCTGAGCCAGAAGAAGGGTATCTTTTAATCATATTGCCATAACTGAGAGCTGTAAAAAGCACTGCAAGTAAGGCAAATAAATAAGATGTAGGCACATGTTGAATACTAGATTCCGATACCATTCCAAACGTATCGAATAGTGTCATAGGTTGGATATATGCCAAACCAATAACAATAATGTGCCCAAGTAGAAGAGTTTTTTGCAGTGAAGCTGCCGGTTGAGTCCCAGAAGTATTAGTCAACGGCGGTATCCTCATAGTGTTGATCTTGTACGATCAATGGAAATGTAAGGATCGTTTAGGACGAACGATCCCCCCTACTTTTTAAAGTAAAGCGCGCAATTTTATAGCAACTTTTACTAAGATGTAAGCAAAAAACACATTTTCTTGCTAAAAAAGCGGGTTTACCATACTTTTTCTAAAATTTGGTAAAGATCATCTAATGAGGTTTCTTTAGGATTATAAATGATTGAACCATCATTAAGTGCTTTTTCGGCAATTTCTTCAAACTGTGATTTGGATACTTTTTGTGTTTCCCTTAAAGTACGAGGTAACTGTGTTTGTTCAAATAAGCGGTCACGTATTGCAAATAAGGTATTAATAGTTTGTTCAGCACGATGCTCTACAGGTGTTTGGGCATAAATTTCTGCACCTGCAAGCGGTAACAGTAAGTCTGCTATACGACTAGATTGGTTATACTCTAAAACGTATGGCAAAAATAAGCTCATACATAAACCATGTGGAAGGTGTGCAACCGCACCCAATGCATGCCCAAGTGCATGGACTAAACCAACCATAGAGTTAGAAAATGCAATACCTGCCATTGTGGCTGCTTGTGCAAGTTCCAAACGTGCATCCAAATCTTTAGGGTTTTCAAGCACCTTAAATAAATGTGTGCTAATTTTTTGAATAGCAGCAGTTGCATATGCGTCACTAATTGGATTTGCTGCCAAGCAAGTATAGGCCTCTATGGCATGGGTTAATGCATCCATTGCAGTAAGTGCTGTTAAATGTGCAGGTAATGTTTGCGTCATTCGTGCATCTAAAATGGTTGCATTTGGCATTAAATAGCGTGAAGCAAATGCAATTTTTGTATTGTTGTTTGCTACAACCGTTACCATTGTAACTTCTGACCCCGTACCCGAAGTCGTTGGAATTACCAGTAACGGTTTTAAAGCTTTAGGTAAATTATGTGCGCCTGAATACACAAGTAAATCATTACCACCTTCGGAAACTAAAATATTTGCAGCTTTGGCAGTATCAATCACAGAACCACCACCAACAGCTAAAATAGCATCACAGTGATGTTGGCGGTAGAGTTGTGCAACTTGTTGCACTGTTTCTAAACTTGAATCAGCAGGTACTTGGTCAAAGGTGCATACAATCTGAGATTGGGTTGAATCAAATGTATGATTGATAAAATTTTTATGTGCATTGGGGCTAGTTACTAACATTGGGCGTTTGACACCTAATGTTTCTAACTCAAAAGGGAGGTGCTCAAGTGCTGCATGCCCTGCCATAATTTTTGTTGGACAAAAAAATTCGTAATACATATTAGCGATTTCCTTTTAAGTAGGACAATGCAAGTTTGAAATAGATTGGGCGAGCACTATTAAATTTTTGTTGAAGTGTAAGCTGATTTGGATATTGTTTGACAGCACGTATGGCTAAAAACTTAGGTAAAATTAAAACTTCTAAGCGGTTTAAACAGCGTACTAAACGAATAGCAAGACTGATATCACCGTTTGCTACCATACGGTCTTGTGCAAAAGCTTGGGCTGTACTTTCTTGAAATGAAAAGACTAAAAAAGCATGTCTTAAATGTTTAAAGGTAATAGTAAGATTAATTTTTTTCGGCGGTTTTTTTAATAGTTCAATTTGATGTGATGAATTAACTTTGGCATAAAACGCAGCTTTATTTGAAAAGACATTCATGGCAAAACAAAAACCCACAGGAAATTGTTTAAATTCTTTTTGTATTTCAGAATCTACTTTACTTGATGCAACTATTCCGCGACCAATAATATCCATCATAAGTTGAACATAAAGTTGTTGCATGTTTAAACCTCAATTTGGTCTATAGTAGCAAAGTACCCAGTTTGTAATAAATAATGATAAATATCTTGAGAAAGTTGTTCAAAACTAGGGGGATGGTCAAGTAAATCTTGCATGCGTACCATTTCTAAACCCGCGTAACCACATGGATTGATTGTGCTAAAGCCATCTAAGGTACAATTTATGTTCAGGGCAAAACCATGATAGCTACGTCCACGTCTAATTTTAAAGCCTAATGAGCCAATTTTGCGTTCATCTACATAAACCCCAGGTGCATCAGGTTTTGCATACGCCTCAATACTATAATGTTTAAGTAGATCAATCATCATTTTTTCGGCAAAATTGACTAAAGAACGTACATGCCATTTTAAACGATTAAGATCAAGTAAAAAGTACACCACCAATTGCCCATGCCCATGCCATGTGACTTGTCCACCACGGTCTGTATACACGATAGGTAAATGCGTGTGTTGTAAAATATGCTCGGCTTTACCTGCTTGCCCTTGTGTAAGAACATCATGATGTTGTAACAACCAAATTTCATCAGGTGTTTGTGGATCACGCGCATCGGTAAATGCTTTCATAGCTTCAAATTTTTCACTGTAATGCTGAGGTTGTGAAAAATAGCGAATAGTGAGGTGAGGTGATTGCATATTAAACCTAATAAAAACCAGATGAGGTCATCTGGTTAATTGTTAAAGCGAGGTTTTAATTAAAGGGCATGCTGCTAAATCGGCATAAAGAGCGTGAACCTGTTCAAGTTCATCAAAGCGTAGCTGTGCGGTAATAGAGTGATACTTACCTGTACGTGATGGTTGAACAGCAAGCGTTGTTTCATCAAATTCTGGAAAATGTTTTGTTAAAATTTCAACAACAGCAGTACGTAGTTCTTCGCCTGCATTTCCAATAAGTTTGATTGGGTAATCCATAGGAAAAACCCAAAGGTCTTCGCGAAGTTCGCGTGAAGGAGTACGATCGGTCATAGTTACCTCTTATATTAAAACGCCTGCAACTAAGCAGGCGTTTATATTCAATCAGTGCTTAGTCGTTTTCTAAAAATGAACGTAAGTGTTCAGAGCGAGAAGGGTGACGTAATTTACGGAGTGCTTTCGCTTCAATCTGACGAATACGTTCGCGTGTTACATCGAATTGTTTACCCACTTCTTCTAACGTATGGTCTGTTGGCATATCAATACCAAAACGCATTTTAAGAACTTTTGCTTCACGTTCTGTTAGGTTTTCTAATACATCGCGTGTTGCTTCTTTTAAGCCTTCTGAGGTTGCAGCATCAACAGGTGAGGTGATGTTTGAATCCTCAATAAAATCACCAAGATGTGAATCTTCATCATCACCAATTGGGGTTTCCATTGAAATAGGTTCTTTGGCAATTTTAAGAACCTTACGAACTTTCACCTCGTCCATTTCTAGACGCTCACCTAATTCTTCAGGTGTTGGCTCACGTCCCATTTCTTGCAATAGCTGACGTGATACACGATTAATTTTGTTAATCGTTTCAATCATATGTACAGGAATACGAATAGTACGTGCTTGGTCTGCAATAGAACGTGTAATTGCCTGACGAATCCACCATGTTGCATATGTTGAGAATTTATAACCACGACGGTATTCAAATTTATCAACAGCTTTCATCAAGCCAATGTTACCTTCTTGAATTAAATCCAAGAATTGTAACCCGCGGTTGGTGTATTTTTTAGCAATCGAAATTACAAGACGTAAGTTTGCCTCAACCATCTCTTTTTTAGCACGACGAGCTTTGGCTTCACCCACTGCCATGCGTTTAGAGATGTCTTTGATATCTTTAACATCAAGTGTAAGTTCAGTTTCTAGGTCTGCAATTTTCTGTTGGAATGCATGTACGTCTGGACGTACTTTTTCTAAATAATGACGCGCTTCTACAGGTACTTTTGTAATTTGTTCATCTAACCAACCAGGATTAGATTCTTGTCCTGGGAACGTGGTACGGAACAACGTACGATCCATACGACCACGACGAATAGCATAACGCATAATTTCACGTTCGGCGTGACGTACTTGGTCATGTGTACCACGAATCATTTCTGAAATAATGTCAAATAAACGTGGTGTAAATTTAAACATCATGAATACAGTTGCAAGCGCTTGTAACGCTTCTTCTGCTTCAGCTGAATGACGACCATGGTCTGCTACAGCAGTTTTCATTTTCTGCCATGCTTGGGTTAACTCGGCAAAACGTACTTTTGCAATTTCAGGATCTGGACCTGACTCGCCTTCAGAATCATCATCGCTATCAGATTCTTCTTCTTCGTCATCATCATCTAATTTTACATCTTTAGTTGATTTACGATTTGAATTATCGTCATCATCTAAAGTCGTTTCTTCTTCGTTAACTTCAGGAATTTCTTCGTCTGTTTCAGGGTCTAAGTAACCTGCAAGAATATCTGCAAGGCGACGTTCACCATTGTTATATTCTTCATATTCGTTTAAAACAACTTCGACAGCATTTGGCCAGTAAGCAATTGCATGAAGGACATCTCGAATCCCTTCTTCAATACGTTTTGCAATGCTAATTTCGCCTTCGCGCGTTAAAAGTTCAACCGTACCCATCTCACGCATATACATACGTACAGGGTCTGTTGTACGACCTGGTTCTGTTTCTACAGATGCAAGTACAGCAGCAGCTTCTTCTTCAGCAACTTCATCGCCAGAGTCTGTAGATTCCCCAAAAACGGTATCGTCTGTTTCAGGCGCACGTTCATGCACAGGAATACCAACATCTTGAAGCATTTGAATAATGTCTTCAATTTGTTCGCTTTCGGTAATTGAGTCTGGCAGATGATCGTTAACCTCAGCGTAGGTTAAGTAACCTTGTTCTTTGCCTCGGCTAATCAGAGCCGCTACTTGAGAAGTAGGGGAAATCATATCGCTCATCTTTTGCTTACTCTTTATTGAATCTGTGGCTGTGAAAAACCGTGCATTATAGCACAATTTGCGTAAACGTTTTTAGAAATGAAGTAACTCAAATCTTTAATATTTTATGACTATTATGTATGTAGGGGCATATTTATTTTTTTCAAGCATGAATACTTTGCAATTTTTATAAAAAGGATGCAGTATAAAACGATCCAATAAGATAAAGCTTGACAAAAAAATTCAACCCATATAAATAGCGCTTATAAACAATTAATATTTTTTTACTGAGGTAGTTGAGTGTCTTCTACAGATTTTGAACTCGATGATAGCTACGATGACGATGTGAGTTTTGATGAATCATCTAGCAAAATGACTGCTAAAGAATCATTGGAAAAACGCCGTTTAATTGATGATCTATTAGCTCAGCGTCGTTTAGAGCGTGAGCTAAAAGATTTTGACTATGATTTAGACGATGACGACTTTGATGACGAAGACGATTAGATGCGTTTGATGATCAATGTTATGCTCGTTATTTTAAAATTGGAATGCAAATGAGTGCTTTAGATTTAGATCAATTAAGTGATTATTTAGATGGCGACCAAAATGAATTTGGTCTAGATTTTGCTGCAACTCATGGGTTTTTAAGTGCCATTGCAGTTGGTCCACATTATGAAGCATGGTTAAATGCCTTGTTTGATGGTAACCAAAAAAAAGTACCTGCCCAAATTATTGAGCAAATTAAATTATGGCTCAACGAATTGCGCCAAAATCTAGCCAATGAAGACGGTATTGCATTTCCGTTTGAAATTGAAGAAGCGGATGTAGATTCAAGTCTAGGCGATTGGAGTGTTGGATTTGTTGATGCAATGTTCTTAAACGAAGAAGCATGGTTTACCCCTGAATTTGAAGAACAATTGGTTGATTTAACATTACCAATTATGGTGTTTAGTGGTGTGGATGAAGAAGACCCACAAATGGAATCTTTCCGCCGTAATGGACAACTCATGGATGAACTTGCAGAAGAAATTCCTGATAACTTAAATGAGCTTTATTTGATGTATCATACGCCTGCATAATGTGAAAAGCATCTCAAAATGAGGTGCTTTTTTTTAATCTTTTTTTTCCTTATTGAGCGTTAAAACGTATACTAAAACGGTATGGCATTGTGTCAAACGTTTCATTAGTGCGCTCTATAAGGAATGTATAGATGCTAATTCGATTGTGCTATGCAAGTATGCGACAAAACCACGAAAATTTGTTGCAGGATTTAAGTGACATTTTAACCACGTCTCGTCACTTCAATCCAAATCATGAGATTTATGGCGTGTTGTATTACGCGAATAATTCTTTTTTTCAATGTTTAGAAGGTGAAGAGGAGAGAGTTTACGCCCTAGTTGATAAGATTAGGAAAGATAAACGTCATTATAATTTATTTTGTTTTGAACATACTGAGATTGAAAGTGTCAGTTTTAAAAAGTGGTCAATGAAATACGTTGAAAAAGATCAGCATGTTGATTTGTTTTTTAAAACCAAGAATTTTGAATATTTTCAACCTTTGTCTTTAAAGCAAGATGAAGTTAATGATTTGGTTGGTATTTTACTCAATTCTCAAGAAACCCGTTTTGAATCAAGTAATCAAGGGTATAAGAATAGAGGATATTATCCATATCTTTAAAGTAAAATAAGGGAACCCTTTAACCACGAATAAAGAGTTCCCTTATTTGCGCTCTAGTGAGAGAGATTTAAAATTTTTATTGTTGTTCGTTATGTTTATTTGTTCTCACACAAACAATATTAAAGATGTCTAAAAATAAAATAAGTGGAAAACATAGACACAGTTCGTAAGCAAAAAATCACATAAGATTAAAAAACAAACAAAAAAGGTAGCCTTAGCCACCTTTTTTTATCAAAAACAATAAATTAAAGACGCTTACGTTTTGCCGCTGCAATTTGAGACTGGCGCATACGGAAACCTTCTTTTTGTTGTTCAGAGGTTTTATCAATACAATACACGCAAGATACCCCATGCTCATAGCTGTCTAGTTCTACTTCTTTTGGAAGTAACGGCCAGCCACAAGCGTGACATTTAGTATTTTGTCCTTCTTCCATACCGTGTGTGACAGCGGTACGTCCATCAAATACAAAGCATTCACCTTCCCATAGGCTTTCTTCTGCAGGGGTTTCTTCTAGATATTTTAAAATACCACCTTTAAGGTGATAAACCTCATCAAAACCTTCTTGTAAAAGTAGAGACGTAGATTTTTCACAACGAATACCACCTGTGCAGAACATCGCAATTTTTTTATCTTTATGCTGTTCAAGTTCTTTTTTAACATACTCTGGAAATTCACGGAATGTCTCTGTTTTTGGGTCTATCGCACCTTTAAATGTGCCTGCTTTATATTCGTAGTCATTACGCGTATCTACTAAAATTACATCATCACGCGCAATTAATTCATTCCATTCTTTAGGGTCTAAATAATGACCAACTAAATCTCGAGGTTTTACAGTAACGCCAAGCGTTACAATTTCTTTTTTGAGTTTAATTTTCATCTTACGAAATGGCTTTTCAGAGCTTTCAGACTCTTTATATTCCATTGCGTTAAAGCCTTCTTGTAATAAAAATTGGTGGATCGTATCAATCGCATGGCGATCGCCTGCAACTGTACCGTTAATTCCTTCATCTGCAACAATTAGAGTTCCACATAGGTTGATAGTTTTAACTAAGTCTAAAAGACGTTGTTGTAAATCTGCCGCGTTTGTAACTTCTTTAAATTGATAAAGTGCGGCAACAACCCAATTTGCCTGTTCTACAGGTGCAAGCTGTTCTACAGTAGCGTTCATGGATAACTCCAATTAAAATAGTGTCAGATTTTGTGGCGCATATTCTAGCGTGAAACAGCAAATGAAGCGAGAAATTGGAGAAGAAGTTTTGAGTCATTCCCGTCGTATTCCTACCTTTACACCATGTGCAGGGCGTTGTTCTACTACATTTGGTGATCATGTTTGTCGAGGTTGTAGACGGTTTAGCCATGAAATTATACAGTGGAACAGTTATTCTCAGGCACAGCAATATGCAGTGTGGCAACGTTTAGATGACCAATTAGACCGTATTTTGGTACGGCTGTTACCCCATGCAAACAAAGTGAAAGTTGAGCATTTTTTGGTACATAAGCGTTCAAAATTACTTCCACAAGCCAGTTATGGGCGAAAACTTTATAATGCATTACGTTTATGTGAAAAAAATAAGCACTTAATTGATGAAAGTGGTTTAAATATAGAAGCAAGTCATATCAAACCAATATGGCAGAAATTTGAAAAACAGGTATTACTCTTAGCACAGGCAAGTTATGAGGTGGCATGGGTTCGTGCCACTACCATACAAAAAACTTATAATTGATGTGCTAATCGATATTGTACGAGTTGTTCAACGGAGATCAGTGTAAGACCATGCTTCTGAGCATAATCTTGAACTTGTTGACCGATCGCCATAGTACCGTCTGGGTTCATCAACTCACATAACACACCTGCGGGTTTAAGCCCTGCAAGAGTTGCTAAATCCACAGCTGTTTCAGTGTGCCCACGCCGTGTAAGTACACCCCCTGTTTTAGCACGTAATGGAAATACATGCCCTGGTCGGTTTAAATGGTCAGGCTGTACCTGTGGATGAATTGCTGTTTTAATTGTAGTGACACGATCTTGTGCTGAAACACCTGTTGTTACACCATCTTTGCTTCAATGGTTATTGTAAAAGCAGTTTTAAACTGACTTGTATTGTATTTTTCCATTGGAAAAAGTTCTAAATTATCTGCATCTGCATCTGCATCTGCATCTGCTTCTGTTAAACAGAGGCAAACAATACCAGAACCATCTCGAATCATTTGTGCCATTACAGGTATTGTAAGTGTTTCTGCAGCAATGATTAGATCTGCTTCATTTTCACGATCATAATCATCAGCAACTAAAACAGGTTTACCTTGTTGGATATCTAAAATAGCTTGTTGAAAAGACATATGAAATGCTCCTAAAAAGAAAACATTTCAAGGCGATAAAATTG
This sequence comes from Acinetobacter sp. HY1485, assembly GCF_027568475.1. GTDB lineage: Bacteria > Pseudomonadota > Gammaproteobacteria > Pseudomonadales > Moraxellaceae > Acinetobacter. The sequence goes on along the minus strand of NZ_JANKZG010000003.1, from coordinate 144,605 downwards.
AACGTCGTCTTTGGAATTACACCAAATCTGCAAAGTGCTCGTGGGCTATAACCACCGGTGGGGAATTACACCCCGCCCTGAAGCGATGTTACAAAAAAGCCCGTGTAAAAACACAGGCTATAGTTTAAGCAAGCTGTACAGGAATACAGTTTGCTGTATGGTTTACAGTATTATCGGGATTAGCATAGACTAAGCGTGGTTGGTGTTCATTTGCTTCTTTTTCATCAAAATCACCAAATGTTGCAATGATAACAAGATCACCTACTTCTGCTTGATGTGCTGCACCACCATTCACAGAAATAATGCCAGAATGATCTTCGCCACGGATAGCATACGTTGTAAAACGTTTTCCGTTAGTTACATTCCAAACATGAATTTCTTCGTATTCTCGAATTCCTGCTAAATCCATTAAATGTCCATCAATTGCGCAAGAGCCTTCGTAATGAAGTTCTGCATGGCTAACAACTGCACGGTGGATTTTACATTTTAATAAACGAGATAACATGAATGAGTTTCCTTAATACCTTGTGCTGCATTTTGCGCTTAAAGTATTACGAAGACAAGTTGGATTAAGGCTTATACGCGTTAATTTGGTTCATTGCTTGTGCAATATTATTGTTTATTAATAGTTTTGTATTGCCTAAAGCATGATGAATAGCATCATCAATAAGAGTTTGTTCTGTTTTAGACGCTTTACTTAAAACATGGCCAGATACTCGTTCTTTGCTACCTGGATGTCCAATCCCAATTCTTAAACGATGGAAATTTGCACCAATGTGAGGAACAATATCACGCAGACCATTATGTCCACCATGTCCACCACCTGATTTTAGGCGAATAATACCCGGATTCATATCAAGCTCGTCATGTGCAATGAGTATTGCTTGCGGTTGAATCTGATAAAATTTACAAAAAGGGACAACACTTTGACCAGAAAGGTTCATAAATGTAGAGGGTAGGAGTAAACGTACGTCTTGACCTTCTATATTTCCACGACCCGTTAAGCCATTAAATTTATTATCTTTTTTTAAAGTAATACCATACTGTTCGGCAAGACGTTCAACGTACCAAAAACCAGCATTATGTCGAGTTTGGGCATACTCGGAACCCGGATTGCCCAAACCAACAATGAGCGATATAGCTTGATCACTCATTTAGTGATTACTCACCAGCTTCTTCAGAAGCTTCTTCGTCAGCTGCATCTTCTTTAACATAAGATACAGTGATTACTGGCTGTTCTAAATCTTCAGCTGTTAATTTAACACCTGTAGGAAGAACTAAGTCAGCTAAACGGATTGCTTCGTTTACGTCTAAGTTTGCAACGTCAACTTCAATAGCTTCTGGTAAGTTACGTGGCAATACTTCGATTTCTACTGCATTCATATGAATATCAGCAACACCACCCGCTTTAACACCTTTTGCAGTTGCTAAGTTAATGAAGTTAACAGGAACTTCTTTAGTTAACTCTTCACCACGTACAACACGTTGGAAATCTGCGTGCATAGGAAGGTTTTTAGATGGGTGACGTTGTAATGCTTTAATTACAACTTCTTGTACTTGACCGTCTACGTTAATTTCAACGATAGAAGAGAAAAATGCTTGGCTTTCTAAAGCTTTTACAAGCTCACGAAGTTCTAAAGTAATAGAAACAGGTGCTACATCACCACCATAGATGATAGCAGGAACTTGTGCTGCGTGACGAAGGCGGCGGCTCGCACCTTTCCCTTGCTTCTCTTCAGCACGTGCTTGAGCAGTTAATACAAAATTAGACATGAGATATCCTCATTAAGTTAAAATAAACTAGATTTGCGACCAATCTAGCGATAGAAAAACCCCAACCAAATGGGTTAGGGTTTTAAAAATTGGCGTTATTATAGATAACTATCGAACATTGCGCTAATAGATTCTTCGTTATTAATACGACGAATTGTTTCAGCAACCATGCTTGCTACAGAAACTTGACGAATTTTACCAAGTTCTTGTGCTTCTTTTGATAATGGAATTGTGTCAGTAACAACAAGTTCATCAATCACAGAGTTACGTAAGTTTTCGATGGCTTTACCTGATAACACTGGATGTGTTGCATAAGCGACCACACGACGAGCACCAAATTGTTTAAGTGCATCGGCAGCTTTACACAACGTACCTGCTGTATCAACCATGTCATCAACAATTACGCAATCACGGTTTTTCACATCACCAATGAGGTGCATAACTTGTGATTCGTTTGCTTTTTGACGACGTTTGTCGATGATTGCAAGGTCGATATCACCCATAAGTTTAGCAACGGCACGCGCACGTACAACACCACCAACGTCTGGTGATACAACCATAAGGTTATCATGTTGTTGTTGGCGTAAATCTGCAAGTAAGGCAGGTGTACCATAAATGTTGTCTACAGGAATATCGAAGAAACCTTGGATTTGATCTGCATGTAGATCAATCATGACTACACGGTCAATTCCTACAGTGGTTAGCATATCTGCAATCACTTTTGCAGTGATTGGTACACGGCTAGAGCGTGGACGACGATCTTGGCGTGCATAACCAAAGTAAGGAATAACAGCAGTAACACGACCAGCACTTGCACGACGTAAGGCATCAGCCATTACGAGGACTTCCATGAGGTTGTCGTTTGTTGGTGCACAAGTAGGTTGAACGATAAAGACGTCTTTACCACGAACATTTTCTGTGATTTCTACTGCAATTTCACCGTCAGAAAAACGGCTGATCGTAGCAGAGCCTAAAGGAATGTGTAAGTGACTTACGACTTTTTGAGCGAATTGTGGATGAGCATTTCCACTAAAAACGACAAGATTGGGCATGAAGCACTCTTGGCAATGGCATGTTTAGAAGAATATGGCAGGGGTAGCTGGATTCGAACCAACGGATGGCGAGATCAAAACCCGCTGCCTTACCACTTGGCGATACCCCTGAGATGTGGCAGAACTTTAATGTGATTTGATTGTTTTGTCAAGCAAATCAGCAGTGTTCTTCCTTTATAAGAATGGCAGGGGTAGCTGGATTCGAACCAACGGATGGCGAGATCAAAACCCGCTGCCTTACCACTTGGCGATACCCCTACAATAGTTTTACATCTAATGAAAGATGGCAGGGGTAGCTGGATTCGAACCAACGGATGGCGAGATCAAAACCCGCTGCCTTACCACTTGGCGATACCCCTAACATGGTTTTGCATTGGCAGGGGTAGCTGGATTCGAACCAACGGATGGCGAGATCAAAACCCGCTGCCTTACCACTTGGCGATACCCCTAATATGCAAATTTTTTCAGATGATGGCAGGGGTAGCTGGATTCGAACCAACGGATGGCGAGATCAAAACCCGCTGCCTTACCACTTGGCGATACCCCTAAAGCGAAAAATCAATTAATGGAGATGTTTGTAAGCTATTAACCACATAAGTTTTACATGGTGAATGTTTTACAATGGTGTCTACATTCATTGTTTTATCTACCTCAACAAAAACACAAGCACCTGTTCCTGTAAGCTTTGCTTGACCAAATTGACTAAGGTAAAGCATTGCTTCATCGACTTTTGGGTAAAGTTGACGAGCAAGAGGCTCGAAATTATTCCCAAAATCAGATGATTTCTGCTGATAGGCGCAAAATTTAGAGGGCTTCGCGTCTCTTGTCAATGTTTTTTGCGAAAAAAGTAATTGGGTGCTGATAAAACAGTCAGGTTTAAGCACAATGAACTGTTTTTGGGGCAAATCAATGAATGTAATTTGTTCACCGATCCCTTCTGCCCACGCATTTTTTCCATGAATGAAAATAGGAACATCTGCACCAAGTGTAACGCCTAAATTGGCAAGTTGTTGTGAGTTAAGCTGACATTTCCATAATTGGTTTAACACAATTAAAGTGGTGGCTGCATTGGATGACCCACCGCCTAAGCCTGCACCCATTGGAATGTTTTTTTCAATTTGAATATCTAGGCCACAATATTGTGTTGCATAAGGTTGCAAGACTTTTGCTGCTTTATAAATTAAATTTTCTGTTTGTTGAACATCATTTAAGCCACAAATTTGAATATTTTGGTGCAGTTGTGGTGTGAATGTCAGCCAATCACATAAGTCAATGAGCTGAAAAATAGTTTGTAGTTCGTGGTAACCATCATTACGACGTCCAACAATATGTAAGAATAAGTTGAGTTTTGCAGGGGCAGGCACGCGAATCATAGCAGTCATAGACGATTATCTGTTTTGTATTACCATTGTAATACGATTTTCTTGTTGATCGGCAAGTAATTGTTTCAAAATAAGTTTATTTGGAAGTTTTGCATCATCGCTATAAGAAAATTGTACCGTCCAGCTGTCTTCTTGCATGAGTATTGGGCGGTGTGCTTCATCATATTGAATTTGAGCATTTGTGGTTGCAGGTCTAGCTTGTACCCAATCAACTAAATGAGTAATAGGCGCTTGCCAACCTGTGGCTTTTTCTAGTAGTTCTTCAGGTGTTTGGGCTGTAATTTCACCTGTTTTTGCATTATTGAGGGTTACAGCACCTGTTTGTCCTTGAATATGGGTACGTCCAATACCAAGTGCACCTGTGAGTTCAATGTCAAAATGTTCTTGTTGCTGTTGCCATGTAAAAAATGCACTGCCTGATTGTTGTGGAGTGCGTACCCCTATTTTGCCTTGTAAGTTAAATTGATTAGGCACCTGTGCAGTAGGGGGTGTAACAGGTTTAGGTTGATAGGTTTGACAGCCTGTGAGTGCAAGTGAGGTCGTTAATAAACTTAAGCCAATTTTAGTGGATAGACGCATCATTATTCGCCTTTTTGAGTGTGGGAGGAATGAGTTGATTAAGCTGATCAAGTTGTGGATCGTGTTTAAATTCGATTTTGAGCTGTTCGGCTATTTGATTAAATTTTTGGTTATTGCCATTAAGATAGAGTGCTTGTGCTAAGCGTAACCCCGTACTAAGGCTATGATTATTTGTAAATGCTTTTTCTAAAGCAGGAATAGCAACTTTATAATCATTTTGTAAAAACGTAACAAATCCGTAAGTATCTAAAATGGATGCTTGATCGGGTGCATTTTCAAGTGCTTGTTGTGCATAGTGTCGTGCATCGTCTAAACGCCGATTTTGCAGTGCCAATGTATAGGCATATGCATTGAGATAAGCAGGATTATTTTCGTCTATTTTAAGGAGTTTATCGAGGTCTTGTTCGAGTAAGTCGCGCTGCTGATAAGGGTCTAATAATAAAACCTGTGCATAAATTAAATCAGGGTCATCGGGTAGGTTATGGATGGCTTCATTGAGCAATTCTATAGCAGCAGGCTTGTTATTCATCTTTTTAAGAATGTCTGCTTGAAGTTGGTATAAAAAGCTTGCATGTTGTGGATAATTAACACGTTCTTGAGTTAAAAAGCGTAAAGCATCAAATAACCGATTTTGTTTATAGAAAATATTAATCAAATTTCTTCGAGATACTGTATAGAGGCTTCCATCGACTAAACGATAGTAAGTAATCGCCGTTTCATAGTGTTGTTTACGCTCGGCATTAATCGCTAAATAATAAGAAGCATCATTTTGGTATTGGCTAGAATTTTTGAGTTGTACAAGGTAGTTTTCGGCATCGTCATAGCGCTGTAAATCGATACTCGTTAAGCCTGCAATAAAGAGGGCTTCTTCTGCTTTTGGGAAGTTATTGAGAATTTTTTCAAGGCGTGTAAGTGCCAATTCGGGTTTAGAAATTTTGATAAGATATTTAACTTCTGCAAGACGTATTTCAAGGTTTGATTTATGGTTATAACTTGCAGATGCGTACCATTCTTCTGTGGCTTTTTGATTACCAAGTGTTTCTAGTAAATTGGCTTTAAGTAAAATAAAGCTAGTTACATATGGACGCTTAATTAGTGCCTTTTGGACATCTTTAAGTGCTTGTTCTATTTCATTATTTTGTGACTCTAAACTTGCGATAAGTACTAAAATAGCAGGGTTGTTTTGTGCTTTACTTTGCCTAAGTGCATTTAAAAGGGTTTGTCGATCTTTCTCATTTTCGGGTGAAATTCCTGCTAAAATTTCACCTAAGTCTGCATCTGAATCAATGCTTAAAATATTTTCAAGTGTGGACGCTGTAAGGGCATATCTGTGACTTTTTAGAGCAATATGGGTCAGGTAAAATAAGGCAGGTACATCTTTTGGATCTTGTTTTACCCAATGTTGCACAATCTTAAGTGCATCGTCTAAATCGTTCTGTGCAAGTGCCACATCTAGAGCGCGTTGTTTAGCAATCGTGGAGTCTGTATGTGTGGCTAAATAGGTGTAATTTTTAAGTGCAATATCGGCTTGTTCGTACTCTAAAGCAAACTCAGCAATCATACTTTGTTTAAGTGGCTCGGTTTGGTAAACCGCATTGTTTTGCCCATACACACGGCTGTGAGAAAATAATGCGATGCTTCCTAACAATAAGATTGTGCTAGAATACGAACGAGTCAACATGCCACCTCTGTGGCGTTTGGTATATTGCAAAGTTTCTTTATCCAAATATTTAGCTTATTATGATATCCATGACGCACAATAACATATGCTCACTTTTAGTGAAATGATGATCTGACCCATGAAATTTTTTGCACTTGGTGTCAACCATCATACAGCCTCAGTTGAATTGCGTGAGCGTATTGCTTTTAATGCAGAACGTTTGAGCCTTCTTTTGTCTGAACAAAAGGACACAACAAACCTATCTGATCTTGTTGTGGTATCGACATGTAACCGTACAGAAATTTATGCAATTGCCGATAGTGCCGAGATTTTATTAAATTGGCTAGCACATACCAACCGTATTGATGTAACCGAACTGTTTAATCATGTATATCGTTACGAAGATATTCAGGCCGTGACGCATTTAATGCGTGTGGCAAGTGGTTTAGATTCTTTAATGTTAGGCGAGCCTCAAATTTTAGGGCAGGTTAAATCTGCACTTGCACTCGCTAAACAAGCAGGTACAGTCTCTAAAGGCTTAAATCATATTTTTGATTATGCTTTTTATGCGGCAAAACGTGTGCGTTCAGAAACATCTGTAGGTAGCCATGCCGTGTCTATGGGCTATTCGGTTGCACAGCTTGCACATCAAGTATTTAGCCATCCTGAAAAACTTGTGGTATTGGTTGTTGCAGCAGGAGAAATGAATACGCTTGTTGCTAAGCACATGGCAGATATGGGTATTGCCAAAATTATTATTTGTAATCGTGGGCATGAGCGTGCAGAAAAACTTGCTTCAGAGCTTATACCTGTCGTTAATGTTGAAATTATTCCCTTTGATAAGTTGGCAGAAAATTTATACCGTGCAGATATTATTTCAAGCTGTACGGGAAGTTTGCATCAAGTTATTGCTTATCAAGATGTTAAGAAAGCATTAAAACAACGCCGTTACCAACAAATGCTATTGGTAGATTTAGCTGTACCGCGTGATATTGACCATAAAGTTGATGAGCTAGATGGGGTGTATTTGTATGGCGTTGATGATTTGCAAAGTGTTATTGATGACAATTTAGCACAACGTCGCCAAGCGGCTGTTGAAGCTGAAGTGATGGTGAATCAATTGGCAACCCAATTGGTTGCACAGCAAAAAGTAAAACAAGCAAGTGGAATTATTCAGCAGTATCGTGATGCAGGATATGCAACCCAACAACAAGAATTAGAATTGGCTTTAAAACAAATCTCTGAAGGCAAAGATATTCAGCAAATATTGACTGATTTTTCACATCGTTTAACGCAAAAATTACTTCATCCAACTTCTATTTTGCTACGTGATGCAGTACAGGCAGAAGACCCTGACTATTTTGAGCGTATGAAAAATACATTAGAGCACGTTATTGAGCATCCACGAAAACCCAAAATAGTGGCAAAATAAAGCACAATCAATTTTTGTGACGCATAAGTCATTTTTTAAGTTTTTGATTTTTATATTAAAAAATAAAGAATAATTTATGAGTATTGGCAAAAATTATCAAATAATTATAATAAAAATATAACCAAACTTATAGGAGATGGTGATGAGAACTTATCATTTACAACACTTTTTATCGCAAGCGTCTACCTTACCTTTTGTGAAGCAAGGGCGTTTGTACCAAAAACAAATGGCACTTAAGCTACATACTAAAACAGAGCAAGTGTTAAACACTTTTTCTGTTTCTGTGGGTGTGTTTGATGGTGAATTTGAAGAAGTCAAGAAACCACATCATAAATAATGTTAGAAGTGGATAAAACAAAATCCTTAATTTAAGAGCTAAGTTAATTTGAAACTGCGCTCTTTTTTACATTACCAAGCGTAAGCTAATTTGTTTAGTGAGTTCATTAAACTGTTGGCGTAAGTTCATTGATTCCTTAAGTGATGTCGGGCGTTTCATTTTCTTTTGTAGGTATTGTTTTTGCAAAGACAGGGCATAGTCTTTGGCAAGTTCAAAGGCATGTTCTGGGCTTTGAGTTAAATTGAAGATATTAGTACGAGAAAGGACTTCTGCAATTTCTTGGCAATAGCCTGCCGTTGCACCTAAGCTATAATAAATGGCTTGTTCTGGATCATCGGGCAGTTGGTCAAAAATTTGATCGAATATACTGAGCAGATGTCCTAACATTTCTTCTTCTGAGATATATGCTCTTAGCTTTTCAAACTCACGAAATAAAAAGGGATGGCTAACCAATAGTGCAATTGCAAAATCCTCATCGCGGGTACGAATATTAAAAGATAAAGAAGCATCGTTACTTACTTTAGGGGTAAAGCGCCGTCCTAAGCCTAATTTTTCTCGAAAAGATTGTGTGAGTAAGTAGCGATACGAGCCGTGTTGTGGAAGTAAATTGGTGAGATTTTTTAACTCTCCCATGACTTGGCTTTTGCCTTCGGGTGTGGATATATTTTGATGCTGTGTTAGATGTGCAAATAAAAAATCTGATAGCAATGGTGCTTGTTGCCAAAGCTGCCCAAAACGCTCCAAGCCTTCTTGACGAATAAGGGAGTCGGGGTCGTGGTCTTGAGGTAAGATAAAAAACTTGAGTTCTCGTCCATCGGTGAGTAAAGGTAAGCCAATTTCTAAAGTACGCCGTGCAGCTTTTTGTCCTGCGCTATCACCATCAAAAGCAATGGTAATACGATGATTACGTTTGAATAATAAATTCAGATGGTCTGTATTACTGGCTGTTCCAAGTGTTGCAACACCTCCCGATATACCTGCTTGTTGTAAAGCAATGACATCCATATAACCTTCGACCATAAGCCAATCTTGTGCTTTATTTTTTGTACCTTCATAAAGACCATATAACAGCTGATTTTTATGAAAAATATCGGAGTCGGGTGAGTTAATATATTTAGGTTTGATCTCATCGTTAAGTGCTCGTCCGCCAAATCCGACAACGCGTCCTTTTACATCGCGAATAGGAAAAATAACACGGTCACGTAATAAGTTAAAATCGCGCCCGCTATCGCTTGTACGGATGAGTCCAACTTGTTTTAAGCCTTCAATATCGGATGGAAAAGCACGTTCTAAATGTTGCCAATCTTCAGGTGCATAGCCTAAGCGCCATGTTTGAATAGTGGTTTGGTTAAGTCCACGTTTTTTAAAGTAGCGTTGAGCAGGTTGACTTTGTGGTAATTGTTGTTCGTAAAATTGTGCCACGTTTTCAAGCAAGTCGTATAAATTACCTTCTGGTGCAAGGTCAGGTTCAATAAAATCTTGTTCTGAGCTTTCAAAAAATTGAAACGGATCATGATCAGGTTGAAAACTTGGTGTTACTGGCTGTTCAGTTGGTGATATTTGTGTTTTTTTATAAGTTAGTTTTTTGTTATCTGTATTGTCTTTAGGAAGTTCAATTCCTGTTTGGCTTGATAGGTCTTTCATCACATCAATGAAGTTACGACCATCTAACTCCATTAAAAATTTGATGGCATTACCGTTGGCTTGGCAACCGAAGCAGTGATAGTACTGTTTATCACGGTAAACATGAAAAGATGGAGTTTTTTCTTGATGAAATGGACAGCAACCCGAATATGTACGCCCTGTTTTTTTGAGTTTTACACGTTGTCCAATTAAATCGACAAGGTCTGTACGGTCTAATATTTGGTCAATGGTATGCTGAGGTATTGCCATAAACGGAAGCTAACATGCAACGACGGGCAGTGAGTTTATCAAAAAATAAAAAGCGAGTCATTTGACTCGCTAAAGTTTACTGATTTTTAGGTTTGTCCATCAGTCCAAACGAAAGTCGGTTTGTCCAACTGCGTTTTGGTTTTTCCTCTTGTACCACAGGTTGTGCTTGGTCTTGTTTATCAAGCAAACCGAAACTTACACGGTTGGTTAAACTACGTTTTGGTTTTTCTTCTTGTACGACAGGTTGTGCTTGGTTTTGTTTATCAAGTAAACCAAAGCTTACACGATTGGTTAAACTACGTTCTTGGCTGTCATGTACAACATTACTACGTCCAAAAATACCAAGAGTTGCACGGTTAACCCATGTTCCTTTATGGCGTGCTGCATCTAAATCAACTGTACCATTGGCTTTAACCAAGTTTGGATAGTTGAGTTTAAGCACATCAATATATTGCTTCGCCGTATCTGCATCGCCTAACTGCTCATAGCCATATACAATAGTGGCTAATGCTTCTGGAATTTGTGGTGTTGCTGGATAGTGTTCTACCACCCATTGGCTACGTTCAATAGCTGCTACCCATGCTTTGCGTTCTACGTTAAAGCGTGCCGCTTCCATTTCGTGTTCGGCAAGTTCTTGACCAATAAATTTCATACGTTGAGCAGCATCTACTGCATATTGGCTAGATGGATAACGTTTAATAAAATCTACAAAATCTTGGTAAGCAATTTTGAGGTAGTTTACATCACGGTGAGATTGTTTAAGTGATGTATAGCGAATAATCCCATCGTAATTTTGTTCCATATTTGCCACGCCTTTTGCATAGTATGCATATTCAAGGTCTGGGCTTTCTGGGTTTAAACGAATAAAACGATCTGTGGCTGCAAGAACAGCAGGATAGTCTTTTTGTTGGAATTTGACATAAATAAGATCAAGTTGTGCTTGTTCTGCATGCGGACCTGTTGGGTAGTAAGTGTCGATGGCTTGAAGATTTTTTGTTGCCTCGACATATTGTCCTTTGGTGAGTGCTTGTTGTGCAGAATCGTAATATGTTTGTTCGCTGGCTTTTGGACCAAGATCAATATCTTTTTTTGATGGATTACTGCTACAGCCCACAATTGTACTAGCAATGCCTAAAGAAAGTGCAAGCATCGTAACTTTATAACGTGGTAGCGACATAAAAATTCCTCAGTTAATACGGGCAATGAGCTACAATGGCACTATTAAACCATTATTGTTCTAATGAGCCAAATGACTTCTACACAATCTTCCGAAACAGATTTTAATTTACTCGAAGATGCTGACGATGCAGATAATCATAATTCTGCGGCAACTTCAACCCATTTATCGTTGCAAGTTCAATTAGATGAACAGTATCTTGGACTACGTATTGACCAAGTAGCTGCAACGGTATGGAGCGAGTTTTCGCGCGAAAAACTCAAACAATGGATGAAAGAAGGTCATCTTTTAGTAGATGGTCAAACAGTCAAACCTAAATTCCGCTGTGAAGGGACTGAGCTTTTAACGTTAGATGTTGAGCTTGAACAACAGACCTCTAGTCAGCCTGAAAATATTCCACTTGATATTATTTACGAAGATGATGATATCTTAGTTGTGAATAAACCTGTCGGTATGGTCGTGCATCCTGGTGCAGGAAACCCAACAGGGACTTTGGTGAATGCAATTTTATATCATTGTCCAAAATCTAATGAGTTGTCTCGTGCTGGGCTTGTACATCGTATTGATAAAGATACATCAGGTTTGTTGGTGGTGGCAAAAACCCTTGAGGCGCAATTTTCATTGTCTAAACAGTTAGGTGATAAATCTGTATATCGTGTATACGATTTAATTACATACGGCAATATTATTGCAGGTGGCACAATTGATGAACCAATAAAACGTCATCCGATTGATCGTATTAAAATGACAGTATTGCCTGGTGGTAAAGATGCAGTAACGCACTACAACGTTAAAGAGCGTTTTCAACATTTTACGCGTGTACAGGCACGTTTAGAAACAGGGCGTACTCATCAAATTCGTGTGCATTTTACCTATATTGGGCATGGATTAATTGGTGATCCTGTTTATATGAGCCGTGTTCGTGTACCTGCAGGTGCTTCTGAGCGTTTAACCGTAATGCTAAAAGGCTTTAGACGCCAAGCGTTACATGCAGCTCAATTAGGGCTTGTACATCCGCGTACGCAAGAAGAAATGTTATTTGAAGCACCATTGCCTGAAGACTTTACAGAACTACTGACGGTGTTACGTGAAGAAGATGCTGCATACTAAATTGTTTTAAGGATAAGCAATGAATTTACCAAACGGTGTGGTGGTTGGACAAACGACTGTAAATGAACAAGGTCTGTTAGATGCATCTGATGAAGCGTTTGCAGGCTTTAATTTGGCATTGCATGTGGGTGATAATCCTGTGCGTGTACAACGTCACCGCATCGCTTTGTTAAAACAGTTAGGTGTTACAAAACTAACTTGGCTAAACCAAACCCATAGTACAACGTGTCATATAGTCAATGATCAAGTTACATTTGATGCGTTAACAGGGGATGGTTTAGTTACACAGCAAAAAAGCCATGCCTTGATGATTATGACAGCAGATTGTTTACCTGTTGTTATAGGGAATGCTGAAGGCACAGAAGTGGCAAACTTACATGCAGGTTGGCGTGGGCTTGCAGGTGGTATGATAGAAGCCACCTTGAATTCTATGAAGACCAAAGCGAGTTGGGCATGGTTGGGGGCTTGTATTAGTCAAGCTTGTTTTGAGGTGGGTGCAGAAGTAAAACAAGCATTTTGTGAAAAATATGATGTTGCAGATGCTTTTGTACAACGACCTAATGGTAAATATCATGCTGATCTTTACCATATTGCACGTTTTATTTTAGCTCAACATGGCATCACTCAGGTTTATGGTGGAGAAGCTTGTACTTATCAACAGAACTATTTTTCTTATCGCCGTACAGCCAACACAGGAAGAATGGCAACTTTTGTGTTTATGCGTTAATTTTTTTCTGAAACAAAGCAGTATTAACGTAATTAAAAAGATTGAGGTATTGATAAATAGTAGGCTAGTTATAAAAGTAAGCCTAATATTCAGTTTTTATTTGTACATTAAAAAATAACTTTACTATTGTTTTTTAAATTTTATGAAGTAATTCCAATCATATTTAAGAGGCTGATCTTTTGTTACACCGTGCATGACTGTTATTCTATGATTTTAAAATCTAAAAGCAATTTTATTCTATTTTTTTATTTTCATTTTAGAGACACTCTTTAAAAGCTATAGGAGTGAAAAATGAAAACAATCGGTTTAATTGGTGGGATGAGTTGGGAGTCGACAAATTTATACTACCAACAGCTTAATCGCGGTATACAGCAAAAACTTGGGGGATGGAGTTCTGCAAAAGTATTACTGCATAGCGTAAATTTTCAAGATATTTTAGATTTGCAAGAAAAAAACGATTGGCAAGGAATTGGCGAAATTTTAGCAAACCATGCAACACAACTTCAAAGTAGTGGTGCAGAAGGCATTGTATTATGTACAAATACCATGCATAAACTTGCCCCGATGATTGAGCAAAAAATCACAGTACCTTGTTTACATATTATTGATGTGTTGGCACATCAGCTTAAAGCTCAAGGGATTACAAAAGTAGGCGTTTTAGGTACAACATTTACGATGCAAGAAGCGTTTTACCAAGAACGTCTTGCAACACATGGTATCGAAATGGTTGTACCATCAGAAAATGACCAAAAAGTGATCCACCATATTATTTATAATGAATTATGTAAAGGCGTTATTACAGAACTATCTAAACAGCAGTATGTTGAAATTGTAAATAAGCTAATAGCACAAGAAGCACAAGGTATTGTACTCGGTTGTACCGAAATTGTACTTTTGATTGGTCAGGAAAAATTTACAGTTCCTACATTTGATACAACAGCTATTCATATACAAGCTGCACTTAATTTTATGCTATAAAAAAAAGCGAGATAATCTCGCTTTTTTATTTATGAAACATACGGGCTTTATCACGCTGCCAATCACGTTCTTTTAAAGTGGCACGTTTGTCGTGTAATTGCTTACCTTTTACAAGTGCAATTTCAAGCTTAACTAAATGCCCTTTCCAATAACACGCTAATGGTACACAAGAATAACCCTTTTGGTTAACTGCACCCATCAATGTTTCAATTTGACGGCGTGAAAGTAAAAGTTTGCGTGTCCGTGTTGCCTCAGGAACAACATGCGTAGATGCAGACAATAAAGGCTGAATTTGTGCACCAAATAAATAAGCTTCGTTTTGTTTAAAAATAATATAACTTTCAACAAGACTCATTCTGCCAGCACGTAAAGATTTTACTTCCCAACCTTGTAAAGATAAGCCTGCTTCAAATTTTTCTTCAATAAAATAATCATGACGTGCACGTTTGTTTTGAGCAATCGTACCGCCATTATTTTTTTTAACTACTTTTGCTGTCGCCATAATCAATTCATTCCAAATCTGTCACTATTGTGCCGTAAAGTTAAGGCGAGGTGAAGTGTTTGTATAAATTACAATGGAGTTGATACTATAAAAATCAAGTTTTTGCTAAACTAAACTTCTCATTACAAGGAAAACACGCCAAGATGTCTAAAACACGTATTTTGTATCCGGGTACATTTGACCCTATGACAAATGGTCACATCGACCTTGTTGTGCGTGCCTCTAAAATGTTTGATGAGGTTGTGGTTGCTGTTGCGGTTGGGCATCACAAACGACCATTATTTTCCGTAGATGAGCGTGTTAGCCTTGCCAAAAAAGCACTTGCTCATTTAGATAATGTTGAGTTTGTGAGTTTTGATGGATTATTGGTTAATTTTTTCAAAGAACAAAAAGCAACTGCGGTGTTACGTGGTCTACGCGCAATTTCTGATTTTGAATATGAATTTCAACTTGCTAACATGAATCGGACATTAGACAGTTGTTTTGAAACGGTATTTTTAACGCCGTCGGAACAATATTCTTTTATTTCGTCAACCATGGTAAGAGAAATTGCACGTTTAGATGGTGATGTATCTAAATTTGTACCTCAACATATTGCAGATGCATTTAGAACTAAGCTGATAAGTGGATCTTAAATATGTCGCTTTATATTACAGATGAATGTATTAACTGTGATGTGTGTGAACCTGTATGCCCAAATGAAGCCATTTATTTTGGAGAATCTATTTATGAGATTGATCCAAATTTATGTACCGAATGTGTAGGGCATCATGATCTGCCACAGTGTCAATTATTTTGTCCTGTCGACTGTATTCCGCTTGATCCTGATCATGCAGAAACACAAGATGAACTGATGCAAAAATACAAACGTCTAACTGATCAAAAAAATGCAAGCAATTCAAATTGATTTTTGGTAGTATAGCCCCCGAGTGAGCTGGACGGTCGCTGCTGTGGAGGTCTTCGTGACTAAAGCAGGGGAGGAAAGTCCGGGCTTCATAGGGCAAGGTGCCAGGTAACGCCTGGGCGGTGTAAGCCGACGGAAAGTGCAGCAGAGAGTAGACCGCCATTTTTTAAATGGTAAGGGTGAAAGGGTGTGGTAAGAGCGCACCGCATGACTGGTAACAGTTCATGGCATGGTAAACCCCACCGGAAGCAAGACCAAATAGGAATCCTTAAGATATGGCCCATATTGGATTCGGGTAGGTCGCTTGAGCGTATGAGTGATTGTACGCCTAGAGGAATGATCGTTCTTGACAGAACCCGGCTTACAGGCTCACTCACTAAATTTTTTAAAAATAACTTGACGTATTAAATTAAAGTATAGATAATACGCCAACAGTTTTTGGCTATGTAGCTCAGTTGGTTAGAGCACAGCACTCATAATGCTGGGGTCACAGGTTCGAGTCCAGTCATAGCCACCATTTTTACAGACCATACAACCTTTGTATGGTCTTTTTTTATGCCTAAAAAAGCCACCGCAGTGGGTGGCTGTTATGCTTAGTATTTATAGTGTAAGCCTAAAGAAAGTAAAGAATCTCGGCTGTCACCTGCATCTGCTTTAATATCGTTTAAGTTATAACTTGCAAAAGCAGAAAAATGTTGCGTTAAGTCTGTAGTAAGCGCTGTACGAGAACGGAAAGTTTGAGAGTCTTGTCCATAGTCGTAACCTAAATCTTGGTTAAAACGAACACTTGGTGTAATTTGATATTGGTAAAAAGCAGCGACAGTGCCAATAATTTCGTTGTTATTGCCACCTGCTTTTTTCTCACTAAAACGATAACCTGCACCCACTTCAGTTGAAAGCGATTGTTTTTCGTCTTTTAAAATATCAAGACCTACACCACCTGTTGTACTAATTTGATAGTTAAATGCGCTACTTAGGTCTTTTTCTGCATTGATTTTACCAAATTGATAAACTGTATCTGTACTGCGGTGTAAAAGCTTACCTGCTAGTAAGTAACGTTCAATATTATCTGAGCTGTCATCATGTGTACTGGTTGCATTAGCAATAACTTCTTGTCCCCATACACCGACTTGGCGTTGAAATAAAATACGTGCTGTTAAGTTTTCTTTGCTTGATGAGCTACCATCTGTAGATTTACTGTTATTAAGCAAATAACCAATATCACCTTCTAAACGAAAAGGTTTACCTTCATCAATTTGAATAGAGCCAATGCCTGTACGTGAAGGTGCTGTTGGTGCAGCAAAAGCAGTAGTAGTTAACATTGTTAAAGCAGATAGAATAATAATTTTACGCATCGTTATCTCTTTTTTTTAAAAAGCTCAAACTATCATATTAAGAATAATAGTCTACAAAAGATTCACTTTATCTTCTTATTTTAACTAAAGTTATACAATACAAACTTTTATGAACACAATGGATACATATTGAAAAAGTATTCTCTATTTTGTTTAGAAATGTATTAATTATGAATATTTAAAAATAATTTTTAGATTGAGAAATTAATACATCGCTAAATATTAAAAAATATAATTTGTCATTATATTTCATCTGATATGTATTTTAGATATCAAATTATTCTAAATGAAAGAGGTATTAAATATGCAAAATAAAAGCATATTAAGCGCTTTATTGCTTGCAGGTCTAGCATCGTCTTCTGTATATGCAGTTGATGGTACAGTCACGTTTAACGGTACATTAGTTGATAGTACGTGTTCTGCAACTGTTGACAGTGGCAGTACAGCGGATGCAACAGTGACATTACCAACAACTAATGTTTCTGCTTTGACGACATCTGCAAATGTAGCGGGTTTAACAAGCTATAAAATTACTTTAACAGGTGCAGGGTGTAGTACATCTGCAGGTGTTGCAGCACCTTATTACGAACCAAGTCTTGCAAATGTAAATACCAATGGGCGTTTAACTAATACAGGTACGGCTACAAATGTTGATGTACAGCTATTAAATAATTCACAAAGTGTAATTGATTTAACAGCAGACTCAGCTTCTCAAACGTATTCAACAGCAACAACAGGAACAAATAGTTCAAGCGTTGCAACTTATACGTATCCTTACTATGCACGTTATTATGCAACAGGTACAACAACGGCAGGAACGGTTGTAGGAAAAGTTGATTATTCAATTGTTTATAAATAATTAATAAAAATGGGAGAGTAATACGTGAAAAAATATTTATTTGCTTCTGTAATGGGGCTCTTGGGAATTGAAAGTTGTTTTGCGGGCGTAACAATTACAGGAACACGAATTATTTTCCCATCCGACCAAAAACAAGTTGTTGTTCAGCTCAATAATCCTGATTCACATGCCGCGTTAGTACAAGCATGGTTAGATGATGGAAATCCAAAAGAAATTCCTGCAGCTGATCGTATTCCATTTGTTTTAACGCCCCCTTTGTCTCGTATAGAAGAAAATAAAGGGCAAATGTTGCGCTTAATTGCAAAAAATACCAATCAGTTAGCACAAGACCGTGAGTCTTTATATTGGTTCAATATTTTAGATGTGGCACCCACAGATCATGCAGTACCAAATAAGTTAAATATTTCAGTTCGTTCTAGAATTAAATTATTTTATCGTCCTATTCATTTAAAAGGTAAACCGGAAAACTTTTTTTCTAAATTATCATTTAAATATATAAAAGATTTAAATGTCATAGAGGTTTCAAACAATAGTCCATATTATATGAATTTTCAAAAAGTAGTTGTTTCAAATAATAATCAACAACAGGAAGTTTATACAGATCCATTAATGGTTGCACCTTTTGGTCATTCAACATTCAAAACAAAAATAACGTCTCCAAAAACGATTAATTATTTATTAATAAATGACTTTGGTGGAATAAATTCTTTAAATACAACTATTAATTAATATGAAAAAAATTATTATTATTACACTTGCACACCTTACGTTTAGTTCGTCTGTGTTGGCAGATAAATTATTAGCATTTGATTCTGGTTCATTGTTTGGGGAGCAAAATAAAGATATTGATCTTAGTGTATTTAATGAAGAAAACTCCGTTGGAGCAGGTCATTATTTACTGAGTACAACCTTAAATGATCAGTATATTGGACAGTTAGAGGTTAAGTTTTGGCAACCTGATTCTAAAAAAGCCGCTATTTTGTGTATAGATCCAAGCTTACTTAAGCGTTTAGATTTAAAACCAAGTGTTGTGACAACATTAAAAAATAATGAGTGTACGTCGATTGAGCAAATTAGCCCAGATGCATCTTATCATTATGATGGCAATTCATTGATGTTAAGTTTGTCCATTCCTTTAGTCTTAACCAATCAAAGACCTGAAGGTTTTATTGCACCATCGCTTTTTGATAATGGCATTACGTCTGCTTATCTCTCTTACGATTTTAACCGTTATAGTGATCATAGTAATGATACTAAAAACGTGACAACAAATTATTTAAATTTATCGGGTGGTATCAATTTTGGTGGTTTTAATTATCGACACAGCGGTAGTTTTGAGTCGAATAATGAAAAGTTATCGCGCTATCACTCTAGTCTAAATGTATTGTCTACTGATATTGCTCGTTTGAATTCTCGGTTATCGCTTGGTGATTTTTCTACTAATTCTTACTATTTAAGCTCAAACTTAATTCGTGGTATTGAATTAAGCAACGATACTAGTATGCGACCTTGGTCGGTGCAAAGCTATGCGCCTGTTATTCAAGGGGTTGCTAATTCAAATGCTTTGGTGTCTGTATTTCAAAATGGGCAAAAAATTTACGAGCGTACTGTACCCATTGGGTCATTTACGCTTAATGATGTAACACCGCTTGCAACAAATGGCGATTTAACCGTTCAAATTACAGAACAAGGAGGCGGTAAAAGAAGTTTTACTGTGCCGTTACAAGGTAATTTGAACTTAGTAAGAAAAGGGCAGTTTAATTATAATGTGGCATTAGGACGTTATAAACTTGATCGTAAAGTATCTGATCAAACCGTCTTACAAGCCACGGCTGAGTATGGTTTATTTAATGATTTTACAACTCATTTAGGGACAAATCTAAGCCAAGATTATCAAGGTTATTTATTTGGGTTTGGCTTAAATACTTTATTGGGTGGCGTAACATTAGATGCCGAACAAAGTCTTGCTGATTTAAATCATATCAATAAAAATGGTCAAAAATATCGCTTTAGTTATCATTACACGGTTTTACCTTTAAATCTAAATTTTAGTTTAAATACTCAGCATTTAAGTCAAAACTATATTTCTTTAGCAAATACCGTGTCTTTGTTAAATAAAGATAATTTAACAGAAAGTGAAGTTGATAATTTTTACTTAACTTATAATTTGAAACAGCAAACTAGCTTAACCCTGCGTCAGCAACTTGGACAGCGATGGGGTTCTTTTTATGCAACAGGCACAACCTCAAAATATTGGAATGATACCAAAACGTATAATCAATATACGCTAGGGTATTCTAATGCGTGGAAGAAGATAAATTATAATTTGAATGTGGCACAAACACAGACAACAACCAGTCAAAAAGATAAAAGTGTCTATTTAAGTGTTTCTATTCCGTTATCTTGGAAAGACAAAACTATTAATTCTAATACAATCATGCAACATACGCATGATAACGATACGATCAGCACAGGTTTAAGTGGTACAGCAGGCGAACATAACCAGTTAAATTATGCATTTAATGTAAATAAGACGGATAGCCAAACCACTGCACTTACTACCAGTATCAATTACTTATTGCCACAAACAAATGTGGGCGTAACATTAGCCACAGGAAATCATCAATCGCAATACGGTCTTAGTTTACAAGGCGGTATAGTTGCACATCCATATGGATTAACTTTAACTAATAATTTGTCGGATACATTTACCGTTATTCATGCAGAAAATGCAGCAGGTGCAGAGCTGACAAATGCTTGGGGGATTAAGTTAGATCATTTTGGTAATGCGATTTATCCATTGGTTGATCCGTATCATATTAATACACTGAGCATTAATAGCAAAAATCTACCATTAAATGTGGCATTAAAAAATAATCAGGCACAGGTCATTCCTCGCCGTTATAGTGCTACTTTGCTTAATTTTGAAACAACGCAAACCTCTAATGTACTTTTAGATTTACAAACTAAATATCAAATTCCAATGGGAATTGAGGTTAAGGATGCTCAAGGCAATACAAGTGCGTTAATGGGGCAGGCAAATCAACTCTTTATTAATAATAATGAGGTGTTGAAACAACCTATTGTTCTACATTGGGGTGTGAATAATACATCAACATGTACAATTCCGACGACTGAGCAAAAATTAAATAAAAAAACCAATTTAGATCAATTCCAATCAATTCGTGTGGTGTGTGAATGAAAAAACTATCTTTAATTTTTTTGATGGGTTGTGTCACATGCGGTTATGCGTATGCAGATGACTGTACGATTTCTTCAGGTACTTTACGTGGTGGGGCGATCTCTCCTGCTAACTCAGCATCTACGACACATGTTTATAGTAGTTCTCAAGTTACGCATGGCTCTATTGTAAGTTGTATTGCTAAAACAGGCAGTAGTGCAAATGGAACGATGGCATCTTCTTTGTCATTAACAGGTTCAAATATTGATACAAGTTCAAGCACAACTTATAACAGTACAACGTATTATAAAATTGTAAATACAGGGAATGAATTTTTAGATAATTTTGGATACATTTATTTTAAAGTGACCGATAATAATTCGAGTAGTTCACCATCAACAACATTGCCAACAATGGTGAGTAACAGTGGTTTATGGACAATTTATTCTTCAGTAGCAAACCATCCAACACAGGGTTTAAAATTTACGCCATCGTTTTACTTTTCTAAAGTTCCTACATCTACCATTACACAAAGTATTATTTTTGGTACGTTGACTGCAAATGTAACTTATAGTGGCACAACATATTCGAATTCGCCTTTAATTTATAGTACCGTTACATTTACACCAGTTTCTACCAATACATGTTCTGTACAAGATACCAGTGTGACGTTGCCTACAGTGAACATAAGTGCACTTTCTACTAGTGGAAGTGAAGCAGGACGAACAGGGTTTACTGTAAGTGCAACATGTAGTTCTGGTTTAGCTAGCACATCAATGAGTGCAGTAATGCTTGATACAAACAATGTGAGCAATTCCACCACACTTTTAACGAACACAGGAACAGCAACAGATGTTTCTGTAAAAGTTTACGACAGTTCAAATACACCTATCACACTGGGTGGAAGTGGAAATAGTTTTACATTCGGAACAACAAGTTCAGGTAGTACACCTACAGTAAGTAAAAAATTTGCAGCGACTTACTACAGAAATGGATCTACAACATTATCGGCTGGAACTGTTAGTGCAAAAGCAACGGTAAGTTTATTTTATAATTAATACTCTTGGAGGACTTTGCCACTAATAAAAGCAAAGTACTCACGTACCCATGCGTTATAACGTGTCAGTTTAGGTGTAGGTGCACTTACCATCGTCACATCGCTAAAATTTTGTTTTTTAGCAATTGCTTGTGCTCGTAGTGTATGAAAATCACTTGTTACAATGGCAATTGTATCTTGTTTAATAATATGTTGCTGTTGCATTAGTGGCGCACTATTTTTTAAATTAAGTGCAGTACTGGTACTTTTACTTTCTAAAATAAAATTGGCTTTATTAAGTTGATACGTTTTTTGTAAATAATTTGCCATGACTTCTGCTTCGGATTCATGTTCATTAAAGTCCATACCACCTGTAAGCACCAATTTAGCCTGTGGATATTGCTTGGCAAGTTGTGCTGCTGTGTCCAAACGTGATGCTAAAATAGGAGTCGGTTGTCCATTAACAGTACCACTGCCTAAAACTATAATTGCTTTATAGTCTTGAGGATTAGGTGTGTGTTTTAAATTTTGGCTAATTTTCCAAAAAAAACCTGCCAAAGTAAGTGCCCAAACAATAAAACCACACCATGCTAAATTCCATAGTTTTTTTGCTGTTGGATGCGTCTTTAAATAATTTTGGATAGGCTGCCAAGCAATACTGAGTACAATAAAAATAAGTCCAATTAAAAAAGGTAAGATAATTCCTAAATGAATTTTTTTTAAGGCAAGTAGGTAACCACCATTGGCAAGTAGAACACTACCTACAACAAATAAGATAATACGAAGAAAAATAATCAAAATGAGCTCTCAATTTGCAACAATTCTGTAAAAAAACTCTTGTCATATTGTTGTCATATAACAGTAAACTAGCATTTTAACGCATTAAATGATGTTGCATGAAAAAGTGGTTTTTAAGTGTTTTTATTTGTTTAGTCGGTTGTCAATCTAATCCAACAATTCCTGCCTCTAGCACCATTGTAGAAGAACGCCATCAAACCTTAAAAGATGCTCAAAGTCATCTAGAACTTGGTAAGTTTAGCCAACGAAAACATCCAGTTGTCGCATTGGTTTTAGGGAGTGGAGGGGCACGGGGTTATGCTCATATTGGAGCTATTCAAGCCTTAGAACAAAATGGTATACATCCAGACTTTATTGTAGGTACCAGCGCAGGCAGTATTGTGGGTGCACTTTATGCCAGTGGAAAAACACCAAATGCAATTCGTCAGATTGCGTTAGATATGAAAGTACAAGATGTACGTGGTTTTAAACTGAACAAACAAGGTTTTTTAGATGGTGAAAAAATTGAAGATTTTGTGAATAAGCAAATTCATCATACACCATTGCAAAATATGAAAATCCCACTTTATATTGTAGCAACAGAATTAAAAACAGGTAAAAAAACCATTTTTAATTATGGCAATACAGGGCAAGCAGTTAGAGCGTCTGTTGCTATTCCAAGTATGTTCGTTCCTACTTTAATTAACCAAAAAGAATATGTTGATGGTGGATTAGTGAGCCCTGTCCCTGCTGATGTGGCAAAATCATTAGGTGCTGATATTGTAATTGCTGTTGATATTTTGGCACAGCCACAATATACAGAAACGACCAATATGTGGGGTATGTTCAATCAAAATATTAATATTATGCAACATCAGATGTCGCAAGTGGAATTACAACAAGCAGATGTCATTATTCGCCCTGATATTAGAGAAAAAGCGCATATCTTTGAGGTTAAGGAGCGTAATATCACTATGATGGCAGGACTGTTAGCCACACAAACACAAATTACAAAAATTAAGCAACTTATTGAAAGCAAACAGCAACAACTGAGTGATCGTGTAAAAGAAAGTTAAAAAATCAAGGGGAGTTTTTAAAATGGGTATATGATACGTTCAATCACTTTAATTCATGAGAACGTATAGATGTCTCTTTTAGATGAACAGGTTGTTCAATCTTCAGATGACCAATCTGAACTTACAATGACTGTTTTAATGACACCTGACATGGCAAACTTTTCTGGCAATGTCCATGGCGGTGCAATTTTAAAATTATTAGATCAAGTTGCCTATGCGTGTGCTAGTCGTTATTCGGGAAGCTATGTTGTGACTATTTCAGTGGATCAGGTGACGTTTAAAGAGCCAATTTATGTAGGTGAGTTAGTCACGTTTTTAGCGAGTGTGAATATGGTCGGGCGGACCTCAATGGAAATTGGGGTACGTGTAGAATCTCAAGATATTCGTAAACGTACGGTACGCCATACCAATAGTTGTTATTTTACAATGGTTGCCGTAGATGAAAAAGGAAAACCGCAAGCTGTTCCCGAATTAAAAATTACAACAGATGTCAAACGTTGCCGTTATGAAGCTGCCGAAGAGCGCAAAAAACATCGTCTGGCACATACAAAAAAAAGTTCATGTAGTATGATGCACAAGAACAAATAGGGTGATGAAAATCATCCTTTTTTATAGTGAGGGAATAAGATGGATACGTTAGAAATCATTGATTTAAAAGAAGGTACGGGTAAAGAGGCAGTAAAAGGTGCACTCATTACCACACATTACATAGGTTGGCTAGAAGATGGTACAAAGTTTGATGCTTCAATTGATCGGGGGCAATATTTTGAATGCGTTTTAGGAACAGGGCGTGTGATCAAAGGTTGGGATCAAGGAATTATGGGAATGAAAGTGGGTGGAAAGCGTAAACTTAAAGTACCTGCACATTTGGCATATGGTGAGCGTAAGATAGGTAAGATTATTCCTGCAAATTCAAATCTTATTTTTGAAATTGAGTTATTTGATGTAAAAACTCGTGATGAATAAATGGTGTTGAGTTACACCATTTATTTATATTAGGTTATGTAAATATATGTTGATAGAAATTACATTAAAAATAAAAAATATTTTAAAAACAATGATGTAATAAAAATTGAAGAAAAATCTAATAACATATTTTAATGAATTATCTATGGAGAGCCTTTATTTTTAAGCTGTTTTTCAGTTTACTTTTCAACAATACACGATAAATCACTAACGAAGTCTTAGGCTGCATAACGGCGTTAGTTTGTTGAAAGATATACATTGGAAACAATATGCTTTTTAATCGCTTTTTAGGTTCATTCCTTGCAACTTGTGTCAGTGTTGCTGTAATGGGTTCGCCTGCATATGCAGCTAAAAAACCCAAAATTAATCCTACTACGCTTACTGTGATTGGTTATCATGAAGTCACTGATCAAAATGCGTTAATTCCCCAATATGCGGTCAAAACAGAAAATTTTGAATCGCAAGTTCGCTTTTTACAAAAAAATGGCTTTAACTTTGTATCGGTAAGTCAATTATTAAAAGCGCATGAAGGTAAAGCGGTACTACCACCAAAACCTGTTCTATTGACGGTAGATGATGGATACGAATCGTTTTATTCAAATATTTATCCATTTGTAAAACAGAATAAAATTCCTGTAGTTCTTGCTGTTGTAGGGTCTTGGGTAGAGACCAAAGCAAATCAGCCTGTACATTTTGGTGATGAAAAAATTGATCGCACTAAAATTTTGACATGGCAACAACTCAAAGAAATGAGTGATAGTGGTTTCGTTGAAGTAGCAAGCCACAGTTATGATTTACATAAAGGTATCACAGGTAACCCACAAGATAACTCTGAACCTGCGGCAACAACACGTATGTACGACCCAAAAACCAAGCATTATGAGGGTGATGGTGCGTACAACAAACGTATTTATGATGATCTAAAAAAGAATAGTGATGTTATTAAGGCACATGGTATTCCTGCACCACGTGTAATGGTATGGCCGTACGGACGTTATAATATGGAAACCATCCGTATTGCAAAATCGTTAGGTATGCCAATCACAGTGAGTCTTGATGATGGTCCTGTTTACCTTAAAAAGTCACTATCGGCAGTTAATCGTATTTTAGTTGAACACGATATGACGCTAAATGATCTAAGTACAGAGATTGAAAATCGCGAAAAAGATTTAGGTGATAATTATCGTCCACAAAAAATTATGCATGTGGACTTAGACTATATTTACGATAAAGACCCTGAGCAAGAAGAGAAAAACTTAGGTGAGTTGTTAGATCGTATCCAAAAAATGGGTGTGAATGCGGTTTATTTACAAGCATTTTCAGACCCTGATGCTAATGGTTCTGCGGATATGGTGTATTTCCCAAACCGCTTTATTCCAATGCGCCAAGACTTGTTTAACCGTGTGGCATGGCAAATTGCATCTCGCACACAAGTTAACCGTATTTATGCGTGGATGCCATTACTTGCATGGGAGCTACCAAAATCTAACCCTGTATCTAAGCAGTTAGTGGTAACGCAGCAACCGAAAGGGCAAGACCATTTAAATATGGGCTATATCCGTTTGTCACCATTTTCGGCAGATGCACGTAAAGTGATTGAAGGGATTTACCAAGATTTAGGTAAATCAGCAACATTTGATGGCATTTTATTCCATGATGACACTACCTTATCTGATTACGAAGATGCTAGCCCTGAAGCCATGAAAGCATATAAAGCGGCAGGATTATCGACAGATTTAGAAAAAGTCCGCCAAGATGACAATAGTTTAGCGAAATGGACGTCATTTAAAACGCAATATATTGATAACTTTGCGTTACAATTGGCAGGTGAGGTTCGTCAATATCAACCGTACTTATTAACTGCACGCAACTTGTATGCACAAGTGGCATTACAGCCGTATGCAGAAAATTGGTATTCTCAGTCGTTAGAACAGTCGATCAAACGCTATGATTTTACTGCCATTATGGCAATGCCGTATATGGAACAAGTAAAAGACAAAGCGAAGTTTTATCAAGATATTGTAAACCGTGTAAAAGCACAGCCAAATGGTTTACATAAAACAGTGATGGAACTGCAAGCAGTCGATTGGAGACGTGATAGTCAACCTCTATCTTCTCAAGAATTATCTGACACAATCCATTCGTTGTATAAACAAGGCGTTATTCATGTTGGTTATTATCCTGATGATCCGATTAAAGGGTTACCAGATACCAAAACAATGCATGATGCATTTGCAACACAATCTGATCGCATTGTGCCTTAGGAGTTTGACAGCATGTCAGCATTACAGCGTTTTTGGCAATCTGCATTAGAGTTTGTCTTTTATTATCCATTGTTTATGTCGTATTTATGGATGATTGGCGCGATGATTTTTCATCTTAAAGAGCGTAAAGACCCGCCATATACACAGCCAAAAGCGTTGAGTGAATATCCTAAAGTAGCAGTCTTGGTGCCTTGTTTTAATGAAGGCGACAATGCAGAAGAAACTTTAAGTCATGCGCTTAAATTGGATTATCCTGATTTTGAAGTAATTGCCATTAATGACGGAAGCTCTGATAACACCGCACAAGTGTTAGATGAGCTTGCGATTAAATATGAAAAACTGCGTGTAGTGCATTTGGCACAAAACCAAGGTAAAGCGATGGCACTACAAGCAGGTAGCTTACTCACAGACGCAGAATATTTAATTGGTATTGATGGTGATGCGTTGTTAGATCCACATGCGGCGATGTGGATGATGCGTCATTTTTTAGCCAATCCAAGTATAGCAGCAGTGACAGGTAACCCACGCATTCGGACTCGTTCTACTTTACTTGGACGTATTCAAGTGGGCGAGTTTTCATCCATTGTGGGGATGATTAAACGTGCACAACGCGTATTTGGGCGTTTATTTACCGTATCAGGCGTTGTGACCGCATTTCGTAAAACAGCAGTGCATGAGGTGGGGTATTGGTCGCCTGATATGCTAACGGAAGATATTGATATTACATGGAAACTACAGCGCGCAGGTTGGGATGTTGAGTTTGAACCTAATGCGTTGGTTTGGATTTTAATGCCCGAAACGTTTACAGGTTTATATAAACAGCGTTTACGTTGGGCGATGGGTGGTGCACAAGTTTTAGTTAAAAACTTTGATGTATTTTTTAGACCAAGCTTGAATTTTTTATGGCCGCTCATGATTGAACTCTGTTTAACATTAGTTTGGTCTTATTTAATGCTAATTTTGGCGTGTATTTGGTTAATTGATACGCTGTTACCTAACCAAATACTCCCTGTAATGAACTCGCCATTTCTACCAGAAGGGATTGGTATTTTATTGGGTGCAACCTGCTTATTCCAATTTGTGATTAGTAAGTGGATGGATAGCCGTTACGAACCCAAATTATTTAAAAACTATTATTGGATGATCTGGTATCCATTTGTTTTTTGGTTAATTACCGTAACCGCCAGCATAATTGCTTTTCCAAAAGTGCTAGCAAGACGCGATGGAAAACGCGCACGTTGGGTGAGTCCCGATCGTGGCGTTCGTTCTAAATAGTAGGTGACGTATGAGTACACAATCATTAATTATCGATTTACGTGAACAGTTACCTTGGCACAGACGCTATATGTCAACCACATCTACGGCTGTTCTTTGGGGATGTTGGTTTTTGTTGTGGCGCCCAATGGTGGTGCTCCTAACTTTTATTTTTGATAGTAAACCTTATGAATCGCATAAATTACTCAATGCATTTTGGGCAGGTTTACAACTAGATATGATGTCATTGTTATTATGTGCAGGTGTGTTGTGCTTATGGTGCAAACTTATCCCTGCCCATACTGTAAAAGCAACACGACAAAAAGAGACTTTAGATTACGCACGGCATTTTGTGTTACCTGAGCAAGAAATTGTACAAGGTAGAGCGCAAAAGGTGACAACGGTTTACCATAACGATCAAGGAAAAATTATTCGTGTCGAATAAGTTTAATGCCGCTGAAAGTATACGTGGCTTAGCTTGTTTAGCAGTGGTTTTTTCGCACTTAAGTTTAAGTTTTTATCCGTATCTTCATCATTTTACACCCCAAGACCGTCCCCACGGTTCTTGGGATTATTTTATTCACCATTCGCCGTTTGCTTTTTGGTATTCAGGTACAGCTGCCGTATTTGTTTTTTTTGTTTTAAGTGGATATGTTCTAAGTTATGCCATTTTGAAACATGACAATGTACCTAAAAAAATTGCTGAAATGACATTAAAACGTTATCCACGTTTAGCTATTCCTGCATTTTTATCTTGCGTTCTTGCGTGGTTGGCACTGAGCCAAATATCGGTTAATAGTGATGCGGTAAATGGGTGGCTTCAAGGTTATGCCACACAAACCATCACGTTTAAGCAAGCCATTTACGAAGGGAGTGTTGGTGCATTTTTATTTGCAGAAAGTGGCAGTAATTGGGTGTTATGGACAATGCAATTAGAGCTTTTTGGCTCAATTTTATTGTTTGTACTTCTTTTATTACGGCATTTTAACCATGTATTATTTTTTATTGGTTCACTTTGCTTACCATTTTTGGCATGGAAATTAGGCGAAAGCTTTATTTTAGGGATGTTCAGTTTTGTTGTGGGTTGCTATCTATATATTTATGGACGCAAATTACCCTTATGGTTTGCCTCTATT
Organism: Acinetobacter sp. HY1485; assembly: GCF_027568475.1. Taxonomy (GTDB): domain Bacteria; phylum Pseudomonadota; class Gammaproteobacteria; order Pseudomonadales; family Moraxellaceae; genus Acinetobacter. The sequence goes on along the minus strand of NZ_JANKZG010000003.1, from coordinate 115,195 downwards.
ATACTTGTGATTGGCGTCTATTTGGCAGGTGTTCATAATGGTAGCCATGCTTATCGGTGGGCATATCATTTACTTAATTGGCGTACTTACGAATACTGTAATTTTTTGGCAGGTATCTTGATTGTGTATAGTGTTTTACTTAACCCAATTTTAAGCCAAAAACTTGACCGTAAGCCACTTGTTTATTTGGGTAAGCTTTCATTTTCAATTTACCTACTTCATATGATGATGATTTATTTGGTTTGCATTCCAGCATTTAATTTATTAAGCCGTTGGGGATTAAACTATGATCTTGCTGTGGGTGGAGCAGTCATACTATTCTTAGCTTCTATTTTTTTGGTTGCTGATGTGTACAGCCGATATGTAGATACGTTGGCAATTTACATGAGTAATCGTTTGGCAGGGTGGGTATGTCGCCGTTAGAAATTATTGCATGTTTGGTCAGTGTTATTGGTGTAGCACTGACCGTGTTTCGAAATATGTGGAGTTGGTTGTTTAATTTTTTTGCCTATATTCTATATGGCTATTTATTTTTTACTTATCAACTTTATGGCGAAACTATCTTGCAGGGTTGTTTTGTTGTTTTAGGTATTTATGGTTTTTATGTGTGGCTTAAAACTAAGCAAATTAACCACGATATTATTATTCAGCCTTTAGGTGCTAAAAAAGCCATTATACAAATAGTGATGGCAATTGTTGCAGGTGTGGTTTTTGGGTGGGGGTTAAAAACCTTTACTCCAGCAGCACTGCCGTTGTTAGATGCACAATTAGCAGCGTTAAGTTTACTTGCAACGTATTGGACGAGCCAAAAACATATTGCAACATGGATTTTGTGGGTGGTAGTAGATATTGTTTATGTAGGCATGTTTAGCTATAAATCCCTTTACCTTACAGCTGTATTGTATGCTGCGTTTGTAGTGATGGCAGGTTATGGGTGGTATATGTGGGATAAAGTGCAAAAAAGTGGTTTGTATAAACATAGCCCTTAACGTTAAGATATTGTTCTAAAAACGACAATATTAGTATTATGACTCCCGAATTTTATCTTATCTTAATGTTAAAACTGACGATTTCATTTACAGTTTTAATTTCGTATATGAGCTTTATTGGTAAAACACAGCTCACTCAATTTACAGCCATTGATTTTATTGGTAACTTTATTTTTGGTGCAGTGGTCGGCGGTTCGATTTATAACGATGCACTGCCGATGATCCAGTTTATTTTATTGTTACTCACCAGTGTAGCATTTATGCTGGTGCTGAATTTTTTATCTCAAAAAATAATGAAATTCCGCGCAATTGCGATTGGTAAACCTATTCCTATTATTCGGCGTGGAAAATTCTTACTTGATGAAATTGAGCAAAATAAACGTAAAATAGATATGTTACGTATTTTGTCTCAACTGCATGCTTTGGGTTATCACTCGTTCAATGAAGTGTTTTATGCAGAGGTTGAGCCTGATGGACAATTAACTGCTATTAAAGATACACCAATCCCACCTTCAGAAATCTTTGTTCACAATGGCAATGTGTTTGACAATCATCTTAAAGAAGCCAATATCTCAAAAGAACGTTTAGATACAGAACTCAACCAACGTCATATCAAGTTAGATGAAATCTTTTTAGCTGAGTATTACCATTATGAGCTTTTTCTCATTTTAAAAAATGGGAAGGAGCTTAGAATAAGAATGTATCCTCAAGAAACAAATACAACAGAACAGGAAGTCTAATGCGTCGTTTACTTATTTTACCTTTATGTATATTTGCTGTGCATGTCAGTGCTGCAACACTTGTTAAGCAACAAAATAAAATTGAAGAATACATCTTAGATAATGGATTGCATGTGGTGCTTGCACCTAACGAAAATGCGCATAAAGTAATGATAAACACAATTTACTTCACAGGGGCATTGAATGACCCTAAAGGTAAAGGGGGATTGGCACATTTATTAGAGCATTTGGCATTTAAAGGAACGCAAGATGTTACAGAAAGTGAGTTTCAACGCCGTTTAGATCAATACACACTCATGCACAATGCCATGACAAATTACGATGCAACACAATATATGAATGTCATGCGTCCTGATCAGCATGCTATTGATGAAATAATTTATCTTGAAGCACAACGTATGAATAAGCTCGTGATACAAGATAAGTTTGTTCCTTCTGAAATTGAAATTGTACGCCGTGAACGTGAGGTAAGCTTAGATCAGCCATTTTCTGTATTGATGAATAATGCATTTAAGTCTGCATATGGCAATCAAGATTTAGGGCGTTTACCAATTGGGGATTTAGCAGAATTAAGATCGATTCGTTTAAATGAACTTAAAGACTTTTATCAAAGATGGTATGCCCCAAACAATGCCACTGTTGTAGTTACAGGTAAATTTGATAAGGTAAAAACATTAAATACGATAGAGCAGAATTTCAAAACGATTTCTGCAAAAACGTTACCTGCACAAAGTACAGTAGGAAGTTTTAAAGCAAATAAAAAGCAGTTTAGTGTGCAAAAGGGAAGCTACTTTATTACGCTAAATATGTATATTCAAAACTATAATGTTGCATTACAACCTGCTTTAGCACTTACGCCATATCTTTATGATCTTGAACCAACAGGATTGGTCTATAAAAATTTAGTACAAACAGGCAAAGCTATTGGTGCGCAATCATCAGTATGGGTTAATCCACATATTAATTCATTGTTTGTAGGTGCAGTGTATGAAAAAGGAAAAAATGGTCAGCAGATCAATAAAGACCTTACACAAACGATAGAACAATCTAATCATTTTAATGAAACGGATATAAAGCGTGCTAAAACACTTTTCAAAAATGAAACAAAGAATACGTTAAATAATGAAGTAGCATTGAACGCTGTCTTAAGTGATTATTTAATTAATACACGTGGACATTGGGAAAGTTATTTTACAGATCAACAAGCAATTGATGCATTAACGCCTGATCAGTTAAACCAAACGTTAAATGAGTTTATTAACAAGCAAAATCGTTTAACAGGTGAGATTCTACCAACACCTAACTCACAAAAAAAAGCGCAAAAAGCACATGTAAAAACTCAAACAATTATAGATACCCAACCTACTAAGTTGAAAAGTGTGGAGGCGTATCAAACAGAGATTACAGATACGTTTAATCAAAGTATTGAAAAATCTAAACAGCTGCAAACACAAGTACAACGTGGCACACAGCATGGCGTGAAATATGCATTTTATAAGACAACTACGCCTGACCAAAAAACCTACGCTAAAATTACATTACATTTTGCCAATGTAGATGCGCTAAAAAATAAAGCTGAAATCCTAAAGTTAATGACTTATTTATTATTTCGCGGTTCTATGACACAAACGTTAGAACAAATTCAAGATAAAGCGATTGAAATGGGGGCAGATGTAAACACATCGCTTGAGGGTAATACAATTACGTTATCTATGCGTGCTAATCAGGAAGATTTTGATCAGTTTTTTGTTTATGCAATGGATGTAATTAAACATCCAAATTTTGATGAAAAAGAATTTAATCTAGCCAAACAACAAACTTTGGCAAGTTTACAACAGGCATTTACAGAGCCAAGTACTGTGTCAGCACTTACGCTTGATCGTCAGCTAGAGCAATATCAGCCTGATGATATTCGTTACCATTTTGAACCTGAACTTGTAAAGGCGACAATAGGCAAAGTTCAACGGGCAGATGTAATACAAGCCTACAAAGAATTTTTTAATTTTGATCAAACTGAAGTAGCTGTAACGGGACAATTTGACGCAAAAAAACTACTAGAACAGTTTAATTTACCTCATGGGTATATACCATACGCACCTGTACAAGAGCAGTACCGTCAACAACAAGCCAAATATACCCATGCATTTGCCGAGAAGCGTGAATTTGGAAGCTATCAGGGTTCATTTAGCTTACCTTTAGGTGGGCTTGCAACAGATGCACCTGCCTTAAAAGCCTTTAATTTTATTTTAGGTGGTTCGCAACTTTCTTCACGTTTAGGACAAGCACTGCGTGAAAAAAATCAGCTGGTATATGGTTTTAATAGTGCAGTAGAATTTGAGCCTGATTCTGAAGTAGGAAGCCTGAATATTCAGGCAAACTATACCCCAGGTAAAGCACAACAAGTCTCACAAGTGATACATTCTGTATTAAAAGATATGATTACCAATGGTGTTACTGAGCAAGAATTAGCTGCCTATAAATCTAGCTTCTTGCGTAAAAGCCTTACACGTATTGAAGACCCGCGAGGTGTACATAGTCAACTTAATTGGCAGTTAAAGATGAACCGTAACTTTAATGATGAAAATCAACGTGTTGAGCAATTTAAAAACTTAACAGTAGATGAAGTTAATCGTGTGATTCGTCAGTATATTCATCTTAACGAGTACGTAGAGGTAAGTGCCGACCAATTTGGTAAATAAACAAACTTAAGCAGGCAAGTACTAAAATGCTAATGGCAAGTACAGTATAACTGTGCCCAAAACATGCGCTGATGGTATAACTACATATGCCTGCACTGCTAATTTGTAAAAAGCCAATTAAACTGGATGCTGTTGCAGAATGATGCGGTAAATTTGCTTCTGCAACAGCTAAAGATAAACTTGAACCATTGGCTAAACTTACGAAAAACATAGAGCTAATTAAGCTAACAACAGAAACAGGCAGAAAATAAAAGCACATACCACCGAGCAAAAAACACAGTAGACCTATTTTAATAATGTGTTGTGGAGAATATTGTTTTAGGGCTTTTTTGGTACAGATATTTGCCAAAATGATGCCAATACTTAATGGAATATATAAAAAACCAATCGTTTGCTCGCCTAGATGAAAATCTTTAAAAATAAAAGCAGATTGGGTTAGGTAGATAAACCATGCTTGATAGATACAACAAACGACCAGTGTATTTTTAATAAATTTAGGCTCACGTAGTACCGTAAAATAACTCTGCCAAATATTGGTTTTAGGTAAGTAATACTGTGGCAAATAACGTCTACATAAAATAAAACTAAATAAAGCAAAACATGCAATAAAAATAAAATTACTGTGCCACCCAAAATAATGTGTGAGATAACTGCCTATTAAAGGTGCTAATGCAGGCGAAAGTGCCACACAAGGATAAACGATGGCATAAATATGTGGTATTTGTTGTGCAGAAAAATACTGAGAAATTAAAACACGCCCAATAACCAGCCCTGATGCTGCACCTATGCCTTGTAAAATACGGAATCCTAAAAAACATATCAATGTAGAACTATAAGCACAGCTAATAGCACTTAAAAAATAGAGACTTATGCCAAAAAGCAAAGTCGTTTTACTGCCAAAGTGTGTAATAAAAGGTGCATAAAAAAGCTGTGCAACGGCTAAAGCAATTAGATAAGCAGAAATTGTTAAGGTAATATTAGTATGTGAAACATGAAAGTCTGTACTAATAAGATCTAAAGCGGGTAGATAAATATCTGAGGCTAAAAGCCCAAAACTACTGATTAAAACAATACATAAAACGATACGACCCATAACCATCACTCCATTAAAAAGTGCAGTTTAGTGGTCTTAAAGTGTGGTAAAAATGCATAAATTTACATATTAAAGATGCAAAAATGCATAATTGGAATGAGTTAGCCCTATTTTTATATGCTTATGAACAAAAGACACTGACGAATACGGCACGTCTACTTAATATAAATCAGTCTACCGTGGGGCGCCGTTTAGATCGTTTAGAACAACGGCTCGGGAAAAAATTATTTATCCGTTCGGTAGAGGGGTTAACACCCACACCTGATGCAGTACAGCTCATCGATATTGCAAAGCAAATGCAAAGTTTGGCAACACAATTTAATCACCAAAGTTTGCCCAAAATAGAAACTGTGACTATTAGTACAACGGATGCTTTGGCACATTACGGCGTATTAAATGCAATTAAACAACTTAGAGTAAGCCATGATTATATTAATATTCGGTTAGATGTGACGACATCGCTTGCTGATTTAAATTCAGGCGAAGCAGATATTGTGTTGCGTACAGTGCGTCCAACTCAACAAAACTATGTGGTTAAAAAATTAGCTACATGGGAAGTAGGTTTATATGCATCTAAGGCATATATTCAAAAGTATGGCATGCCGAAGGATGGGATACATTATTGGGTAAAGTACAAAGCAGGTATTATCCAAGCATCGAGTTTAATTGAGCAAGCAAATATTGAAGTGAATACAACAGCTTCATTGATAAATATGGTTAAAGAAGGGTTAGCAATTGGTGAGGTGCCTTCTTTTTATGCCCAACAAGCACAATTAGTTCAGATATTGCCTCATCAAAAACGCCAACTAAATTATGAAGTTTGGTTGGCGTATCATCAGGGCTTAGCAAAAAATAGTGCTGTACGAGCAGTACTTAATGCTATTATTGAGCAGTTTTAATGCTCGTGCTGCTCGTTTTTACGAAAGCGTAGATAGGTATCAAATTGGTCACAATATTCATCAAAATGATCCTCTAACATCATTTGAAATTGTTGCATCAAGTATTGCATCACTTGTTCTTTGGCCGTACGCATTTCTTCGCCGTCTTTAAAATTATTGGCAGCCACCCATGTATTAAAACGTGTAGTTGCAAACAACATGGATGCACTCACTTGCTCACGTTTGTCTTTACGACAAAATTCATTTGCAAGTTTAATAAATTCATCTGCTTGCTCAAAAAATAGCGCATTTAATGCTTCTTCTTCGGTCACATCCGTGGCTTGAATTTTTTGAGTCATTGTCCTTTCTCATCTACATACTAAAGTTTTTATTATAAATTAAGGATTGTGTAAACTGAACTGTTTTCGTATGCTTTGTAGCCTAAGTTTAGGGTGTTGCTATGACCAAAGATGCCATTGAAATTCAGAACCTCAAACAAGAGATTCAGTTGCTTCGCCAACAAATTTTTCCACCACAAGAATTAGCATTTGTGGAGGGATTACCTATTTACTACGGTGCTCAGGCAGACGTACAGCATTACTATAAGCAATGGCAACCGCTTATAGAACGTGCACAAGAGCTGTGCCAACCATTTATGCAAGATGAACTTATAGACGCATTTCATCTGCCTAGTCATTTAAATTTACCTTTGTTCTTTTTTAATGTAGATCGTATTCGGATTAATAAAACGCTTGCCAAAGAATCTAAAACGTTTCGTGGTGTGGCGTCTTTAGTTGAAAAATGTGGACATTATGATTTAGCTGAAACGCAGGCGATGCGTGAATGGCTTGAAAGTGATGATACGGCAGCTCTGGTGGCACATCGTAAATTTATCGATTTACGTACTTATGTATTTCAACATGGACAAAGTGAATATACGCGTACACGTTTTTATGTCAATGGTATTGTATTAGGCGTGGAGCCTCACTTTAAGCTTGTGGATGCGCGTGATAAACCTCGTAAACAACGTAGTGACAGTTACAGCGATCCACTTGCAGATAATGGGGTTTGGAAAATATTTGGTAAATACCGTTAATGATGCCCTAGCAAATCTAAAAGCATCAAATTAAATTCAGGAGACTGTACTAATTCAATGGGTTGGTCTATTTGAATAAATGTGTTTAACAGTGCTATTGGGTGTTTAGCATGCAATATACAAGCAGCATCTTTTGCATGTTTTAGATGTGCTTGTTCTGCAACCTGTCCTGCTATGGCAGAGGTAAATGTGAGGAGTGCCTGTAACGCATCTTGCGTGTTAGTGCGTGCAGGGCTCACGGTTTTTTGTTGAGATAAAAGATGTCCACGCTCAGCTTTACTTCGGACATCAATCCATAAATGATATTTTTTAACCCACTGCTTCACCACACTGATGAGGTCTTGCACTTGTCCTTGTTTGAGCTCAAATTCAACTTCACAAATCGCTTGTTGTTGTTTTTGAGTTTTAATGCACCCTTGATCTAAACAAAATTCAATTTGACTGTCATTAAACGTTAAATCGAGTATTGTGCGGTCAATAATCGTTTCAAATTCTAAATTTAACGTTGTTAAGTCAATATCTTTTAAGCGTGCGAGAACATTAGGATAATGTTGATAAAGGCTTAAATCTAATGTGGCATTATTACCCCGTGGTAAATCAAGTTCGTAGCGTTGCATATGACTATCGGCGGCTTTAAAGGTTTGCATCCAAATATCATTTTCTTTACGCATACGAATAGCCATATGACGCTGAGCCAGTTCAGATTGTGTGGTATCAAAGTATTTGGCATGCAAATGAATATTTTTAGCTATCTGCTGCTGAATATCATTAATGAGGCGCTGTTTAAACTGGACAGGGATTTGTAATTTAATTTCAATTTCTTGCATGATCTGTATACGGCAATAAAATTGCTATTTTATAAAATAAAAAAAACAGTTTTGCTTTTATTTTGTACAGTCGGGATTTATAAAAATAGAGCTAAAACTTTAATTTTGAAAATTTTTTTATAAAACCCTTCATATTTTCTTAAAATAAAGATTGAAAATTAAAGTAAATATTCTAAAATTCAATCCAATTTATGGGTTAAATGTTGCCCACCTTTCTCTTTTTTAAGGTTTTGAAGTACATGAAACAACTTGTTAAGGCAATTGTACCTGCCGCATTATTATCATTAAGCTTTGCATCTTTTGCCGAAACAAGTGATGGAAAGAACGTTTCTGTTTCAGCAGGTTGGGCACACATAATGCCTCAAGGTACAAAAGAAGGTGTCCAAACAAACAGTCGAACACCCTTAATGGCATCTGGCTTTAATTCACAAGCAGGCATTGAATTGGATGATGCAGATACAGCAGAATTTAAATTTGATTATTTGGTCAATGACAATGTAAGTTTGGGCTTAATTTTAGGCGTGCCACCAAAAATTAATGTAGATGGTGAAGGTAAATTATTAGGTGGTGCTTTAAATCTTGATCAATTTGATAAAATTGGCACTGTAAAAGTGTATAGCCCTGTGATTGCGGCTAAATATCACTTTAGTGCTGTAACCAATAAATTCCGCCCATATGTAGGTGCAGGAATGATGTATGCACATTTTTCTGATTTTAAATTAGATGGAACTGTTGCAAATGATGTTGCTCAAAAAGGCATTGATATTCGTAATGTAACCATTAAAGATTCAATTGCACCTGTTGCATTTGTTGGTGCAGATTACAATATTACACCAAATTGGTTTACAACTGCGTCTGTGAGCTATACACATTTAAATACAGAAGCAAGTTTAGATGTGTACTCAAACCGTGCCCAAACCACTGTTGCAACGGCTAAAACAAAAATTGAAATTAACCCAATTGTAACTTACGTTGGCTTTGGCTACCGTTTCTAAGCAAACTTTTTTGAAGCCGAGACAAGTTCTCGGCTTTTTTTATGTCTCACAAAACCGTACACTTAAGGTTTTAGGCACTTTAAGCGTTATGCGTGGACTTTACTTAATTACAAATGATGATCCATTACCGCTACTACTTCAAAAACTACAGGTTGCTTTAGCAACTGAGCAAGTTCAAATTTTACAGTACCGCCGTAAAAAAATATTAAACAAAGATCAACCCAACGAAGTGGAACAAATCAAAAAAATATGTAACCGTTACAATGTGCCATTGGTCATTAATGATGATCTTGCCTTAGCACAGCAATTTGATTTAGGCGTTCATCTTGGGCAAGGTGACGGTGCAATTACAGATGCTGTTGCACAATTAAAGCAAGGGCATATTATTGGACGTACTTGTGAGAACAGCCTAGAGCTTGCACAACAAGCAATTTTGGAAGGTGCAACTTATGTGGCGTTTGGTGCAATTTATGCCACATCCACTAAACCTGAGGCAGGCAATATTGGTTTGCAAACACTCGCACAAGCCAAAAAAAGCATAAATGTGCCGATCTGTGCAATTGGTGGACTTACGGTTGAAAATGCACTACCTGTGATTGAGGCAGGTGCTGATTTATGCGCAGTGATCAGTGATATTTTAGGACGAGATTTACAAGATATTCCTGCTCGTGTAAACGCATGGGCAAATTTATTTAATAAGGTGTGATATGACGCTTTCAGCAAAACAGCAACAACTTTTTAAGCAAGCAAATAAGCATATTCCTGGTGGCGTAAATTCACCTGTACGTGCGTTTAATGGTGTGGGTGGTACACCTGTATTTATTGAAAAAGCACAAGGCGCTTATTTGTGGGATGTCGATGGTAAGCGTTATGTAGACTACATCGGTTCTTGGGGACCGATGATTTTAGGGCATGCACATCCTGATATTGTAAAAGCCGTACAAACAGCAGCAGAAGATGGGTTAAGTTTTGGTGCGCCAACAGTTCACGAAACCACTCTTGCCGATATTATTTGTGAAATTGTACCTTCGATTGAAATGGTACGTATGACCAATTCAGGCACAGAAGCAACGATGTCTGCAATTCGTTTGGCACGTGGTTATACAGGGCGTGACAAGATTGTAAAATTTGAAGGCTGTTACCATGGGCATTCAGATTCACTATTGGTAAAAGCAGGGTCGGGCTTACTTACCCTTGGCGAACCAACGTCTAAAGGTGTACCTGCCGATTTTGCAAAACATACTATTACGCTTCCTTATAATGATATTGATGCATTAAAAGAGTGTTTTGCTAAGTACGGTCAAGACATTGCAGGCGTAATTGTAGAACCTGTTGCAGGCAATATGAATTTGGTAAAACCAATTGCAGGTTTTTTAGAAGCCATTCGTGATGTATGTGATGAATACAAATCTGTTTTTATTATTGATGAAGTGATGACAGGTTTTCGTGTGGCATTGGGTGGGGCACAAGCACATTACAACGTGATCCCTGATTTAACCACATTGGGTAAAATTATTGGCGCAGGTCTACCTGTGGGTGCGTTTGGTGGTAAACGTGAAATTATGGAATGTATCGCACCGTTAGGTGGTGTGTATCAAGCGGGTACATTGGCAGGAAACCCACTTGCAATGCGTGCAGGCATTAAAATGTTTGAGCATCTGCGTGAGCCAAACTTTTATCAAAATTTAAGTGATAAGTTGGATATTTTACTTAAAGGTTTAAAGCAAGCAGCTGACGAAGCGGGTATTGCAATGCATACCGAGCAAATTGGCGGTATGTTTGGTTTGTACTTTACCGAGCAAACTCAGATTCAAAGTTTTGATGATATTTTAAAATGTGATGTAGAAGCATTTAAAAAGTTTTTCCATGGTATGTTAAAACGTGGTGTTAATTTAGCACCATCTGCATTTGAGGCAGGCTTTATTTCTTCTGCACATACAGACGAAGATATTGCCTTTACTATTGAAATGGCGAAAGAAACCTTTGCAGAAATGAAATAAAAATCGAAACGGGGCTTAAATGCTCCGTTTTTACTTGTATTTCTAAGTTAAGGTTTTTATTATGGCACGCCTTGTTTTGGCGATCCGATGGAATTAAGTTTTGAATAATTTTCTAACCGAACATCTCATTTATCGCGATGATGATTTCATGGTGATCAACAAACCTGCGGGTATTTTAAGTGTACCGGGCAAAGATATTGCCGATAGCGTACAAACACGTTTACTTGCCGTAGAACCTAAAACGTTGCTGATTCATCGTTTAGACCGAGATACTTCGGGTATTTTAGTCTTTGCCTTGTCACGTTTAGGTCAAAATAAAATTTCAAGACAATTCCAAGACCGTGAAACAACAAAAACATATCAAGCCGTGGTTGCAGGGCATTTAACAGGACAAGGTACTATTGATATTCCTGTGATTTATGACCCTGAGCATCCGCCACTGCATATTGTCGATCCAAATCACAATAAACCCGCTATTACACAGTGGGAAGTCGTAGAAAATTTTGAGATAAATGGTCACGCTGTAACACGCGTTAAATTAACACCAGTTACAGGACGTGCTCATCAATTACGTGTGCATATGCAGTATTTAGGTCATCCAATTATGGGTGACACGCTGTACGCCCAAGATTTTTTATATACAGATCGTTTGTGTTTGCATGCACATCAGTTAAGTTTTGCACATCCTCAAACTGCACAAATGCTTCATTTTGAGTGTGACGTGCCGTTTTAACATTTTTAAAAGAATTGCTCGTAAATTAGGCTCTCTTTTTACTACGCTTTATGCGAAAATCCTCCCATTGAAATAAACAGCTAAAAACCAACGCTTCGGTACGGTTATTTAGTGCAAGCTTGAGAAAAGGTGAAAACATTGCAACAGTTTGCTATTGGTCAACGTTGGTTATCCGATACAGAAACGGAACTTGGTTTAGGTGTTGTTATTGATGCAGACGAACGCTCCGTCAGCATTTTATTTCCAAAGAGTGATGAAACTCGTGTATATGCCCGTAGCAATGCGCCTTTATCACGCATTATTTTTAACATCAATGACGAAATTCATGACCAAGAAGGCACAGCATGGAAAGTTGAGTCATTTGATGAGCGTTTTGGAGTTATTCGTTATAACGCCGTACGTACATTAGAAAATGGTGAAGAAGAGCGTAAAGCACTCAACGAAACCCGTGTTGGTGCACAAATTCAGCTTGCAAAACCGCTTGATCGTTTGCTTGCAAGTCAGGTAGATACCAAAGCATGGTATGACCTACGTATTGAAGCTATGCAAATGCAAGCCAATATGAAAACCAATGCCTTACGTGGCTTAGTGGGTGCACGTGTGGGTTTAATTCCGCATCAGCTTTATATTGCACACGAAGTAGGTAAGCGTTTTGCACCACGTGTGTTACTTGCCGATGAAGTGGGTTTAGGTAAAACCATTGAAGCAGGTTTGATTATTCATCAACAGCTTAAAACAGGTCGCTCAGAGCGTATTTTGGTACTTGTACCTGATTCATTACAATATCAATGGATGATTGAAATGCGCCGCCGTTTTAATCTGAACTTTTCATTGTTTGATTTAACACGTACGGCTGCCATTAAAGAGCACGATCCTGAGCTAAATCCGTTTTTAACCGAGCAATGTATTATTGCAAGTGTTGACTTGATGGTGGATCACGAAGATTTACGTGAGCAAGCTTTAGAAGCAGGGTTTGATCTGCTTGTGGTGGATGAAGCACATCATTTGATGTGGAATGAAGAAGAAGGCGGTAACGACCGTTATGACCTTGTAGAAGAACTTGCAGAACAAACGGCAGGTGTTTTACTGCTCACTGCAACGCCTGAGCAATTAGGTGTAGAGAGTCATTTTGCCCGTTTACGTTTGCTAGACCCACAACGTTTTAGTTCGTTAGATCGCTTTTTAGATGAAGAAGAACAGTATCAACATACGGCAAAAATTGCAGAAGTATTGATGTCTGATGAACCTTTGCAAGAACAGCATTTTGTAGCAGTTGAGCAACTTCTTGGACATCGTATTGAAGACCAAGCAGAACAGCGTTACCAAGCAATTCAAGAATTATTAGATCGTCATGGTACGGGGCGTATCTTGTTCCGTAATACCCGTGAAGCAATTCAGGGTTTTCCTGGTCGTGATTGTCGCCCTGCAGGATTGGTTGCACCGAGCACATGGGCAACGTCGGGCAAATTACGTGAGCAAATGTGGGCAGAAGAAAACCAACTTGATGGCGCGTGGATGCAAACAGACCCACGTGTAGAATGGTTGATGGAAATTCTACGTAAAGATTTAAAACACAATAAAGTGTTACTGATTGCACGTAGTGGTCCTGTGGTGGAATCGTTAGAAAACGTATTGCGCTTACATGCAGGTATTCGTACTGCCATGTTCCATGAAGGCATGAGCTTATTAGAGCGTGACCAAGCCGCAGCGTATTTCGCAGAAGAAGATAACGGCGCACAAATCTTGTTGTGTTCTGAAATCGGTTCTGAAGGACGTAACTTCCAATTTGCAAGTGATCTTATTTTATTTGATTTACCTGCAAACCCTGACGTATTAGAACAACGTATTGGTCGTTTAGACCGTATTGGTCAAGAAAACCGTATTCAAATTCATGTGCCGTACTTAAAAGGAACAGCACAAGAACGTATGTTCCGTTGGTATAACGAAGCTTTAAATATTTTTAGTAATATTTCGCCAACAGCACAAACACTACAAGAAAACTTCATTGTAGAACTCAAAGATTGCTTATTGTCAGATCAAGGGCAACGTTTTGATGACTTGCTTGAAGAGGTGAGTGTACAGCGCGCTGCTTTAGAAGCAGAGATGCAAGCAGGACGAGATCGTTTATTAGAATATAATTCTTGTCGCCCTGTGGTTGCACAAAATATTGTACAAGCACTAGACGATTATGATGATAACACCACGCTGCCGATGTTTATGAAGCGTTTTATGTCATCCACCAATATTGATTTTGATGAGCAAAGCAATGGTACGGTGATCATCAAACCAACCGATCAAATGCAAGTACAAGGCTTAGATTTAGACGAAGAAGGCATTACGGCAACGTTCTATCGTGACCAAGCTCAAATTCGTGAAGATGCACAGTATTTAACATTAGAACATCCATTTATTGAAAGTGTGATGGAAATGATTAATACTCAAGCATTTGGTAGCACCAATGTTGCATTGTTAAAATCGAATGCAATTAAGGCGGGTACGGTACTTCTTGAGGTTTGGTTTAAAGTAGATGTGGTGTCGCCTAAGTCGCTTAACCTTGCAGCAAGTTTGCCAAAACAGCTGATACGTGTCTTTTTAAGTGAAAATGGACAAGACTTGTCTGCAAAAGTAGACCCAATGATGTTACGTCCACATTTAACCCATTTAGATGGCAACAGTTGTCGTCAAGTGGTGAAAGCACGCCGTGAAACGATTGAACAACGTTATGCACAAGCATTGGAAGTCGCAAAACAAGAACTACCAACCATGATTGAGCAAGCAAAAGAGAATTACGGCAAACAGTGGCAATATGAGATTGACCGTTTAACGTATTTAAAACAGTTTAATCCAAGTATTCGCCAAGACGAAATTGACCGTTTACAAAAGTTCCAAAATGAAGGTTTAACGTTGTTAGATTCTTTAGGAGTAACACCCGAAGCAATTCAAGTTTTAGTGGTGGTTAAGCCATAAAAAAAAGCCCTCAAAATTGAGGGCTTTTTTATTAAATGAGTTCGGCATTTGTAAATTCAAGTTTGATGTATGCATAAAAGATAGGGGCTGCAATTAAACCGCCTAAACCAAATACAGATTCAAACAATAACATGGCAAGTAATACTTCCCACGAACGTGCATTAATTTTTGTACCAATAATTTGTGCGTTAACAAAGTATTCAAGCTTATGAATAACCACTAAATACACCAAACAGCTTGTTGCGACAGGTAATGAAATGGTAAGACCTGACATTACAATAAGCGTATTAGAAAGTAAATTTCCAACAATTGGGAGCAAGCCAAAAATAAACGTTAAGATAGTCAGTGTTTTGGCAAATGGTAGAGATACACCAAAAATAGGTAATAGGGCAAATACAAAAACCATAAACAGAACGGTGTTAATCAGCGAAATTTTAAATTGTGCAAATACAACATTTCTAAATGAAACCGCAAGGTTATTGATTCGCTCTAAAAGTGCGGCTTTAAAAGCAGGCTGTGGTTCTTGTGGTGCGTTATAAGTAGACACCATAATCCCTACAATTAAGCCAATCAGTGTAGTTGCAAGATTATGCAAAATATCTGAGCCTGTATGGCGTAATGTATCCACATTATCTTTTGAGAAGGCGATTAATTTATGTTTTATATCCGTCATATCGTACGGAATGTAATTGGGTAGATATTTAGAAATTTCTTCTTGAATACTAATGAGTGTTTGGTCAATTTGCGTACTTAAGACAGAATTACCTGCACCTTGTAAGTCATACACTACAAAGCTAATTAAGCTCGTAATACCAAGTCCAATTAAAGTGGCAATAATAACACCAATGCCAATACTTAAACTCACTTTGGCAATATGGCTTGATGTGTAGCGATCTAAAATTCTGCTGATGCTTTTAATAATATCAAAAATTAAAAAGCCTACAAAAAAACAGGGAAGAAGATGCAATGGTATGACAAAGATGAGAAATAAAAACATCAAAATATAACTTGCCAACACACATTGTTTATCAGTTAAAATTTTCATAATTCATCGGCTTTAAAAATAGCATTCACAACAGCGTGAATGATCGACCGATTCTAA
The DNA here is from genome assembly GCF_027568475.1 of Acinetobacter sp. HY1485. GTDB lineage: Bacteria > Pseudomonadota > Gammaproteobacteria > Pseudomonadales > Moraxellaceae > Acinetobacter. Next base: position 99,076 of record NZ_JANKZG010000003.1, on the reverse strand, counting down.
CCTGATAACATTTTATAGAAAATAGATTTATTCGCTATTTTTTAAGTGGCGTGCACCTTCTAAAATCATGCGGATCATGAGCATAGTTTGTTCGGCAGTACGGCGCCGTTCTTTCTCGGGTAAGTCTAATACTTTTGCGCCCATATTAAATACAAGTTGAGTAATCGCAACTGACACAATTTCAGGATGGCTTAAACGGCTATTATTGAGCGCTTCTAAACGTACAAGATCTTCTTGGAGTTCTTGTTGGAAAAAATTAAGTTGTTGCTCTACTGCTTGTTTATACGAAATAGAGCCTGTATAGCCTTCACGTAATAATAGCCCTAAGTGACCTTCATCTGCATCAAGCTGTTGTAAAAATACTTCTACGGAACTGCGAATAATACTTTCTTGTTTAATGGCACGTAGGCGTGCTTCTCGAATAATATGACGCAGTACCAAACCCGCTCGATTAATGAGTTCAATGGCAAGTTGATCAATATCTTTAAAGTGACGATAAAAGCTGTTAGGCGCAATACCTGCCTCGCGTGCAACTTCACGTAAACTTAGCGCAGCAATACTTTTTTGTGAACCAATTAAGTTAAGTGCAGCTTGGAATAACTCTTCTTTGGTAATCGTTGCTTTACGACCCACACTGCGCGTCACAGTTTTAACCTGATCTTCAGATAAGTCAGGTTGCGCATATTGAGTATGGGTAGATACAGAGGTCATATGATCCATGTGTGCTTTTTATTTATTGCTAGATTATAGCCTTATAAAGTGGATAGAAGAAATAGCGTAACGAAGTGTTTTTAATACTATACATATATATATACATGTGTATAATAATTAAAACGTCATAATTGAGATGACCTAATATGCATCGTGTATCAACAAAAAATCAGACACTTAATTTTTTTACAGAGAGCGTGTTTGAACGCCATACTATGAATTTTTGGCTACAAAAAATGAACCCACTTTGGTCAACGTATCAAATGTTAGGGCGTATTTGTAAGCGAGAAAAAGTGGCGGATGATATTTTTACATTAACACTTGAATGTAATAAACGTATGCAGTTTGGATTATCAGGTCAACACCATCCTGTTATTGTTGAAATTGCAGGGCGCCGTTATGAGCGAACTTATAGCTTAACGCAAATAGATGATCGTCATGTTCAACTGACTTTAAAACAAGTGCCTAACGGTATTGTAAGTACATGGCTTTGCCAAACCGCTAAAATTAATGATGTGATTGAATTTGGTGTGCCTTATGGCGATATGCTACTTGATGCCCCTGACTTAAATGATGTGGTATTGCTTGCCGCAGGCAGTGGCATTACACCGATGTATAGCATGCTTTATGCGTTAGAGAAAAAAGGTTTATTGGCAAAGCTCAATATTCATTTAATGTATTGGGCAAAGCATCAAGAAGGTGTGGCGTTTAAACAAGTCTTTGAACAGTGGGCAGAAAAGTACCCACTTTTTAAACTTGATATTTTATGTACACAAGATAATGAAACGCCAGCACAGCGCCTTAACGAATTGCATGTATCTAACATTGAACAGTTAGATACAAAAACGGTATTTGCATGTGGACCATCAGGTTTTGTAAATACAGCAGCGCAATTATTTCAAGATGCTAAAGTATTTAAGAGTGAAGCGTTTAGTTTAACCCCGATTGAAAACAATGAAGAAGGGACAGTTAAACTCACACTTACTCGTTCTAATAAGATTGTAGAAGTTCAAAAAGGACAAGGCTTATTAGATGCACTTGAACAAGCCCAAATTAAACCAATTTATGGTTGTCGTATGGGTATTTGTAATAAGTGTGCATGTAATAAAGTCAGTGGTGTGACTAAAAATACCATTGATCAATCTGAAAATGCAGAACCGAACAATTCAGTTCGTATTTGTGTTAACTCAGCTAAGTCTGATCTTGTGCTTGATCTATAAGAGAGTAATATTATGAATATGCAAGTTCAACCGCAGTATTTTAAAAATTCGAAAAATCGTGATCTTACTCAAGCTGAATTAGACGCGTTAGCACAAGAGTTAGATGCAATTAAGCAAGAAGTTTTAGACGACTTAGGCGAAAAAGACGCGCAATATATCCGCCGTGTCTATTCTGCAGTACGTTATATGAGTATTGCAGGTCGTGGTTTATTGTTTGCAGGATGGTTTCCGCCAGCATGGATTTTGGGCACAGGTTTACTCGGTGCGGCTAAAATCCTTGAAAATATGGAAGTCGGTCACAATGTTATGCATGGTCAATATGACTGGATGAATGATCCTAAGTTGATGGGCAAGTCATACGAGTGGGACATTGTTGGAACGGCAGATAACTGGCGTCAAACACATAACTATACACATCATACATTTACCAATATTAGAGGTATGGATGATGATATCGGTTATGGGATGGTACGTTTGTTCCCTGAACAACGTTGGAAAAAAGGTTATTTATTACAGCCATTATACTGCATTCCATTTTGTTTATTATTTCAATGGGGTGTGGCAATTCAGAGCCTAGAAATTGGGCGTGTTTTATTTGGACGTAAAACGGCAAAACAATTTTGGAAAGAGTGGAAACCGCTCCAAAATAAAATTGGTAAGCAGTTATTTAAAGATTATGTATTCTTTCCATTAATTGCAGGACCAAATGCATTACCTGTTTTAGCAGGTAACTGTGTGGCAAATGGTATTCGTAACGTATGGACATTTAGTATTATTTTTTGTGGTCACTTTACTAAAGATGTTGAAGTGTTTCCAAAAAGTGTATTGCGGAATGAAAGTCGTGGTCATTGGTATATGCGTCAAATTCGTGGCTCTTCTAACTTACAAGGCTCAGAGTTGTTTCATATTATGACAGGGCATTTGAGTCATCAAATTGAACATCATCTGTTTCCAGAAATGCCGGGACGCCGTTATCGCCAAATTGCGCCAAAAGTAGAAGCAGTATGTAAAAAATATGGCTTAAACTACAATAATGCAAGTTTAGCAAAGCAATACGGGCAAGTGGTGGGGCGTATCTTAAAATACTCACTACCATTTACAAAATAAAAAAAAGAGCAGTAATACTGCTCTTTTTTTTTATAGCTTAAGTTCTACATGGCTACTTTTAAACATACGTTTTAAATAGCGTTTGAGTTCGGAGTCATCATCACGTAGTTCAACTTGAATACGTTTGTAATCAACAGCTTCTTGCTCTTTAGGCAGAATATTGAGTGTTAATGTATCAAATGAAAGGTGAATACTTTCGATCACATTTTCAAACTCAATGTCGTTATCATTGATTGATAGATAAAATCGAGCGTACTCGCCTTCACCTAAACGGCTTAAAATTACAAAATCTATTGGATCAAATTCATCATCTGCCAGACCAATCGTTAAAACATTATCTTCGTCTGTACAGCGAATAGAGGGAGCATGGAAATATTTCATGGCTCTATTTTAATTGAATTGTTCCATTTGCACTAACAGTAATTTTAGATTCACCACTGCTTACATCTTGGCTTACAGCACTATCAGCAACGCGTGACTTTGCCATCATCATCATCATTGGTGCAGGTGCACTATTGTTATTGGTGTCAATATTTAGGTTAACCACATCATAGCTGGTTTTATGCCACGCTTGTGCTAACGTTTGCGCACGCTGTTGGAAGTTGCGAGATGCATCAACTAATAACTCGTTCTCAACTTTTTTACGTTGTTCGTCTGAAACAGAAAATTGAATATTTTGTGTTTGGAAATTTTGCTGTAATTCACTAATTAGGTTACTGGCAGCTTTGAAATCTTGGCTATTAATTTGAATTTCTGCCCGCGCACGCCATTCTTTTAGCTTATTAGAATCGTTGTCGTAAATTGGATAAGTACGTTGTGGACCTGTTTTGACCTGTACTTGAGGATATTTTTTAGCGAGTGCTAAACCTTGGTTCATCAGTAGACTGACCTGATTGGCAAGCTCACTTGGTTGTTTGTTAGTCTTTTCGATGTATAAGACTGCGCTCATTTCATCGTTAGATACTTCACGGCTTGCCTCAGCTTGAATATTTAAAATATTATAGTTAAGTGGTTCTGCAAAGGTAACAGTGGTTGTACATAATAAAGTGGTAGCAAGTACAAGTTTACGCATATAAAGTCTTCCCATTTTTAAATTATTTTAAAGTGTTATGTGGCAAGTTTTGTATACCCTTTGTTGTGTTTATAACAACATTTATTTGCTTTAAAAGATATAAAAATCATAAGTATAAAAACAGTTGTTTAGATATTACTCAATTAGTCTTGTCGTCATTTGGTCATAAAGTGCCGTCATACTTGGGCTATGGCAATTTATGCTTAATTATGTATAAAAATTAAACGTAAAAAAACTTTATTTTTATACAGAAAAGCGTATTATCGCCCTCCTAGTTCATACAATTAGACCTGACTAGACTATTACAAGCACCGAGTCAAAGGACCAAAAGTCACCCGACTTATTTCTTTCAACCCTTATCTGAGATGGTAATCCGATATGAGCGTTAATTCAGTTAATTCTGCCACCCCTTCTACTAACGAATACTACTTGACTCGCCAAAGTCAAATGGAATCAAATGTTCGTAGTTATCCACGTAAATTACCGTTAGCGATAGCACAAGCACAGGGGTGCTGGGTTACCGACGTTGAAGGTACAAAATACCTCGACTGTCTAGCTGGTGCAGGTACATTGGCTTTAGGTCATAATCATCCTGCTGTCATTCAAAGTATTCACGATACACTCACAAGTGGTGTGCCATTACATACTTTAGATTTAACAACACCATTAAAAGATGCTTTTACAGAAGCATTACTTGCTGAATTACCCGGTGGTAAAGAAGCATATTGCTTACAGTTTTGTGGCCCATCAGGTGCAGATGCAACCGAAGCAGCTATTAAACTTGCAAAAACATATACAGGGCGTGGTTCTGTAATTAGTTTTTCTGGTGGTTATCATGGTATGACCCATGGTTCGTTGTCTATGACAGGGAACTTAGGGGCTAAAAATGCCGTTCAAAATTTGATGCCGGGTGTGCAATTTTTACCATACCCACACGAATACCGTTGCCCACTTGGTTTAGGTGGTGAAGCAGGGGTAGACGCATTAACGTACTACTTTGAACAGTTTATCGAAGACGTAGAAAGCGGTGTTACAAAACCTGCTGCTGTGATCTTAGAAGCAATTCAGGGTGAAGGCGGTGTTGTGGTTGCACCAACAAAATGGTTACGTAAAATCCGCGAAGTGACCGAAAAGCATGGCATTTTATTGGTACTTGATGAAGTGCAAGCAGGCTTTTCGCGTTCAGGTAAAATGTTTGCTTTTGAACATGCGGACATTGAACCTGATGTGATTGTTATGTCTAAAGCAGTAGGTGGTAGCTTACCACTTGCGGTATTAGGTATTAAACGCAAATTTGATGCGTGGCAACCAGGTACACACACAGGAACATTCCGTGGTAACCAAATGGCAATGGGTACAGGTTTAGCCTCTTTAAATGTGATTAAAGAGCAAAACTTAGCGAAAAATGCCCAAGAACGTGGCGACTACTTGCAAGCAGAGTTAAAGAAACTTGCGCAAGAATTACCATGTATTGGTAATGTGCGTGGTCGTGGCTTAATGCTAGGTGTTGAAATTGTAGATGAGCGTAAACCTGCTGATCATATGGGTTCTTTCCCTGCTGATAGCGCACTTGCAGCTGCAATTCAAACGGCATGTTTTAATAACCAACTTTTATTAGAAAAAGGCGGTCGTCACGGTACGGTAATTCGTTTACTTTGCCCACTCATTATTACACAAGAAGAATGTGTGGAAGTGATTGCTCGCTTCAAAAAAGCAGTACAAGAAGCGCTTGTTTCTGTACGAGGTGCATAATTAATGGTTGATTTTACACAACATCGCCAAGCGTTGTTATGTAATGATGCACAATCCATTGCTGACTATGAGTCGGCAATGGCACAAGCCGTAAAGGCAGTGAGTGCATGGTTGCAAAATGAAAAAATGTATACAGGCGGTAGCATTAAAGAGCTACGCGCTGCCATTGCTTTTAATGCAACTTCTGAGGGCTTAGGCGTTCAAAATGCATTAAACCGTATGATTGAACTATTTTTAAATAAAAGTTTAAAAGTTCATCATCCACATTCTTTAGCACATTTGCATTGCCCAACCATGGTGATTAGTCAAATTGCTGAAGTGCTGATTAATGCAACAAACCAATCAATGGATTCTTGGGATCAAAGCCCTGCAGGTTCATTGATGGAAGTGCAGTTGATTGATTGGTTGCGCCAAAAAATTGGTTATGGTGCAGGTCAGGCAGGCGTGTTTACCTCAGGTGGTACGCAGTCTAACTTAATGGGCGTATTACTTGCACGTGATAAGTGTATTGCATCGTATTGGGCGGGACATTCTGTACAGCGTGATGGCATTCCAAGCGAAGCCATGAAAAATGTAAAAGTGATTTGTTCTGAGAATGCTCACTTTTCTGTACAAAAAAACATGGCATTGATGGGAATGGGCTTTCAGTCTGTGGTGACTGTGCCAACCAACAACAAAGCGCAAATGGATGTTGATGCCTTAGAAAAAACAATGGCACAACTACAAGCAGATGGCAAAATTGTGGCATGTGTGGTTGCAACTGCGGGTACAACAGACGCAGGCGCAATTGACCCATTAAAAGAAATCCGTGCAATTACTAATAAGTATAATGCTTGGATGCATGTTGATGCCGCTTGGGGTGGTGCTTTAATTTTATCAAATGACTACCGTCATTGGTTAGATGGTTTAGAACAAGCAGATTCTGTAACGCTTGATTTCCATAAGCATTATTTCCAAACCATTAGCTGTGGTGCTTTCTTACTTAAAGATGAAGCCAACTATCGCTTTATGCATTATGAAGCAGAATATTTAAACTCTGCTTATGATGAAGAGCATGGCGTACCTAACCTTGTGTCTAAATCTTTACAAACAACACGCCGTTTTGATGCGTTGAAATTGTGGATGACGATAGAAGCATTAGGTGAAGAACTTTATGGCTCAATGATTGATCATGGTGTGAAGTTATCGCAAGAGGCTGCACAATATATCAAGAATTCTGCTGAGCTAGAATTATTGATTGAGCCACAATTTGCATCGGTACTTTTCCGTGTTGTACCACAAGGCTATCCATCAGATTTGATAGACATCTTGAACCAAAACGTAGCAGATGAACTATTTGCGGGTGGCGAAGCAAATGTGGGTGTAACAAAAGTGGGCGATGTACAGTCTTTAAAAATGACATTATTAAGCCCTGTTGCAACGATGGAAAATGTAAAAGAGTTATTAACTCAAATTCAATCTGAGGTAGCGCGTATTAAAGATGCGATTGCTTCAGGTACTTACGTACCACCGATTGATTAAGAAAAAAGGTCACTACGGTGACCTTTTTTTTGAGTGTAAAAAGTGAAGTACCCGTCAAACACTTATCTATCATAAAAGCGTCATCTAGTTGTCACGTAAATGTCATATAAAAAAAACACAATGTTCACAGGGAAAACGAACATATAAAGCAACTTTTTAGGGCTTAAATCCATGAAATATTTAGCACTTGCATTTGCTGTTACGGCAGCAACAGTTGGGGTGAATGCAAACGCAGCGCGCGAAACCATTCAAATTGCAGGCTCATCAACAGTATTGCCGTATGCAAGTATTGTTGCTGAAGAATTTGGACATACGTTTCCACAATTTAAAACACCTGTTGTAGGTTCTGGGGGTACATCTGGTGGTTTAAAACAGTTCTGTCAAGGTGTAGCAGAAAACACGATTGATATTGCCAATGCATCTCGTAAAATTAAAGGTACAGAGCTTTCAAACTGCCATCAGGCAGGTGTGAATAAAGTACAAGAAATTAAAGTCGGTTATGATGGAATTGTGTTTGCATCTAGCGCATCGCAACCAGCATTTAAATTAAAGCCTTATCATGTATTTGCAGCACTTGCAGAGAAACTTCCTGCAAAAGGTAAGTTAATTCCTAACCCATATACGCGTTGGAACCAAATTGATCCAACACTTCCAAATGAGCCAATTTTGTTGGTGATTCCTGCGTCTAACCATGGTACGCGTGAAGTATTCCAAGAAAAAATGGTAACCGCAGGTTGTGACGCTTACGATTACATGAAAAAATTAGGTAAAGAAGAACAAGAAAAAGCATGTTCGACTTTCCGTAAAGATGGTCGAGTGATTGAAATTTCAGGCGATTACACGGAAACACTTGCACGTTTAAAAACAGCACCAAATGCAGTGGGTGTTTTTGGGTTAGGGTTTTATGAGCAAAACCGTGACCGTTTACGCGTAGCAACTGTAAACAACGTAATGCCAAGTGAGAAAACTATTCTTAATGGTCAATATCCTGTATCCCGTCCACTTTACTTTTATGTAAAAGGCGAGCATTTAGGTGTTGTGAAAGGCCTGCCGCAGTATGTTGAATTCTTCTTGAGCAAAAAAGTATCAGGAAAAGGTTCAAAATTAGAAAAAGCAGGCTTGATTTCAATGTCTGACGCAGAGAGAGCACAAGTTTTAGCAGACTTTAAAGCTGGTAAAACAGTGAAGTAATTAGAAAAAGCGTGTTGTAAAAAAACAACACGCTTTTTTTTGGAGAGAAAATGAATCTGCTTGTATTAGGGATATTACTTGCGCTTATTGCAGTGGCATATCAATTTGGTTTAAGAAAAAGTCGTAAATTGGCAGGTGCAGGTAAAAATACAGTAACGTTACATTCACGTCCTACCTATTATGGCGCTTTTGTTGCGTTATGGTGTGGTGTTCCTGCTTTTTTAATTTTTATTTTATGGAATATTGTTGAACCAACTTTGTTAAAGCACGTGGTTTTTAATCAGATTCCTCAAGATGTTTTAGCAAATTTAGATGCAACAGGAAGAATAGTTTTACTTGATCGTGTGCATGCAATTGCGTCAGGTTTTGGTGTGACAGATCAAGTTCAAAGTTATGAAATGAGTGCAGCACAGCATTATGCCAATATTGAAAAAATTGGAAACTATGCAAAATTTGCTGTTGTGGTATGTGTGGCTCTAGTTGGTCTATTGATTACACAAAAAAAAGTAGAAAAAGACTACCGTGCACGTAATTACGTTGAAAAAATAACAAGAATAGGGCTAGCGTTGTGTTCGGGCGTTGCCATTTTAACCACAATTGGCATTGTGTTATCTATGCTCAGTGAGGCATTGCGTTTCTTCCATTTTGTCAGTCCTATCGATTTTTTCTTTGGCACAGAGTGGAATCCAGGATTTAGCACATCGGGTAATGCATCAGGTAGTTACGGTTTGTTACCGTTGCTCTGGGGTACATTTATGGTGAGTGCGGTGGCTTTGTTGGTGGCTATTCCTGTGGGATTAATGACCGCAATCTATCTTGCTGAATATGCATCACCACGTTTACGCGCTTGGGCAAAACCTGCCATTGAAGTTTTAGCAGGTATTCCAACCATCGTATATGGCGTATTCGCCTTGATGGTTGTGGGTCCGTTTTTTAAAGAAGTGGGTGATGCTATTGGAATTAGCATCAATGCAACAAGTGCACTTACAGCAGGCGTTGTGATGGGTATTATGATTATTCCATTTGTGTCTTCTTTATCTGATGACATTATTACGCAAGTACCACGAACACTGCGTGATGGATCACTTGGTTTAGGGGCAACGCAAGCCGAAACAGTGCGTAAAGTGGTATTACCTGCAGCATTGCCCGGCATTATTGGTGCATTTTTATTGGCTGCCTCGCGTGCCATTGGCGAAACCATGATTGTAGTACTTGCAGCAGGCAATAGCCCGTTATTGCATGTCAATCCATTAGAAGCTGTATCTACCGTAACTGTAACAATTGTAAACCAATTAACAGGCGATACCGATTTTGCAAGCCCGCAAGCATTGGTTGCATTTGCACTTGGTTTAACACTATTTGTAATTACATTGGGCTTAAATATTGTGGCACTTTATATTGTGCGTAAGTACCGTGAGCAATACGAATGAATATGACACGAGAAGAAAGAAAGCAAAAGATCAGTCAGTCTCTTGCCAAACGTCACCGTAAAGAAAAAGGCTTTCGTTTCTTTGGATTGGCTGCTGTACTCACGGGTTTAATGTGTGTTGTTTTGTTGTTTAGCAGTATTTTATACAAAGGTTTACCTGCATTTTGGCAAATGAGCTTAAATGTACCTGTGTATCTAGATCCTAAAATGATTGATGCAGGGAGTAAGCCTGTACAAAAAGCCAATGAAACACCTGCAATGTATCAAGCGCGTTATATTGATTGGCAAACTAAAATGGGCATGGTGGATTGGGATGCATTATTGGTTAAAAGTATTGAAAACCAAGATAAATCTTTGACTCATCAAGAAGATAATTTACGCAGTATTTATACCAGCTCTGAGGCATATCGCTTGCGTGATATGGTTTTTGCCGACTCAAGTTTAGTCGGCAAAACAGTGGATATGAAGCTACTTGCTGACGCTAATGTAGATGTTTGGGTAACAGGCAAAATTGATCGTCAATTGCCTGACCAACAACAACAGTTAAGCCCAGAAGTGCGTCAGTTGGCAGATAAACTTGTAAAAGATGGTGTGTTAACCAGTCAGTTTAACTTCCAAATTTTTACCAATACAGACTCGCGTAGTTCGCCTGCAAGTAGTGGTTTATCAGGTGCGATTGTTGGCTCTTTATATATGATGCTGATTGTTATTTTTGTCTCTATCCCTGTAGGGGTTGCAAGTGCGATTTACTTAGAAGAGTTTGCAAAGAAAAACTTTATCACAGATGTGGTGGAAGTAAATATCAATAACTTAGCAGCAGTACCTTCTATTGTATTTGGTTTATTAGGTGCAGCTATTTTTATTGGTTGGATGCACTTGCCACTTTCAGCACCTTTGGTTGGTGGTTTGGTACTGAGTTTAATGACATTACCGACCGTTATTATTACGACGCGTGCGGCACTTAAAGCAGTACCACCTTCTATTCGCCAAGCTGCACAGGGTTTAGGGGCATCGAATGTACAAACAGTATTTCACCATATTTTACCACTTGCGTTACCCGGTATTTTAACAGGTGCCATTATTGGTGTGGCACAAGCACTTGGGGAAACAGCACCCTTGCTTTTAATTGGTATGAGCGCATTTGTTGCAAATGTACCTGCAACGCCTGTTGATCAATCCACAGCATTACCTGTACAAATTTTCTTATGGCAGGGTAATGAGCTACGTAACTTTTTTGAAGGACGTACGGCAGCAGCCATTATCGTACTTTTAGCATTAATGATAGGACTAAACGGACTTGCAATTTGGTTGCGTAAGAAGTTCGAAGTTCGTTGGTAAGATTGAGACACAAAATGACAGTAGTATTAGACGAAAATTCTGTACAAAATAGTACACCAAAGATGCAATATAGTCCTTCTGAATTGAAAAAAGAACCCATTATCAAAGATGTAAAAATGTCGGCAGAAGATGTCCATGTTTACTATGGCGAAACTGAAGCGATTAAAGGGATTAGTTTAGATATTTATCAAAATGAAGTCATTGCATTTATTGGTCCATCGGGTTGTGGCAAATCAACATTTTTGCGTACACTTAATCGAATGAATGACACGATTGATACGTGCCGTGTAACAGGAAAAGTGACGTTAGATCAGCAAGATATTTATGATCCACGTTTAGATGTTGTATTATTACGTGCGCAAGTAGGCATGGTATTTCAAAAACCAAACCCGTTTCCAAAATCTATTTTTGATAATGTAGCTTACGGTCCTAAATTACATGGATTGGCGCGTGATAAATACGATTTAGAAGAAATTGTAGAAAATAGTTTGCGTAAAGCAGGTTTATGGGACGAAGTAAAAGAGCGTTTGCATCAATCGGGTACAAGTTTATCGGGTGGTCAGCAACAACGTTTATGTATTGCCCGCACAATTGCGGTTAGCCCTGAAGTTATTTTGATGGATGAGCCATGTTCTGCATTAGATCCAATTGCAACTGCAAAAGTAGAAGAGCTTATTTCTGAGCTTTCTACGCAATATACAATTGCAATTGTAACGCACTCTATGCAACAAGCGGCGCGTGTCTCAGACCGTACAGCTTATTTCCACTTAGGCGATTTAATTGAGGTAAATGCAACAGAAAAAGTATTTACCAAACCCGATCATCAACTTACAGAAGCCTATATTACAGGGCGTTTTGGATAGGAATGTTAAAACTGATTTACTTTGTACCGCAAAGCCATTTGGAAGAGACAAAAACCGCGCTTTTTAAGGTAGGTGCAGGTACAATAGGCGACTATGAACACTGCGTTTGGCAAGTTAAAGGACTTGGGCAGTTTAAACCTAAAGGTACTGCGCAACCGTTTTTAGGCAAATTAGATCAGTTAATGCATGTTGAAGAGTGGCGGGTAGAAATCATTGTACCTAATCATTTGGCAAAACAAGTGCTTACTGCACTACAAGAAAGCCATCCTTATGAAGAGCCTGCTTTTGAATTTATCCAATTATTAGAAATAAATTAAATGTTTGATTATCTGGTTTTTATTGGGCGTTTTCAGCCATTTCATTATGCACATTTACAAACTGTTGAGATTGCATTACAACGCAGTCAATCTGTTGTTTTAGCTTTAGGTTCTGCACAGTCCGAGCGGAGTTTAAAAAATCCTTTTTTAGCACAAGAACGCGAAAATATGATTTTATCGAATTTTACCTCTGAGCAACAACAGCGGATTAAATTTGTACATATTGTGGATGTGTATAACGATGAAAAATGGGTAAAACAAGTTAAGCAAAAGGTAAACGAAGTAACACACAGTGCATCAAACATTGGTTTGATTGGTCATTTTAAAGATGATTCATCTTACTATCTTAAATTGTTTCCAAACTGGCAACTTGTACCATTAGAGAGTTTAAAAAACTCAATTTCTGCTACACCTCTACGCCAAGCGTATTATGAAGGGCACATTGATACGCAATATTTACCCTTAGGGACACAAGATTTTTTAGTAAATTTTAAACAGACACAAATCTACCAAGATTTACAACAAGAATATCTTAAGCAAAATTGTTTAAACTAAGTCAAATTTTAAGAACTTAGGTTTTAAATGTTAAAAAAATCTTTGCTATTTACACTTTGTATGAGTGCAATTACGGTTAGCCATGCGTTAGAACCTGCAAAACTTTCAGATCAAGGAACAGTTGGTTTTTATATTAAAAAATTTGGCATTAAAATTGTAGATGCTACATTTGGAGAGGTAAATTCAACAGTTAAATTTGATGCAACTCAACTTGCTCAAACACAGATCAATTTTACCATGCAAGTGCCAAGCATACAGCCAACAACAAGTAGTTTAAAAGATATGTTATTGGGCGAAAAATATTTTAATGCTGATAAATACCAAAAAATTGTATTTGATAGTACAAAAATTCAGGCATTAGGACGTAATAAATATAATGTCTTTGGTAATCTAACCATTAAAGGTAAAACACGCCCTGTTGTTTTTTATAGCACTATTACACCAAACCATATTAAAGCAACGACACAAGTACAAATGAAAAACTTTGAGATGAAGTCGATTGCAGATCACGTTGATATCTATGTAGATGGTGATTTAGTACAAAAATAAAGCGAGATTATCTCGCTTTTTGTAATTCTTTTAAATCTTTTAAAATAATCTCGGCATGTCCTGCTGCTTTTACTTTACGATAGCTTTTAACGAGCTCGCCTTTGTAAAAAATGAAGGTTGAGCGTTCTATGCCCATTACTTTTTTGCCATACATATTTTTTTCTTTAATGACATCAAAATGTTGGCACAGTATTTCTTCTTTATCACTAATTAAATTAATACTGAGTTCTTTTTTAGCTGTGAAATTCTGATGTGTTTTAATACTATCGCGTGAAACGCCAATAATTGTGGTATTTTCAAAATCATTTTTTAAAGTAGAAAAATCGACGGCTTGCGTTGTACACCCTGGGGTTGAATCTTTAGGATAAAAATAAAGTATTAACCAGTCCGATAAATCATTAAGATAAATTTCGCCTTGTGTGCTAGCAAACGGCTGTGTAGGAAGTGAAATCATGACATCTCCTTAAAAAAAACTAGCCACATAGAGTGGCTAATTTTTAAAGTTTAAAACTTATTTTTGGTTTGCTTGCGCGTTTTTCATTGCTTCTTCAGTTAATGTTTTAAGTTTAGTGGTTAACTGAGGACCAAAACATTTTTGAATTGCAGCATTTTGCTGTTGAATGAAAGGTAAGCTACTTGGGCTTTTCTTCTGGTTCACAGTGCTAATGATTTGCCATTCTTGTGCTTTGGTTAAACGACCTTCTGCATCTACTTGGCATGCACAAAATTTGTCAGCTTCTGATGACGTGAGTTTACCAGCTTTGCTTGCGCTTTCTTTACAGTTGCTGATTAGTGTACCGCGTACATCTGCGCTTTTAGATGGGTCTGACATTGCATGAGATGCAGTTGTTGCAAATGCAGTTGCTGCAAATAATGTAGAAAGTACAAGTTTTGATTTTAAAAATTTCATGTAATTACCCTTTTATTGTGGTACATAACGTGTGGGATCTTCAACGCCAGCTTGCGCAAAGCCCTCCTTGCGTAAACGGCAACTATCACACTTACCGCAAGCACGTCCTTGGTTATCAGCCTGATAACAAGAGACTGTATGAGAATAGTCTACACCATGTTTTAGTCCTAAATGTATTATATTCCCTTTGGATAAATGTAACAGAGGTGTTTCAATTTTAAGCGGTTTTCCTTCAACGCCTGCTTTTGTTGCTAATGCAGCAAGTTTTGCAAAAGCGTCAATATATTCAGGGCGGCAATCTGGATAGCCTGAATAGTCCACCGCATTTACACCAATTACAATGGCTTCTGCCTGAAAAACTTCGGCTGCTGCCAATGCATAAGATAAAAAGATGGTATTACGTGCAGGCACATAAGTGACAGGAATACCATCTTGTGCTTCTTCGGGGACATGAATGCTATGGTCTGTTAATGCTGAACCACCAAGATTGCCTAGATCAATATTAATAATACGGTGCTCTACACCTAAGCGTTCAGCAAGGTTTTTTGCTGCTTCAAGTTCTGTACTAGAACGTTGACCGTATTGAAAGCTTAAAGCAAGACATTCATAGCGTGCTTGCGCCCAAGCTAAACAAGTTGTTGAGTCTAAGCCACCAGACAGTAATACTATGGCACGAGGGCGCATATTCATCTCCAAAAATTAACGACCTGTTTCATCTTGCCATAACAGTTTATGTAACTGTAATTGAAAACGAACAGTTAAGTGATCTTCTAAAATCCACTGAGCAAGGTCACGTGCAAAAGCAGGTAATTTGGCATTGCCTTTTTCAACTGCAAAAGCAGGTGAGAACCAAACGGTATCGACTTTTTGATTAAGTTGATATTGTGTAACTTGTTGTTTTGACCATTCATAGTCTTCACGGTTACAAATAACAAACTTGATTTGGTCTTTAGGGGTTAAGTAATCAAGATTACTCATCAGGTTACGATGATCTTCTCCTGATGTTGGTGTCTTTAAATCTAATACTTTAGATACACGAATATCTACTTTAGACACATCAAGTGCGCCACTTGTTTCAAGTGAAACTTCAAAACCTAAAGCACACAGTTGATCAATGAGACTGATACAGTTGGGCTGTGCAAGTGGTTCACCACCTGTAATACAAATATACGGGGTGTTATAACTTTTCGCTGTTTCAATAATTTTTTCTAACGACCAACGTTCGCCACCTTCAAATGAATACGTGGTATCACAGTATGTACAACGTAATGGGCAACCTGTTAGTCTAATAAAAACAGTGGGTAATCCTGCCGTATTGGCTTCACCTTGCAAAGAGTAAAAAATTTCTGTAATGCGTAAACCTGCAGATGGGTCTGTTACAGGAATTGATGTTGAGCGAAGGGGAGAGTTCATAGCAAAATTAACCATATCAAAAAAACAAAATCTCTACGATCGTATGACCGTAGAGACTCAAAAAAATTAAATTAGTCTTCGCGTAAAAGGTCGTTTAGACTTGTTTTTGCACGTGTTTGTGCATCTACTTTTTTCACAATGATAGCTGCATATAGGCTATATTTACCATCTTTAGATGGCAAGCTACCCGGTACAACCACCGAACCTGCAGGTACGCGACCGTAGTGAATTTCACCTGTAGCGCGGTCATAAATACGAGTAGATTGACCAATATAGACGCCCATCGAAATAACGGCACCTTCTTCTACAATAACACCTTCTACAATTTCAGAACGTGCACCGATAAAGCAGTTGTCTTCGATAATAGTTGGACCTGCTTGTAATGGCTCTAAAACACCGCCAATGCCTACACCGCCAGATAAATGTACATTTTTACCAATTTGCGCACATGATCCAACAGTTGCCCATGTATCTACCATGGTGTTTTCATCTACGTAAGCACCAATGTTAACGTAAGATGGCATAAGCACTACATTTTTTGCTTGGTAGCTACCACGACGCGCCACAGCAGGTGGTACAACACGTACGCCAGCAGCTTTAAATTGTTCTTCTGTCCAGCCTGAATATTTAGTGTCTACTTTATCGTAGAAATTCAAGTCGCCTGCTGATACAGGTGCATTGTCATTGAGTTTAAAAGAAAGTAAAACAGCTTTTTTAAGCCATTGATGTACAGTCCATTTACCATCAATCTTTTCTGCTACACGTAAAGTACCGTTGTCTAAACCCTTAAGTGCTTCTTCAACAGCATTGCGAATTTCTGCTGAACATGTTGCAGCAGTAAAATTAGCGCGGTCTTCAAAAGCTTGTTCGATAATTGTTGAAAGTTCAGACATCATCCTTTCCTAAAACTGGTCAAAATTTAAATAAGATTCTACACGAAAAAAGAAACGTGAGGGATAGGTAAAAATATAAGAAAACAAAGCGAAAGGCTATACTTAAATTACTTTTATCAAAAAATAACATAAAACGTATAAAAATAGTATAAATATTGGACAAAGTCGGTTTATGATTAAGCTTAAATAACCATCAGCTATAAGTAAAAAGACAGGTTCGCTGTAAGGAGAATATGAATGAAAAAATTACGTTTATTATTAGTTGCTTCTACATTAGCAACAGTTGCGGGCACAGCAATGGCTGATGAGCAAGTCGTAACTGGCGCTAATTCTACAGCATCTCAATATATTCCAACTTCAATTCGTGTAGAGGGCGGTACAACAGGTTACGGGGGAGCTTTATCATGGGCTGTTAATCCTTATGTTGGTGTAACATTGGGTTATAACGGTGGTGATGTTTCTTGGTCTGATAGCTTAAAGGTAAATGGCTCTAAATACGATCTAGACATGAATAATAACAATGTCTACTTAAATGCAGAAATGCGTCCGTGGGGAGCAAGTAATAATGCATTTGCAAAATCCTTTTATGTAGCGGCAGGGGCAGCATATTTAGATAATGATTATGATATTACCCGTAATGTAAGTAAAGGTCGTAATTTTAGTGTCAACAATACTGATTTTAATGCAGATTCAGATGTGCGTTTAAAAGGCAAGCTAAAATATAAAAATGATATTGCACCCTATTTAGGTTTAGGTTTATCACCACGATTTGGTGAGCATTTTGGTATGTTTGGTGAAGTAGGTGCTTACTATATTGGAAATCCAACGGTAAGTTTAAACAGTACAGGGACAGCTACTAATGGTAATGGTCAATCATTAGATACAGCCGTAGCACGTGAAGAGAACAATATTCGTAATCAAGATAAATACAAATGGTTACCAAGTGCGAAGTTAGGTATTAACTACTACTTCTAATTCTAAATTAAAAATGGCATCGTAAAGATGCCATTTTTTTTACCTCATTTTTGCAAGCCAAGTACCTAGACTTTGTACAATCTGTACCATAATCAAAAGTATAATCACGGTTAAAATCATAATAAAACTATCAAAACGTTGATAGCCATAAGCATAAGCTAAGTCACCAATACCGCCACCACCAACAACGCCTGCCATCGCTGTTGCGCCTATCAAGCTAATCATTGCAGTTGTCATATTCAAAATGAGTGTACTGCGTGCTTCTGGTAATATAAATTTAAAAATAATTTGTAAAGGTGATGCACCCATTGCTTGAGCAGACTCAATAATTCCTTCATTGACTTCTAATAACGCAGTTTCAATGAGACGACCCATATAAGGACCAATATAAGCCACCAAAGGCACAATAGCCGCCGCTGTACCAATGGTTTTTCCTGTGAGCATACGTGTTACAGGAATCATGGCAATCATTAAAATAACAAAAGGTAAAGAGCGTAACGCATTTACAATTGGGTTTAAAAAGTGATACACGGCTTTATTGGGTAATATCCCATTAGGGCGTGTAACTAATAGCGTAATTGCCTGTAAGAAGCCCCAAACTGCCCCAAAAATAAATGCCACGACGACCATATAAATAGTTTGCTGTAGCGCAGTTACAAAGTCATCTACACTGACTAAACTTGTCCAAAAGGGTTGAGTTACACGTGTGAGCCATTCAATGAACATATCTTTCATGCCTGTTCTCCTACAGCAGCCTGTGCAACAGATACACCTTGTTCTTCTAAGTAAACAATGGCATGTTTAATTGTGTTTTCTTCGCCTAATAGCTGAATAAACATTTGCCCAATAACAGTGCCATCAATTTCTGTCATGTTGGCGAACAAAATATTAAGACTTACATCGTATTGTTTAATCAGTGTTTGAATAACAGTTTGCTGAGCAGATTTACCTAAAAATTGTAAGCGGTAAATACTATGATGATTTTGATGTTCAAGTTGATTCAAAATATTAACAGGCAGATGATGCTGTAAAACCGTTTGAATAAAATTTTGTGTGGTTGGATGTTGTGGATGGCTAAAAATATCAACAGTTGAGCCTTGTTCAATGACTTGTCCTGCTTCCATCACTGCCACGTGATCACACACAGATTCGATCACATCCATTTCATGTGTCACCATCACAATCGTAATATTTTGCTCTTTATTAATTTTTTTAAGCAGTTCTAAAACAGATTTGGTGGTTTGAGGGTCTAACGCAGAGGTTGCTTCATCGCATAATAAAATTTTTGGATGATTGGCAAGTGCGCGCGCAATTCCCACACGTTGTTTTTGACCACCTGAGAGCTCATCGGGGTAAGCATTTTTTTTGTGTTTAAGATCGATAAAATCGAGTAGTTCTTCTAATCGTTGTTCACGTTTTTCTTTACTTACACCTAAAAGTTGCATTGGAATTTCAATATTTTGTGCAACTGTTTTGGTTTGAAGCAAATTAAAGTGCTGAAAGATCATACCAATATTTGCACGTTCTTGACGCAATGAACGTGCATCCAATGCAGTAAAGTCTTTTTGATTAATAATGATTTGCCCGCGTGTTGGACGTTCAAGTAAATTAATCAAACGAATAAGGGTACTTTTACCTGCACCACTATAGCCAATAAGACCAAAAATACTACCTTCAGGAATGGTAAGGTTAATGTTATCCAAAGCCTGTAAGGTCTGACCTTTAAGCTGATAGTGTTTTGAAATGTTTTTAAATTGAATCATGTGGTCAAAAAACTATGCTAAAAATAAAAACAGGTAAAGTATAAACTTTACCTGCTATGAGTGGGAGATCGGTTTATTTACTATCTTCAGTAAGATAAGAAATAGGTTTGTTTACGTCAACTTTAGTGCCACCAAAGTGTTCGTCAACATATTTTTTCACTGCTTCACTGTGGTAAATGGGTGCAAGTTTTTGCAGTACAGCATCATCTTTACGGGATTCGGCAGTCGCGAGTAAGTTGACGTAAAGTTTAGTTGATTGATTTACAGGTTCATAGTAAATCGCATCTTTAAGAACGTTTAAGCCACCTTCCATTGCAAGTGTATTACCTAATACAATGGCATCTACATCATTTTTAACACGTACAGCAGTTGCCATTTGAATTGGCTTAAGCTGTAAATGTTTTGGATTTGCCGTGACATCGTTTGTAGTTGCTTTAATTGGATCAAAGTTTTGTTTAAGTTGAATTAAACCTGCACTTTGTAATAAAGCCAATGCCCGTGATTCATTTGCTGCATCATTTGGAATAACAATCGTTGCATTGTTTGGTAATTGATCTACTTTTTTATATTTACTTGAGTAAATGCCCATTGGTTCAATATAAGTGGTTGCAAGCGGGACAACTTTTTCTTTATTTTCTGCGTTATAAGCCACTAAATAGTTATAAGATTGAAATGCGTTTACATCAATTTCTTTATTAGCTGTTGCTTTATTCATAGCAACGTAATCTGTAAAGTTCTTAACTTCAAGTTTAATGCCCGCTGCTTTGGTTTCTGGCAACGTTGCAATATAGCGCCATACATCTGTATCTGAACCATCAGAAGCTAATACGACTTTTTGCAGATTTTCTTTATTTTCTTGTTCTGAGTGGTTACCACAGCCTGCTGCAAATAAAACACTTGCACCTAAGACAACGCTTAATACTTTTTTCATGAGATTTATAATCCTAAACCAGTTTTAATTTATGAATTAATGGGAGCGAATTATCAATAACTTTGGAATAATCTCAGCCAATATAAAGGCAGTATTTCAAAGCATTGAGTGCTAGTGTTAGCACAATAGAAAAGCAGTTTTATTGTCGCTAATACAACAACACATAGTTTGCTTTAGAAAAGGCAGTATAAAGTTTCAGAGTTATAAGTCAAAACAATAAAATTCAAAGTCTATATGAATTTTTTTCACTAAGCTTAAAAATTAAGCATGGTGCGATACATTATAATAAATGTATCGCACCATTTTTTTAAGATTGTTCGCGAGAAATTGCACGGTAACCAATATCTGTACGATACTGCATGCCTGTAAATGTCACTTGTCCACATACTTCTAAGGCATTGATTTGTGCCTCAAGTACGCTATCACCTAGTGCAGTAACACACAATACACGACCGCCTGATGTAACAATATGACCATCGGCATTGGTACTTGTACCTGCATGAAAGATTTTTGTATCTTCAGGCGATTGTCCTAAACCTGAAATGACATCGCCTTTACGCACGGTTTCTGGATAACCTTCGGCAGCCAATACAATACCAATGGACTTACGTTGATCCCATTGTGCAGTTGCAGGGAGTTGACCTTGTAAACCTGATTCAATGAGTTCGACGAGTGAGGACTGTAAACGCATCATAATCGGCTGTGTTTCAGGGTCACCAAAACGGCAGTTAAATTCGATTACACGGGGTTGACCTGCGTCATCAATCATTAAACCTGCGTACAAAAAGCCTGTATAGGTATGTCCATCTTTTGCCATACCTTCAACAGTTGGACGCATAATTTCATTCATGACACGTTCGAAAATATCAGCCGTCACCACAGGTGCAGGTGAGTAAGCACCCATACCTCCTGTATTTGGCCCTTGATCACCTTCAAAAATACGTTTGTGATCTTGTGACGTTGCCATTGGTAAGATGTTTTGTCCGTCAATCATGCAAATAAAGCTGGCTTCTTCACCTGCTAAAAATTGCTCAATGACAACACGGCTGCCTGCATCACCAAATTTATTGCTTGAAAGCATATCTTCAATGGCAGCAAAAGCTTCTTCTTGGGTCATTGCGACAATGACGCCTTTACCTGCAGCTAAACCATCTGCTTTGATTACAATTGGCGCGCCATGCTGTTCTACATATGCTTTTGCAGGTTCAATTTCTGTAAAAACATCATAAAATGCAGTTGGAATATCATGACGTTTTAAAAAGTCTTTAGCAAATGCTTTAGAGCCTTCTAACTGTGCAGCGTATTGAGTTGGACCCCAAATTTTAATGTCAGCTTGGCGTACAGCATCTACAACGCCATTTACCAATGGTGCTTCTGGGCCTACAACAATTAAGTCAACTTGGTTTTTTCGAGCAAACGCAATAATGGCTGTATTGTCTAAAATATCAAGTTGTACATTCTTACATTTGTGTTCTGTAGCTGTGCCTGCATTGCCTGGTGCAACAAAGACCGTATTTACTGCTTGGTCTTGCGCAATTTTCCAAGCAAGTGCGTGTTCACGTCCACCATTACCTAAAACAAGAATATTCATGTAAGACTCCAATTAGTGACGGAAATGACGCATACCTGTAAAGACCATCGCAATGCCTGCTTCATCAGCTGCATCAATTACTTCTTGGTCACGCATTGAGCCACCAGGTTGGATGATGCATTTAATACCTGCTTTTGCAGCATTATCAATTCCATCACGGAATGGAAAGAATGCATCTGAGGCCATAACAGCACCTTCCACCATAAGCCCTGCATGTTCTGCTTTAATTGCGGCAATACGTGCTGAGTTAACACGGCTCATTTGTCCTGCACCAACACCAATAGTTTGACGGTTTTTTGCATATACAATTGCGTTTGACTTCACATATTTTGCAACTTTCCATGCAAAAATTAAGTCATCAATTTCTTGCTCAGTTGGTGCACGTTTGGTCACAACTTTTAAATCTTGGGCTTTAATCATGCCTAAGTCTTGATCTTGAACAAGCAAACCACCGTTTACACGTTTGTAGTCTAGCTGTGGTTGGCGTGCATCTAAAGCAGGTAGTGTACCGCATGTTAAAACACGGACATTCTTTTTAGCACTTGTAACGTCTAACACACCTTCTGCAAGGCTTGGGGCAATAATCACTTCAACAAATTGACGTTCAACAATCGCTTTTGCCGTATCTACATCTAACTCGCGGTTAAATGCAATAATGCCACCAAATGCAGATTCTGGGTCAGTTGCATAAGCAAGGTCGTATGCTGTTTTAATGCCATCTAAAGACACAGCAACACCACAAGGATTTGCATGTTTAACAATCACGCAAGCAGGTTTCGCAAATGTTTTTACACATTCAAGCGCAGCGTCTGTATCGGCAATATTATTATAAGAAAGTTCTTTGCCTTGTAATTGCTTAGATGTGGCAATAGAGGCTTCTGTGGCATTGGCTTCTACATAAAAAGCAGCTGCTTGATGTGGATTTTCGCCGTAGCGTAAATCTTGTACTTTATTGAGTTGTGTATTAAATGTACGAGGGAAGCGTTCTACTTGGTTGTCTTGTAAGCGCGAACCTAAGTAAGACGCAATCATGCCATCGTACTGAGCTGTATGTTCAAATGCTTTTACAGCTAAATCAAAACGTGTTGCATGACATAAAGTCTGATTTGTTTTTAATTCATCAATGATTAAGTTGTAATCAGATGCATTCACCACAATACCCACAGAGGCGTGATTTTTTGCTGCTGCACGTACCATTGTTGGTCCACCAATGTCGATATTTTCAATCGCATCATCTAATGAGCAATTTGGTTTTGCGACAGTTTGTGCAAATGGATAGAGATTGACAACAACAAGGTCGATTGGAGCAATATTATGTTCTTGCATAACAGCTTCGTCTATACCACGACGAGCTAAGATACCACCATGGATTTTGGGATGTAACGTTTTTACACGTCCGTCCATCATTTCGGGAAAACCCGTATGTTCAGAAACTTCTACAACAGAAACCTGATTTTCTTTTAATAATTTGTAAGTTCCACCCGTGGATAAAAGTTCTACTCCCAAATTCGCAAGTTCCTGTGCAAATTCAACGATACCTGTTTTATCCGAAACTGAGATTAAAGCGCGTTTAATAGTCATAAGTTTGGTCTTTTAGTTGGGAAAACAAAGGGCAAAAAAAATGCCCATGAAGACATGGGCATTTTAGCATTTATTCGCTCATTAAACCGTGAGCTTTTAACTTTTTACGTAAAGTACCACGGTTGAGTCCTAGAATTTCAGCAGCGCGTGTTTGGTTGCCGCGTGTATATTCTAAAACAACAGATAGAAGAGGTTTCTCCATTTCTGCTAGCACCATGTCATATACTTGAGATGGTTGCTCGCCTTGAAGCGACGCAAAGTAGTGACGAACAGCGCGATCTACGTGGATACGAAGCGCTACATCAGATTGAGCAGTAAAAATAGGAGATTTGCTATTCATGCGTTTTAATCCGAAATTAATCTAAACCTAATCGGGTGGAAAAGGTTATGTTATAAAAGTTAAAAAAATACGCTCATTACTATAAGAACAAGGTATTAATAAAAGTAATCATAGCTTGCCACAATCATCTCAATTTGACTAAAAAATAAGCGTAACAATTATTTAAGATTTGTTACAGTCAAAAAATCAGAACAAAAAAACTGCCTTATGCACAATATTTTAAATAATGCACATCTTGCGAGTTATTTAGTTATGGAGTAAGTAAGAGATGTAAATATAGTCAAGCTTTAATGGGGCGTATAATAACATTGTCATCAAAAAAGTGAGTAAATTTGAGACGATTTTTTCCTAAATTTTATCGTTTTTTTAGATGATTGCTTTTATTTTGATCAGTTTTTTTATTTGTATATTTTTTAATAATATTTACTTGTCTAGCTAATTGCATAAAAATATTTTATTGAGAAGGGCGAACAAATAAAGCATGTGTTCTAAGTGAATGAAAATTATGATTTGACACAGGTAAGTCGATTCTAAAATCAAAATATTGATGTGGTTTTAATATTTTCTCTTGTCTAAAAAAATAAGGTAAATATTCTTGCGGTGTGTAGTAAAACACTTTCTGACGTGTTTTAGTTTTATTAAGCGTAAGTTCAATGATCGGCAGTGCACTATTATGAGCGTTATAATTAATCACACGTCCTGTGATTTTGGTTAAACGGGGATATTGCGACTCAATTTTCGTAATTTCAACTTCAACAGAGGGGGAATGTGATAGGGGTTTAAAGTGCGTCCATTCATTATTTAAAAAAGAAGCTAAAAATTGTGAACTTTTAGTTTGGTCTGCTTTATATATAATATAGTGAAATGTCATGAGTAAACATAAAACTAAACACGCTAAAATAAGAACAGATATGAGCCATTGCGGTGATTTATTAGATTTTTTAGGTTTATAAACCTGAGTCTTATATTGATTGAGTGGTTGAAAATAATGTTGATTATTTAAATAGGTTTGCAAATCTATATTTGAGTTAGCCGCTTTAGACTTAAAAATATCATCAACAGAGGTTTTACCTATACGTTTACTTTCAGATGCGTAAGAGGTTTGTTGTAAATCTAAATGATGATAAGCATTAAAAGAACATTTACATTTAGAACAAAGAACTTTGCCTTCAGCAACGCTTAAATGAATTGATGAAACTAAATAAAGCGTTTGGCACTGAGGGCAAATAGTTCTTATATTCTGCATTTATGCGTGGCGACGTCCTGAAATACGGCACCATGTTTCTTCGCGTTTTTCAATTTGCTCAACATCAAAAAATTTGTTGTATGTTGCGCATACATCTTCAACTTGTTCTTCAATCACACCTGCTAAAGCAAATTGTGCTTTAGGTTGAGTGAGTGTTGCAAATTCAGGTGCAAGTGTCATAAGTGGTCCCGCTAGAATATTTGCAACGAGAACATCAGCTTGTTGTGGCTTAAATTCAGCATTAAATTCTTCTGGTAAGCCCACCCATAAGCGATCTAAAACACCATTGAGTTCGGCATTTTGCTTAGTTGCTAAAACTGCCTGTGGGTCAATATCTGTGGCATATACTTTTTTAGCGCCAAGTAGCAAAGCAGCCACACCTAAAATACCCGAACCACAACCATAGTCGATTACAATTTTATCTTTAACATCTGTTGTACCTAGCCATTGCAAGCATAAAAAAGTACTTGCGTGATTACCTGTACCAAATGCTAACCCTGGGTCTAGTTTAAGGTTTACAGCACTTTCTTGCGGTGCAGGTAACCATTCGGGCACAATCCAAAAGTTATTACTAATTTGAATAGGCTCGTAATAATCCATCCATGAGCGTTCCCAGACTTGGTCTTCTAATATTTCAGAACGTATAGGGGTATCATCAGGAAGTTGCATTTTCGCAAAAGCAATTAACGCGTCTACATCAATAGGTTCTTGCTCATCTTCTTGGTAAATACCAGTGACAATCACTTTATTCCAAAGTGGTGTTTCACCAGGTAAAGGTTCAAGTAAGGCTTGGTCTTCTGCATCATCTAAAGTAACGCTAACAGCACCTAAAGATAAAAGTAGGGTTTCAGTAAAATCAACTTGAGGTTGATCAACAGTAATATGAATTTGTAACCACTTCACGCAAGTAACCTAATTGTTAAGAACAATCGTTATTGTAACGAAAAACAGGCAATTAATGAATGGTTTGCTCAATTCCCTCAAGTTCTTTGCGAGTAAAGCCACGTGACATCAGCACCCGCTTAATACCTTTAATCACATATTGGTTATGTGCAGATTGAAGCGCTTGAAGTAATTGATCGTTTGTTTTACAGACGCAGCTGTTTTCTACAGATGCAATATGGTTTTTATAGCTGTTATGCTCTGTGTGAGTGCCAAACAATTTTTGCCAAATACGCATAGATTATTCATTACAAGTAAACATAATTGCGAAATATAGAACAAAAAATGGAAATAACAAGCACCTAACGTAAAAAGTACATGCTTTATGTTGTATCAATCTTCAATCGAAAAAATAGATATGAAATAAAAACAGATAATTATTGATATTTTGTTTTAAATATTTTGAAACAATTTTTAAAATCAAGATATCAATATAACTTAAGATCAACAAAATGACTTATCAGATAAAGTGATGAATTTATGAATAAAAAATAAATTCACATTAAAATTCAATCAAATCAGATAGTTAATATAAATTAAGTATGAAATGGCTTAGTTATTGCCAATAACTTCAATAAGTTAGATTTTTAAGGATATTCAATTGATGAATATAAAGCGACTATTAAAATTAAGTTTGTGTTTACTGCCTTTAACAGTTTCTCCTGTTGTTTTTGCTTTAGATAACAGTGCATTAACCCGTTATGACTACGAAAATGATATTTTCCATCCAATCCATGCCACACATGGTATGGTCGCTTCTGAACAAGTACTTGCCACACAGGTAGGGCTAGATATTTTAAAACGTGGTGGTAATGCGATTGATGCTGCTGTGGGGGTGGGTTTTGCTTTAGCTGTGGTGTTACCTAATGCAGGAAACATAGGGGGTGGTGGCTTCATGGTGTTACATGATGCCAAAACTGGAAAAGACTTTACCTTAGATTTTCGTGAAATGGCACCACAAAAAGCGAGCCGTAATATGTACTTAGATGAAAAAGGAAATGTAATCCCTGATCAGTCTTTATATACGCATAATGCGGTTGGTGTACCGGGTACAGTTGCAGGTATGGAATATGCACTAAAAAAATGGGGTAGTTTGCCTCTTTCAGAAGTGATTAAGCCCTCAATTGATTTAGCTCAAAAAGGAATTCGTGTTAGCCCAGCGTTGGCTAAATTACTTGATGTAGAACAACAAAACTTAGCGAAGTGGGATAGTACAAAAGCAATTTTCTTTAAAAACAATACACCGTTAAAAGAAGGTGACTTATTGGTACAAAAAGATTTAGCAAAATCGTTAAAACTGATTGCAAAACATGGTAGTCAAGTATTTTACAACGGTGAAATTGGGCAAAAGATTGTGGCAGAAATGCAACATCATGGTGGCATAATGTCGGCAGAAGACTTAAAAAATTATAAAGCGATTGAACGACCACCAATTGTTGGCGATTATCGAGGGTATAAAATTGTGACCATGCCACCACCAAGCTCGGGTGGTGTTCATATTGTTCAAATTCTAAATATGCTTGAACACTATCCAATAAGTAGCTATGGGGTGAACAGTGCTCAATCTATCCATTATATGGCAGAAGCCATGAAATTGGCTTATGCAGACCGTTCTGAATATTTAGGTGATCCTGATTTTACGCATGTACCTGTTTCTGGGCTTACCTCTAAAAAATATGCAGATGAATTGGTTAAAATAATTTCACCTGATACAGCGCGTGCTTCTAGTACCATCAAGCCAAATAATCCAATGCCATACGAGAGTGATCAAACGACGCACTATTCTACTGTAGATCAGTATGGTAATGCTGTCGCCGTGACATATACGCTTAATTTCAATTTTGGTTCGGGTATTGTAGCAACAGGTACAGGTATTTTACTGAATGATGAAATGGATGATTTTTCATCTAAGCCGGGTGTGCCAAATGGGTTTGGCTTGATTGGTGGAGAAGCAAATGCAATTGGTGCAAAAAAACGTCCATTGTCTTCAATGTCGCCAACATTGGTACTTAAAGACAATAAGCCATGGTTAGTGACAGGTAGTCCGGGTGGGTCTCGTATTATTAGTGCTGTATTACAAACGATTGTAAATAGTATTGATTTTAAGATGAACCCTGCTGAAGCTGCGTCAACACCGCGTATCCATCATCAATGGTTGCCCGATGAATTACGTATTGAAAAAGGGATTAGTGCAGACACAGTGAATATACTTAAAAAACAAGGATACGACGTGAAACAAAAAGCAGTGATGGGACGTACGCAGACCATTCAAGTTTTACCTGATGGTTTTTATGGCTACTCTGATCCGCGTAATCCCGATGGTGCAACTCGAGGTTATTAAATTTTTTCGAGTAATATACCACTTTCCACATGGTGAGTATGTGGGAACTGATCAAACAGTGCAAAACGCGTGACTTTATGTGTTTTGCACAATGTTTGTAAGTTTTGTTCTAACGTATCAGGGTTACAAGAGATATAAATGATACGGTTAAAACCTTGTAAAAGTTTAAGCGTATCATCGTCAATACCCGCGCGTGGTGGATCGACAAATACTGTATCAAAGTTGTAGCTTTGCATATCAATATTGGCTTCTTGTAAACGACGGAACTCACGCTCACCTTGATAAGCTTGTGTAAATTCTTCCGCTGCTAAACGTGCAATTTCAATATTTTGAATATTATTTTTTTGAATATTCCATTGCGCCGTATAAACAGAAGATTTTGCAAGCTCTGTTGCAAGCACACGTTTAAACTTTGTTGCAAGTGGAAGGGTAAAGTTTCCATTACCACAATATAGTTCAAGTAGGTGATGGTTATCATTGCCGACAACATCACATGCCCATTGCAACATTTTTTGGCAAACCACAGCATTAGGTTGTGTAAAGCCATTTTCAATTTGCTTATACGTAAATACGTGACCATCTACTGTAAATTGTTCTAAAACAAAATCATCGCTTAAAACAAGTTTTTGCCCACGGCTACGCCCAATAATTTTAATATTAAGCGTTTGTGCAAGTTTTTTTGCTTCCGTTTCCCATTGCTCATCAAGCTTGCGGTGGTAAATTAAACTCACTAGCATCTCGCCATGGGTTGAAGCTAAAAAATCAACTTCAAATAAACGGTGGTGTAAGCATTTGGTTTGTTTAAGTGCATCTAACAAGCGTGGCATTAAATCGTTAATGCTTTGCGTTGCGATAGGAAAGGTGTCTACCCGTACAACCTGTTTTTCTTGGCTTTGTGCATCACGTTCAAACATGGCATAAAACATATCATCATCCGTATGCCAAATACGAAACTCGGCGCGCATTCTAAAATGCTGTTCGGGAGAGTCAAACACTTCAAGTTGTGGTACTTGAAACGATTTAAACTGCTCGGTGATACGTTCAACTTTTGCTTGTAATTGTTGCTGATAGCTTAAGGTCATAGCAGAATAGAGGTTGAAAAAAACAGGCGGCAATCTTAACAAACAACGTTGCAAGATGCGAAGCCTGTTTTAAATAAAAGCATTAGTGGGGTGTTTTATAAATATTTTCAGCAGTATGATAACGTTCTAATACGTCCTTTTGTGGTGTTTTGCCTAAAAGACTTACAACAATAATAGTGATCGTTGCAAATACAAAACCGGGTAAAATTTCGTAGATACCCAAATGACCGAGTAGATTTTTCCATAAAATAACAGTGACTGCACCTACAAGCATGCCACTTACAGCACCGTTTAATGTCATGCGCTTCCATACTAAGGATAAAATAATAAGTGGACCAAATGCAGCACCAAAACCTGCCCACGCATAAGACACCAAACCCAATACTTTACTTTCAGGATTACTTGCAAGCCAAATCGCAAAGACCGAAATAGCAAGCACCATCAAGCGTCCAACCCACACCAATTCTTTTTGTGAAGCATTTTTGCGTAAGAATGCTTTATAAAAATCCTCGGTTAGTGTGCTTGAACAGACTAAAAGCTGACAACTGAGCGTACTCATTACGGCAGCCAAAATACCTGCTAAAACAATCCCTGCAATCCACGGATTAAACAAAATTTTAGTGAGTTCCATAAAAATTACTTCAGGGTTGGCTTGCACGCCGTGTGCTAAGTTTGGATTGGCTTGAAAAAATGCAATACCAAAAAAGCCTGCCCCTAAAGCACCACCTAAACATAAAATCATCCATGCCATGCCAATACGGCGCGCAGCAGGAATTGATTTAACAGAATCTGCCGCCATAAATCGGACTAAAATATGTGGTTGTCCAAAATAGCCTAAGCCCCAAGCCAATGATGAAATAATCGCAACGCCTGTAACATTAGAAAAAAGGTCAAAGGCATGTGGTCTGGCAGTTTCAATGAGTTGTGTAAATTGGTGACCATCTTCTGTAATAGCAAGATAGGTAAAAATTGGTGTCAGTAACAGTGCAAAAAGCATCATGGCGGCTTGGAAAGTATCTGTCCAACTAATGGCTAAAAATCCACCTACACATACATAACTAATCGTGGCAATTGCACTAAGCCATAGCGCAACGGTGTAATCCATATGAAAAATACTTTCAAAAAGACGGGCACCTGCCACCATGCCTGAAGCACAGTAGATCGAAAAGAAAATGAGAATAATTAAAGCAGAACTAATACGTAGCACTTTCTTATGGTCATTAAAACGATTGGTAAAATAATCAGGCAAAGTGAGCGCATTATTTTGGATTTCAGTATGTACACGTAGACGCCCTGCAACAAATAGCCAATTGAGCCATGCGCCAATGGTCAGTCCAATGGCTACCCACGCTTCACATAAGCCTGAAGTATAAATAGCACCAGGTAAACCCATAAGTAGCCAACCACTCATATCAGATGCACCTGCAGACAGTGCCGTAACAAAACTGCCTAAGCTTCGTCCTCCTAAAATGTAGTCAGAAAAATTAGTGGTGGCTTTGTATGCATAAAAACCAATACCCACCATGGCACAAATGTAAAGTACAAATGTGATAACTGTTGGATTTGTAAAGTTCATGAGCGAAAAATTAGGAAAAGTTATATGTAGATTAATTGTTAATTTGTGCAAAAAAAAGTAAATTTTAGTCGCATACAATAATTTGAGTTGCTTTTAAAAGTAAGCATAAAGAACTACGGTCACAACTAAGATCCATCAAATAGATGAAGACAACAAATAGTCATAAAAAAAGTGTCTATTCGAACAGCAGTTAAACAAGAATGATCTTCTTAAAGATTACAAAATCCGTTAATGTCACAGCCTACAAATTGCTTGTCAGGAAAAACATGGAAACGCTTCAAGCTGTACGTACCGAAAAAGATTTATTGGGCGTAAAAGAAGTCCCTACCGAAAGTTATTATGGTATTCATACCTTACGTGCATTAGAAAATTTCAATATTTCAACATTAACTGTTGGTCAGCAACCCCATTTTATACGTGCACTTGCACAAGTTAAAAAAGCATCTGCACAAGCAAACTTAAAATTTAACAAAATTACGCCACAAATGAGCGAAACTATTCAACGTTCATGTGATCTACTAATTCAACATCCCGAAAATTGGGCGCATGCTTTTCCTTTAGATGTCTATCAAGGTGGCGCAGGTACATCTATTAACATGAATACCAACGAAGTGATTGCAAATATCTCACTAGAGATGTTGGGTTATCACAAAGGTCAGTATGATGTTGTTCATCCCAATGACCATGTCAATAAATCACAATCTACTAATGATGTGTATCCAACGGCATTACGTTTGGCAACATACAGCGGTTTAGATGGTTTATTTGAACAAATGAACTTGCTTATTGCATCACTTGAGCAAAAAGCACTTGAGTTTAAAACCGTGATTAAAATGGGGCGTACACAGTTACAAGATGCTGTGCCGATGACACTTGGTCAAGAGTTTCATGCTTTTGCAACATTGTTAAAAGAAGATGTGCGCCTAATTGAAAAAACACGTACTTTATTATTAGAAATTAATTTAGGTGCAACAGCAATTGGTACGGGTGTTAATACAGCGCAAGGTTATGCAAAAACTGTAACACAGTGTTTAAAAGAAATTACGGGCTTAAAGTTACAACCAAGCGAAGATTATGTAGAGGCAACCAGTGATTGTGGTGTATTTATCATTTTATCAAGTGCGCTTAAACGTTTAGCTGTTAAGTTATCTAAAATTAGTAATGATTTGCGTTTGTTAAGTTCAGGACCGCGTGCAGGGTTAGCAGAAATTCGCCTGCCAGAAATGCAAGCAGGGTCATCTATTATGCCTGCAAAAGTTAACCCTGTTATTCCTGAAGTAGTAAACCAAATTGCATTTAAAGTGATTGGAAATGATTTAACCATTACTTTTGGTGCAGAAGCAGGGCAATTACAGCTCAATGCAATGGAACCTGTGATTGCTTATTCAATGCATGAATCAATCAGTTTGTTAACGCAAGCGGTACGTACTTTAGATGAAAAATGTATTCAAGGTATTAAAGCCAACGAACAAGCATGTTTTGATTCTGTGATGCGTAGTGTGGGCGTAGTGACATTGCTTGACCCAATTTTAGGGCATTCTTTATGTGACGATATTGGTAAACAATGTATTGCAGAAAATAAAACCATTCCTGAGGTGGTATTAGAGCGTGGTTTGCTAACACAAGAGCAGCTTGATGAGATTTTTAAATTTGAAAATTTAGTATCTGAAATTGTAATTGTGCCTGATGAAGAAGTGATCCAAGTGAGTTAAGAAAAAAACCAGCAGAAATGCTGGTTTTTTTATTTATAGCGCAGGTTTAGCGGCTGCCATTGCTGCTGCAACAGCATCATCTTGCGTTAAGTTAGCTGATGAGCGTTTTGGCTTTTCTACTTTAGGTGTATCTGCAACTGTTGTAGCAACAGGCTCTACATGTGGTTTGGGTGCATCGTTATTTGCATGTGGCTTTTTATACTCACGACGAATCTCTGTGGTGGTGTTTTCAGTCGCTTCACGCTGAACTTCCACATTATTATCTTGAGTAGGTGCAACTGCTTTAGGCTCACTATGGCGTGGTTTAGAGAAGTGGGGACGTGGTGGTGTAGTATCATCAGCCATGACCATCTCTGAGTGCTGAGGTTCCGATGTTGCCATTGGAGGTGGTGTACTTGGTACAGGGGTAGACGCAACTGGAGCAGGTTGGTTAAGTGGGTGCATAGGTGCTTCACTTGGATTTTGCTCAGTCGTGTTGTCCGCTGTTTTTGGTTCTTCTTGTTTAGAACATGCAGTCAGGTACAATCCTGCTACAACAAGCACACTTGATATAAGAACTTTTTTATTCATCATTGTGTAATTTAAGTGAGTGAAGATGGCACTATTATAACAAGAAACGCAAGATTGCAAATGTTCAGATGTCTCATTCAATTTGTTAAAATTTGGTGATAGAATGCACAACTGTTTATTGTTGTGTGAATACATGCTGAATGACTTTGCTTTATAGGGGCAGAGTAAAGTAAAATTGCCCAGCATTGCATGCCGATTTAGGCTTGATTGTACGAGAACCCGAATGACCCATTTTATTTTCGTTACTGGTGGTGTTGTATCATCATTAGGTAAAGGTATTTCAGCTGCTTCTGTTGCTGCACTATTAGAAGCTCGTGGTTTAAAAGTAACCATGGTTAAAATGGATCCATACATCAATGTCGATCCAGGGACAATGAGCCCGTTTCAACATGGTGAAGTCTTTGTAACAGAAGATGGTGCCGAAACAGATTTAGACTTAGGTTACTACGAGCGTTTCTTACGCCGTGCAAAAATGACCAAGCTAAACAACTTCACAAGTGGTCGTGTATACCAAGACGTTTTAAACAAAGAACGCCGTGGTGACTACTTAGGTGGCACTGTTCAAGTGATCCCTCATATTACAGATAACATTAAAGAACGTGTTCTTCGTGCAGGCGAAGGCTATGATGTTGCTATTGTTGAAATTGGCGGTACAGTGGGTGATATCGAATCACTTCCATTTATGGAATCTGTACGTCAATTAATGGTTGAGTTAGGTCATAAACGTAGTATGTTAATGCACTTAACATTATTGCCTTATATCCGTTCTGCAGCTGAGTTAAAAACAAAGCCAACACAACATTCTGTAAAAGAACTTCTTTCTATTGGTATTCAACCAGACATCTTAATTTGCCGTACCGAGCATGATGTTGATGCTGAAACACGCCGTAAAATTGCATTATTTACCAATGTAGAAGCGCGTGCCGTAGTGGTATGTAAAGATGCAAAAACTATTTACGAAATTCCACGTAAGTTCTCAGAACAAAATGTAGATGACGTGATTTGTGAGCGTTTTGGTTATACAGATTTACCAGAAGCTGATCTTTCAGATTGGGACGATGTGTGTGAAGCATTATTCAACCCAGAGTACACAGTACGTGTTGCGATGGTGGGTAAATATGTCGAATTGCCAGATGCTTATAAATCTGTTAACGAAGCGTTATTACATGCAGGTATTCAAAACCGCGTTAAAGTACAAATTGACTATGTAGATGCAGAAAAACTAGAAAGCCAAGATGTGGCAGAAGTGCTTGCAGATGCAAACGCAATTTTAGTTCCGGGTGGATTTGGTGAGCGCGGTACTGAAGGAAAAATGAAAGCTATTCGTTACGCACGCGAAAACAAAGTACCATTTTTAGGTATTTGTTTAGGCATGCAGTTGGCTGTAATTGAGTACGCACGTAACGTTGCAGGTATGGCAGAAGCATCTTCTACCGAATTTAACCGTTCAACTAAATATCCATTGATTGGTTTAATTACTGAATGGTTAGACGAACGTGGTGAATTGCAACAGCGTAATACTGAGTCTGATCTTGGTGGAACAATGCGTTTAGGTGCTCAAAAATCTGAATTGGTTGAAGGTACAAAAACACGTCAGGTGTATGGTAAAGCAGAAATCACAGAGCGCCATCGTCATCGTTACGAAATGAACGACCGCTTTATTGAGCCATTAAAAGAAGCGGGCATGCTTGTGTCTGGTTATTCTTCTGTACAACATCTTGTAGAAACAGTTGAAATTCCAGCGCATCCGTGGTTTATTGCTGTACAGTTCCACCCAGAATTTACAAGCTCACCACGCGATGGTCACCCATTGTTTGCAAGCTTTATTGATGCGGCAAAAGCACAATACTCAAGCAAATAATTATAGTAGGGAAAATAGTTTAAATGTCACAATTAAAACCTCAAGAAATTGTACGTTTAGGTGATATACAAATGGCAAATCATTTGCCATTTGTATTATTCGGCGGCATGAATGTACTTGAATCTAAAGACCTTGCTTTCGAAATCGCAGAAACTTATATCGAAATTTGTAAGCGTTTAGACATTCCGTATGTCTTTAAAGCAAGTTTTGATAAAGCAAACCGTTCAAGCCTACATTCATTTCGTGGACCTGGTTTGGAAAAAGGGGTGAAATGGTTAGGTGAGCTGAAAAAACACCTCAATGTACCGATTATTACAGATGTACATGAACCATTTCAGGCAGAAGCGGTTGCAGAAGTTGCAGATATTGTACAGTTACCTGCATTTTTAAGCCGTCAGACAGATTTAGTTGAAGCAATTGCTAAAACAGACGCCATTATTAATATTAAAAAAGCGCAATTCTTATCTCCTCGTGAGATGAGTCATATCATTAACAAGTGTCTAGAAGCAGGAAACGATAAACTCATTTTATGTGAGCGTGGTTCTGCATTTGGTTACAATAATCTTGTTGTGGATATGCTTGGTTTTGACATTATGAAGGAAATGAATGTTCCTGTTTTCTTTGATGTTACCCACGCATTGCAAACACCAGGAGGGCGTGAGGATTCTGCAGGTGGGCGTCGTGCGCAAATTGCGACACTTGCACGTGCAGGCATGGCAACAGGATTAGCAGGATTGTTCTTAGAAGCGCATCCAAATCCAGATATTGCAAAATGTGATGGTCCATGTGCTTTACGTTTATCACAACTTGAACCGTTTTTGGCACAGTTAAAAGAATTGGATACGCTTGTAAAAGGATTTAAAAAACTAAACACAAACTAATGCAAAGAATGCATTAATAAAACAGAGGAATTGTTCATGAGCCAAATCGTTGACATTCGCGCACGCGAGATTTTAGATTCTCGTGGTAATCCAACTATTGAAGCAGATGTTATTTTAGCATCTGGTGTGGTGGGGCGTTCTTGTGCACCATCTGGTGCTTCTACGGGTTCTCGTGAAGCATTAGAACTGCGTGATGGGGATCAATCACGTTACTTAGGTAAAGGTGTACTCAAAGCGGTTGAACATGTAAATACGGATATCCGTAATTTACTTGTGGGCAAAGATGTTTTTGATCAAAAAGGACTAGATGATGCAATGATTGCATTTGATAGTACTGAAAATAAATCAAAACTTGGGGCAAATGCGACTTTGGCAGTTTCTTTAGCAGCAGCACGTGCAGCAGCTGAAGAGCAGAAAATTCCTCTGTACCAATATATTGCGAACTTACGTGGACAAAAAATATTGTCTATGCCTGTTCCAATGATGAATATCATCAATGGTGGTGCACACGCAGATAACACTGTTGATATTCAAGAGTTTATGATTGAGCCTGTTGGTTTTACCTCTTTTGCAGAAAGTTTACGTGCAGGGGCTGAAACATTCCACGCACTTAAATCTGTATTAAAGAAAAAAGGCTTGAACACAGCAGTAGGTGATGAAGGTGGTTTTGCACCAAACTTACGCTCAAACGAAGAAGCTATTACTGTAATTTTGGAAGCGATTGGACAAACAGGCTATAAAGCAGGTTCGGACATTATGCTTGCATTAGACTGCGCATCATCAGAATTTTATAAAGATGGTCAGTACATTTTGGCAGGTGAAGGCAATAAAGCATTCACAAGCAACCAATTTGCAGACTACCTAGCAGGACTTGCAAACCAATATCCAATTATTTCAATTGAAGATGGTTTAGATGAGTCTGATTGGGAAGGTTGGTCTTATTTAACCTCTATTTTAGGGGACAAAATCCAATTGGTTGG
The DNA here is from genome assembly GCF_027568475.1 of Acinetobacter sp. HY1485. Taxonomy (GTDB): domain Bacteria; phylum Pseudomonadota; class Gammaproteobacteria; order Pseudomonadales; family Moraxellaceae; genus Acinetobacter. The sequence goes on along the minus strand of NZ_JANKZG010000003.1, from coordinate 61,863 downwards.
TGATGATTTATTCGTAACGAATCCTAAAATATTACAACGTGGTATTAATGAGCATGTGGGTAACTCAATCTTAATTAAATATAATCAGATTGGTACGCTGACAGAAACATTAGATGCAATTTATCTTGCTAAAGAAAATGGCTATACCACTGTAATTTCACATCGTTCTGGCGAAACAGAAGATTCAACAATTGCAGATTTAGCAGTAGGCACAGCGGCAGGACAAATTAAAACAGGTTCACTTAGCCGTTCAGACCGTATTGCAAAATATAACCAACTTCTACGTATTGAAGAAGTAACAAAAGCGGTTTACCGTGGTCGTGCAGAGTTTAAAGGTCTGAAATAAGTCAAATGGTTACGTTCTTTAAAGATGTCTTTAACTCGTTTTCTAGCTGGTGTATTGCAATCTTGGCAATTTGCTTAATTGCAGGATTTCAATACATGTATTGGTTTGGTGAGGGGGGGTATTTTGACCATCAGCACCTTATGCAACAAATCCAAGACCAAGCAGAAACGAACCAAGACTTAAAAGAACGTAACCGTATTTTGGGCGCAGAAGTTTATGATTTAAAAAATGGTGCAGAAGCTGTAGAAGAGCATGCACGATTAGATTTAGGCTTAATCAAACCACACGAAACATTTGTACAAATGAGTACATTGACCACACCACAATACCAAGAAACCTATGTTGACCCATTAGGTGGTGATAAAAGAAATAATGAAGATGAAGACAGTCCAGACTTCCACTAAATTATGGGCAATTGTGCCTGCAGCAGGATCGGGCAGTCGATTTTCTAAAACAGACTTAAAACAGTACCAAACAATTAATGATGTCACGGTTTTACAGCATAGTGTAGAACGTTTATTTGCATTGCCTTTGCAGGGTTGTGTGCTTGCCGTGAATGCACAAGATACAGTTATTCAAACTATTCCATTCAAACAAAAAGAAAAGATACATTTATGCGAAGGTGGACAAGAAAGAGTTCACTCAGTACTTAATGCATTAACTTATTTACTTCAAATTGCCCATCCCAATGATTATGTATTGGTACATGATGCTGCACGCCCTTGTGTTGGCATGGAGCAATTAAATGATTTATACAATACAGCCATAACGCAATCAATCAGCGCAATTTTAGCAACCCCTGTAAGAGATACACTTAAACAAGTATTAGATGCACCAAACATTACAAAAACAGTAGACCGTACGGCGTTGTGGCAAGCACAAACCCCACAGATTGCACCAATTGGCTTACTTAAAACAGCGATTGAACAAGCACTAAAATTTGATATTGCAATTACAGACGAAGCCAGTGCTTTAGAATACGCAGAACACCCTGTACGTGTGGTTGCAGGTCGTGCTGATAATATTAAAATTACTTATCCTGAAGATTTGGTATTGGCTCAACTAATTTTGCAGGCACAAGGGTATTAAAATCTAAAATTTCGTCGGCAAACTGCATATAACTTGCTGAGTGGGTAATTAAAATAAGCGTAGGCACTTGTTGTTTTATATAGTTAAACACCTCTTGCCCCGTTTTTGCATCGAGCGCTGATGTTGGTTCATCTAAAATTAAAACTTGCGGTTTTTTTAATAAAGCACGAATAATATTTAATCGTTGGCGCTCTCCACCTGAGAGCTTTCTAATAATGGTATTAATGTCGCTATCTAAATTGAGTTGATGATTATTTAAAGTATTTTCTAAAGAAAAAATATTTAAGTACTGATGAAGCTGATCATCTGTATAACAATGTAGTGAGTTATAAATTAAGTTTTCACGTAGTGTGCCATTATATAAAACACTATTTTGTCCTACAAATGCAATTTCACTAAAAATATGCGCCGAAAATTGTGCTGTAATATCAAGATTTTTATAATAAATTTTCCCTGCTTGTAATTTTTTTAGACCAACTAAATAATTAATAAAAGTAGTTTTACCAATTCCCGTTTTACCCACAATTGCATACACTTTGTTTTGTAAAAAAGTAAAATTAAAATGAGAAATTATATTTTTGCCAAGTTCAAATGTAGCATCTTGAAACACATAAGTTGTGGGACTATTTTGTAAATTTTCTGTTGAAAAATGGTCTTTTGGTAAATCAAAGTATTTTACAAGTTGTTTTAGATGAAAAAAGTGCTGACTAATACGCGTCGTTTGTTGAGAAAGCATCAAAAATGGCGTGGTGAGCATGCCTACATAAGAAATAATCAAGATAAAGTCGCCTATGGTAATTTGGTTTTGTTTGAATAAATAGGCAGAGCAAAGTAAAAAACTAGTTAAAAATAGAAAAATAATACAGACTTGCAGCACCATAAATAGACCAATTTTAAAATCGCTTTGAGCCGTTGTTTTTAAAAAGCGAAAAGCAGATTGTCTAAAGCGCTGATTTTCAAAATTGACCGTATGATTGACTTTAATGTCATAAAAATTTTGAACTTTTTCTAAAAACAGACTGTTTTGTTCTTTATGTGCTTGTTTGATAGGTTCAAAATATTTTTCACTTGAGGCATTAATTTTTTTAGATAGCCAAAATGTAAGTAGTGCAAAACCTAAAAAAGCGAATGCATAATAAATATTGATATTGTGAGCTAAATAAAAAGTGATAAAAACAAGTTGAAACAATGTAGGAAGTAAAATAAATATAAAGGTAGAGTTAAGTTGTGAAAAAGCGGAACTTGCTTGGTTACTATCTGAGATGAAATGGGCACTGTCGATTTGATCTAATTCGGATTTTTGACACTGTAAGAAATTCTCCAAACTATGTACTTTTAAAGCAGTGCTTAAATTATTATTTAATATAGAAGATCCAATTCGTTCTACCCATTCTAAAAATTGATAGACCAACCACATCATACAATAAATAAGAATAAGTAAAAAAATAGAGCTATGTGAGGTCGCACTATCAACGATTTGTTTAAGAAAAAAAGGAAGCGAGGTACTTGCAAGTGCCGTTAACGCGACGATGACAATTAAGCTAAATGCACGTAAATATAGTTTTTGATCAAATTGATGTGCAATTTCCCACATATTCTTATAAACCTGATATGCCTTCATCTTTTATCCCTCGCTATTTTTGTACGTATTTTAAACATAAATATCGGCATATATCTTGCTACATTGGTATAAAGTGCAAATAAAAAGGACAGAATAATGCATATTGTAGTGTTGGGTGCAGGTGTAATCGGAACAACCACAGCCTATTATTTATCTCAAGCAGGTTACGAAGTTACTGTTATTGAGCGACAAAAGGACGTTGCACTTGAAACCAGCTTTGCTAATGCAGGGCAAATCTCTCCGGGCTATGCTTCACCTTGGGCAGCTCCCGGTATTCCATTAAAAGCATTTAAGTGGTTGTTTCAGCATCACTCGCCTTTATCTATACGTTTAACAGGTGAGATGTATCAATATCATTGGATGGTACGGATGTTGGCAGAATGTAATACAAACCGCTATAAAATTAATAAAGAACGGATGGTGCGATTATCTGAATATAGTCGAGATTGTATTGATTTATTACGGCAAGAAACAGGTATTCATTTTGATGAGCGTCAACTTGGTACATTACAATTGTTTAGAACACAACAACAACTTGATGCCGCACAAAAAGATACAGCAGTTTTAGATCAAGAAAATGTACCGTATGAACTATTAGATAAAACAGGCGTACTACAGATTGAACCTGCACTCAAAGATGCAACGGCTGATTTTGTAGGTGGTTTAAGATTACCTCATGATGAAACAGGTGATTGTCAGAAATTTACAACTCATTTAGCCAAAATTGCACAAAAACAGGGCGTAAACTTTATTTTTGAGGCACAAATAAAGACCATTAAGTATGCTCAAGACAAAATTATTGGTATTGAACTACAAAATAAAGAAATGATAAAAGGTGATGTATATGTGATGGCATTAGGGAGTTATAGCCATGAAATGCTCAAACAAATTGGTATATTTGCGCCTGTCTATCCATTAAAAGGTTATTCAATTACAACGCCTATTTTACGCCCTGAGTGTTCACCTGTATCCACAATTTTAGATGAAACATATAAAATTGCTTTAACACGATTTGATGATCGAATTCGGGTAGGGGGTATGGCAGAACTTAATGGGTTTGACCATTCACTTAAATCTGAACGAGAAGAAACACTCACAATGGTATTGCAACAACTCTTTCCAAAAGCCAGTGATTTAACAGAGCTTAATTTTTGGACAGGGCTACGTCCTGCGACACCTGATGGTACACCTATTGTGGGAAAAACACGTTACCAAAATCTATTTTTAAATACAGGGCATGGCACATTGGGTTGGACAATGGCATGTGGTTCTGCACAATATTTAACAGATATTATTGCCAAACAAACTCCTAAAATTAGTACCGAAGGTTTGGATATTTTTAGGTATGCCAGTTAATCTGCGTTTATACTTTGTAAATTGAAAAAATAATGGAGTAGGGTGTGATTACCGACATTCGCATTGGACAAGGTTTAGATGTACACGCATTTGAAGAAGGGACTTTTGTTACCTTAGCAGGCGTAAAAATTCCACATACACAGGGCTTAAAAGCACATTCAGATGGTGACGTTATCTTACATGCATTAAGTGATGCTTTACTAGGAACATTAGGTTTAGGCGATATTGGGCAACATTTTCCTGATACGGATGAACGTTTTAAAGGCGCAGACAGTAAAGTACTTTTAAAGCATGTGTACGATATGATTACTGCGCGTGGTTATGTACTGGCAAATGCAGATATGACGGTTGCTTGTGAGCGCCCTAAGTTGGCAAAACATAACCTAACGATGCGCCAAAGTGTTGCAGAAGCCTTAGATGTGAATGTAGACCAAATTAGTATTAAAGCCACAACAACAGAAGCACTTGGTTTTACAGGTCGCCAAGAGGGAATCTTAGCGACAGCCACTGTATTGGTGATAAAAGCTTAAACAAAATGTTGGGTTTGGAATAGAGCCTGTTCTAGTTCACGCGTGGCTTTACGTCCTTTGAGTAGTAAATCTACGCTATGAATAAGTCCTGTCCAAGTATCATTAGGTGTCCAAACTTGGTGTAATAGATGTTGAGCAGTGGCGATGTCCATATCCATATAATACTGACGATATAAATACATCAAAGCACTAACACGATGGTTTTTAACACAATGTACCCAAACTTGATGGTCTTTCACTAGAAAATCAATCGTATCTAGAACAAACAGCGCTTGTTCTGCATCGGGTAAATCCCAACAAATCGGCAGTTGAATATAGTTAAGCCCTATATCCAAACACATTTTATCTTCGTTATGCAGATGATTAGGTGCATCTGTAAGTGCTAAATTGATAACAGTATTGATGCCATATTCTTTGATTTTTTTGAGCTGTACGGCATTAAGTTGTCCCGACGTAAATAAACGTTCGTGAATATACTGAAAGTTTTGCGTTTGGCAGAGGGCTTGTTGTAAATGACTCATAAAAATTAATCACATAAAAAACGCCATCAGAGATGGCGCGTCTAAACATTAACGGTTTGGCAAGATGTCTTTGAGTGTTTCGTGCATTTCAAGTAATACTTTTTCAGTCGTATCCCAATCAATACAACCATCAGTAACCGATTGTCCGTATTCAAGGTCACATAGGTTAGTTGGAATATCTTGACGTCCACCTTTAAGATGACTTTCAACCATCAAACCAACAATAGATTTGTTGCCATCTAAAATTTGCTCAGTCACATTTTTAAGAACAAGCGGTTGTAGGTATGGGTCTTTGTTTGAATTGGCGTGACTTGCATCAATCATAATTTTTTGGCTAACTTTGGCGCGTGCTAAAGCATCTTCTGCTTGTGCAACAGAGGTTGCATCGTAATTAGGCTTACCGTTACCACCGCGTAATACAACATGCGCGTAAGGGTTACCTTTGGTACGAATAATAGCAACTTGTCCTTGGTCATTTAAGCCTAAGAAGTTATGCCCGTGTTTAACGGCTTGCATGGCATTGGTGGCAACCGTTAACCCACCATCTGTACCATTTTTAAAGCCAACAGGTGAAGATAAACCTGATGACATTTCACGGTGTGTTTGACTTTCTGTGGTACGTGCACCAATTGCAGACCAAGAGATTAAGTCTTGTAAATACTGTGGTGAATTAGGGTCTAGTGCTTCAGTAGCGCACGGTAAGCCTTTTTCATTGAGTTCTAATAAAAGCTGACGCCCTAGGTGTAAACCTTTTTCGATATCAAATGAGTCATCCATATCAGGATCGTTAATTAAACCTTTCCAACCTACGGTTGTGCGTGGCTTTTCAAAATAAACACGCATCACTAAAAATAAAGTGTCTTTTACTTTTTCGCTGAGTACTTTTAAACGATCTGCATATTCATGTGCTGCTTTGGGGTCATGAATAGAGCAAGGACCAATCACTACAAATAAGCGTTTGTCTTCACCATCTAAAATTTTACGAACCGTTTCACGCCCTTTAGATACGCTTTGATAAGCAACATCTGAAAGTGGAAGCGCCGTTTTAAGCTCGGCAGGTGTAATTAAAGGGTGCATACTGCTGATATTAATATCATCAATATCATCATTTGAACTATTAGAGTGTATTGTATTCATCGCCGTCACTGATCGTTTATTAAAAATATACCATACTGTTTACATGGTTATATTAACGCTAATGGATTAAAAGTCCATTAGACCAAAGGACTTTTTGTTGTTTGAGTTTGAATTTGTAGAGCAGTTTGTGGTGGTGGCTTTGGTTTTTCTTTAGTTGGATGCAAAATAAAGTTCAGTCCAAGTAAAAATAAAGTAATTCCCAAAATTTTACGGATCAGTTTCTCAGGCATTTTAGAGCTGATGAGAGTGCCAACTACAATGGCAGGAATAGAACCGACCAACAACCAACCTAAAATATGAAAATTTACGTTACCTGAGCTCATATGTGCTAAGCCTGCAACAAACGTTAAGCAAACTGCATGCACAACATCAGAACCAATAATACGGATCATTGGCATTTTAGGGAAAAGTAGTATGAGTGCCATAACACCAAAAGCACCTGCACCCACAGAGGAAAGGGTAACAAAAATACCCAAAACCAAACCCATTAATACAATAAAGAATTTTTTCTGATGGACTAAATTTTCAGGTTCAATGTCATTTTCGTGCTGTTTGCGAAGCTTATTAAAAAATTGCTCGATCTGAGTTCTAAATATAATTGAAATCCCTGTAAGTGTAAGCATAAAGCCTAACACCATCGTCAGTACAGATTTATATTCGGTAGATTGGCTAAGATAATGTTCAAGTACCCAATGCGTAGCAAAAGAAGCAGGGATACTGCCAATAGAGAGCCAAATTACAATAGACCAGACCACATTTAATTTTTTTGCATGAACCAACGAGCCACAAAATTTGGAAATAGAGGCATAGATCAGGTCTGTACCGATTGCAATATGCGGTTCAATTTTAAATATGCCAATAAGCATAGGTGTCATGAGCGAACCACCGCCCACGCCTGTAATGCCGACGCAAAATCCAACAAGCACCCCTGCTAATATAAATTGAATGGCTTCCATCATTGTTATCTTGCCAATATCTAAGATAGTTCATATGTTAGTTTTTTTTGGAATAAGTGGCTGTCTGTATAAGTGATTTACTTATTCTTTGGATTAAAAAGCAAATGATAATTATTTACATTAACGTGTGTTAAAAATAGGTGAATGAATCACCTATTTTGAGCTTTATTTATAACGATGTGCGAGGGCATTGGCTGCCACAATAGCATTATAAACATCATCTACTGAAACTTTGCGTGGCATGTTACCCATGGTATCACCCTCTGCACAGGCAATTTCAGCAACCTTACGCCATTTTTGGGCTTCAAAAGTTTGTAATCCTAAATCTTCTAAAGTTAAAGGTAGTTTGGCAGTTTTAATGATATGAATGACATCTTCAATCTCTTGTTGAGGTGCATTTTCTAAAACCAATTGTGTAAGTAAGCCAAAAGTGACTTTTTCGCCGTGTTGTGCCTTGTGCAAATCTGTAATAACAGACATGCCATTATTGACAGCATGTGCTGCTGCAAGTCCGCCTGCTTCTGCACCTACGCCACTTAGATAAATTGTTGCTTCCAAAATAGTTTCTAACGCGGGTGTTACGACTTTATTTTCTACGGCATCCATGGCTTGTGCTACATTATCTTTTAATAAGGTATAACACATATGTGCTAAGCCCAAACCTGTACGTGATGGTTTTTGTAAGACAAGGTTAATGCCATCTGCGTTGTAACACGCACGCGCTTCAAAGTAGGTTGCAAGTGCATCACCAATGCCTGCACTAAAAAAGCGAATAGGGGCTTGCGCAATCACATGGCTATCCACAATTACAGCATCTGGGTTTTGAGGTAAAAATAAATAACGTTCAAATTCCCCTTGTTCGTTATAAATCACAGAAAGGGCAGTACATGGTGCATCTGTAGAGGCAATCGTTGGGCAAATAATCACAGGTTCTTTTTTATAAAACGCCGTTGATTTTGCAGTATCCAACGTTTTACCGCCACCAATCCCTACAATTACATTTACATGGTGTGTACTTGCAAGGTCTTTTAAGCGATGGATTTCTTTTTCTGTACATTCACCAGAAAAGACTTCTAATACACTGTCAATTTTGGCTTGTTGAAGTGCAGGAATAACCTCTGTTTTTACTTTCTCTTCAAAAAAAGCATCGTAAATAATCAGGGCTTTAGAGCCAAAATCCTGAATATATTGCCCCAAATTGTTGAATAGTCCGTTGCCAATAATAAATTTTTTAGGCGATGTTACTGTTCTTGCTGTTGGCATATTTTTTCCTTAAACATTTTTATAATCCAACTGCATATTTGTTTGCACATGCTCTATATAAAGATGAGCGTGCATTCTTTATACAGTTGTATCTATTATAAAGTATTGTTCTAGCTAATGCTATGTTATTGATTGTTAAAAGAAAAATTTGATTTTTAATCAATTTAACTTATTGTTTATATTGTATTTTTTCTGATGATTTGCATTTATAATAGACTTTATTTTGTCAGTAGGAAGGTGCTTGTGCAGAACAAAACACTAAGAATAGGAATTGTGGTGGGCGAAGTTTCTGGAGATACTTTAGGCGCATCGCTTATTCGTGAGTTTAAGGCACAGGGCATTGATGTGGAGTTTGAAGGTATTGGTGGTCCTCAAATGCAGGCTGAGGGTTTTCAGAGCTTTTATTCGATGGAAACATTAGCCGTAATGGGTATTGTAGAAGTTTTAAAAGATATTAAACAGTTGTTTGCTGTGCGTGATGGTTTGGTTGACCGTTGGACGCAAAACCCTATTGATATTTTTATTGGGATTGATGCGCCTGATTTCAATTTACGTTTATCCAAAAAAATAAGACAACAACAACTACCGATTAAAACGGTTCAGTATGTAAGTCCATCTGTATGGGCATGGCGACAAAAACGTGTTTTTGGAATTAAACAAAGTATTGATTTAGTGATGTGCTTATTTCCATTTGAAAAAGTATTTTATGAGCAATACCAAGTACCTGCGATTTTTGTAGGGCATCCTTTAGCAAAACAACTTCCTTTAGAAAATGATACGTCTCAAGCTAAACAGGATTTGGGATTAAATAAACATCAAAAGTACATTGCATTGTTACCTGGTAGTCGCCGTGGAGAAGTTGAACGTTTAGCACCTTTGGTATTTGAAGCAGGACAAATTTTGAGTCGTACCCATACCGAGTATCAGTTTTTAGTCCCTGCAATTAATGCACAGCGTAAAACACAAATTGAAAATATCTTACAAAATTATGATGTTGCATTTCAAAACCGTGTTCAAATTTTAGAAAATTCAGCGTCTAATATTGGGCGTATAGTGATGTTGGCAAGTGATATTGTAGCATTGGCATCGGGTACTGCCACCTTAGAAGCGATGCTTTTACATAAACCAATGGTCACTTTTTATAAGCTACATTGGCTGACGTATCTATTAGTTAAATGGATGATTAAAATTCCATATTATTCTTTACCTAATATTATTGCAGGTAAAAAAGTAATTGAAGAACTTGTACAAAAAGAGGCAACACCAGAACAGCTTGCTGTGCAAATTGAACGTTTGATGAATGAAAACACATCAAAAATTCAGATGATGCAACATTTAACGATGCATAAACAGCTTATTTCTGGTGATACACAAGATCCCGTACAAGCGCTGCTTAAGCTCTTAAAATAATATCGTACCCTGTATATTTGCGCATATTAATCACGCCTGTATCTAAAATAAGATATTGCCCCTTAATGCCTTGCAAGGTACCTTCTACAAGTGGGGTTTTATCTAAATTATGTGATTTAATTTTAGTTGGATATTCAAGTACAGGATAAATAAATTCTTTGACGCGTTCTTGTTCAAGTACAGAAATAGTCTCGCTATTGGCATTAAATTCTTGGCGAATTTTCTCAATTTTAGGGGCGAACTGTGTAAGTAAGTCATCTCTAATTTGAATAAGATCTAAAGGTTCGGCAGTACCTTTGAGTAATGCACGCCAATTGGTTTTATCTGCAATTAATTCACCAAACATCACTTCAAGCTGTCCTGATAGACGGCGCGAACCTACTTGCATAATTGGAAGTGCTTGTGATGCGCCTTGATCTAGCCAGCGTGTTGGCATTTGGCTAATGCGTGTAATGCCTACTTTTAAGGCGCTTGAGTTTGCCAAATAAACAATATGTGGTTGAAAGCAGACCCGCTGTGCAAAATCTTCTTCTCGGCATGTGCCTAAATGATGATGACATGTTTCGGGTTTCATAATACATAAGTCGCATTCTGCTTTGGTTTTAAAGCATTTAAAGCAATGACCTTGCGCATATGATTTTGGGGTTTGAGTACCACAAGCGGTACAAATAATTTGCCCTGTCCATTCAATTTGGATTTTTTCACCTAGAGAAAATGGAAAATCCACTTTAGACTTGTCTAGAATAAACGTGTAAGACACATCTGCCTGTTCGGTTTGGTGTTCTGTGATACGTTGATCAACAAGATCGGCATGCATTTTATGGCAAATGCCTTGTAGTTCCATATTATCTCTCGCTAGGAAAAAGGTGCAGTTTATGGTTTATCAACATGTTGTTCGTGACATGCTCAACGATTTATTAGAAGAGCAACCGCAATCTGCACTGTATATTGCTCAGAATAGTGAGCATTTTGATGGCTTAGATGGCGACTATGTTAACGTATCTATGTTGTTAAGTCTGCCTTTTACACAGCGTTATGATGTGGCTTGCATGGTATGTGGTCATGAAATTGATTTGCATAGCGTGGTAAGGTTGAGAGACTTATTTGCTAAAGCAGTGATTGTGGTGTGTCATTCAGGAGAGCAATTACGTTCACTTGGTTTTACACAGGTGGTACATCAACAAGAGATGCAAGTTTGGCAGTTTAATATTTTAACGTATAAACATGTGCCTGATTGGTTTAATGCTAAATTTTGGGCAAATCCGCAAAATTGGGATAAATTTCGTTGGTAACTTAATTATAGAGGTTTAAATTATGACAGATTTAACAAATATTGTAGAAGCATTAGCAAAACAAGCATTAGGTGGCTCGCAAAACTCACAAGGTGGTTTGGGGGGGATGTTAGGTTCTGTTTTGGGGCAACTTGGTCAAAACCAAAATCAACAATCAAATAACAGTGGTTTAGGTGGTATGTTGGGTAGTGTAGTAGGCTCTGTGTTGGGTGGTAATAATAACAATACAACAAGTGGTGGTGCGCAATCTTTATTAGTAGCGGTTGTGCCTTTAATTTTATCTTGGATTCAACAGCAAGGTGGTTTACAAGCTGCTTTAGATAAGTTGCGTGGTGCAGGTCTAACAAATCAGGTACAAAGTTGGGTAGACCCAGAACAAGCAAACAGTGAAAAAGTGTCTACAGACCATATGGAAGGGTTGTTTAACGAACAAGATGTGCAACAAGTTGCTGATCAGACACAATCTACAACACAAGCAGTTTATGGTGCAATTTCAAGTGTTCTGCCACAAATTGTAGATGCATTAACACCTAAAGGCGAAGATTCAAGTCATCAAGAAGCAAATGCAGATATTCAAAAAGTATTGGGTATGGTGTCTAGTTTCTTAAAATAAAAAAAGGGCAGTAATTGCCCTCTTTAAATTAGAGTGCTTGTTTGATTTTTTCAGCAAGCGCTTTTATTTTATCTTGATCGCCCATTTGCGCTGCATGTTGGCGCATGTCATGAATTGAACTAGGCACTAAATGAAAATGCACATGAGGAACAGTTTGTCCTGCTGCCTCACCAGAGAGTTGCATGAGTACAATGCCTTTAGTATCTAATGCTTTTTCAATAGCACGGGCAACCTTTTGTACAATTTGAATGGTATATGCCGCATCATCCGCAGGTAAATCTAAAAGTGTGGTGGCAGGTACTTTTGGAATGACCAATGTATGTCCATCGGCTTGAGGCATAATATCCATAAATGCCAATGTGCGTTCATCTTCGTATACTTTAATTGCAGGAATTTCACCACGAAGAATTTTTGCAAAAATATTTTGATTATCGTAAGTCATATCCATAACTCAAAAAAAGAATGCCTATAATTCTAGGCATTCTATGGGTTATTTACAATTGAGTTCTTTTTGCTGTGTTTTGATTTGATCGAGGCGTTGTTGCTCTTTCTCTGAAAACTTTGGTTTAGTGGTATGGCAGTTTTCGTTACCATATTTAGAAATAGCATCCTGATCTTTAAAACAAAAGCCTTTTGATGCATAAATTAGATTGTAGTCATCTTCAAGTTGCTGACACGTTTGGGCAGGTGCAGCAAATAGATTTGCACTCAATAAACCCAAGGTGAATAAGCATAGTACCTTTTTCATGGGGTATCCTCATCAAGTTATACATCTAATATGAGGGTCTGTAGTGTAAAATTCAATCACAAAAAGTATCTTTATTAAAAAAACAAATTGAGTAAATACAGGTAAACATGCTTTTGTTTTAATCAAGTCAATAGTATATACCGCTCTTTGGTAGCAGAAATGTAATAGGATTGGGTATTTTTAATACAAAAACCTGAGCATTTTTTCATGGTTTTTTAATTTTAATGAATTTTTCCACATTCCCAAGATTTACCTTGACCATTTAAATGTGAAGTCATCACAATGAAGAAAATTGATGTAAATACAGAGTGGATGTGATGAGTCAATATCATTTAGATACTTTAGCAATTCGTACAGGGCATGAACGTACTTTTGAAGGGGAGCATGGCGAACCAATTTTTTTAACGTCGTCTTTTGTATATAAAAATGCACAAGAAGCAGCAGATAAGTTTCAAGGACGTGAGGTTGGGAATATTTATTCTCGCTTTACTAATCCAACAGTTTCTATGTTTGAAAAACGCTTAGCTGCACTTGATGGAGCAGAGCGTGCAGTGGCAACAGGCTCGGGCATGGGTGCAATCTTAGCTGTTATGATGGCGTACTTAAAAGCAGGTGATCATGTTATTTGCTCGCGTGATGTATTTGGCTCCACTGTTGGGTTATTTGAACGCTATATTTGTAAGTTTGGTGTAGAGGTTGATTTTGTTGATTTGACAGATTTAAACGCATGGCAATCGTTAATCCGTCCAAATACAAAAATGCTATTTATTGAATCGCCGTCAAACCCACTTGCAGTGGTTGCTGATATTCAAGCTTTGGCAAATTTAGCACATGCACATGATGCATTATTGGTGGTAGATAACACATTTTGTACGCCTGTTTTACAACAACCGATTAAGTTTGGTGCAGACTTAATTGTATATTCAGCAACCAAATACATTGATGGGCAAGGGCGTGCTTTGGGTGGTGCTGTCGTTGGAAAGCATGATCTATTAGAGGATGTGTTTGGTGTGGTGCGTACCTTAGGGCCATCTATGAGTCCATTTAATGCATGGGTCTTCTTAAAAGGATTGGAAACATTACGTTTACGCATGAATGCACATTCTCAAGGCGCACAGCAACTTGCTGAATGGTTAGAAGCACATCCTAAAGTAACCAAAGTTTATTATTCAGGGTTGCCAACACATCCAGGACATGAACTTGCAAAAAAACAACAGCAAGGTTTTGGTGGTATTGTATCGTTTGAGGTAGAAGGTGAGCGTGAAGCTGCATGGAAAATTATTGATAGCACGCAGTTTATTTCGATTACAGGAAATTTAGGTGATGTGAAATCAACAATTTCACACCCAGCAACCACAACACACGGCAAATTGTCTCCAGAAGCTAAAGAAGCAGCAGGCATTAAAGAAGGTTTAGTGCGTGTGTCTGTCGGTCTTGAGGACATTCGTGATATTATTGCCGACTTATCTCGTGGTTTAGATTTAATTTAAGGAGTATTGATTGATGAATATCAATATGTTGATGCAGCAAGCACAGCGCATGCAAAAAGAAGTAGAAGCCAATGCCAAAAAGGCAAAAGAAGAGCTTGCACAAACAGAAGTAAGTGCCGAAGCAGGCGGTGGTTTAGTTAAAGTGACAATGACATGTCGTCATGTGGTAAAACGCATCGAAATTAACCCTGAGTTATTACAAGATGATGCTGATATGATTGAAGATCTTATTGCTGCGGCAATGAATGATGCATCACGTCAGGCAGAAGAAATTTCGGAAGAAAAAATGAAATCTGCAAACTCTGGTATGGGATTACCACCAGGTCTAGCAGGAATGTTCTAAGGAAAAAATTGCATGTTTAGCCAACGTTTTGAACAATTGGTACAAGCATTGCGAGTTTTACCCAGCGTTGGGCCAAAATCGGCTCAACGTATGGCACTTCATCTTGTAATGAAAAATAGACAAGGTGCTGTAGGGCTTGCACATGCACTTAGTGAAGCAGCAAACTATATTCATGCATGTCAGATCTGTCATTCTCTAACGGAAAATGATATTTGTGATATCTGTGCATCACCCACCCGCGATGATACGTTGATATGCGTCGTTGAATCGCCTGCTGATGTTCTTGCAATTGAACAAAGTGGTAGTTTTGGTGGTAAGTATCATGTGTTAGGTGGGCATTTGTCACCTTTAGATGGGATCGGACCTGAAGAAATTGGAATTCCTGCATTTATAGAGCGTTTAAAAGATCATCACATTAAAGAGGTGATTTTAGCAACCAATGCGACAGTAGAAGGGCAGGCAACGGCACATTATTTATTAGAAGCGTGTAAGCATTTTCCTGTGCAAATGACGCGAATCGCACAAGGCGTTCCTCAAGGTGGCGAATTAGAGTACGTAGACAGCCATACACTCAGTCAAGCGTTTCATAACCGTATGCAATTTAAATAAATTTGTAATTTTTAACGAGTTGGTCTAATAAAAAACCATTTAACCATGTGAAAAATTAGAAAATTAGGGGATAATTTAAGTTATATAAGCGTCTACTTATCATTAAGTGATGCACTTTGTTTCTTTATAGGCGTTTTTTATCGACATGTATCAATTTATTCAGTATCCACACGAATTTGCCAATGTACTTGCGCAAATGAGTTTACAAGACACGTATGCTTTAGATAGTGAATTTATAAAAGTTGATACTTTATGGCCAAAACTCGGTGTATTTCAAATTAATCTCCAAGAAAAAGCCTATTTACTTGATGGTGTTTCTTTAGATTTTTCTTTATTTTGGCAAAAAATAAAAGGCGCAAAACAAACTATTTTTCATGCATGTAGTGAAGATATTGACCTAATTTACCATTATGCAGATATAGATTATTTGTCTAATGTATTTGATACGCAAGTTGCAATGGCATTTTTAGGTTACGGCTTGCAAGTCAGTTATCAAAATGCTTTAAAGCAAATTTTAAATATTGAAATTGAGAAAGATCAAACACGTTCAGATTGGTTAGCAAGACCACTCACAAATGAACAGCTAACGTATGCAGCCAACGATGTAGAATATTTGCCTGCCTTAGCGCAAGCATTGCAAAAGCAACTTAATGACAAAAATATTCTCAGTTATGTATTAGAAGACTGTGCCAGTTTAACAAAAGAAATTGCAACAAAAACACCTGCACCAGATCTTTATAAAGATGTTGCAAATTATCGTCATTCTCGCCGTCAGCTTATGCAAATTCAACAGGTCACATTATGGCGTGAACAGATTGTACGTGCTTTAAATGTACCACGTAGTTTTATTTTAAAAAATGCCACGATTATTGATTTGGTAGAGAAAAATCCGCGTAACCATTTTCAGCTTGCAAATATTAAAGGCATTCGCCCAAATGTGATTCGTGAGCATGGCAAAGTAATTTTAGATCTATTAAAATTTTTACCAGAAAAAGAACATTGGCCACAAACAATTGCACGTCCAATTAAATTTGTATCTCAGCATATTGCACAAGAATTAGATGCAACTATTGATAAAGTTGTTGCTCAAACACAAATTCCCAAACCTATTTTGATGCGAAAAAAATGGATGAATGACTTATATCATTATGTTGTTTTACAGCAAGATGATATATCCTTATTACCAAGCTATTTAACAGGGTGGCGTTATTCGTTATTAACGCAACCACTCCTAAATTTGTTACAGCAAGATAGTCAAAACTTAGCGCAACAAATGAAGATTCGTAAATAATTTAAAAGAGTTTGATTTATGCATTGTGATATTTATCGTTCAAGTAAAAAAGATGAGATGTACCTTTATGTACCGCGTGATCCATCGCAAGAAAAACATGAAGATGCACTTTCTCTGATACCTGAAGCAATGCGACAAGCATTTGGACGTGCAACTTTTGTTATGCAACTTGAATTGCATGAACAGCGAAAACTAGCACGTGTGAATGTATTACACGTTTTAGATTCGCTACAGACTCGTGGTTACTTTATTCAAATGCCACCAGAAGGATTGATTAATCCGAATGCTGTGGCACCAGAGGGCTTACGTGGTGCTTAATACAGACACAGGTATCTTGCATGAGGTGTTATCCTATTTAGATATTTTTCCTGAAGGCAGTATTGCTATAGGGGCTTATGTAGGCGGTGTTGTTTTGACTTTATTGGCTTGGTACTGGATTACCAAGCCTTATCCACGATTTTGTGCCATTTCAAGTCTTATTTTATTTGCCTTAATTGCAACACCTACTGTATCAGAAGGTTCAAATGCTGCTATTGCGCCTGCAATTTGTGCAGTACTTTTTGGTACATTAACCCATGATTATGGATTAGCACTGATTAATTTGGCTTGTATGCTATTTGTGGTGGGTTTAGGGCTTGTAGTTGGATATTTTTGGATAAAATTTTTAAATCATAATATTGAAGTATGAGTTTACACTTTATTTTTTATTTAAGAATAAAGCAGACTAAAATTGCATAAAAAAGCTTAAATCACTTTTTTTTAAAATATACAAATAAATAGTGGTGCATAAATAGCACTAATTTTGATGAGTGATTTAACAAGATTCTTGACGTTTGTTTTTCCGTAGGCATTTCTATATTAAGATAACCAGTAAAGAAAATTGACGTATTAATTTGTCGAAGAAATTTTGGCAGTAAATAGAAGAAATATATATTGGTTTCAGTTTAATTGAAGCATAAAAAACGCCACCTAAGTGACGTTTTATTATGCACGCATAGTTGCCATTTTTTGCCAGTATTGCGCTTTTAAACTATCACGCTCTACACGGAAACCTTGGTTATAAAGTTCTGCTAAAAATAGAGCAGCTTTACCATGTCCTGCACGAGCAGCATTTTCTAAATCAGTTACCGCATCTGAAAAATTCATTTGCGAGTGAATTGTGTTTACCGCAGTTGCGTAAACGTGTTCTAAGTCGTGGTGAGAGAATTGTTGAATCATATTAAGCTCCTTATTCTAATTATGATTAGAAGATATCTCTAGCATCTTCATTTTTAGTTTAACTAAATTGTGTTAAACTATTATTACATTCAAATGAATGTGTCAACCTAACAATAAGGTTGTTTGAGTATTTTTCAAGTTTACATGATTAATATGCAAACACAATAGGTTTTATGTTAAAAAGATAGAAAATAAAAACGGACGTCAAAGGTAAAAATATGAACACAGCAACAATAGATGGTTTCAATTTTGACTTGCCTTTAAATATAGAACAAATTAAGGCATTGGCGAAATATCACCGTAAACAACTACATGAAGCGATTTATCATCAAGAAGCCCGTATAGGCGATATTGGTATTAAACAACGTGCCAAAATTGCAACCTTTACGCGTGTACTTGATACACAAACGCAAAGTGAATTCTATCATATTTATAATGCAGAGCTGGAAAAGCTAGCAGTTGATGATCCTATTCACCCACCACATGCTGAAAAAGGTGTAAGTATTTTTGTATTGTTACTTGCACTCATTTTAGTGGCAGGTGTGTTGTATTTCACATTTGTGAGTACAATTACAGCAACTACATAAGCCTTCACAAAATCGGTATTGTACTATCGGCATGATCAACATAAACTTGGTTGAAATTGAGGTTGGTCATGCTAAATTTAAAACAAGATTGGCAAACTTATGTGCCAAATTTTATAACAATATCATTTATACTTATTGTTATGGTCTTTTCTTACGTTATTTTAAAATCTTCTGTGAGTTCTGCACAGTTACAACAAATTCATGCATTATCTCAGCAAGTGGAGTTGCCTAAAACACAGACCTTAGCAAAACAAGTTTTATCACAATCGTTAGTGAATAAAAAACAGTATTTTCAAGTGGTTCATGCCTATCAATATGAAAAGAAAAATATCCAAACTTATCCTGCATTAGACCCAAACCGTATCAAGTAAAACATAAGAATTAATCTGCTGAATATGTTAAAATTTTATTTTTCTATGATGCACTGTTTCTCAAGGGATTAGCATGCAAGACCAAAAAAATGTGTCCAATAAATTTCTAATTGATACAGAGGTAAGTGACGACGATGTGACATTACCCAGTCTACCTGTGGTTAATGTTCCTATTGTAGAAACACCTTCGGAGCCACAAGAAATACAAGAACAGCCAAAATCGGGCGGTTTTTTTGGACGCATGAAAGAAGGTTTGACCAAAACACGTAAAAGTTTTACAGACGGAATGGTCAATATTCTGATTGGTGGAAAAGAAATTGATGATGAACTTTTAGAAGAAGTAGAAGAACAATTATTAGTTGCAGATATTGGTGTAGAAGCAACAAAAACAATTATTGCTAATCTAACAGAGCGTACCGCACGTGGTGATTTAATTTATTCGCATGCTTTATATAAAGCATTGCAAGAAGAATTAGTGGCACTGCTTGCACCGCGTGTAAAACCTTTGCATATTGATACCAATAAAACACCATACGTAATTCTGATGGTAGGTGTAAATGGTGTGGGTAAAACGACAACCATTGGTAAATTAGCAAAGCGTTTACAAGGTGAAGGTAAAAAAGTCATGCTCGCGGCGGGTGATACTTTCCGTGCAGCAGCGACAGAACAACTTCAAATTTGGGGTGAGCGTAATAACATTCCAGTAGTTGCACAAGGACATGGCTCTGACAGTGCTTCTGTTATTTTTGATGCGTTTGAAAGTGCGCGTGCAAAAGGTGTTGATGTACTGATTGCTGACACGGCAGGGCGTTTGCACAACAAAAGTAACTTAATGGAAGAGCTTAAAAAAGTTAAGCGTGTAATGCAAAAAATTGATGGTACTGCACCGCATGAAATTATGCTTGTGGTTGATGCAGGGACGGGTCAAAATGCAATTAACCAAGTGCAAGAATTTGATCAGGCAGTTGGTTTAACAGGTATAACCATTACCAAATTAGATGGCACGGCAAAAGGTGGTGTCTTGTTTAATATTGCAAGTCGTACACATGTACCTATACGCTTTATAGGCGTGGGTGAAAAAATTGACGATTTAAGACCATTCTCTGCAAAATCGTTTGTTGCTGCATTATTTGAATCAGATAAATAAACTTTAAAGCGAGAGCCAATCTTTTTTAGATTGGCTTTTTACATATGATTGCAAAAATAGGACACAGTGTTGAAGAGAGTAGGTTTGTTCTTGGCTATAAATCACCTAGACTAAAACAGTTAAAATAATAACTGTGGAGCAGTTTATGTCATTTATTCAAGAAATTGAAAATCGTCGTACAATTTATAATATTGGTTCTCAAGTTAATCAAAGTAATCAAGAAATAGAAATATTAATTAAAAAAGCAATTCGCTTGAGCCCATCTGCATTTAACTCACAATCATCTCGTGCAGTAATTTTATTTGATGAATCACATCAAAAATTTTGGGATATTGTAAAAAATACATTACAGAAATTAGTGCCAGAAAATGCCTTTGAAGGAACAGCTAAAAAAATTGCAAGTTTTGCAGCAGGTAAGGGTACGGTTTTATTTTACGAAGACCAAGATATTGTAAAAAATTTACAAGAGCAATTTACTGCTTATGCAGATAATTTTCCTGTTTGGTCTGAGCATTCAAGTGCAATTGCCCAATTTGCAGTATGGACAGCACTATCAGAAGAAAAGATTGGTGCATCTTTACAGCATTATAATCCTATTATTGATGAAGAAACGGCACAAGTTTTTGATGTCCCTCATTCTTGGAAACTACGTGCACAGCTTGTTTTCGGTTCTATTGAAGCGCCTGCAGGTGAAAAAGAATTCATGCAAGATGAGCAACGTTTTAAAACATTTGAATAAAAAAAAGAGACTGCTTATGCAGTCTCTTTTTTTACTTATTTAAAGCGAGATAAATCTTCTTCGGGGCGAGCGGTTAAAATCTCTACCCCTGTTTCAGTTACTAACAACGTGTGTTCGTATTGTGCTGATAATTTATGATCTTTGGTGACAACTGTCCATTTATCACCAAGCGTTTTAGTTTGCCATACGCCTGCATTGACCATCGGTTCAATTGTAAATGTCATGCCTGCTTCTAAACGCATGCCTGTATTCTTTTTACCATAGTGTAAAACTTGCGGTTCGTCATGGAATACTGTTCCAATACCATGTCCGCAATATTCACGTACAACACTGAAACGTTCAGATTCTACATACTGCTGAATGACTGCACCGACATCACCAATATATGCACCTGGCTTTACAGCTGCAATACCGCGATACATCGCTTCTTGAGCAACTTTGCATAGACGGTCTGCTAAAATAGAAGTTTCACCACCAATTACATACATCATATTGGTGTCGCCATGGTAACCATCTTTAATTACAGTGACATCAATATTTAAAATATCGCCATTTTTTAAGATTTTATTTTCAGATGGAATGCCATGACAAACCACATGGTTAACCGATGTACAAATTGTATGTTGAAATGCAGGACGTCCTGGTGCACCACCGTAGCCCAAACATGCAGGAATTGCTTCTTGTACATTGACAATGTAATCATGACAAATCGTATCTAATTCTAGGGTGCTTACGCCAGCCTTAATATGAGGTTTAATCATATCAAGCACTTCTGCCGCCAAACGCCCCGCCACACGCATTTTCTCAATCTCTTCTTGTGTTTTAATCAAACGGCGTGGAGCTTCGTAAGTGTGGTTCATAGTGCTAAAAACTTTTGGTAATTTGTATGTGACTATGGTATAAATACGCACCCGTTTTATCAAATGCTTTTCGTGAATAAACGTGAAGTTTTTTAGATAAAGCTGTATCAAATCCGCACATATGTCGACACATTGCTCTGGGTGCCTGTAAAGGTGGAGAATGAGGACGTATGGAGGCTTAACCCAAATTTTTAAGGTAAAAAAATGGCAGATTACAACGTAAGCATGCGCGACCTTCTTCAAGCTGGCGCACACTTTGGTCACCAAACACGTTTTTGGAACCCAAAAATGAACCAATACATTTTTGGTGCTCGTAACAAAATTCACATCATTAACCTTGAGCACACTGTGCCTGCGTTAAATGATGCATTGAACTTTGCTAACCAGCTTGCTAGCAAAAAGAACAAAGTTCTATTTGTTGGTACAAAACGTGCTGCTTCTAACATCATCCGTGAACAAGCTCAACGCGCTGGTCAACCATACGTAGATCACCGTTGGTTAGGTGGTATGTTGACGAACTGGAAAACACTTCGCCAATCTATCAACCGTTTGAAAGATCTTCAAACTCAATCACAAGACGGTACTTTTGCTAAGCTTACTAAGCGTGAAGCATTAGAGCGTACTCGTGAAATGGACAAGCTTGAACGTGCTTTAGGCGGCGTTAAAAACATGGGTGGTTTACCTGACGCATTATTTGTAATCGACGTAGATCACGAAGCGATTGCAATTAAAGAAGCTAAAAACCTTGGTATTCCTGTAATCGGTATCGTTGATACAAACTCTAACCCAGATAACGTAGATTACGTTATTCCTGGTAACGATGATGCGATCCGTGCAGTAACACTTTACGCGACAGCTATGGCTGATGCGGTTCTTGCTGGTAAAGAATACGCTCAAACTCAAGCAAATGCTCAAGCGAAAGGCGAAGAAGCTAAAGCTTCTGAAGCTTAATGCGTTTTGACGCTGAACTGTCATAAGTGCGACACGTAACGGTGGCAAAATAAGCGTCAAAAAAGTAAACGGCTCAGAGGTTCTTTGAGCCGTTTTTGTTAATAGATTTATTTTTTTCTACCTTTTAGGAGAATAACATGACTGCAATTACTGCAAGCATGGTAAAAGAATTACGTGACCGTACTGGTCTTGCGATGATGGAATGCAAAAAAGCTTTAACAGAAGCGAATGGTGATGTCGAGTTAGCGATTGATAACCTTCGTAAATCTGGTCAAGCAAAAGCTGCTAAAAAAGCAGGTAACATCGCAGCTGATGGTGCTATTACTATCGTTCAAGAAGGTAATAAAGCAGTATTAGTAGAAGTAAACTGCCAAACAGATTTCGTTGCTAAAGACGAAAACTTTGCGAACTTCTCTAATAAAGTTGCTCAAGTAATTTTAGCATCTGGTGAAACAGATGTTGCTAAAGTTGCTGAATTAAAATTAGAAGATGGTCAATCAGTTGAAGAAGCGCGTATTGCTCTTGTTCAAAAAATTGGTGAAAACATCCAAGTACGTCGTGCAAAAATTGTAGAAGGTGACAACCTTGCAGTTTACAAACACGGTTTAAAAATTGGTGTTGTTGTATCTTACACAGGTGATGCTGATACTGGTAAAGGTCTTGCAATGCACATTGCTGCGTTCAACCCAGTTGCAGTAAATGCTGAAGCTGTACCTGCTGAGCTTGTAGCAAAAGAGAAAGAAATTGCTGAAGCAAAAGCAATTGAATCTGGTAAGCCTGCAAATATCGTTGAAAAAATGGTAACTGGTTCAGTTGAGAAATACTTGAACGAAGTTGCTTTAGATCGTCAAATGTACGTAATTGACAACGATAAAAAAGTTGCTGAAGTATTAAAAGCAACTGGTACAACTGTTGCAGAATTTGTTCGCTTTGAAGTAGGCGAAGGAATTGAGAAAAAAGCAGAAATGAGCTTCGCTGACGAAGTTGCGGCTGCTCAAGCGGCTGCTAAGTAATTAGTATATCGCTGTAAAAAAAGTCCCTGAAAATGGGACTTTTTTTTGTTCAGGAAAAAGCAATTTTGTTCTATATTTTATGGCTGTGTTTGCTAAAGTGAGGTGAGAGATAGAGAAAAAATATGCAAGCTCAAAAAGAATTTACAGATTATCGCCATCTTAAAGAGTTAGGCGGTTTAGAATTACTTAAGGCACAATATCATCAAAAGCAATTTTCTAAGCATGTACATGAAGGGTATTGTATTGGTGTAATTGAAGACGGAGCGCAGTCTTTTTATCGCTCGGGGCAGCGACATATTGCACCTAAAGGCGATATCATTTTGGTAAATTCTGATGAAGCGCATACAGGTTCTTCAGCAGTGGATTCAGGTTGGAGTTATCGGGCAATTTATCCAACACCAGAAATGATAGCTGACGTCACACAAGATTTTTTTATTAAACAACAAATTCCGTGGTTTCCAAATGCTGTTATTCATGATCAAGGTCTTGCACAGCAATTTGTTTTATTATTTGACTTATTAGAACAGTATGGGAATACCTTATTAAAAGAAACTATGTATTTATCTACATTGGCTTGTCTAGTTTCTCGTTATAGCCGTAAACCACAAGCGATTATTGATTTGCCAGAAGTAGAACAAAAAATTAACTTTGTTAAATCATTAATGACAGATACACCAGAATATGATTTTTCTTTAAATGAACTTGCGGAGTTAGTTTCGTTGAGTTCTTGGCATTTTTTGAGACAATTTAAAAAAATTGTGGGTATACCTCCACATGCTTGGCTTATTCAAATTCGTTTAAGTAAGGCAAGAAAACAACTAAAACAAGGGTATAAGATTAGTGACGTTGCTCTAAATTGTGGATTTTCAGATCAAAGTCATTTTAATCGTCATTTTAAAAAAGCAGTGGGCGTAACACCATTACAGTATATCTCTTATTTAAAATAATTTAGCTTTTGTCCGATGTCCGATGTCCGATGTCCGATGTCCGATGTCCGATGTCCGATGTCCGATGTCCGATGTCCGATGTCCGATGTCCGATGTCCGATGTCCGATGTCCGATGTCCGATGTCCGATGTCCGATCTGAGCAATATCATTCAATCTTTAATTTGAAGTATTTGGGACACTTTGAATAGGAGAAGAGGATATGGTATGAAAGCATTTTTTAAGGGTAGTTTTGTTATATTACCTTTTGCACTTGTTACAGTTCCTTGGGGAGTTTTAACAGGATCAATGGCAACTCAAATGGAACTCTCTTTTTATAAAACGTGCGCCATGGCATTGCTTATATTTGCAGGTGCAGCTCAGCTTTTAAGCTTAACGCTCATTCAAGCGCATGCGTCAGTTTTTGTTATCTTGATCAGTACATTTTTTATTACCCTTCAGCATTTAATATATGCATTACATTTTAGAAATGATCTTATTCATCAGCCTATACAAAAAAGACTTTTATTTGGGTTTTTATTAACAGATGAACTTTTTGCAATAGGCATAAGATATCCAAAAGAAAAGTTCCAGTTTTTGCTTGGTGCAGGTTTATGCTTTTATTTTTTTTGGTTCTTTTCAAATATCTTGGGTATCTTTTTATCTCATACTGTAAATGATTTAAATCAATACCATTTTGATTTTTTTATTATTGCACTTTTTTTGCCTATTATTATTAGCTTAATCAAAACAAAAACTCATTTTAAAGCAGTTCTGATTACGGCTAGCAGTATGTGTATTTTAAATTATTTTTCTTGTCCAAGTGCTTTTATTTTTTCAAGTTTAATCGGAATGGCAGCAGGTGCATTTACAAAGGAAGTAAAATAAATGTCATGGATTTTAATTTTAAGTATGGCAGTTATCGTTTTTTTAAATAGATTTATTCTTTTAGAACCTAAAGTTAAGCTGAAATTACCTAATTATATAGTACGTATGCTGAATTATGCGGCACCTTGCTTGTTCACTGCGATGTGTGTACAGGTTATTTGGGTACAAGACAGTAAAGTTGTTCCTGCTTATATTTATGGTATGTTATTTTGTTTATTATTTTCACTAATTTTACGTTATACCTTAGTGAATGTTTGTTGTAGCCTCATGATGTTCTATTGCTTTATCAATATAATATAAAAAAAGCCACTTCATGTGGCTTGGATTCAGTCAAAAGGAGAGCAGGATGTTATGCGTTTGGTCCACTCACACGTTCGATACTTACTTTTGCAGTACCTGAGTTTGTTACACCTAAACGTTTAGCTGCACCATAAGATAAGTCTAGTACACGGTTACCATGGAATGGACCGCGGTCATTGACCTTAACAACAACACTTTTGCCGTTATCTTTATTCGTAACACGTACATAACAGTTCAGCGGTAAGCTACGGTGTGCAGCAGTAAGTGCATTCATATCAAATGTATCACCACTTGCTGTTTTACGACCATGAAATTGGCGACCGTACCAAGATGCAACACCTGTTTGCGAAAATTTACGTACAGTATTAGATGCAACGGTGTTCAATTTATCAATGACTGAAGGCTCATCTTGTGGTGCAGATACTTTGGCAGCCAGTGTTTGACGGCGGATACTATCACCTGAACGCTCAGTGATTGAAAGACTGTTGATTGAAGGAATATGATCGTAATTTGAGTTTTTATTTACAACACGGGCGGCTAGGTTTGATGAGCTATCCGAATCATTATTAAGCGATGATGACTCAAGCATATCTGCATGTGTAAAAGACGTGGTAACAGCAAAACTCAAGAACATCAACGTTTTTAAGGGGTGACGCATGTATTTTATCTCCTAAAAGACACTGAATCTTTAACATCGTGGTAAGTTGTTAAAATTCAAGTAAGTCTTTTTTAGTTGATTTGCTCAACTATTTGACGTAGGCAGGATAATATTAAGACTAAGCAATACATGTCTATAAAGATTAGTATATAGTTACAAAAAGCTCTACAAGGCACATTTTTTAGGTTAAAAAATATACTTAAATGTAACTAAATATAAAAATGACCAACATAAACCGTTTAATTAAAAAAATATATCTTGACTATTTATGTTGGTTTTGGTTGTAAGTTATTTGTTAAAAACGGCTGTACCGAGTTGCCATACTGCTGTGGCATACATACGGCTTTTGTTGTAAGTTGTAATGACTTGAAAATTTGGAAAAGTCACGTAATAAATAGGACCATTTTCGCTCTGTAATTGAATAACATTCACTAAATCTAAATCATCAATATTAGGATTTAAACTACTAATACCAAATTGTTTGACAACACCGTAAGGTAGAGGTTGAGTTAAATCTTTACTAATTATTTCTTCGGGGTTGTTTCCTGTATAAGTTGCAGGATAGGCAATAGGACGATCACGTTCCCAACCTTGTTGTGCTAAATAATTTGCGATAGAGCCAATTGCATCAGTAGGCGAGTTGCGTAAGTCAATGTGTCCGTTACCATCATAATCTACGCCATATTTAGTGATATTACTTGGCATGAATTGTGGGTAACCCACAGCACCTGCATATGAACCTGTAATCGTAGCGATAGGGTAATTTTCTTTGTATGTCCATGCAATTAAGGCTGCAAGTTCATTTTGAAAATATTGAGCACGGCGTGGGTAACCAAAAGCAAGAGTCGCTAAGGCATCACGCGTTATGATATTGCCTTTATTACTACCATAGCCTGTCTCTACACCTAAAATTCCTAAAATAACATTTTGAGATACGCCATATTGTGCCTCTGCGCGTTGTAAAGCATTGCTATATTGTGCTTTGAAGTTTGCTCCTTTATTGATAGTGCCATCAACTAAAAACATGCTTTGGTATTGATACCAAGGTTTACTTTCACCTGGTCGTTCCATAATTTTAAGAATATTAGGACGATTTTGAGTACCTAGCATTGCTTGATCAATTTGGTCGGCAGTTAACCCATAGGTTTGCATAGTATTGGCTTTAAATGTTGCATAATCAGGTGATAAGGCAAAATCGTTAGCAAGACAAAAAGAGCTACTGACAAGAGCGAGGCTACAAACGGCAATGGTTTTTGAAATTTTTTTATACCACATGAAGTGAACCTAAAATTAACGATGCGTATGAATGGACATGACAATACCAAATGCTGTCATGAGGGTAATGATGGCAGTACCGCCATAACTCATAAATGGCAATGGCACACCAACCACAGGTAAAATACCACTCACCATACCTGCATTGACAAAAACATATACAAAAAATGACAATCCATAGGCACTCGCCAATAAGCGACCATAGTTATGAAAACTACCCATGCCAATTTGGAATGTTCGGCAGATAATAGCAAAGTACAACAAAATTAAAATAGTAACGCCAATCAAGCCAAATTCTTCGGAATAGGCAGCAATGACAAAATCTGTATGACCTTCGGGTAAAAAATGTAAATGCGATTGGGTACCCTCTAAAAAGCCTTTACCTGAAAAGCCACCCGAGCCAATAGCGGTTTTAGATTGAATAATATTCCAACCTGTACCAAGCGCATCAGCTTCGGGATTAAGCAAAGTTAGAACCCGTTGTTTTTGATAGTCATGTAATAAAAACTCCCAAGCAATCGGAATAACAGCACCTGCGCCTGCAATAGCAGTTGCAATTAATTTCCAAGAAAGTCCACTTAAAAAAAGTACAAAAATGCCACTACCAAGTACTAATAAAGATGTACCTAAATCGGGTTGTTCGGCAATCAGAATGAAAGGAATAAAAATGAGAATGAGTGTGGCAATAACATGTTTAAGTTTGGGTGGCATAGCAAAACGTGTTAAAAACCATGCTGTCATCATGGGCATACCAAGTTTCATAAATTCACTGGGTTGGACACTGCCCAAACCAGGGATACTTAACCATCTTTGTGCCCCCATTCGTACTTCACCAAATACCTTAACACCTACCAAACAAATCACGCCAAATAGGTAAAAATAAGGAGAAAATGATTGAAAAACCTTGGGTGGAATTTGTGCAACTGTTGCCATCACAGCAAAGCCAATACAAAAACTGATGGCTTGTTTAGTGACTAAACCTAAATCTTGGGCAGATGCGCTATAAAGTACAGTAAGCCCAAGGCACGCATTTAAAAACAAAAATAAGCAAAGCCATGGGTCAATATGTAGACGTTGCCAGCGAGAAGGTTGCATTGCTGTGCTTAACCCATCGCGTGGGGCTTGGCGTAAAAATTTATATTGTGAACTTGGTGCCATGACAGTGTAAAAACAGGTGATGATCAGCAGTCGAAATGCTATCACACTGCACTAAGTTATTCATAAAAAAATAGTGTATCGTGATAGGTCGCTAATGCCTGTAATTCATCTTTTGTTAAACGTGGAATAAGTTTGCCAATTGCCATATGAACCGCTTTGGTGATAGCTGTACATCCCATATCAGCTGCTTTTCGCTTAATCATGCCTAAATTAAGTGTCTGATTAAAGTCATGCATATAATGACGGATCACCTCATCGGCAAAAAACTTATAATTTTCTGTGAGTACTTCTAAATTAATTCTTTGCCCTGTTTTTAAAAGATCAAAATCGTGCTTTAGACTTGTCACGAGGGGTTGTTCTAAAATGAGTCCCATATGCCATTGTCCATCGGCATTTTTAAACAAGGTATTTTGAGAAAATTTTAAGGATGCTTTTACTTCAGCATTAGGTGTTTCGCTTAAAAGCTGTTTAAGCAAACTTGCCACACTCGATTTTATAAATGTTGCCAACTTTTCTGCAGTTTCTTTTTTTTCACTGTTTGGAAATTGAGAAATCCCATTAGTTAAAATGGCATCAATAATCTCTTGATTGACCATTAATGCAATCTCATCGCGCATCAAATAGAGTGGCTCTTGCGCGTTTTTCTGACGAACAGCTGTTTGAATTTTATAAAGTAACTCATCAGAAGGAATAAAACCAAAGTGTGACATATTTACTCCGCTATTGGCGTGCTAGACGTACAGGTTGCGTAGGAATTAGACTAGGATCTGATACACGACATGGATTAATGTCTAAACCACCACGGCGTGTGTACGCTGCATATACCATCAGTTTTTCAGGTTTAAAGCTATGGTAAAGATCGGCATACATTTGTTCTACGCACTGCTCATGAAAGCCATTATGTTCACGAAATGAAATAATATAAGCTAATAAACTTTCTTCACAAATCTTTTGACCTTTATAGTGAATAAACACAGTACCCCAGTCAGGCTGTCCTGTTACAGGGCAATTGCTTCTTAATAGATTAGAGTAATACTGTGTCTCTATAATTGAACGATCATCACTGAGTTGAAGCAAGCTTGCATTGGGATGTGAAGATAACTGTTTTGGTTCTAACTTATCCAAACATTGCCCTTGTGGTTGCACAACTTCAAGATGGTTTGCATCTAGGAGTGTAAGGGTTACAGATGCTTTTGCTGCCTCAGATAAATCTTTTTCAACCAGTGTTTTTAAAGCATCTTTAGATTCAAATTGAGTAAAGTTTAAGCTGTTAAAATAAAGTTTTAAAGATTTAGATTCGATGAGATAAGGTGAATTTGCAGGTAAGCACAAACGACCAATGGCAACCTGAGGAATACCTGACATATTTAACCAAGAAAGTTCAAATACATGCCACCAATCGCAACCTTGTTGCTCAATTTGAGCATATGTTTCACGCGAAGGTGCACGTTCAATTGGAAACAAAATCTCAGGTTGATAATGGGTTGGGTATTGTGTGTCTTTACCCAATAATGATTTTTCTACACTCATTGACGTATTCCTGAACCGCGAGATAGTAAATAGTAAGCAAAGCCATAAAAGGCACCACAAAATAAAGTAATAGCTGTTAAGGAAATCCCAACATTCACGTCACTGTGTCCTAAGATACCGTAACGAAAAGCATTGACCATATATACAATAGGGTTTGCGAGTGAAAGCTTTTGCCAAAATGGGCTTAACGTACTAATGGCATAAAATACACCACCTAAGTAGGTAAGTGGAGTTAAAACAAAGGTTGGAACGATGGAAATATCATCAAATGAGCGCGCATAGACTGCATTAATAAAGCCTGCAATCGAAAAAAGTAAACTTGTAATGACAACTGTGTAAATAGTGATAAAAAAGCTATGAATATGTAGGTCTGTAAAAAATAAACTGACTAACGTCACAATAAAACCAACAAGTACACCACGCGCCACGCCACCAATGACATAACCCCACAAAATAAGGTATAAGGGCATCGGACTTGTAATCAGTTCTTCAATACTATGTTGAAATTTGGCACTAAAAAAACTTGAGCATACGTTTGAATAGCTGTTGGTAATCACAGACATCATGATAAGACCAGGTACAATAAACTGCATATAGGTAAAACCACCCATATCGCCAATACGCGAACCCACCAAGTTTCCAAAAATGACAAAGTAAAGACTCATCGTAATAGCAGGAGGTAAAAGCGTTTGCGGCCAAATACGCATAAAACGCCGTATTTCTTTAACAACTAATGTCCAAAGTGCAGTTTGTAATTGTGTCATATTCATGCACTTTCTCCCTGTAAGTTTTTTTCTACCATTTTAACAAACAGTTCTTCCAAACGGTTTGACTTATTACGCATACTGTTTACTTTAACGCCTAGTGCCTCAAAAAGTTGAAACAACTCATTTAAGTCATGTGATTTATCCATTTTAACTTCAAGTGTTATAGGATCTATTAAGTTAAATTGAATGCCAATGAGTTCTAACGTAATTGGCTCAATTGGCGATGCTAAATCAAAGATAAAGGATTCTTCATTAAGTTGGTTTAGAAATGCTTTCATGGTGGTATCTTCTTTAATTACACCATGATCAATAATTGCAATACGACGGCACAGCATTTCTGCTTCTTCTAAATAATGGGTGGTTAAAATAATAGAAGTGCCTTGTTCATTCATTTCGGTCAAAAAATCCCACATAGAACGGCGTAATTCAATATCTACGCCTGCGGTTGGTTCATCCAAAATGAGGAGTTTAGGGTTGTGCATCATGGCACGTGCAATCATTAAACGGCGTTTCATCCCACCTGATAACATACGTGCTTGTACGCCACGTTTTTCCCATAAGCCTAGTTTTTCTAAATAATATTCGGCACGTTTTTCAGCAACATGTTTAGGGATACCGTAGTAACCTGCTTGTGTTACTAAAATATCGAATGTTTTTTCAAAGTGACCAAAATTAAATTCTTGAGGAACGACGCCTAAGTATTGTTTTGCTTCTGAGGGATTTGTAGATAAATCGTGACCAAATATTTTGACAGAGCCTGCTGTTTTTTGAGTTAACGAACTAATAATGCCAATAGTCGTTGACTTACCTGCACCATTTGGTCCTAAAAGTGCATAAAATTCACCTTCAGGCACAGTTAAATTAACCCCTTTAAGTGCTTGAAAGCCATTTTTATAGGTTTTAGATAATTCGTGAAGCGTTAAAGCATCAGTCATGAAAATCTCACATTACTTGTAATGGGTATATTGTGAGCGATAAAGGGCAATAAACCAAGTTAGCTTGATGTAATTCTGCGTTGCATTAATAGATTGTTTAAAAGCTAGACAGAAAATAGAAAATGATAGCTGTATGTTTATTTAATTTTTGTTATGATGTGCCCGTATTTAAGCCTCCATAGCTTAACTGGATAGAGTACAGGTTTCCGAAGCCTGTGGAGTGGGTTCGAGTCCCGCTGGGGGTACCAAATACTATGTATAAACTTGTTCAAAGTTGTATAAAGTGTTGAATAATAATAGACTCAAGCGTAATAACCGATATAAAGTTGTATAAACTTAATTAAAGTTGTAACGCATTTTAAGAGTACAGGTTGCGTTACATATATTTTTGTACTCATACGTGTAACGCAAAAATATGCCAAAACAAGTAATCCCACTCTCCGATAGTAAAATCAAAGCAAAGCTAAAAGAGCTAAAAACTAACCAAAATACTACTTTAGATAAAGATATTCGCTTGTCTGATGGTAATGGTTTAAATCTGATTGTACGAAAAAACGGCACATTTATGTGGCGATTTGACTATACACGCCCAATTACAAAAAAACGTAATACGCTTTCAATTGGTACATACCCAGAGCTTTCTTTAGCAAAGGCAAGGGAGATTCGTGAGCAATATAGAGCGTTAATTGCTAGAGATATAGATCCACAAGAACAAAAAGAAACTATATTAGAAGTAGAAAAAGCTAAAAGAGAAAATACATTCCAAGCTGTTGCTGAACTTTATAAGAGTAAAGAAAAATTATCACCTGGTACTGTCGTACGTAATGAGCGTATTTTTCAGAAGCTCTATAGAGAAATTGGCAAATTACCCATTGCAGATATAAAAACAAAGCACCTGGTTAAAGTAATTGATAAAGAGGAATCTAAGGGCTGTATTGAAAATGCTTTAAGAATACGGTCTAAAGCATCACAGGTTTTTAGGTTCGCCGTAAAGCGAGGTTTATGTGAGCGAGATATTGCTGCAGATCTAGCAGGCACTATTAAGCGAAAAGAGGTTAAGCATTTTCCTGCATTAACTAATCCAAGCGACTTTGGCCAACTACTCAAAAACATTGATGAATATAAGGCAAATTCTGAACTTGTTAAATATGCATTGAAATTAGCACCGTTGGTGTTTGTGCGTATTGGTGAGTTGAGAAATGCAAAATGGGCTGACATTGATTTTGATGATGCAACATGGAGCTATATACCACCTAAGACAGCTAATCGCACAGGGTTAGAACATATTGTGCCTTTATCTACTCAAGCATTAGAAATATTGCAAGATGCCTATAAATTCTCAAATAATTCGAAATATGTTTTTCCTGGTCGTTCATCAAATCAAAGACCAATATCTGAAATGACAATCAATATGGCATTACGCCGTATGGAATACACAAAAGATGACATGGTGGGGCATGGCTTTAGGGCTATTGCACGTACATTGTTAGATGAAGTGCTAGAGTTTCCTGTAGATATTATTGAGCAACAGCTTGCACATGCTGTACGTGACTTTCATGGTCGTGCATATAACCGTACCAAGCATCTAGATAAACGTAGAGTTATGATGCAAAGATGGTCTGATTATTGTGATGAGTTAAAAAATAGTATTCATTAAATAAAAAGCCCCTTAACTTGCAAGGGGCTCTTTTTTATTAAAGTATTTATAAATAGTGCTTTTCCACCAGTATTTATATCCATTGTCAGGATTAATCCAATCAGGTGCAGGGAATGTTTCAGCAACTAGCATATTGTAAATAGTGGTACGTGTTAGACCTACAATTTTTGTGATGTCGCTAGTTTTAAGTAAGCGATCTTCTTCACCAAATGTTTGTTGTTTTTCCATTTTAAGCTCGCAAATGTTCTTCAAATTCTTCACCCAATTTCATGGCTAGTTCATTACCATGCAATGATTTGGTGACTAATCCATATTGGTATTTTTTAAATCGAAAATTAAAACCGCCGTGAGGTAAATCTTTAACGGTATAACCTAGCTTGATTACCCAGATGCGAAAGGCATCTAGGTTTTGTGGTTGAACAACTTTTTTAGACATTATTGCCACTCTGAATAGGTAGGTTTGGAAGCGGTTGCCAGTGGGTTACATTAGGCTCATCCACCTCGTCTGAAAACCACCCACTCCAATCGTCTTTATCACACCCAATTTCAGGCATAGCTTTGCGATAAGCAGCCGATGCTATATGTGTTTCCTTACTGTAAATGAGTACCTGCTGACCATCTTCAGGCAACTGCTCCTCAACACTAATCCAATCATCACCAATAACCGCAGGGCGTTCTGTATTTTTACGCTTTTGGGCTTCGGCAATCATTGCGTCTGCTAGAACAAAGCAGTTTTCAGCAATCTTTTCAATCCCATCCATAGAAATAGGGCGGTCAGCTTTAATAATTTCAAGCATATACTCATGTGCAATCTGATCACGGTTTAGCATTGTGTTGCTCCTGTTCAGACTTCAAAGCATCAACCCAACTTTCTGCTTCAAGCATATGCTTTATTGCAATTGTTAATCTTTCCTGTGCTTTATCTGCATACACTTTAGCGGTAAGCCCTTTGCGAATTTCTTCATGGCAGTTGCGTAGTTCAGCCATTGCTTCTTGAATTTCTTCTAATGCAATCTGAGCAGTTTTTTGAATTAGTTTACTCACTGTCTTGATCCTGTGCTTCGAGTATGGCTTGGCATTCTTCTTTAGACCCAATAAAAAATTGTTTTTTATCTTTGGTCCATGTGCCCCATAACTTACTTTTATCAAGCTCAACGCTCTTAAATTTATCTATTTCGACAAGGTCGCCAACCTCATAACAGTCGCCAAGTGTTTCTACATCCTCAGCTCTAAAGGCAATATTTTCAGGTTCACTGCTGTCTTGCCATGCGTGATATAACTCAATGCTTGATGAATTGACTAAGTTGGCTGCATCAGCTTCTAGATCCAATGTATAAATTTCAGTACCTAGCTCATACTGCGTATATTCCAATGCTTTATGATGATCTTCCGTCACAGTGGCTATGAGCTTGTAATTAGATTTACCAAGTACAATTCCATAGCTCACAGCACTAAAATTACCGTCACTTGGTACATCGAACCCATAGTCTGCTAAACGTTCGCGATAATCTTCAATGGCACTATTAGCAAGGTTAAGGGCTTCATCATAAGTGTCATGAAATGTGAAGTTTTCACTGTCAAACGCAAAATACTTCTTATTGCGATAAACAGAAAGCAATTCTTTATCAATAGCATGAAGGTGTTTTACGCTTTCAATTTCTGTTTTTAATGATGCGATATAGGGTGCTTTGTTATACATTCCTAATTCAATTGATTTGTTAATTAACTGATTGAGTAGTTCCTCTTGTTTATCACTAAGGGAAATATCTTCAAGAAAACTATCTTTTATTTGCTCAACTTCAAGTTCCAAGTTGTCATAGTTTTTTTGGTATTGTTCAGGGGTTAGTTGACTCATCTTTATGTATCCTATTGCTTAATAATCTTCATCGTTTAGAAACCATCGGCAGAGCCTGTCTAGCCAATGGTTCAAGAATTTACACAAGTCCGTATTTCTTTACTTTTGAACGTAATGTGTTGCGATTTATACCGAGATTACGACTAGCTTCTGCTTGATTGCCACGAGCTTTAATAAGAGCCTGACTAACGATTGCTTTTTCAACCGTACTAATAATTTCTTGGTATGCATCGCCGTGTTTATTAACCAATGCTTTCTGAATGTCTTGCACCGTAATAACGATAGATTGTGATTGAGAATTGCGAACATTCATTTAAGCCTCCTGCATTTTTGCAAGTTGTTCTTTTCGTACATCCATAAGGTCTTTAAATCGACTATGGATGATTGGATCTAACGCATTAACTTCTAGCTGTAGCTGATCAAGTTCTTCTAAACTTTCAGCACGACTTATACGCATAGCAAGGGTAGGGCCATCATCTTCACTTGCAGGCTTAGGTGGCTGTTCTTTAATTTTTTGTAGATGAACCAGACGAGCATTAATTGCTTTTAGGAGTGGTGCACGTTGCTCTATAGACCAATGTTTTGTTTGATCTACAACGCTGTTTGCTTCGTCAGTTGTATGTGCTTGCTGTACCTTTGCAATCAAAGTATCCAAATCTTTTTTATAAGTAACTTCTTCATAAGCTGCACTAATTAAACTTTTGATACCTTTAATCGTGAGTTTATCTGTTCCTTGTTTAATGCAATCAATATCAAGAATTTCAGCTTCAAGAGCCTTTATTTCTTCATATGTTTCGCATGCAGTAATTTTGTCTTTGTATTCTCGCCATACAGGTACTGCACTTATAGCAGGTGGTATTGTTTCTACTGGAGTAGGTGATGACTCTTCTGCAACATCATTTGATGTCGTAGATTGGCTATTTTTGGTTGTAGCCTTGGGTTTATTCTTGGGTTTTTCTTCTTTTGGCACTAAAAAAGAATATTCTTTTATATTGATGTCTAGATCAGAATCTAAACCAATTGTTTTATGCCATGCTTTAATTTGATTAATGGCATTTTCTTCATTGCGTTGAGCAAAACCATTTTTAACCGATGCAACCAAATCCGCATTTAAAATGTTAAATTGGCCTTTTAAGATTTCACCAGTCGTGTCAATAACGTAAATAACATCGCCGTCTTTCAGCTCATCAAGCGTGAAAGGTTTAGTAAACTCAATACCTGCAACCGTTACAATCTCAATCTGAATGGCAAATTCAAATTCTGAATTAGTAAAAATATCTGCTGCAAAATCTGAAATAGGTGAATAGTCGCCAAGTAGGGAGCCAACAGTTTTACGACAAACAACAGGCTTGCCTGCCATCATTGCATCGAACGCTTCGCGTGCTGCAATCACACCATTTGTTAAAATTTCCATGATTACGCCTCCAGTACAGCGTCAGTTATTATTGTTTTTGGTGCTAAATCAGCAAAGTTGTTTTGAGTATCAGCAACAAAGGGTGTGCTGATTTTGTCAATGCGTTTTAATGTATTGGCTTCTAAGTGCAGTAGCTCATCTAAATTTTCATTTAAGTAGCAAATAATGGTTGCGTTAGAAACGCCTGCAGTCTTATCTATTTTTAGATCTAAAGACATAGAGCCACGATTTTTTAAAACGGCAACGAACTTGCCATCGTCATACAAGCGGTAAGCATCTTCGTCTTGTTGCAGACTAAGTCTTTCTAAACGGCGTGCCGTAGTTTCTAGTTTTGCGTGTAGACGAGCGATTTCGATTTCACGACCTTGCTCATGAGTAATGGCAACAGGGAATAGGCTCATGGTTATTCTCCCGCATGATCACGTAGTTTTTGAGCTTCTATCTGTGCTAAATAGGCATGAGCTTGTACGGCTTGCTCATCTACTTGATCCGCCGACTTAACCAGAAACAAGAAACATAGGTAAGAAAAAACAAATAAGATTAAAAGACCGCTTAGGATATGGTGTAACTTTTCACGGCGTTGTTTGGATTTGAAAAACTGATTGCGAATTGACTTGTTGTAAGTAACGCATTGACTTACTTGTACTTTTGAAACCATAATAAACTCACTGCTAATTTGATGGGCAGTAGCTCGCACTTGATTTTAGACGGTTGGGTGCGAGTTCTTGTTATTAAATTTATCAAATGATAAATGAATGATCAATAGCAAATGATAAATATTTTAATAAAAAGATAACTAATTATTATTATTTTGATAAATAAAAAGGATAAAAAAAGTCTGAAAATTATCAGACTTTTTTGCATAAATTGTAAGAATTATATTTTTAAAGATCTCCGCCTTTCCAAACAGCTCTACCTTTAATCTCAAGCATATGTAAATCTTCTTTATTTATAATTTCATCGGGGTATGTTGTCTTGTCTGGGTTATCTGATGCAATTCTCAAACTGCCATTAATATTTTTAAATATACGTTTAATTCTTAGTTCGTTATTTGCAAAGAAAGCATAAACTTTTCCGCTTGTTATATCATCAAAACTTTGTGCCCGAATATCGATTAATACTGCATCGCAATGGTTTATGGAAGGCATCATGCTTTCGCCGTCAGCATAAATAATTGCAGTATCACCTCTAGTTAGTGAAATCCCTTTTTTTCTGAAAAAACTTGTTCTAAAGACTAAGCTATTTTCTGATGTTTCATCGCAATCATTGATATATCCAGTGCCACAAGAAGCTCTAATATCAAATACAGGCACAACAATATATTCATCCAAAGCTAACTCAAAGCTTTCTGCCTTGGTAGTTTCCAGATTCTGCTCTAAATCTGTTTTTTCTAAAAAACCAAAGGGTAGAGATAGTTTGCTCTCGATTAAGCGAGCCTTAGCTTCACTTACGCCTCGAGCTCCTTTCTGTGATGGCTCCATTAACATTTGAGATAAATAAGATTTGTCTATTTCAACAGCCTTCGCTAGTAGTTCCTGTGTCTCAAACTGTTTTTCAAGTAAAAGTTTGGTAATTAATTTCCGCAGGTTTCTGCGGCGCACCTCTTTGATGTTCATTTGGGAGCCTATTAAACATTAAAAATAGTTATCAAATGATAACAATAACGAGATAAATCCGCTAATTATCACTTTACAAACCTTATTATCAAATGATAAATTTAACCTTATAATATTTAGCAAAAAAGGTTATCTTTTTTATGCGTAATTATCACTTAGTTAGCTATTTAGCAAATCTTGCAAATACTGCACGTGATGAGTTTGCAAAAAACTGTGGCACTACACCAGGTTACTTGAAGCAAATTGCGTACGGCAATCGAAAATGCAACGCATCACTAGCAATCCAAATTGATAAACATAGTGGTGGCAAAGTTTCATGTGATTCCTTATGTCCTGATGTTGATTTTGACTATATCCGCAATCAAACCCATCTAATCGCTTAAAACCAATTATCTATATTTCTCTTAAATAAATAAACGTGAATAAAAACAAGGATTCACATGCAACCAATCAATGAAATTGAACTAAGCGGCGAAGTTAAAGCAGCTTTATACAAAATGGTTCATCAAACCGTAGGTGTAGAGCCAAAAGACATTGCCGAGCTTACTGGCGATTCGCACAAAACAATTTTGAACTATGCGAACCGCAATATGGAAAACCATTTGCCGAGCTTAAAAAAGTTTGAAGCGATTTTGATGTACACACAAAACCCTGCGGTTTTAAAAGTATGGGCACATAAATTGGGATACATGCTTGTTTCAAATAAAGCCTGTGAAACAAAAGAACATCAAGTAAGTGTGGTAGAGCAGTTGCTACCAGTAAACGTAAATACAGGAAATTTAAATCAAACGATTCACAACATTTTGGCAGACGGAGTAATTACGCCGTGTGAAATGAATGAAGCAATGGAGGTGATTGACGAAATGATGGCAGATCTACACGGATTGCGAAAAGCCATTAAAAAAGAGTGTCAGCGTTATGTTGATGCACACAAAGAAAAAGCCTGATGTGGAAGATCAGGCTTTTAGTATTCAAATTCATACGGTTAGGATAAAAATGAACACAGCAATTATATCACAAAATGCACAATCAACAATCACTAATACATACGGCGTTGTAAATAATCGTACGTCTGCAACATTTGGTGAATTGTCAGAACAGCAGCAGCTTAAACAAGATCATGAGTATGCATATACGCCGTTACCCAACTTCTTAATTGATGAGGGTTACTTTGCAGAGCTAAGCGATAAAGCAGTGGTGATCTTAACTGTTATTAACCGTCACACCAAAGGCTTTCATAAAGCTAAACGTTCTATGGCACTAGATACAATCATGTCATTGTCTGGTATTAAAGATGTTCGTACAGCACGTAAGTTTATTAACGAACTAAAATCATTTGGCTTATTAGAAGTGATTGGTCGTACTGGTTCAACATCTTTTTATGGTTTAACTTTTGATAAGCGTAAAGCTCTTAAATCTAATACTCAAAATGATCAACCCCTAGCACAGTATGCACCCACACCCCTAGCACAACATGCAGGGGGTACCCCCTACACAACATGCACCCCATTAAAAGAAATATCTTTAAAAGAAAATATTAAAGAAAAAAATAAAAAGGGTTGGCTTGTTTTAGAAAAAATTAAAAAGCAGATTTCTGAGGTGAACAGTTCAATTGACTTTAACAAAATCAAAAATGCGTCTTGGTTTAAACGTGAGTTAGAAGCGTTTGAAGAATTCAATGCTGATAAAAATCACTCTGATTACACCATGCAATATTTATTTGCTGACAAACTGATTCAAGCTCATTTGAAAGCAGAACGTGTAAACAATCAGATTGAATACCAAAAATCTAAAAAACAATCTGCACCTGTTAAACCAACATCACCTACTGAAAAACCTAAAGCAAAGGCGAAGCCAGTTGTACCTGTGATTGATCACCGTGAACAACAAACTACGGTTACAGCTGAAAAGCCAAAACCTGCAGGTATTCGTTTGTCTTTAAAACAAGTAAGTGCATTTGCTCACAAGCTTGCTAACCATACGCCGTTTGCAAGCAAGCATGCAGAGGTAGGCGAACAAACTAAAGACCTAGAACAGCGTTTGCGTATGAAGTTAGGTTCACCTGATTACGCTCAATCAATCCTTAAGGACTTGCAGGCAGTTGGTTATGTGAATTATGGGTTGGTGTCGTAATGGGGATTTATCTAGGAGATTTAACGCAAGTGATTTGCTCTGAAAAACAAAGCGCCGTATGCCAAGCGTTGAATGCGTTACAAGCAAAATGGTCACAAGATGCAATCGCTCAGCAGTTGGGAATTGATGATGGTGTGATGATAGATCTAATGCTAACAATGCCAGTGGATGATGAGCAGTTAGATGAGATTTTAAATAAGTTGGGATTGTTATGAGTAGTAAGAAAATACGTTCTGTTTTAAAAAAACAAGGCTATGAGATTTTAGACTTAATCGTAATGCGTGGTAATGGCTACTGCACAACAGAATGGCTTGTTAAATTGCCACAAAGTCAAATAGATTTCCTTATGGGTCTTGATGATGAAGATTTCTCTGAATTCGATTTTAACCAAGATGGATACTTTGGTGGTGATGCGGAAATTATTTCTGAAATATTGGAATGCTTACCAAAATATCCAAATACAGGAAAAAGCCAATGAAACCAAAAATATTATTAGCTGTATTTGCTGTTTCATCAATTATTGGTTTATCGGGTTGTAGTAGTGATGCACGTGTTGCATCAAGCAACCTATCAGAAGATGCAGATAATTTTAAAATTAATCGCCGTACCGTTTTTTATAACGGAATCAACGGCGAATATATCTTAAGTATTGAGGGTAAGTGCTCTATCCATAAAGATGGGGCAGATAAACAGCTTGAGGTAACGTGTAAAACAGGCAATAACCAATACAAAAAACATTACTTGGGTATTTCCGATAATGTTACCTATTTTTCCGAACAAATAGATGGCACAACGGTTAGCCCTAATTTTTATAAAGTTGTTTTTAAGCCAAGTGTAATTATTCCAAATATTGAGGTTCGCTAATGTGTCCATTTTGTGGCAGGCAAAAAGGTGGGCTTGTTTGTGGGTATTGTGGTTGGGTGCCAAGTAACGCTGCATGCAAAAGAATTAATGGTGGCAAGTAATGGATAAATATTTACCTTTTGGGACTGTGGTATGCATAAGAGTTACTCTTGTTTTTATCATATTGACACTACAAACACTAATAACCATTTTTATTATGAACTCAATTAATAAAGATTCCGCAGGGGCATGGGTTACTGGGTGTTTTATTACGGATGTCTGTGTTTTTTGTGTGGCGGCAATTAAATTATGAAAATATTAATAGGTATAGATACAGGTGTTAAAACAGGTTTCGCCGTTGCTTTTGATCATGGTCTTGGTGGTGAGCTTCAACAGGTTTGTTCTTTAACAATTACAAAAGCAATGGATCAAGTAAAAGAGCTTATTGCTGAACATCAAGGTATTAACGTGCGTCTATATATTGAGGATGCACGGTTGCGTACATGGTTTACCGGTGGCCGTGAAAAGGCTCAAGGTGTTGGATCTGTTAAGCGTGATGCATCTATATGGGAAACTTGGTGTAAAGAAAACGCCGTTGATTGCTTGATGATTCACCCAAAGGCCAATGCAACAAAACTTAAGGCGGATGTATTTAAACGAGCGACTGGTTGGGTTGGTAAAACAAACGAACATAGTCGTGATGCTGCAATGCTTGTACATAAACGTATTTATAAATAATTAGAGTAGGTTGTTATTCATGGGAACAGTTGTGGCTTTAGATGGTATGAGTCCTTTTGAGTGGCTTGGTCGTGAGATGCGTGCCAAAATTGCACAGTATGAAGTTAGCTCATCAGCAACAGGGGAGAAGCCACCAAATTGGGAAGACAAAGCAGGAGTGTTCGCATTGATGGATGATGACTTACAAAAAGACCTAGCGTTTTTATTAGCGTACGGCGATTGGAAGGAACATGGTGCACAGTACGCTAAGGTACTTAAATTTTTAACTGCATCTATTTTTGTAGTGGCAGATGTAGAGAAGAAGCGTAATAAAGATAAGTTGCCTGAGATCTGTCGGAAGATTGCCAATATGGAGCTTTATTATTTCTTGCATGACCGCATGAATAGCAGATTTACTGAAGAAGGTCGTTTATGGTTTGCTGGAATAGAAAATGTTATGTCAGCAGATACATATCGAAAAAGTTGGAAAAAGTACGGCGATGCTATTCGTATGATGTTACAAGAAGCAAAAGCGGATGCGATTAAATATATTGAGCAATATCGCCGTGAATTAGAAAAAGAGCTTAATTGACAGAATAACGGGAAATAAGGTACTATTTTTATATAGTGGTCATGCTTTAATTATTAATCTTAACTTAGTGGTTTGGGTTGATGCATGACTACTTAGAGAACCAAAGCCTGACATTTATTTGTTGGGCTTTTTATTTGGTAGACCCCATTTCCTTAATACTTTTTAAAAAAGTGTACATGTAGATAATATATTTTTTGGCTATACTTTAAACTTTTAATAAAAGGATTTTTTATTATGAGTATTACTGTATTTTTTAAAAAAAATGCTACTGATAAATCAGACGTTCGACATCATAGGGTGGTGTGTGGAAACTGTGGGAATGAAAGTTCTTATTCTGCACCTAGAGAGAACATAGATCCGAAAAAATTTCATACTTGGGTCCATGGCCGTCAAAATGGAAAGGCTTCTTTTAAAGTTGGTCACCAATGTTTAGAGTGTAGACATGAGGATGGCGATGTTTGTTTTATGCCTGAAAGTGTAAAAGATATATAGGATTGCAATAAAAGAAACGAGTTTTTTTATAGTTTTAATCTGAACCACAATTTTAACCGCATACAGAAATGTTATGCGGTTTTTTTATTATCTAAAACAAGGTGAGCATCATTATGCCTAAAGATCATAATTGCCCTAAATGCAACAAAATTATTTTACCTGACTTTAATTATAAAGCGGGTGATAAAGTCTATGTACTTAATGAAACTCAGAAGCTTATGCGTGATGGTCGCATGGATGTGCAGGAGAAAGTATCTGTTGTAACTGTTGTTGGTGTAGATCCTAAAGATCAAGACTGTCTAGAAGTTAAGACTGCGAACAATCGTAAACAATCTTGGTTTCGTTATTCGTTAGTACCTGCTGATGGTCCTACGCAATTAGATTATCGCCGTATTGGTCGTTGCCAGTGTGAGTCTGAATAGGATTAATATTATGCGATTTTTCTCAAAACCCTCTGTTGAGGAGGTTACTTATTCTGACTTCCTAATCGTTTACCACTTTTGGTTTGTTGATAGTAAGTACTTTGAGCAAACATATCACCACAATATTAGTAAACAGGAAGCTCTAAAAGAAGCTCTTCTCTTTAAGCACAAACATGAAGAAACATTTAATAAATGTGCTTTCACAGTCATTGATTTAAAGGGGGTGAATAAAGGGCATGGCATGTAAAAGCTGTGAAGAACGCCGTCAATATTTAAAAGGTATTTATGATGAAAGTGCAGAACGAATCAAGTTGGCCATCGCTCGAATTACTGGTAAAGCAGAACGAACAGACACAACAGCAAATGTTAAAGCTGTTGGAGCAGAACAATCTACTGATCCAACAGAACAGTCTATTGGTTCAAGTGAACAACGAACAAAGCGTACAGATCCAAACACTACTTGAAGAGTTTGATGCTGACGAACCAAAGCGTACAAGTAAATCATTGGATGATGATTAAGGAGAAGTTTTCATGCCTTATGTAGTTTCAATTATTCCTAGTAAAAAATCACCTGACGGTTTGCCTCTTGGGCGAGGCACCAAAGTAT
This sequence comes from Acinetobacter sp. HY1485, assembly GCF_027568475.1. Lineage (GTDB taxonomy): Bacteria > Pseudomonadota > Gammaproteobacteria > Pseudomonadales > Moraxellaceae > Acinetobacter. The sequence continues at coordinate 17,579 of NZ_JANKZG010000003.1, read as the reverse complement.
TGTTAAGTAATGGTGAATATCTAGAGGGTATTAATAGCATTCAGATTGATATTAAACCGAACGATTGTTGGAAAGCATTTATCGAAGTTATTCCCTCAAAACAAGATGAAGTAGAAGCTTTGTTGCAGTTGGTGCCTCAAGATACAAAGGAAAATAATGGCTAAATTAACGACATTAAAGCCACGCCTTCATGTATCTAAACCATACGAACCACCTGTTAAAAAACAATGGGGTAAAGGTCGTGGTGGTCGTCCATGGCGCCGTACTAAACAACGCATACATGAGCGTGATGATTGGACATGCTGTGAGTGTGGTCGAGTAACGCCTGAGCTTGAGTGTGATCACATTGTTAACACTGCACAAGGTGGCTTGGATGATGATAGTAATCTGCAGTCACTTTGTATTGATTGCCATAAAGTTAAAACCCAACAAGAATCTAAGTTTTTAAATAAATTCTAGGCTAACTTTCTTGGTGCAAAAATATAGGGGTGGGGGGAGTATTTTTTATAAAAATCACTCGACCTCGGACACCGCACCCTATCCCATTTATAAAAAAATTCTTTTTCAGAAAAGTTAAGTCTAAAAGTTAAGGTGACGCTATGGCATTGACTCCAAAAATGAGTAAGTTTGCCGAAGCTATTGTTGAGGGTAAGAGTAAAAAAGACGCTGCGATTTCAGCAGGTTATAATCCTAGCACAGCTTCGCAACAAGCCTCAAAACTCAACAAAAATCCTGATGTTTTAGCTTATATTGACGAGTTAACTCAGTCCAAAAAGTTAACCGCTAAAAAGGTAAAAGTTAACTCCAAAAATGAGGTTAAGTTAACTCCTGAGAAAAAAGAAGTTAAACCAACGCAAGACTCTGTAGAGCCTGACGAGAAGTTGGAAATTCCAATAGGTGCGATAGAAGATCCGCTTGAATTTTTAAAAGCAGTTTGGATGGATGAAACAGCTTCACCATCTCGCAGAATGGCAGCTGCTATTGCAGGCTTACCTTATGTGCATGGAAAAGTCGCATCTAAAGGTAAAAAAGAAACCCGAATTGATGAAGCCAAAGATAAAGCTAAAGGTACAAGTAAATTTGGTACGCTCAATTCACAACTCCCGAGCTAAAAAATGACAGCCATACCCAATTGGACAACAGCTTGCCCCGATTGGGAGGAGCGTATTGTTCAGCAAAAATCCCTAATGCCATGTAAGCCATTATTTCCGAATGTGGCAGATGTTGCGTTGAGGATTTTTAACGAACTCATTCTTGTTGATGTAATTGATAGCCCTAAGATGGGTGAAGTAACACGTGAATGGGTGCTTGAATTTGTACAAGCAATCTTTGGTGCGTATAACCCTGAAACAAAAAGGCGATTAATTCGTGAATTTTTCTTAATCATTTCCAAGAAAAATACAAAATCTACGATTGCTGCAGGCATTATGATGACTGCATTAATTTTAAATGATCGTATTTCTGCTGAATTGATTCTTCTAGCACCTACAAAAGAGGTTGCTGATAACTCATTTAATCCTATTCGTGACTTTATCAAAGCGGATGAAGAATTAAGTGCATTGATGAATGTGTCTGAGCATACAAAAACGGTCACTCATTTAGGTACTGGAGCAACATTAAAAGTAATTGCTGCAGAGAGTAATGCTGCTGCAGGTAAAAAAGCTTCCATTATTTTAATTGATGAGGTTTGGCTTTTTGGTAAACGTGCAAATGCCGAGTCCATGTTTCGTGAAGCAAAAGGTGGTTTGGCATCACGACCTGAAGGATGTGTGATTTACCTATCAACCATGTCTGACGAGGTGCCATGTGGTGTATTCAAGCAACTTTTAGATTATGCGCGTGATGTCCGTGATGGGATTATTGATGATCCGCGTTTCTTGCCACTCATTTATGAATTTCCCAAAAAGATGCTTGAGGCGGGGGACCACTTAAAGCCTGAGAACTTTTATGTTACCAATCCTAATTTGGGTGCATCAGTTGATCTTGAATATCTTGTATCTGAGTTCAATAAAGTTAAAGAAGCAGGTGAAGAAAGTTTACGTGACTTCTTGGCTAAACATTTAAATGTAGAGATTGGTTTAAATCTACGCGCTAACCGTTGGGCAGGTGCAGAGTATTGGTTGGCACAGGCTAAACCTGAAATTACCCTAGATCTGCTAATTGAACTTTCAGAAGTTATTACGCTTGGGATTGATGGTGGTGGGCTAGATGATCTACTTGGATTTGGTGCGGTTGGTCGTATGAAATCAGATCCACGTATTTGGTGGTGTTGGAATCATGCATGGGCAAATAAGATTGCAGTTAAAAGGCGTAAAGAAAACGCACCGAAATATGCTGATTATGAAAAAGAAGGCAGTCTAACCATTGTGGATAACGTGGGTGAGGATATTGATCAGCTCGCCCAAATTGCCAAGAAAGTTTATGACTCAGGTAAGCTCTATAAAATTGGTTTAGATCCGCAAGGATTAGGTGGCTTACTTGATGGGCTTCTTGAGGTTGGTATTCCTGAGGATCAGATGATAGGTGTGGCACAAGGTTATAAGATTATGGGCTATATCATTACAACTGAGCGTAAAACTGCTGAAAAAACCTTATTTCACCCAGGGCAAGGGTTGATGACATGGTGTGTTGGTAATGCAAAAGCTGTATACAAAGGTAATGGTATGATGATTAGTAAACAAGAAAGTGGTGTGGGTAAAATTGATCCGCTGATTGCACTATTTAATGCCGTTGCACTTATGTCTACGAATCCTACACCTACTAAAAAAGAATATAACGTCTATTTTTTTTAGACATATAGATAAAACGAAAGCTCACTTTTTAGTGGGCTTTTTTATTGGAGAAATGACGTGGAAAAGTCGTTTGGCAATTTTGAAATTAAAGAGATTAATGAGGAAAAACGCACCTTTAAGGGTGTGGCCAGCACTCCTAATCCTGACCGTGCTAAAGATGTCATGGTGCCCAATGGTGCTAAATATGATTTACCTATGCCGTTGCTATTTCATCACGATATGAAATCGCCCATCGGACAGGTGATTAGTGCAACCGTGACAGATAAAGGCATTGAAGTGGAGATACAAATTCCCGAAATCAAGGAAGAAGGCACACTTAAAACCCGAATAGATGAAGCTTACTACTCTTTGAAGTACGGCTTAGTTAAGGGTTTATCTGTTGGTTTTTTAGGTGATTGGGCTACCGCTGAGTGCCTTAAAACGGGTGGTATCAAATTTAATCAGTGGGATTGGTACGAACTGTCATTGGTCACTATTCCTTGCAATAAGGAAGCCGAAACAGATCTCACAAAAGCATATGAGGAACATAAAGCCACGTTGGGCAAAGAACCTCAAAACACCGTACCTGGTGGCGATACATCAGGGAAAAAACACATCGTTGTAAAACTAGATAGCCCAACAAAGGGTGGAGTAAAACTATGAATGAATATTTAAAAAAATTACTTAAGGCAAAAGCGGAAAAGAATTTAGCTATTCAAAAAGCTTTAGAAAAGTCTGCTGAATCTGGTGAAACTCCAGATGAAGAAACTGAAAAAGAAATTGAACAGCATGAAGCTGATATTGCTGCAATTGAAAAGAACATTGCACGTACTGAAAAGCAGATTGCCCAAATTGAACAAGCGGCTAAATCTGCAAAGCCAGTTGAAGGTGATACACCTGAAAATGCTGCCAAATCAGCAGATCCAAATAATACACCTGTGGTTGTAAAATCCAATTTACCTAAAGGTCTTGGTTTTGCTTTAGCTGTTAAAGCAACGGTTGCTGCACATAAGTCCAATCAAAAGAATGGTGGCGGTGGTACTAATGCGATTGAAGTATTGAAGTCATGGAACGCACCTGAAAGTGTACAAAACCTGATTCGCGCAAAAGCAAATATTGGTACCACAACAGGTGCTGATTTTGCTGCAGCATTGGTGGATCAGCAAAACTTAACCAATGAGTTTATTGAGCTATTGCGTCCTGCAACCATTCTTGGGCGTATGACAGGTTTCCGAAACGTACCATTTAATGTGAAGATCCCAACGCAAACAGGCAGTACTTCTGTAAATTGGGTAGGTGAAGGTCAGCAAAAACCTACAACTGATATGAAGTTTGGCAATATCACGTTAACTAAGTCGAAGTTAGCAGGGATTGTACTCTTATCTGATGAGTTGATTCGTTTTTCTAGTCCATCTGCAGACGCTTTGGTGCGTGATGATCTAGTCAAAACAATTAGTCAATTTATTGACGGGCAATTCTTGGATCCATCGAAAGTAGAATCTGAAGATAGTCCTGCATCTATTTTAAATGGTATCGCAGGTATTAAGTCCACAGGTACTACTGCAGAAGCATACCAAACTGATCTTTTAACTTGCATCAATGGTTTTATTGATGGCAACCAGAGCTTAGATGGTTCTTATTGGGTGATGAGTGAGACTCGTGCTGCACAAATGAGTTTATTGCGTGATGCGTTGGGTAATACTTATTTTCCTGGTATGAGCTTTGGTTCGGGGTCTAAAACATTGCTTGGTTTGCCGGTTGTCACTTCGCAAACAGCAGGTGAAAAAATTGTATTAATCAAGCCAACAGAAATCTTGCTTGCAGATGATGGTGGTGTGGACTTTGCAATTTCAAACGAAGCGACCATTACTAATGGCACTGAGGCAATTAACTTGTTTCAAAACAACTTATCTGCCATTCGTGCAGAGCGTTATATCCGTTGGAAGCCTGTGCGTAAAGCTGCAGGTTGGATTGACTACTCAGCTTAATCCAAATAACAGCCCTTAATTGGGCTGTTTCTATATCTAAGCAACACAATTGTTTAGCTATAGGAGCAGGCATGGAAATTAAGTATCTAAAGCAGATGCATAACGCAAATATTGGTGATGTTAAAACAGTAACGCCATTTGAAGCCAATATTTTGATTAAAACAGGTGTGGCCAAACCACATAAGCCAACACGTAAAAAAGATAACGAAACACAGCCAAGTGCTGAGTAGGTATTAATATGAGCTTCTTGGGCAGACTATTTGGGCGCACAAAGGGCTATCAAACTGTCCAAAGTGGCAGTAATGGTGGTTGGGGTCCTTTAATTCATGAGCCACATACAGGTGCATGGCAAGAAAATAAAGAATTAACGCTAAAAGATAACGCAAGTTTTTACGCTGTATTCTCTTGTGTGAGCTTAATTGCAAAAGATATTGCAAAGATGCCAGTGTTATTAAAAAAATGGCAGCAAGGTGTTTTGGTTGAGGCAGATCGACCTAAAAAATTACAACGTGTGTTAGAAAGACCTAATAATTATCAGAATTGGCAACAACTGCAGGAGCAATGGACCACAAGTTTATTGTTGCGTGGAAACACATACGTCTATAAACAACGTGATGCATTTGGTTGGATTATTCGGTTGGTGGTACTCAACCCTGATTTGGTTAAACCATTGGTTGATGAGCATGGCAATGTGTTCTATCAGCTGAGTACCGACAATTTAAGTCAATCAAAAAGTGAGATTGTGCCGGCTTCTGAAATCATCCATGACCGTATTAATTGTTTTTATCACCCATTGGTGGGTTTAACGCCAATTGTTGCTTGTGCGGCTGCATCGGCTCAAGGTTTATCTATTTTAGAAAATGCACAAAACTTTTTTAAGAATAGCTCACGACCAGGTGGGATCTTAGCTGCACCAGGACCAATTGATAAAGACAAGGCACAAGAAGTACAAAACCGTTGGAATCAGAAATATTCGGGCAACAATTTTGGTCAAATTGCTGTGATGGGTGATGATCTGAAGTACACGCCAATTGGTATTTCTGCAGCAGATAGTCAGCTCATTGAACAGCTCGGTATGTCAGCGCGGATTGTGTGTACAGCTTTTCATGTGCCACCGTTTAAGGTTGCCATTGGTGATGTGCAATCGGGTATCAAGATTGGTGATCTGAACGAAATTTACTACTCGGACTGTTTGCAAGCTTACATCGAGGCGCGTGAGAACTTACTAGATGAAGGGTTGGATCTTAAATCTTATGGCGTTCAGGCATTTCTTGATCTTGATGTACTAATTCGGATGGATTCAGTTAGTCAAATGGATTGCTTTGAAAAGGGTATTCGTATGGGAGTGTATGCACCAAACGAGGTTCGGCAAAAATTAGGGTATTTACCAGTTAAAGGTGGGGAGTCACCACTTATTCAACAACAAAATTACTCATTGGCAGCACTGGCCAAGCGTGATGCTAAAGATGATCCTTTTGCATCTGCAACCAAACAGCCAACGGATAGTGATGCTAAAAAGTCGTTTTCAGAAGCTTATAAAGGTGTATTTAAAGCTGAAAATCACTATCAAAAAGGTGAGTTTGTAACAAATAAAGGCTCACTTTGGCATTGTGAAAAAGACTGCAGTGGTGAGTTTAATCATCAGAACTTTAAGCTGTGTGCGAAGGAGTGGGTATGAGTATTACGACATTGGATGAAGTTAAAGCTCACTTGCGTTACGACACAGATGATAGTGATGTTGAGCTTGATGCCTACCGTGAAGCGGCAGAGCAATTAGTGTTGGACTATGTGACCGATACTTTTACAGGTGGTTATCCTAAACAATTTAAGACTGCAGTATTTTTATTGTGTGGGTACTTTGATCAAAACCGAAACTTAGAAAAGGATATGCAGAGCGATGGTAATTATTTACCTCAGCCTGTGCGTATGCTGCTTTATAAGTATCGTAGTCCAACGGTGGAATAATGATGCAATCGAGTCAATTAAAACACCGCATCACCATTGAGCAAGAAACCACGCTTGGCCAAGACCCTAAAACAGGTAAAGTTCAAAAGCAGTGGGTAGCACTTGTAACGCTTTGGGCGAATGTTTCTGATCTTTCAACCAAGGATCAGCTTCAAGCACGTGCATTATCTAGCACAATCCAAGCACGTGCGAAGATCCGTTATAGCAAGACTGCAGCAAAGATTAATTCAACTATGCGTGTGCTGTTTGAAGGTCAATATTATGTGATCGATGGTAACCCGATGCATGATCTTGATAGTCGCCGTGAATACTTAACTTTAAATCTGGCCACAGGGAAAAAGGAGTGGGTTTAAGTGAGCGTTCAAGTACATATCAGTGGTTTAGAGCAAGCAAGCCGAAAACTACGTGCGTTAGGTGATGATAAGCTTGCAAAGCGGATTACACGTAAAGCAGCACGTAAAGCAATGAATATTGCACGTAACAAGGCGCGTGAAAATGCCAAGTTGATTGATGATCCTGAGACTGCAGCAATGATTTATAAAAATATTGTGGTGCAGTCAGGGCGACCTCGAGGTGCAGATGTTGTGATGCGTTTGGGTGTGCGTGGCGGTGCAAGCAGTAACCAACACTCAAAAGATATTTCGGGTTTAAGTGGTGGTGATACACGACATTGGCGCTTTGTAGAGCTTGGTACTAAATATGAGCCTGCAACACCGTTTCTACGCCCTGCGTTTTATAACAGTATTCAGGCGATTGGTAATAAGTTCTGCGAAGAATTTAGCAGTGAAGTTTCTAAAGTGCTGAGTAATACAACATGATTGCACCTATTTTTAGTTTGCTTGCTCAGTGTGATCGAGTGACAAAACTTTTAAAGTCGGATGATATTGTACGCGCGTGGAGTTTTGGTGTTGCGCCCGATGAACCGCAACTACCATACGTCACTTGGCAGAATATTGCAGGTACAGCATTTAATAATCTTGATGATCGTCCAAGTGGTGATCAGGCCGTCATTCAATTTGATGTATACGATACGGATGATGAGCGATTGATTGAGATAGCTCAAGCTGTACGTTATGCAATTGAGCTTGAATGTAATGTCACGTCCATTCGTGATGTATCCAAAGATCCAACAACAGGTATTTTTCATATCGGGTTTGATGCGCTGTGGATTTTACCTAACTAATTTTTAAATCTTTTATGACCGCCGTAATGGGCGGTTTTTTTATGTCTCAATGGGAGAAAATAATGTCACAAATTCGCGTTCAAGGCTCTCGTGTTTATGCGGTAGTAGGTGCAGTAGTTGAGCGTCTACAATGTTTAAAAACGATAGATTTTGGTTCTGATTCAACAGGAAAAATGGAAATTACCTGTCTTGATGAATCTGATACAAAGTCTTATTTGCCCGGTCTTACTGATCCTGGTGATGGCTCAATGGGTTTTGATTTTAATAAAGCTAACGAAAGTCACTTAAAAGTTATCGATTGGGCTCAAAAGAAAACTGAAGTAACTCTTATTATGGCAGAACCAGGGAATGATACCGATATTCCAAAAGTTGAAAATGGTGAAATTAAGTTACCAACTAATCGTACATTTTGGAAATGTGTAGGAACGCTTTCAAGTCCTGCATGGAAATTTGAAGCCGATACACTTGTAAATTGCACAGTCACATTGCAACGTAAAACTGCATTGGTTTGTATTCCTGCAACGACTTAATCACAACACAGACAAACAGCCCCAATTTAGGGGCTATTTTTTTAGGGGTATCGCATGAAAAAATTAACAGTAGAAAGCATCAAGGCAGGCAAGCTAATTGGTGAGCCTAAAAAAGTTGAGATTAAAGTTTCTGTGGATGGTGAAGAGCAGATTTTTGAAACAACGCTTAAACCGTTTAGTTATGGCACAGCAGTTGCGCATCTACGCGCATTTGGTGAAAAACGTGAAGCACTTGCAGGAATTCTTGCCTCATCAATGCTTGATGAAAATAATAAGCCACAATTTACAGAAGAGCAGATTCGTGAGCATTTTAGCGAAGAGCTGACTAATGCGGTATGGGGTAAGATTGTTGAGATCAATGCGTTGGGAAAGACATCGAGCTCGACCCAGACGACGAACTCCTCTGCGAAATCGCGATCGCAACGTCGCAAACGATCGCGAAAGTCAAACGCATGCCATTCACAGAAGTCAGAACATGGGCAGCATACGTCAGAAAATACGGCAGCCTTAACATCGGACGGCGCATCGAGCAAGAAGTAGCGCGTATTCATCATTCATATTTGGCAGCTAAAGGCGTTAAAAATGTAAAATTAATTGAGCTGATGTCTCATGAGCAACAGCCTCAAGCTGCAAACGATGATGTTGATGAATTAACGGCGTATTTGATGAAGCACTCGGAAATTGAATAGCCATCTTAGGGTGGCTTGGATTTAATGTTTTGAGCAATAATTCTTCATTTAGAGCTCATTTTTTGTTAAATTATGTTATCTAATGGAAAAAATATGTACACATGAAGAAGATTTATGTTGGTTTAGTTGCTAGTGCGCTGTTTTTAAATGCTTCTGCAGAAAATTGGAAACCATTAGCGGTAAATCATAGCAGTCCTGATGATTTGAGTAGCTCTAGTGTAGATGATCAAGTATATATACAGCCAAACACAGACCAACAACTTGCCCCAAAACAAATGAGTGAAGCTGAGTTTAATAAATCTCTTTCGCTTGAATATACCGCTCAAAAGGGAAAATTTGAGAATAATATTGATGCCGACATTAAGGGTGGTGCAATTGGAATATCTGCTGTTCCAACAAAAAATGGTATATGGTCAAAATTTGAATTTCAAAAAAATGATGATTATTCGGCAGACTATTATGAAGCGTCTTTTGGTGGTCAATACAATTTAGTTAATTTAAATGGCTTGTATTTGACAGGAACCTACGGCTTGGGTATTGGCTTTGCAAAAGTTGATGGATTTGATAATTCAACCTTTATAACGGTACCTGTGGGCTTAGAAGCAGGCTATAACTTTACACCACGTTTTGCTCTATTTACAGGTATTGGTTACAAGTGGGCTTGGGATGTTTCGCCATCATCAACCTGTAATGATGGCTCATCAAGTAATAGTGTGGGAAGTGGTACTTGTTCATCTCATGGGGGTATTAACCACTATAACGATAACATAGGTAATTTTGATGGACTAACTTATAAGTTTGGTATGCGTTATAACTTTTAATTGATAAAAATTATATTTAATCGAGAATAAATATGAAAAAGTTTTTAATTATTTCAACTTTTTTACTGAGTTTTACAGTTCATGCATACTCTAAAACCTTATGGCAATCAACAACAACAGGAATGACAGTTAATCAGGTTCAAAAACTATTTTCTGATGCTGATAGAATTTCGCCTATTGCTATTCAAACACTTGGGAGTGGCGCTAAAAGTCTATTGGAATTGAAAAGTTACAAAATAGGAATAAATTACTATAAAGCTACTTTTTATTTTAAGGATAACGGTTTAAACCAAGTAACACTAACATTGCTTGATGGACAGTATGCCCTAGGGGCTTACAAGTCTCTGACAGATGCTTTTAGGATTAAATATGGGGCAGAGGTAATAAATGATGAAGGTCACTATTTGTGGGAGAAAAGATGGATTTCGCGAGAAAAATCCAATGTAACAATGTTGTTGATAGATAAAATGTTGCTCGTTATTTATAATGAAGGTAATGATTTGGATTTAGATAAACTTTGAAAAGCACCTTAGGGTGCTTTTTTATCAACCCAATGATCTTCAATAATTAGCCAGTTTAATGATCCTTTGCCATCATCAATAATATCTAGATGGGAGCCACCTTCATATACTCTAACATTTTTATTGATACAAGCGAGGCGATGCTTTAAGGATGATCTCTCTAATGCAGTAAGAGCAAGTTCCAAATCTTTTTTAATTTCGCTTAAATCTTGTGAATAATCAATTTTAAAAGTATTAGCTAATTTTCCATATACAAGTCTTTTGCTTTTGTAATTATCTGGGAGATTGATAATTCTTACTTTAACTTCATCTTCAGTAGTTCTAGTTTCTTCTAAGCGGGCTGTAATTTCTCCATTTAAAGTGCGGTGGTTCTTTTTTGCTTGCTCCTCAATAAAAGATTTTAATTCAGGAGATAAGCGAATTTTTAATTGTGAATCTTCTCTGCTCATGTATTAAACGACTTTAATATAAATTTAAAATTATATTAGCATGTTGACTTGTAAACCTCAAAGGTTTATTGTGATCCAATAATAAACCATAAATACGGTTTATTAAAAAGCCCCGTACAATCTTGGCGGATAGCGGGGCTCGTCATCAACATACTTTGGAAGTATTGATATGAATAGTTTAACACTATCTTTTAATGATGTGAATTTTTCACCCATTGAACGCAACAACCAAATTTGGTTAACGGCAAGTGAGTTAGCAAGAGCATTAGGCTATGCACGTTCTGATGCTGTTTCTAAAATTTATGAACGGAACTCAGATGAATTTACATCGGAAATGACCTTGACCGTCAAAATGGGGGTCAAGGGCTTTGGCAACGGTAGCTCAGAAAAAGATACTCGTATTTTCAACTCGCGTGGCTGTCATCTAATTACATTTTTTGCTCGTACAAATGTAGCTAAGCAATTTAGAAAATGGGTTTTGGATGTTTTGGATAGAGAGATTTTAAAATCTCAGGTTAATTCATGTAATAAGATTTCATCCGAGCAACAAGCTGCACTGCATGAAGTGGTAGATAGAAGATCTAAAGGTGAACGAAAAGTTTATGCAGAAATGTGGTCTCGTCATAATCGACACTTTAAAATTCCACGTTATTCGGAGTTACACGCTGTACACTTTGAAGATGCAAAGCAGTATTTAGAGACCATGCAACTGCGTCAGCCTAAACTTGTTCAAGATGATAAAACCATTTTTAGTGAATTAGAGCAAACCACCACAGACCAAGTAATGAGCTATATTTTTAGTTTAATGAGCGAGGTAAACCGCTTAAATGGCAGAATGCCAAAACCATTAGATTTTGATGACGAGTTAATGACAAGAGCTGTGGTAAATGACCGTATGGCGGGTAAACGTATGTTTTTAACGTTTAATGCAAGAACATCTCAGCCAGAGGTTAAGTTTATTGGCAACGATATGGTAGTTGTAAATAAAGATAATATCCAAAAAGTAATTGGTGATTCTAATCAAATCCCAACCAAAGCGCTGCCTGGTGTTATTGAGGCAGTAGCTAAGCGCATGAAATAAATTTTTAACTTTTAAGAACCGCCGTAATGGCGGTTTTTTATTTTCACAAAAGCAAAAAGCCAAGAACCGCAAATTCTTGGCTTTTTTATTCACTACAACTTAAACAGGAAGAAATAGGAATTAATGACCAATTATAACCCCAAAAGCCAATTAAAGGTAGGTGGAAAAATGAGTGAGGAAGGTGTAAATAAAGTTGGTTTGCGATTAGCTAACGCGGTAATTATCGCCGTAAGCCTATTTGGTATTTCAGCAATAATTACAGCGATTGGCTGTATTTTAAAATGAGAATGAGTATATGAAGTTTTTATTATCCTTTTGGTTGAAACTCTGTATTGGTATCGCACTTTTGCTTATTGCGTGTAGTCCATTTTTAATGGCGCTTGCCTACTTTGTTTTAACTTTAAAAAGTTAAGAAAATATCTTCAAACTAATTAATTGGTGTCTAAAAGAGGTAAATAAGATGAAAGCATGGTGATTTATAGCAATTCTACTTACCGTTATTATTTGTATGTATATCTATAAAATGTAACTAAGACCATCTTAATTATAATTTTTCTAAATCATCTAACGCTCAATACAAATGTATACCACCTGTTCGGTGGTTTTTTTATGTCTATAGGAAATCAACATGGCAACACAATCACTAGGTCGTCTTACATTAGATTTAGCTATCAAAATTTCAAGTTTCTCAAAACCACTTAGTCAGGCAGAGCGTCAGGCACGTTCTGCATCTCAAAATATTGCAAGAAGTTTTGATGCGGCATCTATCGCAGCTAAAGCATTGGGTGCAGCAGCGGCAGGTGTATCAATTGCAAGTGTTACCAATTTTATTGATGGGTATATTGATGTGGGTAATGAGATTAAAAAGTTTGCTCAACTATCTAATGCTTCGGTTTCTCAATTTCAATATTTTGCAGAAGGTGCAAAAACGGCAGGCATTAGTGCAGAGAAATTTGCAGATCAGATGAAAGACATGCAAGACCGTATTGGTAATTTTGTTGATACAGGTGGCGGTCCATTGGTTGATTTCTTTACTGCTGTTGGTCCTAAAGTTGGGGTAACGATTGATCAATTTAAGAAATTATCAGGACCTGAAGCATTACAGCTTTTTTATGATTCTTTAGAGAAATCAGGGGCGAGTGCCAGTCAAGTTAAGTTTCAAATGGAAGGAATTATTAGTGATTCATCTATGTTAATTCCGTTGCTACAAAACGGTGGTGAGGGTTTTAAAAAGTGGGGTGATGCGGCTAAAAAATTTGGTGCAATTAAATCTGACAACATGGTTGAAGAGCTTGCAAAGGCAAAAGAAAGTTTACAAATGTTTGATTTACGCTTGGAGGGCACAAAAAACAATATTATGGAGGCGGTGTTACCTGCATTTAATGCAGCAGAACAGCACTTTGATGAGCTAAAAACGGCTGCAATGGTGGTTGGTTCAGTTTTTGCAACTCGATTAACTTTTCAGGTTTTAGCATCTGCTCAAGCATTTACAATGACTGCAATTAGAGCAGGAATATATAGAGCAACGCTTGCCGGAATGGCAAATACTGCTGCAAGAACCTCTGCATCTATGGCAATGTTGCGTGGCGCAATGGCATTCTTGGGTGGTCCAATGGGAGTTTTGGCACTGACTGCTCAAGCGGTAGTTGCAGCAGGTGCTTTCATGTATATGAGCAAAAGCAGTGACTCTGCAAGCGATTCGTTAGATGAGCAAAGCATGTCCGTAGCCCAATTAAAAGAAAAATACTCGGATTTAAATGCCGAACAATTAAAGCTGAAAAGTATCAATGCTAGTGATGAGATTAAAAAGCAAACAGAGAAAATGCAAGACGCATTTGATGATATTGCGAGAATGGGTAGGCTGAATTTTAGTGCAAAAAGTGGTGAGGCAATTTTAGCTTACTTAAAAGATTTACAAGCAGGTGGCGACAAGGCTGCGGAGGCATTTGCAAAACTTGAAAAGAAAAATGTTGTAAGTAGTTCGGAAATTGAAAAATTAGTTAAATTAAGTAGTGCTGTTGCAGATACTCGTAAGGAAATTGGCAGACAAAATGAGGTTTCTAAATTAGCTATTCAGCTTGCACAGGAGCAAACCAAAAGACAAAAGGAGCATGCTCAAGCAATCAATAAAACAGGCGAGGCTTATGTAAACTTAAACAATAAGCAAATGGAATACATCAAAAATGCTCAAAAAGCAGTTGCTAAACAGAGTTTTATTCAGCAACAAGTAGCATCAGGTATGCCTCGCGAGAAAGCAGAGTCTATTGCAGATGCTTACGATAATTCATCAGTAGATGGCTCACCTATTGATTACACCAAGCCATTACCAAAGCCAATGCAAGAGAGTCAACAAAAGTTATTTGATTCTCAAAATTACACTTTGTCACCTAGTGATATGAGTAGACTCAAGGGGGCTAAAAAGTATGCTTTAGAGAATAATATTGAGGAAGCTGCTAAACGTGCAGGCTTGCCCGCAGGATTATTAACTGGATTGGTTGCACAAGAGTCAGGCGGGGATCCAAATATACAAAGCCCATCTGGAGTTCGTGGTGCATATCAAATTACAAGTAAGACAGGAAAGCCTTATTTAACACCATATGAAAATGTTCATAATCAGCAAAAAGCCACTCAAGCTGCTATTGAAATTATTAAAGGTCTTTTGGAAAAAAATAAAGGAAATTTACCAATGGCATTGGCTGCATATAATGGCGGTCAAGGCGGTGTTGATGCAATCAAAGCCGGCAGGGTTTCCAAAGATGTTACTGCATCAGGTGGCATGGAATATCGTAAAGGTAAGGGTAAGAAAAAAGGTGAGTGGTGGGTTTCTCCGCAAAAGCGAGATGAAATAAATGCTTACCCAAATGGTGTTTTAAAGTTTTCAGCAGCGGCGAATGGTAGCTCAAAAGTAGATCCATCAATGACGATGCCAACTACTGAAGATATGCTTAAACTTCAAAATGGAGCAATAGAGGCACAAAAGTCATTAAAAGATTATGCAAATGCTCAAGCCAAAGCCTATGGAGAACCAGCAGAAAAACTTTTGCTTGAACATAAAGACAAAGTTAAGGAGCTTAAAGAGAATTTTGCGAGTGATCCTGTTCAACTTAAAAAGTTTCTTGATTTGGAAAATCAGCAATATGATGAGCAAAAAGCCAAGCTGCTTGCTGATAATAAGGCTGTTTTTCAGCAATATTCTGAGTTTGAAACAGATAAAATTACGCAAATTAAAAACTCTTTTGCACAGCAACAGGTTTTGGCTGCACAAAATAGTCTGTTAGATGACAATCAAAAAAAACAAGCATCAGAGTTACTTAAGCGCGATGAGCAAGAGCAAATTGACGCCGTTAAACGTGAAAATGATGCAATGGTGTTGTCAGCGCAAGAAGGATATGCAAATGTAACTGAGGTCATGCGTAAACGTTACGAAGCTGAACGTGCAGAAGCATTGCGCACAGCTAAAAAGAATGCGGTGAACCCTGAACAACAGGCTGCATATTTATCAGCAATTGATACTAAGTATCAACATGAAGTGCAAGAAAATGAATTTGCACAACGTGAACGCTTGCTGTCTGCTCAAGAGGGAATTTTAAAAGAAACGGCTTTAGTAGTTGCTCGTTATGATCTTGAGCGAGATCAGCTTAAAGCAACAACAGGGATTAGTAAAAAGGAACTTGATGCACGTGTTGCGTATCAAGAAATTACCCAAGCCAAATCGCTTGAAAAGATGACCAAGGAGCAACGAGACTCGTATAAAGAAATGTATCGTAGCGCCGTACAAGCACCAGAAGATAAGTTTGGTGAAAATAGCAAAACGATCAGAGATCTTTATAAGGGCAGTAATGACCTGCGAGATACTGAGATTAATTCTAGTGATCACAATCAGAAAGTCTCTACAGATGATCTAGAGCAGAAGAAACTAGGTGGTCTACTAACAGAGCAGGAGTATCAAGACCAACTCACAGAGATTGTTAAGAAGGGTGAGGATGAACGTGCTCAAGCTCGGGCAGATGCAGCACAGCGAGAAGAGAACATTCAGAAAGCATCAAAGCAGTTGCAACTTCAAACTGAATTGGGTTATGGAGAGCAAATTTTTGGCTCTATGACAACCATGATGGAGGATGCATTTGGTAAACAAAGTAAAGCGTATAAAGCAGCATTTACGGTGCAAAAGGCGTTTGCTATTGCATCTATTGGGTTAAAAATCCCTGAAGCATTAGCGAATGCAATGGCAGATACACCATATCCACTCAACTTAGCAGCATATGCACAAGTTGCAGGGCTAACAGCATCATTAGTTAGTCAAGTTGCATCGGTTGGTGCAAATGGTTTTAGTGATGGTGGCTATACAGGTTCGGGCGGTAAATATGATGTTGCGGGTGTAGTCCATAAGGGTGAGGTTGTATTTAGCCAAGAAGATGTTGCGCGATTAGGTGGTGTAGGGCAAACGGAAGCTTTACGTAAGGGTGGGCTTGATGCAGTTGGTCAACAAAACCAAATTGCATCACAAATTCAGCAAGCACAGGTGGAAAATAAGATTCAATCGGGTGATACAAACCTTTCAAACTATAACTTCTTTGATGCTGATGAAATGCTCAAACATGCAATGGCATCACCGAAAGGCACAAGAGTTCTTATCAATTGGATGAGTGAGAACTCAACCGCAGTAAGACAAGCTACCCAAGGGTAGTTTTTTTACATCTGGAGTTTTTATGATTATCACAACAAGTTTAGGCAAACTTGCTATTTGCCCTTATCGTCCACTGATTGAAGCGGTAGAGAATTGGCAGTACGTCACTGATATTTTTGAAGCGGTGGATAGTACCGAGGAGCGTATTGCATTACGTCAGCTTCCACGACAAACACTTAAATACAGTTATGCCATGGGTGTGGCTCAAATCCCTGCGTTCTTCAATTTGTTCTATGGGGCAATGCGGAATCAATGGGCGGTACCCATTTGGTTTGAAGGGCAGACGCTAGGTAATGTTAATAAAGGTGCATTAGCTCTTAACTGTACTACCTCACGCTATACCTTTTCCAAACTTGCATTGCTTTGGCAAAGTCCTGAGAAATGGCAAGTATTAGAAATTGATTCGATCAATAGCAACAGCTTAACGCTGCACAGTGCGGTCAGTACTAACTTTGATGAATGCCGACTCTACCCGATTAAAGTGGGTTGGATTTCAGGTGATGTGAGTCGCAATATCTCAGGGATTCATTGTGTTGCATCAGCCACCTTTGTCATTGATGACTTACCCAATATTGCTGAAGAAGTACCAAGTGTAACGTTTAACGGTGAAGATCTATGTTTTAAAAAGTTGCTACTCAATGGCGATACCTTAGAAACCACATTTTCACAGCAACAAGACATCATCGACTTTGGGCTAGGACTTGCCGTACAGCGTACAACATGGAAAACCCCACGTTTAGCCAAGCCTTTTCGCAATATCTTAAAGGACCAACAAGAGCTGTTTGAGTTTAAGCAGTGGTTGGTCAGACGTATGGGGCAGTATCGTCCGTTTTACATGCCAAGCTATGAGAGCAATTTACGTTTGGTGAGTCTGAACGGCAATAGTTTGGTGGT